>NZ_CP119133.2:3821250-5095000 GCF_001636945.3 Streptomyces sp. FXJ1.172 | reverse complement strand
CGTCTCGACGTACGCGCTGTTCGGGCTGGGTGAGGCGATGCTGTCGCCGACCGTCGCGCCGCTGGTCGCCGATCTGGCGCCGGAGGGCATGGCCGGGCAGTACAACTCCGTGTTCGCGCTGGTCAAGCAGCTGGCGCTGGCCGTCGGTCCGGCGGTGGGCGGGCCCATGGGCGCCTCGCTGCACGCGCCGTACATCGTGACGTTCCTGCTGTTCTCGCTGGGGATCACCGTCCTGGCGCTGCGGCTCGGGCGGCGGCTCACCGCCATGCAGGACCGGCCGTGGCTGGCGCGGAGCAGCCGGGTGGTCACGCGCGGCGGAGCGCCCGCGGAGCCGGACGCTTCACTGACGGCGCCGTGACGGGCAGTCCTTCGGCCGCGGCAGCGTCGTGGCCGGCCGCGCAGCGCCTGTAGCGCCCCTTCGAGGCGCTACAGGCGTCCGTCGCTGCCGCGGTGGGCGCCCGCCAGGTGCACAGCTGCCGTGGGTCAGTGCTTGCTCTTCGGCAGGACGAACTCGCACCACACCGCCTTGCCGCCCCCCGGGGTGCGGCGGGAGCCCCAGTTCGAGGCGATCGTCGCCACGATGGCGATGCCGCGCCCGGACTCGTCGGCCGGTTCGGCGCGGCGCCGCCGGGGCAGGTGGTCGTCGCCGTCGGTGACCTCGACGATCAGGCGGCGGTCGGTGCGGCGGAGCCTGAGGCGCATGGGCGGGGTGCCGTGCTGGAGCGAGTTGGCGACCAGTTCGCTGGCGGCGAGGACGCCGAGGTCGTGCAGTTCGGTGGGGAAGCGCCAGCTGGTGAGGACGCCGGAGGCGAAGGCACGCGCGCGGGGGGCCGCTTCGACGCCGCCGAGGAGTTCCAGGGCCGCGTTGCGGAAGAGGTCGCCGTCGGGGCCCGTACGAGCCGGGTGCTGGAGGACGAGGACGGCGACGTCGTCGTCGTGGTCGGCGGTGACACCGGCGGAGCGGACCAGGCGGTCGCAGATCACCTGGGGGGTGCCCGTGGCGCCCGCGAGAGCACCTTCGAGTGCCGCGATCCCCTCGTCCAGGTCCTCGTCGCGGCGCTCGACCAGGCCGTCCGTGTAGAGGACGGCCGTCGACCCCGGGCCCAGCGCGATCGAGCCCGAGGAGTGCATCCAGCCGCCGGTGCCGAGGGGCGGGCCGGTGGGTTCGTCGGCGCGGGAGACCATGCCGTTCTCGTCGCGGACCAGGATCGGCAGGTGGCCGGCGGAGGCGTAGACCAGGCGGCCCTCGTTGGGGTCGTGGACGGCGTAGACGCAGGTGGCGATCTGGTTGGCGTCGATCTCCGTGGCCAGGCCGTCGAGGAGTTGCAGCACCTCGTGCGGGGGGAGGTCCAGGCGGGCGTAGGCGCGGACCGCCGTGCGGAGCTGGCCCATGACGGCCGCCGCCCGCACGCCTCGGCCCATGACGTCACCGATCACCAGGGCCGTGCGGCCGCCGCCGAGGGTGATGACGTCGTACCAGTCGCCGCCGACCGCGGCCTCGGTGCCGCCGGGCTGGTAGGTGGCGGCGATGCGCAGGTCGTCGGGCTGTTCCAGTTCCTGCGGGAGGAGGGAGCGTTGCAGGGTCACCGCGGTCTCGCGCTGGCGGCGTTCGCTGGCGCGCAGGCGTTCGGCGGCCTCGGCGTGGTCGGTGACGTCGGTGGCGAACACGAGAACGGCACCGCCGCCGTCGCGGTCGCCGTCCTCGGCGACGGGCGTGCAGGTGAAGGTGTACGAGCGGCCGTCGACGGCCTTGCGGGACTTCAGGGTGCGGGGCTTGCCGCTGCGCAGCACCTGGTCGAGGAGCGGGAGCAGGCCCAGCTCGGCCAGCTCCGGGAGCGCCTCCCGCGCGGGAGCGCCCATCGGTCGTACGCCGAAGGCCGCAGTGTAGGCGTCGTTGACGTACCCGATGCGGTGGTCCGGGCCGTGCACGAGCGCGACCAGGGCCGGGACGCGGTCGAGGACGTCGCGCGCGGGCAGTTCGTCGACGGCGGGCACCGGGGGTGTGCCGTCGGCCGGCTGTTCGGCGCGGGCCGCGGGCACGGAGCCTTCTCCCCGCCGGTCCGGGGGGACCGGGGTCTCGGTCCGCGCGGCGGCGCGGCGCTGCGTTCCGGGGAGGCGGGCGCTCCAGCGCGTGAAGTTCACTATGGGGAAAGCCTCGTGGGTGCTGTGGTCGGGCGGGTGGCCCGTCCGCGGACGTGGGGCAGTCTGGCAGGGTTTTGCTCGGGGCGGGCCGCGACGACATCCGTCAGACGCCGGAGCGGGCCGTGGAGTTCCTGGGTCCGGTCAGGACGACCCCTTCGGGTCGTCCGAGGGGCTGTGAGGAGGCTTTCCACCGGCCGCGAGTTCGAACTCCGCTCGCGGGTGTTCGAGTGAGCCGAGCGAGACGATCTCCCTCTTGAAGAGCCCGGCGAGGATCCATTCCGCCAGGACACGGGCCTTTCGGTTGACGGTGGGCACCCTGCTGAGGTGGTAGACGCGGTGCATGAACCAGGCAGGGTAGCCCTTCAGCCTGCGCCCGTAGACCTGGGCGACGCCCTTGTGGAGGCCGAGGGAGGCGACCGAGCCGGCGTACTTGTGCGCGTACGTCTCCAGGGGCTCACCGCGCAGCGCGTGGATGACGTTGTCGGCGAGGGTCCTGGCCTGGCGGACGGCGTGCTGGGCGTTGGGGGCGGTCTCGGTGCCGGGTGCGGCGGCGGTGACGTCGGGTACGGCCGCCGCGTCGCCGGCTCCCCAGGCGTGTTCGGCGCCGTCGACGGCCAGCTGGGCGGTGCACTTCAGCCGGCCGCGCCCGGTGAGCGGCAGATCGGTGGCGGCGAGCAGCGGGTGCGGTTTGACGCCGGCGGTCCATACGACCGTACGGGTCGGGAAGCGCTGGCCGTCGCTGAGGACCGCGACGCGGTCGGCGCAGGAGTCCAGGCGGGTCTCGAGCAGGACCTGGATGTTGCGGCGGCGCAGCTGGGTGACGGTGTAGCGGCCCAGCTCGGCGCCGACCTCGGGCAGGATCCGGTCGGAGGCCTCCACGAGGATCCATTTCATGTCCTCGGGGCGGACGTTGTGGTAGTAGCGCGCGGCGTAGCGGGCCATGTCCTCCAGTTCGGCGAGCGCCTCGACGCCCGCGTAGCCGCCGCCGACGAAGACGAAGGTCAGGGCTGCATCGCGGATGGCAGGGTCACGGGTGGAGGAGGCGATGTCCATCTGCTCGATGACGTGGTTGCGCAGGCCGATGGCCTCTTCGACGGTCTTGAAACCGATGCCGTACTCGGCGAGGCCGGGGATGGGCAGCGCGCGGGCGACGGAGCCGGGGGCGAGGACGAGTTCGTCGTAGCCGAGGAGATCGGCCGTCCTGCCCTCCTCGCTGGTGGCGAGCGTGGCGACCGCGGCGGTGCGCACCTCGTGGTCGATGGAGGTGACCTCGCCGATGACGACGTGGCACTGGTCCAGGAGGCGGCGCAGCGGTACGACGACATGGCGAGGGGAGATCGAACCGGCCGCCGCCTCGGGCAGGAACGGCTGGTACGTCATGTAGGGATCGGGCGTGACGACGGTGATCTCGATCTCACCCCGCCTCAGCTCGCCCCTCAGCTTCCGCTGGAGACGCAGGGCCGTGTACATCCCGACGTAGCCGCCGCCGACAACCAGAATGCGCGCACGTTCCTTCACCATCCCATGACGCACCCGGCGCTGTTGTTTGTCCACAGCCCCGGCAATTTGTGTGACTGGCGACCGGGTGTGCGGCGGGCCGGGCGTGGTCGCCGGGGCGGGCGAAAGGGGGCAGGTCAGCGGGTGGGGGCCAGGGAGTGCGAAGGTGGGGGATCAGGGTGTACATGAGTCGTACTCCGATCGGGGGGCGCGCTGTGCGGAACCTGCCCCTTCTGAATTGACTCCCTCTCAACTATGTTCGTGTGTCGACGGGGTGTAGGGAATGTGATCGAACAGGTCTCGCGACGGGCGGACCCGGTCGAGATCAGCGTCAGTTCCGCGCACTCCGGCTTCAGTGGCGTGGAGTCTCCGGGGGGAGACGTCATTACCGGGGGAAAAACATGCATGTTCAGGACACGCATTGGTCATCCGCAGCCGCCGTCGCACACGGCGGCGGAGCGGTGAGCGCGACGGTGGGCAACGGACGCGCGGACATGGCGCGTACGACACCGCTGCGCGTGGACGCACAGCGCAATCTGGAGCACGTGCTGCGTGCGGCGCGTGAGGTGTTCGGCGAGCTGGGCTACGGCGCGCCGATGGAGGACGTGGCGCGCCGGGCCAGGGTCGGCGTCGGCACGGTGTACCGGCGCTTTCCCAGCAAGGACGTGCTGGTCCGGCGCATAGCCGAAGAGGAGACCGCCCGCCTGACCGAGCAGGCACGCGCCGCGCTCGGGCAGGAGGACGAGCCGTGGTCGGCCCTGTCCCGCTTCCTGCGCACGTCGGTGGCGTCGGGGGCGGGGCGGCTGCTGCCGCCGCAGGTGCTCAGCGGCTCCGCCGGTCCGGCGGAGCCGGGGCCGGCGGGCGCCGCCGGAGAGCCTCGGGTGCCGCAGCAGCGGGTGCAGCCGGGGACCGGCGAACTGCGGCTGGTGTCCGGGGAGTCCTCCGGCGCTGTCGATGACAGCGACAGCGGGGTCGGGGCGTTGCTCGATGTGGTCGGGCAGTTGGTGGACCGCGCTCGGGCGGCTGGTGAACTGCGGGCGGACGTGTCCGTGAGCGATGTGCTGCTCGTGATCGCCACGGCGGCGCCGTCCCTGCCCGATGCCGCGCAGCAGGCGGCCGCGTCCGCGCGGTTGCTGGACATCCTGCTGGAAGGGTTGCGGTCGCGGCCGGCGTAGCCCGGTCGCGTCTGCCCACCCGCACCGCCCGTGGCTGGTTCACGGGCGGTGCGGGTGGTTCTTTCCGGGCGGTCCGGGGTGGAGGTGCCCGCCGTCGCCGGGCTGCGGGGCGCAGGGGGCCGGCCGCACGGGTCCCTCGTTCGCGTGGCTGCCGCGGAGAGCCTCGTTGACAAGGGCCCTCGGACGAGTGGATGCGGTGAACGGGGGTCGTTGAACAAAAGACAATGTGGGACTCTGTGCCGGTGACGGATTGGGCTGTGCCGGTGTCGGGGGCTTTCCGCGATGAGCGTTGACGGGTCGGACGGGTCGGACGGGTCACGCGATGACGACGCGGACGCGGAGGCCACCGGGGTGAGCCCGCCCCAGGTGCCGAGCCAGGGCAGGCGCGTTGCCGCCGGGAGCGTGCCGGCCCAGCGCGAGGGGGGCGTGCTGCCCTCGCCCCGGCAGACGCCGCCCGGCGACACCGAGTTGATCGGACGGATGCGCGGCGGCGACGACTCCGCGTACGAAGAGCTGTACCGCCGGCACGCCGATGCCGTACGGCGCTACGCACGGACCTGCTGCCGGGACGGGCACACCGCCGACGACCTCACGGCCGAGGTGTTCGCGGGGATGCTGCAGGCCGTGCGCGGCGGATCCGGGCCGGAGCACGCCGTACGGGCCTATCTGCTCACCTCCGTACGCCGCGTCGCCGCGCACTGGACCAAGTCCGCCCGGCGTGAGCAGCTCGTCGACGACTTCGCCGTCTTCGCCCAGCAGGCCTCCCGCTCCTCCGAAGTGTCCGACGGCACCGCGTCCGCCGGCTCCTTCGGAGCGGGTATGGACCTGGGCGCCGATGTGCGCGCCATGCGGGAGGCCGAGCAGTCCATGGCCATGCGGGCCTTCCGCTCGCTGCCCGAGCGCTGGCAGGCCGTGCTGTGGCACACCGAGGTGGAGGACGAGTCCCCGAGCGAGGTGGCCGTGCTCTTCGGGCTGGACGCCAACGGGACCCGGGTGCTCGCCAGCCGCGCGCGCGAGGGGCTCAAGCAGGCCTATCTCCAGGCCCACGTCAGCGCAGCCCTCGCCGGTGACGAGGAGTGCGCCCGATACGCCGGCCAACTCGGCACCTACGCCCGCCGCAAGCTGCGCGTCCGTGCCGAACGGGGCCTGCGCAAGCACCTGGAGGAGTGCGCCAGATGCCGGCTGGCCGCGGCGCAGATCGAAGAGGTCGCGAGCGGCATCCCCGGTGTCGTCCCGGTCGCGGTCATCGGCTGGTTCGGCGCCGCCGGGTACGCCAAGGCGCTCGGCATCATCGCCGGCAGTGCCGGGGTGGGGGCGGCCGGTGCCGCAGCCGCAGCCGGCGGGTCGTCCGGCGGGGCGAGCGGCGGCGCGGGCGGGGCCGCGGCGGCAGAAGGGCTCGGCGCCCCGGTGAAGGCGGGGATCGCGGCCGGTGTCGTCGTGGTGGCCGCCGCCGCGGTGGCGCTGGCCCTGGTCGACGACAGCCATCCGCCGGCGAAGGAGGTCGCCAGGCCGGCACCGTCCGCACCGGTCGCGCAGCCCCCGGCGCCGAAGCCGGCACCGTCGAAGCGGAAGCCTTCGCCGCCGCCGGTGCTGCCCGTCGCCGCGCCGACTCCGGCCCCGACACACACACCCACGCCCACCCCGAAGCCCGCGCCGAAGCCCACGCCCCGGCCCACGCCGACCCCGACCCCGGCACCCACGCCGAGGCCGAGGCCGACTCCCACACCGACCCCGACGCCCACGCCACCGCCGCCCACCGTCTACCAGGTGAGCGAACTGAACTACGACGTCGACGGCGACGGCACCCGGCCCGAGATCCGGCTCGGCGAGAGCAGTTGGGTGTGGCAGCGCCACGACCTGTCGATCGACGGCGAGCAGTACGCACACGGGGTGACCGTGCACGGCGAGTCCTCCGTCACCATCGCCCTCAACCGGCAGTGCACCGCGTACGACGCGCTGGCCGGCGTGGACGACATGACCCTCGGCCTCGGCAAGGTCACGTTCTCCGTCTACGCCGACGGGGTACGGCTGTGGCGGTCGGGGACGGTCGAGGGACGCGACGGGGCCGTCCCCGTCCACGTGGACCTCACCGGGCGCAGGACCGTACGGCTCGTCGTGGCGCCGCACAGCGACATCTTCGACGAGGCGGCGCTCGCGGACTGGGCGGAGTCCCGGTTCACCTGCCGGTAGCGGCCGGGGCGTCCAGCTCGCGCAGCACCTCGGCCACGCTAAAGGCCGCGCCCCGGGCGCGCTCGGCCGCGTAACGGCCGGCCGGCAGGGCCGTACGGGCCTCGGCGTGCACCCGCGCGGCCTGGCTGCGCTCCGGCTCGGGGCGGCGGTTGCCGTCGCGCCAGTGGTCCGCGGCCGCGAACAGCCGGACCGCGCCCGCCAGGTCTCCGAGCCGGGACAGCAGCCAGGCCGCGGTGTCCACCAGCTGCGCCGTGATCAACTCGGCGCACCGCTGGGCCACGGCCTCGCGCAGCGCCTCGGCGAGGATCGGCAGCCCGTGCGCGGGACCCGACTCGCCGGCGACGACGAGCGCCTCGACCATGCGCAGCCCGGCTCCGAACTGCGGCGGCGGGGCGCCCCCGCGGGCCGCCGCGCGGGTCGCCTCGTACAGTTCGCGGGCGTGGGCGATCCGCCCGTCCTGCAGGGCGATATGAGTCCGCATCATCAGCACGAAGGCGGCCGACTCCGGCACCGCGTACCGCTCGGCGGCCGCTCCCGCCTCGTCCAGGGCGGCCAGAGCCGCCTTCGGGTCGCCGGAGCGGTAGGCGATCTCGGCGAGCCGTGCCATCAGGAACGGCGACTCGGCGTAGGCACCCACCTCGTAGGCGAGGCGCAGGGCTTCCTCGTACTCGCCGCGCGCCTCCTCGAACCGGCCGCGCGCCATGGCCGCCTCGGCCGCCGCGCTGCACACCTGCGCCCGCATCCAGCGGTCCCCGACGCGCCGGCTGAGGGGGCGCAGCTCGGCCAGGTCCTCGTCCACGCCCCGCAGGTTGCCCGGGGAATCGACGGTCACATGCGTGCGGTACATCAGGGAGACGCCGATCTCCCAGTCGCCGCCGTATCTGCGGCAGTTGGCGACGGCCGCGGCCAGGTCCGGGCCGACGTCCGACGTGCCGCCCAGGTAGTAGGCGGTCAGTGGCCAGACGATGCCCGGGAGCCGGGCCGCCCGGGGGCCGCCGTGCTCGTAGGCGGCCCGCACGCGCGCGATGTACTGCGGGGCCCGCGAGTCGGCCGCCAGGTGGTCGGCGTTCGACTCCGAGGTCAGGAACAGGTCGAGCATCCTGAGGTCCATCCGCAGCTCCCGCAGCGGATGCCCGGCCTCGTCGGGCGGGGCGGCGAGGAACGCCCCGACCGGATCGGCCACCTCCACCAGCGCGGCCAGACCGCCGCTGGTACGCAGGGCGTCCGGCAGGCCGGACGCCGGCAGGGTGTCCAGGGCCACGCCCAGGCGCAGGACCAGACGGACCCGGGCGGTCCCCTCCAGACGGTGGTTGCGCAGCCACCAGAACCACCCCATGGCGAGGACGATCGCGCCCGCCTCCGCCTCGTCGCCGACGCGCACCGCGCGGTCCAGGGCCGCCCGGACGTTGTCCAGCTCGGTCTCCAGGCGGGAGATCCACGGCAGTTGGGCCGCGGACCGCAGGAGCGGGTCGGCCTCCTCGACCAGCGCCCGCACCCACGCGCGGTGCCGGCGCTCGGCCGCTGCGCGCACTCCAGGGACCTCGGCCGCGCGCTCGGTGGCGTACTCGTGGATGGTCTCCAGCATGCGGTAGCGCATGCCGTCGCAGCCGTCGGGTCCGGCGGGCTCGGCCACGACGAGGGACTTGTCCACGAGGGCGCCGATCAGGTCGGCCGCCGGGCCGGTGCACACGGCCTCGGCCGCCGCGAGGTCCCAGCCGCCGGCGAACACGGACACCTCGCGCAGCACCGTGCGCTCGCGCTCGTCCAGCAGGTCCCAGGACCAGTCGACGACCGCGCGCAGGGTCTGCTGGCGGGGCAGGACCGTACGGCTTCCGGAGGTGAGCAGGCGGAAGCGGTCGTCGAGCCGGTCGGCGATCTGCCGCGGGCTCAGCAGCCTGAGCCGGGCCGCGGCCAGCTCGATGGCGAGCGGCAGCCCGTCCAGGCGGCGGCAGATCTCCGCCACGGCCTCGGTGTCGGCGAGCGCGGCGCCGGCGTCGGGACGGACGGCCTGCGCGCGCTCGGCGAAGAGGCGGTGCGCCTGCTCCGGGACGAGGGGCTCGACCGGGCGCACCGACTCACCGGGGACACCCAGGGGTTCACGGCTGGTCGCGAGGATCGTGAGCCCGGGGCAGTGGGTGAGGAGGGTCTCGGCGAGGGCGGCGGCCGCGCCGATGACATGCTCGCAGTTGTCAAGGACCAGGAGCTGCTGACTGCGCTGGGCGCAGTACTCGATCAGCTGGGCGACGGGGTCGTCCTGCTGGGGCGCCAGCTCGTTGGTCAGCAGCACGGTCTCGCGCAGACCGAGCGCGCTGACCACCGCGCCGGGCACCGCCTCCGGGTGGTCGAGCGGGGCCAGCTCGACCAGCCATGCCTGCGGAAGCCCAGCGGCGGCCTCCTCGGCGAGACGGGTCTTTCCCGAGCCGCCCGGTCCGGTGAGCGTGACCAGGCGGGCCCTGTGCACATCGGAACGAATGGCCTCGAGTTCTGGTTCCCGCCCGACGAAGGACGTCAGGCGGGGGCGGAGATTGCCGGTGCGCTCGGGGGGTTGGGCGGGCGCCGCGGACGGCTTCGGCGGCTCCGGTTCGTGCTGCTTGAGCAACGACGCGTGCAGGGCCTGGAGTTCCGGCCCGGGGTCGGTGCCGAGGGCGTCGGCGAGGGCCCGGCGGGCGGACTCGTACGCGGCGAGGGCGTCGGCGGGGCGGCCCGTGTCGCGCAGGGCGCGGATGAGGAGCGCCTGCAGGGCCTCGTCCAGCGGGTGGGCCGTGGTGAGTTCCGCCAGCTCCGGTACGACGTCCGGGGCGCGGCCCAGGTCGAGGGCGGCGGCGGCCCGGGCCCGGGTCGCCGCCAGGCGCAGGGCCTCCGGGCGGGTGGCCGCGGCGCGGTCGGGGAGATCGGCGAGGGCGGGGCCGTGCCAGAGGGCGAGGGCTTCGGTGAGGGTGCGGTGGGCGGTGGCCGGGTCGCCCGCGGCGAGGGCCTTGGTGCCGGTGTGGGTGAGCCGCTCGAAGACGTACAGGTCGATGTCGTCCTCGGCCGCTTCGAGGCGGTAGCCGCCGGGGGTGGAGGCGATGGTGTGGCGGCCGAGGGCGCGGCGGAGGCGGCCGACGAGGGCCTGGAGGGCGGCGGGGGCGTCCCGGGGCGGGTCGTCCGCCCAGATCTCGTCGATCAGGGTTTCGGGGGTGGCTGTGCGGGCGGGGCGCAGGGCGAGGGCGGTGAGGAGCGTGCGCAGGCGCCGGCCGCCGATGGGTACGGGGGTGCCCTGGTCGTCTTCCGCTTGGGTTGCGCCCAGGATTCTGTACCGCATCCGGTCATTGTCGCGGGGTGCGGGAATCGGGGCACGGGGGTTTCGACCGGGCGTGCCGGGCCGGTGCGGGGCGCGGGGGGTGGGGCCGGGCTTCTTCCGGGGCATCGGCCTTCACGCGCCGGAGGCCAGAGCACCCCTTCTCGGCTGGATCCCGGAGGGCACCGCACGCGCGCGGGCCGGTGTTCCCGTCCAGCAGGTGCCGCGGCGGGCGAGGAGGCGGTGGAGCCAGAGTTCCAGGGAGATCAGATCGGCCAGGCCGTCCAGGGGGAGGGGGTCGCCGACGGCTGCCGCCCGCAGGGCCTCGCGGACGACGCGGGCCTCCACCAGGCCGGCGTCGGCGAGGAGCGGGGTGGCGAACAGGTCCAGCAGGGGGTCGGCCGCCATGCGCAGTCCCGCGCGCGTGGCCGCCGCCGAGGAGGCGTGGGAGGGGGCGCCCCAGCCGGGCGGAAGGTCGGTGACGCCGGCGCCCTCCAGGACCGTACGGAGGATCGCGGAACGGGCGCCCGGCTGGACGCGGAGGGCCTCCGGCAGCGCACGGCAGGCGCGGACCACCTGGTTGTCGAGGAAGGGCGCGTGCAGACGCTGGGAGCGGATCTCGGCGGCCTGTTCCAGGACGCGCAGGTCGGCGGCGCCGCGCGCGAGCGCGGCACGCGCGCGGTGCTCGCCGGGACGCTGGACGCCGGTACCGGAGCGGTCCGCCTCCGCCTGCAGCAGAACCGATACTTCGGCCAGCGCCTCCCCTGTCAGCCAGCGGGCTGCGGGCCCGGGTCTGGCCCAGGTCAGCGCGGCGAGGGACGCGCCGACCGCCCCCTTGGGCTCGTCGAAGCGGCGCCGCATCAGCCGTTCGGCCAGCGTTTCCAGTCCCGCCCGGTAGGGAGTGCGGGCCAGGCGCCGGGCCGCGCCGTACACGCGCGCGGGGACCATCACGGAGCCGTCGGCCTTGGCGAGCGCGGCGACCGGCCGGACCAGATGGCGCCGTTTGCGGTCCATGAGGAGGTCGGCGAGGCGGGCGGGGTGGGCGTCCAGGACCTGACGAGCGCCGTGGCCGGTGAAGTGGTCGGCGCTGCCGGCGGCGAGCCGGGCGCGGTGCCGCGCGGCCGTGACCAGGGAGGGTCCCGGTTCGTCGGTGAGGGGGCCCTCGAGGTCGGCGTACGGCAGGGTCTCCTCGCCGCCGGTGACCACCACGTGGTGCAGGCGGGGGTTCGCGGCTAGGGCCCCCGCGCGTTCCACCTCGGCCTCACGGCCGCCTACGGCCAGGTCGTTGAAGGTGACGGCGAGGAGCCGTTCGCCGGCGCCGGTGCCGTGTCCGAGCAGCGTGCCGGGCCGGCCGGGCAGCCCGGCGGCCAGCAGGGCGAGCGTCCCGGAGGCCGGTCCGCCGGAGAGGTCGGCGCCGATGCCGGGCACGGGCATCCCGCGCCGGGCCCGCCGCTCGGCCGGGCCCATCCCGGGCACCGGCCCGGGATCGAGGTCGGGCACGTGCCGCGGCGCCGACAAGCGCGCGCGTACCGCCTCCACGAGGGCGTCCCGTACGGCGTCCACGGCATGGTCGGGGTCGGCCGTGGGCGCGGCCACGGCGAGGGAGGCGACCGGCTCGTACCCGGCGATCTCGCGTGCTCCGGCGCGCAGCACGAGCGCGTGCCCCGGGGGAACGCGCCGTACGCCCTCGTACGGGGTGGTGTCGCGCAGCGCGGCCGGTACGTCGGGCGCGGCGAGCAGGGCGGCCAGGTGGCCGAAGTCGAGGTTGGCCTCGATGAGGTCGGCGAGGGGCAGGGCGGCGGTGGCGTAGGCCGTGCCGCCGGCCCAGGGAGTGTGGAACACCGGGCGGGCGCCCGCGAGATCGCCGCAGACGGTGATGCGCCGGCCCACCTGGACGACGGCCGTGTAGCTGCCCGGCCAGGTGGTCAGATGGCGCAGTGCACCCCCGCGCGCGGTGAACAGGGCGCGCCGCAGCTCCTCGTCCGAGGCGCCGCAGATGCCGAGGACCGCGATGCGGTTGTCCGCGTCGGCCTTCACCACGCGCACCTCGTCCGGGCGCCAGTCGCCGACCGCCCACAGCGGATCCGGGTCGCCCCACAGGAGCTGGGAGCCGACCGGGTGCACGGTCTCGCCGTCGTATCCGGTGGCGCCCGCGGAGCCGATCCCGGCGGCGCCCGCGGCGGTGCTGCTCCAACCCACCAACCACCGCATCGACGCCTCCACAGGCTGTGGACCACCAGTGCACCGTACGAACCGGTCCCCATGCTGCCATGAAGAACGCGCTGCGGAGGGGCGGCGGCACCGGCTTCGATCGAGGGAAAATCCGGGGAACCACGAGGGCGGCGCAGGAACGACGCAAGGGCAGCGCAAGGGACTTGCGGGAGAAGTCCGAAGGTGGGGCCCGGTGAGCGCGACTCGAATGCGCCCCCTGTACGCTCCCGCAAAACGCCCTTCACGCCCTCAAGTTGCATGGTGGGAGCGGTTGTCAACCGCGATGGGCGGGGGTCGATTTTCGGCCAAATACGCAGAGCGAAGCTGGATTTGAGCACGCTCCGTACAGGCCTGCGGAACACGCGGCGGCGCGGACACGCGCACAGTCCGGGAGGCGGGCATCGCCTCCCGGACCGGTCCGCCACCCGCGGGGATGAAGGTGGCGGTGTCCCCCAGCCCACTGGATCCAGTACAGCGGGCCGACCCACGCAAGAGCCATGGAACCGCTCCCCCGGTGGCCGGAGAAGAGCGCACGGGCGGGCGCACGGCCACACGCGTGGGGGCACGCGGCGACAGGCCGTGCACGGTGCGTACAGGGCCGCGCTTCGGTACGGACCACAATCCCGCCATCCGGAACAATGCCCCTTAACGCTTGGGATGCGGCGAACTACGCTGGGTTTACGAATGCCGCGTGGTTATGCCAGCGCGGCAGCCGTCTGTGTCGAGGGGTGGCGCATGTCCAGGGAGCAACGCGGGCCGAACGAAAAGCTCGGCACCGTTCTCGCCCTCGCGGGAATCAGCAACGCAGGACTCGCGCGACGCGTCAACGATCTTGGCGCTCAACGCGGGTTGACTCTTCGCTACGACAAGACCTCGGTGGCGCGCTGGGTGTCGAAGGGGATGGTGCCGCAGGGCGCGGCGCCGCACCTCATCGCGGCCGCCATCGGGCAGAAGCTCGGCCGCCCGGTGCCGCTCCACGAGATCGGCCTGGCGGACGCGGACCCCGCACCCGAAGTCGGCCTCGCCTTCCCCAGGGACGTGGGGCAGGCGGTGAAGTCGGCGACGGAGCTGTACCGTCTCGACCTCGCCGGGCGCCGGGCCGGCTCCGGCGGCATCTGGCAGTCGCTCGCCGGATCGTTCGCGGTGAGCGCATACGCAACGCCCGCCTCACGATGGCTGATAACCCCCGCCGACAGCTCGGTCGCGCGGGACACGGGCTCCGTCGAGGGCTCCGGCGCACCGATCAAAGTCGGCCACAGCGATGTGCAGAAGCTGCGGGAGGCCGCCGAGGACGCCCGCAGGTGGGACTCCAAGTACGGGGGCGGGGACTGGCGTTCGTCGATGGTGCCGGAGTGCCTGCGGGTGGAGGCGGCACCCCTGCTGCTCGGCTCCTACTCCGACGAGGTGGGCCGCGCGCTGTTCGGGGCCTCCGCCGAACTCACCCGGCTCGCCGGCTGGATGGCCTTCGACACGGGCCAGCAGGAGGCCGCGCAGCGGTACTACATCCAGGCGCTGCGACTCGCGCGCGCGGCGGCGGACGTCCCTCTCGGGGGCTACGTCCTCGCCTCCATGTCGTTGCAGGCCACGTACCGCGGCTTCGGCGACGAGGGGGTCGACCTGGCGCAGGCCGCCCTGGAGCGCAACCGGGGGCTGGCGACGGCGCGGACGATGAGCTTCTTCCGGCTGGTCGAGGCACGGGCCCACGCGCGCGCGGGAGACGCGCAGGCGGCGGGTGCGGCGCTGAAGGCGGCGGAGGGGTGGCTCGAGCGGTCGAGGGAGGGTGACAACGATCCATCCTGGCTTGGTTTTTATGGTTATGACCGCTTTGCCGCTGATGCCGCCGAATGCTACCGGGACCTGAAGGCGCCCCGGCAGGTGCGGCGATTCACCGAGCAGGCCCTGTCGAAGCCGACCGAGGAGTTCGTGCGGTCGCACGGACTGCGGCTGGTCGTCTCGGCCGTCGCCGAGCTGGAGTCGGGGAATCTCGACGCCGCGTGCGAGCAGGGGGTGCGGGCCGTCGAGGTGGCCGGGCGGATCTCGTCGGCCCGGACGACCGAGTACGTGAAGGATCTGCTGCACCGGCTCGAGCCGTACGGGGACGAGCCGAGGGTGGTGGAGCTTCGGGAGAGGGCCCGGCCGCTGCTGATGATGGCTCCCGCCTGAGTGGTGAACGCCCCGTACCTGCCGCGTTTGAAGGCATTGTCAGTGGCGCAGTGCACTATCGAGGTGGGAGGTGGTGCAGGTGCCGGTCGGTGCGTACGACTGTGATGTGCTCGTGGTCGGCGGCGGGATCGTCGGGCTGTCGACGGCGTATGCGATCACGCGGGCCGCGCCGGGTACGCGCGTCACGGTGCTGGAGAAGGAGCCGGGACCGGCCCGGCACCAGACGGGGCGCAACAGCGGGGTGATCCACAGCGGGATCTACTACCGCCCGGGCTCGCTCAAGGCGCGGTACGCGGTGCGGGGCGCGGCCGAGATGGTGAAGTTCTGCGCCGAGTACGGCATCGCGCACGCCGTCACCGGCAAGCTGATCGTCGCCACCGAGCGCGAGGAGCTGCCCCGGCTGCACGCGCTCGTGCAGCGCGGGCGGGAGAACGGGATCCCGGTCCGCGAGCTGGGCCCCGCGCAGATCACCGAGTACGAGCCGGAGGTCCGCGGGCTCGCCGCCATACATGTCGGCACGACGGGCGTGTGCGACTACGTGGCAGTCGCCCGGCAGCTCGCGCAGGCCTCGGGGGCCGAGATCCGGTACGGGGCGCGGGTCGTCCGGGTGGACCGGCGCCCGGAGCGCGGTGTCGCGGTCCTGACCTCGGGCGGGGAGGTCGTCAGGGCGCGCGTGCTGGTGAACTGCGCCGGGCTGTACTGCGACGAGGTCGCGCGGCTGACCGGGGACGAGCCCGGGGTGCGGATCGTGCCGTTCCGCGGGGAGTACTACGAGCTGGCGCGGCCGGAGCTGGTGCGCGGGCTGGTGTATCCGGTGCCGGATCCGGCGTTCCCGTTCCTCGGGGTGCATCTGACCCGGGGTATCGACGGCGGCGTGCACATCGGGCCGAACGCGGTGCCGGCCCTGGCCCGGGAGGGGTACGGCTGGGGGGTCGTACGGCCCCGCGAGCTGGCCGGGACCGTGGCATGGCCGGGGTCGTGGGCGATCGCCCGGCGGCACTGGCGGTACGGAGCGGGTGAGCTGCGGCGCTCGGTGTCCAAGGGGGCGTTCCTGGAGGCCGTGCGCAGGCTGTTGCCCGGGGTGGAGTCCGGGGATCTCGTGCCGGCCCCCGCCGGGGTGCGGGCGCAGGCCGTGCTGCGGGACGGGACGCTGGTGGACGACTTCCTGATCCGGGAGGGCAGCAGGGCCGTGCATGTGCTGAACGCGCCGTCCCCGGCGGCCACGGCTTCGCTGCCGATCGGCAGAGAGATCGGACACCGCGTGCTCGCTCTGCTCGGCTCGACCGGCTGAAATTCCGGTCGGCAGAAAGTCCCATCACCTGGGAGCCGGGGCGACCGAGAGTCCCGTCGGCCGACGGCCAGGGAACAGGACAGCCGAGGAACCCGGCGGGCGGAGGTGTTGTCCAGGGAACCCGGCCGCCGGAGGTGCTGTCCGGGGCGCCGTAAAATCGGTAGCACTGTGTCTGACTTCCTGAACTCCCCCGCAGCCCCCGCCCCGGTCGGCCCCCACGCATCCGGTGTGTCCATCCGGCACACCCGGGCCAAAGGGGAGCCGCGGTTTCCGGACGGGCCCAAGGCCGATCCCGCCGGGTCGCACTTCGAGCGGCGGATCCGGAGTTTCCAGCCGCGGCGCAGCCGGGTGACGGCCGGGCAGGCCGACGCCCTGCAGCGGCTGTGGCCCCTGTGGGGGCTGGACATCGACGGACAGCGGATCATCGACCTCGGCGAGCTGTTCGGCAACGGCAAGCCCGTCGTGCTGGAGATCGGGTTCGGCATGGGCGAGGCCACCGCGCAGATGGCCGCCGGGGACCCGGACACCAACATCCTCGCCGTGGACGTGCACACGCCGGGACAGGGAAACCTGCTGAACCTCGCCGACCAGCGCGGACTGACCAACGTCCGGGTGGGCAACGGGGACGCGATCATCCTGCTCAGGGAGATGCTCGCGCCCGACTCGCTCGACGGGCTGCGCGTGTACTTCCCGGACCCGTGGCCCAAGAAGCGGCACCACAAGCGGCGGCTGATCCAGCCCGAGTTCCTGTCGCTCGCCGCCACCCGGCTGCGGCCCGGCGCGCTCGTGCACTGCGCGACCGACTGGGAGCCGTACGCCGAGCAGATGCTCGAGGTGCTCACCGCGCATCCCGACTTCGAGAACACACAGGCGGACGGCGGTTTCGCGCCCCGTCCCGGGTTCCGGCCGCTGACCCGTTTCGAGGGGCAGGGACTGGACAAGGGACATGTGGTGAACGATCTGCTGTTCCGGCGCGTACCGCACCGGAACGCCTAGTTCACAGCCGGCCCGGTCCCCGGGTCCGGTAATACGCTCCAGCCCCTCGTCCCGCCACCGTTAGGGTCGATGCCGTGGCCACCAGTTCTGCGTATCCGACGTATTCGCTCAGCCCCGGCGGCGATGTCCTCCGCCATCCGCACTGGTGGCAGCGCAGGGCGGTGCGGTACGGGGCACTGATCACGCTGCTGGCGCTGTCCGGGCTGGTCATCCTCGCGTTGGTGCGCAGACAGACCGGCACCGAGGGGTTCCTCGTCGGACTCGGGCTGGCCATGCTGCCCGTGCCCTGGCTCATAGCCGCCTTCCGGTGGCTGGACCGGGTGGCGCCCGGCCCCTGGCGGAACCTGATCTTCGCCTTCGCCTGGGGAGCCTGCGCGGCTGCGCTGATAGCCATCGTCGCCAACAGCTTCGCGACCAAGTGGATAGCCACCGCCACGGCCGATCCGGCCAGTGCCGACACCCTCGGCGCCACCGTGATAGCGCCGATCGTCGAGGAGTCCGCCAAGGCCGCGGCCGTGCTGCTGGTCTTCCTCTTCCGCAGACGGGACTTCACCGGGATCGTGGACGGGATGGTGATAGCCGGGATCACCGCCACCGGGTTCGCATTCACCGAGAACATCCTCTACCTCGGCACGGCCTTCGGGGCCGACCAGCTCAGCGGCGACCGCGGCATCGCCTCCGTCACCGCCGCCACCTTCTTCGTGCGCATCGTGATGTCGCCGTTCGCGCACCCCCTGTTCACCACCATGACCGGCCTCGGCTTCGGCTTCTCCGCGTTCTCCGCGCAGCGGCAGCGCGCGCGCCGGGTGCTGCTGCCGATCTGCGGTCTGCTGCTCGCGATGAGCATGCACTCCTTGTGGAACAGCTCCTCCACCTTCGGCGAGTTCGGGTTCTTCGCCGTCTACGGCTGCTTCATGGTGCCCGTGTTCGGGCTGCTGACCTGGCTGGCGATCTGGACCCGGCAGCGGGAGCTGCGGACCGTGCGCGAGGAACTGCCGGCGTATGTGCTGGCCGGGTGGCTGGGGCCGGCCGAGCCGTTCGCCCTGGCGTCGATGCGGGCACGGCGCGCCGCCCGGGACTACGCCCGGCACCACGGCGGCAAACCGGCGGCGCGCGAGATGGCGCGGTACGACGCGTACGCCACGTCGCTCGCGCTTCTGCGGCGCCGGGGGCGTCAGGGGAAGGCCGGGGCCGACTTCGTCGCAGGGGAGCGCCGGCTCCTGGACGAGCTGTGGAAGCGGAAGGATCTCGCGCGGCCGGCGCTGGAGTACGCGGCGCGGGCGGCCGTGCCCGTACGTGCGGCGTACCGGCCGGTGTACGCGGGGCCGGCGCCGGTGCCCACCGCGTACGGGCCGGGTTACGGGTATCCGGCGGTGCCGTATTCCACGTACAACCCGTATCGGTCGTAGCCCCTCGGGTCGCGGACCTTCAGGTCACGCACCTTCGGGTCACGGACCCTCGGGTCACTGACCTTCGGGTCGCGGACCTTTGGGTCGCGGACCCTCGGGTCGCGTTGGATCCGGCACCGCCGCAGTCCGCCGTCGTGGCTGAGCGCCGTCAGAGCTGCGCGCCGCCGCGGCGGGAAAGAGCCGCCGGCAAAGCGCTGCCGACGAAGAGCCGTCGGCGGAGAGCTAGGCCGACGCGGCCGTCAGCTTCGCGATCTCCTCATCCGTCAGCTTCAGTTCCGCCACCTTCAGCAGTGCCGGGAGCTGTTCGACCGTGCGGGCCGAGGCGATGGGGGCCGTGACCGTGGGCTGGGCCGCGAGCCAGGCCAGGGCGACCGTGGCGACGGGAGCCCCGTGGGCGGCGGCGATCTCGTCCAGGGCCGCGAGGACCTTCTGGCCGCGCTCGGACTCGGCGTGCTTCTGAGCCCCTTCGGCGCGGGCGCTGTCGACCTTCGTGCCGGGGCGGTACTTGCCGGTCAGGAAGCCCGAGGCGAGGGAGAAGTACGGCACCGCGGACAGGTTCTCCTTGGCGGCCAGGTCCTGCAGCGCGCCCTCGTAGGTGTCGCGGGAGACGAGGTTGTAGTGCGGCTGGAGGGCGACGTAGCGGGCGAGGCCCTCGCGGTCGGAGAAGTCCAGGGAGGCCTTGAGGCGCTCGGGGCTGATGTTGGAGGCCGCGATGTGCCGGACCTTGCCCGCCTTCACCAGCTCGTCCAGCGCGCCGATGATCTCCTCGACCGGGACCTCGGGCTTGTCGAAGTGGGTGTAGTAGAGGTCGATGTGGTCAGTGTCCAGGCGGCGCAAGGAGGCGTCTGCGGCGGCCTTGATGTTGGCGGCGGACAGGCCCTGGAACTGCGGGTGCTGGCTGACCTTGGTGGCGATCACGACCTCGGAGCGGTTGCCGCGGGCCTTGACCCACTTGCCGATGATCGTCTCGGACTCGCCGCCCTGGTTGCCCTCGATCCAGGCGGAGTAGGAGTCGGCGGTGTCGATGAAGTTGCCGCCCGCCGCCGCGTAGGCGTCGAGGACGGCGAAGGAGGTCTCCTCGTCGGCGGTCCAGCCGAAGACGTTGCCCCCGAGGGACAGGGGGAAGACCTCGAGGTCGGAAGTGCCGAGTGTGCGCAAGGACGTCATGCCTTGTGTCAACGCCGGCGGTGGATGATCTCATCCCGCCGCCGGCGTTCGTTTCACACGGTTCACCCGGATGCCACGCTCAGGGGTTGAGGCCCTTGCTGCGCAGCCACGGCGCGGGGTCGATGGCGGTGGCCTGGCCGTTCGGGTGCACCTCGAGGTGCAGGTGCGGGCCGGTGACGTTGCCGGTGGCGCCGACCCGGCCGATCACGTCGCCGGTGGAGACCTTCTGGCCGACCGAGACGTTGATCGAGGACTGGTGGCAGAACCACAGCTCGGTGCCGTCGTCCAGGGTGAGGACGGTGCGGTAGCCGTAGGCGCCGGCCCAGCCGGCCTGGGTGACCGTGCCGCCGTGGACGGCCTTGATCAGGGTGCCGGTGGGGGCGGCGAAGTCGAGGCCGGTGTGGTAACCGGAGGACCACATGGCGCCGGGCTGGCCGAAGGTGCCGGTGATCGTGTACGAGACGACGGGCAGCGTGTACTGCTTGGCCAGCTCGGCCAGGCGCTGGTCCTCCTCGGCCTTCTTCGCGTCGGCCTGCGCCTTGTCCTTGGCGGCAGCGGCCTGGGCTGCGGCGTCCTTCTCCGCCTTGGCGGCCGCGTCGGCGGTCTGCTTCTCGGAGGCGGCGATCGCGGCGGCGGTGGCCTTGCTGTCGGCCTTGCTCTGCTGCTGCTCGGCCTGGGCCATGATCCGGTTGCGCAGGGCCTCGCCGGCTCCGCCGCTCTTGCCGCTGTCGGTGCTCACGCCGACGTTGCTGAGCCCGGTGCCGGTGGACTTGGGCGCCTTGGCGGAGCCGCCGTCGAAGAGGTGGCCGACGGAGTCCAGGTCGGGCAGGGATATGGAGACCGGCGGCTTGCCGGTGTGGGCGCTGGCCATGCCGCCCGCGCCGACCGCGGCCATGACACCGACGCCGAGGACGGTGGAGCTGCGGGCGAAGCCGCCGCGCTGCTTGGCGACGCGGTGCCGGCCGCGGACCTGGGCGGTGGAGTCCTCGGTGGGGTTCCACTCCTCCCAGGGACCCTCCTCGGCGCGGTAGGAGCCGTAACCGAAGGTCTCGGGCTCACTCTGCTGGGGAGCGAAGGGGGCTTCTGGGGCAGGCCGGTTGGACGCCACTCGGGCGCACTCCTTTCCTTCCTTCGCCTACCGGGTTAGCTGACGGGTTCGGAGCAGGAAGGTCTCCTACGCGCGTATACCGGGCGTGACTCAGTGAGTTCACGTCGGTGTCCGCGTGATTCACCCCAAGGTGGTGGTTCCCCGGTTCCCTCGCGGGATTCGGCGCGTGCGCACGGAGCCGCCTCTTGTGACGGCTGGGACGACCGCGCTGCGTTATCGAACGTTAATAGACCTGACAGTCACTTTCCAAGCTGTTCGGCTTGATCATTAACGCTTTTCGGCCAGGACTTACCAGCCAGGACCACGGCAAACCGGGCGAGTTGGCCATCGTTCAGGAGCATTGGCGTTTTTGATGGCGTCTCAGATGTTATGCGGAGGGCGGTCGTCCGATCACCCTGAGTGAAGGGGATCGCCGCCGCGGGCGCGGGCGGGCGGATGAAGCGAAGGAAGCGAAGGAAGCGAATGACCCCGTTCGGCGGGGCCCGGAGAAACCGGTGTGCGAGCACTCCCGCGGATGACGTATGCTTGAGACACAACGACGCGGGGTGGAGCAGCTCGGTAGCTCGCTGGGCTCATAACCCAGAGGTCGCAGGTTCAAATCCTGTCCCCGCTACTGAAGGCTCAGGGCCCGGAATCCACTGGATTCCGGGCCCTGAGTGTTATGAGGGGGCTCTCACCCCACCAGATGCCTGTTGGGCTCCTTCGCCTGCGACTCGTACTCCGGCAGGACGACCACCTCGGCACCCGCCTTCACCAGCACGCCGCTCCCGTCGGCCGCATCCACGAACGTGTCCGGCTCGCGCCAGGCCGTGACCACCCGCCGCACCCCCGCCCGGAGGATCAGCTCGGAGCACGGCGCGGGCCGCGAGGCCCGGCGGGCGCAGGGCTCGAGGCTGCTGTACACCGTGGCCCCGGCCAGCCTGGGGTCGGCCGGATCGAGCTTGGCCAGCGCGGCCTCCTCCGCGTGGACCACGGGATCGCCGCCCTCGCGCGAGTGGCCGCGCGCCAGCTCCGTGCCATCGGCGGCGACCACCACCGCGCCGACGCTGAACGCCGTCCCGGAAGGCGGGCACAGCGCGGCCAGCTCGCAGGCGGTGCGCAGCCAGTGGCGGTCGGCGGCGGTGGGGGCGGGACCGGCACCGGGGGCGGTGGGTTCGTAGCGCATGAGGACGACGTCCTCGATCCGGCGGGTTTCGACGAGCCGGAGCCGGCCGCCCTGGTACGCGCCGGGGCCGAACAGGCGGGGGGCGGCCGGGTCGCCGACGAAGAGCGGGGCGAGGACCAGCTGGAGTTCGTCGGCGAGGCCCTGCTGGAGCAGCTGGGTGTGGACCGTGCCGCCACCCTCGACCATCAGGCGCCGCACACCGCGCGCGACGCGGAGGTGCTCGAGGAGTGCCCGCCAGTCGAGGACAGGGCCGAGCGGTACGACATCGGCGGTGTCGCCGAGGAGGCGGGCGGCGCGCTCGGCGCCCCGGTCGGTCGTGTAGACGAGCTTGTCACCGCCGGTGTGCCAGAACTGCGCGGCCGGGTCGAGGTCGCCGGAGGCAGTGACGGTCACCTTCAGCGGGTATTCCGGCCTGCCCTCCTTGACCCGGGCCGCACGGCGCTCGGCGGAGTTGACCAGCAGCCGCGGGTTGTCGGCGCGGATCGTGCCGGCGCCGACGAGGATCGCGTCGGACTCAGCCCGTACCGCGTCGACCCGGTCGAAGTCGGCCGGGCTGGAGAGCAGCAGGCGCTCGGGACCGGTGTCGTCCAGGCAGCCGTCGAGGGAGACGGCGGCGGACAGCAGCACATACGGGTACGACATCGGCGCACTCTTCCTGCGAGGTCACGTCACTCTTGGTTCAAGTTTGAAACAAACCTACACTGGCTGCATGACGACCCGCTGGCTGAGCCCCGAGGAGCAGCGCGCGTGGCGCGCCTTCATGGCCGCGACCCACCTCCTGGAGGACGCGATGGACCGACAGCTCCAGCAGGACGCCGGCATGCCCCACCTGTTCTACTCGGTGCTGGCCAATCTCTCCGAGGCGCCCGACCGGTCGCTGCGCATGACCGATCTCGCCGAGACGCTGAAGATCACGCGCAGCAGGCTGACCTACGCGGTGACCCGCCTCGAGCGGGACGGGCTGGTGCGCCGGGAGAACTGCCGCTGGGACAAGCGCAGCAGCATCGCCGTGCTCACGGACGAGGGGATGGCCGTACTGGAGCGTGCCGCGCCCGGGCACGTCGAGACCGTGCGCGCCACCCTCTTCGACCGGCTCTCGCCCGCGCAGGTGGGGCAGCTCGAGGAGATCTTCACGAGCGTCGCGCGCGGGCTGCAGGGCGACGGCACCGAGTCCGCGGCGGACGACGTGCCCTGGCGCCGCCGTTCCTCGTGCTCGTCGTCCGCGCAGCCTTCACCCTCCGCGCAGCCCTCACGGTCCGCGCCGCCTTCACCCTCCTCACCCCCTCCGCCGCCTGCGTCCTCGTGAGTCACGCCCGAAACCAATTGCTTTAACTTTGAAACATGAGATAGGGTCCCCGTGTACCGCTGCTTCAAATCTGAAGCAACCGTTCTCGGAGGGACCCGCATGCCCGACACCCCCGCCGCCACGCCGCGCGCCCGCGTCCGGGTACCGCTGCGCTTCCACGACGGCTACAGCGTCGACGCCGAACTCGTCACGTTCCACGGCCTGGCCGACGGCCAGGAGCACGTCGCCGTCGTCCTCGGCGAGCCGGCCCCGGGCTCCGTCCCGCTGGTGCGGCTGCACTCCGAGTGCCTCACCGGGGACGTCTTCGGCTCCGCCCGCTGCGACTGCGGTCCCCAGCTGCGCGAGGCGGTCGAGCGCATCGCCGGCCGCGGCGGCGTCCTGCTCTACCTCCGCCAGGAGGGCCGCGGCATCGGCCTCTACAACAAGCTCGACGCGTACGCGCTCCAGGACCAGGGCCTCGACACGTACGAGGCGAACGCCGCGCTCGGCCTGCCGGAGGACGCCCGCGACTACACCGCCGCCGCCCAGATGCTCGCCGCCCTCGGCGTCGGGGAACTGGACCTGCTGTCCAACAACCCCGACAAGGCCGAGCAGTTGCGCGCGCTGGGTGTCGTCGTACGGGACCGGGTGCCGACCGGTGTCTTCACCACCGCCCACAACGTCCGCTACCTGCGGGCGAAGGTCCTCCAGACCCAGCACACCCTGCCGCTGGCCGAGTTGACGGACCTCGCGGAGCGCACCGCGGGCTGACCTCACGGCCGTCGGCGGCCCGGCAGCCGCAGGGCCGGCAGGACCGAGAGGGCCAGCAGGGCCGCCGCCACCGCGTAGGTGAGGCGGAAACCCGCCGGATCCTGGCCCGCCGCGCCGAGCACCACCGAGAGCAGCGCCGTGCCCGTCGACGCCCCGAGCTGGGAGTTGATGCTGAGCGCAGTGCTCGCCGCGGGCATCCGGTCCGTCGGCAGCTCCCGGGTCGCGGTCGTCATCGTCGGCATCAGCACCATCCCGACGCCGGCCCCCATCACCATGGCCGAGGCGACGAACCGCCAGGCCGCGACCCCTGGCACGCCCACCTGCCAGGCCAGCAGCGCCATCCCGAGGGCGGCCAGCGCGATGCCGGCCGGGATCAGCCGGCGCGGCGCCACCTTGTCGACCCGCCGCGCCGCGAACTGCATCGCCGTGCCGACGACGAGCCCGGTCGGGGCGCCCAGCAGCCCGGCCGCGGCCGCGCTCAGGCCCCGCTCCTGCTGCCAGTACAGCGGGCCGAGCAGCATCGCGCCGAAGTAGCCGCAGGTGAACAGGGCGAGCGTGGTGATGCCGGCGGCGAAGGTGCGGTCGCGCAGGAGCCGCAGGTCCAGCAGCGGTTCCCGGACCGTCAGCGCCCGGCGGACGAAGGCGGCCGTCAGGGCGGCGCCGGCGAGGATGGGCAGCAGGGCGGCGAAGGCCGTGAAGTCGCCGCGCTCGCCGCCCCGGGCCAGGCCGTAGAGCAGCAGGGCGAGACCCGGCGAGAGCATCAGCAGTCCGCGGACGTCCAGGCGGGCGTCGGCGCGCGTGCGCGCGTCCGGTACGTCGTGCGGCAGCAGCCGCAGCGCGAGTGCCAGGGCGAGCAGGCCCACCGGCAGGTTCACCAGGAAGATCCAGTGCCAGGACGCGGCGTCGACCAGCCAGCCGCCGAGCACCGGGCCGACGACCGGCCCGACGAGGACGGGCAGCCCGCCCACGGCCATCGCGCGGCCGAGCCGGCGCCGGTCGGCCACCCGCATCACCATCGTCATCCCGACCGGCTGCAGCAGTCCGCCGCCCAGCCCCTGCACCGCGCGGAAGGCGATGAGGCTGCCCGCGTCCCAGGCGCAGGCGGCGAGCAGGGAGCCGAGCGTGAACAGGACGAGCGCGGTCGCGTAGGTGCGCCTGGCCCCGATCCGGGCCATCGCCCAGGCGGCGACCGGGACGACGGCGGCGAGCGCGAGCGTGTACGCGGTGGCGGTCCACTGGATGGTCGCCAGCGGGGCGCCGAAGGACTCCGACAGCGAGCGCATCGCGACGTTCACGATCGTCATGTCGAGCACGGCCATCACCGAGCCGATCACGGTGACGGCGAGCGCGCGCCGCAGGACGGTGGCCCGGACGGCGGGGTCCGGCACCGGGCGGGCCGGCGCCGGGACGGGCACGGTCGTACGCATCTCTCCCGCTCCCGTCAGCCCGTGTAGGGACGCTCGGCGCGCGCGGCCCGCAACGCCCGTCCCCACCAGGCGAGTTGGCCGAGCATGCCCTTGGCGGCGCCCGCGCAGACGTCGGCGTCGCGCGGGGTGCCGTCCGCGGTGAGGCCGGACCAGGGCCCGTGCAGGCTGACCGAGTCGCGCACGGTCATGGCGTGCAGTTCGGCGAAGACCAGCCGGAGTTGCTCGACCGCGCGCAGCCCGCCGCCGAGACCGCCGTACGACACGAAGCCGACCGGCTTGGCCTGCCACTGGGTGTAGTGCCAGTCGATGAAGTTCTTCAGGGACGCCGGGAAGGCGTGGTTGTACTCGGGTGTGACGACGACGAAGGCATCGGCGGCGGCGAGCCGGGGCGAGACCTCCCGCAGGACGGCCGCGGCCCCGGGGCTCGGCTCGCCGCCCCAGCCGGGCAGCACGAGCGGCAGGTCCACCTCGGCGAGGTCGATGACGTCGAGGTCGAGGCCGGGGTCACCGGCGGCGGCCCCGAGGAACCAGTCGGCCACGGCCCGGCCCTGCCGCCCTTCCCGGACACTGCCGACGACGACGGCGACACGCAGCGGCGTTTCTTGGGTCTCGTTGCCGGTGACGGCTTCCTTGCTGGTGACAGACACAGGTGTCCCCCATCCTCTGGCGGTCGGCCGCCCGGTGCGGCCTCCCGCACGGCAAAGTACAACGCTCGTTGTAGAAATTACAACACACGTTGTAAGTCGGCTAGAGTGGCCGGACAGGAGAGGAGGCGGTGTGAGCGAGACGAACGAGACCCGGCTGGAGCGGGCCCGGCGCGAGGTCTCACCGCGCAAGCTGGAGAAACAGATCGCCATCGCGAGCGCGTCCTGCACGGTCTTCGGCCGCGAGGGCTACGCGCGCGCCTCGGTCGACGCGCTCGCCGCCGAGGCCGGCGTCTCCACGCGCACGCTCTACAACCACTTCCCCGGCGGCAAGGCGCAGCTCTTCCAGACGGTGGTGACCTGGACGTCCGGCGAGGTCCGCGACGCCCAACTGGCCCGGCTGCGCGAGGTGCTGGACCCGCAGCGGCCGCCGCACCCCGAGGACCTGGAACGCGATCTGGTGGCCCTGGCCCGTGCGTTCGTCGGCCTCATGAGCGACTACCCGAACCACTTCGCCCTCGTCCGGCACATCCACGCCGAGGCCGACCATGTGCCGCCGGAGGTCCTCAAGGCCTGGCACGAGGCGGGCCCGGCGCCGGTCGGCCGGGCCGTCGCCGAGGCCATGGCACATCTCGCGGACGCCGGACTGCTCGATGCGCACGGCGATCCGGCCATGACCGCCGCCCACTTCACGGCCCTGACCTCGCACACGATCGTCCAGTCCACCCACTACGGCGTCCTGCCCCTGCCGCCGGCACAGACGGACCGCCTGGTCAGGGGCGGGGTCGCGGCGTTCCTGCGGGCCTACGGACGGACGGGCGCCGGCCCCATCGGCTGAACATCAGCCCACCGCGCGCCGCCGCCCGCCGCCGTCCGCCGGCGCACGACCGGCCCGTGTCCCCCGGTCAGCCCAATCCCCGCTATATTCACGGAATGTAATTTCCCGCTCACTCGGTTTTTCGCTCATTGATATATCTGACCTGACGGCGCCACTTTCCGGTTACAGAAACACCCGAATGCCCGACACCCCCGGCTCCCGAGGGACTCGTTAGGCGGTCGTGACACGCACCGAAAGGCACACAGCCAGGGATCTTCACACAACCATCACATACCGGATGGAGCGCAACGAAGGCGAGGTGTTCATCGACGGCTGTTCGGATCTTCTCGATGATTTTCTGAGAAAGATCAGCCAGTTGGAGAACGAGTACCTGCGGGCGATGGTGGGGCTGTAGGACTTATCCGATGGACAGCATTCACAATGAAGACATCTTCGGTGCCTCCGAGTTCAGCACGCTCGAGATACAGTGGGATCCGGCTGAGGAGCTGGCCCAGATGCTCTCCACCGCCGCCGCCGCGCATCCCGATCCGGGCCCGCCGCACGGACGGTCCAGTCATCGCAGGAACCGGCGACGGCACCATGCGGAATCCCGCTGGACGCGCGACAACCAGCGAGGCGCGCACGTCACGATCCTGATCGCGACCATTTCGGTGTGCGCGGTCTGTATGTTGGGCTGGTCATTTTCCTATTCTTATGCCCAGCTCCGCGCCACCGCGTCCTCCGTATTGCCGATGAGATTGGCACAGTGGTGGCCGCTGACGGTGTACGGACCGTGGCTCGTGGCAGCCCTGTCCATTCTGCGGGCCACCGTGCAGAGCAGGAGCGCGCGAAGATCCTGGTGTGTTCTGCTGGGCGCCTCGGCGATGGCGGTCGCCCTGTGCGTCAGCCACTCATCACATTCACTGCTTTCCCTGGTCATCTTCGGAATTCCGCCGATCACCGCGCTGGTGTGCTTCTGGGAGATCGTCGGCCAGGTCTCGTCCAAGGTGGTCAGGCCCCGGCACGCCGCACAGGACCGGCGAGGCCCCACCAAGCCGCAAGGCACGTACGACGCCCTGTGAGGCGTCGGGTCCCCGTGCCTGTGCCCGTGCCGGTCCCGGTCCCGGTGCCGTAGCCGGAACCGCACGGCGAGAACGAAGCGGCGCCCGAGCCGGCCGAAGCCGGCCCGGGCGCCGCACAGTTGGTCCTGTGCCGGACGGACCGCTCACGCATCACTCACGCATGGGTCTGCTTGGACTCAGCGGGTGCTCTTGGCCGCCTCGATGATCAGGCCGGCCACCGCGCCGGGCTGGGAGATGGACACCGCTTGGGACGCTTCGACGCGTACGACGTGCGATCCGGCGCGCTCGGCCATGAACTCCCGGGCCTGGGCGGGGATGGCGTTGTCCTGGGTGGCGACCACGGCCCACGTGGGCAGGGTGCGCCAGGCCGGGGTGCCGGACAGCTCGGCCGTCAGGGCCTGCACGCGCACCGGGCGCTGGGTGACCGCGAGGACGTCTGTGGTCTCCGCGGGCAGGTCACCGGCGATGACGTCCTGGTAGTGCTCCGGCAGGATCCGCAGCTCCGGCTCGCCCTCGTGCTCGATGGCGATGGTGGTGTCCGGGCCCATCTTGGCGCCGGGGAAGCGGGAGGCGTTCTCCAGGGCGCTCTCGCCCTCGTCGGGCTGGAAGGCGGCCACGTAGACCAGGGCCTCGACGTTCGACGCCTCGCGGGCCGCGCGGGTGATGACCGCGCCGGCGTAGGAGTGGCCGACCAGGACGACCGGGCCGTCCACGGCCTTGGTGACGGTGGCGACGTACTGCGCGTCGGACTCCAGGCCGCGCAGCGGGTTCGCCGCGGCGACCGGCGACGCGACCCTCGAAGACGGCTTCCGCGGCTGCCAGTTCCTCAACGCCGCCGAATACCCCGACCCCACCCACCCGGTACGCGCGGTCATCGACGACCAGCGCACCTGGCTGTTCGGCGTGCTGCGCGACCTGTCGGCCGCCATGGGCCACCCCGACCCCGACCACGCCGCCCGCGTGCTCGTCCTGCTGCACGACGGCGCGTTCCAGGCCGCGGAACTCGACGACGCCAAGGCCGTCCGCGAAACGCTGCGCCGCGCCGTCGACGAGGTGTTCCCCGCCCGGCCGGCCCGAGGGCGGGCTCCGGCGCGGAAGCAACCATGCTGCTGGGTGACTTCTGGGCTCGCCCTGTACGGCGTGCCGCCGGTGCCGGCGGCGGCTTGCGGGGCCCACACCACTCGCCGAGCCGCAGACAGGTGCACGCGGAGCGCCACCACGCACCGCTCACGCACAGGCCCGGAAACGAGACAGCGCCCGGGCCGGCCGAAGCCGATCCGAGCGCTGCTTAGCAGGTCAGAGGGGGTGAACCCTCCCCCCGCCACCGTAGGCCCTGTGGGACTCGAACCCACAACCAATGGATTAAAAGTCCACTGCTCTGCCAATTGAGCTAAGGGCCCAGGCGATGTTGCCTGTCCGAGCATAGCCGGACGCGGCCGAGTCTCCGATCGGGTATCGGTGGACCGGCCGCGTCGCGGGTGGCGGTGTGGGTGGGATGGTCACTTTTCGGCCGGCTCGGGGACCGCGGCGCGGTCCGGGGTGAGGAACCAGTGGCGGGCCGAGGCCAGCCACCAGGTCGCCGCGAAGCCGAGGACGACCAGGACGGCCACGGGCGCGTAGTTGAAGGTCTTCCAGGTGACCGGGGAGACCTGCGGGAGCATGAAGAGGATCGTGATCGCCACCACCCACGCCACCGAGACGACCCCGATCGCCCCCGACCAGCGGCCCAGGTGCCACGGCCCGCGTTCGAAGCCGGCGCCCTTGCGGACGCGCAGGAACGTCGGGATGACGTACGCGATGTACAGGCCGATCACCGCGATCGACGTCACCGCCGCGTACGCCGTGGAGTTGATCAGGTACGGCAGGCCGAGCGCCAGGGCGGCCAGCGCGGCCAGCCAGACCGCCGCCACAGGGGTGCGGGTGCGCGGGCTGACCGTGTGCCAGATGTGCGAGAAGGGCAGTGCGCCGTCGCGGGAAAAGGCGTAGATCATGCGGCTGTTGGCGGTCACCGAGGCCATGCCGCAGAAGAGCTGGGCGCCGATCACCACCAGCAGCAACAGCTTGCCGGTGGTCGCTCCCAGCGCGTCCAGGAGGATCTGGGCGGGCGGTGCGCCCGTCGGGGACGTCAACTCCTTGTCGTACGACTGGATCGCGAACGTGAAGCCCAGCAGGAGCACGAAGCCTGCGATCCAGGACGTCCAGATGGAGCGGACGATGCCCTTCGGGCCCGCCGTGGACGCGTCGTGGGTCTCCTCCGTCATGTGCGCGGAGGCGTCGTAGCCGGTGAAGGTGTACTGGGCCATCAGAAGGCCGAGGAGGACGACGTACGGGCCGCTGCCCCAGCCCGTCCCGTTCACGAACTTCGTGAACACGAAGGACGCCGACCGGTGGTGGTCGGGGACGAAGGCGAGCGCGCCGACGATCACCGCGACTCCGAGCACGTGCCACCACACGCTCACGCTGTTCAGGAACGCGACGATCCGGACGCCGAAGGTGTTCAGCAGGCCGTGCAGCAGGAGGATCGCCGCGAAGAGCAGGACCGTGCGGCCCGGGGTCACCTCGAAGCCGAACTGGAGGTTCAGGTACGCACCGAGGAAGGAGGCCGCGCCGAAGTCGATGCCCGCGGTCACCGCGACCTGGCCCAGCACGTTGAACCAGCCCGTGAACCACGCCCAGGCCGCCGCCGAGCGGGGCGGTGCGAGGCGGTGCGCCCAGAAGTACAGGCCGGCCGACGTGGGGTACGCGGAGCAGATTTCGGCCATCGACAGGCCGACGAACAGCGTCATCAGGCCCACCGCCACCCAACCCCAGGTGATCACCGCCGGGCCGCCGGTGATCATGCCGAAGAGATACAGGGTCAGGCAGCCGGACAGCACCGAGATGATCGTGAAGGAGACGGCGTAGTTCGAGAACGCCGACATACGGCGGGCGAGGACCTGGGTGTAGCCGAGCTGGGCCAGCCGTTCCTCGTCCGACAGGCCGTGCGCGTCGTGCGTTCCGCTCACTCTCGCGTCTTCTGTCATGCTCCCAGCAATTCCCTCGCCGGGGGCAGGACATGCGTCACGCAATGGCCAAAAAGGGCCCGTACGACGTGGTCGTACGGGCCCTTCTCAGATCACTCGGCAGCGCTCACTCGGCGTCAGCCGTTGCGCTTCCAGCGGGGCTTGTCCTCACGGCGGCCGAAGGAGCCGGTGCCGCGGTGGTCGTCACGGCGGCCGTAGGGGCGGTCGTGACCGCCGCCGGAGGTCCCCCCGCTCGAGGGGCGACGGGAGTGGGGGAGGAAGCCCGGACGGTCGTCACGGCGGTCACGGTTGAACGGGCGGTCGCTGCCCCGGTGTCCGCCGCGCTCGTCCCGGCGGAAACCACCACGGTCGTCACGGCGGTCGAAGGAACGGCCGCCACGGTCACGGTCCCGGTCACGGTCGAACGGACGACGGTCGTCACGGCGCTCGAAGCCACGGCCACCACGGTCGTCACGGCGGTCGTCGCGGCGGTCGAAGGAACGGCCGCCACGGTCACGGTCCCGGTCACGGTCGAACGGACGACGGTCGTCGCGACGCTCGAAGCCACGGCCACCACGGTCGTCACGGCGGTCGTCACGGCGCTCGAAGCCGCCACGGTCGTCACGGCGGTCGTCACGGCGCTCGAAGGAACGGCCGCCACGGTCACGGTCCCGGTCACGGTCGAACGGACGACGGTCGTCACGGCGCTCGAAGCCGCGCTCACCCCGCTCACCGCGCTCACCACGGTCCCGGTCGAAACCACGCTCGCCACGGTCCCGGTCGTAGCCGCGCCGCTCCCGGCGCTCGTACGGCGCCGAAGCCGCCGGGCGCTCCTCGCGCTCGGCCTGCTGCTCGGCGGCGACGGCGACCTCGGCGACCGCCAGCTCCTCCGCAGCCGTCGCCTGGGCCTCGGCCACCGCGGCCTCGGGGTCCTCGCCGCGCTCGCGGGCGACCCGGGCGACCAGCCGGTCGGACTCCTCGCGCAGCTCGGCCGCGCGGCGCTGGGCGCGCTCCAGCTGCTTGGTGAGCTGGGCGACCTCGCGCTCGGCCTGCTGGGCGGCGTTGTTCGCGGACTCGGCCTGGACCTCGGTCATGGAGCGGGCGCCGGTGATCTCGGCGACCTCCGGGTCGAAGGTGCCGGCGCCCTGGATGATGTGGCGCGCGGCGTCCACGCCGGCGTCCTCCATCAGGCGGAAGATCTGGCGCCGCTGGTGCGGCAGGGACAGGGAGACGACCGTGCCGGTGCGGCCCGCGCGCGCGGTACGGCCGGCCCGGTGCAGGTAGTCCTTGTGGTCGCCGGCCGGGTCCACGTTCAGGACCAGGTCGATGCCGTCGACGTGGATGCCGCGGGCGGCGACGTCGGTGGCGACCAGGACGTTGACGTAGCCGTCCTTGAAGTCGGCCAGGGTGCGGGTGCGGGCGCCCTGGGTCATGCCGCCGTGCAGCGCGTCGGCCTTCACGCCCGCCTCACGCAGCTGCTCGGCGACGCGGTCGGCGCCCAGCTGGGTGCGGACGAAGATGATCGTGCGGCCCTTGCGGGAGGCGATCGCGGCGGTGACCGGCGCCTTGTCCTTGGGCTTCACGATGAGGATGTGGTGGGACATGGTCGTCACCGCGCCCTGGGCCGCGTCCACCTCGTGGGAGACGGGGCTGTTCAGGTAGCGGTCGACGAGGGTCTGGATCTCGTTCTCCATCGTGGCGGAGAAGAGCATGCGCTGGCCGCCGGCCGGGACCTGGTCGAGCAGCTCGGTGACCTCGGGCAGGAAGCCCAGGTCGGACATCTGGTCCGCCTCGTCCAGGACGGCGATCTGCACGTCGTCGAGCGAGCAGGCGCCGCGGTTGATGATGTCGCGCAGGCGGCCCGGGGTGGCGACCAGGATGTCGACGCCGCGCTCCAGGGCGTAGATCTGGTTGCCCATCGAGGTGCCGCCGCAGACGACCTTCATCTTCAGGCCGAGGACGTCGCCGTACGGCTGGAGGGCGTCGGCGACCTGCATGGCCAGCTCGCGGGTCGGGGTGAGGATGACCGCGCGGGGCTTGTGCTTCTGGGTGCGGCCGCCGGCCAGCGTGGCCAGGGTCGGCAGACCGAAGGAGAGGGTCTTGCCGGAGCCGGTGCGGCCACGGCCGAGGATGTCCTTGCCGACCAGGGCGTCCGGGATGGTCGCGGCCTGGATCGGGAAGGGGGTCGTCACGCCGTTCTGCGCGAGCTTGCGCACGATGCCCTCGGGGAGGCCGAGGTCGGCGAAGGTGGTCTGGGGGGTGGTGTCAGCGGCCTCGGGGGCCTCGGTGACCTCGGTCGCCACGTCGGTGAGTTCGCTGTCGAGCTGGTTCAGCTCGTTGAACTCGTTCTCGGACACGACGAACTGGTCAGTACTGGACACGGACATGCGAATGCGAAACCTTCCGGAGTCTCGTCGGCACGCGCCCGTCAACTCCGTGATTCGCTCACGACCGCCTCGATGCGGTCCGCCACGGCAAAGGAGAGTACGCGCCACACGGCGCGCTCTGTGGTGGCGCCGGGCAAATGGGATCAAACGATCTACCACCATACGCACCCACCACCCCTGAAGGCAAACCGAGCCTCGAAGTCGCAGGTCGGCTGGGGATCAGGTGCTCACACCGGTACGCCCGCGGTGGGGGCCGGCTCACGCTGGACCAGCTGCGGACCGGGCCCCTCGTGCGCCGAGGAGGACGGCTCGGCCGACGGGGGCTCGGAGGTGGCCGGAGGCGGGGTGGAAGCCGGGGGCTGGGGCGGGGCGGAGGTGGCCGGCGGGGTCGGCGGGGCCTTGGTCGGCACCGGGTTCCCGGGCCCCGCGGTCGCCCCCGGCCCACCGGGCCTGCCGGGCCGCGGCGGGGTCGCGGACGCGCTGCCCGCGCCGGAGGGGGTGGCCGAGGCACTGGGCGAGTCCCCGGGCTTCGTCCTGCCGCCGTTGCCGTGCTTGCCGTCACCCGCCTCGCCCCCTCGCGGTAGGCCGCCGGCGCCGACCGCCGGGCCGCCGTCCGGCGCCTCACCGCCGTGCCGGCCCGCCGAGTGCGAGGGCCGGGCCCGGCCGGCGTCGTCGCCCACGTTCACACAGCCGGCCGCGGCGGCGACGGCCAGCATGGTGACGGCGAGCCGGGAGGGTACGTACAAGGGGCGCACAGCGGCCACCTCCGGGGCAAGGAAAGGAGTCAACCTCCCCAACTCCCGCCGCCCGCAAGAGGACACGCGCCCCGTGCGCATCGGGACTCAGCCGTACCCGAGCGCGTGCAGCCGCGCGTCGTCGATACCGAAGTGATGGGCGATCTCGTGCACCACCGTCACCTCGGTCTCCGCGATCGCGTCCTCCCGTGACGCGCACATCCTCAGCGTCGGTCCCCGGTAGATCGTGATCCGGTCGGGCAGCACACCCGCGTACCACTCGCCGCGATCGGTCAGCGGGGTCCCCTCGTACAGCCCGAGCAGCTCGGGATCGTCCGCCGACGGCTCGTCCTCGACGAACACCGCCACGTTGTCCATCAGCCGCGTCAGCTCCGGCGGGATCCGGTCGAGCGCCTCGGCGACCAGTTCCTCGAACTCCTCGCGCGTCATCTCCAGCACAGGGTCATTGTCCGGTACGGGAGCTTCGTACGAGAGCGGCGCGGCGCCGCATACCCATGCCCGGACATGGGCATACGGGACCAATGGTCCGCGTCCCCGTCGCAGCCCTCCGCACGCTGACGAACCGCGTACGCCTGTCCCCGGCCCGCCGGAGCATCCGCACGCTCACCGCCCCCGGACCGGCCGGCAACCCGGAGCGCCCCTGGCTGAGCGCGCTCGGGCTCACGGCCGTCGTGCTCGTCGGGGCCTGGCTGGGCCTGCTGATCGTCGGGAGCGTACGGGCCCCCGTCGGCCCGATGAACACCACGATGGCGCTGCGCCCGTCCCTCTCCGGCGGCACGAAGATCAACATCTCGCCGCTGGGTACGCTCACCCTGGACAGCCACGTGGCCCCGGTCCGGCTGGACGTCAACGTCGACCAGCTCGACCCGCTGCGTTCCCAGGCCCTGGTCGACCATCCCGAGCGACTCTCCGGCCTGCAGGAGGAGGTCGCCCAGGACGTCGAGCACGGCACCCTGGACCTGGCCGTACGCTCCTGTGTCGCCGTCGCCGCCGGCGCCGCCACCCTCGGCCTCGCCGTCTACCGCCGCCCGCGCCGGGCCCTCGCGGCCGGCGGACTGGCCCTGGCGCTGCTCGCCGCCTCGGGCGCGTCGGCGTACGCCACCTGGAACCCGAAGTCGGTGCTGGAGCCGAAGTACTCGGGGCTGCTGTCCTCGGCGCCCTCCGTGGTCGGCAACGCGCGCAGCATCGTCACCGAGTTCGACGTCTACCAGAAGGAGCTGGCCCGCCTGGTGACGAATGTGACGAAGCTCTACGACGTCACCTCCACGCTCCCCGCCTACCAGCCGGACCCCTCCACCATCCGGGTCCTGCACGTGTCGGACATCCACCTCAACCCGGCGAGCTGGAAGATCATCGCCTCGCTGGTGGAGCAGTACAAGGTGAACGTGATCGTGGACTCGGGCGACACCATGGACCACGGCATAGCGGCCGAGAACGGTTTCCTGGACCCGATCAGGGACCTGGATGTGCCGTACGTCTGGGTGCGGGGCAACCACGACTCGATGATCACCCAGCGCTATCTGGAGCGGATGAAGAACGTGCGCGTCCTGGACGGCGGGCGGGCACAGACGGTCGCCGGCCTGCGCTTCGCGGGCATGGGCGATCCGCAGTTCACCCCGGACCGCTCGGCGGTGCCCGGCGGCAACGCGGCCGAGCAGCTGGCCGGCGACCGGCTGGCCAGCGCCCTGCGCGACCAGAGGGCCCGGCGCACCGCGGTCGACGTCGCCGTCGCCCACGAGCCCGCCGCCGCCCGCGAGACGGACGGCGAGGTGCCGCTGGTGCTGTGCGGCCACTTGCACCACGAGGGGGACGAGATGCTGCCCTACGGCACCCGGCTGCGGATGGAGGGCTCCACGGGCGGCAGCGGGCTGCGGGCCGTGGAGGGCAAGTACCCCGCCCCGATCGAGGCCTCGATCCTCTACTTCGACCGGGACAGCCGCCGTCTGCAGGCCTGGGACGCGATCAAGCTGGGCGGGCTGGGCGAGACGACGGCCGAGGTCAGCCGCCATCTGGCCACCCCGGTCAAGCCCGGCCCCCGGCCGGCCCCGTCCGGATCGGTGACCTCCTCCGCCCCCTCGCCGTAAACCGTTTTGGCGATAGCCCTCGGCATCCCATATGCTTCTCACGTCCCCGACGCGCTGAGAAGCGCCCAGGCGGGCCGATAGCCCTCATCGTCTAGCGGCCTAGGACGCCGCCCTTTCAAGGCGGTAGCACGGGTTCGAATCCCGTTGGGGGCACGCAAAACCGTGTGCGACACTGTTGCACGCACAAGCTTGGTCCTGTGGAGCAGTTTGGAGTGCTCGCCACCCTGTCAAGGTGGAGGCCGCGGGTTCAAATCCCGTCAGGACCGCTGGTGTTTCACGTGAAACACCGTGGCTGGGTAGCTCAGTTGGTACGAGCGTCCGCCTGAAAAGCGGAAGGTCGCCGGTTCGACCCCGGCCCCAGCCACAGCCAGAAGGCCCCGTTCGTCGAACGGGGCCTTCGTCGTAGGGGGACATACGGTGGCAGACGACTTCCAGGGCTTCCCGGAGCGCCAGGACATCCTGGTTTTCAAGGGGTTCGACATCGCCAGTCGTGGCTACGACCGCGCCCAGGTGGACGCCTTTCTGGCCAGCCTGACCACGGGTTCGGCGCCCGGGGCGCCACCCGTCTTCGACATCGTCCGGCGTGGATACGACCGGGTGCAGGTGGACGCGCGGATCGCTCAGCTGCTGAGCGGGGGGCCGGGGAGATGAACCAGGACCAGGTCGTCGCCATGACGGCGGACACCCAGCTGGAGAGGACGCGGGCGCGGTACGGGCTGCTCGCGGTCGTCGCCAGCAATCTCGCGATCGTCGTGGTCGCGATCGTCGGCGTGTGGCGGCTCGGCGGGGACAAGTCGGTGATCGTCGGCATCCTGACCGCCGCGTTCACCGCCGTGAGCAGCATGACCACCGCCTACCTGGGGATCAAGGCCATCTCCAACACCGCGAAGTCGCTCGCTCTGGCACAGCAAGGTGCTGCGTCGGCCTCGACGCCGCCGGCCTCGACGCCGCCGGCCGCCGCACCGCCGGCCCAGCGCGCCGGCTAGGGTCCCGCGCCCCTTCTGGGCGCTCCCCTGAACCCCCGAGCAATTCATTCGCGTGATTTTCGGCCGGGGTGAGATCCTGGACCGCGTATGTCTACGCATCCCGCCCTCGGCACCCTCGCCCCCCGTCTGACCGAGCTGTCGCTGCGTGACGCGCACCGGCTCGGGCGGCGGCTCGAGGGCGCGCGCAAGATCCGTAAGCCCGAGGCCCGCGCCGCCGTCCTCGCCGAGATCGAGGCGGAGGTCGGCAAGGCCGAGGCACGGATCGGTGAACGGCGTGCCCGCGTGCCCGCCGTCACGTACCCCGAGCAGCTGCCCGTCAGCCAGAAGAAGGACGAGATCGCGGCCGCCATCCGCGATCACCAAGTCGTCATCGTCGCCGGTGAGACCGGTTCCGGTAAGACCACCCAGATCCCGAAGATCTGTGTGGAGCTGGGCCGGGGCGTGCGCGGCATGATCGGGCACACCCAGCCCCGCCGTATCGCCGCGCGCACCGTCGCCGAGCGGGTGGCCGAGGAGCTGCGGACTCCGCTCGGCGAGACCGTCGGCTGGAAGGTCCGCTTCACCGACCAGGTGAATCCGGACGCCACCTTCATCAAGCTGATGACGGACGGCATCCTGCTCGCCGAGATCCAGACCGACCGCGAGCTGCGCGCCTACGACACGATCATCATCGACGAGGCCCACGAACGGTCCCTCAACATCGACTTCCTGCTCGGGTATCTGGCGCAGCTGCTGCCGAAGCGGCCGGATCTGAAGGTCGTCATCACCTCCGCCACCATCGATCCCGAGCGTTTCTCGCGGCACTTCGGCGACGCGCCGATCATCGAGGTCAGCGGGCGGACGTACCCCGTGGAGGTGCGCTACCGGCCCCTCCTGGAGGAGGACTCCGAGGACGCCGACCGCGACCAGATCACCGCGATCACGGACGCCGTCGAGGAGCTGATGGCCGAGGGCCGGGGCGACATCCTCGTCTTCCTCTCCGGCGAGCGCGAGATCCGGGACACGGCGGACGCGCTGGAGAAGAAGAAGTACAGATTCACCGAGATCCTTCCCCTCTACGCCCGGCTGTCGCACGCCGAGCAGCACCGGGTCTTCCAGCCGCACACCGGGCGCAGGATCGTTCTCGCGACGAACGTCGCCGAGACCTCCCTGACCGTCCCCGGCATCAAGTACGTCATCGACCCCGGCTTCGCCCGGATCAGCCGCTACAGCCACCGCACCAAGGTCCAGCGACTGCCGATCGAGCCGGTCTCGCAGGCCAGCGCCAACCAGCGCAAGGGCCGCTGCGGCCGTACGTCCGACGGCATCTGCATCCGGCTCTACAGCGAGGACGACTTCCTCGCCCGCCCGGAGTTCACGGACGCGGAGGTCCTCCGTACGAACCTCGCCTCCGTCATCCTGCAGATGACCGCCGCCGGCCTCGGCGACATCGAGAAGTTCCCCTTCATCGACCCGCCGGACCACCGCAACATCCGCGACGGTGTGCAGCTGCTGCAGGAGCTGGGCGCGCTGGACCCCACGCAGAAGGACGTCCGCAAGCGGCTCACCGACACCGGCCGCAAGCTGGCCCAGCTGCCCGTCGACCCGCGCCTGGCCCGGATGGTCCTGGAGGCCGACCGGAACGACTGTGTCCGCGAGGTCATGGTCATCGCGGCCGCGCTGTCCATCCAGGACCCGCGCGAGCGCCCGGCCGACAAGCAGACCCAGGCCGACCAGCAGCACGCCCGGTTCAAGGACGAGACCAGCGACTTCCTCGCCTATCTGAACCTGTGGCGGTACGTCCGCGAGCAGCAGAAGGAGCGCGGCTCCAGCTCCTTCCGGCGCATGTGCAAGCAGGAGTACCTGAACTTCCTGCGCATCCGCGAATGGCAGGACATCTACACCCAGCTGCGCACGGTCGCCAAGCAGATGGGCATGCACATCACGGACCCCGCGGCGGGCACCGACGCCCCCGACGACCGGATCCACGTCTCCCTCCTCGCCGGTCTCCTCTCCCACGTCGGGATGAAGGACGTGAAGGACGGCAACAAGAACGAGTACCTGGGCGCCCGCAACGCCAAGTTCGCGATCTTCCCCGGCTCTGCGCTGTTCAAGAAGCAGCCGAAGTTCGTGATGTCCGCCGAGCTGGTGGAGACGTCCAGGCTCTGGGCGCGGGTCAACGCCAGGATCGAGCCCGAGTGGGTCGAGCCGCTCGCCGAGCACCTCCTGAAGCGGACGTACAGCGAACCGCACTGGGAGAAGGACCAGGCAGCCGTGATGGCGTACGAGAAGGTCACGCTGTACGGCGTCCCGATCGTCGCCCAGCGCAAGGTGAACTACGGCCGCATCGACCCGGAGACGAGTCGCGAGCTGTTCATCCGCAACGCGCTGGTCGAGGGCGACTGGCGCACGCACCACAAGTTCTTCGCCGACAACCGCAAGCTCCTCAGCGAGGTCGAGGAGCTGGAGAACCGGGCGCGGCGGCGGGACATCGTGGTCGACGACGACACGCTCTTCGACTTCTACGACCAGCGCGTGCCCGAACACGTGGTGTCGGGCGCCCACTTCGACTCCTGGTGGAAGCACAAGCGGCACGAGCAGCAGGACTTCCTGGACTTCGAGCGGGAGATGCTCATCCGGGAGTCGGCGGAGGCGGTCACCAAGGCCGACTATCCGGACAGCTGGCACCAGGGGCGGCTCAAGTTCCGGGTGACGTACCAGTTCGAGCCGGGCGCGGACGCGGACGGTGTGACGGTCCACATTCCGCTCCAGGTCCTCAACCAGGTCACGGACGAGGGCTTCGACTGGCAGATCCCGGGCCTGCGCGAGGAGGTCGTGACGGAGCTGATCCGCTCCCTGCCGAAGCCGATCCGCCGCAACTACGTGCCCGCGCCGAACTACGCCAAGGCGTTCCTGGAGAAGGCGGTGCCCCTCCAGGAGCCGCTGGCGGTGACGATGGCGCGCGAGCTGAAGCGCATGGTCGGCGTGCCCTTCGAGGCGGAGGACTTCGACTGGTCGAAGGTCCCGGAGCACCTCAGGATCACCTTCCGGATCGTGGACGAACGGCGCCGGAAGCTGGCCGAGGACAAGGACCTGGAGGCGCTGAAGCTCCAGCTGAAGCCGAAGGCGAGGAAGGCCCTCTCCCAGGCGGCAGCGGCCACCGCTTCCCGCGAGGGCGGCGAGTCCCTGGAGCGCAGGGGCCTGACCGACTGGACGATCGGCACGCTCACCCGGATCTTCGAGACCCGCCGGGCCGGCCAGCCGGTGAAGGCGTACCCGGCGCTGGTGGACGACGGCGACACGGTCTCGGTACGGCTCTTCGACACGGAGGCCGAGCAGGCGGAAGCCATGTGGAAGGGCACCCGCCGCCTGATCCTTCGGAACATCCCGGTGAACCCGGCGAAGTTCGCCTCGGAGAAGCTGACGAACGCCCAGAAGCTCGCCCTGTCCGCGAACCCGCACGGCTCCATCCAGGCCCTGTTCGACGACTGCGCGATGGCCGCGGCGGACAAGCTGATCGCGGACTTCGGCGGGCCGGTGTGGGACGAGGAGTCGTACCGGAAGCTGTACGACAAGGTGCGCGCGGAGATCGTGGACACGACGGTGCGTACGGTCGCCCAGGTGCAGCAGGTGCTCGCGGCCTGGCAGGCCTGTGAGCGCCGTCTGAAGGCCGTGCAGAGCCCGGCGCTGCTGGCGAACCTCACGGACGTGCGGGGGCAGCTGGACGCGCTCGTGAAGCCCGGCTTCGTGACGTGGGCCGGCATACGCCGCCTGCCCGACCTCATGCGCTACCTGGTGGCCGCGGACCGGCGCCTGCAGCAGATGCCGACGAACGTCCAGCGGGACACCACCCGCATGGACAAGGTCCACGAGATGCAGGACGAGTACGCCTGGCTCCTGGAGCAGCTCCCCAAGGGCCGCCCGGTCCCGCAGGCCGTCCTGGACATCCGCTGGATGCTGGAGGAGCTGAGGGTCAGCTATTTCGCCCACGCCCTCGGCACCGCATACCCCATCTCCGACAAGCGGATCGTGAAGGCGATCGACGCGGCCGCACCGTAATCGTCCGTGCACAGGGGGTGAGTTCGACCAGGCGGCCCCACCTCCTGTACAGTCTGTTCTCGCAGCGCAACGCAGCAAGCCAAGCGCCGCGAAGCCTGGTCCTGTGGAGCAGTTTGGAGTGCTCGCCACCCTGTCAAGGTGGAGGCCGCGGGTTCAAATCCCGTCAGGACCGCATCGAAGAAGGGCCCGCATCCAAGACTGGATGCGGGCCCTTCGGCTTGCCCGCCAGGACCGCACCGCAGAAGAGCCCGCATCCGAGACCGGACGCGGGCCCTTCTTGTTTTCCGGCGCAGCGCAGGGCGCCACGTGGCGTTGTGGGGAGCCGCCGGCGCCCGCGGTCTTGACGGCGTCACATTCCCTCGGTACCCAGAAGGCAGGGCCTGCTTCCCTCTGCGGCCCCGGAGGTGGCGTATGGCGGCATCGGCCAGGCACGAGACGCGCGCGCTGCTGAGGGCGCATCTGTCGGCCGCCTCGTCCTACCGGCACCTCACCCGCCACTGCCCCGTCTGTCACCACCTCCTGCGGCTGGCGATGGACGCCGGAACGCGGGCCCCGGAGGCGGGGGACGAGAGCGTCGAGGATCTAGCGGGACTCGAGGGCCTCGAGGGCGAAAGTCCCTGCAGCGCGTGACCAGCGGCTGCCCCAACTGCCCACCACGCGTGGGACGCTGGAACATGTCGCTCCATTAGCGCACACATGCCCCCGGCAACAACTATCCCGGCATGTGACGGGAGTCACCGCATGAGTTTTTGAAAGGGGTGAACTTACCCCCGGCCTACAACTGGTCAATTTAATATGTGCAATTGCACCCACTCCAGAGGCCTCACACAGCGGTTCCGACAGCCCTCCCCAGACTCCGACAAGCCCGCTCACAGCCCCACCCCCAACCCCCGACCAGCGCACAAAAAAGATCGCGCTGGACCCGGCGGAGTCCAGCGCGATCTACGACGCACCCTGTGTCGCTGCCAACAACGTTCTCTTCGGCTTGGGCGTGAGGCCTGTTGGGGCAGGTCCCGCGTCGCTTGGAGCTAGGGGTCGGACGTCTCGGCGAGTTGGGGGACCTGCCGTTCTGCCCGGCTATGCGGTTGTTCAGGCCTCGCTGCGCTGCTGCGGGATGCCCGCGAGCAGAGCGCGGACCTCGGCCTCGCGGTAGCGGCGGTGCCCGCCGAGCGTGCGGATGGACGTGAGCTTGCCGGCCTTCGCCCACCGCGTGACCGTCTTGGGGTCGACGCGGAACATGGTGGCGACCTCAGCCGGGGTCAGCAGCGGCTCGGCATCAGGGGTGCGAGCGGTCATGAGCGGCCTCCTCGGGAGAACCGAACCTTCTCGGTTCTTTCCTCTAAATTCTGCACCTTGACCCGCGTTGCCCGAAATGGCGGACGCGAGTCGAGTCGGTTATAGGACGAACGGCTTGTCCTCGGCACTACAACTACACCATCTGTCCAGCCGCGTCGGCCAAACCGATGGAATTGCCCTCCCAGGTGTTCATCACCGACGGAAGCCGATGGACCATGCCATAGCGGACAGTCACGCCACTGTGACGATCAGTCACAGTGGCGATCGGGAGTCACGAGACCCCCCAAAGCGCGCAATACCGAGATTCCGCCCAGAACGGAGCACAGTTGGACGGACGGAGTCCTCCCCGGACTCCTTGTCCTATTTTGGCATGAGGAGGGGCAAGCGACGCAAGGGCCCTGTACGTGCGGTCCGTCACGCTTCAGCCATCCTTGACACAAAAGACCGGATCGGGACCAACGCCCCGTCAGATGGTCAAGTGCGGTAGACCGTATGCCGTTCGGCGGCGTTTTGGATCGTGACGTGCGTCACTCGGTCCGCTACCCCGGCGCCGCTCAGTTCGCCGAGCGCCGGTCCCGTACCGACCGCCAGCGCTCCACGAGCCGCCCGTACGCCTCTCCCGCCGCCGCCCCGTCGCCGCGGCGCAGTGCCTCGATCCCGTCGGCCACGTCCGCCGCCGAGTGGTCGCCTTCCAGGTCGCCGGCCGGCAGGACGTGCACCAGACCGCCGTAGTCCAGCTCCACCAGCGAGCGCGGGTGGAACTCCTCCAGCCAGCGGCCGACGTCCACCAGGCCGTCGATCAGCGGGCCCTCCTCGACGGTGTCCTTCAGCGTGCGCAGCGCCCGCGCCACCCGGCGCCGGGCCTGCACCATGGGCGTGCGGTAGCGCAGCAGCGGGGGCACCTCGGCGGTGCCCTTCTCGTGGCGCCGCTCCTCGTCGGAGACCAGCACGAACCAGTTCAGCGGCACCTGCCAGGTCGCCGTGCGGATCCACGGGCGGGCGTCGGGGTTGCGGGCGAGCCAGCGCTCGTAGTCCTGGGCCGCCTGGCGGCGTACGACGGGCGGCAGGACCGCGTCCAGCACCGGCGCGGGCAGCTCGTCCGCCAGCTCCTCGAGCGCCAGCCAGCCACGCAGCCGGGTCCGCCAGGGGCACACGCAGACCACACCGTCGACCTCCGTCACGAAGGCGTCGCTGCTCTCGTGCACCGGCACCGCCACCGGCGGGGTGGGCAGCAAGTCGGCCAGCGAGCGGCGCAGTTCGTCCTGGTAGGAGGGGCGGTCGCAGCGGCGTGCGTAGCGCGCCCAGTGGCTGCGCTCCGGCTCCGGGAAGGCGCCCAGCGGCTCGTACACGCGCAGGTACGCGGCATAGGGGACGACCACGGAGGACACCTTCGGCACGCCTGCTCCCTCCCCATCGGATCCAGCTCGAAAACCGCTGCAAAACCACTGCAAATCGTCCCACGTACATGCGTGCGCGAGAGGCGCGCGAGAGTGATCCTGAACACTGCGCGGATGGTGGTCGGGCCGAGGCTCTACGCTCATGCCACAGCCACCCGCCACCCGCACGGGTGCTGAACCCCACTCGCCGCTATGTACACAGGAGTCACCACAGTGACCGACGTAACCGGCGCGTCTGCTGATGTCCTGCACTCCCTGTTCCACTCGGACCAGGGCGGCCATGAGCAGGTCGTGCTCTGCCAGGACCGCGCCAGCGGCCTCAAGGCCGTGATCGCCATCCACTCCACCGCCCTGGGCCCGGCCCTCGGCGGAACGCGCTTCTACCCGTACGCGACCGAGGCCGAGGCCGTGGCCGACGCGCTCAACCTCGCGCGCGGCATGTCGTACAAGAACGCCATGGCCGGCCTCGACCACGGCGGTGGCAAGGCCGTGATCATCGGCGACCCGGAGCGCGACAAGACCGAGGAACTGCTGCTCGCCTACGGCCGTATGGTCGCCTCGCTCGGCGGGCGCTACGTCACCGCGTGCGACGTCGGCACCTACGTCGCCGACATGGACGTCGTGGCCCGCGAGTGCCGCTGGACCACCGGCCGCTCCCCGGAGAACGGCGGCGCCGGCGACTCCTCCGTGCTCACCGCCTTCGGCGTCTACCAGGGCATGCGCGCCTCCGCCCAGCACCTGTGGGGCGACCCCTCGCTGCGCGGCCGCAAGGTGGGTGTCGCCGGTGTCGGCAAGGTCGGCCACCACCTGGTGAAGCACCTGCGCGACGAGGGCGCCGAGGTCGTCGTGACCGACGTGCGCGCGGACGTCGTCGAGCGGATCCTCGGCCGGCACCCCGAGGGGGTGACGGCGGTCGCCGACACCGAGGCGCTGATCCGCGTGGAGGGGCTGGACATCTACGCCCCCTGCGCGCTCGGCGGTGCCCTGAACGACGACTCCGTCCCGGTGCTCACCGCCAAGGTGGTGTGCGGCGCGGCCAACAACCAGCTCGCGCACCCGGGCGTGGAGAAGGACCTCGCCGACCGCGGGATCCTCTACGCGCCGGACTACGTGGTGAACGCGGGCGGGGTCATCCAGGTGGCCGACGAGCTGCACGGGTTCGACTTCGACCGGTGCAGGGCGAAGGCGGCGAGGATCTTCGACACCACGCTGGCCATATTCGCACGTGCGAAGGAAGACGGGATTCCGCCGGCTGCCGCGGCCGACCGGATCGCCGAGCAGCGGATGGCCGAGGCCCGCGCGGGACACACCGCACACTGACTCGGTCGTACACATGAGCGGTACCCGTCGGCGGGAACTTAGAGAGAACTCTCACTTCCACCGGCGGGTCGTTCCCCGATAAGTGGTTAAAATCGCCACTGACCAGCGAGGACAGGGCGCCTCGAAGGTTCTGGGCACACGCGCGTGCTGCGGGCGACGTACCGTATGGGCGCGGGCTCAGGTACCGTGGAAGCCCTACGGACCGGCCTCTCCACGGAGAGTCCGTTCCAGATCATGAACGCGTGTCAGACTCTGGGGCCGTTGAGCCCCTGTCACCGAGGGGGTCGAGCCATGGGGCGCGGCCGGGCCAAGGCCAAGCAGACAAAGGTCGCCCGCCAGCTGAAGTACAACAGCGGTGGGACTGACCTGTCACGTCTGGCCAGTGAACTGGGCGCATCGACTTCGAGCCAGCCGCCGAACGGCGAGCCGTTCGAGGACGATGAGAACGACGAGGACGATCTCTACTCTCGTTATGCCGACCTCTACGAGGACGACGACGAGGAAGAGGACGACAAGGATCCTCACCAACAGCACCGTCGCGGCGCTTGACCTTGCAGTGACCAGTCCGGTCGGTGGCAGAGCCACCGACCGGTTTCTGTGCTGTCCGCACGGTCACCGCCCGCCGGATCAGGCCGCGTAGTCCCCGACCAGCTCGGCGCCGGTCGCCTGCTCGGTGCGCTCGGTGATCTCGCCGGCCACCCAGGCCTCGACCCCGCGGTCGGCCAGAGTCGCGAGGGTCACATCGGCGGACTCCTGCGGGACGATCGCGATCATGCCGACGCCCATGTTCAGGGTCTTCTCCAGCTCCAGGCGCTCGACGTTCCCGGTCTTCCCGACCAGGTCGAAGATCGCGCCCGGGGTCCAGGTGGAGCGGTCGACGGTGGCGTGCAGGTGGTCCGGGATCACACGGGCCAGGTTGGCCGCGAGGCCGCCGCCGGTGATGTGCGAGAACGCGTGCACGTCCGCGGTGCGCGTCAGCGCCAGGCAGTCCAGCGAGTAGATCTTCGTGGGCTCCAGCAGCTCCTCGCCGAGGGTGCGGCCGAGGTCGGCGACCTCCGCCTCCAGGGCCAGGCCGGCGCGGTCCAGCAGGACGTGGCGGACCAGGGAGTACCCGTTCGAGTGAAGCCCGGAGGACGCCATGGCGATCACCGCGTCACCCTTACGGATGCGATCAGCGCCGAGCAGCCGGTCGGCCTCCACGACGCCCGTACCGGCGCCGGCGACGTCGAAGTCGTCCTCGCCCAGCAGACCCGGGTGTTCGGCCGTCTCGCCGCCCACCAGGGCGCATCCGGCGAGCACACAGCCCTCCGCGATGCCCTTCACGACGGCCGCGACGCGCTCGGGGTGGACCTTGCCGACGCAGATGTAGTCCGTCATGAACAGCGGCTCGGCACCGCACACCACGATGTCGTCCATGACCATGGCGACCAGGTCGTGGCCGATGGTGTCGTAGACGCCCATGCGGCGCGCGACGTCCACCTTCGTGCCGACGCCGTCCGTGGCGGAGGCGAGCAGCGGGCGCTCGTAGCGCTTGAGGGCGGAGGCGTCGAAGAGGCCGGCGAAGCCGCCGAGGCCACCGAGGACCTCGGGGCGCCGGGTCTTCTTCACCCACTCCTTCATCAGCTCGACCGCGCGGTCGCCCGCCTCGATGTCGACTCCGGCAGCCGCGTAGGAAGCACCGGTGGAACGGCCCGCCGCCGAAGGCGACTGATCAGACACAGCAGACATTGCCTGGGATCTTTCGGGTTGGTTTCTACGGGGCTTACGGGCGACGGATCGCGTCGGCCGCGGCCGTGGCGGCGGGCCCGGCGGCCAGCTCGGTCTCCAGCAGCTGCTTGCCGAGCAGCTCGGGGTCCGGCAGCTCCATCGGGTACTCGCCGTCGAAGCAGGCGCGGCACAGGTTCGGCTTGGCGATGGTGGTCGCCTCGATCATGCCGTCGATGGAGATGTACGCGAGCGAGTCGGCGCCGAGCGACGTGCCGATCTCCTCGATCGTCATACCGTTGGCGATCAGCTCCGCGCGCGTGGCGAAGTCGATGCCGAAGAAGCAGGGCCACTTCACGGGCGGCGAGGAGATCCGGATGTGGACCTCGGCGGCGCCGGCCTCGCGGAGCATGCGCACCAGGGCCCGCTGGGTGTTGCCGCGCACGATCGAGTCGTCGACGACGACCAGGCGCTTGCCCTTGATGACTTCCTTCAGCGGGTTCAGCTTCAGGCGGATGCCCAGCTGGCGGATGGTCTGCGAGGGCTGGATGAAGGTCCGGCCGACGTACGCGTTCTTCACGAGACCCGCGCCGAAGGGGATGCCGGAGGCCTCCGCGTAGCCGATGGCGGCCGGGGTGCCGGACTCCGGAGTGGCTATGACCAGGTCGGCCTCGACCGGGGCTTCCGCGGCGAGCCGGCGGCCCATCTCCACGCGGGACAGGTATACGTTCCGGCCGGCGATGTCGGTGTCCGGGCGGGCCAGGTAGACGTACTCGAAGACACAGCCCTTGGGTTTTGCTTCCGCGAATCGCGAGCTGCGCAGGCCGTTCTCGTCGATGGCGACGAACTCGCCCGGCTCGATCTCCCGCACGAAACTCGCGCCGGTGATGTCGAGAGCGGCGGTCTCGGAGGCGACCACCCAGCCGCGCTCCAGGCGGCCGAGGACGAGCGGGCGGATGCCCTGCGGGTCACGGCCGGCGTAGAGGGTGTGCTCGTCCATGAAGACGAGCGAGAAGGCGCCCCGCACCTTCGGGAGCACCGCGTGCGCGGCCTCCTCGATGGTCAGCGGCTTGCCGTCCTCGTCGACCTGGGCGGCCAGCAGGGCCGTCAGCAGATCGGTGTCGTTGGTGGCCGCGACCCGGGTGGAGCGGCTGTTGTTGTCATTGGGCAGCTCGGCGACCATCTCGGCGAGCTGCGCCGTGTTGACCAGGTTGCCGTTGTGGCCGAGCGCGATGGAGCCGTGCGCGGTGGCGCGGAACGTCGGCTGGGCGTTCTCCCACACGGAGGCGCCGGTGGTCGAGTAGCGGGCGTGTCCGACCGCGATATGACCCTGGAGCGAACCGAGCGAGGTTTCGTCGAAGACCTGGGAGACCAGGCCCATGTCCTTGAAGACGAGGATCTGGGAGCCGTTGCTGACCGCGATTCCCGCGGATTCCTGACCCCGGTGCTGGAGGGCGTAGAGCCCGAAGTACGTGAGCTTTGCGACCTCTTCACCCGGAGCCCAGACGCCGAAGACGCCGCAAGCGTCCTGGGGGCCCTTCTCGCCGGGAAGCAGATCGTGATTGAGTCGACCGTCACCACGTGGCACGGCTCCGAGTGTAGGCGAGGTCGACCACTGGTCCGAATTGGGGATACGCGCCTGTAACGGATCAGGCTCTGTGGATCATCTTGTCACTTTCTACATTCACGCAGGTCAGCGAGGTGCGGTCGGCTTCAGGAGTGTTGCTCGGAGGCCACCGGGGGGCGGTCGCGGGCGTCTTTGCCGTATGCACGAGTGAGGTGTCGCACATCATCCGGAGGCGTTACGGCTGAGGTGGACGATGTCACCGTTGCCGTCGGTGAGCGTGAGCCTCCCGTCGTCGGTCTTCGCGACGAGCGTGCCGGTGGTCAGCGCGCCGGCCAGGGCGCGCTCGAAGTCCATGCGGTCCGGGGCGCAGGCCATCCGGGTCGTGCGCAGGTCACCGAGGGTGATCCGGTCGCCGTGCACGGTCGCGCGGGCGCTGAACTGGTTGCAGCCGAGGTTGCCGGCCGCCTTTCCCTCCGCCGTGCCGTGCGTGTCGATGCGCAGGCGGGCTGTGCCGGGCGCGTGCCGGGTCGTACCGCCGACGGTGAGGCCGTCGACGCGCCAGTCGATGCCGGTGACCGGCTGCGGGGAGGTCACCGGACCACTGTCCGCCTTTCCGGTGCCGCAGGCCACCGTGAGGACGGCGAGGGCGGCGGCGACCGGCGGGATCATGCGCTGCTTGTACCGGTTCATGGGGATTCGACGGCCCGCCGGTACGACCGGTTCCGCCGCCCCCGGCTACGACATCAGCGGCAGCAGAGAGCCGATGTCCGCCCGCTCCCCACTCGCGCTCACCTCGGCCCCTTCCAGGGCGTCCTTCCAGCTCAGGCGGCCGGTGGCGAGCCGGATCCAGGTCAGCGGACCGGTCTCCACGACGTTCGGCGGGGTGCCGCGGGTGTGCCTCGGGCCCTCGACGCACTGCACGACGGCGTACGGCGGCACCCGCACCTCGGTGGAGCCGCCGGGCGCCTTCACGGCGAGGGCGTCGGCGAGCAGCCGGGTGGCGGCGGCCAGGGCCTGGCGGTCGTACGGGATCTCCAGACCCGGTACGGCGTTGGCGAGGTCGTCGGTGTGCACGACGAGTTCGACGGCGCGGGTGACGAGGTAGTCGTCCAGGGACATCGCGCCGGCGGTGGTCCGGAGGATCCGGGCGCCGGAGTGCTCCGCGAGCACGGCGCGCAGGGACTGCTCGATGTCCGCGAGGTAGGCGCCGGGGTCGGGGTGTCCGGCGGCGGTGTTCCGGGTGAACTCGTCGATGGCGGCGGCGTTGGCCGCGGTGGCGAAGGGCCAGTCGAGCGGGGTGGCGTCCGCCTTCGGCGGCTCGGGCAGGGCGAGCGCCCGGTGGATCGCGGTGAGCGCCATGCCGATGTGCGCGACCAGGTCGCGTACGGTCCACTCGCCGAGCCGGGTGGGCAGCGCGAGCTGCTCCGGGCCGAGACCGCGCACGGCCGTGCGGACATGGCCAAACTGGGCGAGGACCGCGGCGCGGGTCCGGGCGGGGTCGTAGCTGCGGGCACGCTTCTTGGCCGGGGACATGCCGGCGAGCTTATGCCGTCGGGGCGGCGCTCTTCAGGGCGTTTGCGAGGCGCCGCCGGTCACCGTTGCGGAGCCGGTGCGTCCTGGTCGGCCGTCAGGCGCTCGCGCCAGTCGCGGACGCAGGTCGGGGACACAGCGGCCAGGCGGGCTATCTCCGCGTCGTCACGTCCGTCGCCCCACGCCAGCAACCGGGTCACGGTGCGGTTCCGGGCGGCGCGGAAGTCCCTGAGCATACCTTCGAGGCGTTCCACCTCCTCGCCCTCCTGCACGAGCTGCCGGTCGACGGCGGCCCGTTCCTCGGCACGCATCTGCCACAGATAGCCGGGCAGGCCGGTGAGGACCAGGCCCTCCTCGTGCGCGGCGTTCTGGAAGCGTTCGGCGAGGGCGCCCAGCACGCAGTCCGGCACATCGGCGAGGGTGGCTCCGGGCGGCTTGGCCGCCTCCCAGGTGCGCCGGCCCTCCTCCGTCGCCTCCAGCCAGCCCCGGGCCTCCGTCGGGGTGCGGTCGCCGCAGGCCCGGGCGCGCCAGGCGTACAGCGCGGCGCGGTGGCCGTAGAAGACGTACCCCTCCTCGATCCGGCGGCCGGTGTCCTGGCAGATCCGCCCCGGCACCCCGCCGTAGCCGGAGCCGGAGCCGGACTCGGGGTCCGGCTCGGGCCGGTAGTCGGCGTAGGCGTCCAGTTCGGCGTCGGTGGCCGTGTCCCAGGAGGGGTCGCACAGGCCGGGATTGCGGGCGAGGAACGTGCCGACCTCGACCCGCCGGTCCGGCACCGGGCTCATCCGCAGCCGGGGCCAGACGACCACCCCGGAGGCGTCGAAGGCGTAGGTCGCGGCCTGCTCGATGTCGTCCCAGGCGGTGGCGGCCTCGGCGGACCACTCCAGCTCCTCGGCCGGGCCCACGCGGTGCACCGAGTCCACCAGCCGCTGCACGGCGGGCAGGATCCGCAGCGCGAGCCCGTGCAGTTCCTCGGCGGTGAAGAAGTGCCAGGAGTAGCCGTGCTGTTCGTCGTGGGCCAGGTGGGTCAGCAGGTGCACCAGCACACCGGGGGCGGGCAGTGCCCCGTCGTCGAGCGCCCCGCGCGGCACACCGGGGAGCCGGCTGTCGAGCTGCTCGCGCGGGGTGCGCCAGTCGACGTCGCCGAACCAGACCGTGCCGCTGTTCACATCGACGGCCAGCCACTGGTGGTAGCCGGTCCCCGGGCCGTACCGCTCCTCCTGCTGCTCGGCGTCCTCGTCGTGCCAGACGTACTCGGCGGGGGGCGGATTCAGCTGTACGGCCACGAAGCCGTCCTCGGCGCGGTAGCCGGTAAGGATCCGGGCCGTTCTCGGCGTGCTGTCGGCGGCGGTCATGAGGGGTGTCCTCTCGGTGGAACAGCAACCGCCGCAACCGTAGTGCGCCCGCCGGTCATTACTTCATTTTTCAGTCATTTAGCACCGGACCGGTCGGGCCCACGGTCCCCTGCGGCACACGACCGCACCGGTGTCTACGCGCATTGCGACCAGCCGTCAGGTTGGCTTGACGGCGTATCGCCGAGTGCGACCTCCGCCACACTCTCCGGCGAAGGGCCCGCCCGGACGGTGCCGGGCGGGCCCTCGTGTCGTACGACCGCTTACGCCAGGAGCGCCGGGATCGTCTCCTCGTGGGCCTTGCGCAGCTCCTCCAGGGAGAGGGTGAACTCGCCCTGGACGTCCACCGAGTCGCCGTCGACGACACCGATCCGCGTGGCCGGCAGACCACGCGCACCGCACATGTCGTTGAAGCGGACCTCCTCCGAGCGCGGCACGGCGACGATCGCGCGCCCGGCCGACTCGGAGAACAGGAAGGTGAAGGCGTCCAGGCCGTCCGGGACGACCAGACGCGCGCCCTTGCCGCCCAGCAGGGCCGACTCGACCACGGCCTGGACCAGACCGCCGTCGGACAGGTCGTGCGCGGAGTCGATCATGCCGTCGCGGGAGGCGGAGATGAGGATCTCGCCCAGCAGGCGCTCTCGCTCCAGGTCGACCTTCGGCGGGAGGCCGCCGAGGTGGTCGTGGACCACCTGGGACCAGGCCGAACCGCCGAACTCCGCACGGGTGTCGCCGAGGAGGTAGAGCAGCTGGCCCTCCTCCTGGAAGGCGACCGGGGTGCGCCGGGCCACGTCGTCGATCACGCCGAGGACGGCGACGACCGGGGTCGGGTGGATCGCCGCCTCGCCCGTCTGGTTGTACAAGGACACGTTGCCGCCCGTGACCGGGGTGCCGAGCTGCCGGCAGGCGTCCGCCAGGCCGCGCACGGCCTCCGCGAACTGCCACATCACCGCCGGGTCCTCGGGCGAGCCGAAGTTCAGGCAGTCGGAGACGGCGAGGGGCTTCGCGCCCGTGGTCGCCACGTTCCGGTAGGCCTCGGCCAGCGCCAGCTGCGCGCCCGCGTACGGGTCGAGCTTGGCGTAGCGGCCGTTGCCGTCGGTCGCGATCGCGACACCGAGGCCGCTCGCCTCGTCGATGCGGATCATGCCCGAGTCCTCGGGCTGGGCCAGCACCGTGTTGCCCTGCACGAAGTGGTCGTACTGCTGGGTGATCCACTTCTTGGAGGCCTGGTTCGGCGACGCGACCAGCTTCAGGACCTGGTCCTTCAGCTCCTCGCTCGAGGACGGCCGGGGCAGCTCGTTCGCGTCGTCCGCCTGGAGGGCGTCCTGCCAGTCCGGCCGGGCGTACGGACGCTCGTAGACCGGGCCCTCGTGCGCGACCGTGCGCGGGTCGACGTCGACGATCTTGCCGCCGTGCCAGTAGATCTCCAGGCGGTCGCCGTCGGTCACCTCACCGATGACGGTGGCGATGACGTCCCACTTCTCGCAGATCTGCAGGAACCGCTCGACCTTCTCCGGCTCCACGACCGCGCACATGCGCTCCTGCGACTCGCTCATGAGGATCTCCTCGGGCGAGAGCGTGGAGTCGCGCAGCGGTACGTCGTCCAGGGTGACTCGCATGCCGCCGGAGCCGTTCGAGGCCAGCTCGGACGTGGCGCAGGACAGGCCCGCCGCGCCGAGGTCCTGGATGCCGACGACGAGCTTCTCGCGGAAGGCCTCCAGGGTGCACTCGATGAGGAGCTTTTCCTGGAAGGGGTCGCCGACCTGGACGGCGGGACGCTTCGAGGGCTTCGCGTCGTCGAAGGTCTCACTGGCCAGGATCGAGGCACCGCCGATGCCGTCTCCGCCGGTGCGGGCGCCGTACAGGACGACCTTGTTGCCCGCGCCGGAGGCCTTGGCGAGGTGGATGTCCTCGTGCCGCATCACACCGATGGCACCGGCGTTGACCAGCGGGTTGCCCTGGTAGCAGGCGTCGAAGACGACCTCGCCGCCGATGTTGGGCAGGCCCAGGCAGTTGCCGTAGCCGCCGATGCCCGCGACCACGCCCGGCAGCACGCGCTTGGTGTCGGGGTGGTCGGCCGCGCCGAAGCGCAGGGGGTCGACCACCGCGACCGGGCGGGCGCCCATCGCGATGATGTCGCGGACGATGCCGCCCACGCCCGTGGCCGCGCCCTGGTAGGGCTCGACGTACGACGGGTGGTTGTGCGACTCGACCTTGAAGGTGACGGCGTAACCCTGGCCGACGTCCACCACGCCCGCGTTCTCGCCGATGCCGACGAGCAGGGCGTCGCTCTCGGGGGCCTTCTCGCCGAACTGGCGCAGGTGGACCTTGGAGGACTTGTACGAGCAGTGCTCGGACCACATGACCGAGTACATGGCGAGTTCGGCGCCGGTCGGGCGGCGGCCGAGGATCTCCACCACCCGCTCGTACTCGTCCTTCTTCAGGCCGAGTTCGGCCCAGGGCAGCTCGACGTCGGGGGTCGCGGCCGCGTGCTCGACCGTGTCCAGAGGCGTCCGGCTCATGCGTTGACCAGCTTCTTGAGGATCGAGGTGAAGAAGGGGAGGCCGTCGGTACGGCCCGTACCGATCAGTGGCTCTACGGCGTGCTCGGGGTGCGGCATGAGGCCCACGACATTGCCGGCCTCGTTGGTGATGCCGGCGATGTCGCGCAGCGAGCCGTTCGGATTGAAGTCCACGTAGCGGAAGACCACCCGGCCCTCCGCCTCCAGCTTGTCGAGCGTGTAGTCGTCGGCGACGTACCGGCCGTCCATGTTCTTCAGCGGGATGCGGATCTCCTGGCCCTGGCGGTAGTCGCCGGTCCAGGCCGTCTCCGCGTTCTCCACCCGCAGCTTCTGGTCGCGGCAGATGAAGTGGAGGTGGTCGTTGCCGAGCATCGCACCCGGGAGGAGGTGGGCCTCGGTGAGGACCTGGAAGCCGTTGCAGATACCGAGGACCGGCAGGCCGGCCTTCGCCTGCTCGATGACCGTCCCCATCACCGGCGAGAACCGGGAGATGGCACCGGCGCGCAGATAGTCGCCGTAGGAGAAACCACCGGGCAGCACCACGGCGTCGACCTGCTTGAGGTCCTTGTCCTTGTGCCACAGGGCGACCGGCTCGGCGCCCGCGAGACGGATCGCGCGCTGGGTGTCCCGGTCGTCCAGGCTCCCGGGGAAAGTGACGACGCCAATACGAGCGGTCACTTGGCCGCCTCCGCGACTTCCGCGGCCTCTTCCACCTTGACGGTGAAGTCCTCGATCACGGTGTTGGCGAGGAAGGATTCCGCAAGATCGTGGATGCGGGCGAGAGCGGCCTCGTCGACCGGCCCGTCAACTTCCAGTTCGAAACGCTTTCCCTGACGTACGTCCGAGATCCCTTCGAAACCCAGGCGCGGCAGCGCACGCTGGACCGCCTGGCCCTGGGGGTCGAGGATCTCCGGCTTGAGCATGACGTCGACTACGACGCGTGCCACTGGCACTCCCGGTGTGTGGTGCTGAGCAGGTTCCTTCAGACTACCCGCACAAAATTTCTACGCGGGTAGAGTTGTAGGAAACTACGTGAGGCGCATCACGATCGGGTGTCGAAGCCGTGCGGTCGCGAAAAGTTCTGGGAAAGTTCCACAGTCCGCCCCGTCCGCCTATTGCACCGGGACACGCAGACGGATTTAGTCGGGCTTCACTTTGCATTGCCGGGCACTGTACAAATGAATTGGCAATAGCCGATACTCGGCACGTCCTCGGCGATGAGCTGTATCGACGTGCCGCACGAAGGGACCGATATTCGTGGCGCAAAAGGTCGTGGTCACTCTCTTTGACGACATCGACGGCTCGGAAGCGGCGGAAACGATCGCCTTCGGACTCGACGGCAAGTCGTACGAGATCGACCTCAACGCATCCAACGCCAAAAAGCTGCGCAAGGCGCTCGCGCCCTACGTCGAGGCCGGCCGCAAGCGGTCGCGGTCCGGCAAGGCGTACAAGCAGACGGAGGTCGCCCCCGACCCGGCGGCCGTCCGTGCCTGGGCCCAGGCCAACAAGATGGACGTACCGGCCCGCGGACGCATCCCCAAGAAGGTCTACGAGGCCTTCAGCGCCGCGCAGTGAGCCCGCGAAGGGGCAGCCCTCAGGGTCCGTCAGCGGGCCCTGGGGGCCGTGCACTTGGCCGGGTGCCCGGCCTGACACCCGGCCGCGGACGGGCCGCCACGGGGACCTCGGGGGAACCGACTTGCGCGACCCCCCTGTTGATCAGCTAATGTCTGGAGCACGCCGAGGGGCGAGGCCGAAAGGCCGGAGCCTCGAGGACCGTGCGGGTGTAGTTCAGTAGCAGAACATCCCCCTTCCAGGGGGAAGGCGCAGTGTGCGATTCCTGTCACCCGCTCTGGCACCGGTCACAACCACTCTTGTGGATCAGGTAGGCTGGTGCTCGCACCGATCGGTGGGAGCCGGTCGGGGGCAGTGCGGACGTAGCTCAGTTGGTAGAGCGCAACCTTGCCAAGGTTGAGGTCGCGAGTTCGAGCCTCGTCGTCCGCTCCAGCGAAAGCCCCGGTCATCACGACCGGGGTTTTTTCGTGCTCGTACGCCTCTGACATTTGTCATGCCGAGTGATGACACCGCGCACTGCCGATCCGCTCCGGCCGCCGGGACGCTGGCGTCATGGACTACGACGAACACGAACACGTGATTGAGGTCACCGACCTCAAGCGCGTCTACGGGGGCGGGTTCGAGGCCGTACGCGGAATCTCCTTCTCCGTCACCCGCGGGGAGATCTTCGCACTGCTCGGCACCAACGGCGCGGGAAAGACCTCGACCGTCGAATTGCTGGAGGGACTCGCCGCACCCGCCGGGGGCCGGGTCCGCGTCCTCGGTCACGATCCGTACCGCGAACGGGCCGCCGTACGGCCCCGCACCGGCGTGATGCTCCAGGAGGGCGGTTTCCCCGCCGAACTGACCGTCGCCGAGACCGCCCGGATGTGGGCGGGGTGCACGAGCGGGGCGCGGCCCGAAGCGGAGGTGCTGGAGCTGGTCGGGCTCGCGGACAGGCACGAGGTGCGCGTCAAGCAGCTCTCCGGCGGTGAACGGCGCCGGCTCGACCTGGCGCTCGCCCTCCTCGGCGACCCCGAGGTGCTCTTCCTCGACGAGCCGACGACCGGGCTCGACGCGGAAGGCCGCCAAGACACCTGGGAGTTGGTGCGGGCGCTGCGCGACGCGGGGACGACGGTCCTGCTCACCACGCACTACTTGGAAGAGGCCGAGGGCCTCGCCGACCGGCTCGCGATCCTGCACGGGGGCCGCATCGCCGTCTCCGGCACCCCGGCCGAGGTGACCGCCGGCCGGCCCTCCCGGATGTCCTTCGAACTGCCCGACGGCTACTTCCTCGGCGACCTTCCCCCACTGGCCGACCTCGGCGTCTGCGGCCACGAGAGCGAGGGCAGGGTCGTACGGCTGCGCACGGCGCAGTTGCAGCGGACCGCGACCGGCGTCCTGGCCTGGGCCGAGCGGAACGGGGTCGAACTGCGCGGCCTGGACGTGCGATCGGCCTCGCTGGAGGAGGCGTTCCTCGGCATCGCCCGCGAGCAGGCGCAGGAGGCGGCGGCATGAACGAAGTCCGGGCAGCGGCGACCGCGGGGCGCGAAGGCACGAGCGCGGTCGGGGCGGACGCGAAGGCGGGGGACGAAGGCGTGCGCGGGATCAGGACGGACGCGAAGGCGGAGGACGAAAGCGTGCGCGGGATCAAGGCGGGCGCGACGGCGGGGCGCGGAGGTGCCGGCAGGGCCGGGGCGGCCTCGGAGGCGGGGCGGCGGGGCGGGGCTGCGCCAGTGCTCGCCCGGCGGCGGTTGCGGGCGCTGGCGCAGGCCGAACTCGCCCTCCTGGGACGCAACCGCGGGGTCGTCCTCACCGCGCTCCTCGTGCCGCTCACGCTGCCGTTCAGCATGCGGTCGGCCGCTGGCGGGCTGGACCTGAAGCAGCGCGGGCTGAGTCTGGGCGCGGTGATGATGACGGCCGCGATCGGCTTCTCCTTCCTCTTCGCCGTCTACACCTCCCTGGTCAACGCCTACGTCGCCCGCCGCGAGGAACTCGTCCTCAAGCGGCTGCGCACCGGCGAACTCTCCGACGCCGAGATCCTCACCGGCACGGCCCTGCCCGCGGTCGCACTGGGACTCGCCCAGGCCCTGGTGGTCTGCGCGGGCTGCGCCGTGCTGCTGCACACCGGCATGCCCAAGGCCCCGTATCTGACCCTGCTCGGGCTCGTGGCGGGGTACGTGACGAGCGCCGCGCTGGCCGCGCTCACCGCCTCGTTCACCAAGACCGTGGAGAGCGGGCAGGTCACCGCGCTGCCGCTGATGCTCGTGTCGATGCTCGGCTCCGGCATGATGATCCCGACCGAGGTCATGCCCGGCCGGCTCGCCTCCGTCTGCGAACTCCTTCCGCTGTCCCCCGCGATCCGGCTGGTCCGCGGGGGCTGGACCGGCCAGTTGAGCGCGTACGAGGCGCTGGGCGCGACGGCGACCGCGCTGGCCTGGACGTACCTGGCGGTGTTTGCTGTACGGCGGTGGTTCCGGTGGGAGCCACGGCGGTAGGACACGGGGCGTGACAGGGGGATCCGGGGGATGAGCGGGCCGCGCGGCTGGTGGCGGGGCAAGAGCCGACCGGCGCAGGTGGAGACGTACACACGCTGGTCGTTCTACTTCTTCTCCGTCGTGGAGATCACCGGGGTGGGGCTGCCCGCGCTCGGGCACACCCCGCCGTGGCTCGCGGGCTGGCTGCTCGCCATGGTCGTCGGGCACGCGGTGGTGACCACGGTGACCGCCTCCCTGGCCCTGGACTGGACGCGCGGCCGGCGCGCCCGGCCGGCGCGGGCCCTGTGGACGCTCGGCACCGTCACGGTCGTCCTGGCGGTGACCGTCCTCGTACTGCACCGGTACGGGTCGGTCGGCCGGGGCACCGGGACCGCCGTCGGCACGGTCTACGGCGGCCTGATGTCCTGGGGCGGGGGCCTGCTGACGCTCGGCGTCCGGGGCCGGCGGCAGATGCTCACGATCGTCTCCGGCTTCGCCGTCGGCGCGGGAGTGCTGTCCGTTCCGCTGGGGGTGCCCTGGCCCGTCGCGGCGGTCGCGGCGGTCATGGTGTTCCTGTGCGCCGGATTCCTCGCCGTCACCTGCCTGTTCTCCGTGTGGCTGCTCGACTCCGTGTACGAGCTGGACGAGGCCCGCGAGACCCGGACCCGGCTCGCCGTCGCCGAGGAACGGCTGCGGTTCGGGCGGGATCTGCACGACGTCCTCGGGCGCAATCTCTCCGTCATCTCCCTCAAGAGCGAGCTGGCCGTCCAACTGGCCCGGCGGGGGCGGCCGGAGGCGGTGGAGCAGATGATCGAGGTGCAGCGCATCGCGCATGAGTCGCAGCGCGAGGTGCGGGCCGTCGTACGCGGCTACCGGGACGCCGACCTGGGCGCCGAACTGGCCGGTGCGCAGGGCGTGTTGGCGGCCGCCGGGATCGACTGCGAGGTCAGCGCGGAGCCGGCGGGGCTGCCGGCCGACGTGCAGTCCGCGCTCGGCTGGGTGGTGCGCGAGGCCACCACCAATGTGCTGCGGCACGGGGACGCCGGACGCTGCACGCTGTGGCTGCGGGTGCTGCAGGGGCGTGTGGTGCTGACGGTGGAGAACGACGGAGTGTCCGGAACCTCCGACGGGGGTGGGGGTTCCGGGCTCGCCGGGCTGCGGGAACGGCTGGCCGTCCTGGCCGGGACGCTTCAGGCGGGCGCCGTCGCCGGGGACCGGTTCCGGCTGGTGGCCGAGGTGCCACTGAGACAGGAAGTGAGTGAAGTCACATCATGACCACTCCGGTACGGCTGTTGCTCGCCGACGACGAGCACCTGATCCGGGGCGCCCTGGCGGCCCTGCTGTCGCTGGAGGACGATCTGCTGATCGTCGCGGAGGCGGCGACCGGACCCGAGGCCCTCGCCATGGCCCGCGCCCACGCGCCCGACGTGGCCGTGCTCGATCTGCAGATGCCGGGCGCCGACGGTGTGAAGGTCGCCACATCCCTGCGCACCGAACTGCCCGGCTGCCAGGTGCTGATCGTCACCGGGCACGGACGCCCCGGCCACCTGAAACGCGCCCTCGCGGCCGGTGTGCGCGGGTTCGTCCCGAAGACCGTCAGCGCCCAGCGGCTCGCCGAGATCATCCGTACCGTGCACGCCGGAAACCGCTACGTCGACCCGGAGTTGGCCGCCGACGCGATCTCCGCGGGGGACTCCCCGCTGACCGCGCGGGAGGCCGAGGTGCTGGAGCTGGCGGCCGACGGAGCGCCGGTCGCGGAGATCGCCGAGCGGGCCGGGCTGTCCCCGGGGACGGTGCGGAACTACCTCTCCTCGGCCGTCACGAAGCTCGGCGCCGAGAACCGTCATACGGCAGTGCGCCTCGCACGGGAGCGAGGTTGGGTATAGTTGCTCTCGCGCCACGGCGCACTGCGGACGTAGCTCAGTTGGTAGAGCGCAACCTTGCCAAGGTTGAGGTCGCGAGTTCGAGCCTCGTCGTCCGCTCCATGAAGAAGCCCCCGGCTCCGGCCGGGGGCTTCTTGCGTTCCCCCCGGCGCACCGGGGGGACAGGGAGATCAGCTCCAGCTCAGGCCCGTGAGGCGCTCGTACGCCTCCACGTACTTCTGCCGGGTCGCCTCCACGACCTGCCGCGGCAGCGGCGGCGGGGGCTGCTCGCCGCGCCGGTCCCAGCCCGACTCGGCCGAGGTCAGCCAGTTCCGCACGAACTGCTTGTCGTACGACGGCTGCGTGCGGCCCGGCTGCCATGCGTCGGCGGGCCAGAAGCGGGAGGAGTCCGGGGTGAGGACCTCGTCGGCGAGGACGAGCGTGTCGCCGTCGAAGCCGAACTCGAACTTGGTGTCGGCCAGGATGATGCCCCGGTCGCGGGCGATGTCCCGGGCGCGGGAGTACACGGCGAGGGTGGCCTGGCGCAGCTGGGCGGCGGTCTCGGCGCCGACCTGGCGGGCGACCTCCTCGTAGGAGACGTTCTCGTCGTGCTCGCCGACCTCGGCCTTGGTGGCCGGGGTGAAGATCGGGGCGGGCAGCTCCGAGCCGTCGACGAGGCCTTCGGGGAGGGCGAGGCCGCAGACCGTACGGGACTCGTCGTACTCGAGCAGGCCCGAACCGGTGAGGTAGCCGCGGGCCACGCACTCCACCGGGACCATCTTCAGCTGCTTGCAGACCAGCGTGCGGCCCGCCCAGTCGGCCGGGGCACCCTCGGGGACCTCGGTGCTGATGACGTGGTTGGGGGCGAGGTCGCGCAGCTGGTCGAACCACCACAGGGAGAGCTGGGTGAGGACGCGGCCCTTGTCGGGGATCTCGGTGGGCAGCACCCAGTCGTAAGCGGACATGCGGTCACTGGCGACCATCACGAGGTCGCCCGCCTCGTTCTGGTACAGCTCGCGCACCTTTCCGGTGTGCAGGTGCACCAGGCCCGGAACCTGGATCGGCTCGGGCTTTTCTACGAATCCGGACACGGTTCCTCCCCGTGGTTCTGTCCAAGTGCCTCGATTCTCCCGTATGCGGTGGTCCACCGCGTTCGGGGGGTCAGTCGCGTTTGCAGATGCGGTCCAGGAGGTTCGCCGTGGCGCGCTGGATGCGGGGGTCCACATGGCCGGGGCGGTCCAGGGCGGGGGACCAGGCGAAGGTGCCGGAGGCGAACACCCAGGCGCCGGAGGGGGCGCGGTAGAGGGAGGTCTCCTGGTGGCGCGGGACGCCGTCGTTGTCGGTGTAGGGGGAGTGGGCGAGCAGGATGCGCTCGTCGTGCTCGGGCAGCGGGGTGCGCGGGAAGTACCGGTCGGCCTCGCCGGCCACCAGGCCCTCGATCTCGTCGCCCTCGTGCGCGCCGGCCGCCTCCCACAGCCAGTGGCCGGCGTTGCGGACGATCAGCGGGGCCGGCTCGGGCACCCGGCCGGCGTACTGGATGCCGACCACCTGCTGCTCGGGCCGGTCGATCTCCCGCCACAGCACCGGCCTTCCGGGGCCCTTGCGCTTGCGGCAGGTCAGCAGCCGGTCCGCCTCGCCGGCCGGGGACGGGCCCAACTCGACCTGCCAGTACATGGTGTTGGCGGACAGGAAGACCAGCGAGGTGCCCCGGTCGCGGGCGTCCTCGACGGCCCGGCGCATCGGCACCGACCAGTACTCGTCGTGGCCCGGGAAGACCAGGCCCCGGTAGCGGGTGGGGTCGATGCGGCCGGCGTGCAGATCGCGGGCGTCGGCGTAGGCGAGGTCGTAGCCGTAGCGCTCGGCCCAGCGGATGAAGTCGTAGGCGTGGCCGACGTGCAGGGGCAGGCCCGCGCCCGCGTAGGGGCGGTCGAAGGAGACCGTGGTGGCCGCGTCGGCCTCGCCGAGCAGCCTGCCCTTCTCGTCCCAGGCGTGGTAGAGGCTCGCGCCGGTGCGGCCGTCCTCCGGGTAGAGGTTGTACGCCTGCCAGGTGACGTCGGGCAGCAGCAGGAGCAGGTCGGCCGGGTGGTCGTCGCGGACCGTGAAGGGCACGTGGGAGCGGTAGCCGTCGACGGTGGTCAGGACGGCCACATAGGCGCCGATGTGCCAGTGCGCGGGCACCTGCAGACGCCAGGAGAGCCACCAGTGGTGGCAGGAGACCGTGCGGTCGGCGGTCAGCGGGGCGGGCTGGACGATGCCGGACAGGCGCGGGCTGGTGGTGATCTTGGCGGCGCCGTCCCCGCCGTAGTGGCCGATCCGGTAGATGTCGACGCTGAACTCCTGCGGCGGGTCGACCGTGATGCGGAAGTCGATCGCCTCGCCGGGCGCGACCGTGCCGGTGGAGGTGAAGCCCTTGATCTGGCGGTGCACGTCGTCGGCCGCGCGGGGGCCGGGCACCCGTTGGGCGGGGCCGACCCCGGCGAGCTGCTGCCGGCTCGGGTCGACGTACCAGGGCACGACATGACCGGTGTCGTCGAAGTAGGTCTCGCTGCCGCGCAGCCAGGGCACCGGGCCCTGGCCGAAGGGGTCCGTGACGGCGTGCGCGAGCGCTCCGGACTCCCAGCGGCGGATGTGGTCCGAGGCCATGACCGCTCCCCTCCCTCAGGTCCCCCGTGTCATCCCTGTCTCGGTGGTGCTCGCTGTGCTCGGTGGTACTCGCCGTGCTCGATGTGCTCGGTGGTACTCGCCGTGCTCGGCCGTGCTGTCGTATGTCGCACGCCTTTGCCAGGTGCGTGGTCGCTCCCAGCACATCACATAACGCACGCGCTCGGTCACTAGTCGTTGCGAATTGACCTGAAGTGGAAGACGGAGCTTCCGGTGGACGACGTCCGTCAGACGAGCCGTACAGGCTTCTCGGGGCGTATCCCGCACGCGGCCAGCCAGTCGCGCAGGGGCCCCGGGTCGCCCTCCTCGATCAGGCTGAGCACCCTGGGCGTGAGGTCGGCGGCCCGCTCGCCGTCCAGCAGCAGGGAGGGGCCGTCCAGCCAGTCCAGGGCGGGGACCGCGCCGCCGGTGTCGACGGCCGCGCAGCACACCATCGCCGTGACATGGTCGGCGAGCAGATCGCGGCCGCTGCGCGGCGGCTGCAGCGGGAAGAGGGGCAGCCCCGCGTCGTCCCACAGGGCGCTCTCGGGCCCGCGGTCCGCCGTGGCCGCGCCCCTGGGCGCCGCGGCCTCCTCACGGGCCAGCTCGGCGCTCAGCCCGGCGGCGAGGGCGGCACTGCGCTCCGTACCGGGATCGGCGTCCTCGTCGGGGTCCTCGGGGAGTTCTTCGGCCACGCGGGGAGCCTCGTACGGCAGGACGGCGGCCGGCTCGGTGAGGTGGTCCAGGACGCGGGCCAGGGTGGGGCCGCCGGGGTCGGGGGCCGTGGGGTCGACCGCGGGGCGCACGCCGAGCAGGTCCAGGACGCGGTGCAGCCGGGCCGCCTCGGCGCGCCAGGTGCGGTCCACGACCTCCTCCGGATACGCCTGCCAGTCCACCGGCGCCCAGGCGGGGCCGGACTCGGCGGGCCCGCCGTGGAAGAGCCGGGCGGCGAGCAGCGAGGTGGCCTCGTCCACCGTGCCGGGCTCCTCCAGCAGGTCACAGGCGGGACGCTCGCCGAGCCGGGAGGCGAAGCCCTCGGCCAGCCGGTCGCGCCGGGACAGCTCGGTGAGCGCGGCCACCACGCCCGCGTCCAGCCGGGAGGGCCACCGGCCCATGCGCCAGGCGGGCAGCGCGACCCGGGTCAGCAGCCGGTCCCAGCCGGCGTAGGCGAGGCCGACCTGCTCCTGGGCGACGATCCTGAGGCCGTAGTCGACCGCCTGGGCCCGCTCGGCCGCCGCGGCGGCGACCCCGCGCTCCATCTGCGTCGCATGCTCCCGGCAGCCGCGCAGCAGCAGCCGGGACACCCAGCCGAGCAGTGCGCACGCCCCGCGGACCAGCGGGCGGCGGCCGGGCGCCGAGGCGACCGCGAGCGCCGCGTCCAGCCCCCGTACGAAGCGGCGGGCGGCCGCTATGTCCGGGTGCGCCGAGGGGCCCGTACCGGCCACGACCGGGGCGAGGACCGCGCGCAGCTCGCCGACGCGCATCCACCACAGGAACGGGGAGCCGATCACCAGGACCGGCGCGACGGGCGTGCGGCGGTGGGCGTGCGGGCCCGCTATCTCGTCGGGCGCCGAGCGGGCAGGCGGGGAGTGGGCCGTGTGCGTACGGTCCTCCAGCCAGCTGTCGCAGTCCGGGGTGAGCGCCACGGCCGACGGGGCCGGGACGTCCAGCCGGTCGGCGAGGTCGCGCACCATCCGGTACAGCTCCGGGGCGGACTTCTCCGGGACCGGCACCGTGGGCGTCATCGCGGGGCGGGCCCGGGCCACGACCAGGGCGATGCCGGTGGCGGCCAGCAACACCAGCACGGCGAGCACGCCCACCGCCCAGCGGGCGGCGTCCCAGCCCGGGCCGACGAGGTGGCCGGTGGCACCGCCGGTCAGCAGGATCACCGCGGCGCCCGCGGGCAGCAGGGCCGTGGCCAGTGCCCGGCCCCGGACCCGAAGGACGGCGAGGGCCCGGGAACGCGCGGCCTGCGCGCCCGCCTCCGCACCGATTCCGCTCACGTGCCGACCTCACCCCCTCGCTGCCGTTGCCGTGCTTGCCTGGTGGTGCTCACTCCCCCACTGTGGCACCAGCCACTGACATCGCAATGCCGGTGGGCCAAGTGCCGGAACGCTTGCGCGGCACCCTAGTTGGGGCCCAGGCCCCCGTCAGCCGTATGGGCGATCGGTCACTCGATGGAATGGCTTTGGTCAGAGGTGGGTGACAGACAGCAAAGATCAGGCCCCGGATCGAGGATCCGGGGCCCGGTCAACGCCTTGGCCGACAGCGGGGCAGGTCAGACGCCTGCCGCCCGGGCCGCCTTCGCGGCGATGTCGGTGCGGTGCTGGGAGCCGTCCAGCCGGATCCGGCCCACCGCCCGGTACGCCCGCTCACGTGCCTCGGTCAGGTCCGCGCCGACCGCCGTGACGGACAGCACACGCCCGCCCGCGCTGACGACGGCGTCGCCGTCCCGCTTGGTCCCGGCGTGCAGCACGTACGCGTGCGGCGCGTCCTCGGCGGCCACCTCGGCCAGGCCGGTGATCGGGTCGCCGGTGCGGGGCGTGCCCGGGTAGTTGTGCGAGGCGACGACGACGGTCACGGCCGCGTCCTCGCTCCAGCGCAGCGGCGGCAGATCGGCGAGCGTGCCGTCGGCGGCGGCGCGCAGCACACCGGCCAGCGGCGTCTTCAGCCGGGCCAGCACGACCTGGGTCTCGGGGTCGCCGAAGCGGGCGTTGAACTCGATGACCCGCACGCCTCGGCTGGTGATCGCCAGCCCGGCGTAGAGCAGACCGGAGAACGGCGTGCCACGGCGGTGCAGTTCGTCCACCGTCGGCTGCAGGACCGTCTCCAGCACCTCGTCGACCAGCTTCGGATCGGCCCAGGGCAGCGGCGAGTACGCGCCCATGCCGCCGGTGTTGGGGCCCTCGTCGGCGTCGAGGGCGCGCTTGAAGTCCTGGGCGGGCTGGAGCGGTACGACGGTCTCGCCGTCGGTGATGGCGAAGAGGGAGACCTCGGGGCCGTCGAGGAACTCCTCGACGACCACGCGCTCGCAGGCGGCGGCGTGCGCCTTGGCCTGGTCGAGGTCCTCGGTGACGACGACGCCCTTGCCGGCGGCGAGGCCGTCGTCCTTGACGACGTAGGGAGCGCCGAAGGCGTCGAGGGCCTCGGCGACCTCCTCGGCGGTGGTGCAGACGTAGGAGCGGGCGGTCGGGACCCCGGCCGCCGCCATGACGTCCTTGGCGAAGGCCTTGGACCCCTCCAGCCGGGCCGCCTTCCCGGACGGGCCGAAGACGGGGATGCCCGCCGCGCGGACGGCATCGGCGACCCCGGCGACCAGCGGGGCCTCCGGGCCGACGACGACCAGCTCGGCACCGAGGCCGGTGGCCAGCTCGGCCACCGCCGTGCCGTCGAGCGCGTCGACCGGGTGCAGCTCGGCGACCTCGGCGATGCCGGCGTTGCCGGGGGCGCAGTGCAGCGCGGTGACGTCGGGATCGAGGGACAGGGAGCGGCACAGGGCGTGTTCGCGGGCGCCGCTGCCGATGACGAGGACCTTCACGGGGGTCAGCCTAATGGCAAGGTTGCCGAAGGCCGGGGGCCGGGTTTGCTGTACTTTCCTCCAAACGCGCCCCCTCGGGCCGGCCGCTCGTGTCTCCGCCGCGCTTCTCGCTCCCGTCGGTCGGCTATTCGTTGGAGAACTCCTCCATCACCGTCGCGCCCAGCTCCCGCACGATCAGTTCGTGGCCGGAGAGGGCCGACTCGTCCAGGTCGGGGTCGTCGTCCGCCGGGATGTCGTCCTCGGGGGCGACGGGCGGCGGCTCCGGGGCGGCCGTGGGCCGGGGGGCCGGAGTCGGCGCGGCCGGGGCGGGCGCGGGTGCCTGCGGGCCCGGCTGGGACGCCGCGGGGCGGGGGGCGGCCGGGGCGCCGTAGCCACCGCCGGCTCCGGCACCGCCGTAGCCACCGCCTGCGCCGTAGCCGGACGAGCCGCCCGGCGCAGGAGGTGCGGAGCCGCCGGACGGGTCGACGACGGCCTCAATCTTCCACTGCACGTTGAACTGCTCGGCCAGCGCCTGCCGCAGGACGTCCTCGCTGCCGCTGCCGGCGAAGTTGTCGCGGGCGCCGGCGTTGACGAAGCCGAGCTGGAGGGTCGTGCCGTCGAAGCCGGTCACCTGGGCATTCTGGCTCAGCAGGATCCAGGTGAAGCGGCGGCGGTTCTTGACGGCCTCCAGGATGTTCGGCCACAGGGCGCGGGGGTCGAGGCTGCCTGCGGGCGCGACCGCGGCCGGGGCCGGCGCTGCGGAGCCGCGGCGCGGCGGCCGCCTGGTGCTGCGGCTGGGCGGGCGCGCGGCCCGCCGCCTGGGCCGGGGCCGGGGCCGGGGCCTGGCCCTGCTGTCCGGCCGAGGAGCGGCGGCCGTGGGCCAGCCACCGGGCCGCCTACCGCTTCCGACGGGGGCGGCGGTGGGCCAGGCGCCGGGGCCGGAGCGGCGGGGGCTCAGCGGCAGGGGCGGCCGGGGCTGTGCGGCGGGCGCGGGGCCGCCGGGGTGGCCGATGCGGCTGCCGGAGCCGGTGCGGGTGCCGTCGCAGGGGTGGGGGCGGGGAGCGGCAGGGGCCGTGGGCGCGGGGCGGCCGGAGCCGGGCCACCGGCACCGGGAGCACCGGCAGCGGGCACCGGGCCGCCCGCACCCGGGCCGTTCGCGCGTACGGCCGCGCGGGCCGCGGCTGGGCCGCCGCCGGGCGGTACGGACTGCATGGAGGGCATGGCGGGCATGGGGGCACCGGCGCCGTGGGCCTCGGGGCCGGGGACGTACCCCATGGCGGGCGCGCCGCCGCCCGAGAAGCTGACACCGCGCTCGAGGCGGTCGAGGCGGGCCATGACCGAGCGCTCGTCGCCGTAGGCGGCGGGGAGCAGCACGCGCGCGCAGATCAGCTCCAGCTGGAGGCGGGGCGAGGTGGCGCCGCGCATCTCCGTGAGGCCGTCGTTGACGAGGTCGGCGGCGCGGCTCAGCTCGGCCGCGCCGAACGTGGAGGTCTGTGCCTGCATGCGCTCCAGGACATCGGCCGGGGCGTCGAGGAGCCCCTTGTCCACCGCGTCCGGAACGGCGGCGAGGATCACCAGGTCGCGCAGCCGCTCCAGCAGATCGGCGACGAAGCGGCGCGGGTCGTTGCCGCCCTCGATGACGCGGTCGACGACCTCGAAGGCGGCGGCGCCGTCACCGGTGGCGAAGGCCTCCACGACGGAGTCGAGCAGCGAACCGTCGGTGTAGCCGAGCAGGGAGGTGGCCATGGCATACGTCACACCCTCCTCGCCCGCTCCGGCGAGGAGCTGGTCCATGACGGACATGGAGTCACGCACCGAGCCCGCACCGGCGCGCACGACGAGCGGCAGCACGCCGTCCTCGACCGGGATGTCCTCCTTCTGGCACACCTCGGCGAGGTAGTCCCGCAGGGTGCCGGGCGGGACGAGCCGGAAGGGGTAGTGGTGGGTCCGCGACCGGATCGTGCCGATGACCTTCTCGGGCTCGGTGGTCGCGAAGATGAACTTGAGATGCTCCGGCGGCTCCTCGACCACCTTCAGCAGCGCGTTGAAGCCGGCCGACGTGACCATGTGGGCCTCGTCGATGATGTAGATCTTGTACCGGCTGCTCGCGGGGCCGAAGAACGCCTTCTCGCGCAGCTCACGGGCGTCGTCCACACCACCGTGCGAAGCCGCGTCGATCTCGATGACGTCGATCGAGCCGGGGCCGTTCCTGGCGAGGTCCTGGCACGACTGGCACTCGCCGCACGGGGTCGGAGTGGGACCTTGCTCACAGTTCAGACAGCGGGCGAGGATGCGCGCGCTGGTCGTCTTGCCACAACCGCGCGGACCGCTGAACAGGTACGCGTGATTGACCCGGTTGTTCCGCAGCGCCTGCTGCAGCGGGTCGGTGACATGCTCCTGCCCGATGACCTCGGCAAAGGTCTCCGGGCGATAGCGGCGGTACAGCGCGAGAGACGACACGCATACGAGGTTATAGGCGCCCACTGACAACCCGGGAAAACAAGGGCCCCCCACGCACCCGCCAGAGCCGACCTACCCTTGCTGCCTTCCGGCCCTGGGGGAGTTCAGTCAGATAGCGCCGCGTGAGGGGCTGCGCCCACAGTACCCGATCGGGGCCCGCGGTCAGTACCCGATCCACGGCCGCGGTCGTACCCGATCCGGGCCTGCGGGAACGGGTTCGCGAGCACTCCCCTCGGTCATGTAATGTTTCCGGCGGAGGATTCGCCTAGAGGCCTAGGGCGCACGCTTGGAAAGCGTGTTGGGGGCAACCCCTCACGAGTTCGAATCTCGTATCCTCCGCAGCCGCCTGAACAGGCGAAACGAGAACCCCGGTCCGCTTCGGCGGCCGGGGTTCTTGGCATGCCTTGGTCTCAGTTGCAGTCTCAAATCGCGCGCCTCCGCATCCTGAGCCTGACTGGTTCAACGACCCTGGTAAGGGCGCTTACACCAGGAGTATGGTCTCTTGTATGGCGACGAAAAAAGTCACGGTGACGATCCCCGAAGATCTCCTCGACGAGATCCGCGCCGACGCGGCTGAGCGGGGACTTTCGGCGTATGTAGCCGAGGCGCTGCGGTTCAAGCGCGATCGGGACCGGCTGCTGGAGCTGGTCGACTGGCTGCAGGAGGAACACGGGCCGGTCACCGAGGACGAACGCGCGGCAGCCCTGGCGGAACTGGATGATCTCGACGCCGAGCACGAGCGCCGTCGCACCGCCGGAGGACACGATGCCGGAGAGGCGGCGTGAAGAAGCGCGCCGGTGAGCACAGGCAGCGGCCGCTGCGCGTCTTCGTACTCGACTGCGAAGCCCTGTCCCTGGCCGTGCGCGGCGACCGCAAGATGATCGCCTGGCTCGGCCTCGCGGCCGGGGGTGAGGCCGAGGTGGTGACATCTCCCATGACGCTCGTCGAGGCGTACGACGGCAGAACCACCGAACAGCGCTGGGACTGGGTGCTCTCCCGGCTCAAGGTCGCCGACATCGGAAAGGACGAGGCCCGCCAGGCCCGGCGTCTCCTGGCCGACGCCAAACTGCACGGTCACAAGTACGCGATCGATGCCGTGCTCGCTGTCATCGCACGCCGGCAGAAGGGGCAGGTCACCGTCTTCGCCTCGGACGTGGACGACCTGGAGAAACTCCTCCCGGACACCATCGTCGTCAAGAAGGTATGACCCGGCGCCCTGTCGGTTCTGGCCGACAGCGACCCGGTCACCGCGCTCACCCGCGGCCTGGCCGCAGAACGGGGATGACACCCGCCGCTCCCTCCGGGACGAGTGGGCCCGGTGGTCTACCGCACCACCCGCACCGGCGCCGACACCGTCACCTGGTCCAGGTCCGACACCCGTACCGTCGCCTTCATCGTCCAGGTTCCCGGGATGGGGAGGTCGAAGGAGTCGGCGGCCCAGTAGCCGCCGCGGTCGGTGACCTTGGTGTCGAGGGGGCCGATGCGCTGGGCGGGCAGGGTGAGCGAGACACGGAGTTCGGGGACCGTGGACAGGCCGCCGTCCGGGCCGTAGACCACCGCCTGGACGGAGGTGCGGCCCACGCGGCCCGGGTCCAGGGTGACCTGGACCTTGCCGTGGCCGCCGGGGGTGCCGAGGTCGAAGGGGATCGTCGTCACGGACGCCGTCGGGATACCCGCGTCCGCCGTGCCGGACTGCGCCGCCCCGGTGGCCGCGCGGCCGGGGACGGTGGTCGTCAGGAGGGTCGTCAGGGCCAGGACCACCACTGCCGCGGCCGCTTCCGCCAGCACCGAGCGGCGCAGGACGTGGAAGGGGACGGGCGGCGGCGGGGGTGCGGGAGCGGGCGGTTCCTCGGGGAGCGGGGGGCCCGTCGCCGGTTCGGGGACACGGACCGGGGTCGTCGTGGCCGTACGTGACCGCGCCTGTGCCATGCGGGACGTCCAGGCGCGGGAACAGGCCGCCGCCAGCAGGAGCGCGGTGACCGCCGCCAGTTTGGCCAGCAGCGTGCGGCCGTACGCCGTGTCCGTGAGCGCCTGCCAGGAGCCGAGCCCCCGCCAGGACTGGTAGACGCCGGTCACGACCAGGACGGTCACCGAGGCGGACGCCAGGCGGGAGAAGCGGGCCGGGACCGACAGCAGGAGCGCCGGGATGCGCGACAGGGTGCGCAGGAGCGCGGCCAGGCCGCCCAGCCAGACGCCCATGGCCAGCAGGTGCAGCGTGGCCGCGGTGATCGCCAGCGGGACCTGGATGCCCGCCGAGGCGTGTTCGGCCGCCGACCAGGTCAGGGCCAGGGGGAGGGAGACGGCCGCGGCCACGGTCAGCGTCGCACGTCGCGGGAGCCTTCTGCGGCGGGCCCGCAGGACGGCGACGACGGCCGCCGCCAGCAGCAGCAACGCCAGGCGGGCGAGCAGGAGTTCACCGGTACGGGTCGTCGCCGTGCGGGCGAGGGAGCCGAGGGACAGGGCCTGTGCCGGTGCGGTGCCCTCCTCGTACGGCGCGCGCAGGACGAGCAGGGCGGCGGTCGCGGCCATGAGCGTCCAGGCCGCGGTCAGGACGGGGGCGCGCAGCGGGGCCGCCTTCGGCGGACGGCAGTACGCCACGAACGCCGCCGTGCCCAGCAGAAGGGCCACGGAGAGGTAGGCGAGGTAGCGCGCGACGTTGTACAGGGCGGCGGTGGCCGGGTTCTCCGTGCTGTCGGGGGCCGCGCTCGCGGTCGTCGCCGTGCGCCTGCCGACGGAGAACGTCAGCGCGCCGGACACCGGGTGGCTGTCCGCCGACACCACCCGCCAGGCGACCATGTAGGTGCCGGCGGCGAGCTTGCCGGGCAGGGCGACGCGGGCGGTGTCCGGGCTCCCGGGGGCGTGGCCGGCGGAGCCCGTGCGCACGCGGCGGTTGGCGGGGTCGTAGACCCGGAAGGAGTCGGTGAGCAGGCCGACCGACTCGGAGAACGTCAGGGTCACCTGCCGGGGGGCCGCGCCGAGGACGATCCCGTCGGCGGGGTCGGTCGCGCGCAGGGCCGCGTGGGCCGAGGCGGGGGCCGCCGTGCCGAGCAGGAGGAGGAACAGGCCCGCGCAGAGCAGGGTCAGCCGTCGTGGCCATCGGTGTCGGTCGCGCTGCACCTCGTCCCCTTCGTGGGCCGTCGTATTCCCTATGGGTACGGAGAGTTCGGGTCCGTTGCTCACCATGTCCGGTGGGTGCTCACCACGTCGGGCGGGTGCTCACCATGCCGGGAGGGTGATCACCATGCCGGGCGGGCCGAGACGCCGCCGTCCACGACCAGGTCGTGGCCGGTGATCCAGGCCGCGAGCGGCGAGGCCAGGAAAACGCAGGCGTCGGCCACGTCTTCGGGGCGGCCCAGGCGGCCGGCCGGGGCGGCGGCGAGCCAGCGGCGCACACCGTCCGGCCAGGCCTCGGCCAGGCCCTCACGTCCGATCAGGCCGGGCGAGACCGTGTTCACGCGGATGCCCCCGGGTCCGTACTCCAGGGCCGCCGCGCGGGCGTGCATGACCACCGCCGCCTTGGCCGCGCTGTAGTGCGCGTGGCCGGGCGCGGGCCGGGCCGCCTCGATGGAGGCGATGTGGGTGACGGTACCGCCGCCGTGCTCCCGCATATGGGCCGCCGCGGCCTGGGTGCAGGAGAAGACGCTGGTGAGGTCGGTGTCGACGACCGTGCGCCACTCGGCCGCCGTCATCCCGGGCAGGGTCTGGACGGGCTGGACGGCGGCGTTGTTGACGAGCGCGGTGAGCCGCCCGCCGGACCAGTGCGTCACCTCCCCGACCAGCCGGTGACAGGCGTCCTCGTCGGTCAGGTCCGCCTGGAGCACGACGGCCGCGCCGCCCGACTCCCGGATCCGGGCCGCCACTTCGCCGGCCGCCGCCACCGCCGTACGGCAGTGGACGGCCACCGCGGCGCCCTGCTCCGCGAAGCGCAGGGCGACGGCGCGGCCGATGCCGCCGCCCGCGCCGGTCACCAGGGCGGTCTGTCCCTCGAGAAGGTTCATGCTCTTCTCCGTCTTCGTGGTCATGGGCGGGACAGTTCCGCGATGCGGGCGGCTTCGAAGGGGTAACGCGCCGTCAGGTCGGCCGCGTTGCCGTGTTCGTAGTCCGCGTCGGTGAATCCGGGGGCCATCGTGGTGCCGAAGAGCGTCCACGCGCCGCCCGGGGCGACCCGCGCGCCCATCCAGGTGCGGGCCTGCACGGTCAGCTGGACGTGCTGGCCGGACAGCGGCGCGGGGCCGAGGACGGCGGTGCGGGAGGTGCCGTCGGGGGCGAGGAGCAGCAGGTGGAGGGGGTCGCCGAGGTAGAAGTGCCAGACCTCGTCGGTGGGCAGTCGGTGCAGGGCGGAGAAGTCGTCCGCGGTGAGCAGGGCGACGATGGCGGAGCCCTCGGGGCGGCCGTCGGGGCGCGCGGGCCCCGCCCAGGTACGCCGGAACAGGCCGCCTTCGCGGGGAATCGGCTCGAGTCCGTAATGAGCGATCAGCTCTTCCGGCGTCGGCTCTCCCGGCGTCGGCTCTTCGGGCGTCGTCACGGGAGGAAGGCTAGTCAGCGAGGCAGGTCGTGCGGGGAAGGCCACGGTCCGCTCCGGGAGGGCGAGTTGGGCGTGCCGCTCCGGCGGGCACGCGTCGGGGAGTGCGCGGTGGCCGGGGCGGCCCTGGCCTGCGCCGGGCGCGCGGCGGGGCGATCATCGACGCATGGATGTCACCCTGCACCTCGCCCAGGACCCCGCCGCCGACGCGCTGCTCGGGCGCTCCCCGCTCGCCTCGCTGGTGGGCATGCTGCTCGACCAGCAGGTTCCGATGGAGTGGGCGTTCAAGGGCCCCCGCACCATCGCCGACCGGCTCGGCGCCGGGGAGGCCGGCGATCTCGACGCGCACGAGATCGCCGCGATGAACCCGGAGGTCTTCGCCGCGCTGCTCTCCGACAAGCCGGCCGTCCACCGCTACCCGGGTTCCATGGCCAAGCGGATCCAGCAACTGTGCCAGTACCTCGTCGAGCACTACGACGGGGACGCCGAGGCGGTCTGGCGGGACGTCCCGACCGGTACCGAGCTGCTGGCGCGGCTCGAGGACCTGCCCGGCTTCGGCAAGCAGAAGGCCCAGATCTTCCTCGCGCTGCTCGGCAAGCAGCTCGGGGTCACGCCCAAGGGCTGGCGGGAGGCGGCCGGCGCGTACGGCGAGCCGAAGGCCCACCGGTCCGTCGCCGACATCACCGGTCCGGAGTCACTGGCCAAGGTCCGCGCGCACAAGCAGGAGATGAAGGAGGCGGCCAAGGCGGCGAAGGCCCACGGCAGGTAGGAGGGCGGGCCGTCAGCCGTCCGGCCCACCCTGGTGGCACGCCCGCTCCCGCCGGTCGCAGCATGAAGCATGACCGAGGCATCGAGCGGTCCGAACTGGGGCCGCGAGTACGACGACCGGAACGTCCACGCCGGGCAGCCGCCGAGCGGGCGGCACGAGCCGGAGCCACCGTTCGAGGGGCCTCTGCACGCCCTGTCCCGGGCCGCCTGGCAGGTGGTCCTGGGCACCGGGATCGCCTCGCTGATCCTCGGGATCCTGGTCCTGGTCTGGCCGGGCGCCTCTCTGCTCGCGGCCGGCGTCCTGTTCGGGCTCTACCTCCTGATCAGCGGCATCTTCCAGCTGGTCGCCGCGTTCGGCACGCACAAGGCGACCTCGCTGCGCGTGCTGGCCTTCATCAGCGGTGCCCTGTCGATCATGCTCGGCCTGTTCTGCTTCCGCGGCCCCATGCAGTCGATCCTGCTGCTCGCCCTGTGGATCGGCATCGGCTGGCTGATCCGCGGCATCACCCAGACCCTGGCCGCCGCGTCCGACCCCCGGATGCCCGCCCGGGGCTGGCAGGCCTTCCTCGGGGTCATCACCTTCATCGCGGGCATCGTGCTCATCGACTCGCCGTTCAAGTCGGTCGCCGTGCTCACCCTCGTCGGCGGCATCTGGCTGGTCGTGGTGGGGGTCGCGGAGATCGTCACCGCGTTCGGCATCCGCGGCCGGGCCAAGCAGGTCCCGAAGACCGTCTGAGCCCTCGCCGTACCCGTGGCCGTCAACGCCATGTCCCTCTCCTACGCCGTGCGGGCGGATCTCCCGCCCGCCGTGCTGCATCCGGCGCCCGGCCCGGGGAGAGACCCCTCGTGAGCAGGCCCGTGCGTACTGCGCGCAGCCGTACCTGGCTGCGGGTGCTCGTGCTGCTCCTCGCCCTGTGGGTGCCCGTCGCCCATGCGCAGGCCCACGCGGCCCCCGCCTTCGTCGCGTCGGCCGAGACCGCCGGGCACATCGGCACCGACGCCCCCGACGGCCACGACGGTCTCGACGGCCACGACGGCCTCGGCGGCCTCGATTCGCTCGTACGGCCGCCCGCCCGCGCGATCCACCGGGCGGGCGTACCCGAGTGCCCCGCGCCCCTCCCCGACCCGGCGCCCGCCCGCCCGGGGCTCCGCCCGTGCCCGGGTGCGCCACGGGCGCCGTACGCCACGCCCCTGCTGCGCACGGTGGTCCTGCGCTGCTGACGGACCCGCGTCCCCACACCCGCGAGGTCAGTCGGCTCGACGCAAGGAGCACAGCCATGCCCAAGGATCCGTACGCCGTCCTGCGCGCCCTGCTGCGCGCGGAGGCGAGGCGCAGCGCGCCGCCCAAGCCGGAGGAGAAGGAAGAACCGCAACGGCGGTCCGGGGAGCGGGACCGCTGAACCGGCCCCGGCGGGGGCGGGACCACCGCCTCCGCCGGGCGGTGCCGGAGAGAACAGGAGCCCGTATGACCGATTTGCTCTGTTTGCTTGATCTTTTCAAGACTTCCCAGGGGTGCACTCCATCGCCATGGCTGCGCCCGGAACGTCTTGACCGGTAGGCTTTCCGTGTGATCTTCAAGCGCATCGGAAACGGCCGGCCGTACCCCGACCACGGCCGGGAAAGCACCCGGCAGTGGGCGGACGTCGCGCCGCGCCCGGTCCGCCTCGATCAGCTCGTGACCACCAAGCAGCAGCTCGACCTCGAGACCCTGCTGGCGGAGGACTCGACGTTCTACGGCGACCTCTTCGCGCACGTCGTGAAGTGGCAGGGCGACCTCTACCTCGAGGACGGACTGCACCGCGCGGTACGCGCGGCCCTCCAGCAGCGCCAGGTGCTGCACGCACGCGTGCTCGAACTCGACTGACCCGGCGCGACACGGCCGTTGACCCTTTCGGGTTCCGCTGAGCGGCATCGACTGATCATCTAATAGGCATCGCCGCTCAGGCACACTACGCTGCGCCCATGAGCATGCTGACTCCCCCCGGCATGGGCGGCCAGTACCGGATCACGGGGGACAAATACCCTCGGATGCGTCCGCCGCGCCGACGTGCCAGGCTCGTGGCCGCCGTGGTGGCCTCCGTCTGCGCGCTCGGCCTGATCGGCTGGGGCACCCTGCAGCTCATCGACGTCTTCACCGGCGGCGGCAAGAAGGCCTCGGCGGCCGGCGCGAAGACCGACTGCCGCCCCAAGGCCGCGACGGCCACCACGGCGGCACAGGCGAAGGCCCTGCCGAAGCCGGGCCAGATCACCGTGAACGTCTACAACGCCACCGCGCGCACGGGTCTCGCCAAGGACACCGCCGACGAGCTGAAGAAGCGCGGCTTCAAGATCGGTGCCGTGGGCAACGCGGGCAAGCCCTACGACAAGAACGTCCCGGGCACTGGGATACTCCTCGGCCCCACCGCCGCCCGGAACACCTCACTGCCGGTCCTGGCGACCGAACTGGCCGACGCCGAGCACCGCACCGACGCCGGCCGCAAGGGCGCCGACCTGGACCTCATCCTGGGGGACGGGTTCAAGGGGCTGGCGAAACCGGCGGACGCCCAGCGGGCGCTGACGGCCCTGACGGCACCGCAGTCGACGGAATCCTCGAAGAAGAACTGCTGACAGGCGCCCCCGAAGGGGCGCGGGGCGTACCGGCATGCGCCTTCACCGGGCGGGCGGGAGCGGCAAGGGCGCGCCTCACGCCCGCACCCGCACCCGCACCCGCACCCGCGAACGGCAACCAGCCGCACCCGGCAGGCGCGAAACCTACTCGGCGGCGCCGTAGAGCCGGTCCCCCGCGTCGCCCAGCCCCGGCACGATGTACCCCTGCTCGTTCAGATGGCTGTCCACCGCCGCCGTCACGACCGTCACCGGCGTGCCCGCCAGCTCACGCTCCATGACCGCCACGCCCTCGGGGGCGGCGAGCAGGACGACCGCCGTCACATCGTCCGCACCGCGCTTGATCAGCTCCTGGATCGCCGCGACCAGTGTGCCGCCCGTGGCCAGCATCGGGTCCAGGACGTACACCTGGCGGCCCGAGAGGTCCTCCGGCATGCGCGAGGCGTACGTGGAGGCCTGCAGGGTCTCCTCGTTGCGGATCATGCCGAGGAAGCCCACCTCGGCCGTCGGCAGCAGCCGGACCATGCCGTCCAGCATGCCGAGACCGGCGCGCAGGATCGGCACGACCAGCGGGCGCGGGCGGGCGAGCTTGACGCCGGTGGTCTGTGCGACCGGGGTGTGGATGTCGACGGCCTCGGTGCGCACGTCCCGCGTGGCCTCGTAGGCGAGCAGGGTGACCAGTTCGTCGGCGAGCCGCCGGAAGGTCGCGGAGTCGGTGCGCTGGTCGCGCAGCGTGGTGAGCTTGTGGGCGACCAGGGGGTGGTCGACGACGTGGAGACGCATGCCCATAACGGTACCTGCGCCTCGCACCCCCCGGTGCTGGCGTCAAACCGCCCGTCCGGGGGAAAGTGGGAGGGACGGAACGGGGGTGGTGCGACGTGCCCGACCTGCCTGACCTTCCTGACGACGCGCCCAAGGACACCAGCGGCCCGGGCGAGTCCGCGACACGTGGTTCCCGGGTGCCCGGGACGGACGCCGAGCGCCGGCGCCGGCGCGCCCAGTTCCTGCGTGATCTCGCCGAGGCCCGCGCGCTGCGCGACCGGGTCCAGCCCCGGCGCGCCAAGGCCGCCCGGCTGCGCCACGAGCTGCGCATGCGGACGTTTCGCTGGTAGGCCGTCCGTAGGCGCGCCGGTAGGCCGTTCGTAGGCGCGCCGGTAGGCCGTTCGTAGTCCTCTGGTGGTCCGCTCGTGGGACCGCCCGCGGGGAGGAGGCTCCTGGAGCAGGGCACGGTAAGAATGTTCTCGGTGAGGAAGATCCACGTCCACGGCGGTGTTTGCGCGGTGGGCGTGCGTGAGCGCTTGGAAAAGCCGCGTACGATCCGCAGGTGGCCGGCAAGACACAGGGAGCCGAAGACGTCCCCTGAACGCCTTGTTTCTGCCACGATTCCGAGTGGGTGGGGCTCGGAGCCCAGGCTCTGTCCGCCCACGTACCTCCGCCGGGGGGACCCCCAACCGGCACGCCTATGATCAGTGGGAGAGTCACGGTGTACTTCGCCGCACTGCTCGCGCGCACCGAAGACGGGTGGGAAGCGAGCGACACAGAGCTCGACAATGTGGAAACCCTGTCGGATCTGGCCGACCTGGCCCGGGAAGCCTCTCCCGACGAGGACACGGTGCTCGTCCTGATCGAGCAGGAGGACGCCTGGTTCGGCGTCGTCCGCGTCGACGGCGAGGACGACCCGCGCATCTATGTCTCGGACGCGTTCGCCGCCCAGCGCAGCGCGTACGGCGAGCTGCTGCTCACCGACGAGCTGCTCGGCCGGGACCCGGGCGTCGACGTCGACCTGGAATCCCTGGACCTCGACGGCACGGAGGACGGCGAGTCCGACTCCGGCGACGACGAGGAGGGCGGCGCGGACGCGGTCCCGCACAGCCCGGTGGGTGACAGCCAGATCCTCGACGACCTGGGCATCAGCGAGAAGGAGCTGCGCGCCCTGGACGCCGACGACGCGCTCAGCTCGATCGCCGATGCCCTGGGCGCCGCGGAGGTCTTGGAGACCGTCCGCTGACCATCGAGAACATGGCGGCCACCCCGGACCCGATACGCGATCGCTGGCGGGACGCGATGCGGCTCGCCCTGGACGAGGCCGGACGAGCCGTACAGGGCGGGGACGTCCCCGTCGGCGCCGTCGTGCTGTCCCCGGACGGTACGACGGTGCTCGGCGCCGGGCACAACGAGCGTGAGGCCACCGGCGATCCCACGGCCCACGCGGAGGTCCTCGCGATCCGGCGGGCGGCGGCCCGGCTCGGGGAGTGGCGGCTGACCGGCTGCACCCTCGTGGTCACCCTGGAGCCGTGCACGATGTGCGCGGGCGCTCTCGTCCAGTCCCGCGTCGACCGGGTCGTCTACGGCGCCCGGGACGAGAAGGCGGGCGCGGCGGGCTCGTTGTGGGACGTGGTCCGCGACCGGCGGCTCAACCACCGGCCCGAGGTCATCGAGGGTGTCCTCGCGACGGAGTGCGCCCGGCAGCTCACGGAGTTCTTCCGGGACCGCTGACGGGCAGAGCCGGGACCACCGCATATCGATTTCGAAGCAGGCCCCACTGTGCTGTAAGGTCTCCCTCGGTAGCGTGTCCGAGCGGCCGAAGGAGCTCGCCTCGAAAGCGAGTGTGGCGCAAGTCACCGAGGGTTCAAATCCCTCCGCTACCGCTCGAAGAAGGGCCCCGTCTCACGACGGGGCCCTTCTCGTCGTCCGGGACCCTCGAGCACGCGCCGCCCGAAAAGACCCCGAGCGGCAGGCCGTTGGCCCCCGGAAGGAGCGTGACGGTTACACTCGCGGCCGGTGACAGGGGCAAAGGACACAGGGGAGGCCGCGGTGACGGTGAACGCCAAGAAGATCGGCGTGTACGCGCTCGTGGTCTTCGTGCTCTACGTGATCATCACGGACCCGGCCAAGGCGGCGAGCTACGTCCAGATAGGCTTCGAAGGCATATCGAGCGCCGCGAAGGCCATAGGCGACTTCATGACCTGGGTCGCCAACGGAGGAAAGAACTGAGGTACGCCCCATGATCCGCCATCTGGTCCTCTTCAGGCTCAACGAGGGCGTCGAGCGCGACGATCCGCGAGTCGTGGCGGGCGCGGCGGCCTTCCGGGCCCTCGGCGACGAGATCGACGAGCTGCGGTTCTGGGAGTGCGGCTGGAACATCAGCGACCGGCCGATCGCCTACGACTTCGCGATCAACTCGGCGGTCGAGGACACCGACGCCCTCAAGCGCTACCTGGAGCACCCGGCCCATCAGGCGGGCGTCGCGCAGTGGCGCGAGTTCGCCACGTGGGTGATCGCCGACTACGAGTTCCGAGTCCCACTCCACCCGAGCCCTCCGCCGGAACGGCGGGGGGCTTTCGTGCGTTGCACGCCCCAACTTGTCGATGTTTGAACACAACACGGCGTTATGCGGTGCTTGCACACAGTGCACATGTCTTGTGATGCTATGACCGCTTTTGACCGATGATTGAGCGATGAAGAGGTGGCGTTGACCGTGTCGGCCAGTTCTGCGCCACCCCAGGAGGCCGCGCCGCCCCAGGAGTCCGCGCCGACCCAGGAGGAGGCGGCCCCTCCCGCTCCCGACCCCGATCCCGACCCCACCCCGGACACCCCCGAGAAGCGGCGCAGCGCCGACACCCGAGCTCTCACCCAGGTCCTCTTCGCCGAGCTGAAGCAGCTCGCCCCGGGCACGCCGGAGCACCACCGGGTGCGCGGGGCGCTGATCGAGGCGAACCTCCCGCTCGTACGCTACGCGGCCGCCCGCTTCCGCTCCCGCAACGAGCCGATGGAGGACGTCGTCCAGGTCGGCACCATCGGCCTGATCAACGCCATCGACCGGTTCGACCCGGACCGGGGCGTGCAGTTCCCGACCTTCGCGATGCCGACCGTGGTCGGCGAGATCAAGCGCTACTTCCGGGACAACGTCCGCACGGTCCACGTACCGCGCCGGCTGCACGAGCTGTGGGTGCAGGTGAACAGCGCGACCGAGGACCTCACCACGCTCTACGGCCGCTCCCCGTCCACCGCCGAGATCGCCGAGCGGCTCCGGATCGGCGAGGACGAGGTGCTGAGCTGCATCGAGGCGGGCCGCTCGTACCACGCCACCTCCCTGGAGGCCGCACAGGAGGGCGACGGACTGCCCGGGCTGCTGGACCGGATCGGCTACGAGGACCCGGCCCTCGACGGCGTGGAGCACCGCGACCTGGTCCGGCACCTGCTCGTCCAACTCCCCGAGCGCGAGCAGCGCATCCTCCTGCTGCGCTACTACAGCAACCTCACGCAGTCGCAGATCAGCGCGGAACTCGGCGTCTCCCAGATGCACGTCTCGCGTCTCCTCGCCCGCAGCTTCCAGCGGCTGCGTTCCGCGAATCGCATCGACGCCTAAGAGGTCATCTCATTTGGTGAGTCTGCGGTAGCAGATCAGGGTGCAGGCGATGCTGGTGAAGGCCAAGAAGTGGACGGCCTTGCGTTCATAGCGGCGGTGCAGGCGGCGGCATCCGGCGAGCCAGGCCATGGTGCGTTCGATGGTCCAGCGGTGGCGTCCCAGGCGCTGGGAGGACTCGATGCCTTTACGGGCGATGCGGTGCCGGATGCCGCGCTGGCGTAACCATCGGCGCAGGTGGTCGTAGTCGTAGCCCTTGTCGCCGTGGAGCTTGGCCGGCCGTCGTCGGCGCGGACCGCGACGGGAGCGGATGGGCGGGATGCCGCGAACGAGCGGTTCGAGGGCCTGGCTGTCGTGCAGGTTGGCGCCGGAGATGCCGATGGAGATGGGCAATCCGGTCCGTTCGGTGATCAAGTGGATCTTCGAACCGTACTTGCCTCGATCTACTGGATTCGGACCTGTCAGGCCCCCCTTTTCAGGGCCCGCACGTTCACCGAGTCGATCGCACAGCGAGACCAGTCCAGTTCACCCCGGGAGCCGAGTTCGTCGAGGACCAGGCGATGGAGCTTCGCCCACACCCGGGCTTTCGACCACTCGGTGAAACGCCGGTGAGCCGTGGGTCCCGACGGTCCGAACGAGGCGGCCGGCAGCTGCTGCCACGTACAGCCCGACGTGGCCACGAACACGATCGCAGCCAGCACCTCCCTGTCACCGTGCCGGCGCCGGCCGCCTCCCTGAGGCCGACTCGGCGCCTCCGGCACCACTCGCTGGAACAACTCCCACAGCTCATCCGGCACCAGCCGCTCAACGATCCCCACACCCGGAGCCTATCGAATGCGCCAAATGAGATGACCTCTAAGTGCTCCGCGCTTAAGGGCTTCGCACTTAGGGACGCGATAAGAACCGGTACGGACCGAAGCGCGGGGGCGTTCGGCCGATGCATAGCGGGCGCACGGAAGCACGCCTCGAGCGGTTCTGCATCGCATACCCGAGCGAGCGGTAACCGTCGCGAGCGAATCGCTCACCTGGGCCGATGCCGACAGTTGGGACCGGATAAAGCGTCAGACCCCTTCTCTCCAGGGGCGATTCGGATCTCTCATGTCGACATGTCACTACAGCGTGTTGCCGACATGTGACATTCTGCGGGAGACGCGTTTGCCGGGCCCTCGGCTCCGGTATTCAGGTGAAGGCTGCGTTGCTCGAAAGGCAGCGCCGCCGCGACCGTCCCGCGACCCAAAGGGGGTGGCATGTCCGCAGACCAGGGCAGCTCGAAGGTGCTGACGCCCGCGACGAGCGAGGCAGCGCCCAAGCAGCTCGACGCTCTCGACGTCCTCGACGGCATCGAGGCCGTCACGGCCCTCGACGCCGTGCAGGTCCCGCCCGCCGAGGCGGCCGCCCCTGTCCCGGCCCCGCCGGCCTCGGGGGACATCGACACCCGCACCCTGTCCCGCTCACTGTTCCTGCGGCTCGCCGCCCTCGGCGAGGACAGTCCCGAGCGGGCCTACGTCCGGGACACCCTGATCGAGCTGAACCTGCCGCTGGTCCGCTACGCGGCCGCGCGCTTCCGCTCCCGCAACGAGCCGATGGAGGACATCGTCCAGGTCGGCACCATCGGCCTGATCAAGGCGATCGACCGCTTCGACTGCGAACGGGGCGTGGAATTCCCGACGTTCGCGATGCCGACGGTGGTCGGCGAGATCAAGCGGTTCTTCCGCGACACCTCCTGGTCGGTGCGCGTCCCGCGCCGCCTGCAGGAGCTGCGCCTCGCCCTCACCAAAGCGAGCGACGAACTCTCCCAGAAGCTGGACCGCTCCCCGACGGTGACGGAACTGGCCGCCGTACTCGGCGTCTCCGAGGAGGACGTGGTCGACGGCCTGGCGGTCGGCAACGCCTACACCGCCTCCTCCCTCGACTCCCCGGCCCCCGAGGATGACGGCGGCGAGGGCTCGCTGGCCGACCGCCTCGGCTACGAGGACACGGCCCTGGAGGGGGTGGAGTACCGCGAGTCCCTCAAGCCCCTGCTGGCCAAACTCCCGCCCCGCGAACGCCGGATCATCATGCTCCGCTTCTTCGCCAACATGACCCAGTCGCAGATCGGCGAGGAGGTCGGCATCTCCCAGATGCACGTCTCCCGGCTGCTGACCCGGACGCTGGCGCAGCTGCGGGAAGGCCTGATCTCCGACTGAGAACCGACGGAGGCTTCAGTTCTGACGGTCCGTCAGCGACACTGGCCCGATGCTGCGAGCGACAGGGCCTGACGACACCGCTCGGACAACCCGCGCGACATGGACACGTGGCCGCCGAGGCGCCGTTACGGCAGCGTCGGCGGCCGTCGTCGTGCTGGGCGGGGTACTCGCCGCGTGCGGGGGCCACGGCCCGGGCGGCGGCTACGTCGCGGTCGGCGCCGTGGGCGGCCCGCAGAAAGGGAGCACGGCGGCGGTCACGCCGACGGGCGCGGTGTCGCTGGTGCCACTGGACAACTCACCGGCCGGCCCGCCCGGTTCGCGACAGCCGAACACCTCGAGCGGTGCCGGCACCGGCACCGGCCCGGAGCAGACCGCGCCGCCGTCATCCGGCACGCCCGGCCCACTGGACGGCACATCCAGCCCGTCGGACGGCACACCCGGCCCGTCCGGCCCCACGGCCGGCGCGCCGTCCACCCCCGCCTCGCCCACCCCGACTCCCGCTCCCGCTCCCGCTCCCGCTCCCGCTCCCGGCACCACGGTCGGCCCGGCGAAGCTCTCCTGGGGCGAGCCGGCGACGAAGGACACGGATCAGCGCTGGTGCCAGCAGGTGACCGTCGCCTTCCGCAACACGGGTGGTACGGCGGTGCGTTCGGGCTCGGTGACGTTCGGGACGCACGTCATCGGCGCGCTCGGCATCGACTGGGCGACGATCAGGTCGACCGTGGACCTGCCGGTGCCGATCGCGCCGGGTGCGCGGGCGAAGCCCGCCTGGACGGTGTGCGTCGACGCCTGGCGCGTGCCGCTCGGCATGCACATCGAGACGCGGGACGTGTCCGTCCAGTGGAAGTAGGACAAGCAGGGGACGCGGCGGGAGCGGAGGAAGAGAGCGCCGAAGGCGCCGTACGTCCTACTTGAGCGCCAGCCAGGCCACGCCGGCCACCACGGCGATGGCGACGATGACGCCGATGATCAGGCCGACGCGGGGGCCGGAGGAGGAAGCGGCCGCCTGCGTCTGGCGCCCCTGGGGGGCCTCGTCGACGAACGCGCGGAACATCTGGGTGCTGCCGGCGGGGTCGTAGTTGCCCTGGGGGCCCTGGGTGTTAGCCATGGCCCGAGACCTTAGCGAAGACGGGCCCGGCCGCCCAAGTGGGGGCCAGCGGGATCCCATCGGGACAGACGGGGGCACGCCACCCTCACTCACCTGCAGATTTACGGTTGCCATACGCGCCTTTGCCAAGTTTTTGCGCTACTGGACCCCGGTTTGTTTGCCTGCAGCAACCAAACACCCTTATGGTTGCCCCAAGCAACGAATACGGGAGGTGTGATGGCCGAGCAGGCGCAATTCGAAGAGCTGGCGCGTCAGCTCAGTGCCGTCGGAGCCGTGAAACGGGACCTGGGGCGGATCCTGCCGCCCGACTGCCCGACCGGCTCGGCCGCCGTGCTGACCCTGCTGGGGCGCCACGGCGACATGCGCATGAGCAAGCTCGCGGAGCTGCTCGCCGTGGACATGTCGGTCACCAGCCGGCACGTCGCGCACGTCGCCGCGCGCGGCTGGATCGAACGGCTGCCGGACCCCGCGGACAGGCGCTCGCGCATCCTGCGCCTGACGCCCTCGGGGCTGGCGCAGCTCGACGAGCTGTCCCGGCGGACCACGCATCTGCTCGCCGAGCGGCTCGCCGACTGGACCGACGACGAGGTCGGCCAGCTCATCCGGCTGATGACCCGGCTGCGCGACTCGTTCGGCGACTGCCGGTCCGTCCCGGTCCGGCACGGCTTCGCAGTCGCCCCCGTACTCGAAGAGACCACCCGTACACCCGCAAGCACGTAAGAAAAGGAAGCCCATGGCAACGACCACACCAGCCGGTGTGCGGGCTCATGCCAAGCACGGGGGAGGCTCCTCGGCCGAGCACGCCCCGATGACGCACCGGCAGATCATGGAGGCGCTGTCCGGCCTGCTCCTGGGCCTGTTCGCCGCCATCCTCTCCTCGACGATCGTCACCAACGCACTGCCGACGATCATCAAGAGCATCGGCGGCGGCCAGTCCGCCTACACCTGGGTCGTCACGGCGGCACTGCTCGCCATGACCGCCTCCGTGCCGCTGTGGGGCAAGCTCGCCGACCTGGTCAGCAAGAAGGCCCTCGTCCAGATATCCCTGGTCATCTACATCACCGGCTCGGTCGTCGCCGGTCTCGCGCAGAACCCGGCGATGCTGATCAGCGCGCGTGTCATCCAGGGCCTCGGCGCCGGCGGTCTGTCCGCCCTGGTGCAGGTCATCATGGCCGCGATGATCTCCCCGCGCGAGCGCGGCCGGTACTCCGGCTACACCGGAGCCACCTTCGCCCTCGCCACCGTCGGCGGCCCGCTGCTCGGCGGCGTCATCACCGACACCTCCTGGCTCGGCTGGCGCTACTGCCTGTTCGTCGGCATCCCCTTCGCGCTGATCGCGCTGGTCGTGCTGCAGAAGACGCTGCACCTGCCGGTCGCCAGGCGGAAGGTCAAGGTCGACTGGACCGGAGCCTTCTTCATCACCGCGGCCGCCTCGCTGCTGCTGGTCTGGGTCACCTTCGCCAACGACAAGTACGCCTGGCTGTCCTGGCAGACGTACACGATGGTGGGCGGCACGATCGTGCTCGCGCTGCTGTTCGTGTTCACCGAGACCAAGGCCGCCGAGCCGATCATCCCGCTGCGCTTCTTCCGCAACCGCACGATCACGCTGGCGTCGCTGGCCTCCCTGTTCGTCGGCATCGGCATGTACGCGGGCACCGTGTTCTTCTCGCAGTACTTCCAGCTGGCCCGCGACAAGTCGCCGACGATGTCCGGCGTCATGACCATCCCGATGATCGGCGGCCTGTTCGTCGCGTCCATGGTCTCCGGCCGCTTCATCACCAGCACCGGCCGCTGGAAGGGCTGGCTGGTCGGCGGCGGTGTCTCCCTCACCGCGGGCCTCGCCCTGCTCGGTCTGATGCGCTACGACACCCCGTACTGGGAGCTGTCGATCTACATGGCGCTGCTCGGCATCGGCGTTGGCACGATGATGCAGAACCTGGTGCTGTCCACGCAGAACCAGGTCGCCCCGCACGAGCTGGGCGCCGCCTCCTCCGTGGTGAGCTTCTTCCGCTCCCTCGGCGGTGCGGTCGGCGTCGGCGTGCTCGGCTCGGTCATGTCCGAGCGGATCACCCACCACGCCAAGGACACCATCACCGAGCTGAGCCCGAAGGCGCAGCAGGCCGCGGCCCACGCCGTCGGCAGCGGCAACCTGCCCGACATGAACGCGCTGCCGGCCCCGGTGCGCAACTGGCTGGAGGGCGCCTACGGCCACGGCATCGCGGACGTCTTCCTCTACGCGGCCCCGTTCGCGTTGATCGCGTTCATCACGGTGCTGTTCATCAAGGAGGTCCCGCTGCGGACGTCCGGCGCGCTGGCCCAGGCCGCGCAGGAGAAGGCCGGGGCGGTCGCGCAGGCCGCCGCCCCCGCGGAGACGGCCGTGAAGAACGCAGAGACCGCAGAGCACGCAGAGAACGCAGGGAACATCGTGCAGGAACCCGCGCAGCAGAAGGTGCCCAGCTGGGCCACGCCCGTGGTGTCGGACACCTTCACCGAGGCACCGGCCCTGGCCACCGCCGCGGCGCCGGCGGCGACCGCCGTCGCCACCATCGCCGAGCCCGGCCCGGGCGGCCCGGGCGGCACCCCGGTGCACGGCTTCGTCCGCGGCGCCGAGAGCGCCCCGGTCCCGCAGGCCGCGGTCACCCTGATCTCGCTGTCCGGCCGCCAGCTGGGCCGCGCGGTCGCCCAGGCGGACGGCTCCTACTCCGTCGACGCCCCGGGCACGGGTTCGTACGTCCTGATCGCCTCCGCCGACGGCTACCAGCCGCAGGCCTCCACCGTGGTGGTGGGCGGGGAACCGCTGTCGTACGACATCCTGCTCAGCGGCACCAGCGGGCTGACCGGTGTGGTCCGGGCAGCCGGGAGCGCGCTGCCGGTCAAGGACGCCATGGTGATCGTCACCGATGTGCGCGGTGACCTGCTGGCCACCGCCGCCACCGGTGAGCAGGGCGAGTTCGCCTTCACCGACCTGGTGCCCGGTACCGTGACCATGGCCGTGAACGCGAGCGGCTTCCGGCCGCGCGCGCTGCCGGTCGAGGTCGGCACCACCGGGATCACCCGGATCGAGATCGACCTGGACGCGGGCGCCCGCCTCCAGGGTGTCGTCAGGGCCCCGCACGGTCCGCTGGCCGACGCCCGGGTGACCCTGGTCGACCAGGCCGGCAACGTGGTCGGCACCGCCACCACCGGCACGGACGGCGCGTACGCCTTCACCGACCTGGACAGCGGCGAGTACACCGTCATCGCGACGGGCTACCCGCCGGTGGCCACCGCGCTGAGCGTCGCCGGCACCGGAGTCGACGGCCACGAGATCGAACTCGCCCACCCCGGCGAGTAGTTCCACCCCGGCCCGTGGCGCACATACCGTCGTGTGTGTGCCACGGGCCGGTGTCATACGACCAATTTGTAAGCCTTTGTAGTTCCTTGCAGGGAGAAAACGGGATGGGACTGACCGCGAAGATCCGCACGCGTGACGGGTGGGCCGTGTCGCACGCGGTCGTCACGGTGACCGACATGACCGGTACGCAGGTGCTGCGCGCCGAGACCGACGCCGAGGGAGCCGTACGGGACACCACCGAGCTGGCACCGGGGGCGTACACGGTGATCGTGACAGCCGTCGGCTACGCGCCCGCGGCCTCCTCCGCCATCGTCACCGCGAGCGGCCGGGCCGAGGTCGGCACCGTGACACTGGCCCGGCAGGGCGGCACCGAACTGCCGCCGCCCGGGCCCTGGACGATCGACCCGGTGCACTCCTCCGTCGCCGCGGTCGCCCAGCACCTGGGCATCTCCAGCGTGCACGGCCGGTTCACGGAGTTCGGCGGGACGATCGAGATCGCGCCCGACGACGTCACCAAGTCCCGTGTGGAGGCGGTGATCAAGGCCGCGTCCGTCGACACGGGCAACGGGATGCGCGACACGCACCTGAAGTCCGGGGACTTCCTGGACGTGGAGAACCACCCGGCGATCACCTACCGCTCCACGGGGCTGACGGCGGCCGGCTCGGACCGCTGGACGGTCCACGGCGAGCTGTCGATGCACGGTGTCGTACGACCGGTCGACCTGGACCTGGCCTACCTCGGCACCGGCGCGGACCCGTGGGGCGGCACGCGCGCCGCGTTCCGCGCGACCGCGGAACTGCACCGCGAGGACTTCGCGATGAACTACAACCAGGTCCTGCAGGCCGGTATCGCCGCCATCGGCACGACCCTGAAGGTCGAGCTGGACATCCAGGCGGTGCAGGGCGACACACTGCCCCAGGCGTAGGCACGGCAGGGTCAGCCACCGGGGCGGGTGTTGCCCCTAGGCTGCCTTGCCATGGCACCGAACATCGCGACCAACACCCGTGTATCGCTCGCCGGACTGCTGGACTTCGTACGGCCCCGCCATCGCGCGCTGCTCCTGACGCGCCGCGCCGACGGCGGGCCGCAGGCCTCCCCGCTGACCTGCGGGGTGGACGACTCGGGCCGGATCGTCGTGTCCACCTACCCCGAGCGCGCCAAGACCCGCAACGCCAAGCGCGACCCCCGGGTCAGCCTGGTCGTCCTGAGCGACGACTGGAACGGCCCCTGGGTGCAGATCGACGGCACGGCCGAGGTCATCGACGCCCCGGACTCCGTGGAACCACTCGTGGAGTACTACCGCAACATCGCCGGCGAACACCCGGACTGGGACGAGTACCGCGCGGCGATGGCCAGACAGGGCAAGTCGATCATCAGGGTGACACCCGAGCGGTGGGGGCCGGTGGCCACCGGGGGCTTTCCGGCGCGGCTGGTGTCCGGGGAGTAGGGGCCGTCAGCCTCGTTCCACCATTGCCTCGATGCCCGCCACCAGCAGGTCCAGGGCGTAGGTGAAGTCCCGGTCCATCATCTCCTCGACCGTGTCCCCGCCCCGGGCGTCCATGATGTCCTTGGACTCCTGGAGGTAGTCCGCGGCCTCCGGGTCCTGCCGGGCGGAGTTCATGGCCTGCTGGTAGTAGGCGTCCGGGGTCAGGCCGGAGTCCGTGATCCGGGACCGGAACCGGGCCTCGATCGTGCCGTAGCCGTACACGAACTGGAACACGGCCGCGATGGCACTCGTCATCCGGTACGCCGGCAGCCCGGTGCGCCGGATGACCCGGTGCACGCTGCGGGAGAAGGCGAGCGCGTTGGGGCCGATGTTGAGGTACTGGCCGGCCAGCGGCGCGAGCCAGGGGTGGCGCACCAGCAGTGCCCGGTACTGCGCGGCCAGCCCCCGCAGCTGCTCCCGCCAGTCCGCTTCCTCCCGCGCCGGATCGGGCAGTTGCAGCTCGCCGGTGGCCGCGTCCAGGGCGAGTTCGAGGAGGTCGTCCTTGGTGTCGACGTACCAGTACAGGGACATCGCGGTCACGTTCAGCTCGCCGGCCAGCCGCCGCATGGAGAACTTCGCGAGCCCCTCGGCATCGAGCAGCCGTACCGACGCGTCGGTGATCCGCGCCCGGTCGAGCCCCGAGGGCTGGTTCGCGCTGCGTGCGCTGCGGGGCGCCTTCGCCTCCAGCCAGACACTGCCCCGCGCCGACCGTGCACCCTGCTTCACCATCGGCGTCTCCTTCTGGATCTCCCGTCAAGTGGTCCAACTCTAGGGGCGCGGCACGCCGGCCCACCGCCCCGAGCCGGTCAGGCGGCCTTCTCGGCCCGCCGCAGGAGCCCAGCCGCCAGGAACCCGCCGGCCAGCACGGCGGCAGCGCCCACCAGCTGCCCCGACCCCAGCCCGGCGGACAGGGACTCCCCCGACGCGACGGACGAGCTGAGCACCGCACCGAGGACGGCGACACCGAGGCCGTTGCCGAACTCGGCGAGGGTGCCGTTGATCCCCGCTCCGACCCCCGCCCGCTCCGGAGGAATCGCGCTCATGATCGCGTGCGCCATCGCCGGGTTGGCCACCGCGCACCCCGCACCGATGAGCAACAGTCCCAGCAGCGTCCCGGCGTAGCCCCCGGACGCAAGCTCCGCGATGGACACCAGCCCCGCGGCCATCAGCACCATCCCCAGCGCGATGGACACCGGCGTGCCCATCCGGGTGGACCACTTCGCCGACAGCCCGGTGAAGTTGAGGGCGACGACGGTCAGCGCCAGCGGAGCAGTCCGCAGGCCCGCCTCCAGCGGCCCGTAGCCGAGCACGAACTGCAGGTGCTGCGTCAGCAGGAACAGCGCCCCGCCCATCCCGAAGGTGAGGAGCACCGCACCGGTGACGGCCCCGGTGAACCGCCGGTCCCGGAAGAAGTGCAGATCGAGCATCGGCTCGGCCACCCGGCTCTCCCACCACGCGAACCATCCGAGCAGTACGGCCGCCGCCCCAGCCGGACCCAGGACGAGCGGCGAGGTCCAGCCGTGCCGGGGCCCGGAGATGATCGCGAAGACCAGGGAGGCCATACCGAGCGTGGACAGCACGGCACCGAGCAGGTCGGGACGCTCGCCCCGGGGGTTCTTGGACTCCGGTACGAGCGCCAGCACGGCGACGAGGCCCAGCACCGCGACGGGGATGTTGATCAGGAAGATCGCGCCCCACCAGAAGTGGCCCAGCACGAATCCGCCGATCAGCGGGCCGCCCGCGAAGCCCAGTGCGTTGACCGCGCTCCAGATGCCGATCGCCTTCGGCTGCTCCTCGGGCGTGAAGATCTGCATGGCCACGGCCAGTGTGGTGGTCAGCAGCAGCGCGCCGCCTATGCCCATGCCCGCCCGGGCGGCGATCAACTGCCCGGTGGAACCGGCGAGTCCGGCTGCCAGCGAGCCGATCCCGAACAGGGCGAGCCCGGCCATCAGCATCTTTTTGCGGCCGTAGCGGTCGGCGGCGCTGCCCGCGGTCAGCAGCAGCCCGGACTGCACGAGGGAGTACGCGTTGATCATCCACTGGATGTCCGGGGTGGCGGCGCGCAGTTCGCGGGTGAGCGAGGGGATGGCCACGTTCAGGACGGTGTTGTCGAGCAGCACGGTGAGCTGTGCCAGGCAGATGACGCCGAGGATCAGCCAGCGCTGGGGGTGCCCTTGGGATACAGACATGCCGTACACCGTATAGCAGCTGCTATACGGTGTACGACTCGATTTTCCGCCGTCCCGTCTGCTCCGTCAGCCGTTCTTCTTCTGCCTGAGGTCGTAGAAGGTGGCCGAACCGGCCGTCACCTTCTTGAAGTTCTTCTGTACCCACGAGCTGATCTGCGAGGCGGTGCCGTTGCTGCTGGTGCCGCCCATGCCACCGCCTATGCCGCCGCCCGCGATGAAGTAGTGGATCCTGCCGTCCGCCACGTACTTCTCGAACTGCGCCAGTGTCGGGGACGGGTCGGTGCCGTTGAAGCCGCCGATCGCCATCACCGGGTCACCGGTGGCGAGCTGGTAGCTGGCCGCGTTCTGCGAACCGATGGACGCGGCCGCCCATGTGTACTTCGAGGCGTCCTCCTGCAGCAGCTTCTTGGCGGCCGAGGAGACGTTCGCGCCGTTCAGCAGGCCGCCACCTCCGCCGCCCATACCGCCCTCGCCCGTCCGGCCGGCACCGGGGAAGCCGTTGCCCATCCGGCCCTGGCCGTTCTGGCTCTGGCCGTTCTGGCCCTGGGTGTTCCCGTTGCCGTTCGGCCGGCCCTGGCCCGGCATACCGCCGCCGAAGCCGCCGCGCATGCCGCCCTTGCCGCCGCCCGGACCGCCGCCGCCGAAGCCCATCATGCTCGCGCCCGCCGGACCGGCCGTCGGGATGGAGCCGGTGTGCGCGGAGTCCACCGTGCTCAGGGTGTACGCCGTCGGACCGGCCAGCGCGGCCACCAGGCCCACCGCCGCCGCCCCGAGGGCCGGCTGCCGGGAGATCCGGCCGGCGAGGACCAGACCCAGCGCGGCCGCCAGACCGCCGATCAGGACCAGCCACTTCAGCCAGGGAAGGTAGGCGGAGGTGCGGTTGAGCAGGACATAGCCCCAGGCCGCCGCCGCGACCACGGAGGCGGCGAGCGTGATCGACGCCCACAGCTCCTGCCGCTTCTCCCACAGCAGTGCGGCACCCATGCCGATCACGGCCGCGAGGTAGGGGGTGAGGGCCACGGTGTAGTACTGGTGGAAGATGCCCGCCATGTAGCTGAAGACCACCATGGTGATCAGCAGCGAGCCGCCCCACACCAGGAACGAGGCACGGGTGGCGGACGTGCGCTCGAGCTTGCGGGTGGCCACCAGACCGGCGGCCAGCAGGATCAGCGCGGCCGGGAGCAGCCAGGAGATCTGGCTGCCGATCTCGGAATTGAACATCCGGTCCCAGCCGGTGGCGCCCCAGCGGCCGGTGCCGCCCGCGCCGCCACCGCCGCCCACGCTGCCGGTCTCGTCGCCGTTGATCCGGCCGAGGCCGTTGTAGCCGAAGGTCAGCTCCAGGAAGCTGTTGTTCTGCGAACCGCCGATGTAGGGGCGCGAGGAGGCCGGCCACAGCTCGACGATCGCGACCCACCAGCCGCCGGCCACGACGAGCGCGAGGGTGGCGGCGGCCAGCTGGGCGAACCTCTTCTTCACCGGGACCGGGGCACACACCGCGTACACGATCGCCAGCGGCGGCAGGATCAGGAACGCCTGGAGCGTCTTGGCGAGGAAGGCGAAGCCGATCGCGGCCCCGGCCGCGACCAGCCACCCGGTCCGGCCGTCCTCCACGGCCCGTACGACGAAGTAGCAGGCCAGCGCCATCAGCAGGGCCAGCATCGCGTCCGGGTTGTTGAACCGGAACATCAGCGCGGCGACCGGGGTGAGCGCGAGCACCGCGCCCGCGATCAGACCCGCGGCCGGGCCGAACCGGCGGCGCACGCCCGCGTGGACCACGGCGACCGTGCCGACGCCCATGAGGACCTCGGGCGTCAGGATCGCCCACGAGTTCAGGCCGAAGATCCGGACCGACAGCTCCATCGGCCACAGGAACGCCGACGGCTTGTCCACGGTGATGGCGTTGCCCGCGTCCAGCGAGCCGAAGAAGAACGCCTTCCAGGACCTGCTGCCCGCCTGCACGGCCGCCGAGTAGAAGGAGTTGGCGTAACCGGAGGCGCTGAGGTCGTACAGGTAGAGCAGCAGGGTGGCGGCCAGCAGGCCGAGGAAGGCCGGGCGCGCCCAGCGCGGGTCCTCGGGCCGGCCGCGCCGGAGTCTGCGTACGAAGGGCTGCTTCGGATCACCGGCCCGGTGGGCGTGGTGCGGGGGAGCGGCCGGGGGCGGACCCCACACGGTCGTACTGCCCTGCTGGTCGTAGTGGGTGGTCATCGGGGATCCCCCGGATCGGTGTCGTGAGGGCGCACCGGCTGCAACCGCACGGTGGCGTCCCTCCAGGTGCCGTCCGCGGCTTCACCGGCGCGGACCTGGGTGGTCGTCTGACAGGGGTCGTAAGACTGCTGGTGCGGCACGGTTCGCTGCGGCAGCGGCGCGTACGGGGCGGGCGTGCCGTACGGCGGGGTGGTGGACGCCGTGGCCGTGCCGCAGTCGTCCCGGTCCGGGAAGACCCAGGCGCGGAAGAGCAGGAAGCGCAGCACGGTCGCGGCGAGGTTGGCGGCGATGAGCACCGCCAGTTCGGTGGAGTGCGCCGGGTTGCTGCTGGCCGCGTTCAGGGCGGCCAGCGAGCCGCTGGTCAGGGCGAGACCGATGCCGAAGACGACCAGGCCCTGCGCCTGGTGCCGTACGGCGCCGCCCCGGCCCCGCACCCCGAAGGTGAGCCGGCGGTTGGCGGCCGTGTTGGCGACGGCCGAGACCAGCAGCGCGAGCGCGTTGGCGACCTGGGAGCCGGAGAACTGCCTGAAGAGGCTGTAGAGCACCAGGTAGAAGAGGGTGGACAGGCCGCCGACCACGCAGAACCCGACGAGCTGCCGGGCAAGTCCCTTGGGCACGTTGGTCAGATCGCGGTCGCGCGGGTCGTCGCCGAAGGGCCGGGTGAGCCGGTCCAGCGGCAGCGAACCGGTGGTGAGCGCCCTGCCGACGCGCCAGACGCCCTTGAGGTCGTCGGTCGCGGTCTTCACGATGTGCACGGTGGAGTCCGGGTCGTCGACCCAGTCCACCGGCACCTCGTGGATCCTGAGACCCGCCCGCTCGGCGAGCACCAGCATCTCGGTGTCGAAGAACCAGCCGGTGTCCTCCACCAGCGGCAGCAGGACCTGTGCCACGTCGCGCCGGATCGCCTTGAAGCCGCACTGCGCGTCCGAGAAGCGGGCCTGGAGCGAGCCGCGCAGGATCAGGTTGTAGGCCCGGCTGATGAACTCCCGCTTGGGACCGCGCACGACGCGCGAGGCGCGGGCGAGCCGGGAGCCGATCGCGAGGTCCGAGTGCCCGGAGATCAGCGGCGCCACCAGCGGCAGCAGGGCGTTGAGGTCGGTGGACAGGTCGACGTCCATGTAGGCGAGGATCGGCGCGTCGGACGCGGACCACACGGTCCCGAGGGCCCGGCCGCGGCCCTTCTGCTCCAGGCGGAAGTTGGTGACCTCGGGGATGTCCGCCTCCAGCCGCGCCGCCACCCGCGGGGTGGTGTCCGTGGACGCGTTGTCCGCGATGGTGATGCGGAACGCGTACGGGAACGTGCGCTTGAGGTGCTCGTGCAGTCTGCGCACGCACGGCTGGAGGTCCTTCTCCTCGTTGTAGACGGGGATCACTACGTCCAGGACAGGCGTACCGGCGTCTGTGGCCGGGAGGTGCTCCCGCGCCGGCAGAGTGCCGGGAGAAGAGTCGGTTCGCATGGAACCGACTCAACTCAAGCGCCCTGTCGCACCCATGTGGTGGAACTGTGCTGTGCCTGTGAGTGCGACTGCCAGTCGGTTTCGGGGGCCGGCCGGGCAGCGGCCGGGACGAGCGCCGGCAGATGCACGGTGAACACGGTGCGCCCGGGACCGCTGTCCACGGAGACCGCGCCGCCGTGCGCGGCCGCGACGGCCTGCACGATGGCGAGCCCGAGCCCGGTGGACCCGGTCGAGCGCGAGCGCGCCGAATCACCGCGCGCGAACCGTTCGAAGACGTGCGGCAGCAACTCGGGCGGGATCCCCTGCCCGTTGTCCTCGACGTCGACGCACATCCACGGCCCGCGCCGCTGCACGCGCGCGGTCACGGTCGTACCGGGCGGGGTGTGCTTGCGGGCGTTGCCGAGCAGATTGACGAGCACCTGCTGGATCCGGGCCGCGTCCGCCGACACGAGCGCCGGCTCGTCGGGCAGGTCGAGCCGCCAGTTGTGGTCCATGCCGGCCGCGCGGGAGTCGCTGACGGTGTCCACGACGAGCGGGATGAGATCGGTCTGCTCGAACTGCAGCGGCCGTCCGGCGTCCAGCCGGGCGAGGAGCAGGAGATCCTCGACGAGGAGGGTCATCCGGCCCGCCTCGGACTCGATCCGTCCGAGCGCGTGCCGCGTGTCGGGCCCGACCTGCTCGCGCCCGCGCCGGGTCAGCTCGGCGTACCCGCGGATGGAGGCGAGCGGGGTGCGCAGTTCATGGCTGGCGTCGGCGACGAACTGCCGTACCCGCATCTCGCTCTGCTGACGGGCGTGCAGGGCGCCGTGGACATGGTCGAGCATGCGGTTGAGCGCGGCACCGACCTGGCCGACCTCGGTGTGCGGGTCGCACTCGGACTCCGGGACCCGCTCGCTGAGCTTCACCTCGCCGGTGTGCAGCGGGAGTTCGGAGACCCGGGTGGCGGTGTGGGCGACCTTGCGGAGCGGGCGGGTGGCGACTCCGACGAGGACGGAGCCGGCGATACCGGCGGCGACGAGACCGGCGACGGTGACACTGATCTCGATGAGGATCAGTGCGTTGATGTTGTCGTCGACGTCCTTGGTCGGGATGGCGACGTAGTAGGTGCCGTTGGGCCCGGTGACGTACTGCACGCGGTAACTGCCGAGGCCGGGGACGTCCACGGTGTGCTTGTCGGCGTCCTTGGGCACGGCGTTGAGAGCCGCGAGCTGCGCCTTGGTCAGCGACTTGGCGCTCATCGAGAAGTCGTCGCTGGACTTGTGGCCGACCTTGCCCTCGGTCGTCGCACCGTTGTCCACCCTGGCCACGACCGTGTTCTGCGACGGCTGCGGGCCTCGGCTGACGAACTCGGTGAGGTTCACCGCGTGACCGCTCTGCCCGCCGTCCGGCCGGCCGTCCGGATGGCCGCCGGGCACGACCGCGTCCTTGCCCTGGCCGATCGGACCGAACTGCCCCGACGCCCGGGCCCCGACCTCGCGCAGCTGGCCGTCGAGCTGGCCGTACAGATGCGTGCGCAGCGCGAGCGTGGTGACCGTGCCGATCACCGCGCACACCACGGCGATCAGCACCACGGACGCGACGACGAGCCGGGTCCGCAGGGTGCGCGGCTGACCGGCTCGTCGCCTCTGGCGCTGCTGCGGACGGGGCCGTCGCCGCCCGCTCATGACACGGCGGGCTTGATCAGGTAGCCGGCCCCGCGCCGCGTGTGGATCATCGGCTCGCGCCCGGCGTCGATCTTCCGCCGCAGATAGGAGATGTACAGCTCGACCACATTGGCCTGCCCGCCGAAGTCGTACGACCACACGCGGTCCAGGATCTGCGCCTTGCTGAGCACGCGCCGTGGATTGCGCATGAGGAAGCGCAGCAGCTCGAACTCGGTGGCGGTGAGATGAATGGACTGCCCTGCCCGCGACACCTCATGACTGTCCTCGTCGAGGGTCAGATCCCCCACGACGAGCACGGAGTCGGACCGCCGGTCCGCGGCCCCGGACCTGCGGATGAGCCCGCGCAGCCGCGCGACGACCTCTTCGAGGCTGAACGGCTTGGTGACGTAGTCGTCCCCGCCCGCGGTGAGCCCGGCGATACGGTCCTCGACGGCGTCCTTGGCCGTCAGGAACAGGACGGGCACGTCGGGCAGTTCCCGCCGCAGCCGGCCGAGGACGGTGAGCCCGTCCATGTCGGGCAGCATCATGTCCAGGACGATGGCGTCGGGCCGGAACTCCCGGGCGGTCTGGACGGCACCGTGCCCGTCGCCCGCACTCCTGATCTGCCAGCCCTCGTAACGAAGGGCCATGCTCAGCAGTTCGGTGATCGACAGCTCGTCGTCCACCACAAGCACCCGGACGGGGCTCCCGTCCGGCCTCAGCAGTTCGGTGCGTCCCTGGGGCGAGGTCGTGGTCATGGTGGACACCTTGTCCGGATCCTCTGAGAGGAGGCTTTCCGCAATCTGTGATTTCCCTGAGAAACCCACAGGCACCTCTCAGGCGGCACCTGGGAATCCCTCACGAGGCCTCACCGGGGAACCCTGAGGGGGGCCTTCACGCGCGCCTCAGAAGAGCCCGCCCTGTTCGCCCTTGAACTCCCTTGCGGGAAAAGCGAGTCCGCTCTCCCGCAGGCCGGGCGGGACCAGCTCCCACCCGGTCATCAGCCGGGTGTCGAGCACGACGACCCCGCGGCCGCCGGCCGCCAGGTGGAGATCGGGTCCGGCGGCCGCGACCAGCTCCCCGCTCACGGCTCCGCCCGGCACCAGCTCCACGACCTCACCGAAGGCGCCCGGCGCCCGGTCGAGCCCGAACGCCGTGACGTGGTCGGTGACATGGCACTCGGCGGGCCGCAGCGACTCCGGCCGGCCGGGAAGCGCGACCGCCCGCGCATGCAGCTCCCGCACCTGAGCGGCACGCTCGGCCGCGGTCCGCGGCAGCGCCGACCGCACCGCCCGCTTCTCGGCGTACGGAATCCGGTCCGGCACCCCGAGCGCGGCCCGCAGCAGCTCCTCGGTGCGCCGGGCGGCCATCAGCGGGCCGGTGCCGAGCCAGCTGAAACAGACGGCGCCCTGCTCGAGCAGCCGCGCGCTGCCCCGCTCGACGGCGGTGATCCCCACCTTGACCAAGCCGGGCCCGAACCACGCCAGATACACCCGGTACGGCCGCGGGTCGTCGGCGACCGTGTCGGCGGCCACGGAGTGCGCCCGGTCCAGCCGGGCACACTCCTCGCACCGGGCTCCCGTACTGCGCCCGGACACGCCGGCCCGCCCCGGACACCGGTGCCCCCGCGCCCCCACGCAGGTCCGCACACCGCCTTCCGGTACGGCGAAGCCGACGCGCTTGCCCCAGGGCAGCGCGCTGCGCCGCCCGCCGTCCCACACCAGCGCGGGGCCCTCGGGCGTCCACCGCAGCCCCGAGCATGTCCATCCATGTGCCATCACTCGTGAGCGTAGACCCCGGGTCCGACAGTGGGTTCCGGGCGGCGAAAGGCAGGGGGCGGGCTGCGCGGGGGCGAGCCGCGCCCACCCCCACCGCGCACACGCCGACGGGCGGCCGACCCGGCGGCAGTTGGCCGGATCACCCCATCCGGCAGCCAACTTGTACAGACACCTTTTCTCCACGGACCGCTCCACCGATGTTCTCTCGCCGGCCCTTGGAGCCGTACCGGGGAGTATCTAGAGTCGCTCTGTCATGTACGCGCCCCGCCCATCGGCCGCAGCGCACATGGGGCCGGGGGCCACCCCCACTTCCACCAGGAGAGCGCATGGTCTCGCGTCGTACCGCTACCGCCCTCACCTCCGCGGCGGCAGCCCTGCTGATCGGCACCGGCGGCTTCACGGCCCCCACCGCGAGCGCGGCCACCGGCACCGGCCTGTCGGTGTTCGCCTGGAACGTCGACCTCGGCACCGCGATCGTCGACAGCACCCAGCACGAGCAGGCGGCCCAGCGCACCCCGACCGTCGAATCGGTCATCCGCGAGCACAGCGCGGACGTGGTGGTGCTGGACGAGGACTTCAACAACAGCTCCACCGCCGACATCACCGGCAAGCTGGCCGACCTCTACCCGTACCACACCCCGGTCGTCGGCGAGACCTGTTCCGGCGGCGGCTGGACGGGCATCAGCGGCGACTGCTCCAACTCGCCGTTCGTCATCAACGGCGGCACGATGATCCTGTCCAAGTACCCGATCACCGCCCAGTACGCCCACGTCTTCAGCAACTCCACCTACGGCACCTGGGACTACCACGCCAACAAGGGCGCGGCGCTGGTGCAGATCGACAAGGGCGGGGTGAAGAGCTGGGTGGTCGGCACCCACCTCCAGGCCGACGAGTCCGACACCTCCACCGACACCACACAGGCCACCCGGCTCGCCCAACTCGGCGAGATCCGCAGCTGGGTGGACGGCATCGCCGGGTCGAACGGGCCGGTGCTGATCGGCGGCGACATGAACGTGGAGTACTACGGCGGCCAGTCGCGCGGCGACTACGCCAACGCCCAGAGCGCGGTGAACGGTGTCCTCGGCACCCCCGCCACCGACTCCTCCCAGACCCTGCGGACCATGGACTGCCCGGTCTCCGCCTGGTGCCAGTACATGTCCGGCGTCGAGTCCTTCCCCAAGGACTACCGGGACGACCTCGACTACATCGGCTACCTGAACGCACCGGGCCGTCCGGCCCCGGCCGCGATGTCCGCCGTCAAGGTCGACTTCGACCCCCAGTCCGGCTGGACCACGGGCCAGACCGACACCAACGCCCCCAGCGACCACTACCCGGTCGAGGCGGCCTTCCAGATCGGCTAGGACCCGGAAAAGACACTCGAGCAGAAGATCCGCATTATCCCACTCCTCATCATTTACACTTTCGCCGTCACGCACAGTGAGGGACGAATGTGAGATTCGTGAACGAAATGCCGAGCAGGCTGCGGCGCCCCCTCGTGCTCCGCGCAGCATTGATCACCGTGCTCGTCGCGCAGTCCGTTGCGCTCGTGGCCCAGGACGTGCAGATCGACAATCTGCACGCACAGCACATGGACCTCCAGGGACAACACCTCATCCCCGGCCCCTCCGGTCCCCCCGGCCCCTCCGGTCCGCCCGGCGTCGAAGGCCCGCCGGGCAAGGACGGCAAGGACGGGCAGGACGGGCAGAACGGCACGAACGGCCACGACGGGAGGGAAGGAAAGGACGGCACGAACGGGAAGGACGGGAAGGACGCTGCTGCTCCGGCCGCCAATCCGGCGCCGAGCGAGAGCAGGAGTGGGAGCGGTAGCGGGAGCGGGAACAGCGGTTGACCGCCCGGGCCACAGCGCGAACAGGAGTGCACCGCGCACCCGGAACGGGTCCGCGGGCCGCGCGTCACGCATGGCCCGCCGGCCCCCTGCGCGCTCGGCCCGCCCCGCCGTGACCCTCCGGCTCCTCGCCATCCACTCTTTCGCCGTCACACAGCGTGAGGGACAATGTGAGTAACGTAGAAGGAACGTCGCCGCCGCATCGGCCATGGCGCGCGCTCACCCATCAGCCATGGCGCCCGCTCGCACTCGGCGCCTCGCTCGTCGTCGCGCTCATCGTGCAGTCCACCGCGCTCATCGCCCACCAGATGCAGCTCGACGACATGCACACACAGACCGTCGACCTCCAGACGGAATTCCTCGAGCCCGGCCCTCCCGGCCCGTCGGGCCCCTCCGGTCCCCCCGGTCCACGCGGCCCCTCCGGCCCGCGGGGCAAGGACGGGCGGCCGGGGAGACGCGGGAGAGACGGGTGGGACGGACATACGGGCAGGAGGGGGCACAACGGCAGGCGCGGGGAGAACGGCAAGGTCATCCCAAGCTCGGACTAGAAGTCGTGTGCGCCCTTCGGGAGTTCGGCGCTCCGACGGTGCACGAACGGCACCCGCACCGGTGAAACGCAAGAGGCCCCGGATTACTCCGGGGCCTCTTGCCTGTGTGCACTCGGCAGGATTCGAACCTGCAACCTTCTGATCCGTAGGATCGGGCAGGCTGTTGGACGGGGGCTGCGCCTTCCTCCCGGCTGATCGCTGATGGTCGTGATCAACGGCCTCTGTGTGCCGTCGTTGCCGTCAGGGTTGCCGTCAGATCTGAACAGTGCCACCGGCTCTCAGCGTGCTCAGGGCTTCAGGCATTGACGGCCAGCCGCTCGGTCGATCACGGCTAGGTGCCCATTGCAGCCCCGCGGCCGCCACTGACCAGCCTTCCTGGACCCACTCCCACCCCAGTGCCATCAGCTGACGACGGTGGCAGCGGCACATCTCCCGTCGAGGGAGGTCACAGGGCTGTAGACGGAAGCGCACTCCTGGAAAGCCGCGTCCACGGAGAGTAATATCTGTGCCCGCGAAATGAGAAATAGGTGCGGGGTACGGCGAGTATTCTTCGACCGCCCGGCGGAGCGGAATTATCGACCACGCAAGGCCGATCGCACCGTGCTACTGTCGGACCCAGTTGCAGGTGTGGTTGCCAGAAGGTTTTTCCGACGGCTGATCATCACGGCGACACGGAATGCGCACAGGGCGTGTTCCCGTACACCGCCTCCGAAGGAGAAACAACATGGCTACTGGCACTGTGAAGTGGTTCAACGCGGAAAAGGGCTTCGGCTTCATCGAGCAGGACGGCGGTGGCGCCGACGTCTTCGCCCACTACTCGAACATCGCCGCCCAGGGCTTCCGCGAGCTGCTGGAAGGCCAGAAGGTGTCGTTCGACATCGCGCAGGGCCAGAAGGGCCCGACGGCCGAGAACATCGTTCCCGCCTGACGCACCGGCACTGACGCATACTTCGCAGCTGGGGCCCGCACCTTGGGGTGCGGGCCCCAGCTCGCTTTATTCCCAGGGCGATTCGGCCCTGTCTTTTTCGGCCCGTTCTCGCGATTCTGCGCCGCTCATTCCGCTGCGGAAATTCCTTGATACGTGCCCACATCGAGGAAGGTTCCGCATGAACCGCACACGTACCACTCGCGCACGCACCAATCGCACATACGACCGCTTCGGAGGAAGCGCCGCTGCGGGCCGCTCCGGCGTTCCGCACCGCTCCAGTGGTTACGGAAACCGACAGCCCGCGGGGGGCGATTTCGCGCTGCCGAAGACGGTCAGGCCCGCGTTGCCCGCTGTCGAGTCGTTTGCCGATCTCGCCATGCCGGCGCCATTGCTGGCCACGCTCGGCCACGAAGGCGTGACCGTACCGTTCCCGATCCAGGCGGCGACCCTGCCGAACTCCCTGGCTGGCCGTGACGTACTCGGTCGCGGCCGCACCGGCTCGGGCAAGACCCTCGCCTTCGGCCTCGCAGTACTGGCCCGTACGGCGGGCCGGCGTGCCGAGCCGCGTCGGCCGCTGGCCCTGATTCTCGTCCCCACCCGTGAGCTGGCCCAGCAGGTCACCGACGCGCTCGCTCCCTATGCCCGCTCCGTGAGCCTGCGGCTCGCCACCGTCGTCGGTGGAATGTCCATCGGCAGGCAGGCCGGTGCTCTGCGGGCCGGCGCGGAAGTGGTCGTCGCGACGCCCGGTCGGCTCAAGGACCTCATCGACCGGGGCGACTGCCGACTCGCCGACGTCGGCATCACGGTGCTCGACGAGGCCGACCAGATGACCGACATGGGCTTCATGCCCCAGGTCACCGCCCTGCTCGACCAGGTGCGCCCCGAGGGCCAGCGGATGTTGTTCTCGGCCACCCTGGACCGCAACGTCGACCTGCTGGTCCGCCGCTACCTGACCGACCCGGTGGTGCACTCCGTCGACCCGTCGGCCGGTGCCGTCACCACGATGGAACACCACGTACTCCACGTGCACGACGCGGACAAGCACCGTACGACCACCGAGATCGCGGCCCGGGACGGCCGGGTCATCATGTTCCTGGACACCAAGCACGCCGTAGACCGGCTGACCGAGCACCTGCTGAACAGCGGTGTCCGCGCCGCGGCCCTGCACGGTGGCCGGTCCCAGCCGCAGCGCACCCGGACCCTGGCGCAGTTCAAGGACGGTCACGTCACCGTCCTGGTGGCCACCAACGTCGCGGCCCGCGGCATCCACGTCGACAGCCTCGACCTGGTCGTCAACGTGGACCCGCCCAGCGACCACAAGGACTACCTGCACCGTGGCGGCCGTACGGCCCGCGCCGGGGAGTCCGGCAGCGTCGTCACCCTGGTGACCCCCGGCCAACGCCGTGGCATGACCCGGCTGATGGCCTCGGCCGGCATCAGCCCGCGCATCACCCCGGTCCGCTCGGGCGAGGCGGAGCTGAGCCGCATCACAGGCGCCCAAGCGCCCTCCGGGGTCCCTGTGGTCATCACCGCGCCTGTCGTGGAACGCACCCGTCGCGCGCCTTCGCCGTCCAGAGACCGCCGGGGCCGCACCGGCCAGGGCCGACCCGCCAGCGCGGGGGTGCGCCGCAGGGCACAGCGGCGGCCCGGCAACGACTCGGCTGCTTAGGCCGGCGCAGTCCCCGGAGCCCCGTTGGCCTCCCGGAAGCCGCCGTGGTCTCCCGGGGCCGAAGGCCGCCAAGCCGACCAGCCCTTACCGAAGGAGACACCCTTGACGCCAGCGCGGACGCAGTACCGCAGGCCGGACCCCACCCCCGTGTCCGTGGTGAACGACAGCGAAGGGCACGGGCCTCGGGTATGTGACGACATGACCGTCGAGGTGGCTCTGGCCGTCATGGCGAGTGCCCGGGTCGAGTACCTGACCGTGTGCGACGGGGACGACGAGAGCACAGGCTTGGTCACCCGGCTCCGGCTCGCCGTTCTCCGCGACAGTTCCACGTACACGGACCGGATCCGTCTGCGGGACGTCCTCGACGGATCGCTGCCCTCGCCCGGCGGCCGCTCGGGCGGCGTCGGTGAGTACGGCAGGCTTCCGGGCGTACCCACCCTCGCGTGCTGATCCGTCTCGCCCCGGGCGGCCCGTTCCCCTTCTCCCCGCGACTTCTCCCCTGTGAGGCATCATGCGCTGTGTCATCGCCCGGTACCCGTTCGACCTGACCAGGACCGGGGTGCTGGCCTCGATGAAGGGTGTCAGGCCCGAGCTCGTCACGGGGGCGTCCGTGACCATCGGCCGCCGCCGCTACCCCGTCAAGCAGGTGGGCCAGGTCATCACGCGGCAGGACCCCCGTGACTTCACCGCCGGCGAGGTCGTGCGGGCCATGACGCGTCTCGGCTTCACCTGCCACGACCGCCCCGAGGGAGCGCCCGTGGGCGAGGGTGGACCCGCCTTCCTCCAAACCGCGTACGCACTGCTCGGCGGCACCGACCCCGTGGCCGTGTGAGGACGGGCGGGAGACCGCCCTCAGGATCCTGGTGGGGTCCTGCCGACGCGCGTCGGCAGGACCCCACCGCTGTGTCGCCGTCAGCTCGGAAAGCGCTGGCCGGGCACGGGGCGGAGGCAGCGTCTCACCGGTCGAAGTGGATGAGATCTCCTACGGTCCATGCGCTGACGTCCTTGATCGCGACTCGGTACATGCCGCCCGTCTCCGGGATGCCGAGGCTGCCCTGCAGGATCCGAGCGAGATGAAAGTGCAGATGCGTGGGCGCCTCGCCGCGACCGGGCCGGTTTCCTCGCGGACCGCGCGCAAAGACGTCCGAGAACGGGCCGAGACGGTCCGAGTCCTTCAGGACCTCCGCCACCCGCTCCCTCCACACGGCCTCCGGAGCCAGCCGGCCGGTGATGACGGCGCCGCCGACGACCACGGTCAGCGACATCTGATTGCTTCGCTCGGACTCCACCGCGGCGGAGATGGCGACGAGCAGCTCATCAGGGTTCGACATGACAGCACAGCTTATTCGGCCCACCTGTATCAGGAACCACCCGTGGGGCTGAGGCAGCTGCGCGCTCGGCGGGAGGCGGCTTCCGCCAACCGGTGAAGGCCCGATCACGGCAGGCTTCTTCCTCCACCAGGAGGGTGAAATCTACTTTCGTATGAGTAGATTTTCGTTCCTGGCGTGGGTACGCTTCTTCCCGTAGACACGGTCGACGAGACCCGCCAGACACGAACTGGCGGGTGGCTGAATACGAAGTACGCAGGTCAGTGCGGCTCTCGAGCCTCGAAGCCAGAGTGTTCCCAGAACGGTGACGGGACTGAGAGCCGCACTGGGCGGCTCGCACGTCGAGGAGCTGCCAACAGCAGTACCGGTTCACTCAGTGGCTGGTTCAGAGAGGAACGGAGGAGCAGACGCCATCAGGATCGCCCGGCCCGAGAAGCACTCGGCCCGGGTACCGCAAGACCCCCGGAAATGGATGGTGGTCCCCGGTCAAGCAGCTGCGATCCCCCCGCACCCCCCTCTGCCGGGCCGGGTAGCGGAAACAGAAGGTCGGCACAGTAGTGGGCCGACGGATGGTGTTCAATTTCCTTCGGGGCCCTGGTGCCGTACGCACCAGGGCCCCTCGACGCGTTGCACAACGAGGTGACATGACATCGGACAACCCCCTGAATGATCGTCTGGACGACGACGACTACCCCGCCTACACGATGGGCCGGGCAGCCGAGATGCTCGGCGCCACCCCGGCCTTCCTCCGGGCCATCGGTGAGGCTCGTCTGATCACTCCGCTCCGCTCGGAGGGAGGACACCGCCGGTACTCCCGCTACCAACTGCGGATCGCCGCGCGCGCTCGGGAGCTCGTCGACAAGGGGACTCCGATCGAGGCCGCGTGCCGCATCGTCATCCTCGAGGACCAGCTCGAGGAAGCGCAGCGCATCAACGCCGAGTACCGTCGTGCCGCCAGCGAATCGGCGGGCCGTGCCGGCTCCGACTCCGCCTGAACACCCGGGCGCGTGCCGTATCCGGAACGCCGTCTTGCGGCCGAAGGAGAGCCCGGCTCGGAAAGTCGCCGGTCCGCTGCTGCCGAACCGACGCCGCCCTCGCCTCCGGGAAGCGCGAACCCCGCCGGAAGGGCTGTGCACTCGCCAAGGGTCCCCGGGCATGTCGACGGAGACAGCGGCGCCAAGCGCCGAGCCCGTTCGCGCAAGCGCTTTGGCCTGCGTCCTTCGACGCCGTGCCCACAGCGTGCCCATAAGAGCGGACAACCAGGGTCACCAGCGGTCCCAACCGGCCCGTGCAACGGCGCAGGCGTATCCCATCCCCGCAGGTCAGCCGCCATGCGACCGTCCAAGCGCCGTCTCTTCCCAAGCTGAGGGCTCCGGGATAGCAGCCGGATCAGCGTTGTTTCAGCCGGAGGCCGACTTACTGCCGACAACTTACAAGCAGTGGTTACGGTCAACCTCATGATCAACCAGATACTGCCGATTCTCGGCGTACTCATCGGTGCTCTCACGTCGTACCTGTCGACATCAGCAGCAGAGCGGGCCCGTCACCGTCGCGCGCTGGCCACCCGCTGGGACGAGCGCAAGCTTGATACCTACGTCGAGTACGCCACGTGCGTCAAAGAGATAGCCGACCTGGCGAAGCGTGCCTACCAAGCACCGGATGGCTCCGACGACCGAGAGCAGTTCCTCTCCGCGATGAACAAAGCCGAGCAGAAGCGTTCCGCTCTCTTCGAGGCGCTGATTCTGCTCGCGTCGCCAGCCACAACTGACGCGGCCACGGCGGTGAACCCAGTTGTGTGGAAGGTGCTGGGAGCGGCACGCCGCAGGGAGTCTGACCCCCGCGAGATCAGTCTGGTAGAGGAACTGAACAACTATCACAAGCAAGCGCGGTTGGACCTTGGCATCTCCGTAAACCATCAAGCACAGTGACGGTCTGGCCCCGTGCCAGGCCGTCTCAGTTTCCGTCTCATTCAGCTACGTTCACCGCCGTACAGACGGGTCCACCGCCAGCGACCAGCCCGGCACTCGTTCGCCCACGAACGCAGGTGTACGGCCATGGCCGCACCCCTCGCCCTCACCAACAGGCTCCACGAACAGGGCGCCGACGCCCGCATGATCATGGAAGTCCTGGGCCACAGCTCCATCCGCGTGACCATGGACATCTACACGTTCGTCCGGCTGGACTCCCAGCGCTCCGCCTTCGACCGCGTCGGGGATGCGCTGAGGGGTGACGACAAGGGGCCAGAGGGTGACGACGGCTCGACCGGTGCTCTTGCAGCCGTCTAGTTGTTGCCCTTGCAGCCCGCCGCTGACGGCATGTCACGACACAACCGATCCTGGTGGGACTGCGCCGCAGCCCCACCGACGACGATGACGCAGATCAGAGCGGCCATGACGGCCTGGGTGACAACCGTTACGGCGGCCCCGGCCCGCGCGGCGATCGCGGCCGCCACGATGGCGAGGACTCCGACCCCGCCAGCTGCGGCCAGGTAGTTCCACAACGAGTCGGTCGTGGCGGTCTTGCCCGGGTCGAGGTTGAACCCGGACAGGAACCAGAGCCCAAAGATCACCGCCAAGGCGATCAGCTCCAGGAACACCAGACCGCACCCGGCTCCGATGTCGGCGCCCCGGTCGGCACGGCGGTGCTGTCCCGGGCCGGTGGTCGCTTCGAAGGCCGGCGGGGCGACGGGTAAGTTCATACTCGTTACGTTGCTCGTGCGGGCGTGGCGGGCGCATGAGTAGGAGTACTCAGCTCCGCCCGGGTGAGTCCGATGATCCACCTGACACCCCTGATCGGCCCCGCGCCCGCCCCTGAGGCGGTTGCCGTCAAACACTGCCGTCAAGGCAAAAGCCAAAGGCCCTGTGGATCACTCCACAGGGCCTTTGACATGGTGTGCACTCGGCAGGATTCGAACCTGCAACCTTCTGATCCGTAGTCAGATGCTCTATCCGTTAAGCTACGAGTGCTTGTTCTTTTGTTCTTGTCTTCGTTTCGGTCCTTTCGGCCCGTCCCGGCGACAGGAAGAACATTACATGACTGCCGCCGTCATGTGAAATCCGATCCGCGCACCCCTTGTGACCTGCGCAAACACCGCGAGGGGCGGTCTGAGGGGCAGGCCTCGGCAACGCCGAAGCCCCGGTCCAGACGGACCGGGGCTTCGGGATCGGTGCGGAGGCGGAGGGATTTGAACCCTCGATGGGCTTTAAGGCCCAAACCGCATTAGCAGTGCGGCGCCATAGACCGGACTAGGCGACGCCTCCAGCACAACCGCTCACGCGAGCGCGCGAGTGGTGCGTGCAGATGATGACACAGCCGAGTGCCCTGTCACCAATCGGCCTCCACGGTACTAGGCACCCGGGCCGCAGGGCAAAGGGCTTCCGCCCGGCGAGGCGCGCGTCCACCCGCCGAGGTGCGGCGGGCGACCGGACGCAGCGGCCGACGGGGGCGCAACGTACGGCGGGCGGGGGCGTTGGGCAGGGCATGGTTCTTCTCTTCCAGCAGGACACGACGCCTCCCTCCCGGCGGCCGGCGGCGCGAGCCCTCCTGCCCCGGCGGCCCGTGCGCGCCGTCGCCGCCCCCGCCCTCGGCGCCGTCTCGGCCCTGGTCGCCCTCGCCGCCGTACCCGCCGTCGCGGCGCCCGCCGTGCCCCCGCCCGTGCGGCCCGAGGACCGGGCCGGTGATCACCTCACCGTCGCCGTGCAGCGTGCCGGGTCCGGGCTGGACGGAACGTACGAGCTGCTCTGTCACCCGGACGGCGGCAGTCATCCGGACCCGGCCGGGGCCTGCCGGGCGCTGGACGGGCTGACGCAGTGGGGGCGGGACACCTTCGCCCCGGTGGCGCCCGGCTCCATGTGCACGATGATCTACGGCGGCCCGGCCACCGCCCATGTCACCGGCACCTGGGCCGGACGCCCGGTCGACGCCGTCTACGACCGCAGCAACGGGTGCGAGATCGGCCGCTGGGACCGGATGGTGCCGCTGCTGCCGAAGCTGGGACCGGCCTAGCCGGCCCGGGGGAGGGGCGGCTATCGGACGGTCCTTGGCCGAATCACCGCGGGCGTAAAGGTCCCGCGAAAGTCTTGCGGAGCCGAAGCCCGTGGTCAGGGCTTGGTCGCGGGGCCGGTGTCACTTGCTCGTGGGACCTCCCTCTCATCCGGCGTCACGAGCGCAACGCGTGCCTTTAGACTCCCTCGCGTGACACGTCGCGGGCCGGTTGGCAAGATGGCCCGAGCGGTCGGCAAGGTGCGGTAACAGGGAGGAAGCGTCTCGTGAGCAGCAGGCCATCCCGAGGCGCTGCTCGCCTCGCAGCCATACTCGACGCTCTGCCGGACGCGTTGGTCCTGGTCAACGCCAACGGAACCGTCGTCAACGCCAACACCATCGCGCTCGAGGCATTCGAGGCGCCCGGTACGGCGCTCGTGGGGCGTGGGCTGCTCGATCTGCTGCCGCAGTTCGACTCCCGGCTGATCCCGGGGTCCATGCGGCGGCCCGATCACATGGACCCGCGCGGACGGACCAAGCCCACGAGAATGGTCGCGCGGCGGACCGACGGATCCGAGTTCCCGGTCGAGGTCACCAGCGCAAACCTGGAGAACGGTCAGCAGGCGTACGACGGTTACGGCTACACCGGCGACGAGCTGCTGATGATCGTCGTACGGGACCTGTCCGGGACCGTGGACACCGAGGCGGAGCTGGCGCGCTCGCAGCGGCAGACCGAGATGATCCTGCGCGCCGCGGCCGAGGGCGTCGTGGGCACCGACACCGACGGGCGGATCGTGCTCGTCAATCCGGCCGCCGCCCAGATACTGGGCTACCGGGCAGGTGAGCTGGGCGGCAAGGAGCTGCACGCCCTGGTGCTGCACTCGCGCGCCGACGGCTCCCCCTTCCCGTACGAGGAGTCCCCGCTCGCCGATACCCTGCGCTCCGGGCGCAAGCACCGGGTGCGCGGGCAGGTGCTGTGGTCCAAGGGCGAGCAGAAGGTCTCCGTCGACCTCACCACCGCTCCCGTGCGCGACGGGGACCAGCTGGTCGGCGCCGTGATGACCTTCACCGACCGGCGGCCCTTCGACGCCCTGGCCGAGGAGAAGGCCACGCTGGAGAAGGCGCACGCCGAGGAGGTCGAGCGGCTCTCCGAGGAGCACGCCTCCGATCTGACCGCGCTGCGCCAGAAGCACGTCACCGAACTGGAAGAGCTGCGCGAGACGCACGCCGAGGAGCTGGCGGCCGGCGAGGAGCGGTACGCCGCGCTCGCCGAGCGGGAGAAGGACCGGTACGAGGCGCTGGCGGGCCGGCACGAGCAGTTGCTGACCCTGCTCGGGGCGTCGCTGCGCGGGCCGCTGGACGAGCTGCGGCGCGAGCTGTCCGCCCTGGCGGCGGACGACGCGGGGCAGCTGTGGCCCGAGGCCAACCAGGTGCTGCATCACCTGTCGGCCGGGTACGCGAGGATCACGACGCTCATCGACAACGTCCTCGGGTACCAGCGGCTGGACGCCGGAGGCGAGGACATCGCCCGTACGAAGGTGATGCTGGACGCCGTCGTCGCCGCCGGTGTGGACGGGGCCGTCGAGCTGATCGGTCCCGGGCGGGTGCAGTTCGCCGTGCACGCACCGCCCATCGAGGCCGAGGTCGACCCGCAGCGGCTCGCGACCGCGCTCGCCCACCTCGTGGCGGACGTGGCCGGGGTCGACGCGACCGGCAACTCGCCCGTCTCCGCGGGCGGTTATCTGGACAACACGGTCGTGGTCGCCGCCGCGCAGCGCGGCGAGGTCGTACGGATCGAGGTGCGCGGGCCGTACGCCGGGGGCGACCCGGTGCACGAGCCGATCGTGCGCGGCATCGTCCGGGCCCACGGCGGCGTGCTGCAGACGCACGAGGTGCCGGGCATGAGCGGCAGCGCGTATGTGCTGGAGGTGCCGATCGGCGGCGGCGCCGGAGCGGTCGCCGCCGCACCGGCTCCGGCCGAGGCCGCCGTGGCGGACAGCGGCAGGGCCGACGGTCACGACGGACACACGGTCGGCAGTGGCGGACGGCGGCGGGCCCGGCGGGCCTCCACCGACGCCTTCCTGGAGAGTGACGTACCCGGCGCGGGCGAGACCGGTGAGGCGGAGGCGCCCGCGCCGACCGGACGGCGCCGCAGGCGTGCCGTCGCGGCCGCCGAGGAGACGGCCGCGGTCCCGGCCGAGGCGGCGGAGGCCGGGTCCGGAGGTACCGGGCGGCGCCGCGGCCCGCCGAGAGCGGCGCCGTGGACGGCGAGGCGGTGAGCGAGGGCGCCGTGGTGACCGCGGCCGAGCATGCCGCGGGAGCGGCCGCCGCCGCCACCGGACTCGGCGGCACCGTGCCGCCGGGCGGCGTGCCCGTACCCGCGGGCCAGGGTGCCCGCCCCGACTCCGGCGCAGCGCAGGCGGCCCTGCCGCCCGCGCTGCCCGCGGAGGTGCTGCGGAAGACGCCGGCGCCGAGGGTGCCCAGCCGACCGGGCGGCGCCGGCGTGCGCTGGCCGCCGCGGCGGGCGTGCCGCGGCACAGGAGGCGGCCGGCCCGCGCCCCGTCTTCGCCCTGCCGCCGGCCGAGGCCGACCGCTCCCCGCAGTCCGCCGGCCCGGTGACCGGGGCCGGTGCCGGGGTGCGGCCGCAGCTGCCCGCACCGCTTCCGGCGCCCGTCGAGGGCGTACCCGGTGACGACGGCCGGCACGACGCCGTGGCGCTCGACGCCGCCGAGGACCACACGCCGCCGCAGCCGCACCCCACCAGCGCGCCGACCGGACGGCGCCGCCGGGCCGGGGCCCAGCAGGCTCAGGCCGCGCAGCCGGCGGCGGCAGCACCGGGCGCCGTCCCCGCATCCGCACAGCCCGTTGTGGGGCAGGCGGCCGCGGCCGTTGCCGGGCAGAACCCGGCCGGGACGCCGACTCCCGGTCAGGGCACGCCCGTTGCCGCCCTTCCGGCGCAGGGTACGGCCGGAGGGGGCATCCCGGTCCAGGCCGGTCCCCCGGCGGTACCGGCCGCGCCTCTGGGCGTTCCCGCCGCTCCCGGACAGCCCGTCCCCGCCCAGCCGGCGGCTCCCGGGCAGCAGCTCCCGGCGGCACCGATGGCGACGCCGCCCGCCGGCAGCCCGGCCGCGCAGCCGCTGCCCGCCGAGGCCGGGGCCGCACCCGCACCCGCACCCGCACCGGCGGCCGCTCAGGCCGTCGCCCAAGCCGTACAGGCCGCACCGGCACCCCACGGGTCGCAGGCCGTGCCGGCGCCCCCGGCCGCCCGGACCGCGCCCGTGACCGCCGTCGGCACCCCCGCGGCCCCCGTCCCGCAGCAGTGGCCCGGTGCCGACGACACCTCCGGTGCGGGCACACGCGTACCCCCTGCCGAGGGCGTCGCGCCCGACCCGAACTCCACGCAGGGGCGGGCGATCAGTGTCCGTACGCTCGGGCAGGGCGTGCCGTTCGCGCGTCAGGCCGCACAGGTGCAGCAGCCGACGGCGACCCCGCCGCCGCACGCGCCGGGCGGTTCCGGCCGCCGCCGCAAGCTGGGCACGCCCCCCGACCCGGCCACCCGCCCGGAGCAGCAGCCGGAGCAGGCGGGCCGGCCGCACCCGGCGGCCGAAGCGGCGCCCGCGCAGCCGGCCGTAGCGCAGCCGTCACTGGCCGGGCAGTCCCGGCTCGCCCCCGGTACCGAGGGCGCCGGGCGGTCGTACGCCATAGGTGCCCCGGACGCCGACGCCGCCGAGGGCCCCGAGCCGCTGGACGGTCCCGGCGGCGCCGTCGAGGTCGCGGACCCGCCGCGGCCGCAGCCGCTGGACGACGAGCTGCCCCCGGAGCCGCTGGACAACCCGCGCCGGCTGCTGGTGTGGCCCGCGCCGGACGTGACGACCCAGCAGGCACTGAGCGACCGCGGCTACCGGCCGGTGATCGTGCACTCGCGTGAGGAGGTCGACGCGCAGATCGCGGCCTTCCCCGCCGCGCTGTTCGTGGACCCGCTGACCGGGCCCATCACGCGTACGGCCCTGCAGTCGCTGCGCCAGGCCGCCGTCGCCGCAGAGGTGCCGGTGCTGGTCACGGCCGGGCTCGGACAGGCGACGCGCGAGGCGGCGTACGGCGCCGATCCCGCCGTGCTGCTGAAGGCGCTGGCCCCGCGCGACAGCGAGCAGCACCCGCCGCGCGTGCTGCTCATCGAGGAGCACGCGGAGATCGCCCTGGCGCTGACCGCGACGCTGGAGCGGCGCGGGATGCAGGTGGCGCGCGCGGCGAGCGACAACGACGCGGTGACGCTGGCGGGGCAGTTCCGGCCGAACCTCGTGGTGATGGACCTGATGCAGGTGCACCGGCGCCAGGCCGGGGCCGGATTCACCGGGATCATCGACTGGCTGCGCGCGAACGGCCAGCTCAACCGCACCCCGGTGGTCGTCTACACCGCCGCCGTCGACCAGGCCGACCTGCCCAGGCTGGCCTCGGGCGAGACGGTGCTGTTCCTCGCGGAACGGTCCACGAGCAGCGAGGTGCAGGACCGGATCGTGGATCTGCTGGCCCGGATCGGCACCAACTGACGTACGTCGGCGGGCGAAGAGCCCACGCCCACGTCGTCGACGGGACCTCGCGCCGTACCGCCGGCCCCTCCGCGCCGGTGGTACGGCGCCGAGGGGGCCGGCGGGAGAGGTCAGAGCGTGGTGACGGACAGCTCGCCGTCGGCGTACTGCCTGCGCAGCACCTTCTTGTCGAACTTGCCCACGCTCGTCTTCGGCACCGCCTCGACGATCGTCCAGCGCTCGGGGAGCTGCCACTTGGCGATGCGGCCCTCCTCGGCGAGGAAGGTGCGCAGGGCCGTGAAGTCGGCACTCGCGCCGTCACGGAGGACGACCGTGGCCAGCGGGCGCTCGCCCCACTTCTCGTCGGGCACGGCGACCACCGCGGCCTCGGCGACGTCCGGGTGGGACATCAGCGCGTTCTCCAGCTCCACCGAGGAGATCCACTCGCCGCCGGACTTGATGACGTCCTTGGCGCGGTCGGTGAGGGTGAGGTAGCCCTCGGGGGAGATGGTGCCGACGTCGCCGGTCTTCAGCCAGCCGTCCTCGCTGAACTTGTCGGCGGGGCGCAGGGGTTCGGCGTCGGGGCCGTTGTAGTAGGCGCCCGCGATCCAGTTGCCGCGCACCTCCAGCTCGCCCGCCGCCTCGCCGTCCCAGGGCAGGCGTTCGCCGCCGGGGCCGGTGAGGCGGGCCTCGACGCCGGCCGGGAAGCGGCCCTGGGTGAGGCGGTAGGCGAACTCCTCCTCGGTGCCGACCGCGTGGGCCGGCGGGCGCGCCACCGTGCCGAGCGGTGAGGTCTCCGTCATGCCCCAGGCGTGGCAGACCCGCATGCCGAGCTTGTCGAAGGCCTGCATGAGGGAGGGCGGGCAGGCCGCGCCGCCGATGGTGACCTGGGTCAGCGAGGAGACGTCCCGGGGGCGCGCGGTCAGCTCGGCGAGCAGGCCCTGCCAGATCGTCGGGACGGCCGCCGCGTGGGTCGGCCGCTCGCGCTCGATCATCTCCGCGAGCGGCGCGGGCTGCAGGAAGCGGTCCGGCATCAGCAGGTTGACGCCCGTCATGAACGTGGCGTGCGGCAGGCCCCAGGCGTTGACGTGGAACTGCGGGACCACGACCAGGGACGTGTCCTGGTCGGTCAGCCCCATCGACTGGGTCATGTTGACCTGCATGGAGTGCAGGTAGATCGAACGGTGGCTGTACACCACGCCCTTGGGGTCGCCGGTCGTGCCGGAGGTGTAGCACATGGCGGCGGCCTGGCGCTCGTCCAGCTCCGGCCAGTCGAACCGCGTCGGCCGCCCCGCGATCAGCTCCTCGTACTCGTGGACCCGGGCGTGCGTGCCCTGCAGGGGCGTACGGTCGCCGGGGCCGGAGACGACGATGTGCTCCACGGTCGGCAGCTTGGGCAGCAGCGGCGCGAGCAGCGGGATCAGCGAGCCGTTGACGATGACGACCTTGTCGGCCGCGTGGTTGACGATCCACACCAGCTGCTCGGCGGGCAGCCGCAGATTGAGCGTGTGCAGCACCGCGCCCATGGACGGGATGGCGAAGTACGCCTCCACGTGCTCGGCGTTGTTCCACATCAGGGTCGCCACCCGGTCGTCGCCCCCGACGCCCAGTTCGTCCCGCAGGGCGTTCGCCAGCTGTACGGCCCGCGCCCCCGCCTCGGCGAAACTGCGCCGCTGCGGCTCGTCCTCCCCGGTCCAGGTGATGATCTGGGACCGCCCGTGCACCAGCGCCCCGTGCACAAGGATCCGGGTGACGGTCAGTGGTACGTCCTGCATGGTGCTCAGCAAGGGATCCTCCTGGCGACATTGCCTACGCGGGAGTAGAGGCTGCGCTGATTCTGCGCACATACCGCGCGGTATGTCACTAGGTGGTTCGTCACGGAACGGAAGCTAGTGCCCCAACAGGCGGGGCACTAGCGCACGAGTCCCAGTTCGGGATCCTCACGCAGCTTGCCGAGCGCCCGCGACACCGCCGACTTCACCGTGCCCACCGACACCCCGAGCACCTCGGCGGTCTGGGCCTCGCTGAGGTCCTCGTAGTACCTGAGGACGACCATCGCCCGCTGCCGCGCCGGCAGCCTCGAGATCGCCCGCCACATGGCGTCGTGCAGCGCCTGGCGCTCGGCCGGGTCGTCGTCGCCGGGCACCGGCTCCGGCTCCGGCAGCTCGTCGCAGGAGAACTCGTCCACCCTGCGCTTGCGCCACTGCGAGGTCCGGGTGTTCAGCAGCGCGCGGCGCACATAGCCGTCCAGCGCCCGCTGGTCCTCGATCCGGTCCCAGGCCACATAGGTCTTGGCGAGCGCGGTCTGCAGCAGGTCCTCGGCGTCGCTCGGGTTCGCGGTCAGCGAGCGCGCGGTGCGCAGCAGTACCGGCTGGCGGGCCCTGACGTACGACGCGAACGACGGGTACGCGGGGGTCGCGCCGCTCGGCCGGCGGCGGGCGTGGGGGAGGGTCTGTCCCGCTGGTGCGGCGGCGGCCGAGGCGCTGGTGCAGACGGGTGTGGTCATGGCTCCACGCTAGGAGCGGGACCCGCCCCGGCGGATCGCCCGCAGGTCCCGAAGCGGAGTCCCCCTCAGGTTGTAGGGGTGGGGCAGGCTCCACCTCCTGAAGGTGGAGTGCGGGTACGCCCCGTCTGCGGGTTCGACCCTGAGTCCGGCCGGCGCGGGGCCCGGCTCCGGTGCGGGCCCGGGCCCGTGGCCTCAGCCGTCCGCCGTCAGGATCAGTCCCGACGTCGGCACCCCGGTGCCGGCCGTCACCAGGGTCCGGGACGCTCCCGGTATCTGGTTCACCGCCGTGCCCCGCAGCTGGCGCACCGCCTCCGCGATGCCGTTCATCCCGTGCAGGTACGCCTCCCCCAGCTGGCCACCGTGCGTGTTGAGCGGCAGCCGCTCCTCGGCCACGAAACCGGCCGCCTCGCCCCGCCCGCAGAACCCGAACTCCTCCAGCTGCATCAGCACGAACGGCGTGAAGTGGTCGTACAGGATCCCCACGTCGATGTCGGCCGGGCCGAGGCCGGAGGTGCGCCACAGCCGGCGGGCGACGACGTCCATCTCCGGCAGGCCGGTCAGATCGTCGCGGTAGAAGCTGGTCATCTGCTCCTGCGCCCGGCCGGCGCCCTGCGCGGCCGCCGCGATCACGGCCGGGGGATGCGGCAGGTCCCGGGCCCGCTCCAGGGAGGTGACGACGACGGCCTGCCCTCCGTCGGTCTCCTGACAGCAGTCCAGCAGCCTCAGCGGCTCCACGATCCAGCGGGACGCGGCGTGCTCGGCCTGCGTCAGGGGGCGGCCGTGGAAGTACGCCGCCGGGTTGGTCGCCGCGTATTTCCGGCCGACCACGGCCACGTGCCCGAACACCTCCGGCGCCAGCCCGTACGCGTGCAGGTACCGCTGGGCCGCCATCGCCACCCAGGAGGCCGGGGTGAGCAGCCCGAACGGCAGCACCCAGCCGAGCGCCGCGCCCTCCGCCGACGGCTCCCGGTGCTGCACGCCCGCGCCGAATCTGCGGCCCGAGCGTTCGTTGAAGGCGCGGTAGCAGACCACCACCTCCGCCACGCCCGCCGCCACCGCGAGTGCCGCCTGGAGGACGGTCGCGCAGGCCGCGCCGCCGCCGTAGTGGACCCTCGAGAAGAAGGACAGCTCGCCCATCCCGCACGCCTGGGCCACGGTGATCTCGGGGTTGGTGTCCATCGTGAACGTCACCATCCCGTCCACGTCGGCGGGCGCCAGCCCCGCGTCGTCCAGCGCGGCCCGCACCGCCTCCACGGCCAGCCGCAGCTCGCTGCGCCCCGAGTCCTTGGAGAACTCGGTGGCCCCGATCCCGACGACCGCGGCCCGCCCGCCCAGGGTGTCGCGTGCCCGTCCGCTCATGACCCACCTTCCCGGGGCTGCCGGGCCGGGACCGTGACCGTCACCGTGCCCGTCACATGCCGGCCGATGCCGTTGGCGCCGACGACGCGCACGGTGGCGGTGTCGCCGTCGACCGACTCGACCGCGCCCGTCAACACCATCGTGTCCCCCGGGTAGTTGGGCGCCCCCAGCCTGATGGCCACCTTGCGGAGCACCGCCGTGGGCCCGAAGTAATCCGTGATGTACCTGCCGACCAGGCCGTTCGTCGTCAGGATGTTCATGAAGACGTCCGGCGAGCCCTTCTGCCGGGCCAGCTCCGCGTCATGGTGCACGTCCTGGTAGTCCCGGGACGCGATCGCCCCTGCCACGATCAGCGTCCGCGTGACCGGGATCTCCAGCGGCGGCAGCTCGGCGCCCGCCGTCATCGCCCCCGTGAACGCCGTCGTCATGTCCCACTCCCCACTCGCGCTCAACTCCCCCGGTTCCCGGAGCACTTCGGCAGCCCTCGCCCTCGACGACCCGGAAGACCGGCAGGACCAGCGCACCCTCGCCGTCCTCGCCGCCCTCGCCGCCCGCGCCGCCCGCGCCGTCGTCGTAGTGTCGGAACTCCACCTGGACCGGCAGCCCGATGCGCACCTTGTCGTACGGCACCCCGACCACGTTGCTCACCATCCGCACGCCCTCGGCGAGTTCGATGAGCCCGACCGCGTACGGGCCCGCCGCACCGGCGGCACCGGATTCGGTGAAGGCCGGGAAGGGCGGGTGGTGCATGACCACGTACGAGTAGACCGTGCCCGCGCCGCTCGCCTCGGCCGTGTCCCACTCCAGGCAGCCGCAGGCGTTGCAGCCCGGCAGCCAGGGGTGCCGGAGGGTGCCGCAGCCGGTGCACCGCTGGATCAGCAGCCGGTGCTCGGCCACGCCCTGCCAGAAGGCGGCGTTGTCCCGGTTGACCACCGGCCGGGGCCGCCGGGGGCGCGCGGGCGGCGGTGTGCGGGGCACGGGGGCGTACTTGAGGATGCGGAAGCGGTGCGTGCCCACCAGCTCGTCCGCGACTCGTACGTCCATGCGGGTCGTCACGAAGTACCCCGTGCCCAGCTTCGTGGTCTTGCGGCCGGAGACGGACTCGATCACCGCGTCGAAGGTGACCTCGTCGCCCGGACGCAGCGGCCGGAGGTACTCCTGCTCGCAGTCGGTGGCGACCACCGACGTACAGCCCGACGCGTCGAGCAGGCCCAGCAGTTCGTCGTAGGCTCCGGAGCGGCCTTGGTGTCCGGACAGGCCGCCCATCGTCCAGGCCTGGAGCATGGTGGGCGGGGCGATGGCGTCCGGGCCGCTGTAGGCCGGGTTGGTGTCGCCCATGGCCTCGCACCAGTGCCGGATCATCGGCCTGTTCACCGGGTCCCTGCCCGCCCCCGCGGCAGCGGCGGCCCGCCCCTCGTACGCCTTGAGCCGTGCGCCCAGTGCGTCGGGCTCCGCACTCCTCCCGCTCATTGAAGCCCCCTCTCCGCCCTCTCCGCCCGCTTCACCGTTCCGTGCGCGGCCTTCCCGGGAAGGTTTCTGACTGTCCGTCAGATCTCGTCGGGTGTCAAGACCGGCCACTCCCGGCCGGACGGACCGGACCGCGCCGACGGCCCAGACCGCGGGGACCGTCCGGGCCGCGCGGTAAAACGCCGGCACGGCGGCACCGAAGTGCCGCCGCGCGACGTGTTGCGACCCCGAAGCACACCCCACGAGGGCCCTCACCGGGAGGGACCTCGCCCCGCGCTCACCAGAGGTCGGCGAAGTTGACGGACACGTTCTCGTTGCCCTGCTGGATGGCCGTGAAGGCGGAGCCGTTGACCTGAGCGGTGTTGCTCTGATTCCTGGCACCGGCGCCGACCGCGCTCTGCTGGGTGGTGGACGAGTTGCCGAAGTTGTCGTGGCCGACACCGCTGCCGACGACGCTCGCCACGCCGGCGTTCGATCCGTGGCCCGCGATGGCGCCGTTGTCCGCGGCAGCGACCCCGCCGAACAGGGCTGCTGCGAGCGGGAGAGCGGCGACGACGGCGACGACGCGGGCGGTACGGATGCTTGCCATCTTGTTCCTCCAGAAAGCGGCCCGTGGGCCAGAAGTACGTGAACTGTGGCTTGTATCAAGGCAGTTGGCCGACCGCCTCGACTGTCTGGACGACGTCGCGAATCAAGAGTTACCCACCGAATCCACGGCGAACCACCCCGGAAGCCTCGATTAGCACGCAAGCGTGATGACAAGTCGATAAACCCTTATCGCCTCCTTTTGCCCTGTCTCCACCCAGGAGGCGCGCGTCGGCCCTTTCACCCCCCAAGGGGCACAAGGGGTGAACCGTTCCGGCACACGCTCCGCGCACCCCTCACCCCCGGGCACGCCCCGCGCGCCCCCCTTTCCTTTTTCGAACGCGTGTACGAACATGGATCCATGGCCACCACCGACCGGCAGGCCACGACCCTGGCCCTCGCACACGCGCTGTCAGCCGCCGAACGCGGCCTGGCCGTCATCCCCCTGTCCCGGACGAAGCTCCCGGCCCTGCGCTCCCCCCACCACGACGACCCCGACCCGGCCGGCCCACGCTGCCACGGGGCGTGCGGCCGCTTCGGCCACGGCGTGTACGACGCCTCGACCGACCCCGTCCGCATCCGCGAGATGTTCACCGCCGCCCCCTGGGCCACCGGTTACGGCATCGCCTGCGGGCTGCCCCCGTACCACCTGATCGGCGTCGACCTGGACACCAAGACCGGTACGGACTCCTCGGCCGCCCTGCGCGAACTGGCCCTGCGCCACCTGTTCACCATCCCCGAGACCGTCGTCGTCCGGACGCCGAGCGGCGGGCGCCATCTCTGGCTCACCGGCCCGCCGGACGTCGTCGTACCGAACTCGGCCGGCCGCCTCGCCCCCGGCATCGACATCCGGGGCGCCGGCGGCTACCTCGTGGGCCCCGGCTCGCGCACCGACCACGGCGTCTACACCACCGCACCCGGCACCACCCACCTCGCCCCCGCCCCCTGCCCGCCGTCCCTCCTGCGCCTCCTGCTGCCCCCGCCCCGCGGCCCGCATCCTGGCCCCTCCACCCCGGGCGACCACGGCCGCGGCCTGGTCCAGTTCGTCCTGTCCGCACACGAGGGCCAGCGCAACACCCGCCTGTTCTGGGCCGCCTGCCGCGCCTACGAGAACGGCCTCGGCCCCGCCCTGACCGACGCCCTGACCGAGGCGGCCCTCAACACCGGCCTGACGGAACGCGAGGCCCGCGCGACGATCGCCTCGGCGGCCCGGATGTCGGGGCACAGGCGGTGAGGTCCCGCCCCGGACGGCCGGCACGGACTGCCGGACAGGCGGACAGGCGGACAGGCGGACAGGCGGACAGGCGGACAGGCGTGAAAAAAAGGGGTGCCCCAAAGCGGGGGCACCCCTTCTGACCTGCGTCTTTTATGACCTGTGCGGAGGCGGTGGGATTTGAACCCACGGTGACATCGCTGCCACGACGGTTTTCAAGACCGTTCCCTTCGGCCGCTCGGGCACGCCTCCCCGCTCCGTCCACCTGGGACGGAGCGGGTAACCGCACACCGGGATTCGCCGCCTTGCAGGGGCGTGGTCCACACGGGGTCCAGTGGCTCTTCTCCAGCCGCCGACAGCACCGCGTTGTCCGCCCCCGGCACTGCTCAACCCACGGACTATGACCTTCTGATCCGTAGGACCGGCCAGGGTGTTGGGCGGGGGCTGCGCCTTCCGTCCGGCTGATCGCCGAGGGTCGTGATCAACGGCCTCTGTGTGCTGTCGTTGCCGTCAGGGTTGCCGTCGGTGCGGAACGGTGGCACCGGCTGGCGCCGACTCGCAGCGTGCGCAGGACTTCAGAGCACTACTAGCCCCGTTCCCAGAAGTTGCCGTTGTCCTCACCCGGCGTCTGACCGGGCGGGACATCTTGGATGGCAACCCACTTCTGGCCGTTGTGGAAGACGGTTTGGCCGTCCCTGTACTCCTTCTTCGGGTCCCAGTTCATAGCGACCTCCCATGCTCATGATTCGTGGCGATTTGCCCCGTATCGGCGACAGTAGGCGCCGCCGTATCGCGCCGCACGCGCACGAACCCGCAGACGAGCCAAACGGGTGAAGACAGGCGGGCCACACCGGCTGTGGTGTCGATCCCGAGTGTTGATGGCCTTTCGCGGCCCTCAGACTCTGATGTGGCGTCCGGCGGCGGGCCGGACGTGAATGTTCGAGGGGCCGACCACCCGCCTCCCCGCGTTGGTCAGACGTGTCGTCACATCCAAGCGGCACGAGCGGGGCGGATACCTATACGACGACGCCCGGGGCTGTGCAGTACAGCAGCGAAGTACAGCAACCCCATCGGCCAGTGCCGACCGCCGGTGCCCCCAGCCATCCGCCGTACCAGCCCAGGAGACCTCAGCGACCCTCACGCCCATAGTTCGCATCGAGAGGGCACGGCGCAGTCTGGGCCGTGCCACTCTCGTGCCAGAACGTACGGGGACTCACGGGGAACCAGGGTTCGCCAGAGCGATGCCGCCGGCCAGCGCCTCAGGCAGGGAATCCGCAGGTCACGCCAGTGGTCACCCAACCTCGCTCCTAAAGCGGGTGTCGCAGGTTCGATCAGCCGAGATACGGCCGGTCACGGTGCTCCAGGCCACCTTCGACGCCCTGAAAACCGCCGTGGGCCTGGCTCGGAAGCGAGCCCGGCTCACCGTCGAGTCGGACGCAATCGGCGAACGAGTCATCGCCTGGGGCCGCCGGTTCAAAATCGACCCCATCTCCGCCCTGGGCGACGGCGAACTCACCGACGCCAGGGTTGCCGAGTACACAGACGCCAAGGTCGCCGGATACATCGCCAAGTACGCCACCAAGAACGCCGAAGGCACGGGCACCGTCGACCGCACCCTGATGTGCCGCCCCTGCGCCGGACGCGGCTACGTACGCGGCCCCGACCACTTCCACGACCGGTGCGCCGACTGCGGCGGCACCGGACAGGCCGAACCCATCAAGGCCCTGCCCGTCCAGCACCACGTACGGCAGATGATCCGCACAGCCTGGTCCCTCGGTCACCTGCCGGAGTTCGCCGAACTCAAGCTCTGGAAGTGGGCCCACATGCTCGGCTTCCGCGGCCACTTCTCCAGCAAATCCCGCGCCTACTCCACCACCCTCGGCGCCCTCCGCGACGTACGCCGCGCCTGGCGCCTCGCCCAGGCCGAAGCCGCCCGCGCCCACGCCGGCCTCCCCACCACCGACGAGAACACCACCCTCGTCACCGCCTCCTCCTGGACCTACCTCAGCAGCGGCTACCGCCCCGGCGAAGAACTCCTCGCTGCCCAAGTCCGCCACGACATAGCCCACACCCAACGCGTCAAGTCCGAAGGAGATCCCTGGCTGTGACCACTCCGACCAAGGCCAACAGGCAGACGCTGAAGCTGGGGGAGGCTCTCGCCGAGATCGGGGTGTCCCGTGCCGCCTTCTACCGCATGCGCGCGCGGGGCCAAGCCCCCAAGCACCTGAAGCTCCCCAACGGTCAGATCCGAATACGGCGGGCCGACCTCGACGCCTGGTTCGACGCCTGCGAGGTGCAGGAAGCGTGCTGACCTACGACGCGCAGATCTGGAGTATCCGCAAACGGCCCAACCGCGCTGCGGCCTACCAGCTCCGGTGGCGAGTCGGGCCCCGGCCCTTCTCCAAGAGCTACAAGATCAAGGCTCAGGCCGACGGTCGGCGCTCAGAGCTGATGACCGCGCTGCGCAACCGCGAGCAGTTCGACACGGAAACCGGGCTGCCCGCCTCGGAAGTGCAGGCGCTCAACTCCACTACTTGGTACGCCCACACCCGCGCGTACGCGGCTATGAAGTGGCCTGGCGCTTCAGCCGAGCACCGCGCGAGCATCGCTGACTCTCTGGCCACCATCACGCCGAAGCTGGTCAAGGACGGCCGTGGGGCCCCGGATCGCAAGATGCTCCGGACTGCGCTCTACTCATGGGTCTATCAGTTCGTCCTCGGCGACGACGGGACGTTGAACTCCCGTCTCGACGTCGAAGAGCCGCCTGCCGACATCGTGGCCGCGTTGGACTGGGTCAGCCGGAAGTCCGTGGACATGACCGGCCTCAACACGCCCTCGGTGGTGCGCACAGCACTCGACGCTCTGAAGCTGAAGCAGGACGGCACGGCCGCTGCCGAGAACACGGTGAAGCGCAAGCGTACGGTCTTCAGCAACTGTCTCCGGTACGCGGTGGAACGGGGGTCGCTGACAGCTCTGCCTCTCGACAAGGTCGACTGGACTCCGCCCGAAACGGACGACGAGATCGACTTCCGGTTCGTCCCCGGTCCGAAGCTGGCAAAGGCGCTGATCGATGCTGTCGGTGACCAGGGCGAACGTGGACGACACCTGATGGCGTTCTTCGGCTGCCTCTGCTACGCGGCCAATCGCCCTGGTGAGGCTGCCAATCTCCGTGAGGATGACTTCACCCTTCCGGAAGAAGGCTGGGGTGAAGTCCTGCTGTCGACGAGCACGTCCCGCGTCGGCTCCGGCTGGACCGACACCGGCGAGTCGTTCGACACGCGCGGCCTGAAGAAGCGAGCACGCAAGACAACCCGGCCCGTCCCGATTCCCCCTGTCCTCGTACGCCTGGTCCGCGAGCACCTGAAGGAGTTCGGGACCTCCGAAGACGGCCGGCTGTTCCGTGCCGCCCAGGGCGGCGGCCTACTGTCCAGGGAATACGGGGCCGTCTGGAAGGCTGCCCGGCTCGTAGCGCTCACGGAATCCGAAGCAGCCTCGCCGCTGGCTGGCGTGCCGTACTCCCTGCGCCACGCGGGTGTCTCCCTCTGGCTTGAGTCTGGCGTCTCTCCGGCCGAAGTCGCACGCCGGGCAGGTCACAGCATCGCCGTCCTGTTCCGCTTCTACGCCAAGGCGATTCACCGCAACCAGCAGCGGGCGAATCAGCAGATAGAACGAGCCTTGGACGCTACTGACAGGGACTAGACGCGCGGTCCGTCCAACGACAGGCGCTACTCCCACCCATGCCGAGGTGGGGGTAGCGCCTTTTGTCCTCTCGGAGCCCCGATGCACTACGTCAAGGTTGGGATCCTGCGCTACGGAACCAGGGGTTTGCTGGAACCTTCCGGCTCAGGCCGCGCCGGTCGGGCTGCCGCCAGTCACCGAGTGGAGGGTGAAGGTGTCCGAAGGATCGGGGACGGACAGATCGACCGTGACACCATAGTGGGAGAAATAGCTGGTCGAGGTGACCTCGGCGGCGTCCGTCTGCATCCGCTCCTGCGTCTGCACCGGCAGGTTATCGCCGTTGACCCAGACGTCGACATGGTCTTCCGGAGCACCTGATGCCGCGAGCCGCTTCTTGAGGAATTTCACGTCGTCGGGCGTCAGGCCCTGCTTGCTTGCGATCAGCTTGGCCACGTCCAGCGTGCCGGTGTAGTGGGTGGCGCTCACCCCGCGCACCGTCTCTCGGCCGATCTTGCGCAGATCCCCGCTGGAGATCAACATCCGTACGGCCAGGGCGGGGTTCGCCTGCTTCAGCTGGTCGGTGCTGGCCTTGCCCGCGGCACCTTGCGCGGCGAGAAGGGCGAGCGGCTCCCTGACCCAGTGCTTGCCGCCCATCCTGGCAACCTTCTGGGCGGGCACCTTCACGTACATGGCGTCGCTGCGGAGCTTCATCTGCATCGCCGGGACCGGCGTCGGAGTGGCGGCCTTCACCGACACGGTGACGTTGCCCTGCAGACCATGTGCCCAGTCGTGGTCTCCGACGAGGTGCATCTGGCTCAGCGTGCCCGCCGTGACGGTCTGGTCGATCCTGGCCGAGTGGACCTTGGCCGTGGCGTCCTCCACCTTGAGCAGGTAGGCGACCGGTGAGACAGCGATCGCTGTCGGCTTGGCGGAGGCGTGTCGGTCGGTCGCAGAGGTGGACTTTCCGCCACAGGCGGAGATCGTGCCCAGAGTCGCCGTGGCGGCCGCGACCGCCAGAACCGTACGGAATCGCATGCCACGCATGGCACGACCCCCGTTTTCTGTTACCCGATGCATCGGATGTTCGAATAGTGGGCGCAGAGTAGCGCATGAAACCGGCCATGCCAGCGGCAGGGTTGGGCGGACCGGGGGCCGTAGATGCTCCGATGCGTCCCCGGGGTGATGGCGCGCGGGCCCCAGCATCTCGGGGACGGTCCACGGCTCAGCTCAGGCAGCGTCACTGACCAGCAGGATTCCCAGACATGGCCCGCCGGTTCCTGGTCCACGCCTGGTCCACACGCAGCGATCCACAACGCGACAGAGCTGGATCAGGGTGAGACAGGACCCATGCAGAAGGGGTGCCCCTCGTCCTGGGGCACCCCTTCTGACCTGCACATCTACGACCTGTGCGGAGGCGGTGGGATTTGAACCCACGGTGACATCGCTGCCACGACGGTTTTCAAGACCGTTCCCTTCGGCCGCTCGGGCACGCCTCCTCGCGCCGTCCACCTGGGACGGAGCGGGTAACAGCGTACCGGGACCGGGCGTTCGGCGGGCGCCGTGGTCGGTACCGGGCCCGGGAGAGGGGCGCCCCCGTGTCGAGAGGCGCCCCCACGCGCGTGTGCCGGCCGGCAGCGGGTCAGTTGTCGCCCACCCGCGCACCCAGGATCAGGTCCGCCGTGTGCTCCTGGCCGCCCCGCTTGTAGGTGACCGTCACCTTGTCGCCGGGCTTGTGGGTCCAGATCTCGCCGATCAGGGTCGGGCCGCTGTCGATCACCATGTCGTCCAGCTTGGTGATCACGTCACCGGGCTTGAGGCCGGCCTTGTCGGCGGGGCCGCCCGACTCGACCGCGGCGGACCCGGCCGTGCCCTGGTCGGTGATCTTCGCGCCGTCGGTGGACTCCTCCAGCGAGACGGAGGCGCCGATCTTGGCGTACACCGGCTTGCCGTTCTTGATCAGCTGCTGAGCGACGTACTTGGCCTGGTCGATCGGGATGGCGAAGCCCAGGCCGATCGAGCCGGACTGGCCGGAGCCGCCGATGCCACCGCTGTTGGTCGACTGGATCGCCGAGTTGATGCCGATGACCGCGCCGGAGCCGTCCAGCAGCGGGCCGCCGGAGTTGCCCGGGTTGATCGGCGCGTCGGTCTGCAGGGCGCTCATGTACGACGCCTTGCTGGTGGAGCTGCCGTCACTGGATGCCACCGGTCGGTTCTTGGCGCTGATGATGCCCGTCGTGACCGTGTTGGACAGGCCGAAGGGGGCACCGATGGCGATCGTCTCGTCGCCGACGACCACCTTGTCGGAGTCACCGAGCGGGAGGGGTTTGAGGTCCGACGGGGGGTTCTTGAGCTTGATGACCGCCACGTCGTAGCCCTGCGCGTGGCCGACGACCTCGGCGTCGTACTTCTTGCCGTTCGGGAACGTCGCGGTCAGCTTGCCGCCGCCCAGCGCGTCCGCCACCACGTGGTTGTTGGTGATGATGTGGCCCTGGGTGTCGAACACGAAGCCCGTGCCGGTGCCGCCGTCGCCGTTGGTGCCCTGGGCCTCAATGGTGACCGTGCTGGGCAGTGACTTGGCGGCCACGCTGGCGATCGTGCCGGGCGCGCGCTTGACCTGCGTGGCGCCGCTGTCGGAGGCGGAGACGGTCGTGGAACCGCTGTCGTCGTGGTTCTTGGCCAGGGTGTAGCCGAGGCCGCCGCCCAGGCCGCCCGCGACCAGCGCGGCCACCAGGACGGCCGCGACCAGTCCGCCGCGCCCGCGCGGCTTGGGGGCGGGCTGCTGGTACGAGGCCCCCCACGCGCCACCGCCAGCACCGCCGCCGAAGCCACCGGCGCCGCCCGCGCCGCCCGCACCATAGGCCGGACCCTCGCCGTACGCCGGACCCTCGCCGTACGCCGGACCCTCGCCGTACGCCGGACCCTCGCCGTACGCCGGACCCTCGCCGTGGGTCTGGCCCTCGCCGTGGGGCGGGGTGGCCGGGGGCGGGGGCGGCCAGGAGGCGTCGGGAGCCGGGCCGGAGGCATGCGGGGCGCCGGCCGGGCCCGCGGGCGCCCCGGCGGCGGGAGCGTCCTCGGGGACCGGCGGAAGGGGAGCGGTCGGTGCGTTCCCCTCGGGCGCTGCGCCCTGCGGGGAAACTGCGGGAGAGCCCACCGGCACGGGAGGTGCGGACGGGGCCGGGGGTACCTCGTTGCCCTCGTTCTCGGTGCTCACAGCTCTTCTCCTCGATCCACGGCTGTTGTTGCCACGGCTGTTGTTCTCGGTCGCACTCGGTCACGCTCGGCAGCTGTGCATGGTGCTGTGTCAGTCTTCACTGTTCCGTATGTATGCGGTCAGCTTTTCTCACCAGCCGTCAGAGCACCATAAGCCGTGGCTGTGGGTCCACGGCCAGTCTTTACATAGGGTCTTTTCGGCAAAAGTTACATAACCGGGCACTTGGGTGCGGCCGAGCCGCCCCGCGCACGCCCGGACGGTGGCACCATGACGCGGTGACCCACGCACCACAGCGCTCCATCCAGGTCGTCGCCCACCGGGGCGCCTCCGAAGACGCGCCCGAGCACACCCTGGCCGCCTACCGGAAGGCGATCGAGGACGGCGCCGACGCCCTCGAGTGTGACGTACGGCTGACCGCGGACGGCCATCTGGTCTGCGTCCACGACCGGCGGGTGAACCGTACCTCCAACGGCCGCGGCGCCGTCTCCGCACTGGAGCTGGCCGATCTCGCCGCGCTCGACTTCGGCTCCTGGAAGACGCGCGAGACCTGGCGCGGGCGCGCCTCCGACAACGAGGAGCCCGACTGGGAGCACCGCCCGGAGGACCGCGAGGAGACCTCCGTGCTCACCCTGGAACGGCTGCTGGAACTGGTCGCGGACGCCGGGCGTCGGGTGGAGCTGGCCATCGAGACCAAGCACCCCACGCGCTGGGCCGGCCAGGTCGAGGAGCGGCTGCTGACGCTGCTGAAGCGATTCGCCCTCGACGCGCCGGACTCCGCCGCCGAGTCCCCGGTGCGGATCATGAGCTTCTCGGCGCGTTCGCTGCACCGCGTGCGTGCCGCCGCGCCGACCCTGCCGACCGTCTACCTGGTGCAGTTCCTCACACCGCGGCTGCGCGACGGACGGCTGCCCGCGGGCGTGCGGATCGCGGGCCCCTCGATCCGCATCGTGCGCAACCACCCCGGATACGTGGAACGGCTGAAACGGGCCGGTCACCAGGTGCACGTGTGGACCGTGAACGAGCCCGAGGACGTCGACCTCTGCGTGGACATGGGCATCGAGGCGATCATCACCAACCGCCCGCGCGCGGTACTGCGCCAGCTGGGCCGTATGTGACCTCATGTGACCTCAAGAGGCCGGTAAAGAGCCGTACGCATCCCTTGACCCGGCTGTGCGGCTGCTGAATCCTCCCTTGTCAGCCGCACCGATGGAATTCAGCCACACGACGACCAGACGAAGAAGCCGATCGTCACAGGGAGTGCTCCGGCGCGTTCGCTCCGTGCAGAGGCGTTACGAATGCGTCACCGGAAGGGGATTGGCCGGTTTCCGGTACAGGTCCAAGGGGCATTCACACCGTGGCGTGGGGCAAAGGAGGTCTCGGGGGTGGCGTTGGTGGTGGCACAGGAGGTGCCCACGTCGTCGAGCATGGCCGTACCCCATGGCCCTGCGGGCGTGGGGAAGGCGAGGCACCGGATGCGCGCACAGCTGCGCAGCGGTGGCGTCTCGGAATCGGTCATCGACGATGCCGTACTGATCCTTTCGGAACTGCTGAGCAACGCCTGCAAACACGGGCGGCCCCTGGGCGGCTCACTGGCCGGTGACGGCGATGTGCGCGCCGCGTGGCGGGTCGATCCACGGGGGCGGCTCATCGTCGAGGTGACGGACGGCGGCGGTCCGACCCGCCCGGCGCCGGCCACCCCGTCGGTGACCGCGCACGGCGGCCGCGGGCTCAACATCATCACGGCACTCGCCGACGACTGGGGCGTGCGGGACGACGTCCGGGGCGAGGTGACCGTCTGGGTGGTGGTCCACGAGGACGTCCACGATCCCGATGCCGGGTGCCGCCGCGACGGTTTCGCTACGCGCGTCACGGCCCCCGCGCTCGCGGACATGGACATGGCCCGCCTGGACTTCGCGGACGCCTTCGAAGACCTGGACTGAACCGAGGCCCGACTCCCCCGGAATGCCCACAGGTTCACACCAGTGGCGTCGAGCGCGCGTGCGTTGTCCACAGGTTCCCGTCGGTGATGGCCAAAGCGGCTAGGCTCCCGCCCGTACGAGAAGCGCCGTAACCGGGAGACACCCACGATGGCCAAGAAGCGACCCCAGACGAAGGCCAAGCCACAGATCACGGACGGAGAGATCCCGGTTGTCGGCGCCCGCGAACCCTGCCCCTGCGGCAGCGGCCGGCGCTACAAGGCCTGCCACGGCCGGGCCGCCGCGCACGCGGTGACCGAGCTGGTGCACCGCCCGTTCGAGGGCATCACCGGCGAGTGCGACTGGGTGGCGCTGCGCGAGCTGGTGCCGGCCGCGACGGCCGAACTGACCCTGAAGGACGGCCTGCCCGAGGGCGTCCCGTCGGTCACGCTCGCCACGGTGCTGCCGATGGCCTGGCCGGCGCTGCGCCGCGACGACGGCTCGGTCCTGCTCGGCCTGCAGAACGACACGGCGTCCGGCGACATCAGCCGCGACCTCGCCGACACGCTCCTGCGCGCGCTCGAGGCGCAGCCGGGCACGCCCGTGCAGGGCCGCCGCGCCCCCGCCGACGGCCCCCGGCTCCAGGACCTGCTGGCGGCCGGCGCGCCGTTCGAGCCGGTCGTGCACAGCGGTTTCGAGTTCTGGGTGCCGGACGCGGAGAACGCCTCGCCGGAGGTGACCGCCTCCCTGGAGCGGGCCAACGCGGCCGCCATCCCGACCGCGAGGCTGGCCGGCGTGGACGCGGCGTACTGGTGCGAGACCTCGGAGAAGAACCACCTGCGCTGGGTGATGCCGCATCCCGAGGAGCAGCTTCTGGACGCTCTCGCGCGGCTGCACGCCGCGGGCCGCTCGAGCCTGGGCGAGGGCACCCGCCTCGTGGGCTCCTTCCGTGCTCACGGGCTCACGGTGCCGGTCTGGGACCTGCCGAGCGGTATGTCGGCCGACGACGTGGAGAAGCCGGCCGCCGAGTTCGCCGAGCGCCTCGCCGCCGCCCTCGCCGCCACCGAGCCCCTCACGGCGGACGAGCGCCGCTCCCGCGGCGGCCTGACCAACCGGCAGGTCACCCTCAGCTGAGGCCTCCGCGCGCGTGTGTCACGGCTGAACGGTCGGTCAGCCGTGACGACGACCGGCGAAGCAGGTGACTCCTGTCACAACTCCCCGTCGTCACGGGGAAATCGGTGGCCGAATGCCCCGGTCGGAATTTGCGAACCGCCGATCTCTTGTTACGGTTCCTGTAGCCCGGTTGCTGGTGCATCCCCCGTCGCCAGCAACCGGGTCTTTCCATGCCCGCGTACCGCTCGGGATCCGCGGCGCGGCGTCAACTCCTCTTCGGCACCCAGGAGTTGCTCCCGGCGTCCGCCTGACTGCTGCCCGACCGCAGCAGCAGGGCGCCGTCGGCCCCGCGCCTGGCGAACTCGTCGACGGCCGTGTAGGCCTCCGGCAGGCCCCGGTTGGGCTCGCGGGGCGTCTCGCAGGTGGCGGGCTCGTCGTCGGCGCTGGTGACGCAGCGCATCTGCACACTGCGGCCGTCCGGCCCCAGCAGGCTCAGCACGGAGTCCAGCGACTCACCGGTGGCGTTGCGGTAGTAGGTGCGCGCCCAGGTGTCCGCGCCCTGGGTCAGCACACAGGTCTGCGCCTCGAGGCCCTCGGGTGAGGTCAGTTCGGGGCCGCAGCGGGCGGCGGTGGCGAGTCCCAGCCCGAGCAGCCGGGGAGAGGCACTGGCGGGGGGAATCTTGGCGTCCTCGCGCCAGGAGTCGCGTACGGCGTCCCGCGGCCGCTCGGCCGTGTCCCGGGACGGCTCACCCACCTGCCCGGCGAAGGCCACGGCCAGCGGCAGCACGACCGCGGCCGTCACGACGCCGACCAGCGCGAGCAGGCGGATCGTTCGGGGGTCCGGCCCGCCCCGCGGCGACGGGCGACGACCGTGGCGCCCCGGATGTCGACGGTCCTGTCCCCCAGGAATATGCAGCATGAGCGCAAAGTAGCGAGCGGGCGGCGCACGCTCCTCGCGCCCGCGCCGACACTCCTACAACTCGGGCGCGCTCACACCCGTACGAGTGAGGGCGTCAACCACGGCGTCAACCACGGCCTCCACATCGGGCACCCAGGGCGCGGCCGAGCCCGGCAGCGGGGCCCGCTCCCAGCGGACGGCGCCCTGGCCGGTCTCGGACGGGGGCAGGGCGAGGTAGCCGCCCTCGCCGTGAAAGCGCAGCGAGCCCGGGACGAAGTCCTTGGCGTAGAGCAGCTCGCCCAACTGCTCCATGGAGTACGGCTTGACGAGCAACGCCCAGCAGGTCGGCGAGGCGATCACCGGGCCGAGGCGCATGCCCCGGCGGTCGAGCAGGGAAAGGGCACGGGAGGCGGCGAGTGCCGGCAGGCTGACCGCACAGGGGGCCTTGCCCCCGGTGGCGAGGACGATCGGCGCGCTCGGCCGGTTGGTCCACCACCAGCGCACCATGCGCGCGTCGGTGGTGGCCGCGAGCAGGCCGGGGTCGAAGGGGTGTGCTCCGGGCACCGTGCACTCCGGGTCGGGGCAGCCGCAGCGGGCCCGTCCCTGCGGGTCCGGGGCCACACCCGGGAGTACCGGCCACTGCCATTGGGTCGCGAAGGTCAGGGCCGCGCTGATCAGCTCAGGCCTCCCGTCGTTCCGCCTGGACAGGAGCCTGCGTCGCCTTCCGAGGATCTCGCGCATGAGCGCTCGTTCCTTTCCGTTGCACCGCTGGCAACACCGTGGTCCACATCACACCATGTGTCGATCACTTCACTGTGCGTACCTATTGGCGCATCACACCCCGTGCACGGCAGGGGGTTCCCCAAAGGGTCGAGCAGGGGCCGCTTCCGCGTTCCTGGTGCGTCCGACAAAAGCACGGTTGCGGCGTGGGGGTGGCGAAGTATGGCGTTTTGCCGTCGCGCGTATTTCTCTCCGCCTCCGCCAGGGAGGATGGGGCTCGGCCGTCGGTGGCTATGACGCCCGGGTCCGTCGCCAGGTTCCGGGTGGTCCCCAACCACCCCTGGCCTTCTCCGAGTACGTACCCATCACGACCGCTGTGACGCTCTGTGGAGCAAGGCCAGTCGACCGCAATGAACCGATACCCGAGGCAGTTTTAGGCCAACTTGGCGGTAAGGCAAGGGGTTCGGAAGAAACCCTCGTCCGCCCCATGGACACCAGGAATCCCTGCAGGACAATGCTGGACATCCCCTCACGAGTGCGTGTACATGTGGAGACACTGCTAGCGGCGCAGAATGACATGGGGGTTTGCGATGCTTTTCAGCAATACGCACCGGTCTGAAGGCCGGACGCCATGAACGCCCCGCACCCTCCGAAAGTGGCCGGAATCGATCCAACGGTTCCGACGCCCGCACACACTGTCGCGCCCACACCTCCCGCCCCCGGCGCCCCGTCCTCCCCGGACCCCGCGCCCGTCCCCGCCCCGAACACCCCCGCGCCCGGCACCCTCCTCCAGGACCGGCTGGCCGGCTGGGTCTCGGACCTCACGACCCTGCACGAACTCACCGAACGCCTCTCCCGCACGGGCGCGCTGGATCCCGCCCTGCACGAGCTGCTGCGTGCCGGGGCCGCCCTCGTCGGCGCCCGCCGCGGCCTCGTCGTCCTGGAGCCCGCCGACGGACTCGGGCCCCGCACCACCCTCGGCCTCGGCCTCGGCCACGCGGACCTCGGCCACATCGAGACCGTGCCGCGCGGTGCCCTGCCCTACGACACCGGCGCCGGCACCGAGGTCGCCCACCCCGACCTGCTCGCCGAGGACGGCCTCGACCCCCGCCACCGCGAGGTCGCCGCCCGCCTCGGCTACGCCGCCAGCTACGCCCTGCCCCTCGCCTCCGACTCCGCCGGCCGCCTCGGCTCCGCCGTCTGGCTCTACGACGAGCCGGCCTCGCCCGACGAACGCCGGCGCCATCTGGCCGGCCTCTACGTCCGCCACGCCACCGAGCACCTGGCCCGGCTGCTGGAGGTGGAACACGCACGCGCACGCGTGGCGACCATCACCGAGGAGCTGCTGCCCTCCCGGCTGCCCCGCGTGCCCGGCGTCCACCTCGCCGCCCGGCACCGCACCGGCCCGCGCGGCGGCGGCGACTGGTACGACGCGCTGCCCCTGCCCGACGCCGCCCTCGGCCTGTCCGTCGGCTCGGTCACCGGCTCCGGGCCGAGCGCCGTCGCCGCCATGGGTCGGCTGCGCGCCTCCCTGCGCGCGTACGCCGTGATGGAGGGCGAGGACCCGGTCGCCGTCCTGTCCGACCTGGAGCTGCTGCTGCGGCTGACCGAGCCCGCCCGCTCGGCCACCGCCCTCTTCGCCTACTGCGAGCCCGCCCTGCGCAAGGTCACCCTGGCCGGCGCCGGACACAGCCCGCCCCTGCTGATCGGCGAGCGGCGCACCGAGTTCGCCGAGACCTCCGTCTCCGCACCGCTCGGCATGCTCGCCTGCTGGGAGGCGCCCAGCGTGGAGATCCAGGCCGAGGCCGGAGACACGGTCCTGCTCTACACCGACGGGCTGCTGCACCGTACCGGCGACCCCATGGACCGCGCCTTCGCCCGGCTGCACACGGCCGCCGCGAGCGTCCCGCGCGCGCTGCGCCACGACCCCGGCGCCATCGCCGACCACGTCCTGCGCACAGCCCTGCCGGACGGTCCGGACGCGGCCGACAGCGAGGAGGACGTGGTGCTGCTGGCGGCCCGCTTCGACTGAGCCCACCTGTAATGACCGGGCATAACAGGACGTCCGAGCCCGGTCCGCTCCCGGTACGACCGTACGATGATGGAGGTCCCCGCTCGGCCACAAGCAGGAGCGCGCGGGCCCCGGGGGAGATCACAAGGCGTATCGAGGAGGATCCGTGTCCGACGAGCTCAACCCGGCTGTGCCCGACTCCGCTACCGCGGAGGGCCCCGAGACCGAGTCCGAGGAGCCCATCAAGCAGCGGAAGAACGGCCTGTACCCGGGCGTCTCCGACGAGCTGGCCGAGAACATGCAGTCCGGCTGGGCCGACACCGAGCTGCGTGACCTCAAGCCGATCGCGCAGGCCGCCGAGACCGCGCGCCGCCGCGCCGCGCTCTCCGCCCGCTTCCCGGGCGAGCGCCTGGTCGTTCCCGCGGGCAACCTGAAGACCCGCTCGAACGACACCGAGTACCCCTTCCGCTCCTCCGTCGAGTACGCCTACCTCACCGGCAACCAGACCGAGGACGGCGTCCTGGTCCTGGAGCCCAAGGACGGCGGCCACGAGTCGACGATCTACCTCCTGCCCCGCTCGAACCGCGAGAACGGCGAGTTCTGGCTCTCCGGCCAGGGCGAGCTGTGGGTCGGCCGCCGCCACTCCCTCGCCGAGTCCGAGGCGCTGTACGGCATCCCGGCCGCCGACGTGCGCGAGCTGGCCGACCAGCTGCGCGAGGCCACCGGACCGGTGCGCGTCGTGCGCGGCCACGACGCCGGCATCGAGGCGGCGCTGAGGGACAAGGTCACCGCCGAGCGCGACGAGGAGCTGCGCGTCTTCCTCTCCGAGGCCCGGCTGGTCAAGGACGACTTCGAGATCGGCGAGCTGCAGAAGGCCGTCGACTCGACGGTGCGCGGCTTCGAGGACGTGGTGAAGGTCCTCGACAAGGCCGAGGCGACGAGTGAGCGCTACATCGAGGGCACGTTCTTCCTTCGCGCGCGCGTGGAGGGCAACGACGTCGGCTACGGCTCCATCTGCGCCGCCGGCCCGCACGCCTGCACCCTGCACTGGGTCCGCAACGACGGCCCGGTCCGCTCCGGCGACCTGCTGCTGCTCGACGCGGGCGTGGAGACCCACACCCTCTACACCGCCGACGTCACGCGCACGCTGCCGGTCAACGGTGCGTACACGGAGATCCAGAAGAAGATCTACGACGCCGTGTACGAGGCCCAGGAAGCCGGTATCGCGGCCGTGAAGCCGGGCGCCAAGTACCGCGACTTCCACGACGCCGCCCAGCACGTGCTCGCCGCGCGGCTCGTCGAGTGGGGCCTGGTCGAGGGCCCGGTCGAGCGCGTCCTGGAGCTGGGCCTGCAGCGCCGCTGGACCCTGCACGGCACCGGTCACATGCTCGGCATGGACGTCCACGACTGCGCCGCCGCGCGCACCGAGACCTACGTCGACGGCACGCTGGAGCCCGGCATGGTCCTCACCGTCGAGCCGGGCCTGTACTTCCAGGCCGACGACCTGACGGTGCCCGAGGAGTACCGCGGCATCGGCGTCCGGATCGAGGACGACATCCTGGTGACGCAGGACGGCAACCGAAACCTTTCGGCCGGGCTGCCGCGCCGGTCCGACGAGGTCGAGGCGTGGATGGCCTCGCTGAAGGGCTGATCTGCGTTTCAATGGCCGGGTGCCGGGGAGGTGCCCGGCCATTGGCATGCCTAGGGGGAGGGTATTCGTGGAGGTTTTCTGGTCCGGTGCGGGTGTGGATCTGCATCTCGAGCCCGATGCGGGGGACGGCCGCCGGATCGGGCTGGAGCGGGCGCTCAGGGACGCCATCCGGGACGGGCGGCTCACGCCCGGGACCCGGCTGCCGGCCACCCGGCGCCTCGCGGCCGATCTCGGCGTCTCACGGGGCACGGCGAAGGCGGCGTACGACCAGCTGGTGGCGGAGGGCTACCTGACGGCCCGGCAGGGCTCGGGCACCCGGGTCGCCGCGCTGCCCGCGCCGGCCGCCGAGGCGCCGCAGGCACCCGCACACGCGCGTGCGCCGCGTTTCGACCTGCGCCCCGGCAGCCCGGACGTCGGCGCGTTCCCGGCAGCGGCCTGGCTGCGCGCGCTGCGCCGCGCCATCGCGACGGCACCCTCCCTGGCGTACGACTACGGCGACCCGCGCGGCCGCATCGAACTGCGCACGGCCCTGTCGGGCTACCTGGGCCGGGCCCGCGGGGTCATCGCGCCCCCGGAGCGGATCGTCATCACCTCCGGGTACGTCCAGGGACTCGCGCTCCTCACGCGCGTGCTGGACGGCGCCACCGTCGCCATGGAGGACCCCGGGCTGCCGTTCCACCGCGAGGTGGTGCGGCGCAACGGCGGCACGGTGATGCCGGTCCCGGTCGACGCGCACGGGGCGCGCCCCGAGGAGCTGGGCGAGGCGGCCGCGGTGGTGGTCACCCCCGCGCACCAGTACCCGACGGGTGTCACCCTGCACCCCGAGCGGCGCCGGGCGCTCGGCGACTGGGCACGCGCGCACGGGTCACTGATCATCGAGGACGACTACGACGGCGAGTTCCGCTACGACCGCCAGCCGGTGGGCGCGCTGCAGGGCATGGCACCGGGCCAGGTGATCTACCTGGGCACCGCCTCCAAGACGCTCGGCCCGGGGCTGCGCCTCGGCTGGATGGTGCTCCCGCCGCACCTGGTCGGGGCGGTCGCCGACGCCAAGCTGCACAGCGACCACCACACCGAGACCATCGGCCAGCTCGCCCTCGCCGAACTGATCGACAGCCACGCCTACGACCGGCACGTACGCGCGTGCCGCCTGCGGTACCGGCGCCGCCGCGACCAACTGCTGGACCGGCTGGGGACGCACCGGAACGTGCGCGGTATCGCGGCCGGACTGCACGCCCTGATCGACGTGCCCGACGAGGCCGCGGCCCTGGCCCGCGCGAAGGCCGAGGGCCTCGCCCTCGGCACCCTGGGCGACCACTGGCACACCCCCGGGCCCGACCGCCCCCAGGGCCTGGTCGTCGGCTACGGCACCCCGCGCGAGCGGGCCTATCCGGAGGCGTTGGAGGCGCTGGCGAAGGTGCTGGACGGCTGACGCGGCAAGCGACGGCCGAAACCGCAGGGCGGCGTGGCCGTCACGCCCTCACGCCCTCACGCCGTCACGCCGTCACGCCGTCACGCCGTCAGCAGGGAAGGGTCCTTCTTCCACTTGAGGATCTTGTCGAAGCTGACCACCGTCCCACCCCGGCCGGGCTTGGCGCCAATGTGGACGTGATCGGCCAGCTCCCGGATCAGACACAGGCCGCGGCCGTGCTCGGCGTCCGGGCGGGCGGTGCGGATGTCCTGGGCGAGGACGGGCACGGAGGTGAACCCCGGTCCCGAATCGGCCACTTCGATACGGCACTTCTCGCCGTCGAGGTAGGCCGTCACCCGGTACGCCTCCGACCTGCCGCCGCGGGCCGGGCCCCCGCCGTGCTCGACTGCGTTCGCGCAGGCCTCGGTCAGGGCGACGGACAGGTCGTAGGAGATCTCGGGGTCGACACCCGCCGTCTCCATGGTGCCGATCAGCAACCGCCGGGCGAGCGGGACGCTCGCTGCCTCGCGGCGCAGATGGAGTGACCACCAGATGCTCATGCTCCAGCCTCCTGGCCGCGGCTCGACATACCGTTACGTATTGCCGCCCAAAGGGGGCCGTAAGCACACCGTTGACGTGACGCCGCCCATATGGCCGATGTGCCCGGGGAGGAATCGGTGTATGTGGGGCGGCTCCGGCGCCCTGCCGTAGGGAGCCGGTAAGGGCAGTGCGATGATGAGGCCGCCATGTCTGCCCCCCACACGCGCACGGCGCACCCCGGAGCCGGGCTCCGGATCCTGCGGGCCGCGGTGTTCGCCGCGGTCTGCGTCGTGCTGGCCGCGGGCGGGCACACCCTGGCCTCCTGCGCGCGCGTCCCGCTGTGGACGCTCGGCGCGGGCTTCCTCGGCTGTCTGCTGGTCGTGGTGCCGCTCGCCGGCCGGGCCCGCTCGCTGCCGGGCATCGCCGCGCTCCTCGCGCTCGGCCAGACCGCACTGCACACGCTGTTCGGCCTGGGCCAGCACGGTGCCGCGATGGTCGGCGGCATGGCGCCGGGGCCGGTGAACGGCACCGGCGCGACCGGCGCGGCGGGTTCCTCGCTGAGCGACTCCGCGCTCGTCGAGCAGGCCGCGCGGCTGCTGTGCGGATCGAGCCCCGCCGCGCTCACCCCGGGGCGCGCCTTCCACGTGCTGCTGGCCGCGCACCTCGTCGACCGTTCGGGCCGGCCCGTCGCGGGCCCGGGCACGCTGTCCCACGCCTACGACGTCACCGGTTCCTCCGCGGGGCTGCTGCCCTCGCTGCCGATGCTGCTCGGTCACGTCCTCGCGGCCGTCGCCGCCGGCTGGCTGCTGCGCCGCGGTGATCTGGCCCTGTTGCGGCTGATCGAGCTGTCGGCGCACGGAGTCACGGAGGGGGCGCTCGTACGATCCCTGCGCGCCGCGCTCGCGCTGGTGTGCGCCTTGTGCGCCGGGCTGCTGCCCGCCGCCGAGCCCGCCCCGCGAGGCCGTCACGGCGCTCGGGACGAGGCACCCGCCCCGCACACCACCGCACTTCAGCACACGGTGATCCGGCGCGGCCCGCCCGCCGCCGGCCTCCTCCTCGCCGCCTGACGCGACGCGCGCACTCCGCCCCCGGTGCAGAGGCCGCCGTCGCGCGGCACGCGCGCGTGCGCCACCTCCCCGGCTCCCGGCTCCGACCGAGCGGGGTCCGCCGCCGGTCCGCCCCGAGCGGCACCGGTACGCGCACGCGCACGCGTACCTCTCTACGTCACCGGAAACTCTCAGAGTGGAGTGCTCCTGCCATGCAGGCTTCTCGTATCGCCTCTCGGGTCACCGCCGCCGCTGCCGTCGCCGGCACGGCCGTCCTCGCCCTGTCCGTCCCCGCCTTCGCGCACGTCAGTGTGCAGCCGGAGGGCGCCGCGGCCAAGGGCGGCTACGCGGTCGTCGACTTCAAGGTCCCCAATGAGCGCGACAACGCCTCGACCACCCGGCTCGAGGTCGACTTCCCGGCCGACCACCCGCTCGCCTCGGTCATGCCCGAGCCGCTGGCCGGCTGGAACGTGAAGGTCACCAAGTCCAAGCTGGACAAGCCGCTGACCATGCACGGCCAGAAGATCGACGAGGCCGTCACCAAGGTCACCTGGACCGCCGCCGACGGCAAGGGCGTCCAGCCCGGCTACTTCCAGAAGTTCCCGCTCTCCATCGGCGCGCTGCCCGGGAACACCGACCAGCTCGTCTTCAAGGCGCTGCAGACGTACTCCGACAAGGAGGTCGTCCGCTGGATCGAGGTACCACAGGCGGGCCAGGACGAGCCGGAGAACCCGGCCCCCGTGCTGACGCTGTCCGCCGCGGCCGACGGCCACGGCGCGGCGAACGCCCAGGACGCCTCCGACGAGACCGGGAGCACGGCCGCCGCCACGGACCCCGGCTCCCACGACACCGACACCACCGCGCGCGTGCTCGGCATCATCGGCATCGTCGTCGGCGTCGCGGGCGTCGCCTACGGCGTCCTCGCCGGCCGCCGCCGGACCGCCTAGCCCCCTTCCTTCCGGACCGCGCACCGGGGCCGTACGACCCCGGTGCGCACCGGAGTCATCACATCTGGGACATTTTTCTATGCGCAAGAAGACGTTCGCCGCGGCCACGCTGCTCGCCGCCGCCACCCTGGCCCTCTCCGCCTGCGGCAGCGGCGACCACACCAAGTCGCCGGTCGCCGTGGTCTCGCAGGAGTCCGGCTCGGGCAAGGCCGCCACCGTCCTCGACCAGCCCTTCGCCAAGCCGGACCTGGTCCTCACCGACACGCACAGCAAGAAGTACGACCTCCGCAAGGAGACCCAGGGCCATCCGACCCTGGTCTACTTCGGCTACACGCACTGCCCCGACATCTGCCCGACGACGATGAGCAACATCGCCGTCGCCAAGAAGGCGCTGCCCAAGGCCGAGCAGGACGATCTGAGGGTCGTCTTCGTCACCACCGACCCCGGCCGCGACACCCCCGCCGAGCTGGGCAAGTGGCTCAAGGGCATCGACCCGCAGTTCATCGGCCTGACCGGCGACTTCGCCACCATCCAGGCCGGCGCCCGCTCGCTCGGCATCTCGGTGGAGCCGACGACGAAGGACAAGAACGGCAAGCTCGTCTCGGTGCACGGCACGCAGGTCATCGCGTTCTCGCCGAAGACGAACGGCGGTTACGTCCTCTACGGCGAGGACGCCACGGTCGACGACTACACCAAGGACCTGCCCAAGCTCGTCAAGGGAGCCAACCCGTGAGGCGCCGTACCACCGTTGTGACCACGGCCGCCGCCCTCGCCGGTGCGCTGGCCCTCGCGGGCTGCTCCGACTCGGGGTCGGGGTCGGCGTCGGGCTCCGGCTCCTCGAAGGCCGAACTGTCGGTGAGCGGGCCGTACATGCCGCAGCCCGTCTCCGCCGACATGGCCGCCGGCTTCCTGACGATCACCAACAAGGGCGCCGCCGAGGACGAGCTGACCTCGGTGTCCAGCGACATCGCCGGCCAGGTCACCATGCACAGCACCATGGGCGGCGCCATGCAGGAGCAGACCTCCTTCGCCATACCCGCCCACGGTCAACTCGTGTTCAAAAGCGGTGGCAACCATCTGATGTTCGAGAAGCTGAAGCGACAGCCGAAGCAGGGCCGGACGGTCACCGTGAAGCTCACGTTCGCCAAGTCCGGGCCCCTCACCGTCGAGATGCCGGTGAAGTCCGCGACGTACAACCCGTCGACCGGCCACTGAGGGAGGGACCACCTTGACCCGGACCATCACCCCCAAGGGGAGGAACGGCAGCCTGCGCAGCCTGGTACTGCTGCTGTTCGCCGTCGCCGGCGTGCTGCTCGCGGGGGCCGCCCCGGCCTCCGCGCACGCCGCGCTGACCGGCAGCGACCCCGCGCAGGGGGTGGTGGTCAAGCAGGCGCCCAGCCAGGTGGCGCTCACCTTCTCCGAGAAGGTGGCGATGAACGACAACTCCCTGCGCGTCCTCGACCCCCGCGGCAAGGCGGTCCAGACCGGCAAGCCCGGCAACCTGAGCGGGACGACGTACGCCGTCAGGCTCAAGGGCGGCCTGGGCAAGGGCACCTACACGGTCACCTACCAGGTCGTCTCGGCCGACAGCCACCCCGTCTCCGGCGCCTACACCTTCTCCATCGGGGCGCCCTCGCCGACGGTCGTCTCCGGCGCCGGGCCCACCGCGGGCGGCGGAGCCGTGGGCACGCTCTACACGATCGGGCGGTACGCGTCGTACGCCGGCTTCATCGTGCTCGCGGGCGGCGCGGCCTTCGTACTCGCCTGCTGGCAGCGCGGGGCGGGCGTACGGGCCCTGCAGCGGCTGGTCGTCGGCGGCTGGCTCACCCTCACCGCGGCCACCCTGTGGCTGCTGCTCCTGCGCGGCTCGTACACGACCTCGGGGAAGTTCGCCGACGTCTTCGACCTCGGGCTGCTGGGCCAGGTGCTGCAGACCAAGACCGGCGCGGCCCTGGTCTCGCGGCTGCTGCTGCTCGCCGCCGCCGCGCTGTTCATCGCCGTCCTCTTCGGCGCCTACACCAAGCGGGAAGAGGGCGAGGAGAAGCGCGACCTGACCTTCGGGCTGGCGATCGGCGGCGTGGTCGTCGCGGCCGGGCTCGCGACCAGCTGGGCCATGGCCGAGCACGCCTCGGTGGGGCTCCAGCCGGGGATCGCCATGCCCGTCGACGTCGTCCACCTGCTCGCCGTCGCCGCCTGGCTGGGCGGGCTCACCGCCCTGCTGGTCGCCCTGTACCGGGCACCCGCCGAGACCCCGGTGGAGGCCGCCGCCGTCCGCCGCTTCTCCCGGCTGGCCTTCGGCTCCGTCCTCACTCTCGCCGCGACCGGCGCCTACCAGTCCTGGCGCCAGCTCGGCTCCTGGTCGGCGTTCACCGACACCCGCTACGGGCAGCTGCTGCTGGTCAAGATCGGCCTGGTGGCGGTCATGGTCGGCATCGCGTCGGTGTCGCGGCGCTGGACGCGCCGGCTCGCCGACGTCGCCGGCACGGGTGCGGTGGCCGGGAGGTCCGAAGCAGCCGAGAAGGCCGGGGAGACCGGGGAGACCGGGGAGGAGGCTGCCGGGGAGGCCGAGAAGGCATCGGTCTCTGCGTCCAGGGCGTCCGGTTCCGCCTCGAAGGCGGCCGAAGCCGGAAAGGCGGCCGGCACCGGTGCCCCTATGCGAGCCGCGCAGCTCGCCCGGCAGCGGGCCGCGATGGACGCCGCACGGCAGAGGCGGCTGCGCGACGGCGACCCCCACCGCTTCGGGCTGCGCCGCTCGGTCTTCGCCGAGGCAGGTGTCGCGGTCGTCCTCCTCGCCGTCACCACCGCGCTGACCCAGACCGAGCCGGGCCGCACCGAACTCGACGCCAAGGCCGCCACCTCGTCCTCCAGTGCGGCCACGGCGCCCACGAACGGCGCGCTGACCCTGGACATGCCCTTCGACACCGGCGGCACCAACGGCAAGGGCGTGGTCAGCGTCGACCTCGATCCCGCGGGCGTGGGCGCCAACGAGATGCACATCTACGTCCAGAAGCCAGGCGGTCAGCCCTTCGACATCCCGGAGGTGAAGGTGGAATTCACCCTCGAGGCCAAGAAGATCGGCCCGCTGCCCGTGACCCCCGACCACATCACGACCGGCCACTGGTCGGCGAGCGGAGTACAGATCCCCATGGCCGGCGACTGGAAGATCGCCGTCACCGTGCGCACCTCCGACATCGACCAGGTGACCGTCTCCAAGAACGCGCAGATCGGCTGAACGACACCATGCCCGACCAGTCCATTCCGTCGGCCCGTACATCCACCCAGGCTGCTCCGGCGCCCGGCCCCGAGGGCGGTCACGGCATCTCCCGGCGCGCGCTGCTCGGCACCGCCGGCGCCACCGGGATCGTGCTCGGCGCGGCCGGCGGGGCCGTGGGCCACGCCACCGCGCCCGCCGAGGCCACCCCGCTGACCTCGGTGGGCTCCGACCGCGCGATGTTTCACGGGAAACATCAGCCCGGCATCACCGAGGGACTCCAGGCACGCGGCCACCTCGTCGCCTTCGACCTGACGGCGGGCGCCGGCCGCAAGGAGGCGGCGGCCCTGCTGCGCCGCTGGTCGACGACGGCGGAGCGGCTGATGGCCGGCGAGGCCGCGCCCCACGACGACACCGACGTGGCCCGTGACGCCGGCCCCTCCTCACTGACGATCACCTTCGGCTTCGGGCACGGCTTCTTCGGCAGGACGGGCCTGGAGCAGCAGCGGCCGAGCGCACTGGACCCGCTGCCGGACTTCTCCTCCGACCACCTGGACAAGGCACGCGGCGAGGGCGACCTGTGGGTGCAGATCGGCGCGAACGACGCCCTGGTCGCCTTCCACGCCCTGCGCGCGATCCAGAAGGACGCGGGCGGTGCGGCCCGGCTGCGCTGGCAGATGAACGGCTTCAACCGCACCCCGGGCGCCACCGCGCACCCCATGACGGCCCGCAACCTCATGGGCCAGCTGGACGGCACCCGCAATCCGAAGCCCGCCGATCCCGACTTCGACCGGCGCGTCTTCGTGCCCGCCACGGGCGAGCCCGCCTGGATGGCGAACGGCTCCTACGCCGTCGTACGCCGTATCCGGATGCTCCTGGACGACTGGGAGAAGCTGTCGGTCGCGGCCCAGGAGGCGGTCATCGGGCGCCGCAAGTCCAATGGCGCGCCGCTGTCCGGGGGCGACGAGACGACCCCGATGGACCTCGAGAAGACGGACGCCAAGGGCGAGTACGTCGTCCCTCTCAACGCGCACGCCCGGATCACCCGGCCCGACAAGAACGGCGGCGCGGCCATGCTGCGGCGCCCGTTCTCCTACCACGACGGCTTCGACGCCGACGGCACGCCCGACGCCGGTCTGCTCTTCGTGTGCTGGCAGGCGGACCCGCTGCGCGGCTTCGTACCCGTGCAGCGCAAGCTCGACCGGGGCGACGCGCTGTCGCAGTTCATCCGGCACGAGGCGAGCGGGCTGTTCGCGGTGCCGGGCGGGGCGGCCGAGGGCGAGTACGTGGGGCAGCGGCTGCTGGAGGGTTAGCCCGAATCCGGCGGATTACGGGGTTTACCGATTTTACTGGGCTTTCTGCGTTGAAACCACCCGGTCGAGTGGCTCTTGTGAGACACCCGAGCCGCGGCGGTCTGCGGCCATTAGGGTGAGGGACATGCCAGCGAGCTATGCGTATCTCGGCCCCGAGGGCACCTTCACCGAAGTCGCCCTGCGGACGCTCCCGGAAGCGGCCACCCGGGAACTCGTCCCGTACGTGTCGGTGCAGTCCGCGCTGGACGCGGTGCGGACGGGCGAGGCCGAGGCCGCGTTCGTGCCGATCGAGAACTCCGTCGAGGGCGGCATCACCACCACCCTGGACGAGCTGGTCGCGGGCGAATCGCTGACCATCTACCGCGAGGTACTGCTCTCGATCACCTTCGCCCTGCTGGTCCGGCCGGGCACGAAGCTCACGGACATCAAGACGGTCTCCGCCCACCCGGCGGCCCAGCCGCAGGTGCGCAACTGGCTGCGGGCTCACCTCCCGGACGCGGTCTGGGAGTCGGCCGCCTCGAACGCGGACGCCGCCCGCCTGGTCCAGGAGGGCCGCTACGACGCCGCCTTCGCGGGCGAGTTCGCCGCCGCCAAGTACGGCCTGGAGGCCCTGGAGACCGAGATCCACGACGCGGAGAACGCGCAGACCCGGTTCGTGCTGGTCGGCCGCCCGGCCCGGCCCGCCGCGCCGACCGGCGCCGACAAGACCTCGGTGGTGCTGTGGCAGCGCGACGACCACCCCGGCGGCCTGCGCGACCTGCTCGGCGAGTTCGCCTCGCGAGGCATCAACCTCATGCTGCTGCAGTCCCGGCCGACCGGCGCCGGGATCGGCAACTACTGCTTCTGCATCGACGCCGAGGGTCATATCTCCGACCGGCGGATGGCGGAGGCCCTGATGGGCCTGAAGCGGATCTGTCTCCAGGTGCGCTTCCTCGGCTCCTACCCGCGCGCGGACATCACGCCGTCCGAGGCCCGGCCGACGCCGGCGTGGACCTCGGACGAGGAGTTCATGGCGGCGTCGGACTGGGTGGCGCGCTGCCAGGACGGCCGGTTCTAGCCAGTCCTACCTGCAGATCATCGTTATCCACAGAAGTTATCCACAGGTCCGCTTCTCGACCTGGGGACAAGTCGACAAGGGTGCGTGAGCCAGTCGACAAATCGCCCCTCGCGGCCTCGCCCCGGCCACCACCCGGCACCTCACCCTTCGTCCAGCCGTTTCCGTTGATTCATCTTTTGGAGCGACTGCTTTCCACCCGAAAGTGGGTGTCACCCGGGTTTGCCCTGGGAATTCTTCAGTCCGCGGCGAAGTTCCGGAGTGATCAATTCCGAAATCCACAGACCTTCCACACAGCCTGTGGATAACTCTTCGAAGGGTGTGGATTCCTGTGGACAGCGAGGCCGCGAAGTCCCGTTCCCCACAAGGGAATCCGGTCAACCCGGCATACGGAGGGTGCCTCGTCCCAGGGAGTGAGACACTTTCCCTTGACGAGTTCTGACACGTACCGCAATTTACGCATAACGGAACGTAAGCGGGCGAACACTGCGAATCAGAACTCCACGGAATAGTGATTCGTGAGCGGCAACCCCGCACCGGTAGCCTTGGCCCCGTGATTGACCTTCGCCTGCTTCGTGAGGACCCCGACCGTGTGCGCGCGTCCCAGCGCGCCCGTGGAGAGGACGTCGCGCTCGTCGACTCTCTCCTGTCTGCCGACGAGCGGCGCAGGTCCTCCGGCGTCCGCTTCGACGAGCTGCGCGCCGAGCAGAAGCAGCTCGGCAAGCTCATCCCCAAGGCCACCGGCGACGAGAAGGCCGAGCTGCTGGGGCGCGCCGAGCAGCTGAAAGCCGACGTCAAGGCCGCAGACGCCGAGCGCGACGCGGCCGACACCGAGACCCAGGAGCTGCTGCTCCGGCTCGGCAACCTCGTCCACCCCGACGTGCCCGTCGGCGGCGAGGAGGACTTCGTCACGCTGGAGACGCACGGCACGATCCGTGACTTCGGTGCCGAGGGCTTCGAGCCCAAGGACCACCTGGAGCTGGGCCAGCTGCTCGGCGCGATCGACGTCGAGCGCGGCGCCAAGGTCTCCGGCTCCCGCTTCTACTTCCTCACCGGCGTCGGCGCCCTGCTGGAACTGGCCCTGGTCAACGCGGCGCTCGCCCAGGCGACCGCTGCCGGCTTCACGCCGATGCTCACCCCGGCGCTGGTGCGCCCGCAGTCCATGGCGGGCACCGGCTTCCTCGGCCAGGCGGCCCAGGACGTCTACCACCTCGACAAGGACGACCTGTACCTGGTCGGCACGTCCGAGGTCCCGCTGGCGGCCTACCACATGGACGAGATCATCGACGCCGACAAGCTGCCGATGCGGTACGCGGGCTTCTCGCCCTGCTTCCGCCGCGAGGCCGGCTCGCACGGCAAGGACACCCGGGGCATCTTCCGGGTGCACCAGTTCGACAAGGTCGAGATGTTCTCGTACGTCACGCCCGAGGACTCCCAGGCCGAGCACCAGCGCCTGCTGGAGTGGGAGAAGCAGTGGCTGACCTCGCTGGAGCTGCCGTTCCGCGTGATCGACGTCGCCACCGCCGACCTCGGCGCCTCGGCCGCCCGCAAGTTCGACTGTGAGGCGTGGATCCCCACCCAGGGCAAGTACCGCGAGCTGACCTCGACCTCGGACTGCACCGAGTTCCAGTCCCGCCGCCTGTCGATCCGGATGCGTGACGGCAAGCAGGTCAAGCCGCTGGCCACGCTCAACGGCACACTGTGCGCCGTACCGCGCACCATCGTGGCGATCCTGGAGAACCACCAGCAGGCCGACGGCTCCGTCCGGGTCCCCGAGGTGCTGCGCCCGTACCTGGGCGGCCGAGAGGTCCTTGAGCCGGTCGCCAAGTGACCGGCTTCCCGTACCGGCTGATCGCCACCGACCTCGACGGAACGCTCCTGCGCTCCGACGAGTCGGTCTCGCAGCGCACCCGTGACGCGCTCGCCGCGGCCACCGCGGCGGGCGCGGCCCACATCGTCGTCACCGGCCGCGCGGTCCCCTGGACCCGGCACATCCTGGACGACCTCGGCTACGACGGCCTCGCCGTCTGCGGCCAGGGCGCACAGGTCTACGACGCCGGCGCGCACCGCCTGCTGACCTCCGTCACCCTGGACCGGCAGCTGGCGGGCGTGGCTCTGGCCAAGATCGAGGCGGAGGTGGGCCCGCTGTACCTGGCGGCCAGCCGGGACGGCCTGGACGGCGAGGTGCTGGTGGGTCCGGGTTACGCGGTCACGGGCAGGCTCCCCGCGATCCCCTTCACGGATGCCTCCGACCTCTGGACGGCACCGCTGAACAAGATCTACATACAGCACCCCACGCTGTCCGACGACGACCTGGCGGAGGCGGCCCGGCGCGCGGCGGGCGGCTTCGTCACCGTGGCCATGGCGGGCGAGGGCATAGTGGAACTGCTCCCGCTCGGCCTGTCCAAGGCCACGGGCCTGTCCCTGGCGGCCCGCCGCCTCGGCCTGAAGGCCGCGGACACGATCGCCTTCGGCGACATGCCCAACGACATCCCGATGTTCGCCTGGGCATCCCGGTCGGTGGCCATGGCCAACGCGCACGAGGCGCTCCGCGAGGTGGCCGACGAGGTGACGGCCTCCAACGAGGAGGACGGCATCGCGGTGGTGCTGGAGCGGTTGCTGGCGCAGCCGGCGTAGCCGCGGGCGCGGTCGTGCCGCTGGGGCGGCACAGGTGGGCGCAGCGGCGCCTCGCGGCGCCGGGTCGCGCGACTCACCCGGCCACCCCAGCGGAGGGTGCCCCCTGGCAAGAGGGGGCCACAGGGAAGGCGGCCCACGCGAGAGACACATCGCGTGCTCGAAGCGGCCGCCCCGGACGGTTCCTGTGGCTCCACGGCGGGGTAACTACACCGGAGCCGGCCTCGGACCGCCCTGTCGGGAGCCGGGCGTACTGCCGTGCATGGGCATCGCCCGCCTCCACTCCCGGATCACAGCGCCGGGACACTCCCGGCGGATGGGGCACAACCACTGTGCCCCGCCGCCGAGTTGCGTGCCACCGAATTACCGGCGGCGCCACCTGCGGCGCCGCGCCCTGCTGAAGAACCAGCCCGCCGGCGGCTCGTCGGATCGCCACGGCTGGGGCTCGGGTTCCTCGGCGCGCCAGCGGGCGGCGAGCATACGGGCCCGTGCGGACGGCTCGGAGGTCTCGGCGCCGCGTATGAAGGCCTCGTCCAGGACCAGGCCGTCCAGACCGTCCCAGACCTCGTCCCCGGACCGCCCGCGGCCCTCGGTTCCCGGTGTCTCCTCTGCCATCAGCGGCCTCCTAGCCGGTCATCCGCTTTGTCCAGTGTGCCCAGGCCGACGTGAAGCCCCCGTCAGGCCGCCGGAGGCCTACTCCTCGCCCGTCAGCTTCAGCGCCCGCAGCTTCTGGCCGGCGTACCAGGTCGCCAGCACGGTGACCGCCACCAGCAGCACGGTGGCCGTCGGCAGGCCCACGGTGGAGGTCACGAGGTCCCCGCCGGCGACCTTGTGGGCGACGGCCAGCGACCACTGCTGGACGCTGAGCGTGCGCGCGCCGGGCACCAGGGAGCCGAACAGCGCCTCCCAGACCAGCGCGTAGACGAGCCCGAAGACCACGGCATGCCGGGAGACCGTGCCGAGCAGCAGGAACAGCGCCGAGTACGCGATGGAGGAGACCAGCGCGGCGATCGTGTAGGCGACGGCGATCTGCTGGCCGTTGCCGTTGAGGATCAGGCCGGCGATCAGGGTCGGAACCGCCGAGAAGACCATGGTCACGGCGATGGCGACGATCAGTTTGGTGAAGATGATCGCGGGCCGCTTCAGCGGCTTGGACAGCAGGTAGACGACGGAGCCGTCGTCGATCTCCGGCCCGATCGCGCCGGTGCCCGCGATGACGCCGACGATCGGCACCATCGTGGCGATCGCGAAGCCGCCGAGGACATCGGCCGCGGTCTGGTCGTCGGCTCCGGTCAGAGCCCGGACGGCCACGGAGAGCACGATCAGCAGCAGCGGCAGCGCGCCGAGGATGAGGGCCCGGCGACGGCCGAGCAGGGCCCGGTAGGTGAGCCGGGCGACAGTGGGGTCGTACATCTTCGGCCTCCTACGCCGCGACCAGGTAAGAGAAGACGGACTCGAGGGACTCGTCGGACGGCGAGACCGTGAGGAGCCGGATGCCGTGGTCCCGGGCGACCTTCGGCAGCAGAGTGGTGAAACGGCCGAAGTCGACGGCCTGGACGCGCAGCGCGCCCTCGCTGTGATCGACCTCGATGCCGGCCGTCGAGGGGTCGGCGATCAGCGCGGCCGCGAGGGCGCGGTCGTCGCTGGAGCGGACCAGGTAGCGGTGCGGGCGGTCGGTCATCAGCCGGCGGATCTTGCGGAAGTCGCCACTGGCCGCGTGCCTGCCCGCGACGACGACCTCGATGTGCCGGGCGAGCTGCTCGACCTCTTCGAGGATGTGCGAGGAGAACAGCACCGTGCGGCCCTCGTCGCCCATCTTCCGCAGCAGGTCCATCAGTTGCATGCGCTGACGCGGGTCCATGCCGTTGAACGGCTCGTCCAGCAGGAGCAGCGACGGCTCGTGGACCAGCGCGCTCGCCATCTTCACGCGCTGGCGCATGCCCTTGGAGTACGTCGAGATCTTCCGGTCCTGCGCGTACTCCATCTCGACCGTGGCCAGGGCCTTTTGAGCCGCCTTGGCGCCGAGGCCGTGCAACTCGGCGTTGGCGACGACGAACTCGCGGCCGGTGAGGAAGTCGTACATCGCCTCGCGCTCGGGGACGATGCCGATGTGCTGGTAGATGGCCTCGTTGCGCCACACCGGCTGTCCGTCGAGGGTGACCGTGCCGGTGGAGGGAGCGAGGAAGCCGCCCATCATGTTGATCAGGGTGGACTTTCCGGCGCCGTTGGGGCCGAGCAGACCGGTGACGCCGGGACCGATCGTCATGGTGACGTCGTTGACGGCGACCACGTTGCCGAACCAGCGGGAGACGTGGTCGATGCTGAGCGTGGTCACAGTCCCACCTTCTTGTAGCGGCGCATCAGCAGGCCGTAGCTGCCGGCGATGAGGGCGAGCACGACCAGGACGTAGACCACGCCCTGTCCGGCGGACGGGTTCACGGCTCCGGGGTTGCGGGCGGTGGCGCCGAGGAAGGCCGACTGGACGCCGTCGATGAGCGTGACGGGCGAGAACAGGCCGATCCACGGGATGGCCGAGGTGTGGTTCTGCACGTTGGCGATGGCCTGCAGCGTGGAGACCGCGCCGTAGGAGATGATCATCACAGCGATCACGGCGGCGATGCCGAAGCCCCGGCGCGGGGTGACGGCGGCGATGACCAGGCCGATGCCGGCGAACAGCAGCGAGAGCAGCGCCACGGAGACCAGTCCCTCGGCGAATTCCTTCGTCTGGTGGGCGAAGCCCAGCTTGGCCAGCAGCGCGCCCACGTACATCACGAGCAGGGGAGCGGCGGTCAGGATGAAGATCGCCGACGCGAGCGCCGCGAACTTGGCGCGGACGTAGTCGGCGGTCTCGATGGGCCGCGAGAAGTACAGCGGTACGGTCTTGAAGCGCAGGTCGCGCGAGACGGACTGGGGTGCCTGCGCGGCGACGTACAGGCTGATCACGGCCTGCAGCATGATCGCGTAGCGGGTGTAGGCCACCGGCAGTTCGTGCGCCTTCGTGAAGACCGCGACGGCCACCATGATGGCGGCGGGCACGCACATCACCGCGAACAGCAGCATCGGCAGCACCTTGGACTTGGCCGAGCGGCCGAGGCCGTAGGAGCCGCGCAGGGACTGCGCGTACAGCGAGCGGCGGGCGTAGGCGCGGCCGAGGCGGGGGCCGTCGTAGCCGCGGTAGCCGATGTCGTGGATGCGGGTCTGGTCGCCGGCCGGGGCCGCCGGGGGGTGCTCAACCGCCATGTCCGACGGCCTCCTTCCGCTGCTCGCCGCTGCTGTGCCCGTCGTCGCCGGTGAACACCTCGGAGATGTGGTGGCGGCGCTGCTCCATGCGGACCAGGCCGAGGCCGAGGTCGGCGACGACGTCCCGGACGAGGTCGTAGGTCTCCTCGCCCTCGGCGGTCAGCAGCAGGATGTGTCCCGCGCCGGGCAGTCCGGCGCCTTCGTTCTGCGTGTCGACCCCGCGCGCGTGGAGCGCCTCGCGGACCGCGCGGGTACCGTCGGGGTGCCTCTCGCTGTCGGTGACCTCGATCGCGAGGGTGGTCGTGGTCTGCGTGAAGTCGGTGGTGGAGCTGGAGCGCAGGAGCTTGCCGCCGTCGATGACGACGACGTGGTCGCAGGTGCGCTCCAGCTCGCCCAGCAGGTGGGAGGTGACCAGGACCGAGATGCCGAAGTCGGTGTGGATACGGCGGATCAGGCCGAGCATCTCGTCCCGGCCGACCGGGTCGAGGCCGTTGGTCGGCTCGTCCAGGAACACCAGCTGCGGGTCGTGCACCAGCGCCTGGGCGAGCTTCACCCGCTGCTTCATGCCCGTGGAGTAGCCGCCGATGGGGCGGTAGCGCTCCTCGTACAGGCCTACGTGGCGCAGGGTGTCCGCGGTGCGCTCGCGGGCGGCGGTCGGCGGCAGGCCGGACATGCGCGCCATGTGGACGACGAACTCGGTGGCCGAGACGTCGGGCGGCAGGCAGTCGTGCTCCGGCATGTATCCGACGCGCTCGCGGATGGCGCCGCCCTTGGTGGCGACGTCGAGGCCGAGCACCTCGGCACGGCCCTCCGTGGCGGGGGACAGACCCAGCAGGATCTTGATCAGGGTGGACTTGCCGGCGCCGTTGGCTCCGACGAGTCCGGTCACACCGGGTCCGATGTCCATGGACAGCCGGTCGAGAGCGGTCACCCGGGGGAACCGCTTGCTCAGGCTTTCGGTCGCGATCACAGTCACGCATACGACCGTAGTGATGCGGGCCACGCCGGTCGTCAGACCTCAGAGCCGTCTTGGCGTCAGACCCAGGTATTACGGGTCCCTAAGGGATGCCCTGCCTAAGGGTTACCGCGGGTTTTCCACAGCCTGCCGCGCCTCCTATTGACGCCACCTCTAACAACTGTCACATTCACCAGTGTCAAGTTACGGACGAGTACCGCAGCCGGCGGGCGGGTCGGCGGCACGACGGGACGAGGCGGCATGACGACGGCAGTGAGCAGCGAACTCTCCGTGGAGCTGCGGGGGTTCAGGCGGGTGCAGCGCCTCGCCTACGAGTGCGCGGAGGCGGTCGCGGCACGCCTCGAGCCGGGCGTGACCGAGCGTGAGGCGGCCCGGATGCAGCGCGAGTGGCTGCGCGAGCGCGGGGTGCGGGACTGGTTCCATCTGCCGTTCGCCTGGTTCGGCGACCGCACGGCGTTCGTGAACTTCCGCATCCCCCTGCAGTTCTTCCCGACCGACCGTGCCCTGGAGCCCGGGATGCCGTTCATCCTGGACATGGCGCCGGTCTACGAGGGATACACGGCGGACATCGGCTACTCGGGCTCGCTGGGCGCCAACCCGGTGCAGGACCGGCTGATGGCCGACCTGGAGGCGCACCGGGAGCTGATCCTGCGCGAGGTGCGCGAGCGGCGCCCGCTGCGCGAGATCTACGAGGACGTGGACCGGCTCATGGTCCGCCAGGGCTACGCCAACCGGCATCGCGCGTACCCGTTCGGTGTGATCGCCCACAAGGTGGACCGGGTGAGGCAGCGCCGCTTCTCGCCCCACCTCTTCGGGTTCGGCACCCAGTCCCTGAAGGGCCTGGCCGCCGACGCGCTGCACGGCCACCGCGAGGGCTGGTCGCCCCTGTGGTCGCCGTACCGCTTCTCCGACCACCCGCCGCAGCCGGGCCTGTGGGCGGTCGAACCGCACCTCGGCTTCAGGGGTACGGGCGCGAAGTTCGAGGAGATCCTCGTGGTCACCGACTCCAAGGACCCCGGACAGAGCGCGTTCTGGCTGGACGACGATCTGCCGCACGTGCGGCGCTGGGCGGAGGAGAAGTGACGCTGAAAGGTGCGCGGGAGCGCCGGGTGGCGACCGGCGGGGTCGAGCTGTGCGTGGCCGAGCTGGGCGATCCGCAGCGGCCGACGGTGGTGCTGGTGCACGGCTATCCGGACAGCAAGGAGGTCTGGTCGGAGGTGGCAGGCCGCCTCGCCGGCCGCTTCCACGTGGTGCTGTACGACGTCCGGGGCCACGGCCGCTCCACGGCACCCCAGCCGCTGCGCGGCGGTTTCACGCTGGCCAAGCTCACCGACGACTTCCTGGCGGTGGTGGACGCGGTCAGCCCGGACCGGCCGGTGCACCTGGTCGGGCACGACTGGGGCTCGGTCCAGTCGTGGGAGTTCGTCACGGTGGGCCGCACGCAGGGCCGTATCGCCTCCTTCACCTCGATCTCCGGACCGTCCCTGGACCACTTCGGGCACTGGATCAACGCGCGCGTGAAGCGTCCGACGCCCCGCCGCGTGGGCCAGCTCCTCGGCCAGGGCGCCAAGTCCTGGTACGTCTATCTGCTGCACACACCCGCCCTGCCCGAGCTGGCCTGGCGCGGACCGCTCGGCAAGCGCTGGCCGAAGATCCTGGAGCGGGTCGAGCAAGTCCCCGGCGGGGGCTACCCGACGGCCTCCCTGCCCTCGGACGCGGCGCACGGTGCCTGGCTGTACCGGGACAATGTCCGCGCCCGGCTGACCAGGCCCCGCCCGGACGCCCGCGCACACGCACCCGTGCAGCTGATCACGCCCCAGCAGGACGCGTTCCTGTCCGAGCGGCTCTACGACGACCTGGAGCAGTGGGTACCGCAGCTGACCCGCCGTACGCTCCCGGCCCGGCACTGGGTCCCGCGCACCCGGCCCGACCAACTCGCCTCCTGGATCGAGGAGTTCATCATGTCCGTGGACGGCGGCCGCCCCGAGCCGAAGGCCACCGGCCGCCACGCCGACCGGTTCGGCGGACAGCTGGTGCTGGTCACCGGGGCGGGCAGCGGCATTGGGCGGGCCACGGCGTTCGCCTTCGCGGAGGCCGGCGCGCGCGTGGTCGCCGTCGACCGCGACGCCGAGGCCGCGGCCCGCACCGCCGAGCTGTCCCGGCTGATCGGCGCGCCCGAGGCCTGGGCGGAGACCGCCGACGTCTCCGACGAGCAGGCGATGGAGAAGCTCGCCGAGAAGGTGCACCGCGAGTACGGCGTGCTGGACGTGCTGGTCAACAACGCGGGCATCGGCCTGTCGGGCTCCTTCTTCGCCACGACGGCCGACGACTGGCGCAAGGTCCTGGACGTGAACCTGTGGGGCGTGATCCACGGCTGCCGGCTCTTCGGCGCCCGGATGAGCGAACGCGGTCAGGGCGGGCACATCGTCAACGTCGCCTCGGCGGCGGCCTATCAGCCCTCTCGCGCCCTGCCCGCCTACAGCACCTCCAAGGCGGCGGTGCTGATGCTCTCCGAGTGCCTGCGTGCCGAACTCGCCGGGCAGGGCATCGGGGTGAGCGCAATCTGTCCCGGCTTCGTGAACACCAACATCACCTCCACGACCCGTTTCACCGGGGTCGACGAGGCGGAGGAGCGCCGACGCCGGAGGAACTCGGCCCGGCTGTACGGCATGCGCAACTACCCGCCGGACAAGGTGGCCGAGGCGATCCTGGACGCGGTGGCCCGCGACAAGGCGGTGGTTCCGGTGACCCCGGAGGCCCGCGGCGCCCACCTCATGTCCCGCTTCCTGCCGGGGGCGTTGCGGCGCCTCGCGCGCGTGGAGCCGAGGCTGTGAGATGACCGGACCGGCGCCCGCGCGGACGTACCGCATCGAGGACCTCGCGCACCACACCGCCACGACGGTCCGGACCATCCGCGCCTACCAGGACCGCGGTCTGCTCCCCCGGCCCGAGCGCCGGGGCCGCGCCAACCTCTACTCCGAGGCGCACGTCACCCGGCTCCACCAGATCGCCCACCTCCTCGACCGCGGCTACACCCTGGCCTCCATCAAGGAGTTGCTGGAGGCCTGGGACAGCGGCCGGGGCCTCGGCGGGGTGCTCGGTCTGGTCACCGAGGTGGAGGGACCCTGGACGGACGAGCGCCCCGACCGCGTCACCCGTGCCGAACTGGACGCCCGCTTCGGCGGCACCCCCGACGACGACGCCGTGGCGGAGGCGGTCGAGCTGGGCGTGCTGGAGCGGATCGACGGCGACCCCGGCACGTTCCTGGTGCCCAGCCCCCAAGAACTGTCCGTGGCCGTCGAGTTGTACGCGGCCGGGGTGCCGCTGTCGGCGATCTCCGGTCACCTGCGGGAGTTGAGGGGGCAGGTCGAGCACATCGCCGCCCGTTTTCTGGAGTTCACCATCGAGCACGTCTTCGTGGACTACCTGGAGGATCCCGGGCGCCGCACGGACGCCCACGCGGCTCAGGCGGCCTCACTCGTACGCCGCCTGCGCCCGCTGGCCCAGCAGACGGTGGAGGCCGAACTGGCCCGCGCCATGCGCACCTTGGCGAGCAGACACCTGCGCAGACACCTGGTGGCCGAGAGTCCGGTGGAGCAGCCTTGCGCCACCCGGGCCGTGGACCTGCCCGCCGGCACGATCTCCGCCGTGGAAAAGCTCGTTGGGACGAACCACGTGTCCGCGTTCATCGCGCTCGCTGCCGAACGTGAGGTGAGGGCAAGGAACTTGGACCGGCTGGCGTCAGTTTCCGCCGAGGACAGTGAACTTCGCGAATCACCCTAATCGGTACGCAAGTTATCCACAGCTTCGCCAATTCGCCTGTGGATAACCACAGTTGGTTGTGGATCAAACCTGGGGACAAAAAAACCTGCGTGATCCGCGTCTCTCCCGCACGCTGGACACATGAACGAAAGACATGACGCGATACCCCCCGACGAACGACGCACGGTGAAGGTGTCGAAGTACCTCTCCAGGCACCTGCGCCACCAGCCGGAGCGGATCGGGCTCGCCCCGGACCCCGCCGGCTGGGTGGAGACCGACGTACTGCTCGCCGCGGCCGCCGCCCACGGGTTCCCGTTCACGCGCGCGGAGCTGGATCACGTGGTGGCCGCCAACGACAAGCGGCGCTTCGCGATCGAGGGCACGAGGATCCGCGCCAGCCAGGGCCACAGCATCGAGGTCGACCTCGGCCTGCCCCCGGTGGCCCCGCCGCCGTACCTCTACCACGGGACCGTCGCCCGCACGCTGGACGCGATCCGCGCGCAGGGGCTCAGACCCATGAACCGGCACGACGTCCACCTGTCCGCCGACCGCGAGACCGCCACCCGGGTCGGCGCCCGCCGCGGCCGCCCTGTCGTGCTCGCCGTGGACGCGGGTGCCATGCACCGCGACGGCCATGTCTTCCGCGTCAGCGCCAACGGGGTCTGGCTGACGAAGGCCGTACCGCCGCGCTATCTGCGGTTCCCCGGCCCCCGCTGAACCTTCTTGACCTGCGCGTTCCGCAGCTGTGAACCTTCACGCGCGTGCGGCCGTCATCAGTGGTATGGACCACTTGCCCGAGCATCTGCCGACCACCCAGGCCGCCGTCACGGCCCTCACCGCCCTCGCCGCCCGCTACGCGCGCGAGATCGAGGTGAGCGACGACATCGGCGCCGACCAGACCTCCCGCCGCAGCTCCGCGGGCTTCGGGGTGACCACGGATCCGGACGGCTCGCTGCCGCACGAGGCGTACGTGGAGTTCGGCGGCGTGCCCCGGGTGAGCGTGCGGCTCCACCCCGACGACGACGCGCTGATCACCGTCGAGGGCATCGAGTGCCCCGACATCGCGCGCGACGACGTGCCCGCCTTCCTGCGCTCCGTCTTCGAGGGCCTCGCCCACGTCAGGGCGCGCCGCTTCCCGCCCGGCTACCGCCTGGTCGTCCCACTGCCCGGTGACCGCGCGCACACGGAGTATGTCCCGATGATCCTGCTCAGTCCGTGGCTGAGCAGGAACGTTCGGTGAGCGTTTCGTCCGTTGTCAGTGGGGCCGCTTACTTCCGTTGTCAGTGAGGCCGCTTACTCTCGAACGCATGAGTCTGCGTCTGAGCACCGTGATCCTGCCCTACCGCCGCTGGAGCGAAGGCGCCCGCTCGGCCTGGATGCGGGCCGAGCAGCTCGGCTTCCACACCGCGTACACCTACGACCACCTGTCCTGGCGCAGCTTCCGCGACGGCCCGTGGTTCGGCGCGATACCGACGCTGACCGCCGCCGCGGGCGTGACCGAGCGGCTGCGCCTCGGCACGCTGGTGACCTCACCGAACTTCCGGCATCCGGTGACCCTCGCCAAGGAACTGATCACCCTCGACGACATCTCCGGCGGCCGGATCACCCTCGGCATCGGCGCCGGCGGCACCGGCTTCGACGCCACCGCGCTCGGCCAGGAGCCGTGGAGCCCGCGCGAGCGTGCCGACCGGCTCGCCGAGTTCGTGCCGCTGCTCGACAGGCTGCTCACCGAGGACACGGTGACGTACGAGGGCAGGTTCTACTCGGCGGACGAGGCGCGGAACATACCGGGCTGTGTCCAGCGACCCCGGCTGCCCTTCGCAGTGGCGGCCACCGGCCCGCGCGGCCTCAAGCTCGCCGCCCGGCACGGGCAGGCGTGGGTGACCACGGGCGACCCGAAGCTGTATGAGACCGGCACCCCGGAGCAGTCCGTCGAGGCGCTGCGCGGGCAGATCGGCAAGCTGTCCGAGGCCTGCGCGGCCGCCGGACGGGACGTGGCCGAGCTGGACAAGATCCTGCTCACCGGCTTCACCCCGGACCGCTCCCGGCCGCTGCAGTCCGTGGACGCCTTCGTGGACTTCGCCGGCCGGCACCGTGAGCTGGGCTTCACCGAGATCGTGATCCACTGGCCCATCCCGGACTCCGACTTCGCCGCGGACGAGAAGGTCTTCGAGCGGATCGCCATGGAGGCGCTCGCCCAACTGGACTGACCCGGAAGACCGTCCGGCCCGCCGGACACCGTCTGTACCGCTGAGCGTCATCTGCGTCTCATCTGTGCGGAGTGCCGCACGGCCGTGCGGGCATATGCGCGAGAATGGCCGGGTGACCTCAGCGACCAGACAGCCCGGGACCCCTGCCGCCGCCACGCCCCCGCGGCTGATCGCCACCGACCTCGACGGCACGCTGCTGCGTGACGACAAGTCGGTCTCCCCACGGACCGTCGCCGCGCTCGCCGCCGCCGAGGAGGCGGGCATCGAGGTCTTCTTCGTCACCGGCCGCCCGGCCCGCTGGATGGATGTCGTCAGCGACCACGTCCACGGCCACGGCCTGGCGATCTGCGGAAACGGCGCCGCCGTGGTCGATCTGCACGGCGGCCCGGGCACCCACCGGTTCGTGAAGGTGCGCGAGCTGGCGCGGGCCAACGCCCTGGACGCCGTACGGCTGCTGCGCGAAGCGGCACCCGGCACCGTGTTCGCGGTCGAGCAGACCTACGGCTTCCACCAGGAGCCGGACTACCCCCAGCTGCACATGGAGATACCGGACAATCTCCTGCCCGCCGACCAACTCCTCGCCCCTGACGGCCCGGACGCCGGCCAACCCGTGCTCAAGATCCTGGCCTACCACCCGGACCTGGACCCCGACGCCTTCCTCACCCTCGCCCGGATCGCGGTCGGCGGCCGCGCCAACGTCACCCGCTCCAGCCCCAGCGCCCTGCTGGAGCTGAGCGGCCCCGACGTGTCCAAGGCCAGCACGCTCGCCCTGTGCTGCGCCGAGCGCGGCATCTCGCACGAAGAGGTCGTCGCCTTCGGTGACATGCCCAACGACCTCGAGATGCTGACCTGGGCCGGCCGGTCCTACGCGATGGGCAACGCCCACCCGGACGTCCTCGCCGCCGCGTCGGGCCGCACGGTCGCCAACAACGAGGACGGAGTGGCGGTCGTGATCGAGCAACTGCTGACGGAACGTTTCTAGCGCCCCAACAGGCAACGTTCGCCCCGTCGCGACGCCCGGCACGCTCCCCCAGAGGGGGCACCCCCACTCGCCGCACCGCCCGGAAGCCCAAGTACGTCCAGTACGAGGGCTTCTGGTCGACGAGGAGTTCGCCACGATCCCGCTCTCCGACGGGACGATCGCCCCCGGCATGCCGGCCGACGGGGCCGACGCCGCGGAGCCGTCGGTCCAGTCGCCTCCAGCAACTGCGGCACACACGGCAGGTTCGACGGACCGCAAAGGATCAAGGGAGGATGCGGCGCCCCTGATCCTCACCCGGCCGCCACCAGCGACTCCGCCTCCTCCTCCCGCTGTGCCATCGCCCGCAGCGGCCCGTTCACCGCGACGAGTTGCGCGTATGCACCCCGCTGCACCACCCGGCCCGCGTCGAGCACGATCACCTCGTCCACCGCGTCCAGCCCGGCCAGCCGGTGCGTGATCAGCAGCGTCGTACGGCCCTCGGTGGCGGCCAGCAGATCGGCGGTCAGCGCGTCGGCCGTCGGGAGGTCCAGATGCTCGGCGGGCTCGTCGAGGACCAGGACGGGAAAGTCGGCCAGCAGCGCGCGGGCCAGGGCCAGCCGCTGCCGCTGACCGCCGGACAGCCGCGCCCCGTGCTCACCGACGAGCGTGTCCAGGCCGTCGGGCAGCGAGTCCACCCAGTCCAGCAGCCGGGCCCGGGCAAGCGCCCGGCGCAGATCGGCCTCGTCGGCGTCCTTCCTGGCCAGCAGCAGGTTCTCACGCACCGAGCTGTCGAAGAGATGCGCATCCTGCGCACACAGCCCGACGAGCCGCCGTACGTCGTCACCGGCCGACGCGTAGGCATCCACACCGGCGAGCGTGTACGTGCCCTCTTCCGGGTCGAGGAAGCGCAGCAGAACCTGGGCGAGGGTCGTCTTGCCGGAACCGGAGGCCCCGACCACGGCGATTCTGCGGCCCTCGTCCAGCGTGAGGTCGAACCCTGCCAGCGCCTCCCGCTGCTGCCCGTCGTACCGCGCTGTCAGCCCCTTGACCACCAATGGGAACGGCGAGGCGGGCGCCTGCCGCGGCCGCTCCGGCTCGCGTACGGGCTCCGGGGCGTCCAGGACCTCGTACACCCGCTCCGCGCTCTGCCGCACCCGCTGCCGGTGGCGCACCGCCAGCGGCATGCCCAGGACGGCCTCGAACACGGCCAGCGGGGTGAGGACGACCACGGCCATCGCCACGCCGCCGAGCCGGCCCGCGGCCACCGCCTGGGCGCCGAACAGCGCGGTGGCCGCGACCGTCAGGCCGCAGATCAGCGCCGTGAGCCCGTCGCCGAGCGCGGTGGCCGTGGCGGCCCGCGAGGCGATCCGGGTGAGCGTGCCGTCGGCGCGCCGGGCCGCCTCCGTACGGGCGGGCAGCGCACCGGCGACGGTCAGCTCCGCGGTGCCGGTCAGCAGATCGGCGACGCGGGTGGCGAGCACGCCCCGCGCGGGCGCCAGCCGCCGCTCGGCACGCCGGGCCACGGCCGCGGTGACGAGCGGAACACCGGCACCGGCCGCCACCAGGCCCACCGCGAGGGCGGCCCCGGCCTCCGGCAGCAGCCAGGCGGTGAAACCGACGGAGGCGGCGGAGACGGCGACGGCGACGGACGCGGGCAGCAGCCAGCGCAGCCAGTAGTCCTGGAAGGCGTCCACGTCCGCGACCATCCGGGTGAGCAGATCGCCACTGCGCGCGGTGCGCAGCCCGGCGGGGGCGAGGCGCTCCAGGCGCCGGTAGACGGCAACCCGCGTGTCCGCCAGCATCCGCAGCACGGCATCGTGCGACACCAGCCGCTCGGCGTATCGGAAGACGGCCCGCCCGATCCCGAAGGCCCGCGTCGCGGTCACGGCCACCATCAGATACAGCACCGGTGGCTGCTGCGAGGCTCGCGAGATGAGCCAACCGGACGTCGCCATCAGCCCGACGGCACTGCCGAGGGCCAGCGTGCCGAGCAGCAACGCGAGCACAAGCCGCCCCCGCCGGGGCCCGGCAAGCCCACGGACCCGGGCCAGCACCCGCCGGGACCGCGCCGAGGCCCGCTCTGCCGGGCCGGTCACGGTCTCGACGCGACCGCCTTCCGGCCCACCGAGTCGGGACGGGGATTCCCCCTCGCGAGGGAAGCCGGGCGTGGAGGAGGGCGCGCCAAGGCGGGGGTCCAGGGGGCGAGGCCCCTCGGCAGGACCACGGCCGGGCAGCCGCACGACCCGGTCAGCCACGTCCAGCAGCGCCGGCCGATGCACAACGAGCAGCACCGTACGGCCGACAGCAAGCCGCCGCACCGCCGCAACCACCTCCGCCTCGGTCGCCCCGTCCAGTGCAGCCGTCGGCTCGTCCAGCAACAGCACAGGCCGGTCGGCGAGAAACGCCCGGGCCAACGCGAGCCGCTGCCGCTGCCCCGCCGACAGCCCGACGCCGTCCTCGCCGAGCACGGTCTCAGCACCCTCGGGCAGCGCATCCACGAACTCCAGCGCGCCCGCGTCCCGCAGGGCCTGCCGTACAGCGCCGTCGTCCGCGTCGGGCCGCGCCAGCCGTACGTTCTCCGCGATGGTCCCGGCGTACAGATGCGGCCGCTGCGGCACCCAGGCGATCCGCGAGCGCCACTCCTGCAGATCGAGGCCGGCGAGATCCGCGCCGCCGATCCGCACCCGGCCGGCGGCGGGCTCCACAAAGCCCAGCAGCACGTTGAGCAGTGTCGTCTTGCCCACACCGCTCGGCCCGACCAGCGCCACGGTCTCGCCGGGTTCGACGGTGAACGACACATCGGTCACCGCATCCGCCGAACGCCCGGGGTAGCGGACGGCGACCCCGTCGAAGTCCACCGCGCCCGCGGGCACCGCACCGCTGCCGGGCGCCGGGACGGGCGTCTCCAGTACCGCGAAGATCTCCTCCGCGGCAGCGAGCCCCTCGGCCGCCGCGTGGTACTGCGCCCCGACCTGGCGCAGCGGAAGGTAGGCCTCGGGCGCCAGCACCAGGATCACCAAGCCGGTGTCCAGGTCCATGTCGCCGTGGACGAGCCGCATGCCGATCGTCACTGCGACCAGTGCCACCGACAGTGTGGCGAGCAGCTCCAGCGCGAAGGAGGACAGGAAGGCGATCCGCAGGGTCCGCATGGTCGCCTGCCGGTACTCGTCGGTGATCCGGCGGATGGACTCGGCCTGCGCCTTGGCCCGGCCGAACACCTTCAGCGTGGGCAGGCCCGCGACCACGTCCAGGAAGTGGCCCGACAGCCGGGACAGCAGCCGCCACTGGCGGTCCGTCCTGGACTGGGTGGCCCAGCCGATCAGCACCATGAAGAGCGGGATGAGCGGCAGGGTGCCGACAATGATCGCCGCCGACACCCAGTCCTCGGTGACGATCCGCGCCAGCACCGCCACCGGCACGACCACGGCGAGCCCCAACTGCGGCAGATAGCGCGAGAAGTAGTCGTCCAGGGCGTCCACACCGCGCGTGGCCAGCGTGACCAGCGAGCCGGTCCGCTGACCGCTCAGCCACCCGGGACCAAGCGCTGCCGCCCGGTCCAGGAGCCGTCCGCGCAGTTCGGACTTCACGGCGGCGCTCGCCCGGTGTGCGGCGAGTTCCGTGAGCCAGGAGACCAGGGCCCGGCCGGCGGCGACGGCCGCCAACAGCAGCAGGGGAGTGCGCAGTTCAGCGACGGACTGCCCGTGCTGGAACGCGCCGACGACGACCTCGGCGACAAGCATCGCCTGGGCGATGACGAGCCCCGCGCCGACGGCTCCCAGGCCGACGGCCGCCACGAGGAAGAGCCGAGTGGCGTGGGCGTAGCGCAGCAGACGTGGATCGATTGGTTTCACGTGAAACGTGCCCTTCGGTCCAGAGGGTGTGTTTCACGTGAAACACACCCTCGACGGACTCAGTGCGCGATATCGGCGGCGATGTGCTGCGTACCGATCCGCTTGCGGAACACCCAGTAGGTCCAGCCCTGGTAGAGCATGACGAGCGGGGTGGCGATCGCCGCACACCAGGTCATGATCCTCAGGGTGTACGGACTCGACGAGGCGTTGGTGACCGTCAGGCTCCAGTCGCCGTTGAGGGTGGACGGCATGACGTTCGGGAAGAGCGACAGGAAGAGCATCGCCACGGCGGCCACGATGGTGATGCCGGACAGGGCGAACGACCATCCCTCACGGCCTGCCTGATTGGCCACCAGCGCGGCGGCCAAGGCGGCGACCGCCACGATCAGGGCCACCAGGCTCTTGCCGTTGCCGCTGTGGGCCTGCGTCCACAGCAGGAAGCCGAACGCCACGACGGCCGCGACGAGACCGACCCGCAGGGCCAGCTGCCGTGCCCGCACCCGGATGTCTCCCATGGTCTTGAGCGCGGTGAACACCGCCCCGTGGAAGGTGAAGAGCGTGAGCGTGACCAGACCGCCGAGCAGGGCGTAGGGGTTGAGCAGGTCCCAGACGGTGCCGACGTACTCGAAGTGCTGATCGAGCTTCACGCCCCACGCGATGTTCCCGAAGGCCACACCCCACAGGAACGCCGGGATGAGCGAAGTCCAGAAGATCGCGTGCTCCCAGTTGCGCTGCCAGTTCTCCTCGGGCCGCTTCGCCCGGTACTCGAAGGCGACACCTCGGACGATCAGGCAGACCAGGATGACCAGCAGGGGCAGATAGAAGCCGGAGAAGAGGGTGGCGTACCACTCCGGGAAGGCGGCGAACGTGGCGCCGCCGGCCGTGAGCAGCCACACCTCGTTGCCGTCCCAGACGGGTCCGATGGTGTTGATCAGGACCCGCCGCTCCGGCCGGTTGCGGGCCAGCAGCTTGGTGAGGATGCCGACCCCGAAGTCGAAGCCCTCCAGGAAGAAGTAGCCGGTCCACAGGACGGCGATCAGGACGAACCAGACGTCGTGAAGATGCATGACTGTTCCCCCGGCCTAGTAAGAGAAGGCCATCGGCTTGTCGGCGTCACGGGTGTCGCCGCCGATCTTCGTGGGCGGGTGGAGGTCGGCCTCGGTCAGCTCGGGCGGGCCGGCCTTGATGTACTTCGCGAGCAGCTTGACCTCGACCACGGCGAGGATCGCGTACAGCGACGTGAAGACGATCATCGAGGTGAGGACCTCGGCCTGGGAGACCCCGGGGGAGACCGCGTCGCGGGTCTGGAGGACGCCGTAGACGACCCACGGCTGACGGCCCGTCTCGGTGAAGATCCACCCCCAGGAATTGGCGATCAGCGGGAAGGCAAGGGTCCAGGTCGCGATGCGCCAGTACCAGGGGGTGAGCTTCGGGCTGAGCGCCTTGTTCTTGAACAGCACCAGATGCGGCACCTCGTCCTCGCCGACCCGCAGGTGCGCCGGCAGCATGAACTTCTTGCGGGTCAGCCACAGTCCGGCCAGACCGATCGCGAAGGAACTCATACCGAAGCCGATCATCCAGCGGAAGCCCCAGAAGGCCACCGGGATGTTGGGCCGGTAGTCGCCCGGGCCGAACTTCTTCTGCTCGGCCTTGTTGACGTCGTTGATGCCGGGGACGTACGAGGTGAAGTTGTCGTTCGCCAGGAAGGACAGCAGCCCCGGGACCTCTATCGCGACGGTGTTGTGTCCCTTCTCCACATCGCCGTAGGCGAAGATCGAGAAGGGAGCCGGCCTCTGGCCGTCCCACAGCGCCTCGGCCGACGCCATCTTCATCGGCTGCTGCTTGTACATCACCTTGCCGAGGGTGTCGCCGCTGATCGCGGTGAGCAGACCGGCGATGACCACGGTGATCAGGCCAAGCCGCAGCGAGGTCTTCATCTCACGGATGTGCTTCTTGCGGGCCAGGTGGTAGGCGGCGATACCGACCATGAAGGCGCCACCTGTCAGGAAGGCCGCCGACAGAGTGTGGAAGGCCTGGCTGACCGCGGTGTTCTGGGTGAGCACGGCCCAGAAGTCGGTCAGTTCGGCGCGGTGCCTGGCCTTGTCGATCTTGTAACCGACCGGGTGCTGCATCCAGGAGTTGGCGGCGAGGATGAAGTACGCCGACAGGATCGTGCCGATCGAGACCATCCAGATGCAGGCCAGGTGGATCTTCTTGGGCAGTTTGTCCCAGCCGAAGATCCACAGGCCTATGAAGGTGGACTCGAAGAAGAACGCGATCAACGCCTCGAAGGCGAGCGGGGCACCGAAGATGTCACCGACGAAGCGCGAGTAGTCGGACCAGTTCATGCCGAACTGGAACTCCTGCACGATGCCGGTGACCACACCCATGGCGATGTTGATCAGGAAGAGCTTCCCCCAGAACTTGGTCGCCCTGAGGTACTTCTCCTTCTCCGTGCGCACCCAGGCGGTCTGCAGCCCAGCCGTGAGCGCGGCCAGGGAGATCGTCAGCGGGACGAACAGGAAGTGGTAGACGGTGGTGATGCCGAACTGCCAGCGCGCCAGTGTCTCCGGCGCCAAAGCCAATTCCACGTCGTCAGCTCCTTACCTCGGCGTGGCAAGCGACAGTTTGTCCCGTTTGTCGCGTACATCATGGGAGCAACCGGGCACGCTTGTGAACGCGTTCACATTCACAAGCCATTATGACGCACTGATTGTCAGCCCGGTGAGGCGGGGTGGGCCTAGCGTCAGGAAGTCAAGACCTTGGCGGCGACTTCAACATCTTGTTGAATTGCGTTTCATGCAGATACGGATTTCCTGGCCCGCGGGCAACATCACCGCGACCCTCGACGACACACCGACCACACAGGCCCTCGCCAAGGCGCTGCCGCTCATCTCCAGCGCCCGCACCTGGGGCGAGGAGGTCTATTTCGACACAGGTGTCTCTGTTTCACGTGAAACGGACGCCCGGCAGGTCGTGGAGCCGGGCACCGTGGCCTTCTGGACGGACGGCGACGCGCTCGCCCTCCCCTACGGCCCCACACCGATCTCGCGAGGCTGGGGGCTCCCCCGAACGGAGTTCGGGGGAGAGTGCCGCCTCGCGAGTCCGTGCAACATCCTGGGGCGCCTCGACTCGGACGCCCGGGCCCTGGCGACCGTACGGGACGGCGACCCCGTCCGCGTGGAACGCGTGGAACCGGCCGACGACCAGGACTGACCCCTCTTACCAGGGGACTGCTCGCACCAGGGCTGCAGAACCCCCTTCACCAGGGGCTACAGCTCCTTGTGGAACGCTTCCGCCACCTTCAGGAAGATGTCGTTCGCCTCGGTCTCGCCGACCGTCACCCGCACACCCTCGCCCGGGAACGGCCGGACCACCACCCCGTGCTGCTCACAGGCCTGAGCGAACGCGACCGTCTGCTCCCCCAGCCGCAGCCAGACGAAGTTGGCCTGCGTCTCCGGCACGGTCCAGCCCTGGGCGCGCAGCGCGTCGACCACGCGCGTGCGCTCGCAGACCAGCGAGCCGACCCGGCCCAGCAGCTCGTCCTCGGCCCGCAGCGAGGCGATCGCCGCATCCTGCGCGAGCTGGGTGACGCCGAAGGGCACCGCCGTCTTGCGCAGCGCCGCCGCGACCGGCTCATGGGCGATCGCGAAACCGACGCGCAACCCGGCGAGCCCGTAGGCCTTCGAGAACGTACGCAGGACGCAGACATTGGGCCGGTTCCGGTACAGCTCGACGCCGTCGGGCACCTCGGGGTCGCGGATGAACTCCCGGTAGGCCTCGTCCAGCACCACCAGTACATCACCGGGCACCCGGTCGAGGAACCGCTCCAGCTCGGCCCGCCGTACCACCGTGCCGGTGGGGTTGTTGGGGTTGCAGACGAAGATCAGCCGCGTCCGGTCGGTGATCGCGGCCGCCATCGCGTCCAGGTCGTGCACATCGCCGGGCGTGAGCGGCACCTGCACCGACCGGGCCCCGCTGATCTGCGTGATGATCGGGTACGCCTCGAAGGACCGCCAGGCATAGATCACCTCGTCGCCGGGTCCGCTGGTGGCCTGGATGAGCTGCTGAGCGACACCGACGGAGCCGGTGCCGGTGGCCAGGTGGGCGTGCGGGACACCGAAGCGCTCGGCCAGCTCGTCCATCAGCCCGGTGCAGGCCATGTCCGGGTAACGGTTGAAGGCACCGGCGGCCGCCGTCACGCTCTCCATCACCCCGGGCAGCGGCGGGTACGGGTTCTCGTTGGAGGACAGTTTGTAGGCAACCGGCCCGCCCGCCGCGGCGGGCTTGCCCGGCTTGTAGGTGGGGATACCCTCCAGCTCGGCGCGCAGCTTCGGGCTCGTCTCGCTCACCGCAGTCCTCCTCGCGACCACCGGCGGACCGTCGACGCCGCCGGCTTCCAATACTCCTCACCTTATGAGGATTCGGCCCCGGTGCGTACAGGTGCGGGACGGCGGGAGGAGAACCTCGAGAACCTCGCCGATCCCGCCGCCATCAGGACCATCACCGTACGAAGCCCCACCGGCATTGTGGGCATCACCACACGGTGGCCCGCCGCATCAAGGGCATCCCCGCACGAAGGCGTACGTTTCAGGGGGCGCGCCGTACATATATCTACGCGCCGGTGGCTTGCGCCGTGGCGCGCATCCCTCGTGCAGGTGAGTTGAGACCTCTTCGAAACATCGGGCACTTGGCAGGCCCATCCCCGTCGCTACGCCACGTCCTGCCACTGGATCGTTCAACTGTCTTTCTTTCTAAGGCAGTTGACCCTGCATGACCATGCAGAAACGTGCCTGTCAACGCGTGCATATGCGTCCGCACTACCCCACCGCATGAGCCCTACTATCGGCTCGCCATGACAGCAGCAGGGAAGCACCAGGTGAGCCGCGCGGAAACCTCACGTCGAGGCAGTCGGCCGGGCCGGGCGGGCATCAGAGACGTGGCCGCCGCCGCCGGGGTCTCCATCACGACCGTCTCCGACGCCCTCAACGGCAAGGGCCGGCTCCCGGATGCCACCCGGCGCCATGTCCGCGAGGTCGCCGACCGGCTGGGATACCGCCCCTCGGCCGCCGCCCGCACCCTCCGTACCGGCAAGTCGGGTCTGATCGGCCTGACCGTGACGACGTACGGGGATGAACCTTTCACCTTCACGGAGTTCGCGTACTTCGCGGAGATGGCACGGGCCGCCACCTCGGCCGCGCTCGCCCGTGGCTACGCCCTTGTCATCCTGCCCGCGACCTCCCGCCACGACGTGTGGTCCAACGTCGCCCTGGACGGCACGGTCGTCATCGACCCCTCCGACCAGGACCCGGTGGTCAGCGAGCTGGTCCGGCAAGGGCTGCCGGTCGTCTCCGACGGCCGCCCGGCCGGCGCGCTGCCCGTCACCGCCTGGGTCGACAACGACCACGAGGCCGCCGTCCTCGGCATCCTCGACCACCTCGCCGACGCCGGCGCCCGCCGCATCGGCCTGCTCACCGGCACCACGACGGACACGTACACCCACCTGTCGACCACCGCCTACCTCCGCTGGTGCGAGCGGGTCGGCCAGGACCCCGTCTACGAGGCCTACCCGGCGCACGACCCGTGCGCGGGCGCCGTCGCCGCCGACCGGCTGCTCGCCCGCCCCGACCGGCCCGACGCGGTCTACGGCCTGTTCGACCCCAACGGCACCGACCTGCTCGCCGCCGCCCGCCGCTACGGACTGCGCGTCCCCGACGACCTGCTGCTGGTGTGCTGCAGCGAGTCCACGGTGTACGCCAGCACCGAGCCGCCCATCACCACGCTCTCGCTGAAGCCCCGCCGTATCGGCACCGCGGTGATCCAGCTGCTGATCGACGCCATCGAGGGCCTCGAGGCGGACCTTCCGGTCGAGCAGGTGATACCGACCGAGCTGATCGTGCGCACCTCCTCCCAGCGGCGCTCCCCGCGCACGACGGTGAGCCCGCCGCGGTCACCGGACGAGGCATAGCCCCGCAGGAGGAAGCCGCAAACGGAGAAGAGAGCGGGGTGCTCACCCCGTGCTCCCGGGGGCCGATGGCGGGGGCCCGGCGGGACGGCGACCGGTCGGCTGGGGGTCCGGCCGGTCCGAAGCAGGCCGAACACCTGCACAAACGGGGCGAAAGCCGCGGTGAACTGGAGTCCTGTTCCGATTCACCACCCCTGGGTCATCACACGGCGCGACGCGCATTCCTATGATGGGCCCACGACACCGCGGACCGCTGCGACCAGGCAGTCCGAAGCGGTGCAGCTGCGGCGCGATGGTGGAGGGGTCTGATGACTCAGGGGGCCGGTCAGGGACCCGAGGCGGAGCGGACGGCGACGCTGCGCGATTTCCGGGTACCGGCGTACGTCCACGAGACCGGTCCGTACGTCGACAGCGCCCACCCGGGCGACACCGTGCCGCCCGTCGACGAGGCGTATCCCGAGGGCTACACGCCCACCCAGCGCGACCTCCCGGTCATCAGCCGCACCGACCGGACCGAGACGGTCCAGGTACAGGTCCAACCGGTGCCCGCGACGCCGCTGCCGCAGCCCACGACCGGCCCCGGGCCGCTGTTCGTCGTCGGAGACGTCCACGGGTACCTCGACGAACTGGTGACCGCCCTGCAGGAGCAGGGACTGATCGACGCCTCGGGCCAGTGGTGCGCGGGCACCGCCCGGCTGTGGTTCCTCGGCGACTTCACCGACCGCGGGCCCGACGGCATCGGCGTCATCGACCTGGTGATGCGGCTGTCCGCCGAGGCCGCCGCGGCCGGCGGGTACTGCAAGGCCCTCATGGGCAACCACGAACTGCTGCTGCTCGGCGCCAAGCGGTTCGGCGACACTCCCGTCAACTCCGGCGCGGGCACCGCCACCTTCCAGGCGGCCTGGCTGCTCAACGGCGGTCAGAAGACCGACATGGACCGCCTCCAGGACCACCACCTGCAGTGGATGGCCCGCCTCGACGCCGTCGAGCAGGTCGACGGCTATCTGCTCGTGCACTCGGACACCACCGCCTATCTCGACTACGGCGACTCCATCGAGGCAGTCAATGACACCGTCCGCGAAACCCTCACCCGCAACGACGCGGACGAGTGCTGGGATCTGTTCCGCAAGTTCACCAAGCGCTTCTCCTTCCGTGACGAGGGTGGTGCAGACGCCGTCCGTTCGCTTCTCGATACGTACGGCGGCACCCGCATCGTTCACGGCCACAGCCCCATTCCCTATCTCCTCGGCGAGGTCGGCTCCGAGGACGACGAGGAGGGCAGCGGCCCGGTCGTGGAGGGACCGCATGTGTATGCCGACGGGCTCGCCATTGCCATGGACGGTGGGGTGACCATGGCCGGAAAGCTGCTGGTCCGGCAACTTCCCCTGGATAACTGAACGTTCCCCGGGAAGACGTCCCCCCGGAGACGTACGCGCAGGCCGGAACGCAATTTCCGCAACCCCCTGTCACCGCGCGCCGTCACGGCTCTACCATCGGCTTATCCGTAGCAGGCTCCCCTCCGTTTCTGCCCGACGGCTCGCCGGCGTGCGAGCCCCAAGCCCTACGGAGCATCGGGGGATGCACATGAACAGCGTTCCGCAGCACCTGCTGAGCGAGGACCGCCAGGAATTCGAGCGGCTCCTCGATGAGGCGCTGCGCTCCGCACCACACCGACCGGAACTGGCCGCTGTCGGACAGCGGCTCAACTCCGAACAACTGCGCACCATGGCGCTCAACGCCACCGCCCTGATCACGGAGGCCGCGACGGCCGAATACCAGCACTATGTGACGGTCCGCGAGGAGCTGCGCCACCCGGCGATGACCCCTGCGGCCGGCGGTGGCGCCGGCTCCGCGGACCCGGAACAGAATCCGGAGGTGGCCGGGCTCACCGCCGCCCTCGGCGAGGCACCGGAGAACACCGGCGCGGGCGCCATCGCGGTCGTCGCCGTGCTGGCGCCCGTCCTCTCCGGCACCGCTGCGGTGATCTTCCTGCTCATCGGCTACATCCTGAAGACGCTGAACCCCGGACAGACCTTCGCCCAGACCATGCTCACCGCCGGCTGGGTGTTCGGCGCCATGACAGCGGCCGCGATCCTCGTCGCCGCCGTCGGACTGCTCCTCACCGCCCTGCGCAACAGCGGCTCGGGACAGGCCCAGGCGCTGGACGCGGCGCACCAGGAGCTGGACAGGGCCAGAGAGGCCTGGCGGGACGCCCTGCTGGAGCGCGGCATCCTGCCGTTTCTGCGGGAGGCACTCGCCGAGCCCGGATCCGCCCCGACGCGGCTCCCCACGACCCCGACCGCCCCGACCGGCCGTATGCCCCGCCTGGGCTACGGCCGCCCCGGCTTCAGCAGCCCCGACGACGGCACCGGGTCCGGCCGCCCGAGCTTCACCAGCCCGGACTACACGAGCCCGGACTTCGGCGGCCCGGATCACCGGCCCGAGTGACCCCACGGCAACGGTCGCCCGAGTGACCCCATGCCGGCCCGGACACGGCTCGCGCCCCGGGCGGCACGGACCCGACCGGGCGGCCACCGGCCTCGTATCACCACCCCGGTCGGCCGCGGTCTCACCGTGTACCGCCGCACCGGCGCCCTCAACAGGCTGCCCGGCGCGGCCGTTCACGGCGGCCGGACCGGCCGGCGCGCTGCCGGTCAGTACCAGCGGCTGAACGCGGCGACGCCCCCGGCAGTGACTCCGCGGTCCGGTCGGGTACGGCACCGACCACCCACACACCCGTCGGACTCATCGCCGGCTCACAGGATCCTCAAGCCGGGGAGATACATGCACACGGCCGCGACGGAGACCAGCTTTCCGGAGGCAGAACGGCCCAGCCAGACGTCCCAGGTCCCGTCTCCACCGGTGGCGAAGTGAATGAGATCACTGCCGGTGGCACTGTCGGAGGTGCGTACGTAGTTGCCGTCGGCGATCCTCTCTGCGACGTCTTCCTCCCCCTCCGTGCTGTAACGCCGGTACTTGTCCGCGAGTACGCCCCAGGCGGCGGAGTCGGCGAAGCTGCCCAGGGCGGCATCGGTGGTGAAGCCGTAGTACTCCTGGTCCCGCAGCAGCCTGGGGTCCTCGCCCTCGGCGAGCGCCAGCTCCCAGGTGACCGCCGGCTCGACGTCGATCAGGAGCCGAACAGCAGCACAATCCTCCGTCGGGAAGACCTCGCCGTCGTACTCCAACTCGTAGCTGAGGACGGCCTCCTGCAGCGGATACCCGCCCGGCGGAATCCGCTCCAGCAGCTCGCGTCGACTGCCGTCGTCCGTCGTCACAGGACAGTCGACGGCGAGTCTGCCGCTGGGCACCCGCAGCACGCCGATCTCACGCACAGAGCCGACCGTCATCTCCGGCTCGTCGTCCGTCGCCACGCGCGTGCCGGGCCGGAACAACTCGCTCAGATGCGGCGGCGCGGCCGGACGCGGCGGCAGCCAGGGGGACACGGCCGCGGGGACGGCTCCCGCCTCGGTGGCCTCCGGGTCGCTCCCGTGCCGGCCGCGCAGCGACAGCTCGGAAAGGAGCGGGCTTCAGACGCCTCGTACGCCGAACTCCGCCAGGTCCCGCCAGCGGTGCGCCTCAGGGACGTCCGCGCGCCTGTGCCGCGACGGACCCAGGGCGCCCTGCGGCTCGAGCGCCGTGGTGCCCCTGCCGTCGGGCTCGAGGTACGTCTTCGTGCGCCAGACGTCCTTCGCGAACTCGGTCTGCTCCGGCGAGCCGTAACGCCACTCTGCCCGGTGGCGCAGGAACAGGCGCCCCGGTTCGATCAGCCGCCAGTCCAGCTCCTGCGTACGGCGGCCCTGCTCGTCGTACGCCCACACGCCCACGTAGTGCTCGGCCCAGGCCACCAGGTGCACCTCGACCGGTACGGCCCGTCCCGGCAGCCGGTGCACCATCACATACGGCTCTTCCGCCAGGTCCCGTGTCTCGGCCTCGGCACGCGAGAGCGGTTCCCGCGCGTCGCACGAGGACAGGTCCCACCCCTTCGCGTACGACACCAGCGCGGTGCGTCCGTCGTCCACCATCTCCGTCCCCCTCCACGCCTGACAGATTGCTGCGCCGGGGCGAACCGTAACGGCCCCCTCTGACAACGGGCCGGGGCTTTGGGCGACAGGCGTCGGAACACCTGTGAGCGGGGCCCCGGGCAGTGCTCATGCCTCCCCACGTGCGAGCACCGCCCAGGGGTGAGGCGTCAGTCCGCGATCGGCAGGTACACCCGGTTCCCCGCCTCGGCGAACTCCTTCGACTTCTGGAGCATCCCCTCGGCGACCTCCTCGGGTGACGCCCCCTCAGCCGCCGCACCACCGAACCGCTCTGTGATGCTTTGGCTGATCTTCATGCTGCAGAACTTCGGCCCGCACATGGAGCAGAAGTGGGCCGTCTTGGCGGGCTCGGCGGGCAGCGTCTCGTCATGGAACTCCCGTGCCGTGTCCGGGTCCAGGGCGAGGTTGAACTGGTCCTCCCAGCGGAACTCGAAACGGGCGTCGGACAGCGCGTCGTCCCACTCCTGCGCGCCCGGGTGTCCCTTGGCGAGATCGGCCGCGTGGGCGGCGATCTTGTAGGTGATGACGCCGGTCTTGACGTCGTCCCGGTTGGGCAGGCCCAGATGCTCCTTGGGCGTGACGTAGCAGAGCATCGCCGTGCCCCACCAGGCGATCATCGCGGCGCCGATGCCGGAGGTGATGTGGTCGTACGCCGGCGCGATGTCCGTGGTCAGCGGGCCGAGCGTATAGAACGGAGCTTCATCGCAGATCTCCTGCTGAAGGTCGATGTTCTCCTTGATCTTGTGCATCGGGACGTGTCCCGGGCCCTCGATCATGGTCTGTACGTTGAAACGCTTGGCGATCTGGTTGAGTTCCCCAAGGGTTCGCAATTCCGCGAACTGTGCCTCGTCGTTGGCGTCCGCGATCGAACCGGGCCGCAGGCCGTCGCCCAGCGAGTACGTGACGTCGTAGGCGGCGAGGATCTCGCACAGCTCCTCGAAGTTCTCATACAGGAACGACTCCTTGTGGTGCGCCAGGCACCACGCGGCCATGATCGAGCCGCCGCGCGAGACGATGCCGGTCTTGCGGTTGGCGGTGAGCGGCACGTACGGCAGCCGGACGCCCGCGTGGACGGTCATGTAGTCCACGCCCTGCTCGGCCTGCTCGATGACCGTGTCCTTGTAGATCTCCCAGGTCAGCTCCTCGGCCCTGCCGTCGACCTTCTCCAGGGCCTGGTAGAGCGGCACCGTGCCGATGGGGACGGGGGAGTTGCGCAGCACCCACTCGCGGGTCGTGTGGATGTTGCGGCCGGTGGACAGGTCCATGACCGTGTCGGCGCCCCAACGGGTCGCCCAGGTCATCTTCTCCACCTCCTCCTCGATGGAGGAGGTCACCGCGGAGTTGCCGATGTTGGCGTTGACCTTCACCAGGAACCGCTTGCCGATGATCATCGGCTCGATCTCCGGGTGGTTGACGTTGGCCGGCAGCACCGCGCGACCTGCCGCGATCTCCTCGCGGACCACCTCGGGGGAGACGTTCTCCCGGATAGCCACGTACTCCATCTCCGGCGTGATCTCACCCCGGCGCGCATACGCGAGCTGCGTGACCGCCTGGCCGCCGCGGCCCCGGCGCGGCTGGCGCGGCCGCCCGGGGAAGACCGCGTCCAGATTGCGCAGACCACCACGGGGAGAGGTGTGCTTGATCCCGTCGTCCTCGGGACGAACGGGTCGGCCCGCGTACTCCTCGGTGTCGCCGCGGGCGATGATCCAGTTCTCCCGCAGCGGCGGCAGGCCCCTGCGGACATCGGTGTCGACGAGTGGATCGGTGTACGGGCCCGATGTGTCGTACAGCGTGACCGACTGCCCGTTGGTGAGGTGCACCTGGCGGACCGGCACCTGCAGGTCGGGGCGCGAACCCTCGACATACGCCTTGTGCCAGCCGATGGACTTCCCGGCCTCCTGGGACTTCTCGTCCTGGACGGAGACAGGCGTGCGTACGTCCTTGTTGGTCATGTGACCTACTCCCTACGCCGGCATTACCCGGTAACAGGTTCGGCGGTCGACGCAGCGGTTTCCGTCTGCCGGTGCCTCCTGTGAAACATTCTTCGTTCCACGTGAAACATCGCGTCTACGGAGGTCAGCGCCCTCTCAGCCCGGTGCTCCGAGCTCCCGCGTGTGCAAAGGTGCCTCCACGCTAGCGTCATATGTGGCGCAGTGAACAGTGGGCCCCCGGCTGTTCTTGCAATGATCTGGCGGTGACCAGGATGGAGCAGTACCCGTACCAGCCGCCCGAGCCGGGCCACCGGGACGGCTCGGAACGGGGCTACGGCTACGGCCGCACCGGCGCCGTGCCGAGGCCCGGGCATGCCCCTGAGCGGGGCACCGACGGGGACGGCGACCACCCTCACGGCAGCGAGCCCGGACACTCGCACGGCCACGAACACGCACACGGGCGCGGAGACACGCACGGCCATGGGAGCGGCCACTCACACGGCCACAGCCACAGCCACGGGCCCGCCGCCCCCGTCTCCAAGCACCTGCGCAAGGTCATCGCCGCGATCCTGGTCCCGTTCACGGCGGCGGTCGTGGTCGGTCTGGTGGTGCTGTGGCCCGGGGGAGCCCCGCCCCACAAGCGCACCGGTGTCGGCTTCGACCGGCAGACGCAGCAGGCCACGGTCACCCAGGTCCTCGAGGTGAGCTGCAAGTCGGTGAACGCCTCCGGCGAGACCCCCACCGGCGACACCTCCACCGCCGAGGGCACCTCGGCACAGCAGCAGGCGGACGGGGCGTGCAAGAAGGCGACCGTCCGGGTCGACACCGGCAAGGACAAGGGCCGTACGTTCACCGAGATCGTGCAGCCGGACCAGCCTCGGCAGCTGCACCAGGGCGAGAAGGTCGTGGCCGCCTACGAGCCCTCGGCGCCCAAGGACCTGCAGTACTCGGTGACCGATGTGAACCGGCAGTTCCCCATGTCGCTGCTCGCCGGGATCTTCGCGCTCGCCGTCGTGGTCGTGGGCCGACTGCGCGGGGTCATGGCGCTCGTCGCACTGGCCGTGAGCTTCCTGGTGCTGACCCTGTTCATCCTGCCCGCCGTCCTGCAGGGCTCGAACCCGCTGCTCGTGGCGGTGGTCGGGGCGAGCGCCATCATGCTGATCGCCCTGTACATGTGCCACGGTCTGTCGGCCCGCACCTCGGTGGCGGTGCTCGGCACGCTGGTCTCGCTGTCGCTGATCGGCGTGCTCGGTTCACTCTTCATCGGCTGGGCCGCCCTGACCGGCAACACGGATGACAACACCGGCCTGATCCACGGCCTGTATCCGTCGATCGACATGAGCGGTCTGCTGCTCGCCGGCGTCATCATCGGCTCGCTCGGCGTCCTGGACGACGTGACCGTGACGCAGACTTCGGCCGTCTGGGAACTGCACGAGGCCAGCCCCTCGATGGGCTGGCGCGAGCTGTACCGGGCGGGCATTCGTATCGGCCGCGACCACATCGCATCCGTGGTCAACACCCTCGTCCTCGCCTATGCCGGCGCGGCGCTGCCGTTGCTGCTGCTGTTCTCCATCGCGCAGAGCAGCGTCGGGACGGTGGCCAACAGCGAACTGGTGGCCGAGGAGATCGTGCGCACACTGGTGGGCTCGATCGGTCTGGTCGCCTCGGTCCCGGTCACCACCGCGCTCGCCGCGCTGGTGGTCTCGGCCGACCGGTCCGCACCGGACACCCCGCCCCGCGCCGGCGCCCAGACCGTCCCGGGACGCGGCGGCCGGGGCCGACGCCGGAAGCGGTAGTCCGACGCCGCCTGCAGCGGACGGGGGGAGCCGAGGGCTCCGGCAACGGACGGGAGCGGAGCCGAGGGCGGCCACTGTCCGCCGTCTCACGCCGACTGCCCGACGCCGGCCGGCGGGGTCCGGCTGACGCGTGGGAGCGGCCCCGCCGCCAGAGGCAGAAGCGTTCCTGCATGACCCCACGCCGCGTGGTGGGCACCTGGCGCCCCGTGCCGTAACGCTTCAGCCGGCGCTCTGTTCCTCGGCCAGGATGCGGTCCAGGGCCTCTTCCAGATGTGCGTCGAAGTCGGCCAGCGCGCCCTCCTGACCGAGCGGCACCAGCTTGTCCGTACGGTCCAGGAAGGCCACGAGCGGCGGCGCCGACGAGCGGAACAGCGCCTGGTCGCTGCCGACCTGAAGCCGGATCAGCACTTCACCGAGCATCTCGGAATCGGCGGGGGCGATATGCACATCCCCTTCCCCGCACGGCCGGCCGACGCCATCGATCAGCAGCTCCCGCCCGAAGGCCCAGGTCACCGGCGCATCTCCGGGCAGATGAAAAGTGAGCCGCACGGCATAGGGATCACTGGTCTCGTAGCGCAACTCCACCGGAATGCGGAAGGAGAGTTCCTCCGACACGAGAAAGCTCATCATGACTTCTGCTTGTACGGACTCGCGCATTTTTACCCCGTCATATGACATCGACTGGCTGGGTTTGTTCCTTCTCGGCGTGGGTCAAATCTTGCTGAACGTACACAGCAGATCACAAGGAGTAAGTTTTCAGATACTGATAGAGAGGGTGAGGGTTCCCAGGTGGCGCCCGATCTCCGCCTGCAGCCGACGGGCCGCGGGCAGCAGCCGGTCGGCCTGCTGGACGGGGAGCGACATCGCCATCGTGGCCACGGTGGTGCCGACCGTGATCGGAACCGCCGCACAGACCGTCCCGAGCGCGTACTCCTGGCGCTCCACCACCGGCTCCATACGCGGCATCCGGGCCAGCCGCCGCAGCAGGGCATCGTTGTCACGCACCGTGTACGGCGTGATGGACTGCACCGGATAGCGGGCGAGATGGTCGCGGCGGGCGTCCTCGTCCAGTTGGGAGAGCAGGCACTGCCCGATGGCGTGCGCGTGGCCGGTCGCCCGGAAGTCGGCCCATTCCTCGACCGCCGGGGCCTCGGGGCTGTCGGAGACGCACATGACCTCGATCTCGCCGTTCCGGTACATGGCGTAGTACACCGGCACACCGATGGAATCGCGCCAGTGCGCGAGCGTGTCCGCCACGGCGCTGCGACGTTTCTGCTGCGCCCCGCTGCTGCCCAGCCGCTCGGCCGCGTCTCCGAGGAAGAACAGCCCTTTGTCGCGGCGCAGGTAGCCCTCGTGGACCAGGGTGCGCAGCAGGTGGTACGTCGTGGGCAGGGCGAGGCCGGTCTCGCGGGCCAGTTGCTTGGCGGGGGCGCCGTAGGCATGCTCGGCGACAGTCTCCAGCAGGCGCATGGCGCGCTGGACGGATCCGATGAGCGTCGCTGCGGCCGGTGGCTCCGGGGCGCCCGCAGGGTGTGGCTGGACGGGCACGGACGGGGAATGCGGCCGGCCCGAGGCGTCCATGGAGCGCGGATGTCCGGAGAGGTCCGTGGCGTGGGGGTGCGCGGGCAGGTCCGCCGGCTGCGGTTGGCCGGGAACCGCCACGGCGGGCGGACGCTGGGCGGGGGGTGCGCAGCAGCGCGGCGGGGTGGGGGGTGCGTGGGGTTCTGCCGGTGCGGTGTCAACCGTGGCCAAGGGTCACTCCCGGAGAGCGAAGGGCAGCCCGTGCCGGGGAAGAGCACGGAGGCGTCTGCGCAGCCCACGGGGCAGGATCCCGCGGGGAGTTCCGGACTCTAACCGCCCGCCACCGCACGCAGACCGCCTCGCGGGGAAACTTCCCTCCCCCGAGGGAACCGGTGCATCCCTGGCCGGGACCGGCGACCGAGCTGTTCGCTCACCAGTCCCCGCGTCCGTCACCAGTCGCTGCGCGACGAGGAGTTCGACATGAACTTGCGCACGATGTAAATCAGTCCGCCGACCAGCGCGACGAAGATCAGCGCCTTGAACAGCACCCAGATCACGAATCCGACGACGGTCGTTATCAGCCCGCCGAACACGGCCAGGGCGATGACCGGCACCGCGACCCACTTCACCCACCACGGCAGTCCCGCGAAGATCTCTCGCATCGCCTTTGTCCTTTGCGTTGTCGTATGCGTAGTCGTACGTCTGCGTTCTCGTACGTCGTTCATGTTCCGCATTCGATGCTAGAGCCGCGAGGGTGCCTCGCGGGGGCCCGTCGTCCCTTGTCCTCCCCTGACCCGTCCCCTAGGGAACCCCGGGGTCCGGCCTCACGCCTCGGGCGGAGAGAAGACGACGAGAACCCTCAGATCCTCGCTGATGTGGTGGAACTTGTGGGCGACCCCGGCCGGTACGTACACGACGCTGCCCCGTCCCACCTCGGTCGTCTCCGAGCCGACCGTGATCGACGCCCGGCCGCTCACCACGAAGTACACCTCGTCCTGGTTGTGCGGCTTCTGCGGATCGTGCTCACCCGCGTTGAGCGCGTACAGGCCGACCGACATGTTCCGCTCCCGCAGGAACTGAAGGTAGGCCCCCTCGTTGGCGGCGCGCTCCGCCTCCAGTTCGTCCAGCCGGAATGCCTTCATCGTCGCTGTCGCCCTCGCCTCACTGCTCGGTTCCGATCCGGTCTGCCACGATCAGACACATGAAGAATTTCGTAGTCAAGACGATCGCCAACGCGGGCGCCCTCGCCGTCGCCGTATGGCTGCTCGACAAGATCACCCTGACCGGGGGCAACACGGCCAAGAAGGCCGGCACTCTGATCGTGGTCGCGCTGATCTTCGGTCTGGTCAACTGGCTGGTCAAGCCGATCGTGAAGGTGCTCACCTTCCCGCTGTTCATTCTGACCCTCGGCCTGATCACCCTGGTCGTGAACGCGCTGATGCTGCTGTTGACCTCCTGGGTGTGCGGCAAGCTCTCCTTGAGCTTCCACGTGCACGGCTTCTGGACGGCCGTCGTCGGCGGCCTGATCATCTCCGTCGTCTCCTGGGCCCTGCACATGATCCTTCCGGACGAGGACTGAGCACACCATGACCTACCGCGTCTGCTTCGTGTGCACCGGCAACATCTGCCGCTCCCCGATGGCCGAATCCGTCTTCCGCGCGCGCGTGGCGGAGGCTGGGCTCGAGGACCGGGTGGAGGTCGACAGCGCCGGTACCGGCGGCTGGCACGAGGGCGAGCCCGCCGACCCGCGCACCGTCTCGGTGCTCGAGGAACACGGTTACGACAGCGGGCACGTCGCGCGGCAGTTCCAGCCGTCGTGGTTCGCCCGCCTCGACCTCGTGATCGCCCTCGACACCGGCCACCTCAAGGCCCTGCGCCGCCTCGCACCCACCGAGGAGGACGTCCGCAAGGTGCACCTGCTGCGCTCCTACGCCCACCCGTCGCCCGGCCACCGCTCCTCGGCAAGTGCGTCGCACAGCCCTGCTGAATCCGCCGGCGACGGCCTCGACGTACCGGATCCGTACTACGGACACCGCGACGGCTTCGAGGAGTGCCTGAAGATGGTGGAGGCGGCGAGCACGGGGCTGCTCGCCGCCGTGCGGGAGCACCTGGAAGGACGGGCCGCATGAGCGACGCCACGAAGGACGCGGGGCGGCCCGGCGAGGGCACGCGCGCGGTGCGCGCGGGACTGCCCGAGCCGGTCAAGCACGAACCGACCCTGCCCGGACCGGTGTTCGCCGCGCACTTCCACCTGCCCGGCGAGGCGGCCGGTCCATATCTGTACGGCCGTGACGAGAACCCGACCTGGACGCTGCTGGAGCGGGCCATCGGCGAGCTGGAGGCGCCCGGGCGGAACGACGTCGAGACGCTGGTCTTCGCCTCCGGCATGGCGGCGATCTCCTCCGTGCTGTTCTCCCAGCTGCGCGCCGGGGACGCGGTCGTACTGCCCGCCGACGGCTACCAGGTACTGCCGCTGGTCGGCGCCCAGCTGGAGGCGTACGGCATCGAGGTGCGTACGGCGCCCACCGGCGGTGACGGCCAGCTGGCGGTCCTCGACGGCGCCCGGCTGCTGTGGCTCGAGTCCCCGTCGAATCCGGGGCTGGACGTGTGCGACATCCGGCGGCTGGTGGCGGCGGCCCACGAGCGGGGCGCCCTGGTGGCCGTCGACAACACCCTCGCCACCCCGCTCGGCCAGCGTCCGCTGGAGCTGGGCGCCGACTTCTCCGTGGCCAGCGGCACCAAGCAGCTCACGGGGCACGGAGACGTGCTTCTCGGCTACGTAGCCGGCCGCGACGCCGAGGCGATGGCCGCCGTACGCCGCTGGCGCAAGATCGTCGGGGCGATCTCCGGGCCCATGGAGGCCTGGCTCGCGCACCGGTCCATCGCCACGCTCCAGCTCCGCGTCGACCGGCAGAACGCCACCGCGCTCGCGATCGCCGAGGCCCTGCGCCGGCGGCCCGAGGTGTCCGGCCTGCGCTACCCCGGGCTGCCCGACGACCCCGCGCACGGGATCGCCGCCCAGCAGATGCGCCGCTATGGCTCCGTCGTCTCCTTCACGCTGCCCACGCGCACGCGTGCCGAGCGTTTTCTCGGGGCCCTGCGGCTGGTGGAGGACGCGACGAGCTTCGGCGGAGTGCGCTCGACGGCCGAACGTCGCCGGCGCTGGGGCGGGGACGCCGTCCCGGAGGGCTTCATCCGGATGTCCGTCGGTGCCGAGGACCCCGAGGACCTGATCGCGGACGTGCTGCGCGCCCTGGACGAGTCCGCCGACTGAGTCGCCCGCGGCCAGTCCCCCGACCTCGCGCGACGGTCCGAGCCTCCCCCCTCGTGGCTCGGACCGTCTTCGGTTCCGCGCGCTGAGAACCGCGCGAACAAGGCTAGTTGACTCTCTGTCAGTGTCCAATCACGCTAGCGACAGCGACCTATCGACATATTTATAGTTGGTGCCTGCCTGGGCGCGGGAGGAAGGCAGGGACAGGGGAGGAAGAACCGTGGATCTGGCCTTGCTGCGCACCTTCGTCACCGTGCACCGGGCCGGCTCCTTCACCCGCGCCGCCGCCCTGCTGGGCCTCTCCCAGCCTGCCGTCACCTCGCAGATCCGGACACTGGAACGCCAGCTGGGCAAGCCGCTCTTCCTGCGGCAGGCACGAGGGGTGACCCCGACGACCATCGGCGACGAACTCGCGCACAAGGCCGCGCCCCACCTCGACGCCCTGGTGGAGATAGCCGAAAGCGGCCTGGACGACGACAGCTCGCTGAGAACCCTGCACCTGGCCGGTCCGCCCGAGTTCACCGCCGAACGCGCCCTGCCTGCCCTCACGGAGCTGACCGGCGACGACGGCCAGGGATTCGCCCTGCGCGCCTCCTTCGGCACGGCGGAGGAGACCCTGGAAGGCCTGGCCGCGGGCCACCATGATCTGGCCATCAGTACGGCCCGGCCGCGCGGTGCTCTGCTCACCGCGACCCCGCTCTGCGACGAGGAACACGTGCTCGTCGCCGCCCCCCGCTGGGCGGAACGGATCGGCGCGGAGGAGCTGCGTCTGAAGGGGGCGCCTGCGCTCGAGAACCTCCCCGTCGTCGAGGTCCACGAGTCGCTGCCCCTGGTCTCGCACTACTGGGCCTCCGTCTTCGACTCCCGCCCGGCCGCCTCGGGCACCGTCGTCGTCCCTGATCTACGGGCCGTGCTCGCCTGTGCGATCGCCGGTGCCGGACTGGCGGTGCTGCCCCGCTATCTGTGCGCCTCGGCACTGGGCCACGGCACGATCGTGACGCTGCACGAACCGGCGGTTCCGCCACTGCGCACGTATTACCTGGTGGTGCGCACCGGCACCCTGGCCATGCCCCATGTGGCACGGGCTCATGAGTGGCTCCAGCAGGCAGCCGCGGCCTGGGCCTGACCTGCCCGTTCCAGGGGGTGCACGTGGTGCCGCCGGACGATGGCGCTCTGTGATGTTTCACGTGGAACCAGCCGGGCCACATTTCTCCCATGACCGTCCGACCCGTGGTCAAGCGCACCGCCCGTGCCGTTCTGCTGGACGGTGACGACCTGATCCTGATCAAGCGCACCAAGCCCGGTGTCGATCCCTACTGGGTCACTCCCGGTGGCGGGGTCGAGCCCGGGGATCCGACCGTCGTGGACGCCCTCCACCGGGAGGTGTACGAGGAACTCGGCGCCAAGATCACCGATGTCGTGCCCTGCTTCGTGGACACGGTGGAGCACATCGGTGACGACGGCGGCGCGACCGGCGTAAAAGTGCAGCACTTCTTCGTCTGCCACCTGGAGTCCATGGACCCGTCCCTGCGCCACGGGCCCGAAGTGGACGAGCCGGCCGGTGAGTACGAGATCGTGCGCGTCCCGTTCACCCGCGTCGGCATCGCCTCCGTCCACCTCGTCCCGCTGTCGCTGCGCCACTACCTGGACGGCAACATCGAAGGCGTACGGGCCATGCACGCCCCCGACCTCGGATAGCGCGCTCAGTCCGCCACAAGCGCTTCCTCCACCGCGTCATGACGTATGCGGTGCGACGGGATGCCGATGCCCCGCAGCGCGTCGACACCGCTGCGGATCAATCCGGGCGGGCCCGAGAGATAGGCGTCGTACCCGGCCCAGGGGCCGTACTCCCGCACGGCATCGGGAAGCCGGCGAAGAGCCTGCTGGTCGACGACCGTACGGACCGAGAGCCACGGGTGGGCGTGCCGAAGGCCGAGCATGCTGTCGATGTCGTACAGGTCCGGTTCGGTGCGGGCGCCGTAGAACACCTCGACCGGCCGACGCACCCCGCGTTCGGCGACGTCCTCGACCAGAGCCTTGATGGGCGCTATGCCGGTGCCGCCGCCGAGGCACAGCAGTCCGCTGTCGGACGTGTGGTCGATGGTCATCGAGCCGGCCGGCGGGCCGAGACGTACGACGTCTCCGGGCCGGGCGCGATGCACCAGCGCGCGGGAGACCCAGCCGGCCGGAACGGCCTTCACATGGAACGTGAGCAGCCCGTCCGAGCGGGGCGCCGAGGCGAAGGAGTAGTACCGCCACACCCGCGGCCACCAGGGTGTCTCCACACTTGTGTACTGGCCTGCCAGAAAGGGATAGGGCTGGTCCGGGCGGACGGTGAGGACCGCTACATCGGGGGTCCTGAGTTCATGTGTGACCACCTCGGCGTGCCACCAGGTCGGCGAGCGCAGTTCGTCCAACGCGGCGGCGTCGATCATGGTCTGGGACATCAACGTGTACGTCCGCACCCACGCGGCCTCGGTCTCCGGGCTCCAGACGGCGGCAGCGTACTCGCTCAATGCACCAATCAGGCATTCCCCCACAGCCGGGTAGTGCTCGGCACGCGTCCCGTACTTGCGGTGTCCCCGGCCCAGGTCCTGCAGGTAGCCGACGAGGACCGCGGTGTCGTCCATATGCTCGGCCGCCGTGAGCAGGGCCTTCAGCAGGCGCTCCCGCTGGATGTCCATCGCGGCAGGGAACAGCGCGCGCAGTTCGGGATGACGGACGAAGAGCAGCGCGTAGAAGTAGGAGGTGACCTTGTCGGCGATCGGGGCTATCTCGGCCATCGTGCGGCGGATGAGCATGGCATCCGCGGAGCCCTGCCCGAGGGCCACCGCCGGCCGCTGCACCGGAACACGGTGTACGTCCGTCGAAGACGAGGCGGTCGTGTCCACTGAGCGCCAAACGGGTGCGTCCCCGGCACCGCCGGTGGCCCGCTCCGGGTCACCGTCCGGCAGCGGAACCGATGGCACCGTGCGGGGCATGAACCAGCCGTCCCCGTCCGGCATGCCGTTCTCCCCCGGCGTGGTGGTCGGAGCGTCCATGGTGTGCCCTCGCCTCGAACGTCTTGCGGTCGGTCTGCGCACCTCCCCAGGGAAGATGCGTGCTTTCCCCCGGCGGGCGGCCAGCCGTAGCACCCTCCCCGACCCTATCGGCCGTGGCCGTCCACACAAGTCCCGCCCACCCCGCGCACACAGCGGGTCGGCGGACGAGCCGAGAGGTCCGTCAACTACCGGGCGGTGGCCAGTTCATAGGCGTCCCACAGATCGCGTCCTGTGTAGGAGTGGGTCGCAAGGCCGGCCAGGTGAGCGTCCGCGTTGACCGCCACGGAGACCGGCACGGCGGCGAACAGATCCTTGTCCGACGACGAATCGCCGTACGCCACGCAGTCCGCCCGGGCCACCCCGAACTGCGCACAGAGCCGGTCCGCGACGGTGACCTTGGCCGCCGCGCTGAGCACCCCGGCCGGATCGACCGGCTCGGTGAACGGAACGGCAGGGAAGCGCGACCCATGGGCCGCATGAGCGCCCCAGTCGAGAAGGCGTTCGACGAAGAAGGAGGGCGAGAGCGACACCACCGCGCAGTACTCGCCCGCGTTTCTGATCTCCGCCCAGACCTCACGGATCCGGGCCAGCCAGGGCGCCGCCTCGAACGCGGCACTGACATGCGCCTCGGTCAGATCGGCCCACAGCTCGTACACCTGCGCCGCGTACTGGGGCGGACCGATCCGCCCCTCGGCGATCGCCCGGTCCAGTGCCACGGTCTCCGCCTCCAGCCCCAGCTGGCGGGAGATCTCCACCGGGGCAGTGGTGCCGTGCAGCAACGTGCCGTCGAGGTCGAAGAGATGAAGTCTCGCCATGGCCCGAGGCTAATGGGCCGCCGATGTTTCACGTGAAACACTTCTGGGCCGTCCACGGGCAGTGCTTTTGCTCACGCCATGGCCAAAAGCACGTACGTCTCCTCCGAAACGGGTGGACGCCAGGGGTGCCCGTCGGACAGCCTGACCTGCGTGCCGACTCCTTCCCTCGCCGCTCTGCCCATTCGCCGTCTGACGCTCCGCGACCTCACCGCCTGCGCCGACTTGTCCGAGGACCGGGGGTGGCCACGCGAGGAACACAAGTGGGGTTTCCTTCTCACGGCGGGAAAGGGCTACGGCATCGACGACCCGCAGGGTGGTCTCGTCGCTGCCTGCGTCGTCACGGAGTACGGCTCATGGGGGCGTCCGGATCTCGGCGCCATCGGCATGGTTCTGGTGGCAGGACGCCATGCCCGCCAGGGTGTCGGGCGCCGTCTGATGCGTCATGTCGTGTCGCTCTTGGGGACCACCCCGCTGACCCTGCACGCCACGGAGAACGGCCGCCCCCTGTACGAGGAACTCGGCTTCAAGGTGACGGGCCGGGCGGAGATGCTGACAGGTCACTTCACTCCCGGCGGGCCGGAATCCGGCGTACGCACCCGTGCCGCCACCGCGGAGGACCTGCCTTCTCTTCTGCGTCTCGACGAGGAGGTGTTCGGCACCGACCGCACCTCTGTCATCACCCGGCTGCCCGCCTTCGCCGACCAGCTGCGGGTAGCCGAGGAGGGCGGCCGGATCACCGGCTACACGGCCGCCTGGCCCAACATGGACACTCATGTCGTCGGCCCATTGATCGCCCGCGACACGGACACCGCCAAGGCACTCATCGCCTCGCTGGCCGCCCATACGGACCGCCCGCTGCGCACCGATATCGACGTGCGCCACGAGGAACTGCTGGCCTGGGCCAAGGCGCGGGGGCTGGCCTCCGTGGCCTTCAACTCCGTGATGACGTACGGCATCCCGGACCTCCCGGGGGACTGGACCCGGCGGTTCGCCCCGCTGACGGTGGCGGCGGGCTGAGCCCTCGTACGCAGAACGCCGGCCCCGCCGCTGAACGTGGCGGGGCCGGCGTCGGTCCGTCGGGACCGTGTCGTCAGACGAGTACCCGGACGGCCGCGGTGGCGAAGCCGTGGTCCTGCTCCGGTGCGCCGCCGCCGACGCCGATGGCGCCGATCAGCCGGCCGTCGCGGTGGACGGGCACACCGCCTGCGATGAACAGCAGGGGGCGATCGAGGGCCGTGGGCAGGGTGTGGAAGAGTCCACCCGGCTGGACGGCGTCGACCAGGTCGGCGGTGGGCGCGTTCAGCTGGAGCGCCGTGTAGGCCTTGCGGGTGCTGGTCTCGCCGGAGATCAGCACGGCCCGGTCGTCACGGCGGAAGGCGAGCAGGTGGCCGCCTGCGTCCAGGACGGTGACGCTGATGGTGACTCCGGCGTCCTCGGCCGCCCTGCGAGCCGTGTCGACGAGCAGTTCGGCGTCCTCAATGGACAGCGGGGCGACGGCGGTGGTGCTCATGGAGCGTTCTCCTTGGGTGGTGCTAAGACTGAGACCTGGGGGTTCGTCGAGGTCTTGGGTGGTGCTGGGGTCCGGGTTGCTGTTGGGTCTGGGGGTTGCAGGGGCCTGGGCCGCTGCAACCGTGGTCCGAGGGTTCAGTGGTGGGCCGGGGTCTGCTGTCCGGCGGGCGCGCTGGAGGCGATCACCGTGCTGTGTGTGCCACCGCGGCGCTCCAGGGCCGCCGAAAGGACGGCGAGGACCAGGGCAGCCACGGCGAGGGCCGCGCCGACCCAGTTGGGTGCCGTGTAGCCGAAGCCGGCCGAGATCACCACGCCGCCGAGCCAGGCGGACAGGGCGTTGCCCAGGTTGAAGGCGCCGATGTTCACCGCCGACGCGAGCGTCGGTGCGCCGTGTGCCTGGTCGAGGACGCGCTTCTGCAGCGGCGGGACGGTCGCGAATCCGAGGGCGCCGATCAGGGTGATGGTCACGGCCGCCGCGATCTTGTTGTGGGCGGTGAGCGTGAACAGGGCCAGAACGACCGCCAGGGCGCCCAGAGAGATGTACAGCATGAGCATCAGGGCGCGGTCGGCGAACTTTCCGCCGATGAGGTTGCCGCCGACCATGCCGAGACCGAACAGGACGAGCAGCCAGGTGACCGAGCCGTCGGCGAAGCCGGCGATGTGGGTCATCATCGGCGCAATGTAAGTGATGGCCGCGAACACTCCGCCGAAGCCGAGGACGGTCATCGCCATGGCGAGCAGGACCTGGGCGTTCTTGAAGGCGGCCAGTTCGTGCCGCAGGTGCACTCCTTCGGGCTTCGGCAGCTCGGGCACCAGCTTGGCGATGCCGACGAGGCCGACAACCCCAAGAGCGGCGACGATGGCGAACGTGACACGCCAGCCGACGTGCTGGCCGATGAGGGTCCCCAGTGGGACGCCGATGACATTGGCGACGGTCAGGCCGGTGAACATCATGGCGATGGCGCCGGCCTTCTTGTGGGGTGCCACCAGCTCGGCCGCGACGACCGAGCCGATGCCGAAGAAGGCACCGTGGGCGAGGGATGCGATCACCCGCCCGATCAGCATGACCACGAAGGCAGGGGCCACCGCGGACAGCAGGTTTCCGGCGATGAACAGGCCCATCAGCAACATCAGCATCCGCTTGCGCGGGACCTTGGTGCCGAGCACGGTCATCAGCGGGGCGCCGATGACCACGTCGAGGGCGTAGCCGGTCACGAGCAGGCCCGCCGCGGGGATGGAGACCCCGAAATCGTTCGCGACCTCGGGCAGCAGGCCCATGATCACGAACTCGGTCGTTCCGATTCCGAAGGCCCCGATCGCGAGGGCCAGAAGCGCGAGAGGCATGAGGGGGTGAACCTTCCCAGACGATTGCAGGAGCGCTTTGGATGCGTTCACAATAATTGCAGACGCGGACTATATGCAACAGCGGGCTATTGCGGAGGTGCTCTACCCTGGAACAGCCGCCCCGGGACGGAGGAAAAACGCCAATGACAGCGACGGACCCCGCGCTCACTGCCCTCGCCCAGGGCTGGTGTGCCCTCTCTGCACTGCACGGGAGGATCGAGGCGCACATCGAGCGTGCTCTGCAGGCGCAGCACGATCTGAGCGTGCGCGAGTACTCCCTGCTGGACGTGCTCAGCCGACAACACGACGGTGACGGCGGCCATCTGCAGATGAAGCAGGTTGCCGATGCGGTCGTCCTCAGCCAGAGCGCCACCACCCGCCTGGTGACCCGCCTGGAGGACCGCGGCCTGCTGGAGCGCTATCTGTGCCCCACCGACCGGCGCGGCATCTACACGAACGTCACCCCGGCGGGCCTGCGCCTGCTGGAAGAGGCACGGCCCACCAACGACGCCGCTCTGCGCGAGGCCCTGGACGAGGCCTCCAGGAACCCCGAACTGGCGCCGCTGGTACGGGTCGTGGAGTCCCTGAAGGTCCCTGCGTAGGCTGCGGGCATGGGAGATCTTGAGATACGGCCCGCGACGGCCGGCGACCTTCCGGCGATCGTCGCGATGCTCGCCGACGACCCGCTGGGCGCCCAGCGTGAGTCACCCGACGAGCTGACCCCGTACCGGGTCGCACTGGAACGCCTCGATGCCGATCCGAACCAGCATCTTGTCGTCGCCGTGCGCGAAGGCCGCGTGATCGGAACACTCCAGCTCACGATCATTCCGGGGCTCTCCCACAAGGGAGCGACCCGTGGGCTCATCGAGGCCGTGCGCATCCACACCGACGAGCGTGGCAGCGGGCTCGGCGGCACGCTGATCCAGTGGGCGATCGACACCTCCCGCCGGCTCGGGTGCGCGATGGTGCAGCTGACGTCGGACAAGACACGCACCGACGCCCACCGCTTCTACACGCGGCTGGGCTTCACCGCATCGCACGAGGGTTTCAAGCTGAAGCTTTGACGGCACGACAGGACCGGAACGGAACCGGAGGTGTGTTTCACGTGAAACACACCCCCGGTCGTCTGTGGCTTAGCCGATGCCTCGCCACCCATCGGGGTCAACTCCGCCGGGCACCGGTGCCTCGGTGTCGTACGGCTGCCGTGTGAACACGAACGAGCCGAGGTCGAGGTGGCTCACGGCCCCGTCGGGGTGTCGTACGGGACGCAGCAGCTCGCCGGCGAAGTAGCCCTCCAGGCCGGTCCAGGTGCCGTCGCCGTTGGAGCGGAAGCGGGATCGTCGGCCGCGGCCGGTCAGCGGGCCCAGTGCGAGCAGGCCGTCGGCGGTCACCCGCAGGCCGAAGGAGTTGGTTCCCCAGTACCACTGCCCCGCCAGGTCCAGGACCGTCGGATCGACCTCCCGCAGCGGTCGCCAGGGCTCCGGGATCCGCGGCTCCGCCTCGGCGACGATGCCGACGAGATCGGCGGCCACCGCTCCCACCAGTGGTCCACTCGTGCAGTTCGCGAGGACAACTGCGGCCACGTCGTCCTCCACGCTGATGACGAGATTCGCCAGGAATCCCGGGAGCGAGCCGCTGTGCCCGACAAGGAGTCGGCCGTCGCGGCGCTGGATCTGCATCCCGAGGCCGTACGTGACCCCGTCCAGCACGTCGGCCGCCTCGGCGGGCGCCGCCGGGGCGCGCATCTCTCGCACCGACTCCGCGCTCAGTACCCGGTCGTCTCCCGCGGCCAGAAACGCGGCGAACCGCGCGAGGTCCCCCGTGGTCGACCACAGCTGGCCGGCCGGGGCCATCCGGCCCAGGTCCTCCAGCGGCTCGGGCAACAGCGCATCCGCCCACGGATGCACGGCCCATCCGCCCGCGTGCGGAGCCTGCGGCTGCGCGCTCGTGCGGTGCAGGCCGAGCGGCTCCAAGATCTCGTGACGCAGCACTTCCTCCCAGGGGGCGCGGCGCAGCTCCTCCACCAGCGCGCCGAGCAGGGTGTAGCCGGGGTTCGAGTAGTGGTGCCGGCGGCCGACGGGGTGCAGGAAGGGCTGCTCGCCGAGCACATCGCTCAGTTCGGGGCGCAGCGAGCCGGGCGTCCGCTCCCACCAGGGCGCGGGGGATTCGGCCGCCAGACCGGCGGTATGCGCGAGGAGTTCGGCGATCGTCGACTCCCCCGCGCCGGTGCCTGGCAGATGCTTCTCCAGTGGATCACCGAGGTCGAGCCGGCCCTCGTCGCGCAGCCGCATCACCAGGACGGCGGTGAAGGTCTTGGTGATGGACCCGATCCGGTACTGCACGGTCTCGTCCGGAGCGTGCCCGTCCACGGAGGTCCTCGCCCCGTGCCACACGGCCTGCCCGCCCCGCACGACGGCCGCGACCAGTGACGGTGACCGTCCTTCGGCCTGCCCCACGGCGATGCGGTGCAACAGGGCCCGTCGGGTTGCGGGGAGCAGCTCTTCCTGAGATGTCGTCATGGGCCCAGTCCACTCGCTGGAACAGCGGGCGTCGAATCCATTTCCCCATTCCGGGATCAGGTCTGGGCCATGTCCACGAAGCGCGAGTAGTGACCCTGGAAGGCGACCGTGATCGTCGCCGTCGGGCCGTTTCGGTGCTTGGCCACGATCAGGTCGGCCTCGCCCGCGCGAGGGGACTCCTTCTCGTACGCATCCTCACGGTGCAGCAGAATGACCATGTCGGCGTCCTGCTCGATGGAGCCCGACTCACGCAGGTCGGAGACCATCGGCTTCTTGTCGGTGCGCTGCTCGGGGCCACGGTTCAGCTGCGACAGCGCGATGACCGGGATCTCCAGCTCCTTCGCGAGCAGCTTGAGGTTTCGGGACATGTCCGAGACCTCCTGCTGACGGCTTTCGGCGCGCTTGGAACCGCCGGACTGCATCAGCTGGAGGTAGTCGATGACGACGAGCTTCAGGTCGTTGCGCTGCTTCAGACGCCGGCATTTGGCGCGGATCTCCATCATCGACAGGTTCGGGGAGTCGTCGATGTAGAGCGGGGCGGCCGAGACGTCCGGCATGCGCCGGGCGAGCCGGGTCCAGTCCTCGTCGGTCATCGTGCCGGACCGCATGTGGTGCAGCGCGACCCGTGCCTCGGCGGACAGCAGACGCATCGCGATCTCGTTGCGGCCCATTTCCAGCGAGAAGATGACGCTCGGCAGATTGTGCTTGATCGAGGCGGCCCGCGCGAAGTCCAGCGCGAGCGTCGACTTACCCATGGCGGGCCGGGCCGCGATGACGATCATCTGGCCGGGGTGCAGGCCGTTCGTCAGCGAGTCGAAGTCGGTGAACCCGGTCGGCACACCGGTCATCTCGCCGCTGCGCGAGCCGATCGCCTCGATCTCGTCGAGCGCACCCTCCATGATGTCGCCGAGCGGCAGGTAGTCCTCGCTGGTGCGCTGCTCGGTGACGGCGTAGATCTCGGCCTGGGCGCGGTTGACGATCTCGTCGACGTCGTCGTCGGCCGCGTATCCCATCTGGGTGATGCGGGTGCCGGCCTCGACCAGGCGCCGCAGGACTGCCCGCTCGTGGACGATCTCCGCGTAGTACTCGGCGTTCGCCGCCGTCGGGACGGTCTGGACCAGGGTGTGCAGATATGAGGCACCGCCGACCTTGTTGATCTCACCGCGTTTGGTGAGTTCGGCGGCGATGGTGATCGGGTCGGCCGGCTCGCCCTTGGCATAGACGTCCAGGATCGCCTGGTAGATCGTCTCGTGCGCGGGCTTGTAGAAGTCGTGGCCCTTGAGGATCTCGACGACGTCGGCGATGGCGTCCTTGGACAGCAGCATGCCGCCGAGCACCGACTGCTCGGCGTCCAGGTCCTGCGGCGGCACCCGCTCGAAGGAGGACCCGCCGCCGTCCCACTCGCCGTTCTCCCGGCCCCGGTCGTGCTGTTCGCCACGACCCCTGCCGCCGTCGTCACGCCGACGGGAGGCGGGCAGACGATCACTGGGTCCGCTGTCGGCCCATGGATCGTCCAAGGGCTCGGAAATGCTCACCGAGCCACCCCCTTCCGTCCGCACGGCGGACCTCGCCGTGGCCTCTTTTGTACGGCACGACACTGACAAATGAGAGGCCCAACTCCGGTTCTGGTGCGTCGGATTTGTGACGATTCCAGGGCCCGAGGGAAGGACGTTCCCCGGGCCGAGGGAAGGAGCGGGCGCCGGACCACGGTAGGCCCCCCGGCACCGTCAGCCAATCTGGTTATCCACAGGCCATGTGGACGACAGCCCCGATGCTGTGGAGAACTCCCCGAAACCTGTGCACGACCCGGTGGACAGCCATGTGAACAAGCCCTCCATCTCACCCCACAGAAGCCGCTGACCTGCACGTTTACCGTCCACTGGCTGTGCAGAAGAAAAACTTCCCCGGTCGGACCAAGATCCCGTCGAACGCCGCACGAAAGGACACGCCGCACGCACAGAGGTAAGGGGCACTATTCAGTTGCATCACTTACCTGTGGACGATTAGATTAGCGCGCATGACACAGGCTCCCGCGATACCCAGGGCCACCCACCGGCGGCACGACCGAGAGATCGTCGCGCTGGCCGTCCCGGCCTTCGGCGCACTTGTCGCCGAGCCTCTATTCGTCATGGCGGACAGCGCGATCGTCGGCCATCTCGGAACCGCGCAGCTCGCCGGTCTCGGCGTCGCCTCCGCTCTCCTCACCACCGCCGTGAGCGTCTTCGTCTTCCTCGCCTACGCCACCACGGCCGCCGTGGCCCGGCGCGTCGGCGCGGGAGATCTGCCGGCGGCCATCCGGCAGGGGATGGACGGCATCTGGCTGGCGCTGCTGCTCGGCACCGGCGTCATCGCCGTCGTCCTTCCCCTCGCCCCGGGCATCGTGGACCTCTTCGGCGCCTCCACGACCGCGTCCCCCTACGCCACGACCTATCTGCGCATCTCCTCCCTGGGCATCCCGGCCATGCTCATCGTCCTCGCCGCCACGGGGGTGCTTCGCGGGCTGCAGAACACCAGGACCCCGCTCTACGTCGCCGTCGCGGGCTTCGCCGCCAACGGCGCCCTCAATGCAGGGCTCGTCTACGGCGCCGGACTCGGCATAGCCGGTTCGGCCTGGGGCACGGTCATCGCCCAGTATGGGATGGCGGCCGTCTATCTGACCGTTGTCGTCCGCGGGGCCCACCGGCACGGCGCCCCCCTCCGCCCGGATGCCGCCGGAATCCGGGCCTCGGCTCAGGCAGGCGTTCCGCTCCTGGTCCGCACGTTGTCACTGCGTGCGATCCTCATGATCGCCACAGCGGTCGCGGCGCACCTTGGCGACGCCGACATCGCCGCGCACCAGATCATTCTGTCCCTGTGGAGCCTGCTGGCCTTCGCTCTCGACGCGATCGCGATCGCTGGCCAGGCCATCATCGGCCGTTATCTGGGCGCGGACGACACCGAAGGCGCACGTGAGGCCTGCCGCCGCATGGTGCAGTGGGGCATCGCCACCGGCGTCGTACTCGGTCTGCTCGTAGTGGCCGCCCGTCCGCTCTTCCTCCCGCTGTTCACCAGCGACTCCGTCGTCAAGGACACGGCGCTGCCCGCGCTGCTGATGGTCGCGCTGTCGCAGCCGGTCTGCGGAATCGTCTTCGTCCTGGACGGAGTCCTGATGGGCGCGGGCGACGGACCGTATCTGGCCGGGGCCATGGTGATCACCCTGGTCGTGTTCGTCCCGGCGGCCCTGCTGGTCCCCACGCTCGGCGGTGGACTCACCGCGTTGTGGGCGGCGATGACGCTGATGATGGCGGTCCGCGTGCTGACCTTGTGGCTGCGCACCCGTTCGGGACGCTGGATCGTGACAGGCGCCACCCGCTGACCTCCGACGGCGTCCTCTGTCCGCTGATCTCGGCCCCTGCCTCGGACCGTTCACCGTTTCACGTGAAACATGGCTCGGTGCGGCCACTCCCGACAGCAGAGAGGGGCCGCACCCTCGCAAGGGTGCGGCCCCTCTCACTGGCTCAAGCGAGCGCAGCGATCACGCAGCGTCAGGCCGCGACGACCTCGATGTTGACCTTGGCGGCAACCTCGGGGTGCAGACGCACGGACGTCTCGTGGGCGCCCAGGGTCTTGATCGGAGCGGACAGCTCGATGCGGCGCTTGTCGACCTCGGGGCCACCGGAAGCCTTGATCGCGGACGCGATGTCGGCCGGGGTAACGGAACCGAAGAGACGACCGGCGTCGCCGGAGCGGACGGCCAGGCGGACCCTGACGCCCTCGAGCTGGGCCTTGACCTGGTTGGCCTGCTCGATGGTCTGGATCTCGTGGATCTTGCGAGCGCGACGGATCTGCTCGACGTCCTTCTCGCCACCCTTGGTCCAGCGGATAGCGAACTTCCGCGGGATCAGGTAGTTGCGAGCGTAACCGTCCTTGACGTCGACAACGTCGCCGGCGGCACCGAGGCCGGAGACCTCGTGGGTGAGGATGATCTTCATGAGTCGGTCACCCTTCCCTTAGCGCGCGGTGGACGTGTAGGGCAGCAGCGCCATCTCACGGCTGTTCTTGACGGCCGTGGCGACGTCACGCTGGTGCTGCGTGCAGTTGCCGGTCACGCGGCGGGCACGGATCTTGCCGCGGTCGGAAATGAACTTCCGCAGCATGTTCGTGTCCTTGTAGTCCACGTACGTGACCTTGTCCTTGCAGAAAGCGCAGACCTTCTTCTTCGGCTTGCGCACAGGCGGCTTCGCCATGGTGATTCTCCTGTGTGATCAAGAAGTGGGAATGCGAGCCCTTAGAAGGGGGGCTCGTCCGAGTAGCCGCCGCCACCGCCGGAGTTTCCACCCCAGCCACCGCCACCGCCCTGCTGGCCGCCGGCGGGAGCGCCGGTCGCCCACGGGTCGTCGGCCGGAGCGCCGCCGCCCTGCTGGCCGCCGCCGGGGGCTCCGCCCCAGCCGCCGCCACCCTGGCCGCCACCGCCGCCGTAACCGCCCTGGCCACCGCGGCCGCCACCGGCGGTCTTGGTGACCTTGGCCGTGGCGTTGCGCAGGCTGGGGCCGACTTCCTCGACGTCCAGCTCGTAGACCGTGCGCTTGACGCCCTCACGGTCCTCGTAGGACCGCTGCTTCAGCCGGCCCTGCACGATCACGCGCATGCCTCGCTGGAGCGACTCGGCGACGTTCTCCGCCGCCTGACGCCAGACCGAGCAGGTGAGGAAGAGGCTCTCGCCGTCCTTCCACTCGTTCGTCTGGCGGTCGAAGGTGCGGGGAGTGGACGCGACGCGGAACTTCGCGACCGCCGCACCGGACGGGGTGAAGCGCAGCTCGGGGTCGTCGACAAGATTGCCGATGACCGTGATGACGGTCTCGCCTGCCATGGGGGAACCTCTCGGCGGGTTTGCTGCTCTGGCTGCTTGCTGCTACTCGAATCCCGAGATCAGCTGAGCGGAAAAGCTCAGTGGGTCTCGGGGCGGAGGACCTTGGTCCGGAGGACCGACTCGTTCAGGTTCATCTGGCGGTCGAGCTCCTTGACGACCGCAGGCTCGGCCTGCAGGTCGATGACCGAGTAGATGCCCTCGGGCTTCTTCTTGATCTCGTACGCGAGACGACGACGGCCCCAGGTGTCGACCTTCTCCACCTTGCCGTTGCCCTCACGGACGACGGAGAGGAAGTTCTCGATCAGAGGGGCGACAGCGCGCTCCTCCAGATCGGGGTCGAGGATGACCATCACCTCGTAGTGACGCATGTGGAACCCACCTCCTTTGGACTCAGCGGCCACGGTCGTTCCGTGGCAGGAGGGTTGTGATGCGTACGCAACGGTATCGGCCACCACCGACAATCGGGGGCCGGTGAGGGCTCCCGCAGTGTGACCTGGGCAGGGGTGGGCAGACACCGGTGCAGACGGTACAGACTACCCGCACACCCGCTTCCGGTTGAAATCCGGGCGTGTGGACCGTCACCCTGTACACGTCGGGTGTCTGCGGCGCTACTATGCGCCGCCTTCCGCAGGAGGTGCCCATGGCACAGGTAATGCATCCCAACGTCGCCGGTTCCCTCTTCGCCACGGACGGCAAGCGCCGTCCGCTCCAGGACGCTCTGACGGGGGTCACGCTCGTCCTCGGCGTGCTGTCCTTCGTCACGTCCTTCTTCCACAGCCTGCATCTGCTGACGTCGTGGACGGGCCTGGTGGGCCTGCTCGTCGGCATCTACGGCCAGTGGATCTCCGTGACCACGCGGGAACGCTTCGGTCTGATCCTGGGTCTCGGCGCCGCGGGGGTCGGTTTCCTGATCGGCATGGCACACGGCGGACTGTTCGGCGGACTCATCGGCAGGTGACCGTCGGACGGACGCCCGTCCGGCACCTTTTCCCGCCCCACGAACCACCCCGCTCGCCCGTCCGGCCGGGATTAAGGCCCGTACGCCCAGTCGGGGCGCTCGCAAGGCGCAGTAGGCTTCGGCGCGAGAGCCGGAGCCCCTGTACCCATGGGGACACACCAGCCCGAGGAGCGCCCCGAATGAGCCTGACCCTGAGGACCATCAGCCGCGAGCAGCATCTGGCCTACATCCAGAGCCTGCCGGCGGCGAGCCACATGCAGGTCCCGGCCTGGGCCGATGTCAAGGCGGAGTGGCGTTCGGAGCACCTGGGCTGGTTCGACGACCGCACCGGCGAAATGGTCGGCGCGGGCCTGGTCCTCTACCGCCAGCTGCCCAAGATCAAGCGCTACCTCGCCTACCTGCCCGAGGGCCCGGTCATCAACTGGTTCGCGCCGAATCTGGACGACTGGATCCAGCCGATGCTGGCGCACCTGAAGCAGCAGGGTGCCTTCTCGGTGAAGATGGGTCCGCCGGTGATCATCCGCCGCTGGAACGCGGAGACCATCAAGAAGGGCATCCAGGACCAGGACGTCAAGCGACTGCGCGACATGGAGGCCGACTTCATCGAGCCGCGCGCCTTCGAGGTGGCCGACAAGCTGCGTCGCATGGGCTGGCAGCAGGGCGAGGACGGCGGCGCCGGCTTCGGCGACGTCCAGCCGCGCTACGTCTTCCAGGTGCCGCTGGCGAACCGTTCCCTGGAAGAGGTGCACAAGAACTTCAACCAGCTGTGGCGGCGCAACATCAAGAAGGCCGAGAAGGCCGGCGTCGAGGTCGTCCAGGGTGGCTACCAGGACCTGGCCGAGTGGCAGCGGCTGTACGAGATCACGGCCGTGCGCGACCACTTCCGGCCCCGCCCGCTGTCGTACTTCCAGCGCATGTGGACGGCCCTCAACACCGAGGACCCGAACCGGATGCGGCTGTACTTCGCCCGGCACAACGGCGTGAACCTCTCGGCCGCGACGATGCTGATCGTCGGCGGGCACGTCTGGTACTCCTACGGCGCCTCGGACAACATCGGCCGCGAGGTCCGGCCCTCGAACGCGATGCAGTGGCGGATGCTGCGCGACGCGTACGCGCTCGGCGCGACTGTCTACGACCTGCGCGGCATCTCCGACTCGCTGGACGAGACGGACCACCTGTTCGGCCTGATCCAGTTCAAGGTCGGCACGGGCGGGCAGGCCGCCGAGTACCTCGGCGAGTGGGACTTCCCGCTGAACAAGCTGCTCCACAAGGCACTCGACATCTACATGTCCCGCCGTTGAGCCATGGCCGTTTGATTCCATAGCCTTCACAGCTCTGACACCCCCGCTGCACCGCAGCCACGAGAAAGGTTCCGGGTCCGGCCATGGCGCTCACGCTCTACGTCGACACCGCGCGCTGGCGGGCGCACCACAAGCACGTGCAGGAGCAGTTCCCGGGACTCGTCCCGGTCTGCAAGGGCAACGGCTACGGCTTCGGGCACGAACGGCTCTCCGAGGAGGCCACGCGGCTGGGCTCGGACCTGCTCGCCGTCGGCACGACCTACGAGGCCGCCCGCATCAAGGACTTCTTCAGCGGCGACCTGCTGGTGCTGACGCCGTACCGGCGGGGTGAGGAGCCCGTGCCGCTGCCCGACCGGGTGGTGCGCTCGGTGTCGTCGATCGACGGTGTGTACGGCCTCGTCGGCGCCCGTGTCGTCATCGAGGTGATGTCGTCGATGAAGCGGCACGGCATCAGCGAGCAGGACCTGCCGCAGCTGCACCAGGCCATAGAGAACGTCCGGCTGGAGGGCTTCGCCATCCATCTGCCGCTGGACCGCACCGACGGCTCGGACGCCGTCGAGGAGGTCATCGGCTGGATGGACCGGCTGCGCGCGGCCCGGCTGCCGCTGCACACGATGTTCGTCAGCCATCTCAAGGCCGACGATCTCGTCCGGCTCCAGCAGCAGTTCCCGCAGACCCGGTTCCGCGCCCGCATCGGCACGCGACTGTGGCTGGGGGACCATGACTCCACCGAGTACCGCGGTGCCGTCCTGGACGTCACGCGCGTGGCCAAGGGCGACCGGTTCGGCTACCGGCAGCAGAAGGCGGCCTCGGACGGCTTCCTGGTGGTCGTGGCGGGCGGAACGTCGCACGGGGTGGGCCTGGAGGCCCCGAAGGCCCTGCACGGCGTCATGCCGCGTGCCAAGGGCGTCGCACGGGCCGGCCTCGCCACGGTCAACCGGAACCTTTCTCCGTTCGTCTGGGGCGGCAAGCAGCGCTGGTTCGCCGAGCCGCCGCACATGCAGGTGTCGATCCTGTTCGTGCCTTCGGACGCCCCGGAGCCGAAGGTCGGCGACGAGCTGGTGGCCCATCTGCGGCACACCACCACCCAGTTCGACCGGATCGTGGACCGCTGAGCCTGACCCGGAACAACGAAAGGGCCGTACACGCGAGGTGCGTGTACGGCCTTCTTCCTGCTCTTTCGCCAGGGGCGGTCGGTCGTTCGCTCAGAGCGAACGGCTCTCCGAGGAGGGCGGCAGCTGCCTGCCCCAGTCCACCTGAGGCCCCTCGAAGTGGGCCGCGTGCCGGGGCGGATGAGCCGCCGCACCGAGTACGAAAACGTCCTCCGCGCCGTCGAGCACCCCGCCCGAGGGGTCGTCGTCACCGGACCGGCGCACCACATCCCGCTCCGGCATGAGGATGTCGCGTACGACGACGGCACACAGGTACAGCGTGCCCGCCAGGTGCATCACGATCGACCAGTGATAGCCGGTCGTCGGCAGCCCCTTGTGGGCGTCTCCGCTGGTCGTGTACGCGAGGTACATCCAGATGCCCATGAAGTAGGCCAGCTCGCACGCCTGCCAGATCAGGAAGTCGCGCCACTTGGGCCGGGCGAGGACCGCAAGCGGCACCAGCCACAGGACGTACTGCGGGGAGTAGACCTTGTTGGTGAGGATGAAGGCCGCCACCACCAGGAAGGCCAGTTGGGCGAAGCGGGGCCGGCGCGGGGCGATGAACGTCAGCGCGGCGATGCCGAGGCAGCACAGCAGGACCAGCACCGTGGCGGCGGTGTTCACGAAGCCGGTCGACGGCGGGTTGCTGGAGTTCTGCGCCCAGATCAGCCAGAAGGAGCCGAAGTCGACGCCCCGGTCGTGGCTGAACGTATAGAACTTCGACCAGCCCTGGAAGGCGAACATCATCACCGGCAGGTTGACCACGACCCAGGCCAGCACCGTACTGATCGTGGCCTGGACGAACTCCCGCCACTTTCCGGCCCGCCAGCACAGCACCAGCAGGGGGCCGAGCAGGAACACGGGATAGAGCTTGGCGGCCGTGGCGAGGCCCAGGAGGACACCGAAGGCGATGGGACGGCTCCGGGCCCACATCAGCATGGCGGCCGCCATGAGCGCCACGGCCAGCAGGTCCCAGTTGACGGTCGCGGTCAGCATGACGGCGGGCGCCAGAGCGACGAGTAGGCCGTCCCAGGGGCGCCGGCGGTGGGTGCGGGCCACGCAGACGGCGATGATGACCGCGCACACGAGCAGCATGGCCGCGTTGACGAACCAGTACCACTGCTCCTGGTACTGGATCGTGCCGCTGTGCGGAGTCAGCCAGGAGGCCACCTCCATGAACACGCCAGTCAGCACCGGGTATTCGAGGTAGCCCATGCCGCCGGACATGTCGTCCGGGAGCTTGTCGAAGTACGGCACGAGATGGTCGGCGAAACCGCGCCCCTGGTAGAGGTGCGGGATGTCCGAGTAGCAGGCCTTGGTGTACTGGGAGCTGGCGCCGAAGAACCAGGCGCTGTGGTAGCACGGCGCCTTCTGGACCAGGCCGAGGGCGAACATGCCGATCGTCACGAGCACGACGATCCGTACGGGGGTCCACCAGGAGGTCCCGAGCAGGGCACGCCGCCCCAGGGGACCGCCGATCAGCTCACTGCCGGCCGCGGCGACCTCGTCCTCCCTGGTCGGCTGCACCGGCTCTGCCACCGCGGACCGCACGGGCTCGGGCTCGTGCACGCTCGCGGGCGTCTTCTCTGCACTGGGCATGGGGCACATCCTGCCGTACCTGTCTAGGAAAAAGCCGAGGGCCGCCACACCTCCTGGGTGCGGCGGCCCATGTTTCACGTGAAACACCCGCGGTGGGTGATAGGACCACCAACCGGCAGGCCCGGCTGCTAGCCGGTCGGCCCGGCGAAGATGCCTCCGTTGCCGTTCCCTCGCGAATTGCCGTTACCGGTCGTATCCGTGGGAGTCGGTGTCGGAGAGGTTCCTCCGGTGGTGCCACCCGTGTCCGTACCACCGTTGCCATTGCCGTTGCCGTTGCAGTTGTTGCCCCAGCTCCACTGGCAGGTGTCGCTCGCCGTCGGGGACGGGGACGTGTTCGTCGCGCTCGGCGTCGGGCTCGGCGACTGGGTCGCCGTCTGGCTCGGCGTGATGGTCGGGGTCGGGGTGGGGGTGGGAGCACCCGCCTCGTCCTGGATCTTGCCGATCTCTGTGGCGCTCGGGAAGCCGGGGTCGTTGGCGTTCTTCAGTGCGGCCTTCATGTACTCGGTCCACACCGACGTCGGGATGTCACCACCGTGGATCGACTCCACGCCGGCCGTGCCGTTCATGGACAGCAGCTCGTGGTCCTTGGGGTTCTCACGGAACATCGCCACCGAGGTGGACAGCTGCTGGGTGTAGCCGACGAACCAGGCCGACTTGTTGCTGTCGGTGGTACCGGTCTTGCCCGCCGCCGTACGGCCCAGGGCCTTGGCGTTCTGACCCGTACCGTTCTGGATCACGTTCTGCAGCACGTCCGTGACGTTGTTCGCCACGTTGTCGGGCATCGCCGAGCTGATCTTCGGCTTGGTGAAGCCGGGCAGCTCCTGACCGTCCTTCTTCACCGAGGTCACCGAGTACGGGTCCGTGTGCTGACCGGACGCGGCGAAGGTCGAGTACGCGTCGGCCATACGGATCGCGCTCGGGGTCGAGGTACCGATGGCGAAGGACGGGTTCAGGGTCGAGAAGCTGTCGTCGAGGATCCCGGACGCCTTGGCGACGTCCCGGACCTTCGTCAGCCCCACATCCACACCGAGCTGCACGAACGGTGTGTTGATGGACTGCTCCATCGCCTTGCGCAGGGTGATGTAGCCCCACTTGTAGTTGCTCTCGTTGTTCTGGAAGAAGTACGAGTTGTCCTTGTTGAGATAGTACGACCCGTCAGGCTTGGTCACCTTGAGGTGATCGTTGCCGTTGTACTTGCTCAGCGGGGAGATGCCCTGCGGCTCGGTCTTGTAGGTCCCGTACTCCATCGCCGCGGCGAGGACGAACGGCTTCCACGTCGAACCGACCGGGACACCAGAGGTGTCGGCGTTGTTCGTGAAGTGGCCGTTCTCGTATCCGTCACCGCCGTACAGAGCGACGATCGCGCCGTCCTTGGGCACCACCGAGGCCGCACCGAACTGGACGTACTTGTCCAGCTCACGGTGTTTCGGATCGAGGCGTTCCTTCTGGACCTTCTTCACGGCCGCGGCCAGCTCGTTGACCTTGTCCTTCTTGAAGGTCGTCCTGATCTGGTAGCCGCCCTGGTCGAACTGCGCCTCGGTGATGTCGGAGTGCGCGAGGACGTACTTCTTCGCCGTGTCCACCAGGTAGCTGATCTGGCCGGTCATGCCCCGGGTCGCCTTGCGGCCGTCTGGCACGGGGTACTTCGCGATGGCGGTCCGGTACTGGTCGTCGGTGAGGTGATGGTCGTCGTGCATCTGCCCGAGGATCCACTTCCACCGCGCCTGCGACCGTGCCGTGTTCGCCTTCTGGGTCGCCGACGGGTCGAGGTCCGCGTTGCCGGCCGGGTCGAAGTACGTCGGGCCCTTGAGCAGCGCCGCGAGAACCGCGCACTGGCTCGGCTGGAGGTCCACCGCGTTCTTGCCGTAGTACGTCTGCGCCGCCGCCTGGATGCCATAGGCACCGCGACCGAAGTACGAGGTGTTCAGGTAACCCTGGAGGATCTGCTTCTTGTCGAGCTTCGTCCCCACCTTGATGGAGATGAACATCTCCTTGAACTTACGGGTGAGGGTCTGCTGCTGGCTCAGGTAGGTGTTCTTCACGAACTGCTGGGTGATCGTCGAACCACCCTGCGTCTGGCCGCCCCGCGCCATGTTGACCACGGCGCGCAGGAGCCCCTGGGGGTCGACACCCGAGTCCTGGTAGAAGCTCTTGTTCTCGGCCGAGATCACGGCCCACTGCATCGCCTCGGGGATCTGGTCGATGCTGACGTTCTGGCGGTTGACGCCGGTGCCCGTGGCCACCATCTGGCTGCCGTCGGCCCAGTAGTAGACGTTGTTCTGGGACTTGGCCGCGTCGTTCTCGCTGGGGATCGAGACCATCGCGTAGCCGACGCCGACCAGCGCGACCAGGCTGCCGACGAAGCCGAGGAACAGCCCGGTGACGAGCTTCCAGGAGGGCATCCAGCGGCGCCAGCCGTATTTGCCGGACCGGGGGTAGTCGATGAACCTCTTCTTGCCAGGCGCGGTCGTCGCGCGGCCTCTGCCGCGCCCGGGACCGCTCGGACCACCCGGGCCGCCGCGCCGGCCACCCGGACCTGTGTTGTCGGCGCCTCTGCGGCGGCTGCCTCTCTGCGCCGCCCGGCGGGCCTCGGCACGGCCGCCGTAGGGGCGCTCCTCACCTCCCGGACCGTTGTCCGACCCATAGGAACTGGACCCATAGGAGTCGGCAGGGGACCCGGTGTCGCCTCGCGGTGTCGCTCGGCGGCCGGAGGACGAGCCGGACTGACCACGTCGGGCCGCGGCACGTCCGCCTTCCTGCGGCTGCGGCGGTTTGCGACGGTGCTCGCTCATCGAACGATTACTCCTCGGGCAGGCGCACCCGTGCGCGCCTGGAACGGCGGCTGGTTTCCGGTCCCCCCGGAGTACGGATGTGGTCGGTCCTGCATTCACCCGTACTGCACCGGGGACGATGACGCTCCCCAGACGTCACGCGGTTCCCGGTGATGTGCATGCCGCACAGACTACGCATCGCCAAAACCCGCCGAGCCCTGAAGTTCACCCCAAAACAGGCAACTTGCATCGTACGAATCGTCGATGTGATCCCGTTCACCGTCGTCCCCCTTGTCGCCAGGGGTAGGCCGTTCTATCGTCGAGATGTATCGAGTCGATACATCAGCGCGAGATAAATACGCTGAGAGGCACTGTAGAGACCCGCGGGAGCATCTGCGGGACCGAGAGGAGGCGACGATGAGCCGACGTTCCGGCATCCTCGAGTTCGCCGTGCTCGGCCTGCTGCGCGAGTCCCCGATGCACGGCTATGAGCTGCGCAAACGCCTCAACACGTCCCTGGGGGTGTTCCGTGCGTTCAGCTACGGGACCCTGTATCCCTGCCTCAAGACGCTGGTCGCCAACGGCTGGTTGATCGAGGAACCGGGCAACACCCATGAGGACGCCCTCGCCGCTCCGCTCGCCGGCCGCCGCGCCAAGATCGTCTATCGGTTGACGGCGGAGGGGAAGGAGCACTTCGAGGAGCTGCTCTCGCAGACCGGGCCCGACGCCTACGAGGACGAGCACTTCGCCGCGCGGTTCGCCTTTTTCGGGCAGACGTCACGCGATGTACGTATGCGCGTGCTGGAGGGCCGGCGCAGCCGCCTGGAGGAGCGCCTGGAGAAGATGCGCACCTCTCTGGGGCGCACGCGAGAGCGCCTCGACGACTACACACTCGAGCTCCAGCGCCACGGGATGGAGTCCGTGGAGCGCGAAGTGCGCTGGCTGAACGAGCTCATCGAGAGCGAGCGGGCCGGGCGGGACCTGAGGGGTACCGCATCCGGGGAGTCCGCTCAGCAGGACACCACCACTGGATCGACGGGCGGCCTGCCCCGTCCCGGGGAGACCCCCCGGACGGATACGCCCGGCGACACCGCCACGTGAGTCCCACTCGGGGCCTCACTCGTACACACAGGGAGCAACCGGAATGGGTTCGGTTCGCGTAGCCGTCGTCGGCGTGGGCAACTGCGCCGCGTCGCTGGTGCAGGGAGTCGAGTACTACAAGGACGCCGACGCGGCGTCCAAGGTCCCCGGCTTGATGCACGTGCAGTTCGGTGACTACCACGTGCGCGACATCGAGTTCGTCGCCGCCTTCGACGTCGACGCCAAGAAGGTCGGCCTCGACCTCGCGGACGCGATCGGCGCCTCCGAGAACAACACCATCAAGATCTGCGACGTGCCCACCTCCGGTGTCACCGTCCAGCGCGGCCACACCCTCGACGGCCTCGGCAAGTACTACCGCCAGACCATCGAGGAGTCCGAGGCCGAGCCGGTCGACGTCGTCCAGGTCCTGAAGGACAAGCAGGTCGACGTCCTGGTCTGCTACCTGCCCGTGGGCTCCGAGGACGCGGCGAAGTTCTACGCCCAGTGCGCCATCGACGCCAAGGTCGCCTTCGTCAACGCCCTCCCGGTCTTCATCGCCGGCACCAAGGAGTGGGCGGACAAGTTCACCGAGGCGGGCGTCCCGATCGTCGGTGACGACATCAAGTCCCAGGTCGGCGCCACCATCACGCACCGCGTCATGGCGAAGCTGTTCGAGGACCGCGGTGTCATCCTGGACCGCACGATGCAGCTGAACGTCGGCGGCAACATGGACTTCAAGAACATGCTCGAGCGCGAGCGCCTGGAGTCCAAGAAGATCTCGAAGACGCAGGCCGTCACCTCCCAGATCCCCGACCGGGACCTCGGCGAGAAGAACGTCCACATCGGCCCGTCCGACTACGTCGCCTGGCTGGACGACCGCAAGTGGGCCTACGTCCGCCTCGAGGGCCGCGCCTTCGGTGACGTCCCGCTGAACCTGGAGTACAAGCTCGAGGTCTGGGACTCCCCGAACTCCGCGGGTGTCATCATCGACGCCCTGCGCGCCGCGAAGATCGCCAAGGACCGCGGCATCGGCGGCCCGATCCTGTCGGCGTCCTCGTACTTCATGAAGTCCCCGCCGGTCCAGTACTTCGACGACGAGGCCCGCGAGAACGTCGAGAAGTTCATCCGCGGTGAGGTCGAGCGCTAGCTCGACACAGCGCGGCGCGCTAGCTCGACACAGCGCGGCGCGCCGGCTCGCACGCAAGCGCTCCTGCCAGGGCTGTGAAGGTCCCCGGGTTTCCCGACCCGGGGACCTTCCGCATATGTGAGGCTGTGCAGCATGCCCGTCGTGCGTGACCTGCGCGTCCTGCTGCGTTTTCGGTACTTCCGACGTCTGCTGTACGTCCGCCTGTTGTCCCAGGGCGCCGACGGCGTCTACCAGATCGCGCTCGCCGCGTACGTCGTGTTCTCCCCGGAGAAACAGACCTCGGCCACGGCGATCGCCTCGGCGATGGCTGTGCTGCTGCTCCCCTACTCTGTGGTCGGCCCCTTCGCGGGCGTCCTGCTGGACCGCTGGCGGCGCCGGCAGGTCTTCCTCTACGGCAACCTGCTGCGCGCTCTGATGGCGTCGGCGACGGCCGTGCTGATCATCGCCCACGTCCCGGACTGGCTCTTCTACGTCTCGGCGCTGTGCGTGACCGCCGTCAACCGTTTCGTCCTCGCGGGCCTGTCCGCCGCGTTGCCGCGCGTTGTCGACCATGAGCGCCTCGTGATGGCCAACTCCCTCTCGCCGACCGCCGGTACGCTCGCCGCGACGGCGGGCGGCGGCCTCGCCTTCGTCGTGCGACTGGTGGTTGCGGACTCCGACGCCGCGGTGGTGCTGCTGGGAGCCCTGCTGTACCTGTGCGCGGCGCTCGCGTCCCTGAGCCTCGCGCCCGGGCAGCTGGGGCCGGACCCCGAGTTGGTCCAGCCCCATCTGGCGACGGCGCTCGCCGGCACCGCCCGCGACCTGGTGGCGGCCGCACGTCACCTCGCCGCACCGCCACGCCGGGAGGCAGCCTGGGCGCTCGCCGCGATGACGCTGCTGCGGTTCTGCTACGGCGCCCTGCTGGTCATGCTGCTGATGCTGTGCCGCTACGCCTTCGCCTCGACCCCGGATGCCGGACTGCGGCTGCTGGGGCTGGCATTGGGCACGTCGGCCGCCGGCTTCTTCGCGGCGGCCGTGGTGACGCCCTGGGCTGCGGGACGGCTCGGCCCAGGACGCTGGATCGCCGTGTGCGCCGCGGCGGCCGCGGTCCTGGAACTCTCCCTCGGCCTCCCATTCGCCGTCGGCCCCATGCTGGTCGCGACCTTCGTGCTGGGCCTGACCACACAGGGCGCGAAGATCGCGACCGACACGGTCGTGCAGTCCTCGGTGGACGACGGCTTCCGCGGGCGCGTCTTCTCCGTCTACGACGTCCTGTTCAACGTCGCCTTCGTCGGTGCCGCCGCGGTGGCCGCCCTGATGCTGCCACCGGACGGCCGCTCGGCGACGCTGGTCATCACGGTCGCTGTGATCTACGGAGCGGTTGCTGGCGCTATGGGCCGCTTTGAACTCCGCTGAGTGTCACATCAGAGCCACAGAGTCCCCCTGGACTACAGGAGTGTCAGTGGAGCCCGGTAACTTACGTGCGTCTTACGCGCCACTTATGTGCGCTGCTCACCAACTCTCCTAGGGGGACCCTCAAGTGACGACTCCGCCGCCCCAGGGCCAGAACCCATTTGCACAGGGCCAGCAGGCGTACGGCCAGCCCCAGGCCCCGTACCCTCCGCAGGGCGGCTACCCGCAGCAGCCGGGTCAGCCCGGGTTCCCCCAGCCGGGCGCGGCACCGTATGCACCGGTGCCTCCTCAGCAGCCGAAGCGCGGCTTCAGGCAGCACCTGCGCAAGGCCGGCATCGTCGTCGGCCTCATCGTCATAGCGGGCGGCTGGTACTTCCACAACAGCGACGACACCACGAAGCTGGCTGTCGGCGACTGCCTGACGAACAAGGGGAGTAGCAGTTCCCCGGACATCCAGCAGCTGGACTGCAGCAACCCGAAGGCGGACTACAAGGTGCTCAAGAAGGACGGCGGCACCAGCCTGTCCCAGCTCGCCTGCCAGTCGGTCCAGGGAACGACCGCGGCCATCGAGTGGAAGGAAGGCAGCGACTCCTTCGTCCTCTGCCTGGGAGACAACAAGTAGCACTCGAATGTGCGGCGGGGCGGTGTTTCACGTGAAACACCGCCCCTCGGCGTCCACGGCCTGGACGGGATGTTTCACGTGAAACATCACCGTTCCGGCGCCCCAGAGATCAGCTCTGCTCGGCCCACCACTCCTTGAGCGCCGCCACCGCCGCGTCGTGCTCCATCGGGCCGTTGTCCAGACGCAGCTCCAGCAAGTGCTTGTACGCCTTGCCGACGGCCGGACCGGGACCGAGGCCCAGGATCTCCATGATCTGGTTGCCGTCCAGGTCCGGGCGGATGGCGTCCAGCTCCTCCTGCTTCTGAAGCTCGGCGATGCGCTGCTCCAGGCCGTCATAGGTCCGGGACAGCGCGGCCGCCTTCCGCTTATTGCGGGTGGTGCAGTCCGAGCGGGTCAGCTTGTGAAGGCGGTCCAGCAGCGGACCTCCATCACGGACGTAGCGGCGGACCGCTGAGTCCGTCCACTCCCCGGTGCCGTAGCCGTGGAAGCGCAAGTGCAGCTCGACCAGCCGCGAGACGTCCTTCACCAGCTCATTGGAGTACTTCAGGGCGGTCATGCGCTTCTTGGTCATCTTGGCGCCGACCACCTCGTGGTGGTGGAACGAGACCCGGCCGTCCTTCTCGAAGCGGCGCGTGCGCGGCTTGCCGATGTCATGCAGCAGCGCGGCGAGCCGGAGCGTGAGGTCGGGACCGTCCTGCTCCAGCATGATCGCCTGCTCCAGGACGATCAGTGTGTGCTCGTAGACATCCTTGTGCCGGTGGTGCTCGTCCCGCTCCAGACGCAGCGCCGGCAGCTCGGGCAGCACATGGTCGGCGAGCCCGGTATCGACGAGCAAGGACAGCCCCTTGCGCGGGTGCGCGGAGAGGATCAGCTTGTTCAGCTCGTCCCGGACCCGCTCGGCCGAGACGATCTCGATACGCCCGGCCATGTCCGTCATCGCGGTGACGACCTCGGGGGCGACCACGAAGTCCAGCTGGGCCGCGAACCGGGCGGCCCGCATCATCCGCAGCGGATCGTCCGAGAACGACTCCTCCGGCGTGCCCGGGGTCCGCAGCACCCGGGCCGCGAGGTCCTCCAGACCACCGTGCGGGTCGATGAACTCCTTCTGAGGCAGCGCCACGGCCATCGCGTTGACCGTGAAGTCCCGGCGGACCAGGTCCTCCTCGATGGAGTCGCCGTACGACACCTCGGGCTTGCGCGAGGTGCGGTCGTACGCCTCCGACCGGTAGGTGGTGATCTCGATCTGGTAGCCATCCTTGTGCGCGCCGACGGTGCCGAAGGCGATCCCCACTTCCCAGACCGCGTCCGCCCAGGTCCGGACGATCTTCAGTACGTCCTCGGGGCGAGCGTCGGTGGTGAAGTCCAGGTCGTTGCCGAGCCGGCCGAGCAGCGCGTCGCGCACCGATCCGCCGACCAGGGCGAGGGAGAACCCGGCCTCCTGGAATCGGCGGGCGAGATCGTCGGCGACCGGGGCCACCCGCAGCAGCTCGGCGACCGCGCGCTGCTGCGCCTGGCTCAGGGCAGAGGGAGTGTCTTCGTTGGGGTTCGGCACAACAGAAGAGGGTACGTGCCCCGGCGGCCAGGGTGTCCTTCATTTCATCGAGGGGCGGCCCGGTGAAGGTCGCGGGTGGGCCGGTGAAAGAGGTCGTGGACAGGTATCGGCATACCCACGCAAGAACTGCTCTTGCGGCGTACGGAGCTCTCCCCTCGATACTGGATATAGAGGACAGGTCGCCGCAGTTCTTCGATCTTGTGACGGAGACCGCGGCACTTACCCTCAGCGCGCCTCGTTACCATGCGTGGACGCACATTCCGACGACCACTGACGACGAGGGACGGGCGAGCGCGTGGCCGAGGCGGCTGACTTCCAGGCAACCAGTGCCTCCCCTGCCCGCCGCTGGCTGCGGCGCACCGGAGCGCTGCTCGCCGGGGCGCCCCTGCTGGCTGCTCTGCTGCAGCTGCCCGCCGCGGCGCCCGCCCAGGCCGACTCCTCCGACCCGGTGTCCGTGGCCCTGGACTCCCTCACCCCCAATGCCCCCACTGACGGCGACACGCTGACCGTGTCCGGCACGGTGACCAACAACGGCAAGCAGGCCGTCACCGGCGCCCACGTGGGCCTGCGAGTGGGCCCCCCGCTGGACACCCGCTCGGCGATCGACGCCGTGGCCCAGCACTCCGACGATGTGCAGGGCGACTCCGGCACCGAGGTCGGCGGCAAGTACGTCGAGAAGTTCGCCACGCTGGCCCCGGGCGTCGCGGAGCACTTCAGCATCTCGGTCCCCATGGACAAGCTCGACCTCGGCGATGCAGGCGTCTACGAGTTCGGGGTCGCGCTGTCCGGCCAGACCTCGGCCCAGCCCTGGGACCAGGTGCTCGGCATCCAGCGGACGTTCCTGCCGTATCAGCCGTCGGACGCCGACACCAAGACGAAGACGACGTTCCTGTGGCCGCTGATCTCCACGGTCCACATGACGGCCAAGACGGGAGCCGGTGAGCTGCAGACGCCGGTGTTCCACAACGACGACCTGGCCAAGGAGCTGGCGCCGGGCGGGCGGCTGGCGCAGATGGTCGATCTGGGCAAGGACCTGGACGTCACCTGGGTGATCGACCCGGACCTGCTGGCCTCGGTGGACGCGATGGCCACCGGCAACTACCGGCTCCCGGGAGACAACGGCACCACCACGCCCGGCCCCAAGGATCATCAGGCGATCGCCAAGCAGTGGCTGGCGGACCTGCAGGACGCGGTGGCGGGCAAGGAGGTCGTCGCGCTGCCCTTCGGCGACCCGGACCTGGCGTCCCTCGCGCACAACGGCACCAGCGTCACCGGCTCGCTCAGCCACCTCAAGGACGCCACCGACGTCGCCGCCACCACCGTCAAGACCGTGCTCCATGTCACACCGAGCACGGACTTCGCCTGGCCGGTGGACGGCGCCGTGGACCCGTCGATCATGAAGGTCGCGACCTCCGCCGGAGCCGACCGTGTGATCGCCGGCAGCGACAGCCTCCAGGAGACCGCCGGGCTGCCGTACACGCCCTCCGCCGCCCGGCCGGTCGGCGGCGGCACCACGGCGGTGGTCTCCGACGCCCGGCTCTCCACGGCCTTCGAAGGCGATCTGACCAAGGCGGACTCGACGACGCTGGCCGTGCAGGAGTTCCTGGCGCAGAGCCTCGAGGTGAACGCGCAGACGGACAAGCAGCGCAGCATCGTCATCGCCCCCCAGCGCATGCCCACCGCGAGCCAGGCCCAGGCGATGGCCGCGGCGCTGAAGGCGCTCGAGGGTGCGAACTGGTCCCAGTCCCAGGACCTCACCTCGGCGGCCAAGGACAAGCCCGACCCGAACGCCACCACGCAGATCCCGTCGTCGCAGGCTTACCCCTCCTCGCTGCGCCGGCAGGAACTGCCGACGACGGCGTTCGAGCAGATCGCGCGCACCCAGGACAAGCTCGACAACTTCCAGGTCATCCTCACCGACCGCTCCCGTGTGGTCACGCCGTTCGGGCGGGCCATAAACCGCGAGATGTCCACGTCCTGGCGCGGCAGGAGCGGGGATGCGGAGAGCTATCGCAACGGCGTGGAGGCATGGCTCGACGAGCTGTCCGCCCAGGTCAAGCTGATCGACAAGTCGGAGACCAAGCTCTCCGGCCGCAGCGCCACGATCCCGGTGACCGTCCAGAACAATCTCGTCCAGCCCGCCGGCCACCTGATCCTGCGCCTGACCTCGACCATGCCGACCCGTCTGAAGATCGGCGGCAAGGCCTACTCCGAGCAGCCCGTGTCCGTCTCCGGCGGGCACAGCCAGTCCGTGAAGTTCGCCACCTCGGCCAACGCCAACGGCCGGGTCACGGTCGTCGCCCAGCTGTACACCGAGGACGGCCAGGAGTACGGCGACGCCGTCAGCTTCGATGTGAAGGTCACCGAGGTCACGCCCACCGTGATGCTGGTCATCGGCGGCGGCGTGCTCCTCCTCGTCCTCGCCGGCTTCCGGATGTACACCCAGCGCAAGCGCGCGGCCGCCCGTCAGGCCGAGGGGAACGGCCCGGACACGGCGGGGGAGGACGGCGCCGACGAGCCCGGGAACCCCGACGCACCCGCGGATCGTCTCCCGCGGGAACCGGAGGAATCCGATTCCCGCACCGGGGCAGACGACCCGCAGCAGCCGAGTGACCCTGCGCCGGACACCGCACCGGAAAACGCCGACCCGTCCGGGACGGGTGAGAGAGTGGACCGTTGAGCGATGTCATGGCCGGTGGGCCAGGGACGATGAGGTGGGGTAAGCATGAACGCGCCGTACGACGGTGATCGCGGCCAGGGCGCGGCCGGCTCGGGCTACCCCGAGACGCCGCCGGAGCCCGGTCAGGTACCGCCGCAGCCCGCGGCGGACATGTACCTCCAGGACGCCTACGACCAGGACCCCTACCGGGCACACGACCTCGCCGCCCAGGACCCGGTCGCCGAGGCGCTCTACGACCGTGCCGCGCACCCGCCGCCCCCTCCCGGCAGCTACGACCAGCAGCAGCCGCTGTACGCGCCGCCCGCCCAGTCCCCCTACGCCCCCGACCCGCGGGTGTGGGCGCAGACACCGGCACCGGAGCCGGAGGGCGCGAACCCGTACCTGCCCTACGGCGACAACCCGCGCACGACCCAGTTCGTGGGCGTGGACGACCTGGTCACGCACTCCGGCGAGGAGTACCACGAGCCGGACGCCTTCGCGCACCTCTTCAAGGACCAGCAGCAGGGCGGCGGGCACGCTCCGGCGGATCCCTCGTCCTTCCCCGGGCCGGCCGCCGCTCAGGGCGGCTACGGTCCGGCAGGGCAGTACCCGCCGGCATACGGCCAGGGCCCGCAGCAGGGCACCCCGTACCCCGGGGCGTATCCGGGCGCGCCCGGCAACCCGGCACAGTCGCCGGTGCCCACCCCGGCCGTGGCGCCGGATCCCGCCGTGCCGCACGGCTCCGCGGGGCCCGAAGCAGCAGCAGCCCCTGTCGCGCCCGCTGCTTCCGCCACGCCCGCCACCTCCGCCGCGCCCTCCGCCGCGCCCGCGAAGAAGGGCGGCAAGGCGGCCAACCTGCTCCAGTCCAGCGCCGTGATGGCGGCGGGCACGATGGTCTCCCGCCTCACCGGCTTCGTCCGCTCCGCGCTGATCGTCTCGGCGCTCGGCCTCGGCTTCCTCGGCGACTCCTTCCAGGTCGCCTACCAGCTGCCGACAATGATCTACATCCTCACCGTCGGCGGCGGTCTGAACTCCGTCTTCGTGCCGCAGCTGGTGCGGGCGATGAAGGAGGACGACGACGGCGGCGAGTCCTTCGCCAACCGGCTGCTGACCCTGGTGATGGTGGCGCTTGCCGCGCTGACCGGACTCGCGATGTTCGCGGCACCGCTGCTGGTGCGCCTGCTGTCCAACCCGGTCGCCTCCAACCCGGCGGCCAACGACGTCGCCGTCACCTTCACCCGCTACTTCCTGCCCTCGATCTTCTTCATGGGCATCCATGTGGTGATGGGCCAGATCCTCAACGCGCGCGGCAAGTTCGGCGCGATGATGTGGACCCCGGTGCTGAACAACATCGTCATCATCGTGACGCTCGGCATGTTCATCTGGGTCTACGGCACCGCCGCGAACTCCCACATGACCGTCACGAACATCCCGCCCGCGGGTCAGCGCCTGCTCGGGATCGGCGTGCTGCTCGGTCTGGTCGTCCAGGCGCTGGCGATGATCCCGTACCTGCGCGAGACGGGTTTCCGGATCCGGCTGCGGTTCGACTGGCGGGGCCACGGCCTCGGCAAGGCGGCGATGCTCGCCAAGTGGACGGTCCTGTTCGTCCTGGCCAACCAGGCCGGCGCCATGATCGTCACCCAGCTGTCCACGGCGGCCGGCAAGGACTCCGACGTCGCCGGCACCGGTTTCGCCGCCTATGCCAACGCGCAGCTGATCTGGGGTCTGCCGCAGGCCATCATCACGGTGTCCCTGATGGCCGCCCTGCTGCCGCGCATCTCGCGCTCGGCCGCCGAGGGCGACGTGGGCGCGGTCCGCGACGACATCTCCCAGGGCCTGCGGACCACCGCCGTCGCCATCGTCCCGATCGCCTTCGGCTTCCTCTCGCTCGGCATCCCGATGTGCACGCTGATCTTCGGCTCCTCGGGCACCGGCGAGGCCACCAACATGGGCTACATGCTGATGGCCTTCGGCCTCGGCCTGATCCCGTACTCGGTGCAGTACGTCGTCCTGCGCGCCTTCTACGCCTACGAGGACACCCGCACCCCCTTCTACAACACGGTCATCGTGGCCGTCGTCAACGCGGGCGCCTCGGCGCTCTGCTACTTCGCGCTGCCCGCCCGCTGGGCGGTCGCCGGCATGGCCGCCGCGTACGGGCTCGCCTACGCGATCGGTGTGGGCGTCGCCTGGCGCAGGCTGCGCAAGCGCCTGGGCGGCGACCTGGACGGTGCCCGGGTGCTGCGGACGTACGCGCGGCTGTGCATCGCCTCCGTACCGGCGGCCCTGCTCAGCGGCGCGGCCTGCTACGGCATCGGGCACAGTCTCGGTCAGGGCGTCATCGGCTCCTTCGCCGCGCTGCTCGTCGGTGGTGCCGTTCTGCTCGGCATTTTCTTCGTCGCCGCCCGGCGGATGCGCATCGAGGAACTCAACTCGCTCGTGGGCATGGTCCGCGGACGTCTGGGCCGCTGAGGCGGGGGTAGGCGCACAACCATCGTCCGCCGCTGTGTGTCGTGCATAGCGCCGGACTGTGGGCACAATTGGTTTCGGCGTCGGACAGCGTGCAACAGATGGGGAGGCAGGGACGACGGTGGCGGAACGGAGCACGGCTGCCGTCGACGTGGCAGACAACAGCGGTGAACAGCCGCTGACCGCCAAGGCGGACCAGTCCACGGCCGACGGGGTGGCCAAGAACCCGGAGCGGGACAAGGACAGCGACAAGGCGCAGGGGAGCAGCGGAATCGACGGTCCCGGAGAGAAGACCTCGCCTCCCGAACTGCACAGCGGTCACAAGCTCGCCAGACGCTACCGACTGGAGGAGTGCGTCACCCGTCTGGACGGATTCAGCAGTTGGCGTGCGGTCGACGAGAAACTCCGCCGCGCTGTCGGCGTCCACATCCTGCCCGCGGACCATACGCGCGCCCGATCCGTACTGGCTGCCGCCCGCTCCTCCGCACTGCTCGGCGACCCGCGCTTCGTCCAGGTGCTGGACGCCGTCGAGGAGAACGACCTCGTCTACGTCGTGCACGAATGGCTGCCCGACGCCACCGAGCTGACCGCGCTCCTCGCGGCCACACCGCTGGAGCCGCACGACGCCTACCAGATGGTCAGTCAGGTCGCCTCCGCCATGGCTGCCGCGCACCGCGAAGGCCTCGCCCATCTGCGGCTGAACCCCAACGCCGTCCTGCGTACCTCGACCGGCCAGTGGCGCATCCGGGGCCTCGCCGTGAACGCCGCGCTGCGCGGCATCAGCTCAGACACCCCGCAGCGCACCGACACCGAGGCGATCGGAGCACTGCTGTACGCGGCGCTGACCCAGCGCTGGCCGTACGAGAGCGACGCGTACGGCCTGTCCGGCCTCCCCAAGGGTGTCGGCCTCATCGCGCCCGACCAGGTGCGCGCCGGTGTCCACCGGGGCCTGTCCGAGCTGGCCATGCGCGCGCTCGCCAACGACGGGGCCACCGCGTCCCGTCACGAGTCTGCGTGCACCACGCCCGAGGAGCTGGTGAAGGCGATCGGCGAGATGCCTCGCATCCGCCCGCCGGAGCCGGCGTTCACGGCCCCGCCGGAGTACCAGCGCACGACCTACCAGCAGGGCACCTACGGCCGTCAGGCGCCGCGTCCCGGCGCCACCCAGCCGATCGCACCCCCGCCGCCCCCGCTGCAGAGCCGCACCGGCAAGGCCCTCAAGTGGGGCGTGTCGGCACTCCTCATCGCCGCCCTCGGTCTGGGCAGCTGGCAGCTGGCGGACGCTCTGATGGACCAGGGCGGCAAGTCCGGCGGCACCAACAAGAGCCAGCAGACGGACGACGGCGTCGAGGGTGCCTCGAAGCCCAAGTCGGCACCGATAAAGATCCAGGGCGGCCAGGAGTACATCGCCAAGGGCGATGCCCAGCACCCGGGCGACGTCCCCAAGACCTACGACGGCAACACCTCCACGTACTGGCGGACCAAGAGCTTCAACGAAGGCCCGCCGATCGCCCCGTTCAAGCCGGGCGTCGGGATCGTCTACGATCTCGGCTCGGCCAAGAGTGTCAGCACGGCCACCATCGACATGCGCTACGCCGGCGACCACACGACGGTCGAGCTGTACGCGGCCGACTCGCTGACACCGGGGTCGCTGGACTCCCTGCAGCAGATCGGCAAGGTCACCACCACGGACAAGACCGCTACCGTGAAGGTCACCAAGTCGATGAAGACGCGCTACGTCCTCGTCTGGCTGACGGCTGTGCCCTACTCGGGGTATGACTCCGAGCTGTATTCGGGCGCCGGCTACAAGCAGGCCATCGGCGAAGTGCAGTTCACGGGCTGACGCCTGACTCGGACCGGAGGGGGCAGATGGCGGAGGGCGCCGGATACGACGGGGTGAGCGACAAGGACCTGCTCACCCGCCACGTGGAAGGCGACCACGAGGCCTTCGGCGAGATCGTGCGGCGGCACCGGGATCGGCTCTGGGCGGTCGCGCTGCGGACGCTGGGGGACCGCGAGGAGGCCGCCGACGCGGTTCAGGACGCCTTGGTGTCGGCCTACCGGGCTGCCCATACCTTCCGGGGCCAGTCGGCCGTCACGACATGGCTGCACCGGATCACGGTGAACGCCTGCCTGGACCGTGCCCGCAAGGCCGCCTCCCGGAAGACGGCTCCCGTCGACGACACCGAGCGGCTCGAGCAGCTGCTGGAGCCGCACGAGTCGGCCTCGGCGCCGGCCGAGCGGAACGATGTCCACCGCCAGTTGCTCGAGGCACTCGGCACCCTTCCGCATGATCAGCGGGCCGCCCTGGTCCTGGTGGACATGCAGGGGTATCCCGTGGCCGAGGCCGCCCGGATCCTCGACGTGCCCACGGGGACCGTGAAGAGCCGGTGCGCCCGGGGCAGAGCAAGACTCCTGCCGTTGCTCACCCATCTACGGCCCGAAGGCGGTGGAGGCGGGGACAGGGGCGGGAAAGAACCCGGGCCGGGACGGAACCGGGTGCAGGGGACATCCGTCACACCGGCAACGGGGCCTGAGAGCGAGTGCCCCACGGACACCGGACCGAGCGATTCAGCCGTAGTGAAGGGCGGAGGTGGGCGAGCGTGACTTCCACGACCGACACGGCCGGGCACCCGGACGTCGCGGAGATCTCCGACCTCACCGAAGGCCTTCTCCCTCAGGACCGCAGCGCCGTCATACGGCGCCATCTGGATACGTGTGAGCCGTGCGCGGACGTCCATGCCTCGCTGGAGGAGATCCGCGGGCTGCTGGAGTCCACGCCGGAAGTGGAGCCCATGCCGGCCGATGTGGCCGCCCGGATCGACGCCGCCCTCGCCGCCGAGGCACTCCTCAGCGCCCCCGGAACGCTCAGCGCCTCCAGGGCAGACACCGAGGGGCATGTTTCACGTGAAACATCGCTCCCGGCCGATCGCCCTGCCGGACGCCCGCAGGCGACGACCGGACCGGGACGGAAGAAGAGCGGGCGCGGTCGGCGCCGCAGGTCCTTGGTCCTCGGGACGGTGCTGACTGCCGCCGTCCTGGGAGCGGGCTCCCTGGTGATCCAGTCGCTGACCGGCGGAACATCCTCCTCGACAGCGCACAGCACGCCGAGCCCGTCCATGAGCGCCTTCTCGGGCGCCAGTGTCCAGAACCAGGTGCACGATCTGCTCGCCTCCTCGAGGAAGGCACCGCAGCGGGGCTACGAAAGTCAGCACCAGCAGTCCGGGGTCACCGGCGAGCAGAGCACCCCGAAGAGCACCGAGAGCGCGAACACCCTGCTTCAGACGGAGATCCCTGTCCCCGACTGTGTCAGGCGGGCGGTCCCCCGGAGCGATCAGGCCCTGGCAGCGAAGACCGGCACCTACGGCGGGAAGAGCGCCTACCTGGTCGTTCTTCCGGACCCTCACGACAGCACACGCGTCACGGCCTACATCGTCGACGCGGCCTGCATCAGTCGGCAGCCCGGCACGGCCGGGACCGTGCTCCTGCAGCACTCCTTCGCCCGGCACTGAGTCTGCTGGGGCGGTCCGTCAGCCACCCCCTCCCGGTATGCGTGTGCCCCGACACACCGGGAATGCGCGCCCCGTAGGATCCGTTGGGTGGGGTGAGAGTTCCGAAAGGTACTCCCACCGGTCGACTGACGCAGACCAGAGACGAGGAATCAAGCCGTGAGCGACGTCCGTAACGTGATCATCATCGGCTCCGGGCCGGCAGGCTACACGGCGGCGCTCTACACCGCGCGCGCGTCGCTGAAGCCCCTGGTGTTCGAGGGTGCCGTCACCGCCGGTGGCGCGCTGATGAACACCACCGAGGTCGAGAACTTCCCGGGCTTCCGCGACGGCATCATGGGCCCCGAGCTGATGGACAACATGCGGGCGCAGGCCGAGCGCTTCGGCGCCGAGCTGATCCCCGACGACGTCGTCTCCGTCGATCTGACCGGTGAGATCAAGACCGTCACGGACACCGCGGGCACGGTCCACAAGGCGAAGGCCGTCATCGTCACCACCGGCTCCCAGCACCGCAAGCTCGGCCTGCCGAACGAGGACGCCCTCTCCGGCCGTGGTGTCTCCTGGTGTGCCACCTGTGACGGGTTCTTCTTCAAGGAGCACGACATCGCCGTGATCGGTGGCGGCGACACCGCGATGGAGGAGGCCACCTTCCTCTCGCGCTTCGCCAAGTCCGTGACGATCGTCCACCGCAGGGACAGCCTGCGCGCCTCCAAGGCGATGCAGGAGCGCGCCTTCAACGACCCGAAGATCAAGTTCATCTGGGACAGTGAGGTCGCCGAGGTCCAGGGCGAGCAGAAGCTTTCCGGTCTGAAGCTGCGCAACGTCAAGACCGGCGAGCTGTCCGAGCTGCCCGTGACCGGTCTGTTCATCGCGATCGGCCACGACCCGCGCACCGAGCTGTTCAAGGGCCAGCTGGACCTGGACGAGGAGGGTTACCTGAAGGTGGCCTCGCCGTCCACCCGCACCAACCTGACCGGTGTCTTCGCCGCCGGTGACGTGGTCGACCACACCTACCGCCAGGCGATCACGGCAGCGGGCACCGGCTGTTCCGCCGCTCTGGACGCCGAGCGTTTCCTGTCCGCCCTCGCGGACGAGGACGACGCGGAGTCCGAGCCCGCCACCGTCTGACCTTTCCCTCCCCCCGCCCCACCGCACGAACAAGTTGAGGAGCCCGCTGTGGCCGACCTGAAGCACGTGACCGACGCTTCCTTCGAAGAGGAAGTCCTCAAGAGCGACAAGCCCGTCCTGGTGGACTTCTGGGCCGCTTGGTGCGGTCCGTGCCGCCAGATCGCCCCGTCCCTGGAGGCGATCGCCAAGGAGCACGGCGACAAGATCGAGATCGTCAAGCTCAACATCGACGAGAACCCCGCTACCGCCGCCAAGTACGGCGTCATGTCCATCCCGACCCTGAACGTCTACCAGAGTGGCGAGGTGGCCAAGACGATCGTCGGCGCCAAGCCCAAGGCCGCGATCCTGCGCGACCTCGAGGACTTCATCGCTGAGTGACGTTTCACGTGAAACACGAATGGGCCAACCCGTGCGGGTTGGCCCATTCGTTTGTGTCCTGCCTCTGACCCGGTGGCTACAGCGGCCGTAGCGCCGGCTCCTTCTGGACCGCTCCCAGCAGCCGGTCGAGCGCCATCTCCACGTCTTCCTTCCAGGAGATCGTTGAGCGCAGCTCCAGCCGCAGCCGGGGATGTGTCGGATGCTGCCGGACCGTCTTGAAGCCCACGGCCAGAAGATGATCCGCCGGCAACAGACAGGCGGGTTCCTTCCAGCGGGCGTCGCCGAAGGCCTCTATGGCCTTGAACCCCCGGCGCAGCAGATCCTTGGCGACCGTCTGCACCAGCACCCTGCCCAGCCCCTGTCCCTGATAGCCGGGCATGACGAAGGCCGTCATCAACTGCACGGCGTCCGGCGAGACCGGGCTTGTAGGAAAGGCCGTCGAGCGCGGAACATAAGCGGGAGGGGCGTAGAGCACAAACCCCACCGGCACGTCATCGACATACACCACCCGGCCGCACGACCCCCAGTCCAGCAGGACGGCGGAGATCCAGGACTCCTTCTCCAGCGCGGACGTACCCGCCTTTACCGCCGCTTCTCCGCTGACAGGGTCGAGTTCCCAGAAGACACACGAGCGGCAGCGTGGGGGAAGGTCCTGAAGGTTGTCCAACGTGAGCGGCACGAGCCGACGCCCCATGAAGGCTGTTCCTCGCTTCCTTGGCTCGCCGCATCGCGCGCGGCTGTCAGAGCGCTCCGTTCCCTGAGCAGGCTGCCGACGAAGCCGCCGACCACTCCGAGGCCCAGACCCGCGCTCACCAGTCCGGTGCGGCTCATCGTTCGCATGGCCCCCGTCTCCCCATTCAGAGATGCAGCTGGTGTCCGGTGGATGCGCCATACCTTTTCGCATCGTATCCACGATGCGATTCACTCGATACTGCCTCAAAGCAAAGAGCGAGCCGTGTTCCGGTACACACCGGACACGGCCCGCTGTCCTCTACGACCGAGGGGTCGGACAGGATCAGTCGTCCTGGTCCTCGGCCGCGTCCTCCTGCAGCTCATGCGGGAGCACCGGCCCTTCGCCCGGTGCGAGGGTGCCGAGGATCCGCTGAAGGTCGTCCACGGAGGCGAACTCGACGGTGATCTTGCCCTTCTTCTGCCCGAGGTCGACCTTCACCCGGGTCTCGAACCGGTCCGACAGGCGGGTCGCCAGCTCGTTCAGCGCCGGGGAGAGCCGGGAGCCGGCGCGCGGGCCCTTGGGCCGCTGAGGCTTCTGGGGCCGCGAACCCATGAGGGTCACGATCTCCTCGACGGCGCGCACCGACAGTCCCTCGGCCACGATGCGGTGAGCCAGCCGGTCCTGCTCCTCGGGGTCCGTCACCGACAGCAGCGCGCGGGCGTGACCGGCAGAAAGGACCCCGGCTGCGACCCGCTTCTGGACCGTCGGCGAGAGCTTCAGCAGACGCAGCGTGTTGGAGACCTGAGGACGGGAACGCCCGATCCGGTCGGCCAGCTGGTCGTGCGTGCAGTTGAAGTCCTTCAGCAACTGGTCGTAAGCGGCTGCCTCTTCCAGCGGGTTCAGCTGCGCACGGTGCAGGTTCTCCAACAGAGCGTCCAGGAGGAGCTTCTCGTCCTCCGTGGCCCGGACGATCGCCGGGATGGCCTCGAGGCCGGCCTCACGGCAGGCTCGCCAGCGGCGCTCGCCCATGATCAGCTCATAGCGGGCCGGTCCCAACTGCCGCACGACGACGGGCTGCAGGAGACCGACCTCCTTGATGGAGGTCACCAGTTCCTGGAGCGCGTCCTCGTCGAAGACATCACGCGGCTGGCGCGGGTTCGGCGAGATCGCGTCGAGAGGGATCTCGGCGAAATGCGCGCCCATCGGAGGAGCCGGCGTCTCCACGGCCGGGGCGGCCGGGGGTTCCTCGGTTTCCTGTGCCACGGGCGGCAGCGTGGCTACCTTCGCCGCTGCCACCCCGCGGTCGGTCGTCAGTACCGGAACGGCCGCGGGAGAGGTGGAGCCGCCTCCCAGCGCGGCCGGGGCCGGGGTCTTCTCGGTCGGGGCAGCGGGGATCAGTGCGCCGAGACCACGACCCAACCCCCTCCGTCGCTCACTCACTGGATCCCCTCCACCATGCTTGGGTCGTTCTGGACGCCGATATGGGCCTGGCTCGCGTCGTAACTGATGCCGATGCCCTTCAGCGCGATTTCTCGGGCCGCCTCAAGATACGAGAGGGCGCCGCTCGATCCTGGATCGTAGGTCAGCACCGTCTGTCCGTAACTCGGCGCCTCGGAGATACGGACCGAGCGGGGAATGCTCGTCCGCAGCACCTCGTCGCCGAAGTGGGTGCGCACCTCTTCCGCGACCTGGGAGGCGAGACGCGTCCGGCCGTCGTACATGGTGAGCAGGATGGTCGACACATGCAGGGTGGGGTTGAGGTGCCCCCGTACCAGGTCGACGTTGCGCAGTAGCTGGCCCAGGCCCTCGAGTGCGTAGTACTCGCACTGGATCGGGATCAGGACCTCCTGGCCCGCCACCAGCGCGTTGACCGTCAACAGACCGAGTGAGGGCGGGCAGTCGATGAGGATGTAGTCCAGCGGCTGCTCGTATGCCTGGATCGCCCGCTGAAGCCGGCTCTCCCGGGCCACAAGGGACACCAATTCGATCTCCGCACCGGCGAGATCGATGGTGGCGGGAGCACAGAAGAGGCCCTCGACGTCCGGTACCGGCTGGACGACCTCGGCGAGCGGCTTGCTCTCCACCAACACGTCGTAGATGGAAGGAACTTCGGCGTGATGGTCGATCCCGAGGGCGGTAGACGCATTGCCCTGGGGGTCGAGATCGATGACCAGGACACGGCCACCATGCAGTGCCAGCGAGGCAGCAAGATTGACGGTCGTCGTCGTCTTGCCGACGCCGCCCTTCTGGTTGGCGACCACGATGACTCGGGTCTGCTCCGGTCGCGGCAGACCTTCGCCGGCGCGGCCCAGAGCCTCTACCGCCAGTTGGGCCGCACGACCGATCGGAGTGTCGTCCATCGGAGGCGGTGTTTCACGTGAAACATCCGCCCCCATCGACTCGGTACGGGGACCGGGGACCGGATCGGTCATCGGTCCCGCGATGTTGGCGTCGGACCGCAAGGATTCACTCTCCTCGACTTCAGGCTCGCAATGAACAGAGCCTCCCATGTCTTCGGGGTCGTGAACCAGTGAGGCCTGGTGTTCTGTGGAGAAATCCACCTCTGTGGACAACTCCGTTGCCCCTCCGAGTGAACCGAGAGGCTTGCGGTCGCGGGGTTCGGCCGCAGCGCGGCCACGACTGATGATGCCGTGCAGCAGAGAGCGACGTTTCACGTGAAACACGATGCACAGCGGCTGCGACCGGACCTCTGCGACACTCCGTCCTGCACAGGTTTGGCAGCTTGTGTGGAGTACGTCTCCTCGCCAGGACGGATCAGCGGCGCCGACGGGCCCGATCCGACCGAGCCGCCTTCGCCCGCTTCGCCGCGAACCTCACACCGCCGGGGCTCTCACCGACTTCGACGCGCACAACGGTGGACAGCGGGTCCACCACGCCCTCACCCACATGCAGGATCGACGTCGCCACCGCACCGAGCTTGCCGAGCGCTGTGGCCGCGGCCTTCAGCTCCTCCTCAGCGGTGTCCCCCTTGAGCGCGAGCATCTCACCGTAGGGTCGCAGCAGCGGAATGCCCCAGGCGGCCAGACGGTCCAGCGGAGCCACGGCACGGGCGGTCACCACATGGACCGGCGGGAGCTTGCCCAGGACCTCTTCGGCGCGGCCCCGCACGACGGTGACATGGTTCAGGCCGAGCAGCTCGACGACCTCGGTGAGGAAGTTGGTGCGCCGCAGCAGCGGCTCCAACAAGGTGATGTTCAGATCGTCCCGGACCAGGGCCAGGGGGATGCCCGGAAGCCCGGCACCAGAGCCGACGTCGCAGACCGTCACGCCCTCCGGCACGGCCTCCGAGAGCACCGCGCAGTTGAGGATGTGCCGCTCCCACAGGCGGGGCACTTCCCGCGGGCCGATCAGGCCACGCTGCACACCCGCCTCGGCGAGCAGCTCCGCGTAGCGGACCGCATCGGCGAAGCGATCACCAAACACTTCCCGCGCCTGCTCGGGCGCGGGGGGAAGCTCCGCTGCCTCCGTCACGGGGACCGTCCTTCCGTACAGCGCCGGCGCTTCACGCACCGGCCACCAGAACTACCAGGCTGACAAAGTTCGGCCCCGTCTGCTCTACAGACGGGGCCGGTGAGACGTGGGGACCGATCAGGCGGGCAGCACGACGACGAACCGCTGCGGCTCCTCGCCCTCGGACTCGCTGCGCAGTCCCGCGGCCTTGACCGCGTCGTGCACGACCTTGCGCTCGAACGGGGTCATCGGCTTGAGCTTGACGGGCTCGCCACTGCTCTTCACCTCGGCTGCGGCCTTGGCGCCCAGCTCGGACAGCTCGGCCCGCTTCTTGGCCCGATAGCCCGCGATGTCCAGCATGAGTCGGCTGCGGTCGCCGGTCTCCCGGTGCACGGCCAGGCGCGTCAGCTCCTGCAGCGCCTCCAGCACCTCGCCGTCCCGGCCGACCAGCTTCTGCAGGTCGCGGGCGCCGGCGTCGCTGATGATCGACACGGAGGCGCGATCGGCCTCGACGTCCATGTCGATGTCGCCGTCGAGGTCGGCGATGTCGAGCAGACCCTCCAGGTAGTCCGCCGCGATCTCACCCTCCTGCTCCAGGCGGGTCAGGGTGTCTGCACCCTCGGCAGCGGCGGAGGTGGTGCCTTCCGTCACGGGATGGGCTCCTTCTTACTTCTTGGACGGGGACTTGGGCCGCTGCGGGCCACCCTTGCGCTGGCCGGACTGGGCCTTGCTGCGGGTGCCGGAACCGGGCTTCGAGGGCTGCTGAGCAGCGGAGGGCTTGTCGTCCTGCGGCTCGTCGGACTTCTCCGGCGAGGTGGAGTCATCGGCCTGCTTGGACCCGCCGGACTGACGCTGGGCCTTGGACTGGCGCTTGGGCTGCTGGCGCCGCGCGGCGGCGCCGGTCGCAGTTCCGGCCGTGGTGGTCGTGCCGTCCTCGGTCTGCGCCGCGGCCTGGGCCGCGCTCTTCACCACGGTGCCGTCGGTCTGCGCGGCGAGACCGGCCTTGTTCAGGGCGTTGATGAACTTGCGCTCGAACTCGTTGCGGTCGCGGCCCTTGGCGACGATCGACTTGACGATGGTCTTCTCGCTGCGGCGACGGATCTTGCCGTGGTGCGTGACGTGCTTGGTCAGACGCTCCAGGTAAGCGGCCTGGGCCTTGGAACCCGGGGTCGGGTTGTTGCGGATGACATACATCTGCTGGCCCATGGTCCACACGTTGGTGGTCAGCCAGTAGACGAGGACACCGACCGGGAAATTGATACCGAAGACGGCGAACATCACCGGGAAGACGTACATCAGCATCTTCTGCTGCTGCATGAACGGCGTCTTCACCGTGGTGTCGACGTTCTTCGTCATCAGCTGGCGCTGCGTGTAGAACTGCGACGCAGACATCAGGATGATCATGACCGCGGTGACGACCCGCACATCGGTGACCGTGGCACCCAGGGCGTGGACGGTGGCGGAGCCGTCCTTGAACTTCGCGGCGAGCGGGGCACCGAAGATGTGCGCCTTACGGGCGCTGGCCAGCAGCGACTCGTTGATGACGCCGATGGTGTGGCCCGACGCGATGCCGTTGAGCACGTGGTACAGGGCGAAGAAGAACGGGGACTGCGCCAGGATGGGAAGGCACGAGGAGAGCGGGTTGGTACCCGACTCCTTGTACAGCTTCATCATCTCTTCGGACTGACGCTGCTTGTCGTTCTTGTAGCGCTCCTGGATCTTCTTCATCTCGGGCTGGAGCGTCTGCATGGCCCGGGTCGCCTTGATCTGCTTCACGAAGAGCGGGATCAGGCAGATGCGGATCAGGATCACCAGGGACACGATGGACAGGCCCCAGGCCCACCCGGTGTCAGCACCGAAGATCGCGCCGTACACCTTGTGGAACTGGACGATGACCCATGAAACAGGTGTCGTGATGAAGCTGAACAGACTGGCAATCGTGTCCACTAATCATGCTCCTTGGGCATGGGACGAGGTCTCTGCGGCCGGGCTCGAAGGAAGCCCGGAAGAGGACTCCACTTCGGTGGCCGGTTCGGCGGCGGAGGGCCCGCCCTTGCGTGCGCGCCAAGCGTTGCGCAGCATTTCGTGCCACCGCGGACGCTTGCGCGGCGGAACATGGTCCACACCGCCGAGCGACCACGGATTGCACCGGAGGATGCGCCAGGCGGTCAGTGCCGTTCCCTTGATCGCACCGTGCCGGTCGATGGCCGTGTAGCCGTAATGGGAGCACGACGGGTAGTACTTGCACACCGGCCCCAGCAGTGGACTGATCGTCCACTGGTACAGCTTGATCAGAGCCAGCAGCGGGTACTTCATCGCGCGCCCCCTCCCAGCAGCCGCTGAACGGCGGCGTCCAGGTCTCGGGCCAGCTGTGCATGGTCTGCGTCGCCCGCTCCGGGCAGCGCTCGTACGACTACCAGGCTACCGGGGGGAAACAGGGCGACTCGGTCACGCATCAGATGGCGCAGTCTGCGCTTCACTTTGTTGCGCACGACCGCGCCACCCACGGCCTTGCTCACGACGAAACCCGCACGCGTCGGGGGAGCGCTCTCCCCAGGCGCGTGCGGGTCCGTGGCACCGCTACGAAGGTGGACGACGAGAGTCGGGCGTCCTGCCCGGCGTCCTCGTCGGACCGCGGTCGCGAAGTCCTCGCGCCGCCTCAGCCGGTTCTCGGTGGGCAGCACGATGTCATGACCTGACCGGGATCAGGCGGACAGGCGGGCGCGACCCTTGCTACGGCGGGACGCGAGAATCGCGCGGCCGGCACGGGTGCGCATACGCAGCCGGAAGCCGTGGGTCTTCGCGCGACGACGGTTGTTCGGCTGGAAGGTGCGCTTGCTCACTCGGGGGCTCCAGAAATCAAATCGGTGTGGCGGGTGCCGTCCTGGCTGTCACCGTGCGCCCACGAGTAGCTCGCTTCACGCCCGAGTGCACCGCTTCCCGATCACCTGGAGTGATCTGTGCCCATCGGAGGCAGGCGGCAGCAGCCATCGACAACTCGACCTGGTTACGGTACGCGGGGCTGCGCCATCCGGTCAAACCGGGGGCCACGGAGAGACACTATCCACAGGCTGGGGACAACAACTTGAACCGCACCCGCCGCGCTGACTACCGTGGCTGAACTCCCATTCGTTCTTTTGTCCCCCGCCCCGGCGGGTTTGCCCCACCGAACACCCGAAGTACACCCCGACCCGTCCCGCGTCACACGTTCGTGGGACCTGTGAGAGAGCGTGCCCTGTGGCTGACGTACCTGCCGATCTTGCCGCAGTGTGGCCGCGAGTACTGGAGCAGCTCCTCGGGGAGGGCCGCGGACAGGGTGTCGAGGCGAAGGACGAGCACTGGATCCGGCGCTGCCAGCCGCTCGCGCTGGTGGCGGACACCGCTCTGCTCGCCGTACCGAACGAATTCGCGAAGGGCGTACTGGAAGGCCGTCTCGCGCCGATCGTCAGCGAGACGCTGAGCCGCGAGTGCGGCCGGCCCATCCGCATCGCGATCACCGTGGACGACTCCGCGGGCGAGCCCCCGGCCCCCGCGCCCGTGCAGCAGCCGCCCAAGCCGCGCTACGAGGAGCCGGAGCTGCCGTCCGGACCGTACGAGGGCTACGGCCGCCACCGCGCCGCCGAGCAACCGCCGGCCGACGGGCCGCAGCCCCGCGCCGACCAGCTCCCGGTCGTCCGCCCGGCCTACCCCTCCGAGTTCCAGCGCCGCGAGCCGGGCACCTGGCCGCGGCCCGCGCAGGACGAGTACAGCTGGCAGCAGCCGCGGCTCGGCTTCCCCGAGCGCGACCCGTACGCCTCGCCGTCGTCCCAGGACGCCTACGGCTCCGGACCGGACTCCTACGGCGCGCCGTCCCCGGACTACCGCCCGCAGGGCATGGACCGGCCGTCGTACGAGCAGCAGCGCGGCGAGCGCGGCGACTACGACGGCCCCCGCGGGGACTACGAACCGTCCCGCCCGGACTACGACTCCCCGCGCTCCGACTACGACTCCGGGCGCTCCGAGTACGGCTCCGGACGTTCCGAGTACGGCTCCGGACGTTCCGACTACGACTCCTCCCGGGCCGAGTACGACCAGCGTGACCCCGTGCGCCGGGAGCTGCCCGAGCAGCCGGCCGGCGGTCCCGCGCACCGCGGTGGCCCCGGCCGCCCGGACCTGCCCGCCACCGGTGCCCCCGGCCCGCTGGCCGCGCAGCCGGCGCCGGCGAGCGGTGCCGGTGAGCCGACGGCGCGGCTGAACCCGAAGTACCTCTTCGACACGTTCGTCATCGGCGCCTCCAACCGGTTCGCGCACGCGGCCGCGGTGGCGGTCGCCGAGGCGCCGGCGAAGGCGTACAACCCCCTGTTCATCTATGGGGAGTCGGGGCTCGGCAAGACGCACCTGCTGCACGCGATCGGGCACTACGCGCGCAGCCTCTACCCGGGCACGCGCGTGCGGTACGTCAGCTCGGAGGAGTTCACCAACGAGTTCATCAACTCCATCCGTGACGGCAAGGGCGACAGCTTCCGCAAGCGCTACCGCGAGATGGACATCCTGCTCGTCGACGACATCCAGTTCCTCGCGGACAAGGAGTCGACGCAGGAGGAGTTCTTCCACACCTTCAACACGCTCCACAACGCCAACAAGCAGATCGTGCTGTCCAGCGACCGGCCGCCCAAGCAGTTGGTCACGCTGGAGGACCGGCTGCGGAACCGTTTCGAGTGGGGTCTGATCACCGATGTCCAGCCGCCGGAGCTGGAGACGCGGATCGCGATCCTGCGCAAGAAGGCGGTGCAGGAGCAGCTCAACGCCCCGCCGGAGGTACTGGAGTTCATCGCCTCGCGGATCTCGCGGAACATCCGTGAGCTGGAGGGTGCGCTGATCCGGGTGACGGCGTTCGCCTCGCTCAACCGGCAGCCGGTGGACCTGGGCCTGACGGAGATCGTCCTCAAGGACCTGATCCCCGGCGGCGAGGACTCCGCCCCGGAGATCACGGCCACGGCGATCATGGGGGCGACCGCGGACTACTTCGGGCTGACGGTGGAGGACCTGTGCGGCACCTCGCGCGGGCGCGCGCTGGTCACCGCCCGGCAGATCGCCATGTATCTGTGCCGTGAGCTGACGGATCTGTCGCTGCCGAAGATCGGTGCGCAGTTCGGCGGGCGCGACCACACCACCGTCATGCACGCCGACCGCAAGATCCGCGCGCTGATGGCCGAGCGGCGGTCGATCTACAACCAGGTCACCGAGCTGACGAACCGCATCAAGAACGGCTGACGTACGGCCGGCACACGGCTCACGCCGCTCGCACACCGACGCTGAGGGCGCCTTCGGGATCCGGTCCCGGGGGCGCCCTTCGGCATTCCGGCGGCCCTTTCGCAGGGCGGGAGCGGGGGCGGGACGAGGTGTGGAGCGTTTCCCGTTTGGCACCTGGTGTTCGATTACGTGCCGGGTTACGGCCACTCTCCACAGATTCGCTGAGTTTCTTCCGTCCACATCCTGGGGACTGTGGAGTTGTCCCGAACGGTGTCCACAGGGAGCCTGTCACCAGGGGATTCGCGCAGCTCAGTGGCCTGTGGAATCGTGGACGAACGATCTCCACAGGCTGTGGACGAAACGGAGATCCACAGGCTGTGCATGAAGTTGTCCACCGGCAGCCCACAGGCTGGGGCTTGTTGTCCCCAGCGAATCCCGGCTTCTCCACATCGCTGTCCACTGTTCGGCAACGCGACGCACCCCGTCACCGCGTCGAGTGAAAGGCGTCACACGAAGGTGCCGGGTTGGGGTGTGGGAAACGTGGGTAAACCTGGGGACGCAGCTGGGGAGAACTGCCCTCTGGCTGTGGGCGAGGTGTGCAGAACTTTCTGTTCTCCACAGAAACCCCCGGTTGTCCACCGGCTCCACCCACAGGCCCCGTGGACAAAATTTCCCCGCTGAGCTGGGCAAACGCGGTTATCCACGGTATCCACAGGCCCTACTACTACTCCCGACTAGAGAGAGTTCGGCAATCGCTTTGAAGCGGGGGCTGTGCACAACTCGCTGTCTCGCGTCCGGCTGCCTCTCGGACCGACTTGACCCCGACGGGCACCTACTGTCAGTGCGGTGCGTCAGACTGGTCCCCGGTGTCCTTCCCTCCGCAGTGGGCGGTGACACCGAGTCGGAGGACTCAGAAGCAACAGCAGCAGGAGGCGGCTTACGGTGAAGATCCGGGTGGAACGCGACGTACTCGCGGAGGCAGTGGCGTGGGCGGCACGCAGCCTCCCGGCCCGTCCGCCGGCGCCTGTCCTCGCCGGCCTCCTCCTCAAGGCCGAGGACGGCCAGCTGAGCCTGTCGAGCTTCGACTACGAGGTCTCCGCGCGCGTGTCCGTGGACGCCGAGGTCGACGAGGAGGGCACCGTCCTCGTCTCCGGCCGTCTGCTCGCCGACATCTCGCGCGCCCTGCCCAACCGGCCGGTGGAGATTTCCACAGACGGTGTACGGGCGACGGTGGTCTGTGGATCCTCCCGGTTCACCCTGCACACCCTGCCTGTGGAGGAGTACCCGGCGCTGCCGCAGATGCCGAACGCGACCGGCACCGTCCCCGGCGAGGTCTTCGCGGCCGCCGTCTCCCAGGTGGCCATCGCCGCCGGCCGTGACGACACGCTGCCCGTCCTCACCGGTGTACGCATCGAGATCGAGGGCGACACGGTCACCCTGGCCTCCACCGACCGCTACCGCTTTGCGGTCCGCGAGTTCCTGTGGAAGCCGGAGAACCCGGACGCCTCCGCGGTCGCCCTGGTCCCGGCCAAGACGCTCCTGGACACCGCCAAGTCGCTCGGCGCCGGTGACAGCGTCACGCTGGCGCTGTCCGGTTCGGGCGCGGGCGAGGGCCTGATCGGTTTCGAGGGCGCGGGGCGCCGTACGACGACACGGCTGCTCGAGGGCGACCTGCCGAAGTACCGCACGCTGTTCCCGACCGAGTTCAACTCCGTCGCCGTGATCGAGACGGCTCCGTTCGTGGAGGCCGTGAAGCGTGTGGCGCTGGTGGCCGAGCGGAACACGCCGGTGCGGCTGAGCTTCGAGAAGGGCGTGCTGATCCTCGAGGCCGGGTCCAGCGACGACGCACAGGCTGTGGAAAGGGTCGACGCCCAGCTGGACGGCGACGACATCTCCATCGCCTTCAACCCGACCTTCCTGCTGGACGGCCTGAGCGCGATCGACTCCCCGGTGGCCCAGCTGTCGTTCACGACGTCCACGAAGCCGGCGCTGCTCAGCGGGAAGCCGGCGGTGGACGCCGAGGCCGACGACGCGTACAAGTACCTGATCATGCCGGTGCGGCTCAGCGGCTGACCGGTTGTCCACAGCTGTGCACAGTGTCGGCTGCCCTTGTGGGTGCCCGGCACTGTCCAAGCGGGAAAGCCGCAGGTCAGTGGGGTAACGCATGAGCGCGTATGCCCACAGCTGTGCGTGACGGGGCGGGTTTAGGCTCGGCTCGGCACGAAGGTGCCTGTCACACACAGCGACTTAAGGAACACAACTGATGGAGCTCGGTCTCGTCGGCCTCGGCAAGATGGGCGGCAACATGCGCGAGCGGATCCGCCGCGCGGGCCACACCGTCATCGGATACGACCGCAACGCCGACCTCGCGGATGTCCACAGCCTGGAAGAGCTTGTGGGCAAGCTCAGCGGGCCGCGCGTGGTCTGGGTGATGGTCCCGGCCGGCGAGCCCACCCAGTCGACCATCGACCAGCTCGCCGAGCTGCTGGAGCCCGGCGACGTGGTCGTGGACGGCGGCAACTCCCGCTGGACCGACGACGAGAAGCACGCCGAGGAACTCGCGGCCAAGGGCATAGGGTTCGTCGACTGCGGCGTGTCCGGCGGTGTCTGGGGGCTGGAGAACGGCTACGCGCTGATGTACGGCGGCGCCGCCGAGAACGTCGCCAAGGTCCAGCCGGTCTTCGACGCGCTCAAGCCGGAGGGCGACTTCGGTTCGGTGCACGCCGGCAAGGTCGGCGCGGGCCACTTCGCGAAGATGGTCCACAACGGCATCGAGTACGCGATGATGCAGGCCTACGCCGAGGGCTGGGAACTGCTGGAGAAGGCCGACTCGGTCACGGACGTCCGTGAGGTCTTCCGCTCCTGGCAGGAGGGCACCGTCATCCGGTCCTGGCTGCTCGACCTCGCGGTCAACGCGCTCGACGAGGACGAGCACCTGGAGGGCCTGCGCGGTTATGCACAGGACTCCGGTGAGGGACGCTGGACTGTGGAGGCCGCGATCGACAACGCGGTGCCGCTGCCCGCGATCACCGCGTCGCTGTTCGCGCGGTTCGCCTCCCGGCAGGAGGACTCGCCGCAGATGAAGATGATCGCCGCGCTGCGCAACCAGTTCGGCGGTCACGCCGTAGAGAAGAAGTAGGCAGCAGGCCCTTCACCAGGCCGTGGAGAAAAAGGGAGGTCGGCGGGACGACATGCACGTCACGCATCTTTCGCTGGCCGACTTCCGCTCGTACGCCCGGGCCGAGGTTCCGCTGGACCCGGGCGTCACGGCCTTCGTCGGCCCCAATGGGCAGGGCAAGACCAATCTGGTCGAGGCGGTCGGGTATCTGGCGACCCTGGGCAGCCACCGGGTCGCCTCCGATGCCCCCCTGGTCCGCACGGGCGCCGAGCGGGCGGTCGTGCGGGCGCAGGTCCGGCAGGGCGAGCGGCAGCAGCTGGTCGAGCTGGAGCTGAACCCGGGCAAGGCGAATCGCGCCCGTATCAACCGGTCCTCACAGGTCAGGCCCCGCGACGTCCTCGGCATCGTCCGCACGGTCCTGTTCGCGCCCGAGGATCTCGCCCTGGTGAAGGGGGATCCGGGTGAACGGCGGCGGTTCCTCGACGAGTTGATCACAGCGCGCTCACCGCGGATGGCGGGCGTGCGGTCCGACTACGAGCGGGTGCTCAAGCAGCGCAACACGCTGCTGAAGACCGCCGCCCTCGCGCGGCGGCACGGCGGGCGGTCCATGGACCTGTCCACGCTCGACGTGTGGGACCAGCACCTCGCGCGCGCGGGTGCCGAGCTGCTCGCCCAGCGGCTCGATCTGATCGCCACGCTGCAGCCACTCGCCGACAAGGCGTACGAGCAGCTGGCCCCCGGCGGCGGTCCGGTCGCCCTCGACTACAAGCCGTCCGCGCCCGGTGACGCGCACACGCGCGAGGACCTCTACGGCCAGCTCATGGCGGCCCTGACCGATGCCCGCAAGCAGGAGATCGAACGCGGGGTGACCCTGGTCGGGCCGCACCGGGACGACCTCGTCCTCAGGCTCGGTCAGCTGCCCGCCAAGGGGTACGCCTCGCACGGCGAGTCCTGGTCGTACGCGCTGGCCCTGCGGCTGGCCTCGTACGACCTGCTGCGGGCCGAGGGCAACGAGCCGGTGCTGATCCTCGACGACGTCTTCGCCGAGCTGGACGCGCGCCGCCGGGAGCGGCTGGCCGAGCTGGTGGCGCCCGGCGAGCAGGTGCTGGTCACCGCGGCTGTGGACGACGACGTACCGCATGTGCTGGCCGGCGCCCGGTACACGGTGTCCGGCGGGACGGTGGAGCGCGAATGAGCACCGGCAGCACCGACGAGCCCACCCCGGGGACGGACAAGCAGGAACCCTCCGGTGTCGACCTCGCGCGCGTGGCGTTGCGCGCGGCGAAGGAGCAGGCACGCGCGCGTGGGGACGCGGCACGGCAGAAGAAGCAGGCCCGGCGCGGCGGCGGGCTGCGCTCCGGGGCGCGCGCCGACGGCCGTGACCCCATGGCGCTGGGCGCCGCGATCAACCGGCTGCTGACCGAGCGCGGCTGGGAGACACCCGCGGCGGTGGGCGGCGTCATGGGCCGCTGGCCGCAGATCGTCGGCGAGGACCTGGCCAAGCACTGTGTGCCGCAGCGGTACGACGAGGACGAGCGCGTGCTGACGGTGAGCTGCGACTCGACTGCCTGGGCGACGCAGCTGCGCCACCTCGCGCCCGCGCTGGTCGCCCGCCTCAACGACGACCTGGGGCACGGCACGGTGCGGATGATCAAAGTGCTCAATCCGGGCGGTCCGGCCCGCCGCTACGGGCCGCTGCGGGCCCCGGGGAGCACCGGACCCGGCGATACCTACGGGTGACGTACCTCACTTCGTGGGCAGGGCCGCGCCGTGCCGGCGTCCCCCTGTCACGCCTGCGTCCGACCTCTCCACACGCGCGTGTCGTGCCTTCTGACCCCCCGGTAGCCAAGGGTTGACGGCCCGAAGCGCTGAGTGCCGCTGTGAGCCGCTTGGAGACCCCATCCGTATATCGGGACCCGGCCGAGGACGGTTGAGGGCGGCACATGGGGACTCAGGTACCGGCAAACCCCCATCGATGTCAGCGCTACCGGTAGACTGGAAGCCAATCCCGCCCCAACGTGGGGACCGCCCGGGAAAAGCTGAGCAACGCTGATCAAGGCTTACCAACGCAACATGCCGCAGCCGCTCCGGCAACCCGCCGACGAGCCCGGCTCGTGCTGTGCCAGAAAGGGCGCTTCGTGGCCGATTCCGGCAACCCCAACGAGAACATCCCGTCCACCGACGCCGGCGTGCACGGCGAGGCCGCCGAGGCCCCCGTGAACGGCGCGGCCGCCGACTCCGGCGCGGCCTCCGCCTCCTACGACGCCAGCGCCATCACCGTGCTCGAAGGGCTGGACGCGGTCCGCAAGCGGCCCGGCATGTACATCGGCTCCACGGGCGAGCGCGGTCTGCACCACCTGGTGTACGAGGTCGTCGACAACTCGGTCGACGAGGCGCTGGCCGGCTACGCGGACACCATCGACGTGACGATCCTCGCCGACGGCGGGGTCCGTGTCGTCGACAACGGCCGTGGCATCCCGGTGGGCATCGTGCCGTCCGAGGGCAAGCCGGCCGTCGAGGTCGTGCTGACCGTGCTGCACGCGGGCGGCAAGTTCGGCGGCGGCGGTTACGCGGTCTCCGGCGGTCTGCACGGCGTCGGCGTCTCCGTCGTGAACGCCCTGTCGACCAAGGTGTCCGTCGAGATCAGGACGGACGGCCACCGCTGGACGCAGGACTACAAGCTCGGCGTCCCGACGGCCCCCCTCAGCCAGCACGAGGCCACGGACGAGACCGGCACCTCGGTCACCTTCTGGGCCGACCCGGACATCTTCGAGACCACCGAGTACTCCTTCGAGACGCTGTCCCGGCGCTTCCAGGAGATGGCCTTCCTCAACAAGGGCCTGACGATCCGGCTCACCGACGAGCGCGAGTCGGCGAAGGCCACCAGCGGCGCGGACGAGGCGGGCGCCGACGAGAAGGCCGAGGTCAAGTCGGTCGCGTACCACTACGAGGGCGGCATCGTCGACTTCGTGAAGTACCTCAACTCCCGCAAGGGAGAGGTGGTCCACAACACCGTCATCGACCTGGACGCCGAGGACAAGGACAAGAGCCTGTCCCTCGAGGTCGCGATGCAGTGGAACAGCGGCTACAGCGAGGGCGTGTACTCGTTCGCCAACATCATCCACACCCACGAGGGCGGTACGCACGAGGAAGGCTTCCGCGCGGCGCTCACCTCGCTGATCAACAAGTACGCGCGCGACAAGAAGCTGCTGCGCGAGAAGGACGACAACCTCACCGGTGACGACATCCGCGAGGGCCTGACCGCGATCATCTCGGTCAAGCTGAGCGAGCCGCAGTTCGAGGGCCAGACGAAGACCAAGCTGGGCAACACGGAGGCCAAGACCTTCGTGCAGAAGGCGGTCTACGAGCACCTCAACGACTGGCTGGACCGCAACCCGGTCGAGGCCGCGGACATCGTCCGCAAGGGCATCCAGGCGGCCACCGCGCGCGTGGCGGCCCGCAAGGCGCGGGACCTCACCCGCCGCAAGGGCCTGCTGGAGTCGGCGTCCCTGCCGGGCAAGCTCTCCGACTGCCAGTCGAACGACCCCACCAAGTGCGAGATCTTCATCGTCGAGGGTGACTCCGCCGGCGGCTCGGCCAAGTCCGGCCGCAACCCGCAGTACCAGGCGATCCTCCCGATCCGCGGCAAGATCCTCAACGTGGAGAAGGCCAGGATCGACAAGATCCTGCAGAACCAGGAGATCCAGGCGCTGATCTCGGCCTTCGGCACGGGTGTGCACGAGGACTTCGACATCGAGAAGCTCCGCTACCACAAGATCATCCTGATGGCGGACGCCGACGTCGACGGCCAGCACATCAACACCCTGCTGCTGACCTTCCTGTTCCGCTTCATGCGGCCCCTGGTCGAGGCCGGGCACGTGTTCCTGTCCCGTCCCCCGCTGTACAAGATCAAGTGGGGTCGCGACGAGGTCGAGTACGCCTACTCCGACCGCGAGCGCGACGCGCTGCTGGAGATGGGCCGCCAGCGCGGCAAGCGCGTCAAGGAGGACTCGATCCAGCGCTTCAAGGGTCTCGGCGAGATGAACGCCGAGGAGCTGCGCGTGACCACGATGGACCAGGAGCACCGGGTCCTCGGCCAGGTCACCCTCGACGACGCCGCCCAGGCCGACGACCTGTTCTCGGTCCTGATGGGCGAGGACGTGGAGGCACGCCGCCAGTTCATCCAGCGCAACGCCAAGGACGTCCGCTTCCTCGACATCTGAGTCGGTCTCAGCTGACCGCACCAGGAAGGATCTTCACCAGCAATGGCCGACGAGAACACTCCGCAAACCCCTGAGACCGAGGGCGAACTCGTGATGCGCGTCGAGCCCGTCGGGCTCGAGACGGAGATGCAGCGCTCGTACCTGGACTACGCGATGTCCGTCATCGTGTCCCGCGCGCTGCCCGACGTCCGGGACGGCCTCAAGCCCGTCCACCGGCGCGTGCTGTACGCGATGTACGACGGCGGTTACCGCCCCGAGCGCGGCTTCTACAAGTGCGCGCGCGTGGTCGGCGACGTCATGGGCAACTACCACCCCCACGGCGACAGTTCGATCTACGACGCCCTGGTGCGCCTCGCCCAGCCGTGGTCGATGCGGATGCCGCTGGTGGACTCCAACGGCAACTTCGGCTCCCCGGGCAACGACCCGGCGGCCGCCATGCGCTACACCGAGTGCAAGATGGCGCCGCTGTCGATGGAGATGGTCCGCGACATCGACGAGGAGACCGTCGACTTCACGGACAACTACGACGGCCGCTCCCAGGAGCCGACCGTCCTGCCCTCCCGATTCCCGAACCTGCTGATCAACGGCTCGGCCGGTATCGCGGTCGGCATGGCGACCAACATCCCGCCGCACAACCTGCGCGAGGTCGCGGCCGGCGCCCAGTGGTACCTGGAGAACCCGGAGGCCTCGCACGAGGAGCTGCTCGACGCCCTCATCGAGCGCATCAAGGGCCCGGACTTCCCGACCGGCGCCCTGGTGGTGGGCCGCAAGGGCATCGAGGAGGCGTACCGCACCGGGCGCGGCTCCATCACGATGCGCGCGGTGGTCGAGGTCGAGGAGATCCAGGGCCGCCAGTGCCTGGTCGTCACCGAACTGCCGTACCAGGTCAACCCGGACAACCTTGCGCAGAAGATTGCCGACCTGGTCAAGGACGGCAAGATCGGCGGCATCGCGGACGTCCGTGACGAGACGTCGTCGCGTACGGGCCAGCGGCTCGTCATCGTCCTCAAGCGGGACGCGGTCGCCAAGGTCGTGCTGAACAACCTGTACAAGCACACGGACCTGCAGACGAACTTCGGCGCCAACATGCTGGCGCTGGTCGACGGCGTGCCGCGCACGCTGTCCCTGGACGCGTTCATCCGCCACTGGGTGACGCACCAGATCGAGGTCATCGTGCGCCGGACCCGCTTCCGGCTGCGCAAGGCCGAGGAGCGCGCGCACATCCTGCGCGGTCTGCTGAAGGCCCTGGACGCCATCGACGAGGTCATCGCGCTGATCCGGCGCAGCGACACCGTCGAGATCGCGCGCAGCGGCCTGATGGGCCTCCTGGAGATCGACGAGATCCAGGCCAACGCGATCCTCGAGATGCAGCTGCGGCGCCTGGCAGCCCTGGAGCGGCAGAAGATCGTCCAGGAGCACGACGAACTCCAGGCGAAGATCAACGAGTACAACGAGATCCTCGCCTCCCCGGTCCGCCAGCGCGGGATCGTCAGCGAGGAACTGGCCGCGATCGTCGAGAAGTACGGCGACGACCGCAAGACCATGCTGGTGCCCTACGACGGCGACATGTCCATCGAGGACCTGATCGCCGAGGAGGACATCGTCGTCACCGTCTCGCGCGGCGGCTACGTCAAGCGGACCAAGACGGACGACTACCGGGCGCAGAAGCGCGGCGGCAAGGGCGTGCGCGGCACGAAGCTGAAGGAAGACGACATCGTCGACCACTTCTTCGTCTCCACCACCCATCACTGGCTGCTGTTCTTCACCAACAAGGGCCGGGTGTACCGGGCGAAGGCGTACGAACTGCCCGAGGCCGGCCGGGACGCGCGCGGGCAGCACGTGGCGAACCTGCTCGCCTTCCAGCCGGACGAGGCGATCGCCGAGATCCTCGCGATCCGCGACTACGAGGCGGTGCCGTACCTGGTGCTGGCCACCAAGTCCGGTCTGGTCAAGAAGACGCCTCTGAAGGATTACGATTCGCCCCGCTCCGGCGGCGTGATCGCGATCAACCTGCGTGAGCGCGAGGACGGTTCGGACGACGAACTGATCGGTGCCGAGCTGGTCTCGGCCGACGACGATCTCCTTCTGATCAGCAAGAAGGCCCAGTCGATCCGGTTCACGGCCACGGACGACTCCCTGCGCCCAATGGGCCGCGCCACCTCCGGCGTCAAGGGCATGAGTTTCCGTGAGGGCGATGAACTTCTGTCGATGAATGTGGTGCGACCCGGTACGTTCGTGTTCACTGCCACCGACGGCGGGTACGCGAAGCGGACGGCCGTCGACGAGTACCGCGTCCAGGGCCGCGGCGGCCTCGGTATCAAGGCCGCCAAGATCGTGGAGGACCGCGGCTCACTCGTCGGTGCGCTGGTCGTCGAGGAGACCGATGAGATCCTCGCGATCACGCTCTCCGGCGGCGTGATTCGTACGCGAGTCAACGAGGTCAGGGAGACGGGCCGTGACACCATGGGCGTCCAACTGATCAACCTGGGCAAGCGCGATGCCGTGGTCGGCATCGCACGTAACGCCGAGGCGGGGCGCGAGGCGGAGGAGGTCGACGGTGAGGACGCCGGCGACGAGACCGCCGAGGGCGCCCAGGCCGTCGGTACGGACGAGGGTGAGTCGCCCTCGGCCGAGTAGCACGAGGAGTGAGTCATCGTGAGCGGAGCCACGGGCGCCGGATCGGCCGGTACCTCCACGGGTACGGAAACGGACGGCGGCGGCCGTGGCTCCGCCGCGCGTGCGGGCAGCGTCACCGACCCGCACACGACCAACCTGAAGCCGGTGAAGGACTCCGGGAACCCGGGCAAGGCCTCCTCCGGCACGTCGCCCCAGGGGGGAACTGTGACGGACACCCGAGGCCCGGTCCCGGCCGACGAGGCGCAGGCGTCGTCGCCGCTCCCCCATGAGCGGAGCCCCGAGCAGCCCGCAGGCCCGTACCACCCGCCGCAGGCCTACCCGGCACAGGCGCCCGCCGGCGCCGTACGCAGGCCGCGCACCGGGGTGCGGACGACGCCGCGCACCCGCAAGGCGCGGCTGCGGGTGGCCAAGGCCGACCCGTGGTCGGTGATGAAGGTCAGCTTCCTGCTCTCCATCGCGCTCGGCATCTGCACCATCGTCGCCGCGGCGGTGCTGTGGATGGTCCTGGACGCGATGGGCGTCTTCTCGACCGTGGGCGGCACGATCTCGGAGGCGACCGGGGCGAACGAGGCGAACGGCTTCGACCTCCAGTCGTTCCTGTCCCTCCCCCACGTCCTGACGTTCACGACGATCATCGCGGTCATCGACGTGGTCCTGGCCACGGCGCTCGCGACGCTCGGCGCCTTCATCTACAACCTCTCCGCGGGCTTCGTGGGGGGCATCGAGCTGACCCTGGCGGAGGACGAGTGACCGGCCTTCCAGGGCGTTCCTGACGGTCCCCGGACAATCGATTTTGGGACTGACGTGGTCGTGCGCTAATCTTCAGGAGTCAGCGCGCGGGACACACACCGCAAAGCGCGGCGGGGCTATAGCTCAGTTGGTTAGAGCGCATCCCTGATAAGGATGAGGCCACAGGTTCAAATCCTGTTAGCCCCACCAGTGCAAAGACCCCCAACCGATCATGGTTGGGGGTCTTTGACGTCTATGGCTGACATCAAGAGCTGTTGACGGACCTGCCGGTCTCCCCGCCGGATCGGCTGCCGTGGTGAGCACGGCCGGCGGCCCCGTCCTGGCCGTGGCTGCGGGCTCGGCGGGAAGCAAAAGGCCCGACCGCTGGCGACGGGGGATGCACCAGCGATCGGGCTATGGCCAAGGGTAACAAGATTGGGCTGCTTGCGGGGCCAAGTCGGCCGGGAAGCAGGCAGGTTGGCCGATCAGCGACCGCACGGAGGGTCGTAGGAGAGGCGGGGGAGGTACTCGTGCCACTTCTGCGGGGTGAGGACGCCCTGGGTCACCGAGCAGATGTGCTGGATCGCCGCGTCGGCGTCCAGGCTCCACAGCCGGGCCGTGTCAGTGCCGCTGGAGACGCCGAGGACGTTGTTCCGGGAGCTGAAGGAAAGGAACGTCCCCGACTGGGCGTTGGGGCTCATCGACTGGCCGATGGGGGTCGCCGAGGACGGGTGGCTGACGTTCCACAGCCGCACCGTGTTGTCGTTGCCGCCGCTGGCCAGAACGTGCCCGTCCGGGCTGAACGTCAGCGACTTGACCGCCTCGGTGTGGCCGGTGAGCGGCGTGCCCAGCGCGGTCGCCGAGGCGGGGTCGTCGGTGACGTTCCACAGCCGGACCGTGTCGTCGTCGCTGCCGCTGGCCAGAACGTGCCCGGCCGGGCTGAAGGCGAGCGCGTTGATCGGACCGGAGTGCCCCGTGAGCCGGCCGAGCGCGGTCGGGTGGGCGGGGTCGGTGACGTTCCACAGCCGGATGGTGCTGTCCGCGCTGCCGCTGGCCAGGGTGTGCCCGTCGGCGCTGAACGCGAGCGCTTGGATGAATCCCCGGTGGCCGGTGAGCGGCCGGCCGAGCGCGACGGGGTGCGCGGGGGCGGCGACGTCCCACAGCTGAACGGTGCGGTCGTCGTACGCGGTGGCCAGCCTGCGGCCGTCCGGGCTGAAGGCGAGCGCGACCCCCGCGAAGCGCGTCCGCAGGCGGATGGTTCCGGCGTTGACCACGTGGGACGGATCGCTGACGTTCCACAGGTACACCGTGCTGTTGTTGGTGAGAACGGCGAGGGTGCGGCCGTCGGGGGAGAACAGCGGTGAACGATGGCCGTCGTCCTTGCGCATGAACGGCTCGCCCAGCGGCACGGGCCGCCCGGGCCGCGTCACGTTCCACAGCCGGACCGTGCCGTCCCGCGCCGCCGTGGCCAGCACCCGCCCGTCCGGCCGGAACGCGCCGGTGCGGCCGACGATGTCCGAGGTCGGCAGCGACCACAGCCGCACCTTGCTGTCCCCGCTGCCGGTGGCGAGGGTCCGCCCGTCGGGGCTGAACCCCAGGGCGTACATCTCCCCGCTGGCGCCCGCGAGCGGCTCGCCGACCTGCGAAGGAGACATCGGATCGGTCACGTTCCACAGCATGGCGGTGCTGTCCGCGCTCGCGGCGGCGAGTCTGCCGCCGTCCGGGCTGAAGGCCACCGACCAGATCGGGCCGGTGTGCCCGGCCAGCGGTGAGCCGAGCCCGGAGGCGTGGGCGGGGTCGCTGACGTTCCACAGGCGGACGGTGTCGTCCGCGCTGCCGGAGGCGAGGGTGTGCCCGTCGGGGCTGAACGCCACCGAGTGCACGAGGTCGGTGTGGCCCTTCAGCGCGGTGTCGTACCGCTTCGCGTGGCGCGGATCGGCCACGTTCCACAGCATGATCGTGGCGTCGTCACCGCTCGCCGCGAGGGTGCGCCCGTCGGGGCTGAAGGCCACGCAGCGCACGGCGGCGGTGTGGCCGCGCAGGGCATCGATCTGCCGCGGCCGGCTCGGGTCGGCCACGTCCCACAGCCGTACGGTGCGGTCCTCGCCGGCGGAGGCCAGCGTACGGCCGTCCGGACTGAAGGCGACCAGGTAGATGGTGCCCCGGTGCCCGGTCAGGGGTGCGCCGAGGGACACCGGGCGGGCGGGGTCGGTGACGTTCCACAGCCGGATCGTGCCGTCGTCGCCGGCGCTGGCCAGCGTCTTGCCGTCCGGGCTGAACACCGCGCTGCTCACCCAGCTGGTGTGCCCGGTCAGCGGCTTGCCGAGGGGCTTCGGGCGGCTCGGGTCGGTCACGTTCCACAGCCGGACCGTCCGGTCGTAACTGGCCGTGGCCAGGGTCTTGCCGTCGGGGCTGAAGGAGGTGAGGTAGACGGCGCCGGTGTGGCCGGGCAGCGAGGTGGCCAGCGGCGCGTTCACGATCGAGATCAGCCTGCTGTACGTCCCCTCGTCGTCCGGGCGCAGGTGGTGCGCGACCAGGTCCAGCTGGGCGGCCAGCGAGGGATCGGTGTGCTGGACCCGGTCGGCCTCGGCGAGCACCTGCTGGAAGACGGCGTCGTCCCGCTGCTGCCGGGCGATCACCGCGGAGCCGCCCGCCACCAGGGCCAGCACGACCAGCGCGGCCACCGCGGCCCGGCTCAGCCACACCGAGCGCCGGCGCAGCCGGACCGAGGCGGCCAGGAACTCCACCGCACTGCGGGTGAGGAAGGTGTCACCGGCGGACCTGGCCCAGCTGCGGGCCTGCTCCAGGCGGGAGCCCCGGTACAGCAGCGAGCTGTCCCGCTCCGAGTCCTCCCAGGCCCGGCCGTCCTCCTCCAGCCGCTGGCGCAGCAGGTGGTCGTTGCGGTTGTCGTCGATCCAGTGCCGCAGCCGCGGCCAGGCGTGCAGCAGCGCCTCGTGGGTGATCTCCACGGTGTCCGCGTCCAGCGTGACCAGCCGGGCCCGTACGAGGGCCTCGAGGGACTCCTCCGTCTTGCCGGGGTCCGCCGACTCCTCCGCGAGCTGGCGCCTGGTGCCGCGCCGGCGTGTGGCCTGGGTGTCCTCGCCGAGGCGGACCAGGCGCAGCAGGAGCAGCCGGGCCGCCATGCGGGCCGCGGGGTCGAGATCCGACCAGGCGCGTTCGGCGGTCGCCGCGACCGCGCCCTGGATCCCGCCCGCCGCGCGGTAGCCGGCCAGCGTCAGCCGCCCGCCCTTCCTGCGCTGCCAGGTGGCGAGCAGGGCGTGGGAGAGCAGCGGCAGCACGCCCGCGTCGTGCGCCCCGCGCGGGCCGTCGGCGCTCACCTCGCGCACGATCAGCTCGGCGAGCCCCGGCTCCAGCTCGAGCCCGACCGCCTTGGCCGGCCCGGTCACCGCCTCGCGCAGCTCGGCGCTGGTCAGCGGGCCGAGCACCATGTGCCGGTGCTGGAGGGCGTCGGCGAGTTCCGGGTAGCCGAGGCACTGTTCGTAGAAGTCGGCGCGGATACCGAGCACGACGACGACCGGGGCCGGGTCGTCCGAGCCGGCGGGCGGGGTGCAGGCGGCGTGCAGCAGTTGGATGAAGGTACGGCGGTCCGCCTCGTCGGGGCAGAGGGTGAAGGCTTCCTCGAACTGGTCGACGATGACGACGGGGCGGGTGCCGAGGAGTGGCTCGCCGCCGGACGGCCTGCTGTCGGACGGGCGCCTGTCGGTGGTGCGGCTGTCGGACGGCCTGCTGTCGGAGGGGCGGCTGTCGGTGGGGCGGCTGTCGGAAGGCCTGGTCTGTGCCGGCCCGGTCCCGGTGGGCGCCTCGCGGCGCGCCCACGCCGAGACCGCCTCGCGGGCCGCCCGGGCGAGCCGGGGCGTGTCGGAGCCGGGCACCGCCGGGTTCCGCGTCGCCTCCTGTTCGGCCTCGCGCGCCTCGGCGGCGACCGGACCCAGCTCCGGGATACGGCGGACCAGCTCACCCAGCGGATCGGGACCCGGGACCAGCTGGAGCACGGGACCCGGCGTGCCGGGCCGGCCCTCCCCGAGGGCACCGCCCCGGACCGCGGGCACCAGACCGGCGTTGAGCAGGGACGACTTGCCCGCTCCCGAGGCACCGACCAGCATCACCAGACCGCCGGCGCGCTCCGTGGCCCGAAGCTGGCCGACGAGCGCGCTCGTGCTGCGCTCCCGGCCGAAGAACCAGCGGGCGTCCTCCTGCCGGTAGGGGGCGAGCCCTCGGTAGGGGCACACGCCTCCGGCGACGGGCGGGGCCTGGGCCGGTGGCCGCCGGTCCTCTTCGGCGGCCGGCGCGGGCCGGTCGCCGACCGGGTCGGCCAGCGCGCGCTCCCACAGCCGCTGCCAGTGCGCGAGGTCGTACAGGCCGGTGGAGACCGGTCCCGGCCGCAGCCGGCGCGCCTCCGGGATCAGGATGTGCAGCACCGCGGCGAGCGCGGTGAACTGCGCCGGTACGTTCCTGGCGCGGCGCCAGTCACTGATCCGCTGCGCGGAAACCCGCACGGGCCGCCCGCGCTCGTCGACCCGCTGCAGCCGGACGACCGCCTCGGCGACGCTCTTGAGGGGAGGGTTTCCGGCCTCCTTGTACAGCAGCGCGAGGCGCTCGGCGAAAGCTGTGCGTGCCCCTGAGTCGGAACTCAAGGTCCCACCCCTTTACTTTCCCCCGTATCTGGATGTCCGGACCGGAAAACCCACCCTATACGGCTGACCTGCGAATAAGCAGTGGACCGGAGACCGGAACCTCCTCGTGGGCGACGGCAGATGGCAGGATCCGTGCCTGGTAGCGGAGCCATCACACACCGTCCGGACAGGCCACCGGGCTCGTGCGTGGAAAGACGGTCCCCGGCGGCGAAGGATCTCGGCCAACTTCCGTCGAGGGCCGGTGAGCGGGTCCGCCACAGACAGGGAGCGGCTGCAGAGGCCGTCGCGTGATTCCGCGACCAGTGCAGGAACCGGCTCCCATCGTCGACCCGTGACGAGCCGACGCGCCACGGGTCGAGCGGCCCGCGCCGTTCGGCACCGGTCCCCACGAGGGGAGGGACCGGTGCCGAGCGGGCGGCGGCCTCCCTCTTCGTTCAGGCGTTCGTCCAGGTGTTCGTCGTGGTGTTCGTTCAGGTCGTCCGGATCCAGCCCGCCGCCCGTGCCATGGCCACGGCGTGCCGCTCGGCCTCCTCGGCGGAGGTGTTCAGGGACGGGTCCTGCCCCCGTGCGCTCCCGCCGGCCGCGCCCGCGGCGGCCCGGGACGCCGCCAGTGCCGCGCGCAGCGCCGAGGCGGAGGCCGCGCTGCTGTCGTGCGCCGCGGCCAGCTGGGCGGCCAGCGCCGCCGCGGCGGCGGTGTTGCGGGCGCAGCGGGCGTCCGCCGCGGGGTCCGGGGCGGACGCGGCCAGAGCGGCGAGCGAGCCGGCCGACAGCCGCAGTGCATTGGCGGCCCGGCCGACGGGGTCCCTCGGTACGGCCTCGGCCGCGTCCTCGCCGACACCCGCGTAGCGGCACGCGGCGAACGCCCGGTCGTAGGCGCTGCGGGCGCGGAAGCGGTGCACCCCGCGCAACGCCGCGCCCGCGCCCGCACCCTCTCCCGGTTCTCCCCGCTCTCCCGGTTCTTCCTTTTCTTTCTGTTTGTTCGGTTCGTTCATCCTTGGCCTCCCTCGGTGCGGGCGGCAGGGTGCCACGGCGGTCGTGAAGAGACCAGAAGCGTGCGGTGGTCCGGGGCTCGAGGGCTCTGGAGATCTGATGGGCCGTCAGATATGGTGCGCCTCGCCGGCCGTTCCCGAAGGGGTGAGTGTCATGGAGAAGCGTCCCCCGTGCCCGCAGCCGCCCGGTGCTCCGCGCTGGGTCGCGATGTTCCACGGGCCCGCGCAGGACTCCTGGACGGTGGGTGCCGAGGCACCGGACCGGACTCCCGTGCTCTACGCCGTCGCGGACATGACCCGGACCGTGCGGGCGCGCGGCGAGGAGGTGACGGTCGCGCTGTGGGGGCCCGAGGACGGCGCCTGGCGCCTCTTCGACACCCCGGCCGCCAAGTCGCCCGCAGTGCCGGCCGACGGGCCCGCGCCCCGCGCCGCCGAACCGGCCAGGCTCGCGGAACGCATGACGGACCGCCGTCACCAGGTGCTGATCGCGGGCCTCGGCAAGGCAGGCCTGTACGACCTCGGCCCCGAGGACGCGGAGGCGGTGCGGGCGATGGCCGATCTGCTCGACGAGCCCACGGTCCGCCGGGTGGCCCACTGGCTCACGATCGCGGGTGGGCAGCGGTAGGACGGCGGAGCCCGGTTCGGCGCCCGGTCCGCGGGGCAGTGACGTCCCTGGAAGCCGCATCGCCTACGGCTGGAGGACGCATGAAGGTCTCCGTCGACCGCTCCGTGTGCTACGGCTCCGCCGAGTGCGCGCACCGGGTGCCGGCCGTGTTCGCGTTCGAGGACGGGTACGGCGTCGTACGGCCCGGCCGCGCGGAATCGGGCGACCGGCCGGAGGTGCAGGAAGCGGCCGAGAAGTGCCCCTCGCAGGCGATCAGACTCACGGCCGGGACCGCATAGGGCTCGCAAGCCGGGATCCAGAAGGCGTACGGAGGGCCGTGGGCGGCCGTGGCGACGGTGACGCTCGCAGATGACGGGCCGCAGGTGACGCGCCGCAGGTGACGGGCAACGGGTGACCGGGGGGCATGGGAAGCACGGGGGGCACGGGGGCACTGGGGGCGGCAACGCGAGACCCCCGGCCGGGGCCCCGGCCGGGGGTCTGTTTCCGTGTCGACTCGTGAGGTACGCAAGTCGCCTTTTTGCGTCGAGACGGCTGCGGTTCCGGTGCTGCCGGCTGCGGGTCAGCAGTCGAGCAGTGCCGCCGAGGCGTGGTCAGGGGCCGTGCTCTCCGCTTCCGTCGTGTCGAGGGGCCGGTGCCGGCAGCTTGGGGACTTTCCGTGGGCCTCGGCCCGGATCCGCTGCTTCATCGTGGGGGGCAGTGCCCTTGCGTGGGACCAGGCCCAGCGGCTTTGCGCCGGGATCGTGGGGACCGCCGGGGCCGTCCGTTCCGGGGTGCCGGTGCGGGGGCTCTCGTTGCCGGGTGCGGCCGCCGCGGTCGTGGCGGTCGTGGTGGTGACGAGTCCGAGCGCCGTGCACAGCGCGAGGAAGGCGGTGACGATGGTGGTCCACAGCTGCATGACCTTGTTCTGGGCCATGACCCCTCACTTTCGGGTTGGGCGATTTGCGTACTTTCCTCATGATGTGTATGTGGGTCGCGAAGTGGTGGACCGACGCCCGTGGCGCGTCGATGTTCCGATGAACACCACCCGGATGGCCGCAAGCGGGTCGGAAAACTCCCAAAACGCAGTGAGAGCGAGCGAAGAGGGAGCAAAGTAACCGTCCGTGGAGGTGTGATCACCCTCCGATCGGAACGGCGCCCCGACCTGGCCTATTGCGCTGACGGAGGCGGGAGTTGGGCTCCGGCTCAGGTCACCGATCGATATCGGCCGGTGTGTATAGTCGGGCGCCAGAGGTCCCCTACGTCAAGGAAAGACGAGGTCGCGCGGTGAAGAAGCTGCTCCTGGTCGCACTGGCCGCCATCGGCGGGCTCCTCGTGTACCGCCAGATCCAGGCGGATCGCGCCGAGCAGGATCTGTGGACGGAGGCGACTGACTCCGTACCCACGGGTTCGTGAGTGCCTGACGCCAGAATCTGAACAGACCCCGGCCGCCCGAGCGGCCGGGGTTCTGCGTTTGCGGGGGCGTGCGGGGTGCGGTAGGCGTTCGGGGCGGGGCGACAGGCCGTCGTACGGCCTCTGCCGGGCGGTGCCGCCTTTTCGGACGGCCGTACGCGTTCCCCGGATGACGCGGGGGTGCGCGGGGCAGGATGGGCCACGGTCCGGGACGGCTTGCGGAGCGACGACTGGGGAGGCCGGCACGTGCGGGGGCTTCGGCGACTGACGGTGTGGTGGTTGGCCCTGCTGCCGGTGCTCTGCGCCCTGGTCGCGCTGCCCTGCGCCACATCCACGGCCGCCGCCGCTGCCGCTGCCGCCGGCGACGTGTCGTACGGCTTCGCGCCCGGCGAGGGCATGGTCGCGGGCGGGAAAGGCACCACGGACGCCGGGCGACTGGAGCCCGGCCACGTCTATCGCAGCTCCCTGACAGGCGATGCCGGCCTCTACTACCGGCTGCGGCTCACGGCCGCCGACACGGCGTACGTCCCCGTCACCGCCGTGCCCCCGGCGAACGCCACCGTCTCCGCCACCGACGGCATCAGCGTCTCGGTCCGCAGCGCGAGCGGCACAGCCTGCTCCTTCGCCTCGGCCCGCTTCGGCGCCGGTCTCAGCCCGCGCCCGGTCACCGCGCTGGGGCAGCGCGAGACCGGCCGGACGCTGTGCCAGGGCGGCGGGACGTACTACGTGGTCGTCCAGCGCCTCGAGGCCGCGGGCTCCGGCGCGTCGCCCCCGGCCCGGCGCTGGGACCTGGAGATCGCGCCCGCCACGGAACCGCGCCCGGCGCGCGCCGGTGCCCCCACCGCGCCGCAGACCTGGGACTCAGCCACGCCCGAGCCGCTCGCCGGGGCACCGAAGGACCGGCCGGGCGGCGCGGGCTTCGCCTCGGCCCGGACGCTGGGCCAGGGGGTGTGGCGTACCGAGCTGGTGCCGGGCGAGACGCGGTTCTACAAGGTGCCCCTCGACTGGGGCCGGCAGCTGCACGCCTCCGCCGAGCTGGGCGGCGCCCAGGGCCACGCCCTGGTCGGCGGTGCTGTGAACCTCTCCCTCTACAACCCCGTCCGTGGCTACGTGGAAGACGTCGCCCCCGGCTACACGGGCTCCCCGAAGTCCGCCGTGCTCGCCCCGGTCCCGCCGGTGGAGTACGCCAACCGCTTCGCCGTCCCCGCCGCGGTGACCTCCGTGCGCTTCGCCGGCGACTACTACCTGGTCCTGCACCTCAGCGACCAGCTGGCCGGCCCGTTCGGGCGGGGGCCGTTCGGCGTGACCCTGCGGGTCCGGGTGACCGGGCGGGCGCACGCGGGGCCGCAGTACGCCGGCCGGCCCGTGCCGGGGGACGTCTTCACGGTCACGGCCGAGGACCGGGCGGCCGCGCTCACCGGGAGCGACGGGAGCGACGGGACCGGTGGGACCGGCGGGAGCACCGGGGGCGGGGGCGGCCTCGTGATGAAGCTGGTCGCGGCCGGCGGGATCGGCGTGGGCACGCTCCTGCTGCTGGTGCTCGGCGGGTGGACGGTGGCGGCCCGGCGGACTCAGACCACCCGGGTCAGCGCCCAGAAGCCCACCGCGTAACAGACCAGCGCCAGCAGCAGGATCGGTACCGCGGCCTTGGCCGGGGGCCCGGGTCGCCGCCGGTCCCGGCGCGCCCGGCGGCCGCGCCGACCGTGACCGGGAGGCCTCGTCCGAGCCATCTGCCCGGCCATCGCCTGGGGCACCTGCTGGGGCACGGGCGGGAGTTGTGGTTCCCGGGCGGTGTACGACGCGGTGACGGACGGGTCGCCGGCCGACGGATCGGCTGTGAACGGATCGGTGGCCCAGGGGGCGAGGGGATAGGGAGTGGGGGACTGGGGCTGCGGGTGCGGCGGCAGGAACGGCGGCGGCGCAGCCGGGGAAGGCGGCGGATCCGCGTGCGGGCGGGGGGAGTTGCGGGGGCCGTCGCGGGTGGAGCCATGGGGGAAGACGTGCGGGTCGGGAGCCGGGGTCGGCAGGTCCTGGGGCGGCGGCAGCCGGAAGCTTCCGGTGTCCGACAGGGAACCGGTGCCGGTCGGTTCCGTGCCACCTGTACCTGTACGGCCGGAATCGGCACCCGCGCCCGTGCCCCTGTCCGCGTCCCTGTCCCTGGCTCTGTCTCTGTCCGCGTCCTTGTCCGTGTTCCCGTCCGGGGCGTATCCGTCCGGGTCGTCCCTGTCCGCCCCTCGGATCAGCTCCTTGGCCACCGCGGGGGCCTGCTTGAGGGGACCGGCGGGGCCGAACCCGGGGGGAAGCGGGCCGAGTTGGTCGAAGACCTCGATCAACTCGTCGTCCAGGTCGGGTTCCGGAAGGAGTTCCGCGGCCGCGGCGAGCGCCTTGCGCGCGCCCGTGGCGGTGCGGAAACGGGCGGCCGGGTCGGGCTGGAGCAGGCCGGCGACGATCTGCCAGAGCGGTTCGGGGATGCCCTTGGGCGCGGGCGGCGTGCCGTGCTCGGCGAAGTACTGCACGAGCACCTTGGCGTCGGGCTTGGCGCCTTCGAGGAGATACAGGGCGACCAGGCCCACGGCGAACAGGTCGGCCGGGAAGTCGGGTTCGGCCCCGAGCATCTGCTCGGGGGCGAGGTAACCGGGCGTGCCCACCACGAGGTTGGTCTCCGTCAGGCGGGGTTCACCCAGCCGCATGGCGATCCCGAAGTCGGACAGCCGCAGCCGGGGCCGGCCGGTTCCGGTGGCTTCGAGGAGGAGGTTCGCGGGCTTGATGTCCCGGTGGACGACGCCTTCCTCGTGGACGGCGGCGAGACCGGACAGAAGCTGGTCGAGCAGGGTGCACACATACGCCGGCGGCAGGGGGCCGTAGTCGCCGACGAGATGGACCAGGGAGCCGCCGGCGACCAGGTCCATGGTGAACAGCACCTTGTCGTCGTCGGCGGCCCAGCTGGCCGGGGCGAGAACGTGGGGGTGGTCGATCCGCAGGGCCTGCTCGCGCACGAAGCGCAGCAGGGAGTGGGCGTCGCGCTGCTGGAGCACCTTGGCGGCCACATAGCGCCGTCGGCGGTGGTCCCAGGCACGCCATACGGCGCCCACGCCACCGCGTCCGATCGGGTCGGCCAGCTCGTACCGGCCGGCGAAGACCTCACCCATGGCAGCCCGTAACTCCTCCCCCTCGCCCCGCGCATCCCCCTGACCGCTAAGCCCCCACTACCCCCACCGCTGCTCTCGCTACCCCCTGTTTCCGATGGGTCAGTTCTGGTGGGACTGGTAGTGGGCGACGGCGTCGGAGGTCCGGCCGGCGCCGTAGACACGGAGGAACTCCGCCAGTTCGGGGTGGGTCGGGGCGAGGCTGTCCGCGGCGTCGATGATGTCGCCGGCGGCGGCCACCGAGCGCAGCAGCGACTGGATCTCCCGGACCACCCGCTTGACCGTCGGCGCGCCCGAACCGCTCGTGGTCTGGGTGGTGTTGCTGAGCACGGAGCCCCCCTGTGACTTCTTGATCTCTTCCATGCGCTCGGTCGCCTCGGCGGCGCTGACGCTGCCGTCCGCCGCCTGGGCCGCCAACTCCTGCAGCAGCTGCACCCGCTGGACCACGGCGGGATTGCCGATCTTGGCCCGCTGACCGCTCATCAGCTGCGAGAGCATCGGAGCGGACAGCCCGAGGACCGCCGCGAGACGGGCCTGGTTGAGGCCGAGATCTTCGATGAGCTTACGGAAGAGCGCCCCCAACGGCTCCCCGTACCAGTTCCGCTGCAGCTCCCGCGCTCTGGCGGTGGCTTCCTGCTGTGCGGCGTCCATTGCGTCTCCCCATCGCTTCCCCAGAAAACCGCGGTTCGCTGTAGCGAACCACGCCGAGCATCTTACGGAGAGTGGTCATCCGCGGGGACCCCCAATCTTTTTGCGGGATACCGGGGGTGACCCGGTACTCTGGTCTGCGGCACCAGCCGGGACGCGATTCCTCCGGCCGGTCGCTCCTTTCCGGGGCCTTAGCTCAGTTGGTAGAGCGCCGTCTTTGCATGGCGGATGTCAGGGGTTCGACTCCCCTAGGCTCCACTTCTTCAGATCCCCTCTGACCTGCGAAAATGCAGGGCAGAGGGGATTTTTTGCAGCAGTCCCGCACGAGCGGCTTCCGGCGGGTGCCCGGCCCCAACGAAATGCCCTCCCACCTGCGGGAACGCAGCGTGGGAGGGCATTTTCACAGCATGCGGCATGCGGCATGCGGCGTGGCGGTCTGCCGCGTGGTTTCACGTGAAACGCGGCATGGGGCAGCGGAAACAAGGCCCGGGGCGGTGAGGGATCAGTCCTGGTCCTCGTCCGTGGCATCCTCCTCGGCCTGTTTGGCCTGGACCTCGGGGTCCAGGGGGGAGGTGCCGGTGCCGTCCACCGAGCTGAGGCGGTTCGATTCGGGGACCTCCGTCGCCGCGGGGGGCTCGACCAGCCAGTCGGGGTTGGCCTGCTTGTCCCACCACTTCCAGGCCGCGAAGGCGCCGCCGGCCAGCACGGCCAGCACCGCGAGCGCCTTGACGGCACGGGCGCCCCGGCACCGGCGCTGGTTCCTGCGGACCAGCTTGTGGATGTCCTCGGCCGAGACCTGACCGCGCAGTGCGGCCAGGGCGGCGGCGCCGCGGGCGGCGGCCTCGTCGCGTACCGGGGCGGCCGCGGCCACGGCGTGCTCGATCTTCGGGCGCGAGTACTCGGCGGCCTGCCGGGCAGCCTTACGGGTGCGGACGGCGGCTTCCTGCGCCGCCAGGTCCATCTTCGGGGGCACATGCGCACGGGCCTGCTCCAGCCGCGGGGCGAGCCGGGCGTCGTACTGCACGCGGGCCTGTTCGGCGGCCTGCGACATCACGGGCGCCAGCCGTACGCGTGCCTCCTGCGCGTAGAGCGCGGCACGCTCCTTGGCCGTGTCGGCGTAAGGCGCCACCACTTCCGCGGCGTGCAGCACGCTGTCCTTCGCCGAGCCGGTCGCGGCGCGCACGCTGTCGATGCGGGTCACGGGTTCCTCCTCCTCGGTGGCGTACGGTATTTCGACTTTCCACCCTTTTACGGATCATGCCTGCCGGCGGCCTGCGCGGCATGTGCGGGCGGGCATATGGGTGCCTATTGCTCTTTCAGCTCGATTCCGGGTGAATGCCGGGCAAGATGAGCCTGCCATCGACACTGCCACGAATCGGGGCCGAGCGCTGCCTTCCCGGCCGAAGTCGCGGAAATCATGGCCGCTCGGCGGCGTACCAGCCCGCCCGTGCGAGGATCGGGGAGTCACCCGAAGACAACGGAAGGCAGATCGTGGCTGAGCAGCTGTACGCCACCCTGAAGACCAACCACGGCGACATCGTGGTCGAGCTTTTCCCGAACCACGCGCCCGAGACGGTCCGCAACTTCGTCGAGCTGGCCCAGGGCGAGCGCGAGTGGACGCACCCCGGCACGGGTGAGAAGGCGAAGAAGCCGCTCTACGACGGCACCGTCTTCCACCGCGTCATAAGCGGCTTCATGATCCAGGGCGGCGACCCGCTGGGCACCGGCATAGGCGGCCCCGGCTACAAGTTCGGGGACGAGTTCCACCCGGAGAAGTCCTTCGACAGGCCGTTCCTGCTGGCCATGGCCAACGCCGGCCCGGGCACCAACGGCTCGCAGTTCTTCATCACCGTCGCCCCGACGACGTGGCTGAACCGCAAGCACACCATCTTCGGCGAGGTCACCGACAAGGCCAGCCAGGCCGTCGTCCAGGCCATCGCCGGCGTGAAGACGGGCCGCAACGACCGTCCGGTCGACGACGTCGTCATCGAGTCGGTCGTCGTCGAGAAGCGCGAAGGCTGATCACCACAGCCCCAGCCCCCTCCTGGGAAACCAGCGTGGGGAACCAAACGCCCCGCTCGTCCGTACCAAGGATGAGCGGGGCGGGGCATTGCCGGGGGCACGCCCACGACGAGCAAGGGGAACCGATGGACCAGGCCGAAGGCAGCACCCAGGACGCCTCCCACAGCGTGCCCGTGTGCTACCGCCACCCGGACCGCGAGACCGGCGTGCGCTGCACCCGCTGCGACCGCCCCATCTGCCCCGAGTGCATGATCAGTGCCTCGGTCGGCTTCCAGTGCCCCGAGTGCGTGCGCGGAGGCTCCGGCACGGGGCACGCCCCGCAGGCGTCCCGCCCGCGCACGATCGCCGGCGGCACCATGACGGCCGACCCCCGGCTGCTCACCAAGCTGCTGATCGGTGTCAACATCGCCGTCTTCCTGGTGCAGCAGGCCGTGGGCGACAGCATCACCGAGCACTTCGAGTTGATCGGCCGGGCCCAGTACTCCCTGTTCGGCCCCGTCGAAGGCATTGCCGAGGGCCAGTACTACCGCCTGCTGACCGCGATGTTCCTGCACGGCGGCATCACCCACATCATGTTCAACATGCTCAGCCTGTGGTGGATCGGCGGCCCCCTCGAGGCGGCCCTGGGCCGGGCCCGCTATCTGTGCCTGTACTTCGTCTCGGGTCTGGCCGGCAGCGCGCTCACCTATCTGCTCGCCGCGCCCAACCAGCCCTCGCTGGGCGCCTCCGGAGCGATCTTCGGCCTCTTCGGCGCGACCGGCGTGCTGATGCGCCGGCTCAACTACGACCTGCGGCCGCTCGTCGCCCTGCTGGTGATCAACCTGATCATCACCTTCACCCCGGGCTTCAACATCGCCTGGCAGGCCCATATCGGCGGCCTGGTCGCCGGTGTCGCCGTCGGCTACGCCATGGTCCACGCCCCGCGCGAGAAGCGGACGCTGGTCCAGTACGGCGCCTGTGCGGTCGTCCTCGCCGTCGTGGTGGTGCTCACCGTGGTCAGGACCACTCAGCTCACCTGATCCGGAGCCGATACCGAACCGTTGTCCACAGCGTGTGCCGGATCTTGTGCACCGCGTGCGGGCACAGCTGTGCCCCCTGTCACTCGGATGTGTTTTCCCAGGTCGGACAGGGGGCGAACAGATGTATGAGGGTCGGTGGAGCAGTCACACCGGCGTCAACACTCGATGAGTTATCCACAGATCGTCTTTCTTTTTCCCCACTGTGGAAAACAGCTGTGGATAACTCAGTGGATAGCCCTGGGGAGAGCTACTTCCACTGCGTGGAGACGCCGAAGCCGGCGGCGATGAAGCCGAAGCCGACCACGATGTTCCAGTTCTTCAGCGCATGGATGGGCAGGGAGCCGTCGGTCACATAGAAGACCACGATCCAGGCCAGGCCGATGACGAACATGGCCAGCATGACGGGCGCGACCCAGCCGTGGCTGGTCAGCTTGATCGCCTGCGCCTGCTTCGCCGGCGGCGGCGTGAAGTCGGCCTTCTTGCGGATACGTGACTTCGGCACGAGGGTCTCTCCTGTCGATGCGCTGCGTGGCCGCGCAGGTAAACCGGTTCGGGGCTCGGGGCAGCGTACAAGGGGCCAACATGACGACTCTGTGTGCTCCCCCGGGCGTCCGTTAGCGTAGTGCTTCCGAGGCGCTGAAGGAGATAAGGGTCCGTTGAGCAATTCTGCCGACTCCCCCGGGACGCAATCAACGGGCTCCGGCCCGCGCGCCCGCCTGCGCCCGGTGCGGGTGCTCACCGCCGCCGTCTTCGCCCTCGCCGGGCTGATCTTCTTCACCAGCTTCAACACGGCCAAGGGCACCGACATCCGGCAGGACGGCTCCCTGCTGAAGCTGTCCGACCTGATCCAGCAGCGCAGCCGCAAGAACAAGGACCTGGACGAGTCCAACGCGGCCCTGCGTGCGGGCGTGGAGTCCCTCGCCAAGAGCGACGGCGGCAGCAGCAAGGCGCAGGACCGCAAGCTCAGCGGGCTGGAGCACAGCGCCGGCACCCAGCCGCTGACCGGCCACGGCCTCACCGTCACCCTCAACGACGCCCCGCCCAATGCCACCGCCAAGCTCCCCGGCTATCCCGAGCCCCAGCCCGACTACCTGGTCATCCACCAGCAGGACCTGCAGGCCGTGGTGAACGCCCTGTGGCAGGGCGGTGCCCAGGGCATCAAGGTCATGGACCAGCGGCTGATCTCCACCAGCGCCGTGCGCTGCGTCGGCAACACCCTGATCCTCCAGGGCCGCGTCTACTCCCCGCCGTACAAGATCACGGCGATCGGGGACGCCGGAAAGCTCCAGCAGGCGCTCGCGGCGAGCAAGGCGATCCAGACCTACATGGTGTACGTCAACGTGTACGGCCTCGGCTGGAAAGTCACCGACGACGGGACGGTGACTCTTCCCGGCTACTCGGGCACAGTGGATCTGCACTACGCCAAGCCCGTGCAGTAGCCATCCGTCCCGGAGGCGCCGGTGCGTGTGATCGTCAGGACCTTCAGCGAACTGTGCATCACCGTCGGCGGCCTGATCGTCCTCTTCGTCGTCTACGTGCTGTTCTGGACGGGAGTACGGGCCGACGGCGCCATGAGCGACCAGATCGACCAGCTGCACCGGCAGTGGTCGAAGGGGAGTGTGCAGCCGGCCGCCGCCACCCCGGGCGAGAAGACGGTGACCGTGACGGAACCGGCGCCGTACCACTACGGCAAGGCCTTCGCGATCATGTACATCCCGCGGTTCGGTTTCACGTGGAACAAGCCCGTCCTGGAGGGCACCGGCCGGGACGTGCTGGCCAAGGGGCTCGCCCACTACCAGGGCACCGCCCGGCTCGGCCAGGAGGGCAACTTCGCGGTGGCCGGTCACCGGCGCACCTACGGCGACCCCTTCCTGGACTTCCCGCAGCTGCGGCCGGGTGACGCGGTGGTGCTCACGGACGGGACGACCTGGTTCACGTATCGGATCGACAAAGGGCCCTACAAAACCGTGCCGACGGACGTCGAGGTGATCGACCCTGTGCCACGTAAGTCGGGGTACCCGCGCCCGGGCAGGTATCTGACGCTGACCACGTGCGATCCGGAATGGGGGCACAGCCACCGGCTGATCGTCTGGGCGCACCTGGATTCCACCCAGCCTGTGGAGGCAGGCGAACCGGAGGCTCTGCGCCGTTAGTCTGGTGGCGTACGGCGTGAGTCAGGTGCCGTGGGGATACGGAAGGAACGGCATGTACGGCTGGATCTGGCGGCATCTGCCGGGAAACGCGTGGGTGAGGGCGCTGATCTCCCTCGTCCTGATCCTGGCCGTGATCTACATCCTCTTCCAGTACGTCTTCCCCTGGGCCGAACCGCTGCTGCCCTTCAACGATGTGACGGTGAACAACCAGTGAGCGCGCGGATTCTCGTCGTCGACAACTACGACAGCTTCGTCTTCAACCTCGTCCAGTACCTGTACCAGCTCGGTGCCGAGTGCGAGGTGCTGCGCAACGACGAGGTGTCGACCTCGCACGCCCAGGACGGTTTCGACGGCGTCCTGCTCTCGCCGGGCCCGGGGACGCCCGAGCAGGCCGGGGTCTGCGTGGAGATGGTCCGCCACTGCGCGGCCACCGGCGTCCCCGTCTTCGGCGTCTGCCTCGGCATGCAGTCGATGCAGGTGGCGTACGGCGGTGTGGTGGACCGGGCGCCCGAGCTGCTGCACGGCAAGACCTCGCTGGTCGAGCACGGGGGCAAGGGCGTCTTCGCGGGCCTGCCCTCGCCCTTCACCGCGACCCGCTACCACTCGCTGGCCGCCGAGCCGGCCACGGTCCCGGCCGAGCTGGAGGTGACCGCCCGCACCCACGACGGCATCATCATGGGCCTGCGCCACCGTGAACTGCGGGTCGAGGGCGTGCAGTTCCACCCCGAGTCGGTGCTGACCGAGCACGGGCACCGGATGCTGGCCAACTGGCTGGTGGAGTGCGGCGACCAGGGTGCCGTGGCGAGGTCGGCGGGGCTTGCCCCGGTGGTGGGCAGGGCCACGGCGTGACCGCGCTGCGCCCGGAGCGCAAGACCGATGCCTCGTACGGGGATCAGTCGTACGAGGCCTCCGGTGCGCTCGGGCAGTGGGACACGGCGAGCACCCAGCCCGCCTACGAAACGCCGTACGAAACGCCATACGAAGAGCCGTACGAGGGGTCGTACCGGCCGTCGTCGGACGACGAGACGATGGCGCTGCGGGTCCCCGATCCGGCACAGGGACCGCAGAGCGAGCCCGTACGCGCCTCTGCGGGCTCTTCGGCCTCCTCCTCGCCCCAACCCGCGCTCGGCGGCCGTGCGGCCCGCAGAAAGGCCGCCAAGCGCCGTGGCGGCGGACGGCACAGCGGGAGCCGGGAGACCGCGCCCGCCACGGCACCGGAATCCGGCCGGCCGCTGTCCCGGGTGGAGGCCCGGCGGCAGGCGCGGCTGCGCAAGCCGTCCCCGTCCGTCGTCGCGAGCCGGGCCATCGGCGAGGTGTTCATCACCACCGGCGTCCTGATGCTGCTGTTCGTCACCTACCAGCTGTGGTGGACCAACGTCCGCGCCCACGCGCAGGCGGGCAGCGAGACGCATCAGCTCCAGGACGACTGGGCCAGCGGCAAGCGCAACCCGGGCGTCTTCGCGCCGGGGCAGGGCTTCGCCATCCTGCACATCCCCGCGCTGGACGTGGTGGCGCCGATCGCGGAGGGCGTCAGCAACGCGAAGGTGCTCGACAAGGGCATGGTCGGGCACTACGGCGAGGCGCCGCTGAAGACGGCGATGCCCGACGCCAAGACCGGCAACTTCGGTCTGGCGGCGCACCGCAACACCCATGGCGAACCGTTCCGGTACATCAACAAGCTCAAGCCCGGCGACGCGGTCGTGGTCGAGACGCAGGACACCTACTACGTGTACAAGGTGACGTCGACGCTTCCGGTGACCAAGCCGTCCAACACCAGCGTGCTGGACCCGATCCCGAAGGGTTCCGGGTTCACGCAGCCCGGCCGCTACATCACCCTCACCACCTGCACGCCGGAGTTCACCAGCAAGTACCGGTTGATCGTCTGGGGCAAGATGGTCCAGGAACGCCCGCGCAGCGAGGGCAAGCCGGACGCGCTCATCGAGTAGGGCTCAGCGAGCAGCGCATATCGAACAGGGCTCAGCGAGTAGGGGCAGAGGACAACAGTGGCAGCGACCGCCGACGGCACCGATGAACTCACGGACGCGTCCGAGCCGCAGCCCGCGGGGCGCGGCCGGCGACCCGGGCGGATCGCGAAGGCGGTCAGCGTCTTCGGTGAACTCCTCATCACGGCGGGTCTGTTGCTCGCCCTGTTCGTCGTCTACTCGCTGTGGTGGACGAACGTGATAGCGGACCGCAAGGCGAACAAGGAGGCCGACAAGGTCCGCCAGCACTGGGCGCAGGAGAAGGACTCCGGTCCCGGCGCCCTGGACACCAAGGACGGCATCGGCTTCCTGCACGTGCCGGCGATGAAGCACCTCGAAGTGCTGGTCGAGAAGGGCACGGGCACGGACGTCCTCAACGACGGCGTGGCCGGCTACTACACCGATCCGGTCAAGGCCGCGTTGCCGATGACCGGCAAGGACGGCAACTTCACCCTCGCCGCCCACCGCGACGGCCACGGCGCGAAGTTCCACAACATCGACAAGCTGAAGAAGGGCGACCCGATCGTCTTCGAGACGCGGGACGACTGGTACGTCTACAAGGTCTACTCGATCCTCCCCGAGACCTCGAAGTACAACGTCAAGGTCATCTCCCAGGTCCCGGAGGAGTCCGGCAGGAACAAGCCGGGCCACTACATCACGCTGACGACCTGCACGCCGGTGTTCACCTCGGAGTACCGGTACGTGGTGTGGGGCGAGCTGGTGCGGGTGGAGAAGGTGGACAGCGAGCGGACGCTGCCGGCGGAGCTGCGGGGCTGAAGAGGCACGGAAAGAGGCAGGGAAAAGGCCCCGGAGCGCTTTGCTCCGGGGCCCTTTTCCGTCGGGGCCGTGGCCGGCGTCAGCCGTTGTTGCCGCCGAAGATGCCGCCGTTGTTACCGCCGTTGTTGCCGCCACCGCCGACGTCCAGGGTGGTCAGGACGATCTGGGTGTTGCGCGGGTCGGCCTGGGTGCCCTGCGGCGGGGTCTGGCTGATGACCCGTGCCTTGTCGTCGGTCGGGCCGCTGACCTGGATCTGCGTGAACCCGCTCTGCTGCAGGGTCTGCTGGGCCTGCTTCAGGGTCTGGGTGACGACGTTCGGCACCTGGCCCTGCTGCTGGCCGCCCTGGAACTTGCCGACGTTGATCACCACGTTGGTGTTCTTGACGACCTGCTCGTTCGCCCCCGGGTTGGTCGAGATGACCTTGCCGTCCTGGGTCTGGTCGGTGGTCGGGGAGTCGTTGCAGCTCGGCGACAGGCCCAGCTGCGTCAGCTCGTTCTTCGCGTCGTCACAGGACTTGCCGACGAGGTCACCGGGGATGGTCACCTTCTCCTCCGCCTTGGCGACGGTGAGGGTGATCGTGGAGCCCTTCTGGACCTCCTGGCCCAGCTTCGGGTCCTGGTCCAGGACCGTGCCCGCCTGCTCGGAGGAGACCTGGTCCTTCCGCACGACGTTGAACTTGTACTGGTCGCCCTCCAGCAGTGCCTTGGCGTCGTCGAAGGTCTTGCCGAGGACGCTGGGAACCGCCACCTTCGGTGCCCCCGTGGAGACCACCAGCGTGATCGTGTCGCCCTTCTTCACCTGCGAGCCCGCCGCCGGGTCCTGGGAGCAGACCGAGCCCTTCGGCTCGTTGTCACAGGGCTTGCGGGTGGGCGCGGCCAGTTTCAGGTCGGAGTTCACCGCCATCTTCTGGGCTTCGGCGTAGGTGTGGTCGACGAAGTTCGGGGCGTCGAAGGACTGGTTCCCGCTGCTCCCGCTGAACGCCCACTTGCCGATCAGGATCGCGCCGATCAGGATCAGCACGCCCGCGACCACCAGGAGGATCGTGGAGGTGCTGGACTTCTTCTGCTGCCGGCTGCGGCGGTCGGGGCGCTCGTCGTAGCCGTAGCCGCCGTCGTCGGGGTTCATCGGCGGGAGCATGGTGGTCGCCGCGGCGCCGCCCTGCTCCGGCCGCAGCGCGGTCGTCGGCTGGTCGTCGGGGTAGCCGCCGTAGCCGACCGCGCCCAGGGCGGCCGTCGCCCCGACCGGCTGGCCGTCCAGGCAGGCCTCGATGTCGGCGCGCATCTCGTCGGCCGACTGGTAGCGGTAGTTCGGGTCCTTGACCAGTGCCTTCAGGACGATGGCGTCCATCTCCGGCGTGATCTCGGGGTCGAACACCGACGGGGACTGCGGCTCCTCCCGTACGTGCTGGTAGGCCACGGCCACCGGGGAGTCGCCCACGAAGGGCGGCCGTACCGTCAGCAGCTCGTAGAGGAGGCAACCGGTCGAGTACAGGTCCGAACGGGCGTCGACCTGCTCGCCCTTCGCCTGCTCCGGCGAGAGGTACTGGGCCGTGCCGATGACCGCCGCCGTCTGGGTCATGGTCATGCCGGAGTCGCCCATGGCGCGGGCGATGCCGAAGTCCATGACCTTGACCTGGCCGTTGCGCGTCAGCATGACGTTGGCCGGCTTGATGTCGCGGTGGACGATGCCGTTGCGGTGGGCGTACTCCAGGCCCTGGAGGATGCCGATGGTCATCTCCATGGCGCGCTCGGGCAGCAGCTTGCGGCCGGAGTGAAGAAGCTCACGGAGGGTGGAGCCGTCGACGTACTCCATCACGATGTACGGGATCGAGACCCCGTCGATGTAGTCCTCGCCCGTGTCGTAGACCGCGACGATCGCGGGATGGTTGAGCGAGGCGGCCGACTGGGCCTCCCGGCGGAACCGGGCCTGGAAGGAAGGGTCGCGTGCCAGGTCGGCGCGCAGGGTCTTCACTGCCACGGTGCGGCCCAGGCGGGTGTCATGCGCGAGGTAGACCTCCGCCATGCCACCACGACCGAGCACCTGGCCCAGTTCGTACCGGCCGCCGAGGCGACGCGGCTCTTCCATAGCTACCTACCAGCCCTCTCCGTCGGTCTCGGCCGCACACGCTCGTGCGCGGCCGGAGGCTGCCGTCCGGGCCTACCGTACCCGGCTCGCTTTGTGTGACCTGGCCAAGCCCGTAACCCGATACAGGACCGGTATCGCAACGTGCAACGATGTGAAGGTGATGTGACGGGCCTCACCCTCTGGGGCAGGTGTGGTCACTTCTTGGAGTTGATGACCGCCTGCATGACGCTCTTGGCGATCGGTGCGGCCAGACCGCCACCGGAGATGTCGTCGCGGTTGGCGCTGCCGTCCTCGATGACCACGGCCACCGCCACCGGCGAGCTGCCGTCGGGCATCTTGGCGAAGGAGATGAACCAGGCGTAGGGGTTCGCGCTGTTCGCCACGCCGTGCTGCGCGGTACCGGTCTTGCCGCCGACGGTGACGCCGTCGATCTTCGCGTTCGTACCGGTGCCCTTCTCGACCACCGTCTGCATCATCGACTGCAGGATCTGCGCGTTCTGCGAGGACAGCGGGCGGCTCAGCTCCTCCGGCTGGGTCTGCGTGAGCGTGTCCAGGTTGGACGACTGGAGCTTGTCCACCATGTACGGCTTCATCAGCTTGCCGTCGTTGGCGACCGCGGAGGCGATCATGGCCATCTGCAGCGGGGTGGCGGCGGTGTTGTACTGGCCGATGGAGGACAGCGCGGTCTGCGACTGGTTCATGCCGTCGGAGAACACCGAGGGGTAGGCGCGGACCGGCGTGTCCTGCGGGGAGTCGAAGCCGAACTTCTTTGCCTCCGCCAGCATCTTGGCGTTGCCCAGATCGGAACCGATCTTGCCGAAGACCGAGTTGCAGGAGTACTGCAGGGCGGCCCGCAACGTGGCGTTCTTGCAGGGGATGTTGCCCTCGTTCTTCAGCGGGGTGGTCGTGCCCGGCATGATCCACGGCAGCGGCGAGTTCGTCGCGGTGTCGGCCGAGGTGTACAGCCCGTTCTCCAGCGCGGCCGCCGCGGTGACCACCTTGAACGTGGAGCCGGGCGGGTAGGTCTCGCGCAGCGCCCGGTTCAGCATCGGGTCGGCCGGGTCGTTGTTCTTCTGGAGCTTGGTCCAGTTCTTGGAGTCCACGTCGATGGAGCTGCCCGCGAAGGACGACGGGTCGTACGACGGGTACGAGGCCAGCGCCAGGATCTTGCCGGTGGACGGCTCCAGGGCCACGACAGCGCCCTTGCCCCCTTGCGCCTTCAGACCGTTGAACGCCGCCTTCTGCGCGGCCGCGTTCAGCGTGGTGACGACGTTGCCGCCCTGCTTCTGCTTGCCCGTGATCATGTCGAGGGTGTTGCGGAAGAAGAGCCGGTCGTCGGTGCCGCTGAGGATGCCGTCGTCGATCTTCTCCAGCTGGCTGCTGTCGAAGGCCTGCGAGGAGTAACCGGTCACCGGGGCCCACATGGGCCCGTCCTTGTAGGTGCGCTTGTACTTGAAGTCGCCGCTCTTGGCCTCGACGGAGCCGGTTATCGGGTTGCCGTCGACGATGATGTCGCCACGCGGGGAGGCGTAGCGCTCGATGGCGACCCGGCGGTTGTCCGGCGCGGTGCGCAGGGAGTCGGCCTTGACGTACTGGAGCCAGTTGTCGCGGAGCAGCAGGGCCAGCACGAGGAGGCCGCAGAAGATCGCGATCCGGCGCAGGGGTTTGTTCATGACGGGCGGACCACCTGGGTCATCTCGGCGTCGGGGTTGGCGGCGGGGGCGGGCGCCGGGCGGCGTGCGGTGTCACTGATCCGGATCAGGATGCCGATGAGCGCCCAGTTCGCGATCACGGAGGAACCGCCGTACGCGAGGAACGGCATGGTCATACCCGTCAGCGGGATGAGACCCATCACACCGCCGGCCACGACGAACACCTGCAGCGCGAAGGCGCCGGACAGGCCGATGGCCAGCAGCTTGCCGAACGGGTCGCGGGCGGCGAGCGCGGTGCGCACACCGCGCTCCGCGATCAGGCCGTAGATCAGCAGGACCGCCATGATGCCGGCCAGGCCCAGCTCCTCGCCGAAGGTGGCGAGGATGAAGTCGGAGTTGGCCGCGAACCGGATCAGCTCGGAGTGGCCCTGGCCCCAGCCGGTGCCCAGGGTGCCGCCGGAACCGAACGCCCACAGGGCCTGCATCGCCTGCTCGGAGTGGCCCGCCACGCCCTGGCGGCTGAGCTTGAACTCCTTCATCGGGTCGAGCCAGGCCTGGACACGCTGCTGCACGTGCGGCTCGACGCTCGCCACACCGACGGCGCCGACCGCCGACATCAGCAGACCGAAGACGATCCAGCTGGTCCGCTCGGTGGCGACGTACAGCATGATCACGAACATGCCGAAGAACAGCAGCGACGTACCGAGGTCGGTCTCGAAGACCAGGATGAGGACCGACATCGCCCAGACGACGAGGATCGGCCCGAGGTCACGGCCGCGCGGCAGGTAGAGCCCCATGAAGCGGCGGCTGGCGAGCGCGAGCGCGTCCCGCTTCACCATCAGATAACCGGCGAAGAAGATCGCGAGGACGATCTTGGCGAACTCACCGGGCTGGATGGAGAAGCTGCCGACGTGGATCCAGATCTTCGCGCCGTACACGTTCAGGCCGAGGCCCGGGACGAGCGGCAGGAGCAGCAGCACCAGCGCGCCGACCATGGAGATGTAGGTGTAGCGCTGGAGCGTGCGGTGGTCCTTGAGGAGGACCAGCACCACGACGAACAGCGCGATGCCCATCGCCGTGTAGAGCAGCTGGTTGGTCGCCTTGCCGCCCGCGACATGGATCTGCTGGAGCAGCTTCGACTGGTCCAGGCGCCAGATGCAGACCAGGCCGAGCCCGTTGAGCAGGGTGGCCAGCGGCAGCAGCAGCGGGTCGGCGTACGGCGCGAACTTCCGTACGGCGAGATGGGCGACCCCGGCCAGCAGACCCAGGCCGAGGCCATAGCTCAGCAGGCCGGCGGGGACCCGGTCGTCGATGGCCAGGCCCACGTTGGCGTAGGCGAACACCGGGATGGCCACGGCGAAGACCAGCAGGGCCAGCTCGGTGTTGCGGCGGCTCGGCGCGCCGATCGCGCCGATCGTGGACGTGTGATGCGTCGGCGAGTTAGTCGTACTGCTCATCGTGTGACAGGGCCTCTCGCGGCTGGGCTACTGCTTGCCGCACTGATCGACGACCTTCTGCTCATCCTCGGAGAGGCTCGGGCCGGGGTTGGGAGTGGCGGTCGCGGACGGAGACTTCGAGGGCGAGTTCGGGGACGTCCGGGACGCCGATGGGTTCGGCGTCGGTGATGCCTTGGACGTGAAGGCGCTGGGAGTGGTTCCCGTGGCGCCCGAGGCCTTGATCCGGTCCTTGGTGTTCTTCTCGTCCGCGCTCTGCGCGGCCGCGCGCTCCGCCTGCTTCCTGCAGGCGGAGGCCTGCACCGACAGCGTCTGGATCTTCTCCTGGGCCTGTGCCAGACCGCCCGCCGCGATCGTGTTCTTGACCTGCTTCTGCTGGTACGGCGGCAGGTACTTGAGTTCGATCTCGGGGTGGTCCTTCTCCACCTTCGACAGCGACACCCAGGCCAGGTCCTGGCTGATGCCGCGGTACAGCGCCACGTGCTCGCCCTGGGCGCCGACGTAGTACTGCGTCTGCGTCCACTGGTAGCCGCCGTACAGGCCGCCGCCGACCACGGCGAGGGCGAGGGCGCTGTAGAGGGACCTCTTCAGCCACTTGCGGCCGCCGCCCGGCTTGGTGAAGTCGCCGTCGGCGTAGTCGTCGAAGCTGCCGGCCGGGACGTATCCGGTGGTGTCGCCGGAACCGGGCGGGCCGAACTCGCCGCCGCCGCCGTGCCCACGGCCCTGACGGCCCAGGTGGGAGGCGCGGCCGGCCGGGGTCTGCATGATGCCGTTGTCGTGCAGGTGGTGCTGGTTCTCGGCGACGGCACCGACCACGACCGGCTGGTCGGACAGCTGCCCGGCCATGGTGTCACCGGTGTCCAGGTCGAGCACGTCCGCGACGATCACCGTGATGTTGTCGGGGCCGCCGCCGCGCAACGCGAGCTGGATCAGCTCCTGCACGGTCTCCTGCGGGCCCTGATAGCTGGCGAGGGTCTCCTCGATCGTCTGATGGGAGACGACGGCGGACAGGCCGTCGGAGCAGATCAGATAGCGGTCACCGGCCCGCACCTCGCGGATCGACAGGTCGGGCTCGACGTGCTCGCTGCTGCCGAGGGCGCGCATCAGCAGCGAGCGCTGCGGATGCGTGGTGGCCTCCTCCTCGGTGATCCGGCCCTCGTCCACGAGCCGCTGCACCCACGTGTGGTCCTGGGTGATCTGCGTGAGAACTCCGTCACGCAGCAGATAGGCGCGTGAGTCGCCGACGTGCACCAGCCCGAGCCGCTGCCCGGTCCACAGCAGCGCGGTCAGCGTGGTGCCCATGCCCTCGAGCTGGGGGTCCTCCTCGACCATGGCGCGCAGCTGGTCGTTGGCGCGCTGCACGGCGACGCCGAGGGAAGTGAGGATGTCGGAGCCGGGCACGTCGTCGTCGAGCGTGACCAGGGTGGAGATGACCTCCGAGGACGCGACCTCGCCGGCTGCCTGACCGCCCATGCCGTCGGCGATCGCGAGCAGCCGCGGACCGGCGTAACCGGAGTCCTCGTTGCCCTCCCGGATCATGCCTTTGTGCGATCCGGCGGCAAAGCGCAGGGACAGAGTCATGCCCACCTCGCCCGTCGGTTCCGGGTACAGCCGGTCGTGTCGAGCCACACTGCCCACCCTCCGGTCGGGAGCGCGCCGGCGGCCGGGTGGCGGCCTGCCGCTGCGTGCTCGCTCCGCTCGCGCTCACTCATGATGTAGCACTACTTCCGCAGCTCGATGACGGTCTTGCCGATGCGGATCGGCGCGCCCAGCGAGATCGGTGTGGGGGTCGTCAGCCGGGACCGGTCCAGGTAGGTGCCGTTGGTGGAGCCCAGGTCCTCGACGATCCACTGGCCGTCGCGGTCCGGGTAGATCCTGGCATGGCGGCTGGAGGCGTAGTCGTCGTCCAGCACGATCGTGGAGTCGTGCGCCCTGCCCAGCGTGATCGTCTGGCCCTGCAGGGCGACCGTGGTGCCGGTCAGTGTGCCTTCCGTCACCACCAGCTTGGAAGGGGCGTTGCGCCCGCGCCGGCCGCCGCTCTGCTGCGCACGCTGCTGAGCGCGCTGCGGCGGGGGCGCGGCGGCGGCCTGCTGCCGGGAGGCCTGCTGCTGGCGCCCGGCCTCCCTACGCGATCCGCGCTGGGTGACGCGCGTACCGAACAGGTCGCTCCGGATGACCTGCACGGCCACGATCACGAACAGCCACAGTACGGCCAGGAAACCCAGCCGCATGACCGTGAGGGTCAGCTCTGACATGCCCCCGCTTCACCCTTCGGCTTGCCTATAGATAACGGTGGTGCTGCCCACGACGATCCGCGAGCCGTCGCGGAGCGTAGCGCGGGTGGTGTGCTGCCCGTCCACCACGATGCCGTTGGTGGAGCCGAGGTCCTGGATCGTCGAGGGCGTTCCGGTCCGGATCTCACAGTGCCGGCGCGAGACGCCGGGGTCGTCGATCCGCACGTCGGCATCGGTGCTGCGGCCCAGCACCAGCGTCGCGCGGGAGATCTGGTGGCGGGTGCCGTTGATCTCGATCCAGTAGCGGGTGCGCCCGCCGCTCGCGGGAGCGGCCGCCGGCCGCTGGCCGGCGGGCTGCGGGTAGCCGTATCCGCCTTCGCGGGCGCCGGGCGGCGGCGCGGACGGCATCGGCGGCGCACCGGCCGGCATGGCCGGCTGGCCACCGCCGTAGCCGCCGGCAGCCTGCGGCGCCTGAGGCGCCTGCTGGCTGCTGGAGGAGGCGAGGGTGCGGCTGCGCACCCGGTACAGACCGGTATCGAGGTCGTCGGCCTTCTCCAGGTTGACCTTGATCGGGCCCATGAACGTGTAGCGCTGCTGCTTCGCGTAGTCGCGCACCATGCCGGCCAGCTCGTCGCCCAGCTGCCCGGAGTAGGGGCTCAGGCGCTCGTAGTCGGGCGCGCTCAGCTCCACGATGAAGTCGTTGGGTACGACGGTCCGGTCGCGGTTCCAGATCGTCGCGTTGTTGTCGCACTCGCGCTGGAGTGCGCCGGCGATCTCCACGGGCTGGACCTCGGACTTGAAGACCTTGGCGAAGGTGCCGTTCACCAGACCTTCGAGACGCTGCTCGAACTTCTTCAGGACTCCCATGGGGCACCTCCTCCGTCCCTGCCGTTTGCGTTGCCTTGCTCTGTCCTACCGCGTACTGCTCGCTCTGCTCACTGATCGTATCTACGCGTCGGGCGATCAGCCGGTTCCTGCCATGGATCGTAGAGGCGAGTGAAGACCAGTGTCCCGCACCCGGCTGTGGACCCGGTCCGCCTCCTGGGCAGACGGCCGGGACCGGTACGAGGTTGATACGTGAACCGTGTCTCCTCGATACGTGCGCCGACGCCCGCAACGCGGGCACGGACACCGGCAGGTGAGGCGGCCGGGTGCGGGCCGGGGCGCCGGGAAGGGATGTGAACCCACCCCGTACGACGTGCTAATGTTCTGGGTGTCGGAAGGGGCCAGCCCGAAAGGGAAGGACCGGAAGACACACCCAATGCGCGGGTGGCGGAATAGGCAGACGCGCTGGATTCAGGTTCCAGTGCCCGCAAGGGCGTGGGGGTTCAACTCCCCCCTCGCGCACACAGAGGCTACGGGCCCATCGTGAAAACGATGGGCCCGTAGTCGTATGTACGACTGCCTTTCGCAGTACTCCCGTGCTCCTCCCGTGATTCTCGTGTGAGGAAGCTCTCGCCAAGCTCTCGTCCCGGCGCCCACTGCAGGGTGTGCCTGCCCACAGGGAGTTATCCACAGGGTCTGACGCGTGACGGCCACCGGCTGTACGGTCTGCACGAGTTGATGTTCGTGCGGACGCCAGTTCGGCGCACGGCGCACGGTGCGTGGTGAGCGGTGCTTCGTGCTCGGCGTTCGATGTTCGGTGCTCGGCGTCCAATGTTCGTTGATCGTTGATCGTTCGTTGCTCGGTGCTCGTTGTTCGGGGGAGGCGGTCGCGGTGACCGGAACCGGTGCGGAAATGGCGGCAGGCGTGGCGGCACAGGCGGTGCCGGCCGCGGTGCCGGCCGCGATGGCGGCCGCGGCGGAGCGGGGGAGCGGCCGACTGCCCCGGGTACGCGGATTCGCCGAGTGGCCGCGACAGGGCTCGCCCAAGGCGGAAGGCAAGGCGCTGCGGACGAGCGTGCCACGTGACGTGCATCGCACCCTCGACGTGGACGCCGCCCGCCCCGACGCCGTCAGCGCGGTCATTGCCTCCAACGCCGGCCGGATCCCGGAGCTGACCCCCATCCGCGTGGGACGGATGGCGGCCACCCCGTTCGCCTTCCTGCGCGGCTCCGCCGGACTCATGGCTTACGACCTGGCTCGCACACCCATGACCAGGATCGGTACCCAGATATGCGGAGACGCGCACGCGGCCAACTTCGGCCTCTACGGCGACCCCCGCGGCGACCTCGTCATCGACCTCAACGACTTCGACGAGACCGTCCACGGCCCCTGGGAATGGGACCTGAAGCGACTCGCCGCCTCCCTGGTCCTCGCCGGACGTGAGGCCGGCGCCGACGAGAAAACCTGCCGGGCCGCGGCACAGGACGCCGTCGGCGCCTACCGGCGCACCATGCGACTGCTGGCCAGACTGCCGGTGCTCGAGGCATGGAACGCCATCGCCGACGAGGAACTGGTCTCCCACACCGACGCCCACGATCTGCTCGGCACCCTGCAACGAGTCTCGGAAAAGGCCCGGGCCAACACGAGCGGCCGGTTCGCGGCCAAGTCGACCGAGGCGGCCGAGGACGGCGGACGGCGGTTCATGGACGCGGCCCCCGTGCTGCGCCGGATCCCCGACGCGGAGGCCGCGGCGGTCGCCGCCTCCCTGGCGACCTACGTCCACACCCTCAGCGAGGACCGGCACCCACTGCTCGCCCGGCACGCCGTGCACGACGTGGCCTTCCGGGTGGTCGGCACCGGCAGCGTCGGCACCCGGTCCTACGTCGTGCTGCTCCTCGACCACCGCGATCAGCCGCTCGTGCTCCAGGTGAAGGAGGCCCGCCCCTCCGCACTCGTCCCGCACCTGGCCACAGCCGGCTTCGAGACACCGGCCGTGGAGCACGAGGGACGCCGGGTCGTCCTCGGACAGAAACACATGCAGGTCGTCAGCGACATCCTGCTCGGCTGGACGACCGTCGACGGGCGCCCCTTCCAGGTGCGCCAGTTCCGCAACCGCAAGGGCAGCGTCGACCCCGCCGCGCTCGCCGCCGACCAGATCGACGACTACGGCCGCATGACCGGCGCCCTGCTGGCCCGCGCCCACTCCCACAGCGCCGACCCACGGCTGATCGCCGGCTACTGCGGCAAGAACACGGAACTGGACGAGGCGATAGCCGCGTTCGCCATCGCCTACGCCGACCGCACGGAGGCGGACCACGCGGAGCTGGTGACGGCTGTGCGGGCGGGCCGGATCCCGGCCGAGTCGGGGGTGTAGCGCCCCGCAGGGGGCGCATAGCGGTACCGACGGCCGGGACGCAGGCCGGGCCACACGCCGGCCTGCGTCCCGGCTGTCGGCGTGCGGTTCCGCCGTCGGCGTGCGTCCCGGCTGTCGGCGTGTGGCTTCGCCGTGGGCGTGCGTCCCGGCTATCGGCCTGCGTCCCAGCCAATCGGCGTGCGGCTCCACCATCGGCCTGCGTCCCGGCCGTCGGTGTGTGGCTCCGCCGTGGGCGTGCGTCCCGGCCGTCGGCCTGCGGCTCCGCCGCGCGGGTGCGGCCAGCCGCAATGGAAGTGACCAGCCACAATGGACGCGGCGGGCCACAACGGACCCGCGCCCGGAAGACGACCGGTAGCCCTACAGCGGAATTCCCCATCGCCTACCCTGGTCGGCGTGACGACCCCGGAAGCCGATGAGTCCCAGGCGCCGCGGCCCGAGGAGCGGCTCGAGCAGGCCGTACGGACCGCCGAGCAGGCCTTGATCGAGTACGAGATCGCCGTGGAGACCTTCCGCGTCGAGGTCGAGAACTTCTCCCGCCTGCACGAGCAGAGACTCGGCCCGCTCTACGCCCGCATCGAGGAGCTGGACGCCGAGATCGCCGAGGCCAAGGCCGCCCGCACCGGCGACCCGGAGGACATCCGGCGCGCCGAGGAGGCCCGCGCCCGGGTTCTGCCGATTCCCGGCGTGGAGGAACTGCTGCACGGCTGGATGGACGGCCACGGCCTGTTCCCGGAAGCCACCGCCATGCTCACCGAACAGGCCGTACGGCCCCCGGAGCGGGTCCGGCCCAGCGAGGAGGCCCGCAGGCTCTACCGCGAGCTGGCCCGCAAGGCCCACCCCGACCTCGCTCAGGAAGAAGAGGAGCAGAAGCGGCGTGAGGAATTCCTCACCCGCGTCAACGCCGCCTACGCCCGCGGCGACGAGACCCTGCTCAGGGAACTGGCCGAGGAGTGGGCGGCCGGCCCCGTACCGCCCGAGCGGCAGCCGAGCCCCGCCGAGGAGCTGTACGCCCGCCTCGAATGGCTCGCCCAGCGCAAGGAACTGCTCAGCCTCGTCGCCCGGGAACTGGAGGACGGCGCGATCGCCGGCATGCTCCGGCTCGCCCCGGACGACCCGGACGGGCTCCTCGAGGAGATCGCCGGCAGGCTGCGCGCCGACATCGCCCAGCGCGAGGCGGAGCTGGCCGCCCTGCTGGGACAGGGCTGAGCCCCGCCTCCCAGGCGCGGGCTTCCGCCGGCCTTTCGGGTAGCGTCGGGGACATGAGTTCTGGAGCTGGTGTGCCCACGGTCGAGGTCACGGACCTCAAGGACAGCGACTTCCTGCTGGACGTCCGCGAGGACGACGAGTGGCAGGCCGGCCACGCCGAGGGAGCACTGCACATCCCCATCAGCGAGTTCGTGGCCCGCTACGGCGAGCTGACCGAGGCCGCCCCGCAGGACGGCCGCGTCCACGTCATCTGCCGCTCCGGCGGCCGCTCGGCGCAGGTCACCATGTATCTGGTCCAGCAGGGCATCGACGCCGTGAACGTCGACGGCGGCATGCAGATCTGGCAGGCCGCGGGCCGCCCGGTGATCACGGACGACGGCCAGCCCGGCTTCGTCCTCTAGTGCCGGGGCACTAGCTCCCTCGCCGGGGCACGCCGCTCAGCCCAGCGGATGGGCGGCCAGCAGATCCCCCAGCCGCTCCTCGTACGCAGCCGCCGGACCGAGCGCCAGCTCCAGGTGCTTGGCCCAGGCGTGATAGCGGTGCAGCGGATAGTCCGTGTCGGCACCGAACCCGCCGTGCAGATGCTGTGCCGTCTGCACCACGCGGCGCACCCCCTCGGACGCCCAGATCTTCGCCACCGCGACATCCCCCGCGGCGGGCAGCGGCCCCGGTGCCCCCGAGGCGATCCGCCAGGCCGCCTGCCAGAGGGTGGCCTCCATGGCGCGCAGGTCGATGTACCGGTCCGCGGCCTGCACGGCCACCGACTGGAAGGTCGCGAGCGGATACCCGAACTGCTCCCGCTTGCCGGTGTAGTCGGCGGTCATCCTCAGCACCCGCTCGCCCAGTCCGAGCGCCAGCGCACAGGTGCCGGTGGCGAGCAGCGCGTGCAGCCACCCCCAGGCACCCTCGGCCTCGATGACCTCGCCCGCGTCGACCCGTACGGACGTCAGCCGCAGCTCGGCCAGCCGCTCGCCGCTGGTGGACACCTGCTCGGCGAGGACCACCCCGTCCCGCTCGCGCGGCACCAGTGCGAGCATGCTCCGTTCGTCGGCCGTCCCCTCCAGATGCGCCGGCACGACGACGAGGTCCGCGTCATACGCCCACGGCACCGCCGTCTGCACCCCGTCCAGCACCCACGCAGAGCCGTCCAGCCGTGCGCCGACGGCCAGTTCGGCCGGGTCGTGGCCACTGCGGCCGTTCGCCGCGACGGTCAGCACCAGCTCGCCCTGCCCCGCCCGCGCCAGCACACGGCCCGTCAACTCCGGCCCGCCGTAAGCCTGCACGGCCGCTGCCGCCGCGCTGTGCTCCAGCAACGGCACCCGGGCGAGCACCTGGGCGGACTCGCGCAGCACCAGACACAGCGCGATCGCGTCCAGGCCGGAGCCGCCGTGCGCCTCGTCGAGCAGCAGACTCAGCAGGTCCGCCTCGGCCAGCCGGGCCCACAGCTCCCGGTCGAAGCCCTCGGCGACGGCGCCGGTGGTGAGCGCCGGGCTGGGCACCGCGTCCGGAGCGACGCCCGCGAACACCCCGCGCGCCGCCTCGGCCGCCGCCCGCTGCTCCTCAGTGAAGGTGAAGTCCACGGCCTGTCCTTCCGGCGGGTCACAGTGATCTGACGGACCGTCAAGATAGAACATGTTCTAGGAGAAGGGAATGGCGTGGAGTGGTGGAGTGCCGGAGGGGCGGAGTGCCGGAGGGGCGAAGCGGTGGAGAGGTGTCGAGGTGGAGGGGCGGAGAGGCAGAGGGATGAAGCATCGGTGTTCTTGGGGGCCCTCCCCCTCCCCCCTCCCCCTCCCTCCCCACCCTTGATTCGACCCCCGTGCAGCCCTCAGCGGTCGAAGTCCAGCTCCACCTGCTCCGTCAGCGGATGCGACTGGCAGGCCAGCACGTACCCGGCCTCCGTCTCCTCCGTCTCCAGCGCGAAGTTGCGGTCCATGCGGACCTCGCCGGAGACCAGGAAGGCCCGGCACGTGCCGCACACTCCGCCCTTGCAGGCGTAGGGCGCGTCGGGGCGGTTGCGCAGGACCGTCTCCAGCAGCGTCTCGCCGTCGCGCACCGGCCAGGTGCCGCCGCGTCCGTCGAGCCGGGCGGTGACCGCGCTGTGCGCGGGGGCCTGGGCGGTGGAGGCCGGGGGCGAACCCGCGTCCACGTGGAAGATCTCCTGGTGGATGCGGGACCGTTCCACGGACAGCTTGCGCAGCGCCTGCTCCGCGCCCTGCACCAGCCCGTAGGGCCCGCACAGGAACCACCCCGCGACCCGGTCGACCGGCAGCAGCGCGGGAAGCAGTCCGGTCAGCCGCTCACGGTCGAGCCGACCGGACGGCAGGCCCGCCTGCTGTTCCTCCCGTGAGAGCACGGTCACCAGCTGAAGCCGCTGCGGGTAGCGGTCCTTCAGGTCGGCGACCTCCTCCAGGAACATCGTCGAGGCGGCCGTACGGTCACCGCGTATCAGGCAGAACCGGGCAGCCGGTTCGCGGGCCAGCAGCGTGGAGACGATGGACAGCACGGGGGTGATGCCGCTGCCGCCGACGATCGCCGCGTACAGCCCCGGCGCCGGGTCCAGGGTGAAGCGGCCGGCCGGGGTCATCACCTCCAGCACGTCGCCGACGTTGATCTCCTTCAGCGCGTAGGCGGAGAAGGCGCCGCCCTCCACCATCCGTACGCCGACCCGCAGGGCGCTCGGGCCCGGGCCGGCCGGATCGGGGGCCGGGGAGCAGATCGAGTACGTGCGCCGGATCTCCCTGCCGTCGACTCTGCGGCGCAGCGCCAGGTGCTGGCCGGGTGAGTGCCGGTACTCCTCGCGCAGTGCGGGCGGGACGGTGAAGGTGAGGGAGACGGAGTCGTCGGTGACCCGGTCGACCGAGGCCACCTGGAGCGGGTGGAAGCGTGCCATCACAGCTCCTTGAAGTGGTCGAACGGTTCACGGCAGGCCAGGCAGCGGCGCAGCGCCTTGCAGGCTGTGGAGGAGAATCTGCTCAGCAGCTCGGTGTCGGCGGATCCGCAGTGCGGGCAGTGGACGGGGTCCTGGTCAGCGGCGTTGTCCGTCGTGAGCGTGCGGGTCGGGCCGAGGGGCAGTGGAACGGGTCCGGAGCCGTCGTGCACGCGCGGGGGAGCTATGCCGAACTCCTGGAGCTTGCGGCGGCCTTCGGGAGTGATGTCGTCGGTCGACCAGGCGGGTGCGAGGACCGTGCGGACCGTGACCTCGCGCATGCCGTGGGCGCGCAGGACCCGTTCGATGTCGAGGGACATCGCCTCGATGGCGGGGCAGCCGGTGTAGGTGGGGGTCAGGTCGACCTCGACCGTGTCGGTGCCCTGGACGTGCACCGCACGCAGCACGCCCAGCTCCCGCAGGGTGAGCACGGGCAGTTCGGGATCGGGCACCGCGCCGGCCAGCTCCAGCAGCTCCGCCTCCAGGGTGGTGGCGGTCACCATGTCGCCCCCGGGTGGCTGCGGTGCAGATGCTGCATCTCGGCGAGCATTCGGCCGAAGGGCTCGGTGTGCAGGCCCTGGCGGCCGGCGCCCGCCGACCAGGCGCCGGTACGCGGTCCTTCGGGGAGAGGCAGGGTGGCACGGCGGAGGACGTCTTCGACGGACTGCTGCCAGCGCTCCTCCAGGAGCGACCAGTCGGCGTCCAGGCCCTCCACCGGCTGGAACATCTCACCGGTGAACTTCCACAGTGCCTCGCAGGCGCGGTGCATCCGCTCGTGGCTCAGCTCCGTGCCGTCGCCGAGGCGCAGGGTCCACTGCTCGGCGTGGTCGCGGTGGTAGGCGACCTCCTTCACCGCTTTTGCGGCCAGGGGCGCGAACGGGCCGTCGCCGGCTGCCAGTTCGGCGTAGAGAAGCTGCTGGTAGGTGGAGAAGTACAGCTGGCGGGCGATGGTGTGGGCGAAGTCGCGGTTGGGCTGCTCGACCAGCTGGAGGTTGCGGAAGGAGCGCTCCTCGCGCAGATAGGCCAGTTCGTCCTCGTCGCCTGCCATCGACAGCAGCACCCGGGCCTGGCCGAGCAGATCGAGGGCGATGTTGGCGAGGGCGACCTCCTCCTCCAGGACGGGGGCGTGGCCGGCCCACTCCCCCAGCCGGTGGGAGAGCACCAGGGCGTCGTCGCCGAGGGCGAGTGCGGCGGTCACCGGGACGGTGGCGGGGCCGGTGGCGGTCACAGGTGCTTCACCCCTTCCGGGATGTCGTAGAAGGTCGGGTGCCGGTAGGGCTTGTCGGCGGCCGGTTCGAAGAACGGGTCCTTCTCGTCCGGGGAGGAGGCGGTGATCGCGGCGGCCGGGACGACCCAGATCGAGACGCCCTCGCCACGCCGGGTGTAGAGGTCGCGGGCGTTGCGCAGGGCCAGCTCGGCGTCGGGGGCGTGCAGGCTGCCGGCGTGGGTGTGGGAGAGGCCGCGCCGGGAGCGCACGAAGACCTCCCACAGAGGCCAGTCGGTGGTGCTCATGCTCGCTCCGCTCCTGTCTGGTGTGCCGTCTCACCGGTGCCGGGGATGCTGCCGGTACCGGGGTTGCGCTTGGCTGCGTGGGCCGCCGCCGCTTCTCTGACCCACGCCCCCTCGTCGTGGGCGCGCCTGCGCTGGGTGATGCGCTGTTCGTTGCACGGGCCGTTGCCCTTGAGGACGTCCCAGAACTCCGTCCAGTCGATCGGGCCGAAGTCGTGGTGTCCGCGCTGCTCGTTCCACCGCAGGTCCGGGTCGGGGAGGGTGAGGTCCAGGGACTCGGCCTGGGGGACGCAGATGTCGACGAAGCGCTGGCGCAGCTCGTCGTTGGAGTGGCGTTTGATCTTCCACTGCATGGACTGCGCGGAATGCTGGGACTCGTCGTCGGGCGGGCCGAACATCATCAGTGAGGGCCACCACCAGCGGTTCACCGCGTCCTGCGCCATCGCGTGCTGCTCCGTGGTGCCCTTGCTGAGGGCCAGCAGCAGCTCGTAGCCCTGGCGCTGGTGGAAGGACTCCTCCTTGCAGATCCGCACCATGGCGCGGGCGTAGGGGCCGTAGGAGCAGCGGCACAGCGGGACCTGGTTGGTGATCGCGGCGCCGTCCACCAGCCAGCCGATCGCGCCGACGTCGGCCCAGGTCAGGGTCGGGTAGTTGAAGATCGAGGAGTACTTCTGGCGGCCGCTGTGCAGCTTGTCGAGCAGCTCCTCGCGGCTGGTGCCGAGGGTCTCGGCCGCGCTGTACAGATACAGGCCGTGGCCGGCCTCGTCCTGGACCTTGGCGATCAGGATCGCCTTGCGGCGCAGGCTGGGGGCGCGGGTGATCCAGTTGGCCTCCGGCTGCATGCCGATGATCTCGGAGTGCGCGTGCTGGGCGATCTGCCGGACCAGGGTCGCGCGGTAGGCGTCGGGCATCCAGTCGCGGGGCTCGATGCGCTCGTCGGCAGCCACGGCTGTGTCGAAGGCGTTCTGGTAGGCCGTCGTGTCGACGGTGTCCGGCGCGCCGTCCGGCTCCGTACGGGCCGTGCGCTGCGCGGCTGCTGTGGCCATTGCGGTCCCCCTGACCTCGGGCTCTGCGGTGAACATTGTCCCGACCGATCGTTCGGTCCGTGCGATATCAATGGTGTGCCGGGCCGCGGTGGGGTGTCAACCGCTGTGGAAAACTCCTGCGGACGGCCCGTGACAGCGCGGGCGGAGGCGGGCACGGCAGGATTCCGGCGCCGATGGCGTGGCGAGGACCACGGGGTTCGGCCCGTACCCGGGGCTGCGCCCGGCGGCCGGGGCTGAGTACCGTTCCGTGCGGACGCCGCACCGTGGCGTGTGCGAAACGTGGGGTGCCCGGGACGGGCGCCGCATCACCGGTACCGGGCCACTGAGCGCATCACTGGGCCGAACGACTGAACCGAACGAAACGGGGGACGGGACGGAATGGACGCGTACGACGAGGACTCGGGGGCCGGGGCCCGACCCGGCCCCGACGGGTCGACCGGGGCGCGTCTCCCGGAGGAGTCTGCGGCCGGCGCCGACTCCGGCGCCGGTGACCTGGGCAGCGGTGGGCCGGGAAGCAGCGGGTCCGGCACCGGCCGCCGGCCGGCCTGGGCCGGCCGGCGAGACCGGGCGTCCGGGCCGGGCCGCACGTCCGGGCCGGCTCCGGAGCCTCGCTCGGCCCGGGCCCCGGAGTCTGGCCAGCCGGCTCGGCCGGATGCCTCCGCCCGGCCGGATGCGTCCGCTCAGCCGGGTGCGCAGGCCCAGCCGGATGCCTCGGCGTCGGCGCCCTGCGAGTCCCGTACCGGTGTCGCCGCTCTCTCCCGCCGCTACCAGGTCGGCGCGGCGCTGGCCCTCGCGGTGGTCTCCGTCGCCGCCTGCGTGCATCTGCTGATGGTGTTCCTCAGCCTCGCCCCCGCGAACACGGTGACGAAGCAGCACGGCAAGGCCGTCGAGGAGTGGGTGTACCCCGAGTTCGAGCAGAACTGGAAGCTGTTCGCCCCGAACCCGCTGCAGCAGAACATCGCCGTCCAGGTGCGCGCCGAGGTGCGGACGAAGGACGGCGGGCTGCGCACCACCGGCTGGACCGATCTGTCCGCCGAGGACGGCGCCGCGATAGACGGCAACCTGGCACCCAGCCACACCCAGCAGAACGAGCTGCGCCGGGCCTGGGACTTCTTCGTCGCAACGCACGGCACCGACAACCGGCCCGTGGGCACGCGCGGCTCGCTCTCCGAGCAGTACCTGCGCCGGATCGTGGTGATGCGCCTGTACCGGGACGAGCCGGCCGACCGGCTGGGGGTCATCCAGCAGGTGCAGGTCCGTTCCAGCACCACCAATGTGCAGCCGCCGAAGTGGAGTCCTGAACGCGTGTCCGACCAGCCCGTCTACCGCCAGCTGCCCTGGTGGACCGTGACCGCCGACGAGGCCGCGGGGGGTGTGCGGTCGTGAACCGTCTCTCCCTGACCCTCTCGCGCGGGATCGCCCGGGTCACCGGGGCCGCGCTCGGGCCGTACCAGAGCGCCATGGTCCGGATCGGGTTCGCCGCGACCTGGCTGCTGTTCCTGCTGCGGGAGTTCCCGCACCGCCAGGAACTGTACGGCCCGGCCGGACCGTGGAACTGGAGCCTCGCCAGGGAGCTGACCGCCGACAACCACGCCTTCACGGCGCTGATGTGGTCCGACGGGCAGCTCTGGTTCGAGTGCTTCTACGCGCTGGCGGTCCTCGCCAGCGTCGCGCTGCTGCTCGGCTGGCGCACCCGGACGGCGTCCGTGCTGTTCATGGTGGGTGTGCTCTCGCTGCAGAACCGCAGCGTCTTCATCGGTGACGGCGGCGACAACGTCCTGCACCTGATGTCCGTCTACCTCGTGTTCACGCGCTGCGGCCAGGTGTGGTCGCTGGACGAGCGGCGGGCGGCACGCGCCGAGGAGGCACGCGCGCGTGGGGAGCGGGTCCCCGCCGACCGGGTGGGCCCCGTGCTGTGGGCGGTGCTCGGGTCGGCGCTCGTCCTTGTGACGGTCACCGGCAGGTTCGACAACGGCTGGCTGATCCCCGCGCTGCTGTGGACGGCTCTGGTGTCGCTCGGCCTGTGGTGGGCCGTCGGCCGCTGGGCGAAGGCGCGCGACCCGAAGATCCTGCTGGACGTCGTCACCAACATCCTGCACAACGGCGCCCTGGTCGTGATCATGGCGGAGGCGTGCCTGATCTACGCGACGGCCGGCTGGTACAAGATCCAGGGCTCGCGCTGGCAGGACGGCACCGCCGTCTACTACCCGCTCCACCTGGACTACTTCTCGCCCTGGCCCGGTCTCGCCGATCTGATGTCCTCCAGCGGGACGATCATGATGGTCGTGGCCTACGGCACGGTGATGGTGCAGGTCGCCTTCCCGTTCACCCTGTTCAACCGGCGGGTCAAGAACGTCCTGCTGGTGGCGATGATGCTCGAGCACGCGGTGATCGCGGTCGTCCTCGGGCTGCCGTTCTTCTCGCTGGCGATGATCACCGCTGACGCGGTCTTCCTGCCGACGTCCTTCCTGCGCCGGCTGGGCGCCCTGGCGGTACGCGCGCGTGGCCGGATCGTCCGGGGCGGGGAGCGTACGGTGCCGTCGCCGCGCTCCGCGGAGGCGGCGCAGGAGAGCGCGCCGGGCTCCGTGGGGGCCGCGTAGGGTTCACGGCATGACCGACCCGCTGATCCGCTGGCGCGAGCACGCCGAAAGTGCCGTGCTGCTCGACGGCTTCCATGCCCTGAAGCACGCGCTGCGCTTCGGGGCCGAGGTGCCGGTGGCGGTCACCACCGACCGGCCGGCCGCGCTCGCCCTGGCCGAGGAACTGGCCGGGGACGTACGGGACGCGCTGGACGCCCTGCTGGTCCAGGTGCCGGGCCGGACCTACGCCTCGCTGGTGCAGCGGCCCCACCCGACCGGTGTCGCCGCGCTCGCCGTACGGCCCTCCCGCGAGGCCGGCCTGCGCGCGCTCGGCCGGACACCGCGCACCGCGCCGGTCGTGGTCCTGGACAACCCCCGCAACCTGGGCAACGCCGGTGCCGTGATCCGGCTCGCCGCCGGTTTCGGGGCGACCGGGGTGGTCACCACGGGCACGCTCGACCCGTGGCACCCCACCGTGGTGCGCGGTGGGGCCGGGCTGCACTTCGCGACCGCCGTGGAGCGCCTCGGCGTCGACGAACTGCCCGCAGGGCCGCTGTTCGCCCTCGACCCGCAGGGCGAGGACATCCGGGGCACCAAGCTGCCCGACGACGCCGTGCTGGCGTTCGGCTCGGAGCGCAGCGGTCTGTCGGCCGAACTGCGCGCGCGTGCCGACCATCTGCTGGCGCTGCCGATGCGCCCCCAGGTCTCCAGCTACAACCTCGCCACCAGCGTGGCGATGACGCTGTACCACTGGAGCATCACCGGGGGCGCACCCTCGGCTTCCCGCGCCCTCGCCTAGGCCTCCCGGCGCACCTCGACGACCCGGAACCGGTTGGCCACGAAGGCGCCGTCGGTGAGCGCGGCGTTCGCCGCCGGGTTGCCGCCCGAGCCGTGGAAGTCGGAGAAGGCGGCCGTCTGGTTCACGTACACCCCGCCGGTCAGGTTGAGCGACAGCTGGGCCGCCTCCTCCAGGCAGGCCTCCTCGACGGCCCGCTCGACCTCGGGGTCGGTGGTGTAGGCGCCGACCGTCATCGCGCCTTTCTCGCGGACCGTGCGGCGCAGCAGCTCCACCGCGTCGGCCGCCGAGTCGACCGCGACGGCGAAGGAGACGGGGCCGAAGCACTCGCTCATGTAGGAGGCCTGGTCGTCCGGCTTGGCGCCGTCCAGCTTGACGATGACGGGGGTGCGTACGACCGCGTCCGGGAAGTCCGGGTTGGTGATCTCCCGGGAGGCGAGGGCGACTTCGCCGAGGCCGGCCGCCGCTTCCAGGCGGGCCTTGACATCCGGGTTGACGATCGCGCCCAGCAGGGCGTTCGCGCGCGCGTCGTCGCCGAGCAGGCCGTCGACCGCGCGGGCGAGGTCGGCGGTGACCTCGTCGAAGGTCTTGGGGCCCTCGTCGGTACGGATGCCGTCGCGGGGGATGAGCAGGTTCTGCGGGGTGGTGCACATCTGGCCGCTGTACAGGGACAGCGAGAAGGCCAGGTTGGACAGCATGGCCTTGTAGCTGTGGGTGGAGTCGACGATCACCGTGTTGACGCCGGCCTTCTCGGTGTAGACCTGCGCCTGGCGGGCGTTGGCCTCCAGCCAGTCGCCGAAGGACGTCGATCCGGTGTAGTCGATGATCCGGATCTCGGGGCGGGTGGCGAGGGTCTTGGCGATGCCCTCGCCGGGCCGCTCGGCGGCCAGTGCCACCAGGTTCGGGTCGAAGCCCGCATCGGCCAGCACCTGCCGGGCGGCCTGCACGGTCAGCGCGAGCGGCAGCACCGCGCGCGGGTGGGGCTTGACCAGGACCGCGTTGCCGGTGGCGAGGGAGGCGAACAGGCCCGGGTAGCCGTTCCAGGTCGGGAAGGTGTTGCAGCCGATGACCAGGGCGACGCCGCGCGGCACCGGCGTGAACTGCTTGGTGAGGGCCAGCGGGTCCCGCTTGCCCTGGGGCTTGGTCCACTCGGCCGTCTGGGGCGTGCGGACCTGCTCCGCGTACGCGTACGCCACCGCCTCCAGGCCTCGGTCCTGGGCGTGCGGGCCGCCCGCCTGGAACGCCATCATGAAGGCCTGGCCGCTGGTGTGCATGACGGCGTGCGCGAACTCGTGCGTCCGGTCGCTGATGCGCTTGAGGATCTCCAGGCAGACCACCGCGCGCGTCTCCGCACCGGCGTCCCGCCAGGCGCGCTGTCCGGCCTTCATCGCGGGCAGCAGCACGTCCGTGTCCGCGTGCGGATACGTGACGCCCAGCTCAATACCGTACGGCGAGACCTCGCCGCCCACCCAGTCGTCCGTACCGGGCTGGCCGAGGTCCAGACGGGTGCCCAGCACGGTGTCGAAGGCGGCCTTGCCCGCTGCCGCGTCCAGGCTGCCGTTCTCGCCGTAGGCCTTCGGGTGCTCCGGATGCGGGGACCAGTACGCGCGCGTGCGGATCGCTTCCAGCGTCTGGTCGAGAGTGGGCCGGTGCTTCGCGATCAGCTCGGACACGGTCAGTTCGGCGGCCATGCGGGACCAACTCCTCGTCTGGGGAACTCTTCGTCGAGTTCACGACCTGGCAGAAAGAGCAGCGGGATGAGACGGTCAGAGCTAGAGTAACCGAACGATCGGTCGGGACAAGGGGGACCGCCGCATCTGTGGAAAACCCCGTGCGGGAGGATCGCGCACATGACAGCACTCGACCTCAGCAGCCCCGTGGCCGTCGTCGGGACCGGCACCATGGGCCAGGGCATCGCCCAGGTCGCGCTGGTCGCCGGCCACCCCGTGCGGCTCTACGACGCCGTCGCCGGGCGGGCCCGGGACGCGGCCGAAGCGATCGGCGCCCGCCTGGACCGGCTCGTGGAGAAGGGCAGGCTGGACCCCGCCGACCGGGACACCGCCCGCGCCCGCCTCAAGCCCGTGGACAGCCTCGCGGAGCTGGCGGACTGCGCACTGGTCGTCGAGGCCGTCCTGGAGCGGCTGGACGTCAAACAGCAGCTCTTCGGCGAGCTGGAGGACATCGTCGCCGAGGACTGCCTGCTCGCCACCAACACCTCCTCGCTGTCGGTGACGGCTGTCGGCGGCGCCCTGCGCCATCCCGGCCGCTTCGTCGGCCTGCACTTCTTCAACCCGGCCCCGCTGCTGCCGCTCGTCGAGGTCGTCTCCGGGTTCGCCACCGACGTCACGTCGGCCACGCGCGCGTACGAGACCGCACGCGCCTGGGGCAAGACGCCGGTGGCCTGCGCGGACACCCCGGGCTTCATCGTCAACCGCATCGCCCGGCCGTTCTACGCCGAGGCGTTCGCCGTCTACGAGGCCCAGGCGGCCGACCCGGCCACCATCGACGCGGTACTGCGCGGCTCCGGCGGCTTCAAGATGGGCGCCTTCGAGCTGACCGACCTGATCGGACAGGACGTCAACGAGTCCGTGACGCACTCGGTGTGGCAGTCCTTCTTCCAGGACGTGCGCTTCACGCCCTCGCTGGCGCAGCGCCGGCTGGTGGAGTCCGGCCGCCTCGGCCGCAAGAGCGGGCACGGCTGGTACGACTACGCCGAGGACGCCGAGCGGGCCGAGCCGCACACCGCCGACAAGGAGCGGCCGCCCGCGTACGTCGTCGCCGAGGGCGATCTCGGCCCCGCGGCCGACCTGCTCGCGCTGATCCGCGAGGCGGGCATCCAGGTCCGCGAGGAGGACGAGGACAACGGCACCCGTCTGGTGCTGCCCGGCGGCGGCCAGCTGGTCCTCGCCGACGGGCAGACCTCCGTGGAGTTCCGGGACGTCGTCTACTTCGACCTCGCCCTCGACTACCGCACGGCCACCCGTATCGCCCTGTCCGCCGTTCACGACACCTCGCCGCAGACCCTCGCCGAGGCCACCGGACTCTTCCAGGCGCTCGGCAAGGACGTCAGCGTCATCGGGGACGTCCCCGGCATGATCGTCGCGCGTACGGTCGCCCGGATCATCGACCTCGCCCATGACGCCGTCGCCAAGGGCGTCGCCACCGAGGAGGACATCGACACGGCCATGCGCCTCGGGGTCAACTACCCCCTCGGCCCGTTCGAATGGGACCGCAGGCTCGGCCGCGACTTCGCCATCGACGTCCTGGACGAGATGCACGAGCGCGACCCGTCCGGACGCTACGCGCCCTCTCTCGCGCTCTACCGCCACGCGTACGCCATCGACAAGCGGGAGGGCGCCTCATGACCACGGCCAGACGTGACACGTACACCCCGGAGACGCTGCTGTCCGTCGCCGTGCAGGTCTTCAACGAGCGCGGCTACGACGGCACCTCCATGGAGCACCTCTCCAAGGCGGCCGGTATCTCCAAGTCGTCGATCTACCATCACGTCAGCGGCAAGGAGGAACTGCTGAGCCGGGCCGTCAGCCGTGCCCTGGACGGCCTGTTCGCCATCCTGGACGAGGAGCACGCGCGCGTGGGGCGGCCCGTCGACCGGCTGGAGCACGTCGTGCGCCGCATGGTCGAGGTGCTCATGGGCGAGCTGCCGTACGTGACACTGCTGCTGCGCGTGCGCGGCAACACCGAGACCGAGCGGTGGGCGCTGGAGCGGCGGCGCGACTTCGACCACCGGGTCGCCGACCTGCTGAAGGCCGCGGCGGCCGACGGACACGTACGCGGGGACGTCGAGGTCCGCCTGGCCACCCGGCTGGTCTTCGGCATGATCAACTCGATCGTGGAGTGGTACCGGCCCGACCCGCACGGCACCGGAGAGCGTGAGGTGGCCGACGCGGTCGTCCGGCTCGTCTTCTCGGGTTTGCGCAGCGACTGACGGCTGAGGGCAGGCCTCCGGCGCGCTCCTGATCACGCCTCCGGCACCCCGTTTACGCCTCCGGCACCCCGTTTACGCCTCCGGCTCCAGGTCCTCCTCCTCGAACACCAGCAGCGTGCGCGTGCTGAGCACCTCGGGGATCGCCTGGAGCCGGGTGAGCACCAGCTCGCGCAGCGCCCGGTTGTCGGGCGTGTGCACCAGCAGCAGGACATCGAAGTCGCCGCCCACGAGGGCGATGTGAGAGGCGCCGGGCAGCTGCCTGAGCTGCTCGCGGACCGTGCGCCAGGTGTTCTGGACGATCTTCAGTGTCACGTACGCCGAGGTGCCGTGCCCCGCCCGCTCATGGTCCACACGCGCGCCGAACCCGCGGATCACCCCGTCCTCGACGAGCCGGTTGATGCGCGCGTAGGCGTTGGCGCGCGAGACGTGGACACGTTCGGCGACGGACCGTATCGAGGCGCGGCCGTCCCCCTGCAGGATTTTCAGGATGTCCTGATCGATCGCGTCCAGCGCCCGCGGCGGCGGCAGCGGCGCGCCCTCGCGCGGTCCTTCGGCCAATTGTTCAGCTGCCATGTCCCCCCGCTCCCTCGCCGTGGACGTCCTGCGTTCATTCCAGGCTGTGGAGAACCGTTTGTCCACAGGCCGGAGGTGCCTGTAGCCAAAATGTGCCGACGACCGAACAATCGGTAGGTGAGACGGGTCACTGCCGACCCGACTTCGTAGCCGCTCCCACGAGGAGGTGCCGTCATGACGGTCATGGAGCAGCGGGGTGCCTACCGGCCATCCCCGCCGCCCGCCTGGCAGCCCCGTACGGACCCCGCGCCGCTGCTGCCCGACGCCGAGCCGTACCGCGTCCTTGGCACCGAGGCGGCCGCCAAGGCCGACCCGGACCTGCTGCGCCGGCTCTACGCCCAGCTGGTCCGCGGCCGCCGCTACAACACCCAGGCCACCGCGCTCACCAAGCAGGGCCGCCTCGCCGTCTACCCGTCCAGCACCGGCCAGGAGGCCTGCCAGGTCGCCGCCGCCCTGGCCCTTCAGGAGCGTGACTGGCTCTTTCCCAGCTACCGCGACACGCTCGCAGTCGTCGCCCGCGGCGTGGACCCCGTCGAGGCGCTCACGCTGCTGCGCGGTGACTGGCACAGCGGCTACGACCCCCACACCCACCGCGTCGCCCCCCTGTCCACCCCGCTCGCGACCCAGCTGCCGCACGCCGTCGGCCTCGCACACGCCGCACGCCTCAAGGGCGACGACGTGGTCGCGCTCGCCCTGGTCGGCGACGGCGGCACCAGCGAGGGCGACTTCCACGAGGCGCTGAACTTCGCCGCCGTCTGGCAGGCACCGGTGGTCTTCCTCGTGCAGAACAACGGCTTCGCCATCTCCGTCCCGCTCGCCAAGCAGACCGCCGCGCCCTCCCTGGCCCACAAGGCCGTCGGATACGGCATGCCGGGCCGACTGGTCGACGGCAACGACGCGGCAGCCGTGCACGAGGTCCTCAGCGACGCCGTACGGCACGCCCGCGCGGGCGGTGGCCCGACCCTGGTCGAGGCGGTGACGTACCGCATCGACGCCCACACCAACGCCGACGACGCCACCCGCTACCGCGGCGACGCCGAGATCGCGGCCTGGCGCGCGCACGATCCGATCGAGCTGCTGGAGGCGGAGCTGACCACACGCGCACTGATCGACGCTGCGGCTGTCGAGGCCGCCCGGCAGGACGCCGAGGAGATGGCCGCCGACCTGCGTGAACGCATGAACCGCGATCCCGAACTCGACCCCATGGCCCTCTTCGACCACGTCTACGCCGAGACCACCGCCCAACTGCGCGAGCAGCGCGCCCTGTTGCAGGCCGAACTGGACGCCGAGCAGGAGTACCACGGCGAGCAGGAAGGCGGCGCCCGATGACCACCGTCGCCGTCAAGCCGGCCACCATGGCGCAGGCCCTCACGCGCGCGCTGCGCGACGCGATGGCCGCCGACCCCACCGTGCACGTCATGGGCGAGGACGTCGGCGCACTCGGCGGTGTCTTCCGGGTCACCGACGGCCTCGCCAAGGAATTCGGCGAGGACCGCTGCACGGACACCCCGCTCGCCGAGGCCGGCATCCTCGGCACCGCCGTCGGCATGGCCATGTACGGCCTGCGCCCGGTGGTGGAGATGCAGTTCGACGCCTTCGCCTACCCGGCGTTCGAGCAGCTGATCAGCCATGTCTCCCGGATGCGCAACCGCACGCGCGGGCGGATGCCGCTGCCGATCACCGTCCGCGTCCCCTACGGCGGCGGCATCGGCGGCGTCGAGCACCACAGCGACTCCTCCGAGGCCTACTACATGGCCACCCCGGGGCTGCACGTGGTCACACCCGCGACCGTCGCCGACGCGTACGGCCTGCTGCGCCAGGCCATCGCCTCCGACGACCCGGTCGTCTTCCTGGAACCCAAGCGGCTGTACTGGGCGAAGGACTCCTGGAACCCCGAGCATCCGACGGAGGTCGAGCCGATCGGCCGGGCGGTCGTCCGCCGCCCGGGCCGCAGCGCCACCCTGATCACCTACGGCCCCTCCGTGCCGGTCTGCCTGGAGGCCGCCGAGGCGGCCCGGGCCGAGGGCTGGGACCTGGAAGTGATCGACCTGCGCTCGCTGGTGCCGTTCGACGACGAGACGGTCTGCGCGGCCGTGCGGCGCACCGGGCGCGCGGTCGTCGTCCACGAGTCCACCGGGTTCGGCGGACCGGGCGGCGAGATCGCGGCCCGGATCACCGAGCGCTGCTTCCACCACCTGGAGGCGCCGGTGCTGCGCGTGGCCGGTTTCGACCTCCCTTACCCGCCGCCCATGCTGGAGCGGCACCACCTGCCCGGCGTCGACCGCATCCTGGACGCCGTCGCGCGCCTGCAGTGGGAGGCCGAGGGCTGATGGCACAGGTGCTGGAGTTCAAGCTTCCCGACCTCGGTGAAGGGCTCACCGAGGCGGAGATCGTCCGCTGGCTGGTCCAGGTCGGCGACGTCGTCGCCGTGGACCAGCCGGTCGTCGAGGTCGAGACGGCCAAGGCCATGGTCGAGGTGCCCTGCCCCTACGGCGGCGTGGTCACCGCCCGCTTCGGCGAGGAGGGCAGCGAACTGCCCGTCGGGGCACCGCTGTTGACGGTGGCGGTCGGCGGGCCGGCGCCGCACGCCGAGCCGGAGGGCTCCGGCAACGTCCTGGTCGGATACGGCACTTCGCAAGCGCCCGCGCGGCGCCGAAGGGTGCGGCCGACGCCGGTGGCGCCCGGTGGCGCGAGCGCCGGGACCGGTCGGGACGGCACCCCCGCCGCGAGTGCGCCGTCCGGGGCCCGGCGGGCCGGGCAGCAGGGCGCGGCCATGGCTCCCGCCGCGGCAGCGCGGCGGAACGGGACCCCGGGCTCCCCCGCAGCGGCCCACGCGCCCGTGACCGCACTGCGCACCGAAGGCCCCGTGCCCGTGATCTCCCCGCTGGTGCGCAAGCTCGCCCGTGAGGGCGGCGTGGACCTGCGGCAGCTGGCGGGCTCGGGCCCGGACGGACTGATCCTGCGCGCGGACGTCGAGGGCGTACTGCGGGGCAAGGCCGCCCAGGACGGCCGTTGCACCGAGGCGCCCGCCGAGGCGGCCCGCGCCGTCACGACCGCGCCCGCCCCGACCTCTTCGGCCTCGCCCGGCGCAGGCGTCCGCATCCCCCTCAAGGGCGTCCGCGGAGCCGTCGCCGACAAGCTCTCCCGCAGCCGCCGGGAGATCCCGGACGCCACCTGCTGGGTCGACGCCGACGCGACCGAACTCATGCGTGCGCGTGCCGCCGTCAACGCGGCCGGGGGACCGAAGATCTCCCTGCTCGCGCTGCTCGCCCGTATCTGCACCGCAGCCCTCGCCCGCTTCCCCGAGCTGAACTCCTACGTCGACACCGAGTCCCGCGACATTGTCCAGCTCGACCACGTCCACCTCGGATTCGCCGCGCAGACCGAACGCGGGCTGGTCGTGCCCGTCGTCCGGGACGCCCACGCGCGCGACGCCGAGTCGCTGACCACCGAGTTCGCCCGGCTCACCGAGGCCGCCCGCACCGGGAAGCTGACGCCCGGGGAACTCACCGGCGGTACCTTCACGTTGAACAATTACGGGGTCTTCGGAGTCGACGGCTCCACCCCGATCATCAACCACCCCGAGGCGGCCATGCTCGGCGTAGGCCGCATCGTCCCCAAACCCTGGGTGCACGAGGGCGAGCTGGCGGTGCGCCAGGTCGTCCAGCTCTCGCTCACCTTCGACCACCGGGTGTGCGACGGCGGCACGGCGGGCGGCTTCCTGCGCCACGTGGCGGACTGCGTGGAACAGCCGGCGGTGCTCCTGCGCACACTGTGACGCCCGCGGGGTCCGCGAGAAGGGCCCCGCGGCCCGCGGGACACCTGCACAGCACATACGAACAGGCCCCGCAGGACATACTCGGGGGATGACCGACAACGCCCCCGCCGCCCCCGGGACACCCGAGCCGTACGACGCCGTCGTGCTGGCCGGCGGCGCCGCCCGGCGGCTCGGCGGGGCCGACAAGCCCGGGGTGCGGGTCGGCGGCCGGGCCCTGCTCGACCGGGTGCTCACGGCCTGCGCGGGCGCCCGTACGACGGTCGTCGTGGCCGGCCCGCGGCCCACCGCGCGGCCGGTGCTGTGGGCGCGCGAGGAGCCGCCCGGCGCCGGACCGGTCGCCGCACTCGAGGCCGGCCTGCGCCTCACCACCGCCGAGCACACTGTGGTGCTCTCGGCCGACCTGCCCTTCCTCGCACCGGCCACGCTCCAGCGCCTGTTGACCACCCTGCGCGACAGCGGCGCCGACGGCGCGCTGCTCACCGACGCCGACGGCCGGGACCAGCCGCTCGTGGCCGCCTACCGCACCGGTGCGCTGCGCCGCGAACTGGCCGCCCTCGCGGCCGCACCCGGCGGCCTGACCGGGCTGCCCCTGCGCCGGCTCACCGGCACCCTCAGCCTCACCCGCGTCCCGGACCCGCTCGCGTCCTTCGACTGCGACACCTGGGACGACATCGTCAACGCCAGGGCACGCATCAGGGAGCATGGGCACGTGTTGGATGAATGGATCTCCGCAGTCAAGGACGAGCTGGGCATCGACCTGGACGTCGACACCGGCGTCCTGCTCGATCTGGCCCGGGACGCCGCGCACGGCGTGGCCCGGCCCGCCGCCCCGCTGACCACCTTCCTCGTCGGCTACGCCGCCGCCCAGGGCAAGGGAGGCCCCGAGGCCGTCGCCGAGGCCGCCCGCAAGGCGGCCGCGCTGGCGCTGCGCTGGGAGGAAGAGAACAACGGGGGCGGAACCGGGAACGGCCTCCCGAGCGCCCCGGACGCCGGATGACCGCCCCCGGAACCCGTGCCGGGGCGCCCGCGCAGGACAGCGACGACCTCGACCTCGAGGAGGCCCTGGCCCTCGTGAGGGAAGCCAAGGACGACCCCACCGGCCAGGCGTCCGCCCCAGCGCCCCAGGACCCGCGGCAGCCCGCCGAACGGCACCGGGCCACCCCCTGGCCCCAGGCGCGCGAGATCGCCGCCCGCGCCGCCCGCTCCCAGCCCCGCCCCGCCCCCGTCCGCCTGCCGCTCGGCGACGCCCTCGGCCTGGTCCTGGCCGCGCCCCTCGACGCCCTCACCGACCTGCCCTCCTTCGACACGTCCGCGATGGACGGCTGGGCGGTCGCCGGACCCGGGCCCTGGCAGGTCCGGGACGAGGGCGTCCTCGCCGGGCACGCCCAGCCCGAGCCGCTCAGTGACGGCGAGGCGGTTCCCATCGCGACCGGCGCCCGCATCCCCGCCGACACCACCGCCGTCCTGCGCAGCGAGCACGGTCGTATCGACGCGCAGGGCCGGTTGCACTCCGCCTGGGACCTGGCACACGGCCAGGACATCCGCCCCCGCGGTCAGGAGAGCCGCAACGGCGACCAGTTGCTGCCCATCGGCACCCTGGTCACCCCCGCCGTCCTCGGTCTCGCCGCCGCGGCCGGATACGACACCGTCACCGCCGTGCCCCGCCCACGGGTCGAAGTCTTCGTCCTCGGCGACGAGTTGCTGACCGAGGGCCTGCCGCACGACGGGCTGATCCGCGACGCGCTCGGCCCCATGCTGCCGCCGTGGCTGCGCGCGCTCGGCGCCGAGGTCGTCGCGGTGCGCCGGATCGGCGACGACGCCAAGGCCCTGCACCGGGCCGTCACCGGCTCCGAGGCCGACCTGATCGTCACCACCGGAGGCACCGCCGCCGGACCCCGCGACCATGTCCACCCCACCCTGGACCGCATCGGCGCCGAACTCCTCGTCGACGGCGTCAAGGTGCGCCCCGGCCACCCCATGCTGCTGGCCCGCACCAAGGACGACCAGCACCTCGTTGGCCTGCCCGGCAACCCCCTCGCGGCCGTCTCAGGCCTGCTTACGCTCGCCGAACCGCTGCTGCGCACCCTCGCCGCCCACCCGGCCCCCGAGCCGTACGCCCTCCCCCTCAAGGAAGCGGTCCAGGGGCATCCGTACGACACCCGGCTCATTCCCGTGGTGCTGCGCGGCGACTGCGCCGTACCGCTGCACTACAACGGCCCGGCCATGCTCCGGGGCATCGCGGCCGCGGACGCCCTGGCGGTCGTACCGCCGGGCGGGGCCCGGCAGGGCGCCGAGACGGAGCTGCTGGATCTGCCGTGGGCGGCAGCCGGGATCGGGGTGTGTTTCACGTGAAACGTCCGGGCCATGACGCCATCGCCCGCCAGGCGGGCGACCATCTGGTGACCCATCGGTGAGATACCCGAGGAAAGCGGTGGAGCGCCCGGTCCGCCATCGTCCGCGTGCCCCCTGGCAACCGGTCACCCCCGGCAACCGGGTCACCCCCGGCAGCCGGCCGCTGCCGCGGGACTGAGCCCGGACGCGGCCCGCAGGGGGTGGGGCTGCCCGGGAACGGGCACTCGCGGGGAGTAGCGTCACCGGCATGCATGCGATCACGATTTCCGAACCCGGTGGTCCCGAGGCGCTGGTGTGGGCGGAGGTCCCCGACCCGGTGCCCGGCGAGGGAGAAGTGCTGGTCGAGGTGGTGGCCAGCGCCGTCAACCGCGCCGACGTCCTGCAACGGCAGGGCTTCTACAACCCGCCGCCCGGCTCCTCCCCCTACCTCGGCCTGGAGTGCTCCGGCAGGATCGCCGCGCTCGGCCCCGGAGTCTCCGGCTGGGCCGTCGGCGACGCGGTGTGCGCCCTGCTCGCGGGCGGCGGATACGCCGAGAAGGTCGTCGTACCGGCCGGGCAGCTGCTGCCCGTGCCCGAGGGGGTCGACCTGAAGCAGGCGGCCGCGCTGCCCGAGGTGGTGTGCACGGTCTGGTCCAACGTGTTCATGATCGCCCACCTGCGGCCCGGCGAGACGCTGCTCGTGCACGGCGGCTCCAGCGGCATCGGCACCATGGCGATCCAGCTCGCCAAGGCCGTCGGCGCCAAGGTCGCGGTGACGGCCGGCACGAAGGAGAAGCTGGAGCGCTGCGCCGAGCTGGGCGCGGACATCCTCGTCAACTACCGCGAGCAGGACTTCGTCGCCGAGATCAAGCAGGCCACGGGCAGTGCCGGTGCCGATGTCATCCTCGACAACATGGGTGCCAAGTATCTGGACCGCAACGTCCAGGCGCTCGCCGTGAGCGGCCGCCTCGCGATCATCGGTATGCAGGGCGGGGCGAAGGGCGAGCTGAACATCAGCGCCCTTCTCAACAAGCGGGCCGCGATCAGCGCGACCTCGCTGCGCGCCCGTCCGCTGAGCGAGAAGGCCTCCATCGTGGCCGCCGTACGCGAGCATGTGTGGCCGCTGCTCGCCGCCGGGCATGTCCGTCCGGTCGTGGACCGCGAGCTGCCGATGCCCGAGGCGGCCGAGGCACACCGGGTGATCGAGGCCAGCGGCCACGTCGGCAAGGTGCTCCTGGTGGCGCCGTAGCACCGCGCGCCGGAACGACCCCCTGCGCCGCCGCCCCCGGCGGCACGACCGCCGTTTCCGTCAGTTCCCTGCGGAGCCTCAGCTCCTGCGGAGTCTCAGGCCCAGGAACGCCAGGCCCAGGCCCAGGCCGATGAGGACCAGGCCGCTGCCCAGGGGGAGGATCTGCAGGACCGGTTCGGTGGTGGTTGCGCCCCGGCGGGCGGCGTCGTGGGCCGGAGGCTGGTCGAGACCGGGCTTGCGGGCAGGGGCCGAGGCCGTCGGCGTCCCGGTCGGGAGGTTCGCGGTCTCCGGCTCCTCCGCCTGGCCGGTGCTGGGGGATCCGGTGGGTACGGGTCTGTCGCCGCCTTCCACCTCGGCCGCGGGCCCGTCCGGCCGGCCCGGCCGCAGCCGCCCCTCGCCGGCCAGGCTGCCCGCGCGGGTCGGTTCCGTGGCCGGGGGACGCCACGAGGCGGAGGCGGAGTCGGAGGGCATAGGGGCGGGTGGGGTATCGGCGGCGTCGGCGGTGGGGGAGTCCCCGTCGCCCCGGCTTGTGCCGTCCGGACCATCCCCGTCATCTGCACTGTCCGTACCGTCCGTAATTCTCGGACTGTCTGAGCCGCCTGAGCTGTCCGAGGTGCCTGTACCGCCGGAGTGGTGCGGGTGATCCGGGCGGCGTGCGTCGCCCGGCCGGTCCGTGTGGCTCGGCCGGTCTGCGCCGTCCGGCCCGGTCGTGCGGGCGGGGGCAGGACCGGGGCCCGAGTGGTGCGGGCCGGCGGAGGTTCCGTGGCCGGGCTCGGCGGTGGGCGTGGGCGTGGGCGTGGGCGGGGCGGCGTACGCGGCGGCGGTGCCGTACGCCGGCAGGGCCGCCAGCTCGAGGACGAGCAGCAGGCGTACGGAGCGGAGTCTGAGTCGCAGCCATGGAGTCACGTCGGTGGCCTCCCGTAACCCGGATGGGGTGATCGTTGGATGACCGACGATTACAACCCTCACATTCATTGATAAACAGGGCATTTCGAGATACGCCGTCGGGTCTAAACGGTGGATCACTCCCTGGAGGGGGCACCACGGTGATGAGGTGTACGGGTGCGAGAGAATGGCGGCATGGAGATGCCGAGGAACGAACGGTCGCCGGAGAATCCCCAGATCCTCGTCGTGGGCCAGGACGGGATGGCGCTCGGCGGCGGCAACGGGGACGATGACTCCCGCGAGATCCCGGTGACGGAGCAGGTGGAACAGCCGGCCAAGGTCATGCGGATCGGCAGCATGATCAAGCAACTCCTGGAGGAGGTGCGTGCGGCTCCTCTGGACGAGGCGAGCCGGGTGCGGCTGAAGGAGATCCACGCCAGCTCGGTGAAGGAGCTGGAGGACGGCCTGGCGCCGGAGCTGGTCGAGGAACTCGAGCGGCTCTCCCTGCCGTTCACCGACGACGTGACCCCGAGCGACGCGGAACTGCGGATCGCGCAGGCGCAGTTGGTGGGCTGGCTGGAAGGCCTCTTCCACGGGATCCAGACGACGCTGTTCGCCCAGCAGATGGCCGCGCGGGCCCAGTTGGAGCAGATGCGCCGCGCGCTGCCGCCCGGCGTGACTGGCCACGAGGGCGACGATCCCCGTACCGGCGGCCGCTCGGGCGGGCCTTACCTGTAAGGCGAACGGGCGGGCCTTACCTGTCAGCGAAGGGGAAGGGCCCGGCGGACGACCGCCGGGCCCTTCCCGTCACGTCACTCGTCACGCGTGTACGCGTACGCGCGTGACCCTCACTGCGGAGGATTGCCCGTCGAGACGGTCAGTTCGATCGTTCCGGGGTCCTTCTTGTCGACACCCGTGTCCGCGGAGGGGAACTGGTCCAGGACCGTGCCGTCGCCCCAGGTGTTGTCGTCCTCGGTCTTGACCTTGTACTGCCAGCCCGCGGCCTGGAAGCACGCCTTCACCGAGTTGATGTCCTTGTACCGGAAGTCCGGCAGGCTGACCTTGCTCGCGTCGTCGTAGGACTCCTGCGGCTGGGTGCACTTGGTCTTGTCGATGCGGCGGGTGGTGTCCGGGCCGCGGTAGCCCGACCGGTGGGAGGAGGACGCCGAGGGGCTCGCGCCGCCGCCTGTGGCGTTGTCGTTGCTGCCGCTGTGCATGGCGTAAGCGACGATCAGGCCGACGACCGCGATCAGCGACACCGCGACCGAGCCGATGATCACCGGCTTGTTGCTCTTGCCGCCGCCGCGGGCGCCGGAAGCCTGTGTGGCCGTCTGCGGCGAGATCGTGTACGGCGGCGGGGTCTGCGCGGCCTGCGGGCCGTAGCCCACCGGAGACGGCATCTGGTAGCCGCCCTGCTGCGGGTAACCGTAGGCCGGGGCGGGCGTCTGGGGGCCGTACGGGCCGGGCTGGTACGGCGTCTGCACCGGGCCGTGCGGCGCCGGAGTGGCCTGGTCGACCGGCGGGAACACCGCGGAGCCGACGCCCGAGCCGCTCTGGGTCGGCGCGGCGCCCGGCACGATGCTCGGGGCGGCCGCCTGGAAGGAGGCGGCGACGCGCAGGCACTCGTCGCGCATGGCCTCGGCGGTCGGGAAGCGCTCGTTCGGGTTCTTCTTCAGGGCGCGGGCGACCAGCGCGTCCACCGCGGGCGGCAGGGAACGGTTGATCGAGGAGGGCGCGACCGGCTCCTCCTGCACATGCGCGTACGCGATCGCCAGCGGCGAGTCCGCGTCGAACGGCAGCCGCCCGGTGACCAGCTGGAACAGCATGATGCCGACCGAGTACAGATCGGAGCGGGCGTCCACGCCGCGGCCGAGGGCCTGCTCCGGCGAGAGGTACTGCGGGGTACCGACGACCATGCCGGTCTGGGTCATCGAGGTGACCCCGGACTGCATGGCGCGGGCGATGCCGAAGTCCATGACCTTGACCACACCGCGCTTGGTCATCATCACGTTGCCGGGCTTGATGTCGCGGTGGACCAGCCCCATCTCGTGGCTGATCTCCAGCGCCGCCAGCACATCCGCGGTGACCTTCAGCGCCTTGTCGGCGGGCATCGCGCCGTACTGCCGGATGTTCTCGTCGAGGACCGAGCCCAGCGGGCGGCCCTCGACGTACTCCATGACGATGTACGGCGTGGCCAGGCCGCCCAGATCGTCCTCGCCGGTGTCGAAGACCGAGACGATGTTGGTGTGCGTGAGCTTGGCCACGGCCTGGGCCTCGCGGCGGAAGCGCTCGCGGAAGGCCTGTTCCCGGCCCAGTTCGGTGTGGAGTGTCTTGATCGCGACCTGGCGGTCGAGCACGGCGTCGTACGCCAGGTGCACCGAGGCCATGCCGCCCTCGCCGAGCAGGTCCCGCAGCTGGTAACGGCCGCCCGCGAGGGCCTGCCCCGCGTACCGGCCGTGTGCGCCGTCCTGGCTCATCTCTCCCCGTCCCCCACCGGCCGTCCGGCGCCTGCACTCATCCCATGGGCCTTGATCGAATGTGTCATTCCCGGCCAAGTCTGCCCCAGGGCACTGACACGTCAAGCTCGGTGCCCGTTCCGTGACCGTACGCGCAAGAAGCGTCGCGCAAGCGTTACAGGGGGCGTACGACCAGCACACAGAATTTGCACGACAGCGCGTGCTACGGGTTTCATGGCCGGTCACGCTCGTGGCCGGTCCCGGTTCCCGTTCCGGACCGGCGGCCCCCACGGAGGCTGTAGCGTGGCCGACGGAGACCGTGACAACACCGCGCGCACCGCGGGCAGAAACGACGGCGAGGACTGATGGCACAGACGCAGCGCGCCCAGGGCCCGTCCGACCCCGAGGCGACTGGCGGCGGCATGTCGGACGCGCCCGAGATGTGGGGTAACGGAGGGCTCGTCGGCGACGGCCGGTACCGGCTGACCCACCGGCTCGGCCGGGGTGGCATGGCGGAGGTCTTCGCGGCCGAGGACGTCCGGCTGGGCCGGACCGTCGCGGTCAAGCTGCTCCGGGCGGACCTGGCCGAGGACCCGGTCTCCAAGGCCCGCTTCACCCGCGAGGCACAGTCGGTCGCCGGCCTCAACCACCACGCGATCGTCGCCGTGTACGACTCCGGCGAGGACTTCGTCGGCGGCCAGTCCGTGCCGTACATCGTGATGGAGCTGGTCGAGGGCCGCACCATCCGCGATCTGCTGATGAACGCCGAGGCGCCCGGCCCCGAGCAGGCCCTGATCATCGTCTCGGGCGTGCTGGAAGCGCTTGCCTACTCGCACCAGCACGGCATCGTGCACCGCGACATCAAGCCGGCCAACGTGATCATCACGAACAGCGGCGCCGTCAAGGTGATGGACTTCGGCATCGCGCGCGCCCTGCACGGCGCGTCCACGACGATGACGCAGACCGGCATGGTCATGGGCACGCCTCAGTACCTCTCCCCGGAGCAGGCGCTCGGCAAGGCCGTCGACCACCGCTCCGACCTGTACGCGACCGGCTGCCTGCTGTACGAACTCCTCTCTCTCAGGCCCCCGTTCACCGGCGAGACCCCGCTGTCGGTGGTCTACCAGCATGTCCAGGACATGCCGACCCCGCCGTCGCAGGTGGCGGAGGGCTGCCCGCCGGAGCTGGACGGCCTGGTCATGCGCTCCCTCGCCAAGGAACCGGACGACCGGTTCCAGACGGCCGAGGAGATGCGCGGGCTCGTCCAGTACGGCCTGCAGATGCTCTACGAGGCGGGCGGCCACACCGGCACCTGGAACACCGGCCCGGTCGAGTCGCACGACGGCCGGCACACCCCGGCGGGCGGTTTCACGGGCACGACCGCGATGCAGCACCCGGGTGACTTCGGTGCCGGGACCGCGCAGATCCCGCAGCCGATCCTGCCCTCCCGCTACGGCAACGGCGACGACGGCGGCTTCGAGGGGCACGGCAACAGGGGCAGCGGGCGCGGCAAGCTCTGGATCGTCGCCGTCCTCGCGGTGATCGCGATCGCGGCGGGCGTCGCGCTGGCGCTGAAGAGCACGGGAGGCAGTGGCAGCACCGGCGGCAGCGACACCAAGCCGACGACGTCGCACTCGACGTCCACGAAGGACGACTCGAGTTCGCCGACCCCGTCGGACACCAACACCGACCAGCCCACGGACCCCAGCACGGAGAACGGCTCGGACACCACGTCGGGAGGCTCCGGCTACACCCCGACGGACCCGCAGACCTCGCAGTCGCAGAGCACGAGCCCGACGAACCCGCAGACCTCGCCGTCGCAGTCCACGGGCACCAGCACCACCAACGGCGGCACGAACACCGGTACGACCAACGGCGGTACGACCAACGGCGGCACCACCAACGGCGGTACGACCAACGCCGGCACCACCAACGGGGGCACCGACGCCGGTACCACCAACGGCGGCACGACCAACGCCGGTACCGACGCCGGCACCACCGTCGGGAACACCACCGTCGGCGGCGCTGGCGCCCCCACCGGTTGAAGGACACCCCCGGCGCCCGTGACGGCCTCCCCATGAGTCCGCAGGCCCGCTCCCGGAGGTCCTGCTCCCCAGGGCCCGGTGCCCTCAGTTGGTGAACGCGTCGCACACCGCGTCGTACTCGCGCGTCCACCACACCGCGAGCGCCGACGCGGCCGGGAACTGGCAGTCCGCGCGCGTGTCACCGCGTTCGTAGTGCCAGCGCAGCATCCAGAAGTCGTTCAGCCGCTCCCACCACACCCGGTGCACGGCCGCCGCCAGCTCCGAGGGCGTGGCGCCGGCCGCGCGCCGGTACGCGCGCGCGTAGGCGCGCACTTTCGGCAGGTCCAGGGCGCCCGCGGGGCGTACGAAGAAGATCACGGCGGCGCGTACGGCCTCTTCCGCGCGGGGCTGCACGCCGAGCCGGTCCCAGTCGACGATGGCCGCGGGGGTGTCGTCCTTGTAGAGCAGGTTGAACGGGTGGAAGTCCCCGTGCACCCAGCCCACCGGGCCACCGCGCGGGGGGCGCCGGTCGGCGTGCTGCTCCAGCAGCGCACGGCGTTCCAGGAGCCGGTGCCGGGCCAGCTCGTCGAAGGCGTCGGCGGGCCGGTGACGCCGGACCTGGCCGAGCAGGTCGTCGATGAGGGCGAAGGTGTCGGCCGGGTCGGCGCTCTCCACGGGATGGGGGCTGGTGGCCGGGCGGGTGCGCCCCTTGGGTGGCATCACGCGCTCCAGGCAGGCGTGCACGGCGCCCAGGAGCGCCCCCAGGCGTGCGCTCTCCGTGCGCGTGAGCTGGCCGCCGTGGCGGTGCCTGCCGTCGATCCAGGGGTGCAGGGCGTAGGCATGACCGCCGACGACGGCGACCGTACGGCCCCCGCGGTGCGCGAGGGGTACGGACACGGGGACGCCGAGGTCGGCCAGGCGCTGGGTGGCCCGGTGGCGGCGCTCGATGGCGGCCGGGTCGGCGGTGTCGGGGTCGAAGTGGTGCTTGAGGAAATAGCGGCCGCGCGTGGTGCACAGCCGGTAGCCGCGATTGAGCAGGCCTTGGTCGACCGGTTCACAGGTGAGCGCGGTACCGGCGGCGTACAGGCGGAGCAAGGCGCCAAGAGGGGGCGCGAGGGGCACTACGGGTGGTACACAAGAGCGCGGCACGGCGCAGATGCTAGGGCACAAAAAGTTCCTGTGAGCTGGGGGTTGTCACAGACAGTCGGCGACGATCGCTTTCGGTCACCAGGTAGGCTTTATCAGAGAGTTCCTTTGCTTCCGCTCTATTCCGCCTGCATACGGGCAACATAAGCGGCGGCTTGGGAACGGCGCTGCATACCGGGTCTGGAAAACGGGCGCGAAACGCAATTCTTGATCGTCTTCTCGGAGAGGGCCTCGTCGTCCGCGAACGACATCAGCTCAGGCACCGGACCGACGCATCGGGCCGGGTGGCCGGGCCGGGTGGCCGGAATGCGCACCGGCGCGCGGGCCGCCGTGCCGGCCTCGCCGACCTCCTCCCCACTCCCCATCGGCCTCGACGGACGGCATTCGTACACGCCACGACGGACGGCCTCGTGGCCAGCGAGGCGAAAAACCATGATTTTTCCGTCTTCGGGCCCGGAGTCACTCTCACACGGAAACTCTTCCCGTGACCCGGGTGAGCGGGATAACGTGCGGTTGCTCCGGCCTTTCGCAAGGCTGTGACCAGCACGCTTCCACACCTTCTCGATTTACTTGGAAATCCAAGCAAAATCGCAGGTCAGGTGGGGTTTCCCAGAAATGTGGACCACTGGGTAACGTGATGGTTGCAGGGCGCTCGCCGGGGCACCTGTCACGCCTGTTCCCGGCCGAGTGGCACCCACCCCGTGCCCGGTGGTCGAAACAGGTGAGCCGCACTGGCCTACCGGCAACCCCGGGGGCCGGAACGACGGAGGAGCACACGTGACCGTGGACAGCAGTGCCGCGCGCCAGCCGCGACGCAGCGCCGCAGGCAAGGCCGGCACCACCGGCAGCAAGACCGGCACCGGGACGAAGTCCGGCAAGGCCGGGACCGCGTCCGGAGCCACCGGCACCAGGCGCACCACCAAGAGCACCGAGCCCCAGCTCGTACAGCTCCTGACGCCCGAGGGCAAGCGGGTCAAGAACGCCGAGTACGACTCCTACGTCGCCGGCCTCACCCCCGAAGACCTGCGCGGCCTGTACCGCGACATGGTGCTCACCCGCCGCTTCGACGCCGAGGCCACCGCCCTGCAGCGCCAGGGCGAGCTGGGCCTGTGGGCCTCCCTGCTGGGCCAGGAGGCCGCGCAGATCGGCTCCGGCCGGGCCACCCGCGAGGACGACTACGTCTTCCCGACCTACCGCGAGCACGGCGTCGCCTGGTGCCGCGGGGTCGACCCGACCAACCTGCTCGGCATGTTCCGCGGCGTGAACAACGGCGGCTGGGACCCGAACAGCAACAACTTCCACCTGTACACGATCGTCATCGGCTCCCAGGCGCTGCACGCCACCGGCTACGCGATGGGCATCGCCAAGGACGGCGCGGACAGCGCGGTGATCGCCTACTTCGGCGACGGCGCGTCCAGCCAGGGCGACGTGGCCGAGTCGTTCACGTTCTCCGCGGTCTACAACGCCCCGGTGGTGTTCTTCTGCCAGAACAACCAGTGGGCGATCTCCGAGCCCACCGAGAAGCAGACCCGCGTGCCGCTCTACCAGCGCGCGCAGGGCTTCGGCTTCCCCGGCGTCCGCGTCGACGGCAACGACGTCCTCGCCTGCCTCGCGGTCACCAAGTGGGCGCTGGAGCGCGCCCGCAGCGGTGAGGGCCCGACCCTGGTCGAGGCGTACACCTACCGCATGGGTGCTCACACCACCTCCGACGACCCCACCCGCTACCGGGCCGACGACGAGCGTGCCGCCTGGGAGGCGAAGGACCCGATCCTGCGCCTTCGCCGGTATCTCGAGGCCTCAAACCACGCGGACGAGGGATTCTTCGCGGAACTCGAGGACGAGTCCGAGGCGTTGGGCAAACGAGTGCGCGAAGCGGTCCGTGCCATGCCGGACCCGGACCACTTCGCCATCTTCGAGAACGTGTACGCGGACGGGCACGCGCTCGTCGACGAGGAGCGAGCGCAGTTCGCCGCCTACCAGGCGTCGTTCGCGGACGCAGCTGAAGGGGGTCGCTGAGATGGCCGAGAAGATGGCGATGGCGAAGGCCATCAACGAGTCGCTGCGCCGTGCTCTGGACGAGGACCCCAAGGTCCTGGTCATGGGCGAGGACGTCGGCAAGCTCGGCGGCGTGTTCCGCGTGACGGACGGCCTGCAGAAGGACTTCGGCGAGAGCCGGGTCATCGACACCCCGCTGGCGGAGTCCGGCATCGTGGGCACGGCGATCGGCCTCGCGCTGCGCGGTTACCGCCCGGTGGTGGAGATCCAGTTCGACGGCTTCGTCTTCCCTGCCTACGACCAGATCGTCACCCAGCTCGCGAAGATGCACGCGCGCTCGCTGGGCAAGGTCAAGATGCCGGTCGTCGTCCGCATCCCCTACGGCGGCGGCATCGGCGCGGTCGAGCACCACTCCGAGTCCCCCGAGGCGCTCTTCGCGCACGTGGCGGGCCTGAAGATCGTCAGCCCCTCCAACGCGTCGGACGCGTACTGGATGATGCAGCAGGCCATCCAGAGCGACGACCCGGTGATCTACTTCGAGCCCAAGCGCCGCTACTGGGACAAGGCCGAGGTGGACCTCGAGGCGATCCCCGCGCCGCTGCACAAGGCGCAGGTCGTGCGCGAGGGCACGGACCTGACCCTGGCCGCCTACGGCCCGATGGTGAAGCTGTGCCAGGAGGCCGCGGCCGCGGCGGCCGAGGAGGGCAAGTCCCTGGAGGTCCTGGACCTGCGTTCGGTCTCCCCGCTGGACTTCGACGCGGTCCAGGCGTCGGTCGAGAAGACCCGCCGGCTGGTCGTCGTCCACGAGGCGCCGGTGTTCTTCGGCTCCGGCGCGGAGATCGCCGCCCGGATCACCGAGCGCTGCTTCTACCACCTGGAGGCGCCCGTCCTGAGGGTCGGCGGCTACCACGCCCCGTACCCGCCGGCCCGCCTGGAGGAGGAGTACCTGCCGAACCTGGACCGCGTGCTCGACGCCGTCGACCGCTCGCTGGCGTACTGAGGAGAGGGTCGTGACGACGATGACGGAAGCGTCCGTACGCGAGTTCAAGATGCCGGACGTCGGCGAGGGACTCACCGAGGCCGAGATCCTCAAGTGGTACGTCCAGCCCGGCGACACGGTCACCGACGGCCAGGTGGTGTGCGAGGTCGAGACCGCCAAGGCGGCCGTCGAACTGCCCATCCCCTACGACGGTGTGGTCCGCGCGCTGCACTTCGCCGAGGGCACCACGGTGGACGTGGGCACGGCCATCATCGCGGTGGACGTGGCGGGCGGCGCGCCGGAGCCGGTGCAGGTGGAGCCTGTGGTGCCCGCCGAGGCCCCGGCCGAGGAGCCGAAGCCGCAGGGCCGCCAGCCGGTCCTGGTCGGCTACGGCGTGGCGACGTCCTCCACCAAGCGGCGCCCCCGCAAGGGCCCCGAGGTCCCGGTCCCGGCGCCGGCCCAGGCGATCCAGCCGGAGCTGAACGGCCACGCCCCGGTCGTGGACAAGCCCCGCCCGCTGGCCAAGCCGCCGGTGCGCAAGCTGGCCAAGGATCTCGGCGTCGACCTGCACTCGGTCACCCCGTCCGGTCCCGACGGCATCATCACGCGCGAGGACGTCCACGCGGCGGCCGCACCGCGGGCGGCCGAACCGGTGGCGGCCCCGGCCGCCGCGGCCCCCGCCGCCGTGCCCGCACCGGTGGCGTCGTACGACACGGCCCGGGAGACCCGCATCCCGGTCAAGGGCGTGCGCAAGGCAACGGCGGCGGCGATGGTCGGCTCCGCCTTCACGGCTCCGCACGTCACGGAGTTCGTGACGGTCGACGTGACCCGCACGATGAAGCTCGTCGAGGAGCTGAAGCAGGACAGGGAGATGCAGGGCCTGCGGGTCAACCCGCTGCTGCTGATCGCCAAGGCCCTGCTGGTGGCCATCAAGCGCAACCCGGACATCAACGCGTCCTGGGACGAGGCCGGCCAGGAGATCGTGCAGAAGCACTACGTCAACCTGGGCATCGCGGCGGCCACTCCGCGCGGGCTGATCGTGCCGAACATCAAGGACGCGCACGACAAGACGCTCCCGCAGCTGGCCGAGGCCCTCGGCGAGCTGGTGGCGACGGCACGAGAGGGCAAGACGTCGCCCGCCGCCATGCAGGGCGGCACGGTGACGATCACCAACGTCGGCGTCTTCGGCGTGGACACCGGCACGCCGATCCTCAACCCCGGCGAGTCGGCGATCCTCGCGATCGGCGCGATCAAGCTCCAGCCATGGGTCCACAAGGGCAAGGTCAAGCCGCGTCAGGTGACCACCCTGGCGCTGAGCTTCGACCACCGTCTGGTCGACGGCGAGCTGGGCTCCAAGGTCCTGGCGGACGTGGCGGCGATCCTGGAGCAGCCGAAGCGATTGATCACCTGGGCGTGACGGCGCCGGGTGAGTAACCTCCGAGTGGTGAGGGGCGGCCGCAACTACGGATTGCGACCGCCCCTCCCCTTTGCCGCTCCGGTTCTCAGCCACCTCCGCGACCCACCGTGTGAAGGGGGCGCAGGCGGCCTCGACGGTCAGACGGGGGCGGGTGGACTGGGCGAGCCAGCGGTGGATGAGCTGCTCGTTGGCGGTGACGACGTGCTGGGTGGCCCATTGGGCGGTTTCGCGGTCGGGGTAGGTGGAACTTCGGGTACGCAAAGGCCTGAGATCCGTGAGATCAGTAGGTGTTGAATCGCCAGAAGACGCCGACTCCTGCCGTCGAGACGACAACGGGCCCGAGGTTCGAGCGGTTTGTCGTGGAGGCCTCCAGGCTGCCCAACGTCAAGCTCCAGGTGGTGCCGTTCATCGCGGGCTCTCATCCGGGGACGACCAGCGCCTTCAGTATCGTCTCCTTCGCCGAATCCGGCGCGATGGACGTGGTCTACATGGACACGGCCTCGTCTACGCTGTGGCTGGAGAGCGAGGAGGACGAGGGACCGCCACAACGCCAGGTTCGAGCGAATCGCTCGGTGCGGGCTCGCCCTTCGTGATTCCACTGCCCTGATCGAACGTATCCGTAAGGAGCTGTGAGCCGTGCCGCCCTTCGAGTTCGCCAAGTCCAGTTACAGCAGCGGCAATGGTGAGTGCGTCGAAGGCGCCCGCAACATCCCCCACACCATCGCTGTCCGTGACTCCAAGAACGCCGCCGGGCCGATACTCACCCTGAGCCCGGCTGCCTGGGCCCCCTTCGCCGGGCACCTTGCCCGGAAGGGATCTCAACTGCCGTAAGTTGACGGCATGGTTACGGGGGAGAAAACCAGCGCCAGGCATGCGAAACCCAAAGCTGAAGCGGGGGTCGCGCGGTCGTCCGCGCTGATGGCCGGCGGGACCGTCGTCTCGCGGGCCAGTGGACTGATCCGGCAGGTGCTGCAAGGGGCCGCGCTCGGCCCGGGGCTGCTCGCCAGCACGTACAACACGGCCAACACCGTGCCGACCAGCCTGTACACCCTGCTGATCGGCGGTGCGCTCAACGCCGTGCTGGTGCCGCAGCTGGTGCGGGCCCGGGCCACCCACGCCGACGGCGGGCGGGCGTACGAGCAGCGGCTCGTGACCCTCGTCGTCAGCGTGCTGGCCGTCGGGACCGTGCTCGCCGTATGGGCGGCGCCGGAGATCGCGTCCCTGTATATAAGGGACACACCCAAGGCGCACGACGCGTTCCGGCTCACCGTCGTCTTCGCGCGCTTCCTGCTGCCGCAGATCTTCTTCTACGGGCTGTTCGCCATCTACGGCCAAGTCCTCAACGCGCGCGAGAAGTTCGGTGCGATGATGTGGACGCCGGTGCTCAACAACGTCGTGCTCGTGGCGATGTTCGGCATTTATCTCGGGATGATGACCGGCTCCCGCTCCGTCGCGGACGTCACCGACGCGCAGGTCCGCTGGCTCGGTGTCGGTACGACTCTCGGGATCGCCGTACAGGCCCTCGCCCTCGTCCCCTTCGCCCGCGCGGCCGGCTTTCGTTTCCGGCCGCGCTTCGACTGGCGCGGCGCGGGGCTCGGTTCCGGGTTCCACGCGGCCAAGTGGACGCTGCTGTTCGTGCTGACCAACCTGGTCGCCCTCACCGTCGTCACCAACTACGCCAACGCCGCCGACACACAGCTGCAGAGCGCGGGCGTCGGCTACACCGCCTACAGCTATGCGCAGACCATCTGGATGCTGCCCCAGTCCGTCGCCACCGTCTCGCTCGTCACCGCCCTGTTGCCGCGGATGAGCAAGGCCGCGGCCGAGGGGCGGATCGCCGATCTGCGCGGCGACCTGTCCCGGGCGCTGCGGGTCAGCGGGGTCGTGATCGTCCCGGCCGCCTTCCTGTTCACCGCGCTCGGCCCGGACATCGCCACCCTCCTGTTCGCCCACGGCGCCTCCGACGCCGCCACCGTCCAGCCCCTCGGTCACATGCTCCAGGCCTTCGGGCTCGGGCTGATCCCGTTCTCGGCGCAGTACCTGCTGCTGCGCGGCTTCTACGCCTTCGAGGACACTCGCACACCGTTCTTCATGGCCGTGTGGATCGGGGTCGTCAACGTCGCGCTCGCCACCGCCTGCCATCTGCTGCTGCCCGCGCGCTGGGCGGTCACCGGCATGGCCGGCGCCTACACCGTTTCCTACTTCGCCGGTCTCGCCCTCACCGCTCGTCTGCTGGCCCGCCGCACGGGTGGCCGCCTCGACGACGGCACCCTGCGGGGTACGTACGCCAAGCTGCTGTGCGCCGGTGCCGGCGGCGCGGTCGCGGGCTGGGCGGCGGCGCGGGGCTGCGCCGGTCTGCTGGGCAGCGGCACGGCGGGGGCGGTCCTGACGACCCTTTCGGGCACGCTCGCCCTCGTGCTGGTCTTCCTTCTGCTGGCGCGGGTGCTGAAGGTCGGCGAACTGCGGCGGCTACCGGGATTCCACTGACCTCGTCCCTCTCAACAGGCGCTGCCGGCAGGCGCTGCTGCCAGGCGTTTCGCGCCGGGCCCTGACGTTGCCTCAGGGGCCGCTCAGGGTGGTGTGGGGGGTGTCACGGATGGTGGTGGAGCGGTCGCCGGCGGGACGCTGGTGCCATGAAGAAGTCGACTGCCGCCCGTCCCGGTTCCTCTTCCGTCCGCCGTGTCGCCGCCGTCGCGGGCGCCGCCGTCCTCGCCGGTACGGCGGCGGTGTGCGCGCCGGCTGCCGCGTACGCCGCGCCCCGTGCCGCCGCCGCTTCCGTGACCGGCTTCAGCGACTGCCCATCCCTTCCCGACGGCGTCGACCCGGCGCGATGGAGATGCGAAGTACACAGTGTGGCCCCGCGGTTGACGATGGGCAAGATGACCGTGGCCCTCGCCCCGATCACCATGACGCACGCCGAAGGTCCCATGCCGGACGGCAGCGACGGGCAGGTGTGGGGCGCGATGCACAGCTCTTCGACCGCCATACCGGGAGGGCTGACCGGAACCCCCGCGGGCGATCGTGCCGCCGTCCTGGGGCTGGCGATACAGCCGGAGTACGGGGGCCGGTCCGACTTCTACACCGGGCGGTTCAGCCTCCGCTTCCGGCTCCTGAGCCCGCTGCTGGCGCACGGCTGCACCATCGGTGCGAGCACACCCGTGGACTTCCAGCTGAAGCGCTCCGGCCCCTCCACATGGGTGTCCCAGGACCCGCCGGTGATCAAGTTCTCCGCCTACGACGACGCCTTCACCGCCCCTGGCGCCGAACACTGCGGCCCGCTCACCGCTCCCCTCAACCGCCGCCTCGGCCTGCCGGCGGCCGAGGGGAACGTGATGACCTACGACGCCACGTACACCTTCAAGACCTACGACCGGCTACCGGCGAAGGAGGGCAGGCTGTCCCGCTGACTGCGTTCTCAGCCCCGTCGGCGCAGGGCGTTCAGCAGGGCCGCGCCGCGCTCGGCGTCGTCCAGGCTGACCGCGAAGTCGCTGCGGCGGCCGAGGGGGCGTATGACCAGGCAGTCGCCGGCGCGGAGCATGACCGTCGTACCGAGGCCGCTGAGGCGATAGCCCCAGCCGCCGACCTGGGAGGGCAGCCGGTGCTCGGCGCGGGCGGACTCGATGGCGGCCGTCGGCCAGCGGCGGGCGGGCCAGCCGAGCGGGCCGAACGCCACCTCCAGACCCGCCTCCGACACCTTGGCCCGCACCGAGGAGAAGACGGCGCCGGCGAGTGCGACAACGCCGCAGACCGTGCACAGCGGCCACACCACACCGGGGCCGGCCAGGCCGACGGCGAGGACCACGAGCGCGCCGGCGGCGATCAGGGCGCCGGCCGCCGCCAGCAGTTGCAGCCAGGGGTTGGCCGCGTGGGAGAACCACACCAGTCGCTCGCCCTCGGGCAGGTCCAGTTCGGGGGGTGCGGCGGTGGGCGCGGTGGCGGTGGAGCGGATGCTCAGCCGCCAGGCGACGGCCCCCGCGACCGCCGCCAGGGCCAGGATCAGCACGATGCCCCAGGCAGGCTGGCGGGCCTGGTGCCAGTCCGCGTGGTCGAGGTTCGCCCGGACGATGCTGGCCTGTGCACCGACGAGGACCACGCCCGTGGGGGCCAGCGCGATGGCGCGCCAGGGGAGGGGGCCCGTCCAGGACCGGCGCCAGCGCACGGACAGCACGATGGAGATCAGCAGCCACATCCCGGCCGGGAACAGGGCGGCGGCCCACAGCGGCATCGAGCCGTCGGGGGCAGCACCGCTGCTCCAGTGCGTGGCCAGCCGGTCCGGAAGCCTGCCCTGCGCGGCCCAGGGCAGGCCCGCGAGCAGTGCGGCGACGGCCGCGACGCAGCCTGCGGTCCCCCAGCGCGCGGCATGCCTCCGGCCGCCTTCGAGGTCGTCCCCGTCCTTCATGTCGTCATCCCCCGGATCATGTCGATGAGGTCGGTGCGGCTGTAGCCCAGACGGGATGCCTCCGCGAGCAGCTCCCGCACCCTGATCTGCAGTCCGGAGCGCCCGGCGGCCCCCTCGGCGACGGTGATCCCGCGGCCCCGGCGGAACTCCAGCAGGCCCTCGTCCCGCAGTTCGCGCAGGCCGCGCAGCACGGTGTTGACGTTGATGTCCAGGGCTTCGGAGAGATCGCGGGCGGAGGGCAGCCGGTCGCCGGCGCGGCACTCGCCCTCGGCGACGGCACGCCGGATCGCCGCCGCGACCTGCTCGTGCAGGGGGCGGGTGTCGGTCTTGTCCAGACGTAGCAGCATGGTGCTAATGACACTAGCACCATTAACTTCATCTCGGGTCATCCGGGCTCCCGGGCCGGCGCCCTGCCCTCGTCCGGGCAGCAGAACGGGCCCGCCGCTGTGTGCGACGGGCCCGTGGTGTCCGGGTCCCGTGGTGCCTGGGTCCCGTGGTGCCCGGGTCAGGCGGCCGGCTGGATGTCAGCCGAGGCGGGCGAAGCCGTAGTTGAGGAGCTTCGTGGCGTCCGTCGAGCGCTGCGCGTACGTGGTGGAGGCCAGGACCGTGCCGATGACGGTCTTGCCGTTGCGAGTGGCGGCGAAGACGAGGCAGGCGCCGGCCTCGGGGCCGGAGCCGGTCTTCACGCCGATGGCGCCCCTGTAGCTGGAGAGCAGCGTGTTGGTGTTGGTCCACGTCTGCATGGTGCGGATGCTGCCCGTCCGGGTGACCGTCCTGGCCGTGTAGGCCTGGGTCTTGACGATCGCGCGGAACGTGGCGTTCTTCATCGCGCTGCTGGCGATCTTCGTCAGGTCGCGCGGCGTCGAGTAGTTGTTGCCGTTGCCGATGCCGTCGAACGAGTCGAAGTGCGTGTTCTTCAGTCCCAGGCCGGAGGCGGCGGCGTTCATCTTGCCGATGAAGTTCTTCACGCGCGCGTCACGGGTGGAGCCGGAGCCGTAGGTGTCGGCGAGCGCGTAGGCGGCGTCGCAGCCGGACGGCAGCATCAGGCCGTACAGCAGCTGGCGGACGGTGACCTGGTCGCCGACGATCAGGTGCGCCTGGGAGGCGTTGTTCTTGACGACGTAGTCGCTGTACGCCTTCTGGATCGTCACCTTCTTGTCGAGGTTGAGGTTCGACTGGGCGAGCACGACCTTGGCCGTCATGATCTTGGTGGTGGAGCCCGTGGACCGCTTGGTGTCCGCAGTCTTGTTGTAGAGCGAGGAGCCGTTCGCGTTGTTCATCACGTAGCCGCCCTTGGCCACGATCGAGGGCGCCGTGACGGCCTGAGCGGGCACCGCGGTGAGGGCGCCGGTGGCGAGCAGCGCGCCGGAGGTGACGGCGACGGCGGCGGCTCTGCGGATACGGGTCCTGCGGGTGCCGTGAATGCCGGTAATCAAAGTGAAGTACCCCGATTGTATTGAATGCCCCTGGAGTGCGGCCGAGTTGAGGTGGCAGGAGCAGCGGGCCGCACGTGTGAGACACGTAAGTAGCACAGAAGGTTGTGCGGCTGCTGCCGGGGATTTCGGCCATGTCCGCATGATGGACGTCGGCGGCACATGGGTACGTATTGTATCTATCCTGTGGGCATGATGACGGCCGTCCAGAAGTCCACCCCTCCGACGAATCAGCAGGCCGTTCAGCCGGCGAACCAGTCGATGAAGCAGCCGCCCGCCGCCGACCGTGTCTACACGCATGTCAAACAGGGCGTGCTCGACCGCCGGTACGAGGGCGGGACGCTGCTCACCGAGGGCGAGCTGGCCGAGGCCGTCGGCGTGTCGCGCACGCCCGTGCGCGAAGCGCTGCTGCGGCTGGAGGCCGAGGGCCTGATCCGGCTCTACCCGAAGAAGGGTGCCCTGGTCCTGCCCGTCTCCGCGCAGGAGATCGCCGACGTCGTGGAGACCCGCCAGCTGGTCGAGGAGCACGCCGCGCGCAAGGCCGTACCCGCCCCGCCCGGACTGCTCGAGCGGCTGTCCGAGCTGCTGGAGCAGCAGAAGGCGCAGGCCGCCGCCGGGGATCTGGCCGCGGCCGCGGTGACCGACCGCTGCTTCCACGCCGAGATCGTGCGCAGCGGTGGCAACGAGATCCTGTCCCGGCTCTACGACCAACTGCGTGACCGCCAGCTGCGGATGGGTGTCGCCGTCATGCACTCGCACCCGGACCGGATCGCCAAGACCCTCGCCGAGCACGAGGAGATCCTCGACGCGCTGCGCGCCGGGGACGCGGAGGCGGCCGTCGAGGTCGTGCACCGGCACGTGACCTGGTTCGAGCACCTCGCCCGGGGTGAGGTGCGATGAGTGTCGCGGCCAGCAAGGTCACCCTTCCGGGTGACCCGCCGGGCGGCCGGCGCGCCGTCGCCGTGTGGTCCATAGGCGTCGCCGTCTACTTCGTCGCCGTCATCTTCCGTACCTCACTCGGTGTGGCGGGGCTGGACGCGGCGGACCGCTTCCACGTCAACGCCTCCGCGCTGTCCACGTTCTCGATCCTCCAGCTGCTGGTCTACGCCGGCATGCAGATACCCGTCGGCCTGCTGGTCGACCGGCTCGGCACGAAGAAGGTGCTGAGCATCGGCGCCGTGCTGTTCACGGCCGGGCAGCTCGGCTTCGCCTTCTCGCCGTCGTACGGCACCGCCCTCGCCTCCCGCGCGCTGCTGGGCTGTGGTGACGCCATGACCTTCATCAGCGTGCTGCGGCTCGGCACCCGCTGGTTCCCCGTCCGGCGCGGGCCGATGGTGGCGCAGCTCGCGGGGCTGGCCGGCATGGCGGGCAATCTGGTCTCCACCCTGGTCATCGCCCGGCTGCTGCACAGCATCGGCTGGACCCCGGCGTTCGCGGGCAGCGCGCTCGCCGGTGCCGTCGTCCTGGTGCTGACCCTGCTGTTCCTGAAGGACCACCCCGAGGGGTACGAGCCGGAGCCGTCACCGCACCAGGGCGCGGCCTATGTCCGCCGGCAGATCGCGGCGGCCTGGCGGGAGCCGGGGACGCGGCTGGGGTTGTGGGTGCACTTCACCACCCAGTTCCCGGCGATGGTGTTCCTGCTGCTGTGGGGCATGCCGTTCCTGGTCCAGGCGCAGGGGCTCAGCCGGGCCACGGCCGGTGAGCTGCTCACCCTGGTGGTGCTGTCCAACATGATGATCGGACTCGTCTACGGCCAGATCGTCGCCCGGCACCATGCGGCGCGGCTGCCGCTCGCGCTCGGGACGGTGGGGGCGACGGCGCTGCTGTGGGCGGTGACGCTGGTGTATCCGGGGGCGCACGCGCCGATGTGGCTGCTGGTGGTGCTGTGCACGGTGCTCGGAGCGTGCGGGCCGGCCTCGATGCTCGGCTTCGACTTCGCCCGGCCGGCCAACCCGCCCGAGCGACAGGGGACGGCGTCGGGGATCACCAACATGGGTGGCTTCGTCGCCTCGATGACGACACTGCTCGCTGTCGGGGTGCTGCTGGACGCCACCGGTGACGACTACTCCGTGGCGTTCTCGGCGGTGTTCGTGCTGCAGGCGCTCGGGGTGTCGCAGATCCTGCGGCTTCGTGGACGTGCTGCCCGGCGTGAACGCGAACGGCTGGTCGCCAGCCGGGTGGAGACGGTGCACGTGCCTGCGGCCTAGCCCCGCCCTCCTGCGGCCTAGCCCCGCCCTCCTGCGGCCTAGCCCCGCCCTCCCACCCGCGCCCCCCGGTCTCCCCTCTTCGGTCTCCGGTCGCCCGGGAGGCCGGACCACCTGCCCGGGCGCCCGCCGCCCGCGGCTTCCCGCCCGGGCATCCGCCCCGCCGTCACCCCGAGGTACGGCGCCCGCCCCGCGTCACCGCCGGGCAAGCCGTCGGCTCTCCGTCCGTCAGGCAGGGCGGCGTCCTCGGTCTGCCGGGCAGGCCGTCGGCTCCGGTCCCGGTGCGAGGTGTTCCGTCGCCGTCAGGCGTCCGGCCGCTACGGCGTCACCGTGAAGTTGCGCAGGATCGCTGCCGTCAGGTCCGGGTCGCCCTCGGTCTTCAGACGGTCGGCCACCGCCTCGGGGGCCACGCGGCCGCACGCCAGGCGGACGTAGGTCTCCCAGTCGAGGGTGAGGGTGGCGGCGGGGCCGAGGGCCGGGGCCGTCTCCAGGGAGCCCCGGCCCTGGATGTCGACGCGGATCGTGCGCAGGAACTCCACCGGACCGTGCACGTCGAAGACGATCGCCGAGCTGCGCGGCGCGTCCGCGTCCTTGGCGACCACCTTGGGCAGCGCCGCCAGCAGGACGTCCCGGACGACGTACGCACCGGGCGAGTCGAGGTTGCCGGGACGGCCCAGGGCCGTGCGCAGGTCCTGCTCGTGCACCCACACGTCGAACGCCCGGGTGCGATAGGCCTGTTCCAGGGTGATCTCCGTGCCCAGCGGGCCGCGCACCATGGTGTCCGGGTCACGGGACTCGTTGCGCAGCTGCCGGCTGCGACGGATGACCGTGTACTCCAGCTCGGCCGTCATCTCCGGCGCCGTGTGGTGGCGGCGGCTGTCGACCTGCATCTCCATGTACCGCTGGTGCTCGGTCTTGACGTGGAAGAGGTCGCGGGGCAGGGAGTGGATGGGGCGCGGGTCGCCGAGCATCTCGCAGTCCATGCCGATGACGTGCGACACGATGTCCCGGACCGACCAGCCGGGGCAGGGGGTCCGCCGGTTCCACTCGCCCTCGACAAGCGGCTGCACCATCTCGGATATCGCTTCGATGGAGTGCGTCCAGGCGTCGGCGTAGGGCTGGAGGGTGGGATGCAGACTCACGGAACGGGACCCCTCGGCGGTCGGTACACGGGCAGGTTGTGGCGGCGTTGCCAGCGGGCGGTGGCGGCACGGCGGCGGGTGTCTGAGTGGCTAAGTTACGCTGCCTTCAGGCACCCCGGCAGTGCTTTCGTGTGACGATCGTAGGCCTGTGTGGACGACTCGAATGCCAGGACGGTGGTAGTGTGCGCGCCTCGCTGATCCAGATCGCCGTGAACGAGGACGAATCGGTCGACTCCCGGCGGCAGCGGGTGGCCGCGCTGGTCCGTGAACAGGCGGGCGCCGATCTCGTCGTCCTGCCCGAACTGTGGACCACCGGCGCCTTCGCCTACGAGGAGTTCGGCCGCGAGGCCGAGCCGCTCGAAGGGCCGACGTACGAGACGATGGCCAAGGCCGCGAGCGACGCGGGCGTGTGGCTGCACGCGGGCTCCATCCCGGAACGGGACCCGGACGGGCCCCTCTACAACACCTCCCTCCTCTTCTCCCCCTCCGGCGAGCCGGCCGCCGTCTACCGCAAGATCCACCGCTTCGGCTTCGACCAGGGCGAGGCCGTGCTCATGGGCGCGGGGCAGGAGCTGGTGACGGTCCGGCTGCCCGAGACCACGCTGGGCGTGGCCACCTGCTACGACCTCCGTTTCCCCGAACTCTTCCGCGGGCTCGTCGACGCCGGCGCCGAGACTCTCGTCCTCCCGGCGGGCTGGCCCGAGCGGCGACGCGCGCACTGGACGCTGCTGGCTCAGGCAAGGGCGGTGGAGAACCAGGCGTTCGTGCTTGCCTGTGGAACGGCCGGGACCCATGCGGGAGTTCCACAGGCGGGTCACTCGATCGTGGTGGATCCGTGGGGTGAGGTGCTCGCCGAGGCGGGCCCGGACGAGGAGATCCTCACAGTCGACTTCGACCCGGCGAAGGTGGCGGCCACCCGCGAGCAGTTCCCGGCCCTGAAGGACCGGGTGCTCGGCCTGCAACAGCCCCGCCACCGGGGCTGACCCCGCCCCGTCAGGCCACCGCCAGGACCGGGCTAGCCCTCCTCGCGCTCCTTCTCGGCCAGGTGGATCACGCACACCGCCACCGCGATCAGCAGCGCCGGGTCCGCGTCCTCCCGTACGACGTCGACGCCGTAGGTCTCCCGCAGGTGCAGCCAGCGCCGGGAGATCACGGCGAGGAGTTCGCCGTCGTACTCGACGGCGAACTCGCGGTCCAGGATCTTTCCGCTGACGTCCAGCTCGGTGCCGTCCGCCAGGCCGACCCGGTAGTGGTTGCGCAGCAGGGACAGCCGCTTGCGCCGGATCCTGGCCAGGCCCTCGCCGTCCCGCTCGATCACCATCGTGTCGCGCAGGGCGAACATCTTCTGGTGGATGTCGATCAGGACGCGTCCGTGGGCGTCCTTCAGCTCGAAGGTGTCCCGCAGCCGCATCGCCTTGCCGTCGACGAGGAACACCTTGCGGCCGTGCTCGTCCTCGATCCAGTAGTCCTCACCGATACCGAGGAGCCGGTCGCGTACGTGGAATCTCATGCGGGTACGGTTCCCCGCCGCACGCCGGCCGTCACCGGCCCGCCGGACCGAAACGCCTGCGGTAGGCCGACGGGCTCAGCCCCGTCTCCCGGCGCAGCCGGTCCCGCAGGTTCGCCGCCGTACCCAGGCCGCAGCCGGCCGCGACGACGTCCAGGCGCTCCTCGCCCCGCTCGATCATCCGGCAGGCCAGCGCCACGCGCTCCCCGGTGAGCCAGGCCAGCGGGGTCGTGCCCAACTGGGCCCGGAAGCGGCGGTGCAGCGTGGCGGGGCTGACGGCCGCGCGGGCGGCGAGGTCCGCCACCGTCAGCGGCTCGCCCAGCCGCTCCTGCGCCCAGGCCAGCAGCGGGCCGAGCGACGCGTCGGGCACGTGCGGCACGGGACGTTCCACGAACTGCCGCTGGCCGCCGTCCCGGTGGGCGGCGAAGACGAGACGCCGGGAGACGTGGTTGGCGATCTCCGCGCCGTGGTCCCGGCGCACGATGTGCAGGCCCAGGTCGAGCGCCGAGGCGCTGCCGGAGGCGGTGAGGATGTCGCCGTCGTCCACGAAGAGCACGTCCGGCTCCAGCCGGGCCTCGGGAAAGCGGCTGCGGAAGGCCCGTTCCCACATCCAGTGGCAGGCCACCCGGCGCCCGTCCAGCAGCCCGGCCTCCGCGATCGTGAACGCGCCGGAGCAGAACCCGACGAGCCGGGCGCCACGCGCGTGTGCCCGGCGTACGACGTCCAGAACGCGCTGTGTGCGCGGGACCTCGGTGTCGGGCCGGTTCGGCACGATCAGCGTGTCGGCGTCCTCGGCGGCCTCCAGCCCGGCGACCCCGGTGAGCGTGAAGAAGCCGTCCCGCATCCGGGTCAGCGGCTCGGCCGCGCACAGCCGGAAGTCGTAGAGGTCCCGGCCCAGTTCGGGCCGCGGCAGCCCGAAGATCTCGATGGCGCAGCTCATCTCGAAGGGGTTGGAGTTCTCGTCGACCACCAGCACGACACGGTGAGAGGATCCTTGCGGCATATGCGATTCCTAGCACTCGCACGAGAGTCCCGGCCACCCGCACGATGAGCCCATGGAACCGATCTCCCTCGAAGCCGCCCTCGCCTCCTTCACCGAGCGGTGGAGTCCCCGCATCGTCACCACTGTCAACGACTACGACGTGCGCGTGGCCAAGGTGGAGGGCGAGCATCTCTGGCACGCCCACGACCACACCGACGAGTTCTTCCTGGTCCTCGACGGCGAACTGCATATCGGCCTGCGCGAGCCGGGCGGAGAGCGCACCGTCGTCCTGCCCAGGGGCTCGGTCTTCACCGTCCCGCGCGGGATCGAGCACAAGCCGTACGCGCGCGTGCCCACCGAGATCCTCGTCCTCGAACCCAGCGGCACCCTGTCGGTCGGCGACCGGCACGAGGAGGTGCCCGACCACGTGGATGCGACCAGCGGCCACACGCTGTCCTGACCGGACCTCGCGCTGTCCTGACGGGACCTCGCAATCCGCCCCGGTCCCGCCGGGCAACGGCACCGTGACCGTGGGTGCGGAGTTTTCCACAGGCGCTTCCTGGGGTGTCGGAGCCGGGTGGCACCCTTGAGCCATGACCGACTCCGCACCCCGACGCGTCCGTGTCCGTGCCCCCGAGCTGACCGGCAAGGGCGGATGGATCAACACGGGTGACAAGGAGCTCGGTCTCGCCGAGCTTCGAGGACGCATCGTAATTGTTGATTTTTGGACATTTTGTTGCGTGAACTGCCTGCATGTCCTGGACGAGCTGCGCGAGTTGGAGGAGAGACACCGAGACACGGTGGTGGTCATCGGCGTGCACTCTCCGAAGTTCGTGCACGAGGCGGAGCACCAGGCGGTCGTGGACGCGGTCGAGCGGTACGGCGTGGAGCACCCGGTGCTGGACGACCCGGAGCTGGCCACCTGGAAGCAGTACGCGGTGCGCGCGTGGCCGACGCTGGTCGTCATCGACCCCGAGGGGTACGTCGTCGCCCAGCACGCGGGCGAGGGCCATGCGCACGCCATCGAGCGGCTGGTGGCGGAGCTGGAGGCCGAGCACGAGGCGAAGGGCACCCTGCGCCGCGGCGACGGCCCCTACGTGCCGCCGGAGCCGGAGCCGACGACCTTGCGCTTCCCGGGCAAGGTCCTGCTTCTTCCGTCCGGGAACTTCCTGGTCAGCGACACCACCCGGCACCAGCTGGTGGAGCTGGCCGAGGACGCGGAGACCGTCGTACGGCGCATCGGCTCCGGTGAGCGCGGCTTCACCGACGGCGGCCCCGAGGCGGCGTCCTTCAACGAACCCCAGGGCCTCGCCCTCCTCGACGACGGCTCGGTGGTCGTGGCCGACACCGTCAACCACGCCCTGCGCCGGCTGGATCCCGGCACGGGCGCGGTGACCACCCTGGCCGGCACCGGCAGGCAGTGGCGGCAGGGGTCGCCGGCCTTCGGCCCGGCCCGCGAGGTGGACCTGTCCTCCCCGTGGGACGTGGCGGTTTTCGGCGGCAAGGTGTGGATCGCCATGGCCGGCGTGCACCAGCTGTGGACGTACGACCCCGCGGCGGGCACGGTCGCCGTGGCGGCGGGCACCACCAACGAGGGCCTGGTGGACGGCCCCGGCGCCGAGGCCTGGTTCGCCCAGCCCTCCGGTCTCGCGGCCACCGCCGAGCGGCTGTGGCTGGCCGACTCCGAGACCTCCGCCCTGCGCTGGGTCGACCTGGACGGTCACGTCCACACGGCGGTCGGCACCGGCCTGTTCGACTTCGGCCACCGGGACGGCCCTGCCGGACAGGCGCTGTTGCAGCACCCCCTGGGCGTCACCGCCCTGCCGGACGGCTCGGTCGCGGTCGCCGACACCTACAACCACGCCCTGCGCCGCTACGACCCGGCGACGGACGAGGTCACGACGCTGGCCACCGATCTGCGCGAGCCGAGCGACGCCGTTCTCGTCGGCGAGGACATCGTGGTCGTGGAGTCGGCCCGGCACCGGCTGACCCGGCTGCGGCTGCCCGAGGAGGCGGTGCGGGTGGAGTCGGTCGCCCACCGTACCCAGCGCGCGGCGACCGAGGTGGCCCCCGGCCGCCTCCGCCTGGACGTGATCTTCCAGGCCCCGGCGGGCCAGAAGCTGGACACCAGATACGGCCCCTCCACCCGCCTTCTGGTCTCCTCGACCCCGCCCGAGCTGCTGCTCAAGGGCGAGGGCGCGGACGCGGACCTGAGCCGCGAACTGGAGTTGAACCCGGCCATCACCGAGGGCGTCCTGCACGTCTCCGCAATGGCTGCGAGCTGCGACGACGATCCTGCCAACGAGTACCCCGCCTGCCACGTCCACCAGCAGGACTGGGGCGTCCCGGTCCGCCTCACCGAGGGCGGGGCGGACCGGCTGCCCCTGGTGCTGGCGGGGATGGACGACGAGGAGTAGCCCTCGGGCGTGGTGGCGCTCAGACGCCGTAGCCGTCGCTGTAGCCGTCGACGCGGTGGTGGTGAGTTTTCTCCTCCTCCACCACCGGCGTCGGCGGGACGACGACCCGGCGGCGGCGCGCGATGCCGCTGAAAGTCGTCACGCCGATCAGGCCCACGGCCATCAATATCAGCCCGACTACAGGGATGTTGACGCCTTGCATGTGCCAGTCGGTCGCGAACGTCAGGATGGCGCCCACGGCGATGAGGATGATGCATCCGCCGAGTCCCATGAGAATTCGCCTCCCCTTGCGGTTCCGGAATCTCCGGTCCCGTCCGGGTACCCGGCGCGGTCCGGGCTAGTGCTCGACGACAGGATCTAGCCCTCCAGGAACGCCACCAGCGCGTTCGCCAGCAGGAACGGGTCGTCGGCGCCGCACAGTTCGCGGGCGCTGTGCATCGAGAGGATCGCGACGCCGATGTCCACCGTGCGGATGCCGTGGCGGGCCGCGGTGATCGGGCCGATCGTGGTGCCGCACGGCATGGAGTTGTTGGAGACGAAGGTCTGGAAGGGGACGTTCGCCTTCTCGCAGGCCGCGGCGAACACCGCGCGGCCCGAACCGTCCGTGGCGTAGCGGTTGTTGACGTTGACCTTGAGGATCGGGCCGCCGTTGACCCGGGGGTGGTGGGTGGGGTCGTGGCGCTCGGCGTAGTTGGGGTGGACGGCGTGGCCGGTGTCGGAGGAGAGGCACACCGTGCCGGCGAAGGCGCGGGCCCGGTCCTCCCATGAGCCGCCGCGGGCGAACACCGAGCGCTCCAGGACCGATCCGAGCAGCGGGCCGTCGGCGCCGGTGTCCGACTGGGAGCCGTTCTCCTCGTGGTCGAAGGCGGCCAGCACGGGGATGTGGGTGAGCGGGGCGCCGGAGGTCGCGACGGCTGCCAGGGCCGCCGTGCCCGCGTGCACCGAGAGCAGGTTGTCCATGCGCGGCCCGGCGACCAGCTCCCGGTCCCGGCCGAGGTAGGCGGGTGGCTCCACCGGGTGCACCATCAGGTCCCAGCCCGCCACCGAGGCGGCCGTGAGGCCGGCCTCCTGCTCCAGGAAGGCGATGAGGTCGCCCTCGCGCACGTCGCCGCCGAGGCCCCACACCGGCTGGAGGTGGCGCTGCTTGTCGAGCTTGAGGCCTTCGGTGCTGACCGAACGGTCCAGGTGGATCGCCAGCTGGGGGACGCGCAGCAGCGGGCGGTCCACGTTCACGAGGACCGAGGAGCCGTCGCGCAGGGTCAGCCGGCCGGCCAGCCCGAGGTCCCGGTCCAGCCAGGAGTTCATCAGCGGGCCGCCGTAGATCTCGACGGCGACCTGGCGCCAGCCGTGCGCGCCGCTGTCCGGCTGCGGCTTGATCCGCAGGTTCGGGGAGTCGGTGTGCGCGCCGATGATGTGGAACGGGGTGTGCGGCTCGGCGCCCTCGGGGACGTACCAGGCGACGAGCGCGCCACCGCGCAGTACGTACCGGCCGCCGGTCGCACCGTCCCAGGCGTCCGTCTCCGCGACCTGCCGGAAGCCCGCCTTCTCCAGTCGTTCCGCGGCGCCGGCCACCGCGTGGTACGGCGACGGTCCGGCCGCCAGGAAGGACATCAGGTCGTCGGTGTGGCCGCGGTCGAAGCGGGCTGGTGCGCTCATGGGATTCACCTTAACGACGTGCACGGGCTCGCTCCCTGTGCGGGAGCGAGCCCGTGGGACCGAAATCGACGGACTAGAACGCGGCCTCGTCCAGCTCCATCAGGTCCAGCTCGACGTTCCCGGCGACCTTGCGGGCCAGGGTGACGCCCGGCAGGACGTTCGCCGCGAAGAACTTCGCCGCGGCGATCTTGCCGGTGTAGAAGGCCTTGTCCTTCGCCGAGGCGGTGGCCAGCTTCTCGGCGGCGATCGCGGCGCCCTTGAGCAGCAGGTAGCCGACGACGACGTCACCGGAGGCCAGCAGCAGGCGGGTGGTGTTCAGGCCCACCTTGTAGATGTTCTTGGTGTCCTGCTCGGTGGCGGCGAGGTCGGTCAGCATCACGCCGACGATCGCCTCCAGCTCCACGGCCGCCTTGGCCAGGTGCTCACGGGCGCCGGCCAGTTCCTCGCCGCCGGTGCCGAGCGCCAGGAACTTCTTGATGTCCTCGGCGAGGCCGTTCAGCGCGGCGCCCTGGTTGCGGACGATCTTCCGGAAGAAGAAGTCCTGGCCCTGGATCGCCGTGGTGCCCTCGTACAGGGTGTCGATCTTGGAGTCCCGGATGTACTGCTCGATCGGGTACTCCTGCAGGAAGCCGGAGCCGCCGAAGGTCTGCAGCGACTGGGCGAGCTGCTCGTAGCCCTTCTCGGAGCCGTAGCCCTTGACGATGGGCAGGAGCAGGTCGTTCAGCGCGTGCTCGGCGGAGGCGTCCTCGCCGTTCGCCTCCTTGACCTGGATCGCGTCCTGGATCGAGGCGGTGTACAGCACCAGGGCGCGCATGCCCTCCGCGTACGCCTTCTGCGTCATCAGCGAGCGGCGCACGTCCGGGTGGTGGGTGATGGTGACCTTGGGCGCGGCCTTGTCCATGAAGTTCGCGAGGTCCGGACCCTGGACGCGCTCCTTGGCGTACTCCAGCGCGTTCAGGTAGCCCGTGGACAGGGTGGAGATCGCCTTCGTGCCGACCATCATGCGGGCGAACTCGATGATGCGGAACATCTGGCGGATGCCCTCGTGCTTGTCACCGATGAGCCAGCCCTTGGCGGGGTGCTGGTCGCCGAAGGTCATCTCGCACGTGTTGGAGGCCTTCAGGCCCATCTTGTGCTCGACGTTGGTGGCGTAGACGCCGTTGCGCTCGCCCAGCTCGCCGGTCTCGAAGTCGAAGTTGTACTTCGGCACGAGGAAGAGGGACAGGCCCTTGGTGCCGGGGCCGGCGCCCTCGGGGCGCGCGAGCACGTAGTGGAGGATGTTCTCCGACATGTCGTGCTCACCGGAGGTGATGAAGCGCTTCACGCCCTCGATGTGCCAGGAGCCGTCCTCCTGCTGGACCGCCTTGGTGCGGCCGGCGCCGACGTCCGAGCCCGCGTCGGGCTCGGTGAGCACCATGGTGGAGCCCCACTGCTTCTCGGTGGCGATCTTGGCGATGTGCTTCTGGACCTCGTTGCCCTCCTCGAAGAGGATGCCGGCGAACGCCGGGCCCGAGGAGTACATCCACACGGCCGGGTTGGCGCCCAGGATCAGCTCGGCGTAGGCCCAGATCAGGGAGCGGGGCGAGGTGGTGCCGCCGATCTCCTCGGGCAGGCCGAGCCGCCAGTACTCGGAGTCCATGAAGGCCTGGTAGCTCTTCTTGAAGGACGCCGGGACGGGTGCGGTGTTGGTCTCGGGGTCGAAGACCGGGGGGTTGCGGTCGGCGTCGGCGAAGGACTCGGCCAGCTCGTTCTCCGAGAGGCGGGTCATCTCCTCGAGGATGCTCTTGGCGGTCTCGACGTCCATCTCCTCGAACGGGCCGGTGCCGTACACCTTGTCGCGCCCCAGTACTTCGAAGAGGTTGAACTCGATGTCGCGGAGATTCGACTTGTAGTGCCCCATGGCGACGGCTCCGTAGAGGGATCGGCGAGGCACTGACTCCTCGCAGCTAAGTTCACGTACCAACAAGTAGCTACGATGATGCTACCCGTCGGTAATAAGACGCAACCCCTATCGGTTCAAGTGTGAGCAGGGTCTACTCCACCCCGCCCGCCAGCAGTGCCGTCCACATTGTCTATCGATCGCTACATAATTCTTGGGGCGCCACCGTGCCGCTCCCGCTCGGTACGCTTGCGCCCATGTACGGCTACGACCAGAACGCCGGTGCTCAGCAGCAGTACGCCGCACCCCAGCAGCCGATGGCCGGCGGCTACGGGCAGCAGCCGCCGCTGTATCCCGAGCCGTCCCCGCCCTCCCTCGCGGATGCGGTGCGCGCCTTCACCACCGGGCAGATGTCCGCCGAGGACTTCCAGCAGATCTTCGCCACGTCGAAGGTGTACTGCCCGCGTGGCGACACCCCCGGCTTCCTCGCCCTGCACAACACCCAGCAGCCGGTGATCCCCATGTTCACCTCGCTGAAGGAGCTGCGCCGGTACGCGGGCAAGGAGTCCAAGTACTTCGTGATCACCGGCGCCGAGGTCATCGACCTGCTGCCGACCGGCTACGGCTTCGTCCTGGACATGGAGGGCGAGCACCGGATGGTGTTCGACGCGAAGGCGGTCGAGCAGATGGTGGAGTTCGCGATGCGGCGCATGTACGGCTGACCCGCACATCCGATCGCGCACCCGGTCGTGAGCCCGGAGGGAATTCCCTCCGGGCTCTCTCTGTTGGGAGTGGCGGAAAGTTCAACGCTCAACTAAAGTGGGCGCACAAGGAGGTACCGACCATGCCTGCAGTAACCGTCGAGAACCCGTTGACGCTGCCCCGCGTGACCGCACCCGCAGACGCCGTCGCGCGTCCGGTGCTGACCGTCACCACCGCTCCGAGCGGTTTCGAGGGCGAGGGCTTCCCGGTGCGCCGGGCATTCGCCGGCATCAACTACCGCCACCTCGACCCGTTCATCATGATGGACCAGATGGGCGAGGTGGAGTACGCGCCGGGCGAGCCCAAGGGCACGCCCTGGCACCCGCACCGCGGCTTCGAGACGGTGACGTACATCATCGACGGCGTCTTCGACCACCAGGACAGCAACGGCGGTGGCGGCACCATCACCAACGGTGACACCCAGTGGATGACCGCGGGCTCGGGCCTGCTGCACATCGAGGCGCCGCCGGAGTCCCTCGTCGTGTCCGGCGGGCTCTTCCACGGCCTGCAGCTGTGGGTGAACCTCCCCGCCAAGGACAAGATGATGGCCCCGCGCTACCAGGACATCCGCGGCGGCAACGTCCAGCTGCTCACCTCCCCCGACGGCGGCGCGCTGCTGCGGGTGATCGCGGGTGAGCTGGACGGGTACCAGGGTCCCGGCATCACGCACACGCCGATCACGATGATCCATGCGACCCTCGCCCCGGGCGCGGAGATCACCCTGCCCTGGCGCGAGGACTTCAACGGCCTGGCCTACGTCCTCGCCGGCCGCGGCAGCGTCGGTGCGGAGCGCCGGCCGGTCCGCCTCGGCCAGACGGCCGTCTTCGGCGCCGGGTCCTCGCTGACCGTCCGCGCGGATGAGCGGCAGGACAGCCACACCCCGGACCTGGAGGTCGTCCTGCTCGGCGGACAGCCGATCCGTGAGCCGATGGCCCATTACGGTCCGTTCGTCATGAACACCCGCGCGGAGCTGCAGCAGGCCTTCGAGGACTTCCAGAAGGGCCGGCTGGGGACCGTCCCGGCGGTGCACGGGATGACCGCCGAGGGCCCGCAGGGCTGACGTACCCGCACGGCCCGCCGCACCCGGTCCGCTCCGGCGGGCCGGGTGCGGCGCTTTCCCGCCCGCCCGGCCGGGTTTCTGCAGGTCTTGCGGCGTGGGCACGGATCACCCGGCCGGCCGAGCGCGGCAGGACACCCGTCGGCGTCCATGATCGGCTGGACGCGTGCAGCTGCTCCCCGATGCCGTTCGACGCCTCGCCGCCTGGTGCGTGGTGCTGCTGCTCGTCGCGGGGGTGGGGTGGGTGGGGGTGCGGTTGTGCGGGGAGTTCCGTACGGCCGTCACCCCGGTGCTGCTCGCGCTGCTCGGTACCGCGCTGCTCGGGCCGTTGAACCGGCAGCTGGTGCGGGCCGGGGTGCAGGCGTCGGTGGCGGCCGGGCTCACCTGTGCCGCGGTCGTGGCCGTCGTCGGCGGCGCCGTGTACATCGTCGTGGCCGCGCTCATCGACACCGGGGACCAGATCATCGCCTCGCTGCGGAACGCCGCCAAGGGGGTCGCGGCGCACTTCGGGGCCGCCGGGACCGGGCTCGACGACCTCGCGGCCAACTCACGGCAGCTGCTGAGCAGGTTCGGCGGTACGGCCGCGTCCAACGTCATCAGCGGGGTCAGCGTCGTCGGCGAGAGCATCGCCATGGCCGTGCTCGCGCTGCTGCTCGTCTTCTTCTTCCTGCGCGACTCCCACCGGGCCGTCGAGACCCTGCGGACCGTGGCGCCCGGGGGCGCCGCCGACACCCTGGAGGCCGTCGCCCGCCGGGCCTTCGAGGCGGTGGAGGGGTTCATGCGCGGGACGACCCTCATCGCGCTCATCGACGCCCTGTGCATCACCATCGGCCTGCTGATCCTGCGGGTGCCCGGCGCGATCGGGCTCGGCGCGCTCGTCTTCGTCGGCGCCTACATCCCCTACCTCGGCGCCTTCATCTCCGGTGCCGTCGCCGTCCTGGTCGCCCTCGCCGACCGCGGCTTCGTCATCGCGCTGTGGTCGCTCGGGGTCGTGCTCGCCGTGCAGGTGCTGGAGGGGCATGTGCTCCAGCCCGTCATCCAGAGCCGGACCGTGCAGATGCACCCGGCGGTCGTCATGCTCGCCATCACCGCCGGGGCGTCCGTCGCGGGGATCCTCGGGATGCTGCTCGCCGTACCGCTGACCGCGGCCGCCTTCGGGGTCGTACAGGAGCTGCGGACGTGTTACGCGGCGGCTTCCCCGTCCTCCCCGGCCTCCCCGTCCGCGCCGGCGTCCCCGGCCCCTTCGGACACGCCCTCCGACTCGTAGAGTTCGAACCAGATGCTCTTGCCCTCGCCCCGCGGGTCCACGCCCCAGGCGTCCGCGAGCAGCTCGATCAGCATCAGACCGCGCCCGGAGGAGGCCAGCTCGCCGGGCCGGCGCCGGTGTGGCAGGTCGTCGCCCGTGTCGGTGACCTGCACCCGGAGCCGTCGCGTGACCGGCTCGCCGGTCACCTCGGCCAGCAGCAGGGCGTCGGCGTCGGTGTGGACGAGGACGTTGGTGACCATCTCCGAGACCAGCAGCACCGCCGAGTCGACCTGCTCGGGAGAGGCCCAGTCGTGCAGCAGCTCGCTCAGGTGCCGGCGGGCGTCGGCGATCCGGTCCGGCTCGTCCTGCGCCACCGACAGCAGGGTGCGCCGGATCGCGGGCCGTGCGGTGCCCTCGTGCGGCCGGCTCAGCAGCATCAGCGCGATGTCGTCCTCGCGGCGGTCGGCCAGCGGGCCGGTGGTGTGGTGCGAGGACGGCCCGTGCACACCCTGCACCAGCGCGTCCGCCAGCGACTCGACATCGACCCCGTCATCCCCGCGGTGGGCCTCGAGGATCCCGCGCAGCCGCCGCCAGCCGCTGTCCAGGTCGTGCCCGCCGGTCTCGATCAGCCCGTCGGTGCACAGCATCATCGTCTCGCCGGGTTCGAGGGTGAACCGGGTCGTCGGATAGTCCGCGTCGGGGTCGATGCCCAGCGGCAGTCCGCCCGCCGTCGGGCGCATCATCACCGTGCCGTCGGCCATCCGGATCGCCGGGTCCGGGTGTCCGGCCCGGGCGATCTCCAGCTTTCCGGTCGCCGGGCAGGCCTCCGCGTACACGCAGGTCGCGAAGCGCGGACCGGCCGTCTCGTCGTCATGGGCGTCGTGCGTGACGCCGTGCAGGAAGCGGGAGGCGCGGGAGAGCACGGCGTCGGGGCGGTGGCCCTCGGAGGCGTAGGCGCGCAGGGCGATGCGCAGCTGGCCCATGAGGCCCGCGGCCCGTACGTCATGGCCCTGGACGTCCCCGACGACCAGCGCGAAGCGGCCGGAGGGCAGCGGGATCAGGTCGTACCAGTCGCCGCCGACCTGGAGTCCGCCGCCGGTCGGAATGTACCGGGCGGACACCTGCATCCCCGGGATCCGTGGCCCCAGCGAGGGCAGCATGGAGCGCTGCAGGCCGTCCGTCAGCTCCCGCTCGGTCTCGGCGGCACCGGCCCGGGACAGCGCCTGGGCGAGCATCCTCGCGACGGTCGTCAGGACCGCGCGCTCGTCGGGTGTGAACGCCACCGGATGGGTGAAGGCCGCCATCCAGGCGCCCATCGTGCGCCCGGCCACGATCAGCGGCAGGAACGCCCAGGACTGACGGCCGAAGGGCTGGGCGAGCGGCCAGGTGACGGGGTAGCGCTCCTTGTACTCCGCCGGTGAGGAGAGGTAGACGGCGCGTCCGGTGCGGGAGACCTCGGCCGCCGGGTAGTCCGTGTCCAGCGGCATGTTCGAGAAGGGGTTCATGTCGCCGGGCTCGTGCCCGTGCTGGCCGATGATCGTCAGCCGGTCGCCCTCCACCCTGAAGACCACGAGCCCGTCCGGCGAGAACCCCGGCATCGACAGGGCGCCCGCCACCCGCAGCACCTCCGCGGTCGACCGCGCCTCCGCCAGCGCCCGGCCCGCGTCCAGCAGGAACGCCTCCCGCGAGCGGCGCCAGTCGCCGGTGACGGCGCTGCGCCCGGCCGGCGTGCCCGGGGCCGGTTCGGTGACCTCCTGCAGGGTGCCGATCAGCCGGTACGCCCGCCGCTCGGGGTCGTAGGACGGCTTGGACCGGCTGCGTACGACCCGCAGGATGTTCCCGTGCTCGTCCATGATCCGGATGCGTACCTCGGCGAGTGTGCCCTCGGCGACCGCCAGCTGGACCACCCCGGTGATCTCGTTCCAGTCGACCGGGTGCAGCCGGGCCCGGGTCTGGGCCTCGGTGAGGGTCACCGGCTGTGCGGGCAGCCCGAGCAGCCGCGCCGCCTCCGCATCGACGGTGACCAGTTTGGTGGCCGTGTCCCAGTGCCACAGCCCCGTCGCGAGGGCGGCGAGGACGTCCCCGACGGGCGGGAGAGGCTCGCCTGTGCGCATTGCCCCACTTTAGGAAGATGCGTCCGAAGGGTGCCACCGTAGAAAGCAGAGGATCCCGCCCGCCCGTCCGTACGGAGGATCCTCCAGAAAAGGGCGCGGAAAAGGGTGGGGAGCCGAGCTTGGGGTGCCCGGTACCCTTGATGGGTCCGGGCCCCGTGCCCGTTCCCGCCGGCCGGCAGGCCCGGCGGGAGGAACCCCACCACGAAGGACGATGAACGACGATGCATCGGTACAGGTCCCACACCTGCGGCCAGCTCCGCGCCTCTGACGTCGGCACCGACGTCCGGCTGAGCGGCTGGCTGCACAATCGGCGCGACCTGGGCGGCATCCTCTTCATCGATCTGCGCGACCACTACGGCATCACGCAGCTGGTCGCCCGCCCCGGCACGCCCGCGTACGAGGCCCTGGACAAGATCTCCAAGGAGTCCACGGTCCGCGTCGACGGCCGCGTTGTTTCACGTGGAACCGAGAACATCAACCCCGACCTGCCCACCGGTGAGGTCGAGGTCGAGGTCGCCGAGGTCGAACTGCTGGGCGCGGCCGCCCCGCTGCCCTTCACGATCAACGCCGAGGACGGGGTCAACGAGGAGCGGCGCCTGGAGTACCGCTTCCTGGACCTGCGCCGTGAGCGCATGCACCGCAACATCATGCTGCGTACGGCGGTCATCTCGGCGATCCGCCACAAGATGACGGCGCTGGGCTTCAACGAGATGGCGACGCCGATCCTGTCCGCCACCTCCCCCGAGGGCGCCCGCGACTTCGTCGTGCCCTCGCGCCTGAACCCGGGCAAGTTCTACGCCCTGCCGCAGGCCCCGCAGCAGTTCAAGCAGCTGCTGATGATCTCCGGCTTCGACCGCTACTTCCAGATCGCGCCCTGCTTCCGCGACGAGGACGCGCGCGCCGACCGCTCGCCGGGCGAGTTCTACCAGCTCGACATCGAGATGAGCTTCGTCGAGCAGGAGGACGTCTTCCAGCCGGTCGAGAAGCTCATGACCGAGCTGTTCGAGGAGTTCGGCGGCGGCCGCCACGTCACCTCCCCCTTCCCGCGGATCCCGTTCCGCGAGGCGATGCTGAAGTACGGCTCCGACAAGCCGGACCTGCGCGCCCAGCTGGAGCTGGTGGACATCACCGACGTCTTCGAAGGCTCGGAGTTCAAGGCGTTCGCCGGCAAGCACGTGCGCGCGCTGCCGGTGCCGGCGGTCCAGGACCAGCCGCGCAAGTTCTTCGACCAGCTCGGCGATTTCGCCGTCTCCCTCGGCGCCAAGGGCCTGGCCTGGGTCCGCGTCGGCGAGGACGGCGCGCTGTCCGGCCCGATCGCGAAGTTCCTCACCGAGGAGAACGTCGCCGAGCTGACCAAGCGCCTCTCGCTGGCCCCCGGACACGCGATCTTCTTCGGCGCGGGCGAGTTCGACGAGGTCTCGAAGATCATGGGCGCGGTGCGCGTCGAGGCCGCCAAGCGCGCCGGGCACTTCGAGGAGAACGTCTTCCGCTTCTGCTGGATCGTCGACTTCCCGATGTACGAGAAGGACGAGGACACGGGCGCCATCGACTTCTCGCACAACCCCTTCTCCATGCCGCAGGGCGGCCTCGAGGCCCTTCAGACCCAGGACCCGCTGGACATCCTGGGCTGGCAGTACGACATCGTCTGCAACGGCGTCGAGCTGTCCTCCGGCGCGATCCGGAACCACGAGCCGGACATCATGCTCAAGGCCTTCGAGATCGCCGGCTACGACCGGGAGACCGTCGAGGAGAAGTTCGCCGGCATGCTGCGCGCGTTCCGCTTCGGCGCCCCGCCGCACGGCGGCATCGCCCCCGGCGTGGACCGCATCGTCATGCTCCTCGCGGACGAGCCCAACATCCGCGAGACGATCGCCTTCCCGCTCAACGGCAACGCCCAGGACCTGATGATGGGCGCCCCGACCGAGCTGGAGGAGGCCCGCCTGCGCGAGCTGCACCTGAACATCAGGAAGCCGCAGCCGAAGTAGGGCACGGCAAGGACAGTCCTGGCGGCAAGGGCCCGGAACCGGCACCGGTTTTGGGCCCTTTCGCCTGCCTGCCCCGCTTCACTCGCCCTGCTCGTCCTCGGCGTCGGGGGACGCGCCGTCCTCCAGCAGCCGCTCGGCGATGTCGTCGGACCAGTGCTGGGCCCAGGCGCGCAGGGCGACGACCTCGTCCTCCTTAAGGCCGTAGCGCAGGAAGTCCCGGTCGGCGTAGAAGTCCGTGCCGGTCAGCCGGGACTGGAGGGTGGGCAGGTCGAAGGGGTCGTGGGCGTGCCGGCGGCCCAGCTCCTCCAGGCCGGGCAGGGAGAACCGGGCGGCGGCGGCCCGCGCGTCGATCAGGTCGACGGCCGCTCCCCGGTCGTACAGGGCGCGGATCTTCGTGCCGACGGCGTCCTCCAGGGACAGCGTGGGGCCGTACTCGGTCAGTCCCGGCGGCTGCCAGAACACCTCCTTGTGCAGCGCGAGGGCGCACCGCCCGCCGCTTGCCGGATCGGTGACCGTCAGCTGCGCGGTGAGCGCGCTGACGGCCTCGGCGCTCACCTGCCGGCCCCGCGCCTCCAGTACCGCACCGACGGCACCGGCGATCACCCCCATCTGCTCGGCGCTCTCCGTGGCGAAGTCGAGATTCGCGTGCGGCCGGCGCAGCAGACCGTGCGCCTGGAGGGCGTATCCACCGGCGAGGACCAGCCCGTAGGGGCCGCCCGCGGTGACGACATCGGCGAGGAGCCGGTGGTGGGGTTCGGGGAGGTTCACGACATCGGACTCTGCCAGAGAAATTTCCCGGACCGACGGCAACTCTTCCCGGCGCGGCGGCCACTGAGGGGGCGTAAGGCAAGTCAAGCAACCTCGTGAGGACTCCCCGTGGCAGTTCCCTCCCACCGCCGGTCCCTCCGCAAGCGGCGCTCCCTCGCCGTGTCCGCCGCTGTCGTGGCCGCGGGCGTCGGCGCCGGGGTGTTCGTGATGAACGCGAACGCCGACGCCGTCGACCTGTACCACCAGACACTGGCCGCCAAGGACGGCTGGGCCGCCTCCGGCACCGGGACCACCGGCGGCGCGAAGGCCGGCTCCGCGCACACCTTCACCGTCTCCACCCGCGCCCAGCTGGTGAAGGCGCTGGGCTCGGCCTCCGACACCACCCCCCGGATCATCAAGATCAAGGGCACGATCGACGCCAACACCGACGACAGCGGCAAGAAGCTCACCTGCGCCGACTACGCGGCCGGGACCGGCTACTCGCTGTCCGCGTACCTGAAGGCGTACGACCCCGCCACCTACGGCCGCTCCAAGCTGCCCTCCGGCACCCAGGAGAAGGCCCGCGCCGCCGCCCAGCAGAGGCAGGCGAAGCAGGTCGAGTTCAAGGTGCCGGCCAACACCACCGTCGTGGGCGTGCCCGGCACGAACGCCGGCATCACCGGCGGCAACCTCCAGGTCAAGAGCGTCGACAACGTCATCATCCGGAACCTGGCCTTCTCCGCCACCCAGGACTGCTTCCCGCAGTGGGACCCGACGGACGGCGACAAGGGCAACTGGAACTCGCAGTACGACGCGGTCACCCTGCGTGGCGCGACCCACGTCTGGGCGGACCACAACACGTTCACCGACGCGCCGGGCCTCGACCGGAACGACGCGACGTACTACGGCCGCCAGTACCAGATCCACGACGGCGACCTCGACATCACCAACGGCTCGGACCTCGTCACCGTCGAGTGCAACCGGTTCACCGACCACGACAAGACGATGCTGATCGGCAGCAGCGACAAGGACAGCACCGGCAAGCTGCGCGTCTCCGTCCACCACAACGTGTGGCAGGGCATCGTGCAGCGCGCCCCGCTCGCCCGGATCGGCCAGATCCACGTCTACAACAACTTCTACGACACGACGACCGTCGACGGCTACGCGCCCCTGTACAGCATCAACTCCCGCGCGAAGGCCCAGGTCGTGGCCCAGGACAACTTCTGGAAGGTGCCGGCCGGCGGGAAGGTGGCGGGGCTGCTCAGCGGCGACGGCACCGGCTCCGTCGCGGGCAGCGGCAACCTCGTCAACGGCACGCTCACCGACCTGGTCGCCGCGTACAACGCGTCGAACTCCAAGAAGATCAAGACGACCGTGAACTGGACGCCGACGCTCACCGCGGGCCTGGAGACGTCCGCGAAGAACCTGCCGACGGAGCTGGCGGGCACGACCGGCGCAGGTGTGCTGAAGTAACCCCGGCGCACACGTGAGCGGGCCCGGGAAGCGACCGTACGCTTCCCGGGCCCGGCGTCATGCACGGCGCGTTCGCCGTGACGGCGTCCTACGCGCTCGGCTTCTCCTCCAGGCGCGGGAAGAGGACCGCGCCCTTGGTGACCGTGGTGCCCTCCGGCAGCCTGCCCCACTCGCCCGCGTCCTGGATCCGCTGCTCGGCCAGGGCGCCCAGCGACGCCTCGGCGCCGAGGGAGTCCCACAGCTTCTGCGAGGTCTCCGGCATGACCGGGTTCAGGAGCACGGCGATGGCACGCAGCGACTCGGCGGCGGTGTAGAGGATGGTCGCGAGGCGGGCCTTGCCCTCCTGCGACTCGTCCTTGGCCACCTTCCACGGCTCCTGCTCCGTGATGTAGCCGTTGACCTGCTTGACGAAGTCGAAGACGGCCAGGATGCCGCCCTGGAAGTCCAGCTCCTCGCCGATGCGCCGGTCGGCCTCGGCGACCGCCTTCGCGAGACCGTCGTGGACCGCCTGCTCGGCCTCGCCGTCCGCGGTCGCCGCGGGCAGCGTGCCGCCGAAGTACTTGCCGACCATGGCGGCCACGCGGGAGGCGAGGTTGCCGTAGTCGTTCGCCAGCTCGCTCGTGTAGCGGGCGGAGAAGTCCTCCCAGGAGAAGGAGCCGTCCTGGCCGAACGCGATGGCGCGCAGGAAGTACCAGCGGTAGGCGTCCACGCCGAAGTGCGAGGTGAGGTCCTGCGGCTTGATGCCGGTCAGGTTCGACTTCGACATCTTCTCGCCGCCGACCATGAGCCAGCCGTTCGCGGCGACCTTGCCGGGCAGCGGCAGGCCCTGGGCCATCAGCATGGCCGGCCAGATCACCGCGTGGAAGCGGAGGATGTCCTTGCCGACCAGGTGGACGTCGGCCGGGAAGGTGGCCTCGAACTTCTCCTGGTTCTCGTTGTAGCCGACCGCCGTGGCGTAGTTCAGCAGCGCGTCGACCCACACGTAGATCACGTGCTTGTCGTCCCAGGGGATCGGGATGCCCCAGTCGAACGTGGAACGGGAGATGGACAGGTCCTGCAGGCCCTGGCGGACGAAGTTCACGACCTCGTTGCGCGCGGACTCGGGCTGGATGAAGCCGGGGTTGGCCTCGTAGTGGGCGAGGAGCTTGTCGCCGTACTCGCTCAGGCGGAAGAAGTAGTTCTCCTCGCTGAGGATCTCCACCGGCTTCTTGTGGATCGGGCACAGCTTCTGGCCCGCGTACTCGCCCTCGCCGTCGAGCAGCTCGCCCGGGAGCTTGTACTCCTCGCAGCCGACGCAGTACGGGCCCTCGTAGCCGCCCTTGTAGATCTCGCCCTTGTCGTGCAGGTCCTGCACGAACTCCTGGACGCGGTCGGTGTGGCGCTTCTGCGTGGTGCGGATGAAGTCGTCGTTCGCGATCTCCAGGTGCTCCCAGAGAGGCTTCCAGGCCTCGGTGACGAGCTTGTCCGCCCACTCCTGGGGCGTCACCCCGTTCGCCTCGGCCGTGCGCATGATCTTCTGACCGTGCTCGTCCGTGCCGGTGAGGTACCACACCTTCTCACCGCGCTGGCGGTGCCAGCGGGTGAGCACGTCGCCTGCGACGGTCGTATAGGCGTGGCCCAGGTGAGGAGCGTCGTTGACGTAATAGATGGGCGTGGAGACGTAGAACGCCTTACCCGCCTGCTTCTCGGATCCAGTGGCCGCCATAAAGCGGAATCCTACTGGGCTGGCGGTGATCGGCTCACACGCGTTTCGGGGGGTGGACGGGGTGGTCCACCCCCCGGGTGCATGCCGTGGGCCTACGGGCGCCAGGCGGCGAGTACGCCCTCGTACAGCTCGGTGTCCGTCAGCTCGCGGGGGGCGGGGCCCGCGTGGAAGAAGGACGTGTTGGCGGTCTTCAGCTTGCGGAGGTAGTCGAAGGCCTTGTTGTCGTGCTCTCCGAAGGCGACGAAGGAGAAGAAGACGGCCGGGTGGGCGTCCGCGGCCGCGGTGAGGGCCTGGGTCGCCGGGGTCTTCGCGTCCGGGGCGCCGTCGGTCTGGAAGACGACGAGGACGGCAGTGCCGGGGGCGCTGGTCTTGCCGTGATGGGCGAGTACGGCTTCCACGGCGGCGTGGTAGCTGGTGCGGCCCATGCGGCCGAGGCCGGCGTGGGCGTCGTCGATCTTCGTCTCGTGGTCCGGGGCGAGGGTGAGGTCGGTGGTGCCGTCGACCTCCGTGGAGAAGAAGACGACGTGGACCGTGGCCTCGGGGTCCAGGTGGGCGGCGAGGGCGAGGGTCTGGTCGGCGAGGGCCTGGGCGGAGCCGTCCTTGTAGTACGGGCGCATGCTCGCGGAGCGGTCGAGGACCAGGTAGACCTTGGCCCGGGCGCCGGTCAGGCCGGTCTTCCTCAGGGTGGCTGCGGCGGCCTTGTAGGCGGTGGCGAGGGAGGGGGCGCGGGACTTGACCTTGGCGAGAGACGTGGCGGGGGCCGCCGCCTTGGCCGGGTCCGCCTCCGGCTCCGGCTCCGGCTCTGCCTCGGCTTCGCCTTCGGCGTCCGTGTTCCCGCCCGCACCACCGGTGCGGGTCTCGTCGTCGGGTGCCGGTGGCCCCTGCGGGGCGTCCTCGCCGTCGGCGGTGATCGCCTCCGGCGCGGGAGCCGCCTCGGCCGTCGTTTCCGCGGACTCCTCGTGTTCAGCCGTGTCAGCGGCTTCCGGGCCGGTCCGCTTCTCGGGCTCGGGCTCGGTCTCGGGCTCGGTCTCAGCCGTTGCTTCCGCAGGCTCCTCGCGCTCGGTCCTCTCCTCGGCCTCCGGCGCGGCGGTGGCTGCGGCCGCTTCCGCGGCTCCCTCTGCCCCGGGCTCCTCCGCGGCCTCCGGCGCGGACTGCGAGGGCCCGTCGTCCTCGCCCGTCTCCACGGCCTCAGGCTCGGGCTGCTGCTCCGCCTCGGGCGTTTCTGCCTCGGGCTGCTTCTCCGGCTCGGGTGTGGCTTGCGCGGGTGCTTCGGTCTCGGGCTGCGTGTCGGTTCCGGCCGTGGCTTCCGCGGGCGTCTCGGCCTCGGGCTGCGTTTCCGTTTCGGCTGTTGGCTCCGCTGGCGTCTCGGCCTCGGGCTGCTTCTGCTCTTCCGGCGTTTCGGCTGTCGCTTCCGTGGGCGTTTCCGCCTCGGGCTGCTGCTCGGCCTTGGCCGTCTCGGCCTCGGGCGTCGGCTCGGGGCGGGTGCGGGGGTCGCCCTCTTCCGGCTGGCGGGGGACCTTCACGTGGTCGAAGGCCGCTGCCACGAGTTCGTGTTCGTCGGGGGACGAGTGGCGGGGCTCGGGGACCGTGGGGGTCGGCTCCTCGGTGGGGGCGGGAGCCGGGGTGGACGGTTGTGCCGGCTGGCGGTCCGCACCCTCTGCCTCGGCGGCTCGTCCCTTGCGTGAGCGGCCGAATGCGTTCCGCAGGAGAGTGAGAATGCCCATATGCGCAACCCTTCGCGTGAGTTGATGCCCGTAGATCCCTGGCCAGGACGGACACGTAAGGTTAGCGAAGCAGTCAGTGCGGCGAGGCGATCGACCGGGCCGCGGCGACCTCCTGGCGGAGAGGCTCGAGGACGCTGCCGTCGGGGCCGGTGAGGTCAGTGCGTACCGGGATCAGGGTTTCCGCGTTGCGTACCCCCTCCGACAGTTCCCCCAGTTGCCGCACGATCTGGGTGATCTCGGCCGGGGACGGCGGCGGCGCCCCGTGCTTCACACGGACGCGGGCCGCCGTCGTGGCGTCGACGATCCGCTCCACGGCGACCACCAGCGGCCACCAGGCGGCGGCGCGGCGGCCGGTCGGCGGCGGTTCGGTCAGGGCCCGCTGGAATTCCGTACGGATGATCGACAGGTCGCGGTAGAGGCGGCGGCGCATACGGGCCCGGGCGGCGGGGCCGGTGGCCGGGCCGAAGGCCGCTTCCACGTAGGCCGCGGTGTCCGACACCGCGTCGGCCAGGCGGTCGCCGACCCTCGTGCGCCAGCTCTCCGGCCACAGGAGGTAGCCGGCGGTCAGGGCGATCGCGCAGCCGAGCAACGAGTCCGTCAGGCGGGGGAGGAGCAGGGCCGTGCCCTGGTGGTTCAGGATGTCCGACAGGAGGAGGATCACCGGGGTGATCGCTGCCGTCTGGTAGCCGTAGCCCCTCGGGGTCAGGGCCGGGATCAGGGGGGCCAGGACCAGCATCGCGGGGACGTCCCACCAGCCCAGCGGGACCTCCGCGAGGACCACCGCCGCGATCACCAGGCCCACAACCGTGCCGAGCGCGCGCAGCAGGGCGCGGGAGAAGACCGAGCCGAAGTCGGGCTTCAGGACGAAGGTGATCGTCAGGGCCACCCAGTACGAGCGCGGGACCGGGATCAGCGAGACGAGGGCCTGGGCCATGCCGATGCAGACCGCCAGGCGCAGGCCGTAGCGCCAGGAGTTGGCGGACAGCATGACGTTGCGGGCCGCTCGTGCCGTGCGGATGCCCAGCGTCGCCGGGCGGCCCAGACGGTCGTCGATGCCCCGGGGGTCGATGTCGGGGGAGGCGACCACCTCGGCCATGTGACGCAGGGCGTGGTCCACCGCGCGGGCCGTCTCGGTCACCGGGACGGGCAGGTCGAGGGCCGTCGGACCCGTGTAGCCCGTCTCGACGGCGTGGGCCAGGTGCCGGACCGCCTCCGGGATCTGCGCGGGCAGGGGACGGCCGGCCCAGTGGGCCGCGGGGGCCGCCTCCACCACGGGCGTGACGGCGTTCAACTGGGCCAGCAGGCGGGTGAGTTCGGGGCTGCGGCCGTGGTGGCGGGCGCGCCGGGCCAGGATCAGGTCGTAGGACTGGTTCAGGGACTGGGTGACGTTCCGGCGGGCGTCCTCGTACTCCTCCGCGCGGTCCGTGCCGGAGACGGCGAGGAGCGCGGCGACCGTGCGGTAGGTGGCCGCCACCGCCGCGCGTTCCGGGACGCCCGAGCGCAGCGGCCAGGCCGCCAGGGCCAGCAGGAGGACCAGCAGGCCGCCCCCGGTCATCAGGGCCGGGGCCAGCCACCAGGGGTGGGGCAGCGGCAGGCCGGCTCCCACCACGCAGTTCAGCAGGAGCAGCAGGCCGGAGACCGATGCCACCGCGCCGATCGTGGAGATCATGCCGGACAGCAGGGCCACGCCCGTGACGGCCGCCACCGCGTACCAGCCGTGGCCGTACACCAGCGCGCCCAGCGTGACGCCGACCGCGCCGAAGAGCTGCGGTACGGCGATGTTGAGGATGCGCATGCGATAGGCGTCCGCGGTGTCGCCGATGACGCCGGACAGGGCGCCCATGGAGGCGAGGGCGCCGTAGGCCGGGCGGCCGGTGGCGAGGCCGGTCGCCAGGGGGAGGGCCAGGGCGATGGCGGCGCGGGCCATGGCGGGCCGGTTGACGGGGGCCTGCTGGGGTTGGAGGTTCCGCACCAGCCAGTCGGGAGGGGTGAGGCCGATGGGGAACTCTCGGGACATGCCGTCATTATCCAGTTCCGCCCCGGCCTCACCCGCGGCGCTGTTTCGCACCGGCACCGGCATCGGCACCAGCGCCGGCGCCTACGGCGTCAGATGCGCGCGCGTGTCCGTGTCGACTCCGTCGGTGCGGCCGGGTTCGCCGGCGGGCGGCGGCGGGACGGGCGGACGCGGCGGGTCAGCCAGGTCGTGGCCGCTGCCGTCAGGCCGAGGCCCAGCAGGAGCCAGGCCGCCCAGCGCAGGGTGGCGGTGAGGGCGTCGTAGACCGCGCCCGCGGCGGGGTGGGGGACGTCGGCGGGCAGGTCGGCGAGGGTGAGGGTGCGGCCGATGGCGAGGGCGAGGGCGAGGAGGGCGCCGCCCAGTGCGATGCCCAGCGCAGTCGCGGTGACGGCGCGGCGGCGGTGGACGGCGAGGGCGATCCCGGTGGTGGCGAAGGCGACGGCGGCCACCGGCAGCCAGAAGCCGGCGACCTCGAGCACGTGGAATCCCTTCCGGAACGCGGCCAGTTCACCGGCCGGGAGCACGGCGACCGGGGTGTGTTCCACCGGGATGCGCGTGGCGAGCGGTACGTGGTCGTGGGTGAGCCGGAGCTTGACCGGGGCGGTGAGGGAGGCGAGGTCCACGGTGACCGGCTGCCCGGCCGGCTCGTCCTGCTCGTCGCGCAGTGCGCGCAGGACCGCGTCGTGGGTGACCCGGTTGCCGGTGTCCCAGGCCAGCCGGAAGGCCTCGGTCTGGGTGAAGGAGCGCACCGCGTCGAGGACGAACGGGCGGACGGAGCCGCCGGCCAGGCGGACGTCCAGGTGCTGGTCCACCGCGCGCAGGATGCCCTCGCCGACCGTGTCCGCGACGGCTTCCCGGACGTCCGGGTCGCCGGCCAGCGGAGCCATCGTGGTGACGTACCGGCCCGTGTCGACGAGCCCGTACGCCGCCCAGGCCGCCAGCGCGCCGAAGGGCACGATGAGGCAGGACAGGGCGATCAGCACGGCCGACAGGGCGCTCCTGAGACGTGGGGGCACGTTTCCAGGCAACGGCCCGCAGGGCGCGGGCGCGAGCCGGGTGAGGCATTCGGGCGAGGGGACGCAGGGGCGGAGGAGCAGTTCGGGAGCCTGCGGTGGAGGGTTCGGCCGAACGGGTGTTTCCTGGTGCTGGGGAGACGGGAACCGGCTCGAGGGAGCGGTGTGGAAGAGGGAATGAAGTGGGGATACAGGGGAGTGCGTGGGCCCCGGCCGGCAGTGGCCGGGGCCCACGCACATTCCGTGCGCCGGGGCCACGGACCGGGGCCACCGCTCAGCGGATGCGGCGGCCGGACGCGTCCTCGTGCGTGTAGTAGCGGTAGAAGAAGACGGCGAAGGTCACCGCCGCGATCAGCAGCGACATCAGCGCCGCCCGCCAGACCGACGTACCGGTCTGGCTGTAGATGAAGCCGAACGCGCAGCCGACGAACGCCGTCCACAGCAGCGCGTGCACCTCCCGTGGCATCCGCGGGGCCAGCGTCAGCAGGGCCATGGACGCCACCGCGAACACCAGCGCGCTGACGAACCCGAGCAGCAGGTTCCAGCCGGTGATGGCGCCACCGGCGCGGTTGTTGGCCGCGGCCCAGTAGCCGTAGACCAGGCCGAGGACGACCGGGACGGCGATGTGGGCGACGCGGTGGGTGCGCGCGTCGAAGACGTCGGGCGGGCGAGCGCGTACGCCGGCTGCCCGGCCCTCCACCTCCGGTGTCCGCCCGGGCCGGGACATGCCGCCGGGCACGGGTGCCGCTTGAGCCATGAGAGCGCTCCTCTCTCTCCTCGCCCCCGCCTTCCAGAGCACACCTGGCGCCGCGGCCCGGCAAGTCGGCCGGACGGGGGAAGCGGATGAGGCAAACGGATGGGGGAAACAGAGGGGAACCAGCGGGAATCAGCGGGAATCAGCGGGAGGGGCCCGGATGCGGCCCCGGCGGCCGGCCCGGAGCGAGGGCGAAGGCCCCGAACAGGGACGTTTGCGGACCTGAGGCGCGCGTTTGCAGGCGCAGCGGTTACGGTGCTGGCTGGAAGGCGTAACCACGGGCCGCGCGGGGGTCACAGCCGAAGCGGGGTCCATCGGCCGCACAGGTCGACAGGGGGAGGGACGATGCCCGGAACCGTGCTGCTGCTCGCGGCCTCGCCGCTGGGCCGGGGGCGTCTGGTGGACGCGGCCGGTGTGCTGCCCGTGCTGGCCGCGGTCGCTCCCCCCGTGCTGTCCGGGGCAGACACCGCCAACGTGGTCGAACTCGCCGATCCGCTGGAGCCGCAGGCCGTGCTGACCCGGCTGCGGGCCGCGGCGGCCGCGCCGGGGCCGTTGACCGTGTACATCGCCGGTCAGCTGCACCTGGACCGCAAGCAGCATCTGCCGCATCTGGCGCTGGCGCGCACCACCACGGCGACCGTGCGCTACACCGCGTTGCCGTGGCACTGGATCCGCGAGGAGCTGCGGTTGCGCTCCGCCGCGGACACGGGGCTGATCGTGGACCTGCACGCGGACGCGGAGGCCTGGGGGTACGTCGCCGGGCGCGGGCTGGACTGCGGACCGGGCGCGGCGGTGTACGGCCGGGTCGCGCCGGCGCCGGGGCGGCGGGGGGTGGCCGAGCCGGCGTACATGAAGGCGGTGGCCACGTTGCTGCGCAGTGGGCACCGGCCCGCGCTTCCCGTGTTGCACGAGCAGGCGCTGGCCCGGATCGCCGAGTCCGGTGCGGGCCGGGATCTGGTGCTCGCCGTCGCCGGGGGAGCCGCCCCCGGACTCCCGTTCGCCCACCCGGCGGTCCGTCCCGGCCGGCCGGCGGCCCGGGCCGCGACGCCCCCCGCCCCCGGGCAGACCCCCCACGCCTTCGCACAGGGCCCCGCCCCCCTCACCCGAGCCCCGCACGCCGCCGCGCCCGTCTCCCCCACCGCACCTCCCCTCACCGCACCTGCCCCCACCGCACCTCCTGTCACCACTCCGCCACTGCCCACCCCCCTCCCCCAGGACCCCCACACCCTCATCAGCGCTGCTGTTCAGGGTGGGCGGCACGGGGAGGCGGATGCGTTGGCCGCCCGGCTCGAGGCCGATGCCGTGCGTGCCGGCGGGCCCGCCGGCGATGTGGCGCTGCACTGGGCCGAGGTCCGGGCCGATCTGGCGATGTTCGCGGGGGACGCGGTGGGCAGTTGCCGGGCGTGGCTGGCGGTCGCGGGGGTGCGGCTGGCTGCCGGACAGGCCGTGGACGCGCCTGCCGTGGAGGCTGCCGTGGACCGGGCGCATCACCAGTGGGGCCGGATCGAGGACACGGCGCGGGCCCGCGAACTCGGGCCCGCGCTCGCTCAGTTGCGGCTACGGGTGCCCGGTCGCCGGCAGGGCGCGCTGGAGAGCATCCAGCGGCAGTTGCGCCAACTCCAGGCGGCGGCACAGTAGTTGACGGGCCGGCTGGCCGGCGGGCGGGTCAAGGCCGGGTCATGCCGCTGACAACAGCGCCAGGGACGCGGAGACCAGGGTGCGGACACCCGGGGCGATCACGGACAGGTCGGGTGCGAAGTGCGGGCTGTGGTTGCTCGGCACGGCCGCGAACTTCTCCGGGAGGGTGTCGCCCGGGGCCTTGTCCCACACCTCGGCGGGGGTGGTCGTCACGAACCAGTACGAGTACGGGATCGTGCCGTCGAGCGCCAGTTGCGGGAAGTCCTCGCTGCCCATCGCCGGGCCCGGGTCGAAGACCGTGCCCGCGCCGAACACCTCGCCGTGCACGGCCGCCACGGCGGTGTCGGTGGCCGCGTCGTTCACGGTCACCGGGAACGTGCTGCCGAGGATGATCTCGGGCTCGCGCGGGCAGCCGGCGGCCAGGCACTCGCCGCGCGCGATGCGCTCGATCGCGGCCAGCATCCGCTGCCGGACCTCCTCCGACTGGCTGCGCAGGTTGAGGGAGACACGGGCCGTCGACGGGATGATGTTGTGCCGGGTGCCCGCCTCGATCCGGCCCACGGTCAGCACGGCCGACTCCCCGGCGGCCAGTTCCCGCGAGACGACCGTCTGGAGCCGGGTGACCAGGTAGGCGGCCGTCACCACCGGGTCCACGGTGGCTTCCGGGCGCGAGCCGTGCCCGCCCCGGCCGTGCACGACGATGTCCACGTCCGTCGCCGCCGACATGATCAGGCCGGGCGCGTGCGGGTACAGGCCCGCCGGGCCGGGGGCCGCGTGCTGGCCGAGCAGGACGTCCGGGCGCCCGAAGCGCTCGTAGAGCCCGTCCGCGACCAGCCGGGCCGCGCCCTGTCCGGTCTCCTCCGCGGGCTGGCCCACCACCAGCAGGGTGCCGCGCCAGACGTCCCGCCCGGCGGCCAGCGCCCGGGCGGCCCCGGCCAGCCAGGTGACGTGCAGATCGTGCCCGCAGGCGTGCATCACGCCGTCCGCCTCGGAGGCGTACGGCAGCCCGGTCTCCTCGCGCACCGGCAGTGCGTCCATGTCGGCGCGCAGCAGCACGACCGGCCCGTCCCCGTTGCGCAGCCGGCCCACGACGCCGGTGCCGCCGACCGCCTCGGTGGTCTCGAACCCGGCGTCCGCCAGCCGCCCGGCCAGCGTGCCGGCGGTGCGGTGCTCGCGCAGGGACAGCTCGGGATGGCGGTGCAGGTCCCGGTAGAGATCCTCCAGGTCCGGGACCGGGAGGTCGGAGGTCAGATCCAGGGCGGCACGCGCGGCTGCGGAGGTCACGCGCGCAAGCCTAGGCGTCCGGCGGGGGCGGGGGGAGGGGCCGCCGTCGGGCCGGCCGGCGCGGGAGCAGGGGCGGACGTGCGTGCCTGCCGTGCCGGGTGCGGTGTCCCCGGAGGGGTGCCGCACGTGCGGCGGCCGTTCAGGGGTGCGCCGGGGCCGTCCGGTGTGTCTGCGGGGCCGGGGCCGGGGTGGTCGCGTGGGCCGGGCCGGCGTTGGCCGCGAGGATGAGGGCCGCCGCCGCGATCACCGCTGCCGCCACACCGCGTGCGGTCGGGGTGCCTGCGGTCAGGCGAATCCGGGAAGGGATCAGGGGTGCGGGGGTGGGGCGTCCGTAGGGGGCGGGCGTACGTCCTTGCACGGCGACCTCGCAACACAGCAGCGACGTAATACAACAGCGACGTATTAAGCACGCTTAATCCGCCGTTTAACCTAGGGCTGCCAGGGTCGAACGGCAAGGGGCATCAGGGCGGTTGGGGGGATTCGACGAATGCGGGAACGGGACGATCCGGCGGTCATCGGACGGCGTGTACAGCACTTGCGTACCCAACGCGGCCTGACACAGCGACAGTTGGCGGAGCCCGCCTACACACCCGCCTACATCTCCACCGTGGAGGCCGGCCGGGTGCGGCCCTCCGACGAGGCGCTCAGGCACATCGCCGGGCGGCTCGGGGTGGCCTTCGAGGAGCTGGCCGTCGGGCGGCCCGCCCGCCTCGCGACCGATCTCAGGCTGCGGCTCACCGAGGCGCAGCGGGTGCTCGCCGACGGGCGGGCCGAGGAGGCCGCCGTGGAGTACGCGTCGCTGCTCACGGAGGCGGAGAGCCACGGGCTGGGGTGCGAACAGGCGTCCGCGCTGCTGGGGCTCGGTGAATGCGCGCTGGAGACCGGGGAGCTGGTCCGGGCGCGGGAGTTCTTCGAGCAGGCCGAGGCCCGTGTCGCGGACGAGCCGCTGCCCGGGCGCGTGCCCGCCGTGCGGGGGCGCGCGGTCGCGCACTACCTCGCCGGTGAACTCCGGTACGCCGTCTATCTGCTGGAGTCCGCCCTCGACGAGCTGAACCGCGGCGGACTGCACGATCCCGACGCCCTGCTGCTGCTCTACGCCAGCATCATCGGCCCGTACATGGACATGGGCGCGCACGCCCGCGCCGCGCAGGCCGCCGAGTTCGCCCTGGCCCTCGCCCCGCGCTCCGGTGACCAGGCGCTGGTCGCCCGGATGCACCGCTCGGTGGCCCGCACCCTGCTCGCCGAGGGCCGTCTCGCCGAGGCCGACGCCTCACTCGCCAAGGCCGCCGAGCTGTACCGCCGGCTCTGCCTGCGCACCGAGCTGGCCAACTGCCACTGGATGCGCGGCTACGTCTGCGCCCAGAACGGCGAACTGGAGCGGGCCGAGGGCGAGTTGCGGCAGGCCCACGCCATGCTCTCGGAGACCCGGGCCTGCCTCTACCGCAGCCAGGCCGCCGTGGAGCTGGCCGACGTGCTGCACCGGCGCGGCAAGTCCGCCGAAGCCGCCCGGCTGCTGCAGGGCGTCCTCGGGGACTTCTCCTCCGAGCGCGGCGCGGTGCACGCGGCCGCGGCCCACCGGCTGCTCGGCATCATCGCCGAGGACGCCCGGGACACCGAGGCCGCCGAGGAGCACTACGTCCGCGCGCTCAGCCTGCTGGAACGTGCGGGCGCCGCCGGTGACCTGGCCGACCTGTGCCGGCTGCTCGGCGACCTGCTGCGCCGTACGGGCCGTACCGAGGCCGCCCTGGACGCCTACCGCACCGGCCTCGGCCACCGCACGGCCCCCGGCACCACCACCCTCGGACCGGCCCCGGCCCAGCCGCCGCTGTGATCACACCTGGGCCCGGCCCCGCTTGTGGACGTCGGCGAGGCGCAGCGCGCCGACCTGGACGGCGGCCTGCGTCGCGTTGTCCGGTACGTCGCCCAGGCTGCCGTTGGTGAGCGCGAAGGAGTCCTGGCCGACCCGGACGGCGGCCACCTCCAGCGTGAGCCGGACGTCCCGGTCGTCGGAGGTCGTGGTGGCGATGCTGACGCGCAGGCCCTGGCGGGCGTCCCCGACCTCGGGCAGCGCGGCCGGGTCGACCCGCACGTCCTCCACCAGGCCGTTGCCGGTGGTGGCCGTGAACCGCGCGCACTGCTCCGGCAGCGTCTTCAGCCAGGCGAGCGCCGCGTCGACGTCGGCGGGCCGGCGGGCGCCGATCTGGTAGCGCAGCTGGGCGCCGGTGTCGGCGTCGTCCAGGCCGGTCGCGGCGCGGGGCGGGCCGCCGAGGAGTTCGTCGGTGTAGAGCACGTCCATCAGCCGTGAGCACTGCCCGGCCGAGCTGGTCGCCTTCAGCAGCCCGTCCCGCCAGGTGGCCGCCCCGCCGGTCGCCGTCCAGGGGGCCCCGAGATCGGTCTGGGTGATGAGCGCGGACCGCGCCTGCTCGTCGGTGAGTGCGGCGCCGTCCGGCCGTCCGGGCGCCCGGGGTATCGGGGTCGGCCGGTCGATCGTGGGCAGGGGCTGGGGTGCGGTCGCCGGATGGCGCAGACCGAGGGCCGCGCAGCCGCCTACGGCGATGAGACCGGCGGCTATGAGGGCGAGGTGGAGGCCGCGGGGGCGTATCGCGTCGGTCAGCCAGGTCATCGCGGTGCCTCCTGGGGTGCCCGCGGGCGTGCCTGCGGGTGTGCCTTCGGGTGTGCCTGTGAGGTGCCTTCGGGTGTGCCTGCTCTCACGGCACCACCGCTCCGCCCGCCCCACCAGCGCTCCGGGCCGTACGGGTGAGGAGCCCCGCGGACGGGGGAGCCGGTGCGGGGAAAACGCCTCGCCCGCGGCTTCGCGCCCTGCTACGGTCGCCGCATGCAGCGCGCCCAGCAGTGCCAGTCGAACACGACGACGCCGGACACCGTCCCGGCGCGCTGACACCTGACAGCATCGAAGCCCCGGGGCGAGCGCCCCGGGGCTTTCGGCGTCCTGCGGGGTGTTCGCCTCCTGCCGTGAGGAGACCCACCGTGAACGACGCGCTCCCGGACCACCGCCGCCTCGGCCGTGAACTCGGCCTGTTCGGCACCGACCCGCTGATGGGCGCCGGCCTGCCGTACTGGCTGCCGGACGGCGCGGTCGTCCGGCACACCCTGGAGGAGTACATCCGCGACGCCGAACGCCGGGCCGGGTACCGCCATGTGTACTCGCCCGCGCTCGGCAAACGCGAGCTGTACGAGATCTCCGGGCACTGGGACCACTACCGCGACGACATGTACCCGCCCATGAGGCCGGGCGCCGACGAGTCCGAGGAGGTCGTCCTGCGCCCCAGCCTCTGCCCCCACCACGCGCTCATCTACCGCTCCCGCTCCCACAGCTACCGCGAACTGCCGTTGCGGCTCGCCGAGTTGGGCAGCATGCACCGCGCCGAGCGGTCGGGCGTCCTCGGCGGACTGACCCGGGTGCGCGCCATCCAGCTCAACGACGCCCACATCTTCTGCACCCTGGAGCAGGCGGTGGACGAGGCCCGCGGCGCGCTGGAGCTGATCGCCCGCGCCTACGCCGACCTCGGCATCGAGGCCGTACGCCACCGCCTGTCGCTGCCCGGCGAGGGCGGCAAGTACGTCGCCGATCCGGAGCTGTGGCGCCGGGCCACCGAGCTGCTGCGGGAGGTCCTGGACGCGTCCGGCGTGGCGTACGAGGAGGCGGCGGGCGAGGCCGCCTTCTACGGGCCGAAGATCGACGTGCAGATCGCTGACCCGGCCGGCCGCGAGTCCACCCTGTCCACCGTGCAGATCGACTTCCACCAGCCGGCCCGCTTCGACCTGCACTACATCGGCGCCGACGGCGCGAAGCACCGCCCCGTGATGGTGCACCGCAGCATCATCGGCAGCGTGGAGCGGGCCGTCGCCCACCTCATCGAGACCCACCGGGGCGCCTTCCCGGCCTGGCTGGCGCCGGTGCAGCTGGTGGTGCTGCCGGTCGCGCAGGAGCAGGCGGACCAGGCGGCGGCGGTCGTGCGGGAGGCCCTGGAGGCGGGCTTGCGGGCGGAACTCGCCGATCCCGCCGAGGGCAGCCTCAGCGCCCGGATCCGGGCCGCGCGCCTGGTGCCGTACCGGGCGGTGATCGGCGCCCGGGAGGCCGGGGCCGGGCGGGCGGCCGTGCGGCTGCGGGACGGCCGGCGGCCCGGGGAGCTGCCGGTGCCGGAGCTGCTGCGCAAGATCGCCGACCGGGTCGCGGCGCGCGGCACCGCCCTGTGGGAGTGAGCGTCCTGATCTAAGGTCGGCTCGACGGAAGGAGTCCGCTGTGCCCGGTCAGCCCATCCCTGTGATCATCGACTGCGACACGGGTGTCGACGACGCCCTCGCCCTGCTGTTCGCCGTACGCCACCCGGGGATCGACCTCAGGGCGGTGACCTGCGTCGCCGGGAACACGGACGTCGACGGCGTGGTCCGCAACACCCTCACCGTGCTGGAGCTGGCCGGCGCCCCCGGGATCCCGGTGGGCCGGGGCGCCGCCCGCCCGCTGATCGAACCGGCCCGCTCGGCGCAGCACGTGCACGGCGCCGACGGCATGGGCGACCTCGGCCTGCCCGCGCCGGCCCGGACCGCGTCCGAGCTGGACGCCGTGTCCCTGCTGCGCCGCGAGATCCTCGCCTCGCCGCGCCCGGTCACGCTCGTCCCCACCGCACCCCTGACCAACATCGCCCTGCTCCTGCGCACCCATCCGGAGGTGACCCGCAACATCGAGCGGATCGTCTTCATGGGCGGTGCCGTGGCCACCGGGAACGCCACGCCGGTCGCCGAGTTCAACGTCTGGCACGACCCGGAGGCCGCGGCGATCCTGCTCACCGCCGGGGTGCCGATCACGATGTACGGCCTCGACGTCTTCATGCAGGTCGTCGTGGCCGCCCCGGACGTCCACCGGCTGCGCACGAGCGGTGATCCCGGCACCCGGCTGGCCGGTGACCTCCTCGCCCACCGGCCGACCGCGATGGGCCAGGAGCCGGACGCGGAGGAGGCGGGCGGCCTCGGCGACGCGGGCGCGGTGTGCGCGGTGGCCGACCCGGCCGGGCTCACCACCCGTCTGCTGCCCGTCGAGGTCTCCCTGGCCCCCGGCCCGTCCCGGGGTCAGACGATCGTCGACCGCCGCCCCCGCCCCGGCGAGTCCGAGATCCATGAGGGCGGCCGTGAACAGGCCCTGGTGGACGTGGCGTTGGGGGTGGACGTCGAGCGGTACGTGAAGCTGTACCTGGAGACGGTGGCGCGGCCGTAGGGCCGCGCCTGTTGGGGCACTAGCCCGCCGTCGGCGCGGGGCTCGCCCCCGGCGAGGCCGCCGCCGCGCCGCCGCCCGCGATCCCGTTGATGTCCACAGGTGTGGACGTCGCGTTCGGCGGCGGAGTCAGGACCACCTCCGGCTGGCCGGCCGCCGGCGGCGGCGGGGTCAGGTCGGAGTTGGGCAGCTTCGGCGGGGTCGTCTGCTGGAAGATCGTCTGGTCGAAGTCGACCAGACCGGTCTTCTCCATCACCGTCATGTGGTCCAGCACGGTGTTGTTGGCCTGGTCGGCGAGGGCGCGCACCAGCGAGTTCTTGGTGGTGGACCGGATCTTCGAGATCGTGTTGAAGATCGCGCCGTGCGTCATCCGCAGGATGTTGGCGAAGTCGCTGTCGAACTTCTTCCCGCTGTCCGCCTTCAACTGGCTGACGAAGCCTTGCTGTTGGGGGCTCGGCAGGTTGGGAAGGGTGATGTTGAGCATCGGGGCGATCTTGCGGCAGGTGGTGTCCAGCGCAGCGTGCCCGTCGACCAGGTGCTTGCTGGCCGTGACGACGGCCGGGGTGGTGCTCTTCTGGAGCCCCAACTGCCCCACCGGGTACTCCCACAGACCGGCCGCCCGCACCTTGACCACGAAGTCACGGTCCTGCTCGGTGAGCGGCCCCCACTGGGTGTTGGAGATGACCCGGTCCTGGGCGGTGGCGACCTTGCTCAGACCGAGCATGCTCGGGTAGGCCAGTGCCACGAGGGTCACGGCCATCGCACCGCCCACGAAGACTGTTCCCGTCGCGTTCCGCGAAAAGCGCACCGTGCCTCCTGCCCGGTCGGTTAGCCGCCATGAGGCGGTTCGGACACACAGCAGTACGGATGCGGAAGCCGTCCGTCTCTGTCGAACAGGTAAAGAAGAGTTGACCTTTCCTCGGGAGAGGCGAGACCAAACGCTGGCATAGATTCGCCGCATGCCCCCACAGCCGCCCCCCAGGATGCCCGCCGCACTGCCCGTGCTGCCGTACCGCAAGCCCACCAAGGGCCGTGACTACTGGGTCTTCGACGACGTCCTGCCCGGCGCCGACGCCGTACGGGAGCGGTGTCTGGCCAAGGACGACTGGGTCGAGGGGTACCCGTACACCTCCGAGACCTGGCCCGGGCTGCGGGCCATGCCCGGCCTGGAGCCCGGTGAACTCGCCGTCATCGAACGGCTGGTGAAGCAGGCCACCGGTGCCAAGGAGCTGTGGGTGCAGCAGGCGCCCGGCGGCGGCACGCTGAACCACAACTGCGTGCAGGTGGTCGGCGAGGGCGAGAGCGAGCCCCGCCCGCACACCGATTCCCGCGCCCTGTGCCGGTACGCGGCCGTGCTCTACCTCAACCCGAACGTGCCCAAGGACTGCGGCACCGCCTTCTACCGCCAGTCACTGCCGGGCGGGCGGCTCGGCGGCAACATCGTCCAGGCCCCGCACAACAACCTCGTCGAGGCGCTCGGCACCAGGTTCGTTCCCGGCGACCACTTCGAGGAGGACGTCCGCGTCCCGCACCGGTACAACCGTCTGCTCCTCTACAACGCCAACCTCGTGCACAGCGCGACCGGTTACCACGGCAAGGCGCTGGAGGAGAAGCGCATGACGGCGGTCTTCTTCTGGATGGCGTGAGCCCGGCGCCCCGCGCGGGGGACGCTCACAGGAGCACCAGCAGCGTCGCCACGGCCGTGCAGCCCGCGCACACCGCGAGGGTCACGGCCAGGCAGCGGCGCTTCAGTTCCGCGTAGCGGTGTTCGTACTCGGCGCGCAGGGAGGTGCAGCGGGCCGCGACGCGTTCCAGGTCGGCGCGGGCGCGGCTGAGGCCGTCGGCGATGTGACGGCGCTCGATCTCCTCGCGCTGCGCGGTCGTCAGCCAGTCCATGGGGCGGGTGAAGTCCCGCGCGCGCTGTTCCGCCTCGGCGATCCGGGCCCGCCACAGGAGGTAGCCCTCCACCTGGTTGGCGAGCGCGCCCTCGGCTCCGTGCCCGGCCGGGCTGCTCACGCCTGCCCTCGGCCGAGCCGCTCCGGGACCTCGTGTTCCGCCAGCGCGATGTCGGGGTGGTGCAGGTCGAACGCCGGGGACTCGCTGCGGATCCGCGGCAGGGTGACGAAGTTGTGCCGCGGCGGCGGGCAGGAGGTCGCCCACTCCAGCGAACGGCCGTAGCCCCACGGGTCGTCGACGCCGACCTGCTCGCCGTACCTGGCGGTCTTCCACACGTTGTAGAGGAACGGCAGCATCGACAGGCCGAGCAGGAAGGAGCTGATGGTCGAGACCGTGTTCAGGGCGGTGAAGCCGTCGGCCGCCAGGTAGTCGGCGTACCGGCGCGGCATGCCCTCGGCGCCCAGCCAGTGCTGGATCAGGAAGGTGCCGTGGAAGCCGACGAAGAGCATCCAGAAGGTCATCTTGCCGAGCCGCTCGTCCAGCATCCTGCCGGTCCACTTCGGCCACCAGAAGTGGAAGCCGGCGAACATCGCGAAGACGACCGTGCCGAACACCACGTAGTGGAAGTGGGCCACCACGAAGTACGAGTCGGAGACGTGGAAGTCCATCGGCGGCGAGGCCAGGATGACCCCGGTCAGCCCGCCGAAGAGGAATGTCACGAGGAAGCCCGCGGACCACAGCATCGGTGTCTCGAAGGACAGCGAGCCCTTCCACATCGTGCCGATCCAGTTGAAGAACTTCACACCGGTCGGCACGGCGATCAGGAAGGTCATGAAGGAGAAGAACGGCAGCAGAACACCACCGGTGACGTACATGTGGTGCGCCCAGACGGTGACGGACAGACCGGCGATGGAGATGGTCGCGGCGATCAGGCCCATGTAGCCGAACATCGGCTTGCGGGAGAACACCGGGATGATCTCCGAGACGATGCCGAAGAACGGCAACGCGATGATGTACACCTCGGGATGGCCGAAGAACCAGAAGAGGTGTTGCCACAGCAGGGCGCCGCCGTTGGCCGCCTCGAAGACGTGGGCGCCGAACTTGCGGTCCGCCTCCAGGGCGAACAGCGCGGCGGCCAGCACCGGGAAGGCGAGCAGGACCAGGACACCGGTCAGCAGCACGTTCCAGCAGAAGATCGGCATGCGGAACATGGTCAGACCGGGGGCCCGCATGCAGATGATGGTGGTGATGAAGTTGACCGAGCCGAGGATGGTGCCGAAGCCGGAGAACGCGAGGCCCATGATCCACAGGTCGCCGCCCACCTCGGGGGAGCGGATCGCGTCCGTCAGCGGGGAGTAGGCGAACCAGCCGAAGTCGGCCGCACCCTGCGGGGTGAGGAAGCCCGCCACCGCGATGAGCGAGCCGAACAGGTAGAGCCAGTAGGCGAACATGTTCAGCCGTGGGAACGCCACGTCGGGCGCGCCGATCTGCAGCGGCATGATCCAGTTGGTGAAGCCGGCGAACAGCGGTGTCGCGAACATCAGGAGCATCACGGTGCCGTGCATCGTGAACAGCTGGTTGAACTGCTCGTTCGACATGATCTGCAGGCCGGGCCGGGCCAGCTCGGCGCGCATGAGCAGCGCCATCACGCCGCCGACCAGGAAGAACGCGAACGACGTCGCCAGATACAGGGTGCCGATCGTCTTGTGGTCGGTGGTGGTCAGCCACTTGACGACGACACTGCCGGGCCGCCTGCCCCTGACCGGCACCTCGCTCTCGTACGAGTCCGCGGCCGCGGCGGCCCCATGGGGTCCGTTGAGAATGCTCACAAGTCGTCTGTCTCCCGGTGCTCGCGGTCCGCGCACGCCGTGCGTCCGCTCCTCGACATCCTTGCCGTGCCGCGGCGCCCGCGAGGCGCTGAGCGGCAAAGGCGCGGCCGATCGCATGACGGATACACCCGGATGGCGCACCGGCGCCGTCGCCGGCCGGGAGGCGGGGCCGGGGAGCACGCGGGAGGGAGCACCGCCGGAAAAGGATGTGTGCGGTGCGGTGTGGAGCGGTGCCGGGTGCGGTACGGATGGCCGGCATGAGCAGTATCGCCATCGTGGGTGCCGGGCCCGGGCTCGGGGCCGCCGTCGCCCGGCGGTTCGGGCGTGAGGGCTTCGCGGTCGCCCTCTTCGCGCGGGACCGGTCGCGGCTCGACCGGCTCGTGGAGGGCCTCGACGGGAGCGGGGTGCGGGCCGGCGCCTTCGTCGCGGACGTGCGCAGACCGCAGGAGCTGGCCGGGGCGCTCGAGCGGGCCGCCGACGAACTGGGCACCGTGGAGGTGCTGCAGTACAGCCCGGTGCCGCACCGGGACTTCATGCGGCCCGTGCTGGAGACGGGCCCGCGGGACCTGGTCGGGCCCGTCGAGTTCTCCGTGTACGGGCCCGTCGCCGCCGTGCAGGCGGTGCTGCCGGGGATGCGTCGGCTCGGGCGCGGGACGATCCTGCTCGTCAACGGCGGGACCGCCGCCGTGCCGCACACCGAGCGGGCCGGGACCTCGATCGCGTTCGCGGCGGAGAGCGCGTACGGGCATCTGCTGCACGAACGGCTCGCCGGGGAGGGGATCCACGTCGCACAGCTGGTGATCCCGGGGGCGATCACTCCCGGGCACGCGCGCAAGGACCCGGACGTCCTCGCGGAGGTGCTGTGGGGCCTGCACCGGGAGCGGCACGGGTTCCGGCACTTCGCCGACGATCTCGACAGCTGACTGGGCACCGTCAGCCTGCGGGGTGAGGGTTTGTAGGCCAATATGGTCACATTGGCCGTATTGCTCTCTTCAAGGGGGCCTCCATGGCTGTCGACATCCCGGCGATCATCAAGCCGACCCGGCTCAGAGGCCGGGGAGGACTGCTGGGCGAGTGCCTCGCCGAGTTCCTCGGGACCTTCGTCCTCATCTCCTTCGGCTGCGGTGTGGTCGCGATGGCGGTCGCCGCGCTGCCCGGTTCGGGCCGCGCGGCCACACCCGTCACGATCTTCCTCGCGGCCGGGGACTGGCTGCTGATCGCCTGGGGCTGGGCCTTCGCCGTCGCCTTCGGCGTCTACGTCGCCGGCGGCGTCAGCGGTGCCCACCTGAACCCGGCGGTGACGCTGGCCATGGCGGTGCGCCGCGGCTTCAGCTGGGCCAAGGTCCTGCCGTACTGGTTCGCGCAGGTCGTCGGCGCGCTCACCGGCGCGGCACTCGTCTACCTCGTCTACCACGACGCGATCCACGCCTACGACAGCGTGGCGCCGGGGCCGAAGGTGAACGGGCACACGAACGCCACGTTCTCCATCTTCGCGACCTTCCCGGCGGCGTACTTCCACGGCGGTTACTGGGGCCCGCTGGTGGACCAGATCGCGGGTACGGCTTTCCTGCTCATGCTGATCGCCGCCGTCCTCGACGTGCGCAACCAGGCCGTGCAGGCCAACCTCAGGCCGCTGGTCGTGGGATTCGTCGTCGCCGCCATCGGCATCTCCTACGGCGCCAATGCCGGGTACGCCATCAACCCGGCCCGTGACTTCGGGCCGCGCCTGTTCACCTACGCGGCCGGCTGGAACAGCCTGGCCTTCCCGGGCAGTGTGTCCGGCACGTTCAGCTCCTACTGGTGGATCCCGATCGTCGGGCCGCTGATCGGCGGCGTGGTCGGGATCGTGGTGTACGACCTGTTCGTCGGCGACGTTCTGCTCCTGCGCTCGGAGCTGGCCGCGCTGCCGGAGCCGGGGCGGGCGACTCCGGTGCGGACCACGGACGAGGAGTAGGCGCGCGCCTGGTGGCGGACCGTCAGCCGGGTCAGAGCGGGCGGTTCGGCCAGTCCAGCAGCCGGGCTCCGATGACGGCCGTCTGGAGCATGTAACGGTGCGCCGGGGCGGCCGGATCGGCGCCGGTGAGCTGGTGGATGCGCTCCAGGCGGTAGGTGAGGGCGCGGACGCTCAGGGACAGGCGGCGGGCGGCCTCCGCGGCCACGCAGCCGGAGTCGAAGTACGCCGTCAGCGTCTGAAGCAGCGGGCCGGCTCCGCCGCGGGCCTCGGTCAGCGGGCCCAGGGTGTGCGAGACCAGGTCGGCCATCGCCTGCCGGTCCCGGGTGAGCACCGGGTAGACGAGCAGGTCCGCGGCGTGCAGCACCGGATCGGCCAGGTTCAGCCGGACCGCCATCTCCAGCGCGGCGAGGGCCTCTTCGTACGACTGCACCACCCCGCCCGGTCCGTGCTGCGGGCGGCCGATGGCCACCCGGCAGCCCTCCGCGGCCGCGTGCGCCTGCCGGGCGAAGTGGGTGAGGACCTCGTCCTCGTCACCGGGCGCGATGCACAGCAGCCGGCCGTTCTTGGTGGTGATCAGGATGTTGTGGGAGTCGAAGCGGGACAGGACGGCGGCCTCCGTCTGCCGGGCGACCGGGCCGCCCTCGGCGTACGCGGTCGTGCCCTCGGCGACGGCGACCGCGTGCGCGCGGGACAGGCGCAGGCCGAAGCGTTCGGCGCGCTCGACGAGCCGGCCCAGGTCGCTGCGGCCGTAGAGCAGGTCGTCGATGAACTCCCTGCGGGCCGCCTCCTCCCGGCGTACGGTGAGCCGCTGGGCGCGCTCGTAGCCCTCGGCGAACGCGTCGACGGCCTGCTCCAGGGCGGCCAGGGTGGCCAGGGTGCTCTCGGTCGAGCCGGGGCCGGCCGGCCAGGCGGCGCGGGTGGCGGCGAGGTGGGCGACGATCAGGGCGCGCAGGCCGTGCCCGGCCTCGGCGGCCTGTTCGCCCAGGGTGCGGCGGGTCTTCAGCTCCTCCCGGGTCAGCCGGCGGCCGCTCGCCGCGACCTCGGCGAGGGTGTGGGAGAAGCCGTCCAGATAGTGCTCGGGTATCCCCTGGTGCTCGCGCACGCCTCCCCCGCCCCCGTCCCCCGTGGATCTTGACGCGCCGGTGACGTTTTCTTGGCGCCGATCCGGCATCCAGACCCTAGTCAACACTGCCGGAAACCGGCAATGCGCTGGTGTGCGCCCTTCTCGCACCATCTTCCGCGGGGAGCACTACGGGGGGTCACGGGTGCCGGGCATCTGCAGACGCAGGTGCCCGGCACCCACGGCCACGGGGGGCTTCCGTATTCATTCGTCTGACGCAAGGACGTGTGTCATGGAAGTCCTCGGCGTGCTGGTCGCCGTCTGTCTCGTCGTGGTGCTGCTCGCGCTGCTCTCCTTCTCCCGGCTCTACCGCAAGGTGGACCAGAGCCAGGCCCTGATCGTGTCGAAGACCCGCCGGGTGGACGTGTCCTTCACCGGCCAGGTCGTCCTGCCGATCCTGCACAAGGCCGAGGTCATGGACATCTCGGTGAAGACCATCGAGATCAGCCGCTCGGGGCGGGACGGGCTGATCTGCCGGGACAACATCCGCGCCGACATCCGGATCCTGTTCTTCGTGAAGGTCAACAAGACCGTCCCGGACGTCATCAAGGTCGCCCAGACCGTGGGCACCGAGCGCGCCAGCCACCAGGACACGCTGCAGGAGCTGTTCCACGCGAAGTTCTCCGAGGCCCTGAAGACCGTCGGCAAGCAGATGGACTTCACCGACCTCTACACCAAGCGCGAGGAACTGCGGTACCACATCATCGAGTTGATCGGCATCGACCTCAACGGCTACCACCTCGAGGACGCGGCGATCGACTACCTGGAGCAGACCCCGCTCACCCAGCTCGACCCGGCCAACGTCCTCGACGCCCAGGGCATCCGCAAGATCACCGAGCTGACGGCCGTCGAGCACGTGCGCACCAACGAGGCCAAGCGCAGCGAGCAGATGGAGATCACCCGCCAGGACGTCGACGCCCGGGAGGCCATCCTGGAGCTGGAGCGCCGGCAGGCGGACGCCGAGATCAAGAAGAAGCGGGAGATCGAGACCTCCCGGGCCCGCGAGGAGGCCGAGACCGCCCGCGTGGTGGAGGAGGAGCGGCTGCGCGCGCAGGGAGCCTTCCTGCGCACCGAGGAGCAGCTCGGCGTGCAGCGCGAGAACCAGGCCCGCGAGATCGCCGTCGCCGCGAAGAACCGCGAGCGGGTCATCGCCGTCGAGAACGAGCGCATCGAGAAGGACCGCCTGCTCGAGGTCATCGCCCGGGAGCGGGAGACCCAGCTGACCCGGATCTCGGCCGAGAAGGAGGTCGAGGCGGAGAAGCGGGACATCGCCGAGGTCATCCGGGAGCGGGTCGCGGTGGACCGTACGGTCGCCGAGCAGGAGGAGTCCATCAAGAAGCTCCGCGTGGTCGAGGAGGCCGAGCGCGAGCGGCAGGCCCTCGTCATCGCCGCCGAGGCGGAGGCGCAGGAGAAGCTGGTCAAGGACATCAAGGCCGCCGAGGCCGCCGAGCAGGCCGCCACGCACCGCGCCGCCGAGGAACTCACCCTCGCCGAGGCCCGGTTGAAGACCGCCGACCTCGACGCCCGCGCCAAGCTGCGGCTCGCCGAGGGCGTCCAGGCCGAGGCCGCCGCCGAGGGGCTGGCCGCCATACAGGTCCGCGACAAGGAGGCCGAGGTCACCGTCAAGGCGGGGCGCGCGGAGGCGGAGGCCACCGAGGCCCGGCTGCGCGCGGAGGCCGAGGGCACCCAGGCCAAGGCCCTCGCCGAGGCCGAGGGCACGCGGGCCAAGGGGCTCGCGGAAGCCGAGGGTGCGCGGGCGGCGGCGGAGGCCACCACGGCCCGGCTGAAGGCCGAGGCGGAGGGTGCCAAGGCCAGGGGGCTCGCCGAGGCCGAGGGCGTACGGGCCAAGGGTCTCGCGGAGGCCGAGGGTGCGCGGGCGGCGGCGGAGGCCACCGAGGCGCGGCTGAAGGCCGAGGCGGAGGGCGCCAGGGCGAAGGCGCTCGCGGAAGCCACCGCCATCGGCGAGAAGCTGAAGGCCGAGGCCGAGGGTCTCACCGTGAAGGCCGCCGCGATGGCCGCCCTCGACGACGCCTCGCGCGGACACGAGGAGTACCGGCTCCGTCTCCAGGCGGAGAAGGAGATCCGGCTGGCCGGACTGGAGACCCAGCGGCACGTGGCCGAGGCGCAGGCGACGGTCCTCGCGACCGGGCTGGAGAACGCCGACATCGACATCGTCGGCGGGGAGTCCGTCTTCTTCGACCGGCTGGTGTCCTCCGTCTCGCTCGGCAAGGGCGTGGACGGCTTCGTCGAGAACTCCCGCACCGCACAGGCCCTCGCCCGCCCCTGGCTGGACGGCACGGGCAGCTTCACGGAGGACCTGGGCAGGATCCTCGGCACCGTCGGCACGGCGGACGTGCGGAACCTGACGGTGTCGGCGCTGCTGATGAAGCAGATCAAGGGCGGCGGCCCGGAGGCGGGCCAGCTCCAGAAGCTCCTCGACCGCGCGAGCGAACTGGGCCTTGCGGACACACCCGTGACCGCCCTGAACGGGAGCGGTGCGCTGAACTGAGGCCGGGCGGGGGGCTGGCGCTGCTACCGGCGCCCCGAAGGGGCGCGGGGAACTGCGCGATCAGCCCACCATGCACCCGTACCCGGCATACGACCCGCAGTCCCGAGCTCGTAGCCGCACAGCCCACGAAGGGAAGCACACGCAATGGCCACCGCTGAGGCGCCGCAGGCAAGCGCGCCGCAGGCAAGCGCCGATGCCGGTACCTACGAGGTGCTGCGCGACCGGCTCGCCGGGCATGCCGCCGAGCTCGCCCGGCGGGCCGAGGACCTCAACGCGCGCCGGGCCGAGGAGTTCGGCTCGGCGCGGCTGGACCTCGCGCGCACCGCCCGCCTCCACACCGAGCATGCGTGCAGGCCGGGCGACATCGTGGCCGTAGGGGACGCGCTCCTCCTCGGTGTGACCGGCCAAGCCACGGACGCCCTCGCGCTGTACGGCCGCGACGGCGCGCGGCTGCCCGAGGACGCCGTGCCCGGCCTGCTCGACGACCCGGCGTTCGTCCGGGAGTTCACCGCCCTGCACCGCTACTACCGGCAGGCCCGCCTGCTGCGGCTGCGCCGGGCCGACGGCCGGCTGCTCGCGGTGTTCCGCACCGGCGAGAAGGCCGACGACGTGCGCGTGCTGCGCTGGAGCGTCGCCGACGACGGCCGGGTGGCGTTCCTGGACGCGCGCGGCGACCGCGACGACGTCTTCCCCCCCGGCCAGGAGGTCACCTGGACCGAGACCACCCGCGAGGACCACGTCCTTGGCCGGGACCCGTATGTGGCCGTGCCCGCCGGGCTGGGCGTGACGACCGTCGGCGGTTCGCTGACCGTGCGCACCCCGGACGGGGAGACGCTGTACACCGAGCCGGTGCAGGAGCCGCTGCAGTCGCTCGCCGACGCGGCCGTCGCGCACGCCCGGACCGGCCCGCTGGTACTGCTGCGGATCCGGCCGTACAAGGAGGACACCGACCGCCACCTGGTCTTCGACACCCTGGCCCGTACGGTGGTCCGGCTCGACGGCATCGGGCAGGCCTGCCGGCTGCTGCCCGAGGAGCAGGGCATCGTCTTCCCGGGCGGCTACTGCCTGGCCGGCGGCGGCCACAAGACGTACGAACTCGACGTGCGGGGGCTGGAGTTCGAGCGGGAGCTGCGCGCGCCGAACGGCGAGGACGTGCTGTACGCGTTCCGCTCCCGCACCGCGGGCCGCACGCTGCTGCTGTCGTACAACACCCTGCGCAAGGAGGTGGCGACCCCGCTGCCGTGCCGGGGCTGGGCGCTGTTCGAGGACGGCGCGCTCGCCGTGCTGCGCGAGGGCGGCGACGAGCCCGCGCACACCCATCCGCTCCAGTGGTGGACCTCGCCGTACGTCTCCGACACCCACGCGGCCGCCCTGCGCACCGGCACCGGCGCGCTCGCCCGGGTCGGCAACGCCGACCTCGTGCGCGGGCTCGCCGACTGCCTGTCCGTCGCCCGGCTGGTCGCCGACGGCATCGAGAGCGGCGAGGGGTACCGGACGCTGGCCGCCGCCTGTGTGCGTGCCGCCGACACCCACCATTGGCTCGCTGAACCCGAACTGGGCGATCTGGCGGGCCCGTTGGGCGAGGTCCGGGTCGCCGCGGGGCAGGTGCTGGCCGAGTTCGAGACCGTACGGGAGCTGACCCGGCAGGCGGCCGAGGCGCTGGAGGAGGCCGCCGAACGGATCACCGCCGTCGTGCGCCGGCTGCGCGGCGAGGCCCCCCGCGAGGCCGCCGCCTGGGTGCGCGGACTGACCGAACTGCGGCGCGCGCACGGCCACGTGCTGACGCTGAAGGAGCTGCGGTACGTCGATGCCGCCCGGCTCGAGGAGGTGGCCGCGGGCGCCGAGGCCGAGCTGGCCGCGTTCGGGCGGCGCGCCGTCTCGTTCCTGGCCCGCGAGGACGCCTTCAGCGGGCAGCGGGCGGAGGTCGAGCGGCTGGCCGCCGAGGCGGGGGCGATCGAGACGGCGGCCGGTGCCGTGCCCGTCGCCGCCCGGCTGGACGACCTCGCCGACGGGCTGCGCACGGTCACCGAGGTCGTCACCGGCCTCGACATCGCCGACGCCACCGTCCGTACGGCCGTCCTGGAGCGGATCGCCGACGTGCTGGCCGGCGTCAACCGGGCCCGCGCGACGCTGGACGCCCGCCGCCGCGGCCTCCAGGACCACGAGGGGCGCGCCGAGTTCGCCGCCGAGACCGCCCTGCTCGCCCAGGCCGTCACCGCCGCGCTCGCCGTCTCCGGCACCCCCGAGGAGTGCGACGACCAACTCGCCTCCGTCCTCGGCCGGCTGGAGGACCTGGACGGCAGGTTCGCCGAGTTCGACGACTTCCTCGCCGAACTCGCCGACCGGCGCACCGAGATCTACGAGGCCTTCGCCGCCCGCAAGCAGTCCCTCGCCGACGCCCGTGCCCGCCGCGCCGAACAGCTCGCGCTCTCGGCCGGGCGCATGCTGGAGACGATCGGCCGCCGGGCGGCCACGCTCGCGGACACCGACGAGGTCACCACCTACTTCGCCTCCGACCCGCTGGTCGCCAAGGTCCGCCGCACCGCGGGCGAACTGCGCGCCCTCGGCGACAGCGTGCGCGCCGAGGAACTCGACGGGCGCCTGAAGTCCGCCCGCCAGGAGGCCGTCCGCGCCCTGCGCGACCGCACCGACCTGTACGCCGACGACGGCCGCACCCTGCTGCTCGGCGGTCACCGCTTCGCCGTCAACACCCAGCCGCTCGACCTCACCCTCGTCCCGCACGGCGACGCCCTCGCCTTCGCGGTGACCGGGACGGACTACCGCTCCCCGGTCACCGACCCCGGCTTCGCGGCGTACCGCCCCTACTGGGAGCGCCGGCTGCCGTCCGAGTCGCCCGAGGTGTACCGCGCCGAGCACCTGGCGGCCCGCCTGCTCGCCGAGCACGGCCCCGCCGCCCTGGCCGCCGCCGACGACCTGCCGGACCTGGTGCGCCGGGCGGCGCAGGAGTCGTACGACGAGGGCTACGAGCGCGGCGTCCACGACCACGACGCGACGGTGCTGCTCCAGGCCCTGCTGCCGCTGTACGAGGGCGCCGGGACCCTGCGCCACGAGCCCGCCGCCCGCGCCGCCGCCCAGCTGTTCTGGGCGTACGGCACGACGGAGGAGGCCCGCGCCGACTGGACCCGGCGGGCGGTGTCGCTGGCCCGCGCCCGGGACGCCTTCGGTGCCGTACCCGCCGTCGGCGAGCTGGAGCGGGAGCTGGCCGCCGCGATCGGGGAGTGGGACCCCTCGGCGCCGGGCGGCCCGGCCGCCGCGTACCTCTTCGAGGAGCTGACCTGCGGCCCCGAGGGCTTCGTGCTCGGGGCCGTGGCGCGCACCCTGCTGGAGAAGTTCCGGCACGCGGGCGGGAGTTACGGCGACGACCTGCAGGGCCTCGCCTCGCTCGCCGCGCGCCGGCAGGTGGCCGGGGCCTGGCTCGGCGCGTACGCCGCCGCCACCGGCACCGAGGCCGCCCCCGGCGAACTGGCCGAGGCGGTGGCCGCCGAGCTGTGCCCCGGCCTCGCCCGCTACGACGGCGACGCCCCGCTCACCGCGACGGCGGAGGGGCTGCTCGGCACGCACCCCCGGGTGACCGGTGGCCGGCTGGCCCTGCGGCTGGACGAGTTCCTGTCACGCACCTGCCTGTTCGCGGCCAAGGACGTGCCCGCCTTCCGCGCCTACCAGCGTCGCCGCACGGCCCTGATGGCCGCCGAACGCGACCGGCTCCGGCTGGACGACCACCGCCCCCGGGTGATGTCGGCGTTCGTCCGCAACCGGCTGGTGGACGAGGTGTACCTGCCGCTGGTCGGCGACAGCCTGGCCCGCCAGCTGGGCACCACCGGCGCGTCCAAGCGCACCGACACCGGCGGGCTGCTCCTGCTGATCTCCCCGCCCGGCTACGGCAAGACGACGCTCATGGAGTACGTCGCCGACCGGCTCGGCCTGATGCTGGTCAAGGTCAGCGGCCCGGCGCTCGGCCACGGCGTCACCTCGCTGGACCCGGCCGACGCGCCCAACGCCACCGCCCGGCACGAGATCGAGAAGATCAACTTCGCGCTGGCGGCGGGCAACAACACGCTCCTGTACCTGGACGACATCCAGCACACCTCGCCCGAGCTGCTGCAGAAGTTCATTCCGCTGTGCGACGCGACGCGCCGGATGGACGGCGTGCGGGACGGCGAGCCGCGCACCTACGACCTGCGCGGCAAGCGGTTCGCGGTGTGCATGGCCGGCAACCCCTACACCGAGTCCGGGGAGCGCTTCCGCATCCCCGACATGCTCGCCAGCCGGGCCGACGTGCACAATCTCGGCGACGTCCTCACCGGCAAGGAGGACGTCTTCGCGCTCAGCTTCCTCGAGAACGCCCTCACCGCCAATCCGGTCCTCGCCCCGCTCGCCGCCCGCGACCGCGCCGACCTGGACCTGCTGGTCCGGCTGGCCGCCGCCGACCCGACGGCGCACAGCGACCGCCTGACCCATCCGCTCCCGGCCGCCGAACTCGACCGGGTCGTCGCCGTGCTGGCCCACGCGATCGCCGTCCGGGAGACGGTGATGAAGGTCAACGCGGCCTACATCGCCTCCGCCGCCCAGTCGCCGGAGGCCCGCACCGAGCCCCCCTTCCGCCTCCAGGGCTCCTACCGCGACATGAACAAGATCGCCCAGCGGCTGCGCCCGGTCATGAACGACGCCGAGCGCGAGGCCGTCGTCCAGGACCACTACACCGCCGAGGCCCAGACCCTCACCACGGGGGCCGAGGCCGGCCTGCTGAAGCTGGCCGAACTGCGCGGCACCCTCGACGAGGCCGGGGCCGCGCGCTGGGCCGAGGTGAAGACGGCCCATGTCCGCGCCCGCACCCTCGGCGGCCCCGACGACGACCCCGTGACCCGCGCGGTGGCGGCCCTGGGGCTGCTGGCGGACCGGGTGGCGGCGGTGGAGTCGGCCATCACCCGCGCCCGCGGCGGCACCGGGGACCGCTGACCCGGTACGCCGGCGGCCGCGCGGTCAGAAGTCGATGTCCGAGTGCTGGAACCCTTCGGCCAGTGCGTGGAGGGTGACGGCCCACATCACCAGGGTGCCCAGGACCGCGCCGGCCGCCGCCCACAGCCCGGCCCGGCGCCGCAGCAGTGCGCCGGTGAGGCCGAGCACCGCCGCGCCGCAGGCCGGCCCGCCGACGAGCGCCAGGCCCGCGTGCACCACCGACGTCACGGCCGCCCGGTTCCCCCGGCAGCCGGCCGGCCGGGAGAAGCAGGCGAGCGTGTCCTGGCTGACGTAGTACAGCCCGTACAGCAGGGGCAGCAGCAGGAACGCGGTCAGCACCAGCAGGGCGACGACCGGGCCGCGGTCCGTGCCGGGCGAGGAGGCAGAGGTCACCTCGGCATCGTGGCCGCCTGCCGGGCCACGGCACATCCGCTGTCGTACTCAGGTGCGGGGGCACCTTGCGGCAGTCCTGGTGGTGCTCGGTGGTGCCGTGGCCGCCGCACGCGGTGAGCGCGGCCGGCGGAAGTGCCGTACCGGCAAGGGGTCAGCGTTCCGTCTCGCCGCGCAGTACGGCCGCGTGCTCGGCGGCGAAGGCGGCGAACGGCCGGGCCGGATGCCCGGTCAGCTTCTCCACGTCGCTCGTGACGGCGGCGGCACCGCCGGCCGCGTAGAGCCCGTACAGCTCGACCATCCCCTCCGCCCGCCAGGGCTCCCACCCGGCCGCGAGCATCCCGGCGAGCGCCGCCTCGGGGTCCAGCGCCTGGTACGTCACCGGGTGCCCGGCCACCTCGCCGAGCGCCTCGGCGATCTGGGCGTGGGTCAGGGCGGCCGGGCCGGTCAGCGTGTAGACGGCGTTCTCGTGTCCCCCGCCGGTCAGCACCGCCACGGCGGCCTCGGCGACGTCACGCGTGTCGACGTACGACACCGCGCCCGTGCCGCCCGGCAGGGACAGCCGGCCGGCGCGCAGCGCGGCGGCCATGCCGAGGAAGTTCTGGAAGAAGCCGTTCGGCGCCAGCACCGTCCACGGCAGCCCGGACGCGCCGAGCTGCCCGAACCCGGCGGTGTGCGCGGCGAGGAACCGTACGTCCTCGCCGTGCTCCGCGACCCCGGCGGCGGCGTGCAGCACGACGTGCGGCCGGCGGCCGGTGCGTACGGCCGCGTCGATCACGTTCCCCTCGTGGGCGGCCATCTCCGGATGGACCGCCACGAGCAGGTACACCGCGTCGGCCCCGGCCAGTGCCAGGTCCAGCGACGCCGGATCCGTGAAGTCGGCGGCCACCAGCTCGACGTCCGCGTCCCAGGCGTCCGGCACCACCGAGCCGGTCCGCACCAGCGCCCGCACCTTCTCCCCGCGCGCCCGCAGGCCGCCGACGACCTGGGCTCCGACGGTTCCTGTCGCTCCGGTCACAACGATCATGTCATTCCCCCGTGTCTCGTGACTTCCTGTACCAACCAGACGATGTCAGCGGGAAGTTGGCCGATCAAGGGGGAATGCGGCGCTTTCGCGGAGGCCGGTTCAGCCGAGGCAGACCAGGACCAGGCAGAGCTGGTTGGACGACGACGAGGACGACGGCGACGAGGACGACGACGAGGACGACGACGAGGACTGGCCGGAGCCGGTGGAGCCGCTGGTCCCGGTCCCGCCGCCGGTGCCCGTGCCGGAGGCCGGGTTCGCCGTCGTGCCCGTGCCGGAGGCGGACGTGGAGGTCGACGGGGCCGAGCGGGCCGGCGTGGAGGTGGCCGCCGACCCCGTCGGGCGCGGTGTCGTGGGGATGCTGTCCGGACGGGCGGCCGGTGCCGCGGTCCGGGGCGTGGCGGTGAGGGACTGCTGCCGCGGGGCGTTGGCGGCGACGTGGCCGGCCGGCGTGCGGGCCGTGGACGTGCCGGGTGCGGTGGACGCGTGGCGGGGCGTGGCCGACGGGGCCGGCGTGGCCGGGGCGTCGGGGGAGGCCGGCTGCTCCTCGCCGAGGCCCATGCTGCGGTTGTCCGGCGCGGTGGCCGCCTGGGCGCGGTCGCCGGAGCCGCGGTCCAGGGAGGCGAGGGTCAGACCGCCCCCGACGAGCGCGACGGCGGTCGCGACCACGGCCCGGCGCTGGCTCTTCTTCCAGCGCGCCAGCTGCCGCCGCCGGGCCGCCCGCCCCTGCGGGGCCCGCGGCGCGTCCGTGACGTCCGCGGCACCGGCCGCCGCGGTGCCGTACTCCGCCGGGGCGGCGAGGGCGGCCTCGGTGTCGTGCCCGGCCGTGCCGGTGCGCGGCGTGTCGTCGAACCAGGTGTCCGCGCCGGCGGGGGGAACGGCGGCCGGCAGGTGCGCGGAACGGGCCGTCGTGGTGGCGTGCCCGTCGGTGCCGGGCGGGGCTATGTCCGGGGCGTAGGCGCCGCACCCGGGGCAGACCAGGGCGCCATTGAGGTGCCTACGGCACGAGGAGCAGTAGTCCATCTGCGGTCTTCCTGGGTTGACTGCGCCGTCGGTCACCGGGACCACGGCCTGGTCACGCTCATGGGGGAGATCGAGCGACCAGTCACGCTAACGAGCCTTTCGAAAGGCTGTGTGCAGTCCCTGTGGCACTCCTGCGCAGATTCTCCGCCGATGGCATATGCCACCCGCCGGGTGCCCAGCCGTGTCCCGCCCCGTCCGGCTCCCCGCCTCGGCATAGTGGCGGGCGGCTCCGCACCGGATCGGCAGGAGGAAACCCATGCTCGGCACAGACTTCCGCACCGGCTCACCCGTCTGGCTCGACCTCGGCAGTCCCGACATCGACCGGACCGCCCCCTTCTACGAGGCCGTCTTCGGCTGGCGGTTCACCTCCGCCGGCCCCGACGCGGGCGGCTACGGCTACTTCCAGAAGGACGGCGCGACCGTGGCCGCCGCCGGCCGGCTCACCGAGCAGGGCGCGCGGCCCGCCTGGATGACGTACTTCCGCGCCGACGACGTCCAGGCCGCGGCCGGCACCGTCACCTCGGCCGGCGGCACGGTGCGCGTCGAGCCCATGACCATGGGCGAGGCCTCCATGGCCCAGTTCACCGACCCCCAGGGCGCGCAGTTCGCCGTGCTCCGCTCCGGCCAGGGCCTGCAGCGCACGTCGCAGGACGACTCGCTGGTGTGGGTGGAACTGCACACCGGCGACCCGGAGGCGGCCGTCGGCTTCTACCGCCGGCTGTTCGGCTGGCGCTGTGCCGAGATGACGGCGCCGGGCATGACGTACCGGGTGCTGAGCATCGCCGAGGGCGACCAGCAGGAGGGCTCCTTCGGCGGCGTGGCCCCGCTCCAGGAGGGCCAGGAGCCCCGCTGGGTGCCGTACTTCGCCGTGGAGGACACGGACGCGACCGCCACCGCGGCCGGGAACAACGGCGGCACGGTCCTGATGGCGCCGTCGGACGTCCCCGACGTCGGCCGCATCGCCTGGCTGACCGACCCGGCGCAGGCGGTCTTCGCGGTGCTGAAGCCGAATCCGCGCCAGACGGCCTAGTGAAGTGAGCCGAACGCATGGGAAGGGCCCGGCACGTGGTGTGCCGGGCCCTTCTCGCTGATGTCCAGCTCTCGTGTGTTACTTGTGTTACTTGGTGAACGCCGAGACGCCGTTCGGGGTGCCGAGGCCCGTCGGGCCGTCGTAGCCCTTGCCCGCCTGGCACAGGTAGTTGCCGCAGGAGCCGTTGGAGCCGCTGGTGACGTCGTTCAGCTTGTCCGGGTGGGCGTAGGGGTACGCGGCCGGGGTGTCACCGCTGCCCGGGGCGCCGGCGAGGGCGTAGACACCGGCGATGAACGGCGAGGAGGCGCTGGTGCCGCCGTACACGTTCCAGCCGCTGGCCTGGTAGGTGTCGTAGACGGCGAGACCGGTGGCCGGGTCGGCGACGGCCGCGACGTCGGCGACGGCGCGCTTGCCGCAGCCGGTGTCCTTCTGCCAGGACGGCTTGGCCTCGCTCTGCGAGCAGCCGGAGCCCGCCCCGTCACCGCCGGCGGAGGTGCCCCAGACGGACTCGGACCAGCCGCGGGTGCTGCTGTCCTTCTTCAGCGAGGTGCCGCCGACGGCCGTCACGTACTGCGAGGAGGCCGGGTACTCGACGCCGTAGCCGCTGTCGCCGGAGCTGACGGTGATGGCGACGCCGGGGTGCTTGAAGTACTTCTCGTCCGCGGACGCGCTGCTGGCGTCCTCGCCGCCGCCGTAGCTGTTGGAGACGTACTTGGCGCCCTGCTTGACGGCCTGGTTCACGGCCGCGCCGAGGTCGTCCATGTTGGCGGACTTGGCCTCGACGAGCATGATGTGGCACTGCGGGCAGGCGGCGCTGACCATGTCGACGTCGAGGGAGATCTCACCGGCCCAACCCGCGTCGGGCGCCGGGTAGTTGGAGCCGCCGTCCTGGTCGAGCTTCTTGAAGCAGCCGTTGCTGGTGCTGCACTCCGGCAGGCCGTACTGGGAGCGGTAGGCCGCCAGGTCCTTCTCGGCGTTCGGGTCGTCGTTCGCGTCGACGATCGCGACGGTGGCGCCCTTGCCGCCGTCCTTGGGAAGGTTGTAGGCGGCCTGCAGGTCGGCCGGTCCGAAGCCCTTGGGGGTGTCGTGCCGGGTGAGCGACTTCTGCGCCTTCAGGTCGGTGCGCACGACCGCCTCGCACGCCATGTAGCCGGGCTTGCTCGGCTCCGAGCAGAGCCGGTGGGTGGGCACCGTGGCGGTGGAGGCGGCGGTGGAGGCCGTGGCGGACGTGGTGGTGGTCGTGGTCGCGAAGGCTGCCGACTGCGAGGCGACGGCCAGGCCGCCGGTGATCAGGGCCGCTGCGGACAGCAGGGCGGGCGCGCCGCGGCGTATCGGATTCCTTCTGCGATGCGAATGCAATGAACTGCCCTCCGTGGGGGGATGGGTGGGCTCCGCGACGGCGGCCGGAAGACGTTGCCGGGTGCCGCACCCGCCGGTATGGCGAGTGCATGACAAGCGCTTTCCGTTGGGGGTGGCCGACTGGAGCCGATTTCCGGGCATGCTGTTGGTCGTGCCACCCCGGTCAGTGGTGGCTGGGCAAGAGGTTATTGACCATTTGCCGAAGAGAACAGAGCCAGTTGGTAAAACCTTGCCCTCAACTCCTCAGCTTTGACGGGTACCTTGTGCAGCCATGGAGCTTGAAGAAGGAACCATCAACGACCTGATGTCGCTGGGCCTGCCCCGGTACGAGGCACGGGTCTACCTGGCGCTCATCAGGCGTGGTTCCTACACGGCGGCCGAGGCGGCCCGGGAGGCCGACGTGCCGCGCCAGCGCGTGTACGACGTGCTGGACGCGCTCGTACGGCGGCAACTGGTCACCGCCCACCGCGGGCGGGTGGCCACCTACTCCGCCGTCACCCCCGAGCTGGCCGTCGCGCGGCTGATGGCCGTCCAACGGGAGTCCATGGACCGGCTGGAGCGGGTCTCGCAGGGGCTGGCCGGTGTCCTGCAGCCGCTGTGGTCCCAGGGCCGGGAGCACACCGATCCGCTGGACTACATCGAGATCCTGCGGGACCCGAAGGCGATCGCCGAGCGCTTCGCCGACATCCAGCGGCAGGCCCGCCACGAGCTTCTCACCTTCTGCAAGCCGCCGTTCGTCGCCCCCGCCGAGAACGCGGAGGGCATCGAGGTGGTCCGCCGGCTCCACCGGGCGGGCGGCACCGTACGGGCGATCTACCTCGACGACGCCCTGGACGACCCCGAGACGGTGGAACACGTACGGCGCTTCGCCACCGCGGGGGAGGACGCCCGCTTCGCCGCCGAACTGCCGCTGAAGCTCGTCATCGCCGACGCCTCCCTCGTCCTGTGCGACATGCCCGACCCAGTGGCCGGCGCCGACTCCACCACCACCCTCTTCATCGAGCACCCGGCCCTCGCGGCCTGCCTGCGGCTGGCCTTCCACACGGTGTGGCAGGACGCGGCGCCCGGGCCGCGGACCGACCCGGCGCCGTGAGCGCCGCGCACGTCACGGGTGCGGCCGCGGCCCGGGTCCCGCGGCGGCGGGCTCGACGCGGATGACGATGGATTTCGTGGCCGGTGTGTTGCTGGCCTCGGCCGTGGAGTCGAGTGCGGCCAGCGTGTTGGCCTCGGGGTAGTAGGCGGCGGCGCAGCCGCGAGGGGTGGGGTAGCGGACGGCGCGGAAGCCGGCCGCGCGGCGTTCGCCGTCGGGGTTGACGCTGACCAGGTCGACCAGGTCGCCGTCGTGCAGATGGAGGTCGCGCAGGTCGTCCCGGTTGAGGAAGACCACCCGACGGCCGCCGGTGATGCCGCGGTAGCGGTCGTCGAGGCCGTAGACGGTGGTGTTGAACTGGTCGTGCGAGCGGACCGTCGTGAGCAGCAGGTGTCCGGGCGGGACCTCGGCCGCGGTGGGCGGGTTGACGGTGAAGTGGGCCTTGCCGGTGTCGGTGGGGAAGGTGCGGGAGTCGCGCGGCGGGCGGGGGAGCATGAAGCCGCCGGGCCGGCGGATGCGCTCTTCGAAGGCGTGGAATCCGGGGACGACATGCTCGATGTGGCGGCGGATCAGGGTGTAGTCGTCGCGCATGGCCCGCCAGCCGAGGCCGTCGCCGAACAACGCGCGGCCGAGGTCGGCGACGATGGCGACCTCGCTGCGCAGGTGCGGGGAGCCGGGCAGGATGCGTCCGCGTGAGGCGTGCACCATCGCCATCGTGTCCTCGACGGTGACGAACTGCTCGCCGCCCGCCTGCCGGTCCCGCTCGGTGCGGCCGAGGCAGGGCAGGAGCAGCGCCTCGGTGCCGTGGCACAGGTGGGACCGGTTCAGTTTGGTCGCGATGTGGACGGTGAGGGCGCACCGGGCCAGTGCGGCCTCGGTGACTGTCGTGTCGGGTGCGGCGGCGGCGAAGTTGCCGCCGAGGCCGACGAAGACGTCGATCCTGCCGTCGCGCATGGCCCGGATCGCGTCGACGGTGTCCAGACCGGGGGCGCGCGGCGGGTCGAAGCCGAATTCGTCACGGAGCGCGTCGAGGAAGGTGTCCGGCATCTGCTCCCCGATGCCCATCGTGCGGTCGCCCTGGACGTTGCTGTGCCCGCGGATCGGGGCGGGGCCCGCGCCGGGGCGGCCGATGTTCCCGCGCAGCAGCAGGAAGTCGACGATCTCGCGGATGGTGGCCACCGAGTTGCGGTGCTGGGTGAGCCCCATCGCCCAGCACACGATCACGCTGCGGGCGGCGCGCACGTCGGCGGCGCAGTCCCTGATGTGCCGGCGGGACAGGCCGCTGAGGGTCTCGATCAGCGGCCAGTCCAGGGCCCGCCAGGCGGCGGCCGCCTCCTCGAAGCCGTCGCAGTACCGGTCGATGAAGTCGTGGTCGAGCACGGAGCCCGGCGCCGCGTCCTCGGCGTCGATCAGGGCGCGGTTGAGTCCCGCGAACAGGGCCAGGTCGCCGTTGACGCGGACCGGGAGGCAGCGGTCGGCGAGCCGGGTGCCCGGACCGATGAGGCCGCGCGGGGTCTGGGGGTTGCGGAAGCGGCCGAAGCCGGCCTCGGGCAGCGGGTTGGCGGCGATGATGCGGGCGCCGCGCCGCTTGGCCTGTTCCAGCGCGGTGAGCATACGGGGGTGGCTGGTGCCGGGGTTCTGCCCCGCGATGATGATCAGGTCGGCGTGCTCGGTGATGTCGTCGTAGGCGATCAGGCCCTTGCCGACGCCGATCGTCTCGCTCAGGGCCGTGCCGCTGGACTCGTGGCACATGTTCGAGCAGTCCGGCAGGTTGTTGGTGCCGTACCGGCGGGCCAGCAGCTGGTAGAGGAAGGCCGCCTCGTTGCTGGTGCGGCCGCTGGTGTAGAAGACGGCGCGGTTCGGATCGGGCAGGCGGCGCAGCCGGCCGGCGACGAGGGCGAGGGCGTCGTCCCAGGTGATGGGCGTGTAGTGGGTGGCGCCGGGGGCGAGGTGCATCGGCTGGGCGAGGCGGCCCTGTGACTCCAGCCAGTGACCGTCGCGCTCGCGCAGGCCGGCGACGGAGTGCTCGGCGAAGAAGGTGGCGTCGACCCGCTTGCGGGTCGCCTCCCAGGCGACGGCCTTCACGCCGTTCTCGCAGAACTCCGCGGTCTTGCGGTGCTCCGGGCCGGGCTCGCCCCAGGCGCAGCTCGGGCAGTCGAAGCCGTCGGCCTGGTTCACCGCCAGCAGGGTCTGCAGGCTCCGCCTCGGCCCCATTTCCGAGAGGGAATAGCGCGCGGACTCGGTGATGCCGTGAATTCCGGCGCTGGATTTCCTGGGACCCGAGGTGCCTGTGCCGCTCGGATCGGCCGGTCGCTCAGCCATGACCGCCTCTTTTGCCGGTTTGGTCCCTTCTTCCTCTGTGGGGCAATGGTATGGGAAGGGGGTCGCCGCCCGGCCGGTGAACCCCTGACGCAGAGCGCCGTGGCCCGGACGCCGGTGGAGGACTCGGACGCCGGACTCCCCGTCACCGTGGTCCGGTCGCGCTGCCTGCCAGCCACTGGGACCAGGTGAGGGTGAAGGCCGCATAGCCGTTGTCCGCGGCGGTGTCCCCGCGCGGGGAGCCCTTGATGGTGACGGGGTCGCCCTGTTCGACGTGGTCGTAGAACCACTCGGCGTCGGCCAGCGACAGGTGGACGCAGCCGTGGGAGCCGTTGGCGTGGCCGGGGTAGGGGTCGGCGTCGGAGTAGTGGACGTAGGTGCCCGAGCCGGTGAGCTGGACGTCCCAGGGCAGGGTCAGGTCGTAGTAGTTGGCCTTGTCGTTCTTGTCGCAGCTGATGCCGACGCTGCAGGACGTCATCCGCACCCAGCGCTGCTTGTCCATCACCGCCATGGTGCCGTCCCAGGAGGGGAAGACGGGGCTGCCCGCGTCGATGGGCAGGGTGCGTATCAGCTTCCCGTCGCGGGTGATCTTCATCGTGTGGCCCGGTACCGACACCGCGACGCGGAAGTCGTCGCCGATGGTGAAGGTGTGCCGGTAACTGCGGGTGCCGTAGCGGCCGTTGCCGTCGGCGACGTCCGTGAGGTCGGCGTCGACGGTCACCTTGGTGCCCGCCGGCCAGTAGTCCTTCGGCCGCCAGTCGACCCGGGTGTCACCGAACCAGTGCCAGGCACCGGTGACCGGCGTGGAGGTGGTCACCTTCAGGTGCCGCTCGACCGTGGCCCGTGCCGAGGCGGCCACCGGCTTGCTGAACTCGACCGAGACCGGCATGGCCACCCCGACGGTGGTGCCGTCCTTGGGGGTGATCGTGTTCAGCAGCATCGGCGGCCCGGCAGGGTGCGTCGGAGTCGGCTTCGCGCTCGCGCTGCTGCCGGCCGTGGCCTTCGGCGACGGCTTCGCGTCCGATGCCGTCGCCTGCCCACCGCACCCGCTGACGCCCGCCAGTACGGCCCCCGCCAGCAGTGCGATTCCGATACCGCGCCTTGCCCGCCCCATCGCCCCGTCCCCTCCGGTCATTCCCACCGCATGTGTTCAGCACCGACAGACACCGGATTCGGTGCAATTGGTTGCATGCTCGGCGGGCAAAATTCAGGTCATGGACCGGCGGCGGACCGGAACATGAAGTTCCCGGGGCGGTGGGCGGGTTGGAGGGCGGGCACTTCTGCGGGCGGCCGGCGTCGCACGGGGTTTCCTGCCGGTGCGGACCCGTGCCGCCCGTGTGTCACCGGGTGGGGGCCTCGGGCTGGTAGACCGCCAGGGCCCAGATCACGAACACGTCGATGGCCATCATGAACATCGACCACAGCGGCGCGTACGGCAGGAACAGGAACTGGGCCAGCAGGCTCAGGGACGCCAGCGCGATGCCGACCAGGCGTGCCCACGCGGCCCCGGAGAGGATGCCCCAGCCGGCGAAGGCGGCGATGACACCGAGGACCACGAGGATCCAGCCCCAGCCGGTGAGGTTGATCTTGTAGACGTAGTCGTGGACGCGGGCGTAGATGTCGTCCCGGGCGAGGGCGGAGATGCCCTGGAAGACGGCGAGGACACCGTTCATCAGCATCAGCACGCCGGCGAAGGTGGCGCCGCCGGTGGCCCACGGGCTGTTCGGGGTGCGGCCCGGGCCGCTGCCGCCGGAGGACGTTCCGGAGTGGGGCTGTGCGGTCATGGTGACACTCCGTTCCTGGTGTGGCGCAGGGCGTTCGAGGCCTCTGCCCGGCTGCTTCGACCCTCGGGCCGAGCCGGTGATCCGGCCACAGGCGCTGGACCGAACGGGTGATGCCGCGCGAGGCGCCGGCGCCTGCCGGTCAGGAGGGTGTCGCGGTCGTCGCCGGGGGCCGGGGCTCGTCCGGGGCCCCTCCGGCCGCCAGGAACTCCAGCACGGCCAGCAGGAACAGCAGGCACAGGGCGAGACCGACGACCACCCAGCCGGTCGGGTAGGACCACAGCAGGTAGACCACCAGCGCGACGGCCACCAGCGTCCAGGTGATCCAGGTGCGGTAGCGGCGCACGAAGGGGCCGACCGGACCCGTACGCAGCCCGGCGTGGTCCGCCGTGCCGCGTACGGCCCCGATGCCGGTGGCCCACAGACGTCGTACCAGCCCGGCGCGCGGGCCGGGGCCGCTGAGCCAGGCCGCGAGGGCGATGACGACGCCGAGGGCGACGACCATCCGCACCATGATGTGCAGGAATTGGGTCAGCGTGTCGTACACCGCGCCCGCCGCGTCCTGGGACACGGACGCCGGCAGGGCGTCCAGATAGATCACCCGGAAGACGCGCAGCCCGATGCCGAGCACCCCCGCGGCGACGGCGGCGCCCAGACACCCCGCGACCAGCGCCCGCCGCCTGCGTACGGAGAGCAGCACGCCGGCGGCGATCAGGACGACGCCCAGCACCGGCAGCCAGTTGCCCGCGATCTGCAGCAGCCGCACATACGTCCTGACCCTGCCGATCTCGTCGGACCTGACGAGGGTGATGTCGGTGTGGATGTCGGGGAGCCGCCCGGCGACCTTCATGCCGGCGTCGACCAGGTGCTGCTTGACGTGCGCGATGACGGGCGCGAGGTCGAGGGTGACGGTGTCGTTGCTCAGTTGCACCGCTCCGCCGCCCTTGCCGGTCAGGGCCTTGTCGACGGCGCTGTGCGCCCGCCGGTTGGCGTCGGTCCACACCGTCCGGAACGCGTCGGAGGCCGCGACGGCGCGGGCCTTGTCGTGGACGAAGCTGCGCACGGCCCCTTCGAGGGAGTTCCCGAGCCGCCCCAGCGCCTTCTCCAGGCGCGGCCGGTCCGCGGGGGCGATGTCGGAGAGCAGGGCGGACAGGTCCAGGTGCGACATGAGCGCGTCGGTCGCCCGGTTGGCGACGGCGTCCTGGACGGCGGGATTCGCGGCCAGGGGCGCCGTCGTGGCCACATAGCGGTCGGTGTCCGCGACCTCGTCGGCCGCCCAGGCCGCGACGATCGCGAGCGGGGCGAGAAGACAGCCGAGGGTGATCAGGACGGCGGCGAGCAGCGATCTGCCGCGGTGGCGCGGGGACCGGACCCGCGCGCTCTCGAGCGCGCTCACCCGTGCGCGCAGTTCCTCGAGTTCGGAGCGCCCGGACCCCGCGGCGCCCTCGTCCGGGCGTGCTTCGCCGTCCGCCATCCGTGCCTCCCGTCCGGTCAGTCCACCCCCGTCTGCCAGCGCACCGTGATCGGCGTGCGGACGCGAGCAGGGCTGGGCCGTTCAGGTCAACGGGCGGCCCGGCTCAGGTGCCGGGATCGTCGAACTGGTCGAGGAGGAAGTCGACCGGTGTGGGGCCCGTGGCGGCGGACGTGCCCTCGTCGAGGAGCTGTTCCGTCCAGATGACCTTGCCGCGGGCCGTGTACCGCGTGCCCCAGCGCTGGGCGAACTGCGCCACCAGGAACAGCCCCCGTCCCCCTTCGTCCGTGGTCGCGGCCCGCCGCAGGCGCGGCGAGGTGCCGCTGCCGTCCGACACCTCGCAGATCAGGGAGCGTGCGTGCAGCAGGCGCACACGGACCGGCGGCGAGCCGTACCGGATCGCGTTGGTGACCAGCTCGCTGACGATCAGTTCCGTGGCGAATCCGGCCTCCTCCAACCCCCACTCCCGCACCGTCTTCCGGCACCGCGCACGGGCCGAGGGAACCACCGCCGGGTCCGAGGGCACGTCCCACTCGGCCATGCGGGAGGGCGGGAACATCCGGGTACGCGCCGCCAGCAGCGCGATGTCGTCGCTGGAGTGCGACGGCTTCAGCGTGTCGATCACCGCCTGGCAGGTCTCCTCCGGACTGCGGCCCCCGGACCCGGTCAGCGCCCGGTGCAGCCTCGCCATCCCGGCGTCGATGCCGTGGGCGCGGTCCTCCACCAGGCCGTCGGTGTACAGCACCAGCTGTGAGCCCTCCGGCAGGGACAGCTCGGCGGTCTCGAACGGGTAGCCGCCCAGGCCCAGCGGCGCCGAAGCCGGCACACCAGGACAGGTGACCGTCCCGTCCGGGCGCACCACCACCGGTTCCGGGTGCCCCGCACGGGCCATCGTGCAGAGCCCCGCCACCGGGTCGTAGACCGCGTACAGACAGGTCGCTCCGGTCACCCCCTCCCCCTCGTGGCCCGCCCCGGCATCGTCGGCGTTCTCCTCGTCGTCCATGCGGACCACCAGGTCGTCCAGGTTCCCGAGCACCTCGTCCACCGGCAGGTCCAGGGTGGAGAAGTTGTGCACCGCGGTGCGCAGCCGGCCCATCGTCGCCGCCGCGTGCAGCCCGTGACCGACGACGTCACCCATCACCAGGGCCACTCGAGCGCCGGGAAGCGGGATGACGTCGAACCAGTCCCCGCCCACCCCCGCCTCCGCGGGCAGGTACCGCCAGGCCACCTCCAGCGCGTCCTGCTCCGGCTGCGACCGCGGCAGCAGGCTGCGCTGCAGTGTCACCGCCATCGCGTGCTCCCGGGTGAACCTCCGGGCGTTGTCGAGGGCCACCGCCGCCCGCGCGGCCAGTTCCTCGGCGAAGACGAGGTCCTCCGGACCGAACGCCGGGGAGGCGGCCGTCCGGTAGAAGTTCGCCACGCCCAGCGGCACGTCGCGTGCCCGCAGCGGCGCGCTCACCAGCGAACACAACCCGCTCTCCAGCGCCTTGCGGGCGCGCTCCGGATCCTGTTCCCGCCAGCCGTGTGCCTGCCGCAGATCCGGCTCCAGCAGGGCCCGGCCCTCCTGCAGCGTCCGCATCTGCGGGGTGCGGGCCGAGAACGCGATCACTTCGCCCAGCGGATACACCGGCACCATCCGCTGTTCGCCGCCGATCGCCGCCCGGCGCAGATGCCGCCAGCCCTCCGCCGTCGGTTCCCATCCCCGCAGCACCGCGTCGAGCAGGTCCACCGTCACCAGGTCGGCGAACTGCGGCGCCGCCACGTCGGCCAGCTCCTGGGCCGTACGCCCCACGTCCAGCGTCGTGCCGATGCCCACCCCGGCCTCGTACAGCACCTTCAGCCGCTCCCGCGCGACCTCGGCCCGCCCCGAGACCGTCGCCAGCTCCGTGGTGTCGCGCAGGGTCACCACGGAGCCGCCCCGGTCGGCGTCCGGGTAGGTCGGCCGCTTGTTCACCGCCAGCAACCGGTCCCCGGCTCGATGCACTTCGTCGGTGACCACCCCCGGCGACGTCAGCAGACGCGTGATCGGCTCCGGCAGCCCCAGCTCCCGCACCGGGCGCCCCCGCACGTCCGCCGGCAGTCCGAGCAGCCGCCTCGCCTCGTCGTTGGCCAGCAGCAGCCGCCCGTCGGCACGGGTGATCAGCACTCCCTCCCGCACCGCGTGCAGGACCGCCTCATGGTGCTCGTACTGCTGCGCCAGCTCCGCCGGGGCCAGGCCGTGCGTCTGCCGGCGCAGCCGCCGGGACAGCAGTGTCGTCCCCGTCATGGCCAGTGCCAGCGCGGCCGCGCCGCTGCCCAGGATGATCGGCAGCTGCGGCATCCACAGCCCCGCCACGTTCCTGACCGTGATGCCGGCGGAGACCAGGCCGACCACCTTGCCGTGCGAGTCGGTCACCGGCACCACCGCCTGCACGGCCGTCCCCCTGCCCGCGGGCAGCGGCGGACCACCGGCCTGCTCGACGACGGTACGGCCCTGCAGCGCCGGTGCGATGGTGCCGACGAACTTCTTCCCGATCTCCTGCGGGTAGGGGTACGTGTACCGGATGCCCTGCGTGTTCGTGACGACGACGAAGTCCACGCCCGCGCGCTTGCGCGCCTGTTCGGCCCGGGGCTGGAGCACCGCCGTCGGATCACGGCTCTGCAGCGCCGCAGCCGTGCCGGGCGCACTGGCGAACGACTGGGCCGCGACGACCGACTCACGGCGCCCCCGCTGCACCGCGTCACGCGCCGTCTGGACCACCATGGCCGCGACGGCGGCCAGGACCAGCAGGACCACGATGGCGACCTGCACGAGGAACACCTGACCGGCCACGCTGTGCCGGTCCGGCAGGGGAGTCCGGCGCCGGCGCGGGCGTCCGGCAGGCGGATGACGTTCCGGGCTCCGAGGCCGCCCGGAAAATACCTCCATACACCCTTGATAGCACCGCTGCGGGGAAGCCGAAGCTGATCAGGGGAACGGCGGGGGCTACTTGTGCTTCCCGCCGCCCTGGCCGCCCGCCCGGCCGTTCCCGGCCGCCTTGTCCGTGCCGCCGGTGCCGTTGCCGGAAGCTCCGTTGCCGGAGGAACCGGCCTTGCCCGACGCGCCGTGGCCGGCGCCCGCGGCGCCCTTGCCGGACTTGCCGGACTTGCCCGTGCCGGCCGGCCTGCTCGGCGCGGCCGTCGCCCGCTTCAGCTGTCCGGAGCAGTAATCGGCGACCTTGGACTCGCCGCCGGCCGCCGCCACGAGCCGCTGCCACGCCGTCGCGTCGAGTGCCTTGCCGTGGCCCTGGACGTGCTCGTAGGCGCGGCAGTGGGCTTCGGTGTCCTTGGCGGACGCCGGCCGGCCCGTCGGCCGGGGGCCACGGCCGGACGCCGGCGAGGCCGTGCCGCCCGGCCGGCCCGGAGCGAGTGCCGACGCCCGCGCGCTGCCCCGGCCGTGACCGGCGCCGTGCGAGGACGAGGCGACGGAACCGATGGCCGCGACCGCGACACCGCCGAGGGCGAGGCTGGCGAACGCCACGCCGAAGGTCATCTTCAGGGGGCGCCGGGCACGCCGCTCCCCGGGCACCCGCCAGTCGTCCCGGCGCCGGGTGCGCGCCCGGTGCGGGCCCGTGGCGCGCGCGGCCCGGAAGGCGGCCACGGCCCGCTGCTCGGCCCGGGGATCGAGATCGCCTCGGCGTACGGCGGCGGCCAGGAGCGTTTCCACCGTGGCGGTGTCACGCACGTCCCCGGGGCCGGACAGGGCGCCGCCGGGCTGCGCATGTTGACGGCCCGCTACTCCGTCGCCGCTCAGCCGTTCACGCATATCCGCTTCCGTTCTCGTCCGACAGGCTCGATTCGTCCGGCGGGGCGTGCGCCGGTGCCCCGTCCGCCGGACCGCTGTCGTCGTTCATCTCGTCTGCCCCAGCGTGCGGGAGCCGCCATCCGTCACTCCTTCGTCCGCCTCGCCGCCGATGCCGAGCTGGCGGGCGAGGCGTTTGAGGCCCCGGTGGGCGGCCGTGCGCACCGCTCCCGGGCGCTTGTCCAGGACGCGTGCGGCGGCGGGGCCGTCCAGGCCGACCACGACCCGCAGGAGAACGGCCTCGGCCTGGTCCCGGGGCAGCCCGCGGACCAGCTCCAGTGCCCGCTCGGTGGAGAGGGACTCCAGTGCCTGTTCATGGGTGCTGTGCGGACCGGGCAGGTCGAGTACGTCCTGTTCGGTCCCTCCCGCCCGGGGCCGCACGCGCTGACGGCGCAGGTGGTCCAGTGCCCGGTGCCGGGCGATGGTCGCGGTCCAGCCGCGAAAGCCCGCGCCGTCGCCCTTGAAGCGGCCGAAGTCGCGGGCTATCTCCAGCCAGGCGTCGGACGCCACGTCCTCCGCGTCGTCGCCGACGATGCCGCGCAGGTAGCCGAGCAGTCCCGGCTGGACGATCCGGTAGGCGACCGCGAAGGCGGCCTCGTCGCCGTCCTGGGCCCGCGCGACCGCCGCGCCCAGTTCCCCGTCACGCGCCTGCACGCGCCGGGGCTGCCGTACCTGGCCCAAGATCGTCCTCGTTCGCACCGGTTCCTTGCGAGTCCTCGCCGCCCGCCGCGTCGCGGTCGCATCGACGGTTCATGATGACCAGCGTCCGCCGTCACGGAAATGTCACAACGCACCGGGCGCCCTTCACGTTCTCGCTGGTCCCCTGGCCTTCGGCCGCTGGACCGGTCTCCTGGCGCCCCGCCGCCGGACCGACCGGGCGCACGACGCGGCGCGACCGGTCCGGCCCCCGCTGCCGCCGGGCGCGTGATGCCTGGACGCACCCGTGCGCTGGCTCTGGCATGAGTGCGTACCTCCGCCTGCGAGCGGTGCCGCCCCCGGCACTGCGCAACAGCGCGACGTGGTTGGAACGGCTTTTCGACAGCGATGTGGAGTCCGTCCGGCAGCAGGCCGGCCGGCACCGTGAGGAGGTGCTCGACAGGCGTTGCCTGGACCAGGAGCGCATCTACGCCGGCGCTTTGCCGCAGGGCCCGGGGGACCGGCCCCAGACCCACGTGGTGCTGGGCGGCCGGCCCGTGTTCCGTACCGGCCGGGCGGGTCCGCCGCTGCTGGTGCTGACGGCGGCCCAGGCCCGCCGGGTGGCCGGCTTCCTGACGACGGCCGACTTCGACGCGCTGTGGGACCTCGCCCGCGACGGACTGCTGCCGCGCTACGGCGGCGTGGCGGCGGAGCCGGAGACGTGGGGCGCGTTCGCGGCGGCGCACCAGGAACTGAGGGCGTTCTACGAGACGACGGCCAAGTGCGGAGACGCGGTGGTGAAGTGGCTGTGCGAGGCGTGAGTTGTGGGCGAGGCGTAACAGTTCCGGCCCGTCGCGCTCTCTTCATGCGGACGGCCATCGGCGGTCCAGGACAGGGGACGCGACTCGTGCAGTGGACGAACACAGGCGGCGCGGCGTACGGGGAGGATCCGTACGGCGGCGCCGGGTACGGCTGTGCCTTCGGCCACGAGGGCGGCGGCACCCGCACGGACACGGCCACGCTGAGCCAGGACCCGGTGCGGCACGCGCAGTGGCCGCAGCCGTACCCGACGGCGTGGGGCGCCGCCCACGGTGACACCCTCACCGTGCCGTACCCGCAGGCCGACACCCAGCCCCTCCCCTTCGCGTTCGTGCCGGAACCGGCACTGGAACCCTGGCCGGGTCCGGGTCCGGGGCCGCAGGCGCCGGAGAGCGAGCCGGTGCGGCCGGTCTTCGTGGATGCCTCGGGGCGCCGCCAGCGCCGTGTGCTGCGCGCCGCCCGGCTGCTGGTGGTCCCCGCCGGCGGCTATGTCGCCCTGCTGATCAGCACCATGCTGGGCGGCCCCGGCATCAGCGCCCCGTTCGTCCCGCAGCCGGACGCCGCGCACCCGGCCGCGCCCTCCGCGACCGCCCCCGACTCTCACGCCCCGGGGAGCCGGTGCGCCCCGGTTCAGGCACCCGCGGCCGTGACGACGGCGTCCGTGGCGAAGCCGAGCAGGAGGCCGAGGAGGATGCACCAGGTGGTGAGGGTCTTCAGACCGGTCCTGCGGGCGACGGCCAGCAGTTCGATGACGACGTAGAGGATCGAGCCCGCGGCGAGGCCGAGGAACGCGATCGACAGGGTGTCGTCGACGAGGTGCTGGCCGACGAGCGTGCCGAGGAACGTGGGGCCGCCGCCGATCAGGCCGAGCCACAGCAGGGTCGGCCAGGAGGGGCGCTCGCCCTCGGCGGCCAGCGGGGCGACGATCCCGAAGCCTTCGGTGGCGTTGTGCAGGCCGAAGCCGATGATCAGCAGGACGGCGAGGGAGAGTTCGCCCTGGGCGGCGGAGTTGCCGATGGCGAGCCCCTCGGCGAAGTTGTGCAGGCCGATGCCGGTGGCGATCATCAGGGCGAGCGAGGCGGCCTGGCTGCGGGTCTTCGGCGCCAGCTCGGTGGAGGCGGCGGCACCGGGTCCCGCCGGCCGTGCGGCGGCCGCCCGGCGGCGGGCGATCCAGGCGTCGTAGTGCACGAGTCCGGCCAGCCCGATGGCCAGGCCGGCGGCCAGAGTGGCACCTCCAGAGGCGACCGTGGCCCACGCGTGCTTGCCCAGTGCCTCGTCGACCGGCTCCCAGGCGTGGGCCAGCACGTCCCACACGAGGAAGATCAGGATGCCGATGGCCACGGCGTTGAGGGCGGCCCTGAGACGGGGGGTGGGCCTGCGCAGACGGCCGACGGGCAGGCCGAGGTAGATGGTGAAGCCTGCGATGGCGCCGAGCAGGACGATGTTGCCGCTGGACATGGGGACTCCGGTCTGACGTGCACGGAAAGCCCACAGACCGTAAGACAGGGAAGCCTTACCTAACAACCGCGCGGAGTCGTCTTCGGGAAAGCTTGGCGAAGTCATTACTGGAGTGCACCGGGGAGAGAGGATGTCTGGTCCTCGTCCGCCTGCTCCTGAGCGGCCTGTCTGTTGGAGTCGTACGTGTCCGCCCAGGTGGCCAGCTTGCGATCGCTCCGGTCGAGTCTCCGCCGCAGCTCCGCGATCTGTACGTCGTCCCAGCCGTCCCTCTCGACGAGGCTGCGTCCGCCTTCGTCGACGGGGACGGCTGCCATGGCGTCCACCGCTCTCGTCAACTCGTCGACCTTCGCCCGCACGTCCGCCCAGTGGCGACTCGCCGCTGTGAAGCCGGCGGCTGCGGGAAAGCCCGTGGCCGACTCGCCGTTGTAGGCGTGACGCACCAGGGCGTCGGTCAGTTCGCGCGGCTCGCCCCCGGACGAGAAGACCCGCGCCCCCTTTTCATCGACCTCGTAAAGCCTCTCACCGCGTCGGCCGGCCCGTACGACCTCGTACGCCTGGTGAACGCCGCGGCTACGGGACAGCATGGCGCGCAGGACGGTCGCCGGGCTGCGGTCGTCCTCGTGGCCGGCCCCCCCGAACACTTCACGCTGCAACGCCATGGGATCCGCGACCGCCATGTAGTAGCAAGCCTTCACCGCCAGTTCGGTCTGCGCCGGCCCGAGTTCTCCGTTGTCACCGAGTCCGTACTCCACCTCCTCCAGGGCGTCGTCGCGCAGACGCTCCAGCGACGCATCACCGTCGGCCGCCCCCTCCAGCCGCAGATCGGCCGTCATGTGCTGGTCGATCTCCTTCAGCCGGTAGGCGCGTTGGAGGACGGCGCGGCGCGGTCGGACAAACTGGACGAGATCGTTCATCTCGGTGCGGTACGGGCGGATGATCAACTCGACGGCGATGTCGACCCGGTCCTCCCGCGTGGGCTTCTGCTTGGCGGTCAGGGAGCGGATGCCGTCGTTGACGCGCCGTCTGGCGCTGCTGCCCAGCACGGCGCGGAGGACCTCCGCCGCCCGGACGTCGCGGTGCGGGCTGAAGCCTTCGTCGATGGCCTCCTCATGGGTCACCACCCCGGCGAACCACTGCTTCTCGAGTTCGGTGATGCGGGCGGGCCGGGTACGCGTGGGCTGGGCGAGGGTGTCGAGCACGGCATCGGCCTTGGCTTCGTTCTCCACCGCCGAGCCGTAGGGCTTCGGAGGGCGGATGTGGGTCAGGCCGATGAAGTTCCGGACGGCGGTGTGGAAGGGGAGGTTCGTCCGCTCGTTGGGCCGGAACCCGATCACCACACGGGTGGGCACGGTGAGGACGCGGACCCTCTGCTGCTCCGAGTCGCTGAGATTCTCCCAGCCCAGCTTCTGGACCAGCCGGATCCACCGGTTGACCTCTCTCCGGAACAGTCGGCTGTCTCTGCTCCACTCGTACGCGACCTTCGAGGGTGCGTAGCCGAGGAGATCGTGCACCGCGCTGATACGGCTCGAGCCGTCGGCCGCGATCAGCAAGGGAGCCGAACGGTATCCGTCCCGGTGGCGCACCGTCATGGGGACGACGGTGAGAGGCTGCAGCACGCCATCGACTGCGACGTCCTCGCCGAGCGGATTCTCCTTGGCCAGCCGGCCCTGGGCGTCCTCCAGGCGCTGTGCGAGGGTGCTGGGGCTGTCCACCAGGATCTCCAGTTCCGCGAGTCCCTCCCGGCTCGTGGTCGGCTCGGGCAGCACGCGCAGGTTCGCGGCTGCCCCGCCCAACGCGTAGCTCCGGCGGCCGTACTCCCGGGGATTGGCCGGGTGCGGCACCACGGCAGCGGACCACAGACGAGTCTCGACGATGAGCAAAGTGCCGCCCTGGACCCGCAGTTCGGCCGGGTCGGCCAGCTTTCGTCGCAGCTCGTCCGGTCGTACGGCCGCGTGGGAGAGGACGCGGACGACCCCGTCGGTGAATCCTCGGCTGGAGAGCGCGGCGGCCAGGTTGTCGACTGCGGCGACGCGGGGCAGGGGCCACTTCGCGGGCTGCCAGCCGCCCTCCATGTCGACGGCGGAGACGCCGGCCGATGCCGAGTCGGACGAGGCCACGGGGGCACTGGCGGTCAAGGAGTCACCAGCCATGTGTCGCCTCCGCGATCCTGTCCGCCAGGAGCAGTGCGCTGTGCGCCTGTTCTCGGAGCACCTCATGCTGCGTGAGTCCGTCGAGTTCCGCGGAGCGGGAGACCTGCGCGGCGTGGTCGCTGAGCGCCGCGCGGACTTGGTACCAGGCTTCTCGGTTCTGCGGCACCGTCACCAGGCTGGTACCGCCGGCGTCGAGGCAGGCGGCTTCGCGGCCGGGTTGCCGTTCCACGATGCCGGCCCAGTGGGCGGCCAGCCGGCCGAGGGTGACCCCGTCGTCGAGTCGCGCGTCGGGTGTCGTGTCGGCTGAGCATTCCGCGGCGGCCTGTCGAAGGACATTCGTGATCAGGAAGACCTCGTCCCCTGCGAGAGTGATCGGGACTGCGTCTGGTTGGCGCGGGGGCATGGAACGGCACTCCAGGTGAGCCGGGGCCGATGCGGGGCATCGGCACATCTGCGTCTGTCTGCCGGACGCGAGGGCCCGACCGAGCGAGAGCGCGGACATGCGAGCCGCCGACCTCCACCCGTGTCGATCCGCGGCGTGATTGCTCCGGGACGTCTGGTGCCGTTCGAGCCACACGCCGACCGTCTGAAGGCAGGCAGGACGTGACCGTCGTGCCTCCTGCACGGGAAGCGGCCCGGCTGCTCGACTCGGCCAACTGCCTCCGGCCGAGGAGCCGTTCCACACAACGCGAGGACATCGAGCAAGTCGCTCAAGATGCAGAATGTATCCGCGTCATCACCGTGCGTGCAAGAATTTTCCTCTTGTCGCAGAAGTAGACCCTGTCCTCAAAGGATGGGGGTCATCTCAAATTGGACTGGACAACAAACAAACCCCAGGCCACTGACCTGGGGTTTCTCTCTGGAGCGGGTGACGAGAATCGAACTCGCGCTCACGCCACGTTTCCGTGGACGGCGCCCGGCCAAGCCGGCGGGCACGGTCTCGGCAATCCTCCGGTTCGGGTCCTGAGGCGGAGCCCTCACGGTTGGTACGGGGTGTACGTGATCGAGGAGACCTTCAGGTACCTCGCGCCGTCCGCTGTGGCCCATGTCGAGTCGTTGGGGTTGCCCGGCCAGTCGCCGCCGACGGCGGTGTCGACGATGAAGTGCATCCCGACACCCGGGGCGGTGGTGTACCACTTGGTGCCGGTGATGGTGCCGTCCACGGCGAAGTCGATGTGATCGGGCCACCAGGTGAACGAGTACGTGTGGTACGCGTTGGTCCAGCCCGCAGAATTCGTCCTCGAGAACTGGGTCTGGGCGTTGTTGGTGTCGTGGGAGGTCTGGTAGACGGTGTTCGGGTTCTGGCCGACGATTTCGGCGGCGTCGAACTCGGGCAGCCACGGATTCAGGTAGGCCGCCCATACCGCAGGAAGGAGGCCCTGGCCGCCCGGCATGTTCGCGGTGAAGCTGTAAGTGCCGTAGCCATAGAGAGCCTTGGACTCCACGCGGCCCGAGTAGTACGTGCTGCCCGACCTGTAGGTCTTGACGACAAGGGTGTTCCCCTCGTACCAGACGCAGTCGGGGGTGTAGGTCTCCAGCTCGTTGTTGGCGGTCCACCGTCCGTTGATGGTGTTCCACGAGTTGATGGTCTGGGGGGCTCCCCAGGACGCCGCGTGGGCTTGCTGTCCCAGGAGAAGCAGTGACAGCGCCGCCAGGGCGGCAACTATCAGGCGTCCCGGCCTGGGAAGTGCAGATGACATCGCGGTTCCCTTGCTCGGATGACATGAGGCGGGGGAGTGGTCCCATGCTCCCTCCAGCGCCGGACTCTAGAAGTCCGTTTAATGTTTGACAAGATGCGCGGCATCGATCGCTTCATGGCTTCCGGAGTTGAAGCCACCAGGTGTCGCGCCCCCGCTTGAAAGCAACTGGATGCAGGCGACGCCGCCTCGGTGTCATTCATGTAGGCGTCGTAGACGGCCGTGTTGAGGCCGACACCGCTGCTGGACGCGGTACCCACGGGGGTACCGGCATCCACCGTGATGTCGACGGCCGGCGCGGCGCCCGCGCTGAGCGCCAGGGTGGCGTGGCGCCGCTGACTGCGGCTCGCCGTGGTTGGTGCACCCCTAGGTGGCCGCTCGGGATGGAAGGTTGCCGCCGTGTCCGATGTTCTTCGGATCCCTTTCGTGCGGTGCACCGGTCGCCGGGAAATCAGTGTCGGGGCGGCAACCTTCTCGTCTCTTGCGGCAACTGGGAGCCGGAAGGCCGAGTCGAACTACCGGATGGACGGGCATGAGGGCAACGAAGCATGCCGCGCCGCAGTCGTGGCGCAGGCGCGGACTGGGCACGGGTATTCCCTTGGGGCTGCTGGTCGTCGGTGTGCTGGCGTGCCTGGCCCTGACCGTCCTCCCCGGGAGCGGAACCGGTGCCGGAAGGGCAGCCGACGCGTCTGCCGCAGGCGCGCGGGCGGCCGCCCCGCCCGATGCCGGGGCTGCGGCGGGCGGCGGTGCGGGTGCGACGGTGCAGCCCACGGCCTCGGCCAGTCCCACGATCCCGGCCTCGGCCACGCCGTCGCCTTCGATCTCGGCCACTGCGACGGCCTCGGCCAGGAGCACAGCGACCGCGAACTCCAGGGCGGCGGCCCTGGCCGGACGGATCAAACCGGCCGTCAGCTACCAGGGAATCGCCACCGCCTACGCCGCTGGCGACGGCAGCGGCTCCTGCCTGTACGGGCCTTCCGGCGACCTGATGATCGCGGCAATGAACGTCACCGACTACGAGTCGGCCAAGGCGTGCGGGGCCTACGTGCTGGTCCGCGCGGCAAGCGGGGCCTCCATCACGGTACGGATCGTCAACGAATGCCCGTGGCCCTGCGCGCCGGGGCAACTCGACCTCAGCCGACAGGCGTTCGCCAAGCTCGCCGACCTGTCGGTGGGCCGGCTCCCGATCACCTGGTCGCTGCTGAGCCCGGACCTGCCGGGCACGATCGCCATCCGGTACAAGACCGGGTCCACCAAGTGGTGGTGCGGGATCCAGGTGATCGGCCACCGGAACCCGGTGGCCGCGCTGGAGGTGCGGGCCGCCGGCGGCTGGCGGCAGCTGCCCCGCACCGACTACAACTACTTCCTGTCCGCCGATGGCACCGGCTGCGGCGGGGCGCTCAGGATCACCGACATCTACGGGGAGCGGCTGACCGTCGACGGCATCGCCGTGCGGCCGGACGTCGCGCAGCCGACCGGCGTCCAGTTCGCCCGGCATTGACCAGCCTGCCGGTCAGCCTTCACCGGCCCGCAACCGAGCACGGCCGCTGTTCGAATCCCGGGCTGGGCACTGTTAGGCTGCCGCCCCTATTGTTAAACGCGCAACCAACGCGCACGTCATTGCCAGGAGAGGGCGACCGGGGGATGGTCCTCGATGACGCGTCCGCGGAGTTCCACGAATTCTTCGAACGCCACTATGCCGAACTCGCCCGTCTAGCACACCTGCTGACCGGCGAGAGTGACGCGGCGGACGACCTCGCGGCGGATGCCCTCGTCGCCCTGTGGCAGCGCTGGGACCGGTTGCGGCAGGCCGACCACCCGCTCGCCTACGCCCGCGGTGTGGTGGCCAACCTGGCACGGGGACGCATCCGCAGCGCGGTGCGCGAGCGACTCCGGATCACACTGTTCTGGTCCCGCAGCCCCGAGAAGGTGGAGGGGCCGGACATGGCGGCCGTGCTGGACGTCCGCGCGGCGCTCGCCCGGCTGCCGTTCCGCAAGCGCGCCTGTGTGGTGCTGCGGCACGCCTTCGACCTGTCGGAGAAGGACACGGCGGCAGCGCTGGGCGTATCGGTCGGTACGGTGAAGAGCCAGACCTCGAAGGGAATGGCCGAGCTGGAAAGGATACTGGGCGCGCGAGCGGTCGGGGACCTGGTGGCAGGGAGGAGGAACCGGTGAACGAGGAGATCGCCCGTCGGCTGCGCGAGGCCGCCGAGGCCCACCGGCCCGACCGTGCGAGGATGCTGGCCCGGGTGCAACGCGGCATGGCCGGCCCCGCCGTCCGTCACCGCGCCAGGCCGTTCGCGAGGTCCGGGACCAGGGTCGCGCTCGCCGGGCTCGCCGCCACCGGCATCCTGGCGACCGGCGGCCTCGCCGTCGCCGCCATCGTCGCGCACTCGTCGCCGCCGGCCACCGTGACCACGCCTGCCACCCCGTCCCCGACCGCCGGCTCCCCGCGCCCGACATCGGCTCGCCCCACCCCTGCCGCGCCGGCCCCGGTCACCAACCCGGGCAGCGCGCGCCCGACTCCGTCGGCCACCAGTCCATCGCCGACCGCCGGCGAGAGCCAGAACGGGCCGCTGTGGTCGGCCGGCTCGGTGGACCCGCACAGCACCGTCTACTGGACGCAGAGCAACCTCGCCCTCAAGACGACCCAGCCGCTCACCTCGCTCACGATCGAGATGCGGATCGTGCAGAGCGGCGGGGTGAAGATCACCGGTACCTGGCAGACCCTGCCGAGTGCTGATTTCACCGTCACCGCCCAGGAGGCCGGCGGCACCCTGGTCTACCGCTGGGTCCTCAAGCCGGGCCTGACCGTGCCGGCCGGGAGCTATGAGTTCGCCGCCCAGTTCAACAACGGCACCGGCGTGCGCAGTGCCGCGGGCGACGGCTACCGCGTCGACGCGCAGGGTTCGGGCGGCTCCGCGTCGGTCCGGGGAGGGTTCGTCCCGACCCGGTGAAGGCCGTAGGCGGCCTCCATGGCGGCCGGCGGGTCGTCGTGGCACTGGGTGGGGATGGTGACGGCGGCCGTGAAAATCCTTCCCTCGATCGCGGCAACCTTTGTGTGCGTGGCGGCAACTGGCGGGTAACCGGGGCCGGATCAAGGCCCGTTGTGCCAGAAGGACATGCCGTTGTCAGATCAGAACCGCTCTCATCGCCGCCGTCCGGCAACCCGCCGCGTGCTCGCCGCCGCCGTGGTCCTCGCCGCCGCTGGTGCTGCCGTACCGCTGGTCGCCCAGGCCGCCCGCACGCCGAATGCCCGCACGCCGGCCACCCTGGCCGCCGCGGCGGCCGGCAGCGGCCGCTACGTCGGTACGGCAGTGTCCTCGGGCAGGCTCGGCGACTCGACGTACTCCACGATCCTCGACCGGGAGTTCAACATGATCACCCCGGAGAACGAGATGAAGTGGGACACCACCGAACCGTCCCGCGGCACCTTCAACTTCGGCCCGGCCGACTCGATCGTCGGCCACGCCGCCGCGCACGGCCAGCGAATGCGCGGCCACACCCTGGTCTGGCACTCCCAACTGCCCGGCTGGGTCAAGTCCATCACCGACGCAGGCACCCTGCGCAGCGTGATGGACAACCACATCACCACCGAGATGACCCACTACAAGGGCAAGATCTACGCCTGGGACGTGGTCAACGAAGCCTTCGCCGACGGCGGCAGCGGCCAGCACCGAAGCTCGGTCTTCCAGGACGTGCTGGGCAACGGCTTCATCGAGGAGGCGTTCCGCACGGCCCGGGCCGCCGACCCCTCGGCCAAGCTCTGCTACAACGACTACAACATCGAGAACTGGACCGACGCCAAGACGCAGGGCGTCTACGCGATGGTCAAGGACTTCAAGTCCCGCGGTGTGCCCATCGACTGCGTCGGCTTCCAGAGCCACTTCGGCGCAGGCGGCCCGCCGGCCAGCTACCAGACCACACTGTCCAAGTTCGCCGCGCTCGGCGTGGACGTCCAGATCACCGAACTCGACATCGCCCAGGCGTCACCGACGGCGTACGCAGGCGCCGTCCAGGCGTGCATGAACGTCGCCCGCTGCACGGGCATCACGGTGTGGGGGATCAGGGACAGTGACTCCTGGCGCACCGGTGAGAACCCGCTGCTGTTCGACGCGGGCGGCAACAGGAAGCCCGCCTACGGCGCGGTACTCACCGCCCTGGGCGGCAGCAGCGGCGGCGGCACGCCGGACGGGGGCGGCATCACCTCCGGGGCGGTCTACACGCTCTCCGACGTGGCCGCCGGACGCGTTCTCGACGAGCCCGCGGGATACAAGGGCAACGGCACCCCGCTCCAGGTGTGGGACGCCAGCGGTGCCTCCAACCAGCAGTGGCGGGCCGGCCGGAACAGCGACGGCTCCTACACGTTCACCAACGTCGCCAGCGGCCGGGTACTGGACGAGCCGGGCAACCAGACCGGCAACGGGACGAGGACGCAGGTCTGGGACTCCAACGGTGGCGCCAACCAGCACTGGCGAGCCCGCCAGAACGACGACGGCTCCTACACACTGACCGACGTCGCCAGCGGCCGGGCGCTGGGGATCCCCGGCGGCCGGACCGCCAACGGCACTCCCGTCCAGGTCTGGGACTCGGCCGGCGGCGCCAACCAGCACTGGAGCCTCAGGACCGCGACGCCCAGGCCGACGAGCGGCGCGTGTGCTCTTCCGTCGACGTACCGGTGGACATCGACGGGTGCGCTGGCGCAGCCCGCGAACGGGTGGGACGCGGTGAAGGACTTCACCGACGTGACGTACAAAGGCAAGCACCTGGTCTACGCGTCGAACGTGTCGGGATCGTCGTACGGCTCGATGATGTTCAGGCCCTTCACGAACTGGTCGGACATGGCGTCGGCCGGTCAGACCGGGATGAGCCAGTCCGCGGTGGCGCCCACGCTGTTCTACTTCGCGCCCAAGAAGATCTGGGTGCTGGCGTCCCAGTGGGGCGCGTCGCCCTTCGTCTACCGCACCTCCAGCGACCCCACCAACCCGGGCGGCTGGTCCGCGCCGCAGGCGCTGTTCACCGGCAGCCTCCCCGGCGGCGCCGCCCCGATCGACCAGACCCTGATCGCCGACGACCAGAACATCTACCTGTTCTTCGCCGGCGACAACGGCAGCATCTACCGGGCGAGCATGCCGATCGGTAACTTCCCGGGCAACTTCGGCTCGTCGTACACGACGGTCATGAGCGACACGGTGAAGAACCTGTTCGAGGCGCCGCAGGTCTACAAGGTCCAGGGCCAGAACCAGTACCTCATGATCGTCGAGGCGCGGGGGGCGAACGAGCAGCGCTACTTCCGCTCGTTCACGGCCTCCAGCCTGAACGGCTCGTGGACCCCGCAGGCCGCCGGCGAGAGCAACCCCTTCGCGGGCAAGGCCAACAGCGGCGCCACCTGGACCAACGACATCAGCCACGGTGACCTGGTCCGCAACAACCCCGACCAGACCATGACCATCGACCCCTGCCACCTGCAGTTCCTCTACCAGGGCAAGTCCCCCACGGCGACCGGCCCCTACGACCGGCTGCCGTGGCGGCCGGGTGTCCTCACCCTGCAGCGCTGACCCGCCTGATCAACGGTGATCGCGATCGGGTGCAGTGCGCCGGCGCGTAGACGAGCGGTCTACGGCGTGAGCACCTCCACCCGCTGAGCCCGACGAAGATGACGAATGCGCCCCCATCGGAGAGATGGGGGCGCATTCGTGCCTTCGCCTACTTGAGTGCTGTGCCACCTGAGTTGTGGTAGGCGATGGTCTTGCTGATCAGGTTTCCGCCGTCGGACTCGACCGTGGTCTGTTCCTGCTGCCCTGGACCGAAGAGCAGGCCGGCGACATGGGCGTTCGCGACCTGGTCCATGTGCGCGAAGAACCAGTCCACCTTGTCGTCCTTGTAATGGTTGAGGGTGTTGTTCTGCGTCATGTTGCCCACGGGGATCTGCCACAGGACCACCGGCTTGCCCACGGACTCGGCCATCGTCTTGTAGAACTGCAGCGCGGCGGCGGCCTTCTGGTCGGTCCAGAAGTGGTCACTGCCGCCGTGGGCCGGCTGTGCGTACCAGCCTGCGTCGCGGTCCGACACGTCGGTGACCAGGAAGTCGGCATTCTGTGCCCCGAGGCTCGCGTAGTCCTTGACGCATCCCTGGGCGTTGTTCTGCCAGTCCCAGCAGGTGAGGTGGAGGCCCACGGCGGTGTTCGGCGCGTACTTGTGCGCCATCGAGATCAGGCAGCGGGAGAGTCCGGCGGCGCTGTTCTCCTGCGATCCGCAATCGGTCGGGTTCGCGGCCGAGACCTGGGCGGCAACCTTGTGCGGATCGCCGAGCGACCGGACGTAGCCCCAGAAGTCGGGTTCGAGGTCGATCATGTCGTTCGAGTTGCCGATCTTCTGGAGGAAGAAACGGTAGTCGTTCATGTACCGGGTGAGCAGGTCAAGCCGGTTGATGGCCACGACCTCGCCCGGACCATCACCCTGGCCTGCCGCGTCCCCGAGGTCGCGCAACGAGTACCACGTCCAGAGCATCTTCTGCGGGCGCGGGCTGCCCTTGTACGTCGCGTGGGCCGCCACGGTGTCCCGCCAGGTCACGTAAGTGCCGGGCGCCGTGGTGCTGCCGTTCCAGCAGCCCCACCAGCTCGACCACGCGGCCTGGCAGAGCGATGCCGAGTAGTAGGCCGACGAGGGCGCGGGCTGGCTGTGCACATAGGCGTACCGCACGTCGAACGGCGCGGCGGTCGCCGAGGCGTCGGACATCGAGCCGCCGATGAGCACCGTGCTACTGCCCATGAAACGTGTCGTCGAGCTGCCGTCACTGGGGGTGGGAGAGGACGGCTGTGTACCGAGACTCCCGGCCGGGACGAGTTGCCATTGCTGATCGGCGCGGCCCCGGTCGCGATCCTGGACGACGTCGCCCCCATCAGCCTTGGCGGCGTTGTGGACCTCGACGGCCATGCCACTGAAGCGATTGATCAAACGCACGTAGCCGTCCGGCGACTTCGCCAGTTTGAACTGCTGGTTGGTGCCGTTCAGGTCTTTCCACTGCACGACGGCGGAGCCGGCGGTCTTCGACCAGCCGAGGTCGTCCAGCACCTTGCCGGAGTTCCGGTTCTGCAGCCGGTAGTACCCGTCACCCGCGTCGATGAGCCGCCACTGCTGGTTGGCCCCGCCGTGACGGCTCCACTGCACCACCGCCGCGCCGTCGTTCGTGGCGAAGGTGCGGTCGTCCAGCACCTTGCCGCTGTTGCGGTTGACCAGCACGTACCACTTCTTCAGATCCAGGGTTTGCTGCGCCGAAGCCTGGTTGACCACAACGGCGGAGCCGGCCACGACCACCATGACGAGGCCCGCCCAGAAACCCCGACGCGCGAGCAACCGACGGCCACGATGCTTCGGGCGACCACCGCGGGCGTGGCCGTCGGCATGGCGGCCGCCGGCTTGGGACGCCACCGCTGACGTGGGCGGGCTGGGGACATGTCTGTGCTCTCGTTCAAGGGGCATGTCTGTGCTCTCTTTCAGCTGTGCATCTGACCGGACCACCTGGCCGGACGACACTGAGTGGTCCGGGAGGCCGAAAAGGTTGCCGCGAAGAGCCACAGATTTTCCGCCTTGACCGATTCCCGTCCGCCGGACTTGGTGCGGACGTCTCCTTCGGACCGGGCTCGGTCGGCACCGCGGAAGGAGCGGGGGCAGGGGCGTAGGGAATGTCGCCGCGCAGAGGTCGCTCAGCATGTGGCCGAGGTCATCCTGGCCGTCCTGCTGTTCGTCGACGCCACCGAGCTGCCGGGCGGGCGGCTGTTCGGCAACGACGCCGGCTCCGCCGCGCGGGCACTGCTGGTGGCCTGCCGCTGACCTGATCACGATGGTGCTGCTGGGAACGCTGCTGCTGCCCGGGCGCCGGTGGCACAGTGATCGGCACCGCGAGCCTCCTGGCCGACGTCGGTGACTACAGCACCACCGGCGTCCTGGGCGCTGCGACCACTGGGGCCCCGCTGTTCACTCAGGAAACGCCAGATTCTGAACGGGTGGTCCGCTGCCGTCGGCGGGCTGCAGGGCTGGCCGGCCCCGGCGCGCCTCAAGGACCAGGCCGGGTAGTCACTCTCATCCGCAGCCGACGCCAGCGCGAACTGGCGCTTGGCGTATGCGACTTCGCCACCTCGACGCCTTTAGGTGGCACAGGTCACAGAAAAATGGTCTAGACAACGAAGAACCCCCGGGTCTCCGACCTGGGGGTTTCACATGGAGCGGGTGACGAGAATCGAACTCGCGCTCTCAGCTTGGGAAGCTGATGTTCTACCATTAAACTACACCCGCGTAAGTACAGACCACCGGCTCCGACGAGTCGATGTCCGGACGCTGCTCACTTTACATCATCGCGGACCCCTGGTGTCCGGGTCCCGGGGGTCTGAGGTTGTTTCAGGGGTGGGATCCGGCTGCGGGCGGGCGGAGTTGGGGCGTACGGTGGAGGCCTTGGGGAGGGTCGGGCGGGGCGGAGTGCCGCCTGGAGAGTCGTCTCTTTGATCCCGTAATGTGGCTTTTGTCGTCAGGGCGGTACGCCCGACGGGGCTCTTGGGGAAGGGACTTAAGGGACTTGATGGAACGCACCGTCGTCCGCTGTGCGGACGGGCACGTCTTCAGCACCGCTTCGTTCCCGATGCAGCAGGCCGAGCGGCTCGGCCCCGGCCGGCTCATGAGGTGTCCCGGGTGCGCCCGGCTCCGCAGTGTGGTGCCGGTCGCCCTGGAGAAGCGCTAGAAGCGTGGGGCAGTAGCGGATATTGCACCGACAGTTACCGGGCGCGCAGGGCCGTCACGATTGTCACGGCTCCGCGCGCCTTGCGTATCCTCGCTACGTGCTTCTCTCAGACAAGGACATCCGGGCCGAGATCGACGCCGGGCGGGTACGGATCGATCCCTATGACCATTCCATGGTGCAGCCGTCGAGCATCGACGTACGGCTGGACCGGTACTTCCGGGTGTTCGAGAACCACCGGTACCCGCACATCGACCCCTCGATCGAGCAGCCCGACCTGACGCGGCTCGTGGAGCCCGAGGGGGACGAGCCGTTCATTCTTCATCCCGGGGAGTTCGTGCTCGCCTCCACGTACGAGGTCATCACGCTCCCCGACGATCTCGCCTCGCGGCTCGAGGGGAAGTCCTCGCTCGGGCGGCTGGGGCTGGTCACCCACTCCACCGCCGGGTTCATCGACCCCGGCTTCAGCGGGCATGTGACCCTCGAGCTGTCCAACCTCGCCACGCTGCCCATCAAGCTCTGGCCCGGGATGAAGATCGGCCAGCTGTGCATGTTCCGGCTGACCTCGCCCGCCGAGTTCCCGTACGGCAGTGAGCGCTACGGCTCCCGGTACCAGGGGCAGCGCGGGCCGACCGCTTCGCGGTCCTACGTCAATTTCCATCGGACCCAGGTATGAGGGCGACAGCGGCATGAGTGACACGCAGGGCGTGCGGGAGAACCTGACCTACGAGCGGTTCGGTGGCGCCGTCCGCGAGCTGGCGCAGACCATCGCCGACGACGGGTACGAGCCCGACATCGTGCTCAGCATCGCCCGGGGCGGGGTGTTCGTCGCGGGTGGGCTCGCCTACGCCCTCGACTGCAAGAACATCCACCTCGTGAACGTCGAGTTCTACACCGGTGTGGGGACGACGCTCGAGATGCCCGTCATGCTCGCGCCCGTCCCCAACGTGATCGACTTCTCCGACAAGAAGGTACTGATCACCGACGACGTCGCGGACACCGGCAAGACCCTGAAGCTCGTACGCGACTTCTGCCTCGACACCGTCGCCGAGGTGCGCTCCGCGGTCATCTATGAGAAGTCCCACTCGCTGGTGAAGTGCGAGTACGTGTGGAAGCGCACGGACGACTGGATCAACTTCCCGTGGAGTGTCCTGCCCCCCGTCGTGAAGCGGGCCGGGCAGGTTCTCGACGCCTGAACCCCGAGGACTCCGGGTACGGGAAAGGGCCTCCGGCTGCCTGCCGGAGGCCCTTTCCCGCGCCGTCGCACGGACCGGTCGCGCGTACTAGAACGTGCCCAGCTTCACTATCGACAGCAGGGCGATCAGCTGGATCGCCGACGCGCCCAGCGCCTTCGGCCAGGGCAGGTCGTGGGAGCGGGAGACCATCAGGGTCAGCAGCGCGCCCGCGCCGATCCAGGTGGCCCAGCCGAGCAGCTGCACGAAGCTCGCGTTGCCGCCGGCGAACATGGCGACCACAAGGCGGGGCGCGTCCGTCAGGGCCGTGATCAGCATGGACAGGCCGACCGTCGGCTGCCAGGCGCCGTCGCCGCCGAGCTGGCGGGCCAGGGTGTGGGTGACCACGCCGAGGACGAACAGGCCCAGCACCATCACGACCGCCGTGATCAGCACGATCGGGACCGCGTTGGACAGCGTGGCGCCGATCGCGTCCTTGCGGGCGCCGTCGAAGCCGAAGACGGCGAGCAGGCCGTAGAGGAACGTGGTGATGAGCGCAGGGGCCCACATCGTGTAGTCCCGCATGCGCAGGAACGTCTGGTCGGGGGAGAAGACGATCCCCTTCAGCAGCTCCTTCCAGTGCAGCGGCGGGCCGGTCGGGGCCGCGGGCGCGGCGGCCGAGCCGGCCTGGTAGGTCGCGCCCTGGGTGTAGCCGGCGGCCTCGTCGACCGAGAACGCCTGGGTGTGGCCCGGGTTGTTGGCCGCGTACGGGTCCGGCGCGCCCTGCCCGCCCGGATGGCCGCCGTCGCCGAAATACTCCGGGCCGTCCTCGCCCGGGCCCGGGTAGCCGTACGGCTGTCCCTGCCGGGGGTACGGCTGCTGCTGTCCCCGCGGCGGGTACGACTGCTGTCCCTGGTGCGGGTACGGCGGCTGCGGCGCCGGCGGGTAGCCGTACGACGGGCCCGACGGGCGTCCGTACGAGGGCCCCGCGGGCTGCCCGTACCGCGGTCCCGGCCGGCCGTTCGACGGGGCCTGCGGTGCCTGCTGTCCTTGGGGGGTGCGGTTGTCCCGGCCCCCGCGTCCGATCCTGAATCCAGCCACGTCATCGAACGTACCTGGTCCCGGAGAGTGACGTGCCGGGCCCGGGCTTCCGGGCCCGGCTTTGCGGCCGACCTGTGACATCCCCTAAGGGGCCGTCAGGCGGCGGACCCGGGGATTTCCAGGGTTTGCCGGTAAGGCCGTCCCAGGAAGTCGCCCGCCACGGTGAATGCGCGGGACCGGTGTGACTGCCGGTGCCGATACGGCCTGCCGAACCGGACTGCGCCAGGATGGTGGCATGAGCGTAGTGAAGATCAACGTGCTGACCGTGCCCGCCGAGCAGCGGGAGGTGCTGGAGAAGCGGTTCGCCTCGCGTGCCCACGCGGTGGAGAACTCCGACGGCTTCGAGTGGTTCGAGCTGCTGCGTCCCGTCGAGGGGACCGACACCTACCTCGTGTACACGCGCTGGCGGGACGAGGCGTCCTTCCAGGCCTGGCTGGAGGGGCCGATGAAGGCCGCGCACCAGGGCGGGGCGGAGGGCGAGCGTCCGAAGCCGGCGGCCTCCGGCTCCACCCTGTGGTCCTTCGAGGTGGTGCAGCAGGCGGGGCCCAAGTCCGAGTAGGCCACTGCCTCGCACACGACGACGCCCCCCGTGTCCGTGGCGGACATGGGGGGCGTCCGACGTGACGGCCCGGTCTACTTGACGGGTTCGGGCTCCGGTGCGTTCTCGGTCTCGGGCTCGCCGGCGGGGTCGACGGGGGTCCTGACGGAGTCGAGGAGGAGCTGGGCGACGTCGACGACCTGGATGGATTCCTTGGCCGTTCCCTCGTTCTTCTTGCCGTTGACGGAGTCGGTGAGCATGACGAGGCAGAACGGGCAGGCCGTCGACACGATGTCGGGGTTCAACGACAGGGCTTCATCGACGCGTTCGTTGTTGATGCGCTTGCCGATGCGCTCTTCCATCCACATGCGGGCGCCGCCGGCGCCGCAGCAGAAGCCGCGTTCCTTGTGGCGGTGCATCTCCTCGTTCCTGAGGCCCGGGACCTTGCCGATGATCTCGCGCGGGGGCGTGTAGATCTTGTTGTGGCGGCCCAGGTAGCAGGGGTCGTGGTAGGTGATGATGCCCTCGACCGGGGTGACGGGGACGAGTTTGCCCTCGTCGACCAGGTGCTGGAGCAGCTGGGTGTGGTGGATGACCTCGTAGTCGCCGCCGAGCTGGGGGTATTCGTTGCCGAGGGTGTTGAGGCAGTGCGGGCAGGTGGCGACGATCTTCTTGGCGGACTTCGGCTTCTTGGTCGACTCGTCCTCGTCGTCCTCGCCGAACGCCATGTTCAGGGCCGCCACGTTCTCCATGCCGAGTTCCTGGAAGAGGGGCTCGTTGCCCAGGCGGCGGGCGGAGTCGCCGGTGCACTTCTCGTCGCCGCCCATGATGGCGAACTTCACGCCGGCGATGTGCAGGAGTTCGGCGAAGGCCTTGGTGGTCTTCTTGGCGCGGTCCTCCAGGGCGCCGGCGCAGCCGACCCAGTACAGGTACTCGACCTCGGTGAGGTCCTCGATGTCCTTGCCGACGACCGGGACCTCGAAGTCGACCTCCTTGGTCCACTCCAGGCGCTGCTTCTTGGCCAGGCCCCAGGGGTTGCCCTTCTTCTCCAGGTTCTTGAGCATCGTGCCCGCCTCGGAGGGGAACGCGGACTCGATCATGACCTGGTAGCGGCGCATGTCGACGATGTGGTCGACGTGCTCGATGTCGACGGGGCACTGCTCGACGCAGGCGCCGCAGGTGGTGCAGGACCACAGGACGTCGGGGTCGATGACGCCGTTCTCCTCGGCGGTGCCGATCAGCGGCCGCTCGGCCTCGGCCAGCGCGGCGGCGGGGACGCCGGCCAGCTGCTCCTCGGAGGCCTTCTCCGCGCCTTCCGCGGTCTTGCCGCCGCCGGCCAGCAGGTAGGGCGCCTTGGCGTGCGCGTTGTCCCGCAGGGACATGATCAGCAGCTTCGGGGACAGCGGCTTGCCGGTGTTCCAGGCGGGGCACTGGGACTGGCAGCGGCCGCACTCGGTGCAGGTGGAGAAATCCAGCAGGCCCTTCCAGGAGAACTGCTCGACCTGGGAGACGCCGAAGACGTCGTCCTCGCCCGGGTCCTCGAAGTTGATCGGCTTGCCGCCCGAGGTCATCGGCTGCAGCGCGCCCAGCGAGGTCTCCCCGGTCGCGTTGCGCTTGAACCAGATGTTCGGGAACGCCAGGAAGCGGTGCCAGGCCACGCCCATGTCGGTCTTCAGCGAGACCACGATCATCCAGATGAAGGAGGTCGCGATCTTCAGACCCGCGAAGAAGTAGGTGAGGTTCTGGAGCGTGGAGACGTCCATGCCCTTCAGCCACGCCACGACCGGGTACGAGATGAAGAAGGAGGCCTCGTAGCCGTCGACGTGGTGCTGGGCGCCCTCCAGCGCGTGCAGCATGAAGATGCAGATGCCGACGATGAGGATGACGGTCTCGACGAAGTACGCCTGACCGAAACTGGAGCCTGCGAAGCGGGACTTGCGGCCCGGCCTGTTCGGCTTGCTCAGCTGGCGGATCACGACCAGGACCGCGATGCCGAGGACCGTCGTCGTGCCGATGAACTCGACGAAGACGTTGTACGGCATCCAGTCGCCGATGACCGGCAGGATCCAGTCGGCCTTGAACAGCTGGCCGATGGCGTTGACGATCGTCAGCAGCAGCGTGTAGAAGCCCACCGCCACGAACCAGTGCGCCACCCCGACGACGCCCCAGCGGTTCATGCGGGTGTGGCCGAGGAACTCCTTGGCCACGGTGACGGTGCGCTGTGCGGGGTCGTTGGTCCTGGTCCCGGCCGGAACCGGCTGGCCCAACCGCATGAAGTTGAAGATCTGCAGGAGGGCGCGGCCGAACAGAGCCACGCCGACCACGATCAGGACCAGCGACACGATGATCGCGGCGAGTTGCATTGGGGCTCCTGAGGCGGCCTTGAACTGAGCAATATTACTAAGCGGTAACTTATGCAGTCCGTCTGAGACTACCCCCATCATCCTTCGGGTCGCAGCAGGCCTCGGGGTGATGCGTGTCATCCCGAGGCTCATCAGATCGTGTTATTCGTACCGAATTGCTACATTCGCCCCTACCTTAGAGCCGTGCTCTACGGGATCGCCGCCGCCACCGCCGCCCTTCTGCTCGCCGCACTCCTCGCGGCGCTGCTCAGGGGGCCCGCGCTGCGGGCGGGCATCGTCGACCGGCGTATGCAGCGCCGCGTGCCGCTGCTCGGCGGGCTCGCCGTGGTGATCGTCACCTGTTTCGTCGCCTGGGTGGGCGAGTGGACCCGGATCGCCCCGCTCGGGGACGGGGTCGGCCGGCTGCTGGTCGCCGCCGCCGTGCTCGCCGGGCTGGGCCTGGTCGCCGATGTGTGGCGGCTTCGCGCGCGCGTGCTCGTCACGGGTACGGCCGTGGCGGCGGCCTGCGTGGTGCCGTACGACGAGACGGGTGTGCCGGGCGGGCTTCTCGCCATCGGCTGGATCGTCGTCGCCTCGCTCGCCTTCAAGGGGCTCGATCACGTGGACGGGCTGGCGGGGACGGTCGGGGTGGTCACTGCGTTCGGGGCCGGGGCCTGCGCCGCCGCCGAGGTGCTGGACGGACTCGCCGTTCTGCTGAGCGTCTTCGCCGCCGCCCTCACCGGCTTTCTGATGCACAACTGGCATCCCGCGCGGATCGGGCTCGGCGCCTGCGGCTCGCTGTTCACCGGGTTCCTGCTGTCGTCGTCGCTCGTCCTCACGCGCGCGGGGTACGGGCTCGGGCCGAGCGCGGCCGTCGTGTGCTGCTTCGGCGCGGTCGCCCTCGCCGACGCCGTCCTCGTGGTCCTCGCCCGGTGGCTGGCCCGGCGTCCGCTGCTGCGGCGCGGCCCCGACCATCTCGCGCACCGGCTGCGCAGGCTCGGGCTCACCCCGCCGGGCTCCGTGGTGCTGCTGGGCGCCGGCTCCTTCTCCGCGGTGCTCGTGGGGGTGCTCGTGCACACCGGGTGGACCGGCGAGGAGGCGGTGCTGTGGGTGGGCGGAGGGGCGCTGGTGGCGGTCGGCATACTCCTTCGAATCCCTGTCCAGCGGCCCCGGCGGGTGACGTCCGTGCAGGTCAGCAGCCAGTTGCGTGTAAGGAACGGATAAGACTTGAGCCCCTACGACTCAGGTCTGTTGACCCGGCACGGGGAGTCGTGCACACTTGAGTCCGTTCCACTCAAGTCAGCTGGAGGAATCAACCATGGCACGTGCGGTCGGCATCGACCTGGGCACGACTAACTCCGTCGTCAGCGTTCTGGAGGGCGGCGAGCCCACCGTCATCACCAACGCCGAGGGTGCCAGGACCACGCCGTCCGTCGTCGCCTTCGCAAAGAACGGCGAGGTGCTCGTCGGAGAGGTCGCCAAGCGCCAGGCGGTCACGAACGTGGACCGGACCATCCGCTCGGTGAAGCGCCACATGGGCACCGACTGGAAGATCCAGCTCGACGGCAAGGACTTCAACCCGCAGCAGATCTCCGCCTTCATCCTGCAGAAGCTGAAGCGCGACGCCGAGGCCTACCTGGGCGAGAAGGTCACCGACGCGGTCATCACCGTCCCGGCCTACTTCAACGACTCCGAGCGTCAGGCGACCAAGGAGGCCGGTGAGATCGCCGGTCTGAACGTCCTGCGCATCGTCAACGAGCCGACCGCCGCCGCGCTGGCCTACGGCCTCGACAAGGACGACCAGACGATCCTCGTCTTCGACCTCGGTGGCGGCACCTTCGACGTGTCCCTGCTGGAGATCGGCGACGGCGTCGTCGAGGTGAAGGCCACCAACGGTGACAACCACCTCGGTGGTGACGACTGGGACCAGCGCGTCGTCGACTACCTGGTCAAGCAGTTCCAGTCCGGTCACGGCGTGGACCTGTCCAAGGACAAGATGGCCCTGCAGCGCCTCCGTGAGGCCGCCGAGAAGGCCAAGATCGAGCTGTCCTCGTCCACCGAGACCTCGATCAACCTGCCCTACATCACCGCGTCCGCCGAGGGCCCGCTGCACCTGGACGAGAAGCTCACCCGGGCCCAGTTCCAGCAGCTGACAGCGGACCTGCTGGAGCGCTGCAAGACGCCGTTCCACAACGTCATCAAGGACGCCGGCATCTCCATCAACGAGATCGACCACGTCGTCCTCGTCGGTGGCTCCACCCGTATGCCCGCCGTCGCCGAGCTCGTCAAGGAGCTGACCGGCGGCAAGGAGGCCAACAAGGGTGTGAACCCGGACGAGGTCGTCGCCATCGGCGCCTCGCTCCAGGCCGGTGTCCTCAAGGGTGAGGTCAAGGACGTCCTGCTGCTCGACGTCACCCCGCTGTCCCTCGGCATCGAGACCAAGGGCGGCATCATGACCAAGCTCATCGAGCGGAACACGACGATCCCGACCAAGCGGTCCGAGATCTTCACCACCGCCGAGGACAACCAGCCCTCCGTGCAGATCCAGGTCTACCAGGGCGAGCGCGAGATCGCGGCGTACAACAAGAAGCTCGGCATGTTCGAGCTGACCGGTCTGCCGCCGGCCCCGCGCGGTGTCCCGCAGATCGAGGTGTCCTTCGACATCGACGCCAACGGCATCATGCACGTGACCGCCAAGGACCTGGGCACGGGCAAGGAGCAGAAGATGACCGTCACCGGCGGCTCCTCGCTGCCGAAGGACGAGGTCGACCGGATGCGCCAGGAGGCCGAGCAGTACGCGGAGGAGGACCACCGCCGCCGCGAGGCCGCCGAGACCCGCAACCAGGGCGAGCAGCTCGTCTACCAGACGGAGAAGTTCCTCAAGGACAACGAGGACAAGGTCCCGGGCGAGATCAAGACCGAGGTCGAGGAGTCCGTCGCCGAGCTGAAGGAGAAGCTCAAGGGCGAGGACACCGCCGAGATCCGCACCGCCACCGAGAAGGTCGCGGCCGTCTCGCAGAAGCTGGGCCAGGCCATGTACGCCGACGCCCAGGCCGCGCAGGCGCAGGCCGGCGGTCCGGAGGGCGCCGCCGCGGGCGGTGCCAAGGCCGATGACGATGTCGTCGACGCCGAGATCGTGGACGACGAGCGCAAGGACGGTGCCGCGTGACGGAGGAGACCCCGGGCTTCGAGGAGAAGCCCGACGTCCCCTCCGGCGCGACCCCCGACGACGCCGAGCCGAAGGCCGCCCCCGAGGAGGGGGCGGCCCCGGCCGGGGACGGAAACGCAGACGTGGGCCTGGTGGCCCAGCTGGACCAGGTGCGCACGGCGCTCAACGAGCGCACGCTGGACCTCCAGCGACTCCAGGCCGAGTACCAGAACTACCGCCGCCGCGTCGAGCGGGACCGGATCGCGGTCAAGGAGATCGCCGTCGCGAACCTCCTGACCGAACTCCTGCCCGTGCTCGACGACATCGGCCGCGCGCGGGAACACGGCGAACTGGTCGGCGGCTTCAAGTCGGTGGGCGAGTCGCTGGAGACCGTCGCGGCCAAGATGGGCCTGCAGCAGTTCGGCAAGGAGGGCGAGCCCTTCGACCCGACGATCCACGAGGCCCTGATGCACAGCTACGCGCCGGACGTCACCGAGACGACCTGCGTGGCGATCCTGCAGCCCGGCTACCGCATCGGCGAGCGCACCATCCGCCCCGCGCGGGTGGCCGTCGCCGAGCCGCAGCCCGGCGCGCAGACCGTCAAGGCCGAGGGCGCCGAGGACAAGACCGAGGCGAAGCAGGCCGGTGCCGCCGACAACAAGGAGAACGGTGGCCCGGAGGAGGGCTGACCTGATCACCGGAGCCAGGAAGGAGGGACGTCGGGGATGAGCACCAAGGACTTCATCGAGAAGGACTACTACAAGGTCCTCGGCGTCCCCAAGGACGCCACCGAGGCCGAGATCAAGAAGGCGTACCGGAAGCTCGCCCGCGAGTTCCACCCGGACGCCAACAAGGGCAACACCAAGGCCGAGGAGCGCTTCAAGGAGATCTCCGAGGCGAACGACGTCCTCGGCGACCCCAAGAAGCGCAAGGAGTACGACGAAGCGCGTGCCCTGTTCGGCAACGGCGGCTTCCGCCCCGGGCCGGGCGCCGGCGGCTCCTTCAACTTCGACCTGGGCGACCTCTTCGGAGGCGGCGGGAACACCCAGGCCGGAGGGGGCTTCGGCGGCGGGATAGGTGACGTCTTCGGGGGCCTGTTCAACCGTGGCGGTGCCACGGGCACGCGGACCCAGCCCCGGCGCGGCCAGGACATCGAGTCCGAGGTCACGCTGAGCTTCACGGAGGCCATCGAGGGCGCCACGGTGCCGCTGCGGATGTCCTCCCAGGCGCCCTGTAAGGCCTGCTCGGGCACCGGCGACAAGAACGGCACACCGCGCGTGTGCCCGACCTGCGTCGGCACCGGCCAGGTGGCGCGGGGCTCGGGCGGCGGTTTCTCGCTGACCGACCCCTGCCCCGACTGCAAGGGCCGCGGCCTGATCGCCGAGCACCCCTGCATGGAGTGCAAGGGCAGCGGCCGTGCGAAGTCCTCGCGGACGATGCAGGTCCGCATCCCGGCCGGGGTGACCGACGGGCAGCGGATCCGGCTGCGCGGCAAGGGCGCGCCCGGCGAGCGGGGCGGACCGGCGGGCGACCTGTACGTGGTCGTGCACGTCGGCGAGCACCCGGTGTTCGGGCGCAAGGGCGACAACCTCACGGTCACCGTGCCGGTCACGTATCCCGAGGCCGCCCTCGGCGGCGAGGTGCGGGTGCCGACACTCGGCGGCCCGCCCGTCACCCTGAAGCTGCCGCCCGGCACGCCCAACGGGCGCACCATGCGCGCCCGGGGCAAGGGCGCGGTCCGCAAGGACGGCACCCGCGGCGATCTGCTGGTCACCGTCGAGGTGCGTGTTCCCAAGGACCTGTCGGGGAAGGCTCGTGACGCATTGGAGGCGTATCGCGAGGCGACCGCGGACGAGGACCCGCGGGCGGAGCTGTTCGAGGCGGCGAAGGGAGACTGAGAGAGATGGACGGCCGTCGACGTAACCCGTATGAACTGACCGAGGAGACCCCGGTCTACGTCATCTCGGTGGCGGCCCAGCTCTCCGGACTCCACCCGCAGACGCTGCGCCAGTACGACCGCCTGGGTCTGGTCTCCCCGGACCGGACCGCCGGGCGGGGCCGCCGCTACTCGGCCCGCGACATCGAACTGCTGCGCACCGTCCAGCAGTTGTCGCAGGACGAGGGCATCAACCTGGCGGGCATCAAGCGCATCATCGAACTGGAGAACCAGGTCGCCGCGCTCCAGTCCCGCGTCGCGGAGCTGGAGGCGGCCCTGGACGGCGCGGCGGCCGCGATGCAGCAGCGCGAGGCCGCCGTCCACGCCTCCTACCGCCGCGACCTGGTCCCGTACCAGGAGGTCCAGCAGACCAGCGCGCTGGTGGTGTGGCGGCCGAAGAGGCAGCAGCGCGACTGACGCGCAGCCGTACTCAAGTACCGCAAAAGGGGCCCGGTTTCCGGGCCCCTTTTCTTTGCCGGCTCATGCCGTTCCGTGAACTCCCCTTGAATGGAGGGTCCGTAAAGAGCGTTTGAAGGTGATTCCGTTCCTTCTTCACAGGTACAGCGGAGCGTGCTGTTGCGCACTCGTTAAGTAGTTCCGCTTGACGCCGGGTGTGGCCTGAGCGTTGTCTTTTCAGACACCTGGGTCGTATAGCAGCCCCCACGTCCGGAACGCACTTGAAGTGAGCTCTCGCATGCGCCGTATCGCCATATCCGTGGCCGCGTCCACGATGACCCTCTCGCTCGCCGGCTGCGGCGTGCTGAACGCGACGGGGGACGGCGCGAGCGCGAGCCCGAGCAAGGGCGACGACGTCACCGTGGGCCTGCTGCTGCCGGAGAAGACGAACACCCGCTACGACAGGTTCGACTACCCCATCATCAAGTCCCAGGTCGCCGACCTCACCAAGAAGCACGGCAAGGTCGAGTACGCCAACGCCGACGCGGACGCCTCCAGACAGGCCGAGCAGCTGCAGAAGATGATCGACGACAAGGTCGACGTCATCCTGCTCGACGCGGTCGACTCGCACGCGATCGCCGACGCGGTGAAGAAGGCCAAGGACGCGGGCATTCCGGTCATCGCCTACGACCGGCTCGCCGAGGGCCCGATCGATGCCTATGTCTCCTTCGACAACGAGCTGGTCGGCGAGGTGCAGGGCCGCACCCTGCTGGAGGCCCTCGGCTCGAACGCCGACACCTCGAACAAGATCGTCATGATGAACGGCTCGCCCACCGACCCGAACGCCAAGCAGTTCAAGGAGGGCGCGCTCTCCGAGCTGAACGGCAAGGTGACGATCGCCGCGTCGTACGACACCACCGACTGGAAGCCGGAGAACGCCGAGGCCAACATGGCCAAGGCGATCGCCCAGATCGGCAAGAACAACATCGCGGGCGTCTACTCCGCCAACGACGACATGGCCGGGGGCGTCATCAAGGCCCTGAAGGCGGCAGGCGTCACCACGCTGCCCCCGATCACCGGCCAGGACGCCTCGCTGGAGGGTGTCCAGCGGGTCGTGGCCGGCGAGCAGTACATGAGCGTCTACAAGGCCTACCCGGACGAGGCCCAGGCCGCGGCCCAGATGGCCGTCGCCAGGATCCAGGGCAAGGACATCCAGTTCGACGCCCTCACCCAGGACAAGGTCGACAGCCCCACCACCAAGAGCATCCCGGCCAAGCTGATCCAGCCGACCGCGCTGACCAAGGGCAACATCAAGGCCACGGTCATCGCCGACGGCATCTACACGGTGGGTGACATCTGCACCGCCAAGTACAAGATCGCGTGCGCGGCGATTGGCTTGAAGTAGACCGCAGCTTCCTGCAAAGGGGAGAGGCGGAGCCTGGGTCATACCCGGGCACAACAGGCCTCCGTGGCCGCTCCTTCGGGGAGAGCCGTGTTGCGGACCCGGTCGGCGCCGCGCATAGTTGCGCTGCGGAAGTGGCAGCACACCGGGGGTGGAATGGGCGATGGCCGGGCGCGGGACGGAGGAGCATCCACACGGGGCCGACCGACTGTGCGCGGCCGGCGACCGGCTGTACTCCCGGGCCGTACGCCGCGGGCGGGTGCCACGCACCGACATCGAGGCGGTGCCCTGCCTGCTGGAGCTGGCCCTGCTGCACCCGGACCCGGACGACATGGACTGGCTGGTGCCCACCTCCCCGCAGGAGGTCATGACACGGCTGCTGCGCGGGGTCTACGACGAGGTCAGCGCGAGCCAGCGGCGGATGGGCTCGGCGGTGGCCGCCTTCGAGTGGTACGCCGGACTCGGCCGGCACCTGCACGCGCTCACGGCACCGGCCGAAGGCAGCGCCATCCGGGTGCTGGACGGGCTGTCCCGGATCCAGGCGGCCATGGACGAGGCGACCGAGGCGTGCACCAGCGAGGTGCTCACCGTGCAGCCCGGAGGCATCCGCCGGGAGGCCGAGCTGACCGAGGGCCTGCACCGGGCGCTGGCCCTGCGCGGCCGGGGGGTGCGCATGCGCGACCTGTACACCCATGTCGCCCGCCATGGCCAGGGCCTGCTCAACTACCTGGAGCTGATGGGCGGCACGGTCGAGGCCCGCAGCCTGGACGAGGTCATCGACCGGCTGATCCTCTTCGACCGCACGGTGGCGTTCATCCCCGCCAACTCCGACTGCACGATGGCGCTGGAACTGCGCCACCCGGCCCTCGTGGCCTACCTCGTGACGGTCTTCGAGCGCCTCTGGCGCCTTGCGATCCCGCTCACCGCGCCGCTGCCCGACACCGGCATCGAGGGCATCTCGCACCGTGAGCAGTCCATCGCCGCGCTGCTGGCCGAGGGCCACCAGGACGCGGTGATCGCCGAGCGGCTCGGCATCAGCGTGCGCACCTGCCGCGCCCACATCGCCCGCCTGTCGGAGACGCTCGGCGCGGCCAGCCGTACCCAACTGGGCGTCCGGATCGCCCAGGTGGGCCTGGACGGCAACCGGTCCTTTCTGACGGCGGCCCCGGTCACGCCTGCTGATCAAGAATCCCCGAGCGTGCGATGAGATAGCCGAGCTGCGCCCGGCTGTCACTGCCGAGGGTGGCGGCGAGCTTCGCGATGTGCAGGCGCGCGGTACGGATGTTCATCCCGAGCCGGTCGGCTATGGCGGCGTCGGTGTGCCCTTCGACGAGGAGCGCGGCTATGGCGCGCTGCCGGGACGGGAAGCCGTTCACCGCGGGCGGCTGTACCGCCTGGGGATACAGGGGGGTGGCCAGGCGCCAGAGGCGGTCGAAGGTCGTCGTGAAGTACTGGAGCAGGGCGGGGTGGCGGGCTTCCAGGGCGAGCGTGCCGTCGTCGTTGGCCGGGAGGAAGGCGACGCTCCCGTCGACCACGATCAGCCGGTCGGTGACCTCGTGGAGCGTGCGGACCTGTGTGTCGCCGTTCAGCAGCTCCTGGTAGGCGAGGATGTCGGGGGCGTTGCGCCGGGTGTGCTGGTAGAGGGTGCGGATCCGGCCGCCCCGGTCCAGCAGCGCCTGGTCGCGCCGGCGTGCGATCCGGTGGGCCTCCTCGCCGTGCTCGCGGACCCGGGAGGTGTGCGGCTGGACGCAGAGCACTTCATGGCTCGCCCCGTCCACCGCCTCGGTGATGGCCCGGTTGATCCGGTCGGTGCCGCTGAGCAGTTGGAGCGCCGGGACGTCCGCGGTGCTCTCGGTGCGCCGGCCGTCGATCCGCATCAGCGGCTCGAACGCCTCGGCGAGCAGTTCGACCCGGCGCCGCTCGCCGGCGATCCGCTCCTCGGCCGAGCGCAGCAGGCGGGGCAGGACCACGGCGGGCGGTACGGGCTCCAGGAGCGCGGGGTTCGAGAGCGAGGGTTTCAGCAGGCCGAAGTCGACCAGGCAGGGGACGTCGGCGGCGTCCGCGGCGCTGATCCGGCCCTCCCGCAGGGCGCGTTCGTACAGCTCCCGGCCGGTGGGACACAACTCCTCGGCCCCGTGCCCCGGGTGGGGCGCCGGGCCCTTCACCGGCCCCGGTCGAGCATGCCGGACTGGGCGATGAGGTAGCCGAGCTGGGCGCGGCTGCCGCTGCCGAGGGCCTGGGCGAGCTTGGCGATGTGGGCCCGGCAGGTGCGCACGTTCATGCCCAGGCGGCGGGCTATGGCCTCGTCGACGTGGCCCTCCACCAGGAGCTTGGCGATGGAGTGCTGGATGTCCGTGATGCCGTCGGGGGCCGTCTCGTAGGGGGCGCCGGTGCTCATCGGCACCGCGCGCGCCCACATGAACTCGAACACTTTGGTCAGGTACTGCACCAGGCCCGGGTGCCGCAGTTCCAGGGCGACCTGACGGTCGTCGCGGATGGGGATGAAGGCCACGGTCTCGTCGCAGATGATGAGCCGCTCCACCAGCTCGTCGATGGTGCGGTACTCCACCTTGCCCTCGGAGAACTGGGACACGTATCCGAGCGTCTCGGGGCTGTAGCGGGCCGTGTGCTGGTAGAGGGTCCTGATCCGCACGCCGCGTTCGAGGAGCGGACGGTCGCGTTCCAGGCCCTGCAGCAGGGTGTGTTCGAGGCGGCGGCTGGTCGGCTGCACCGTGAGCACCTCGGAGCGGCACTCGGCCGTCGCCACGTCGAGTGCCGCGTTGATGCGGTCCAGGCCTTCCAGTACCGAGATGGCGTGCGTGGGCGTCGTGCTCTGGGCGCTGAGCGTCATGAACGGTTCGAAGGCTTCGGCCAGTTCGATGGACTGCCGTCTGCGTTCGGAGATCTCGCGTTCGAGCGGGTTGAGTCGCTGGGCCAGGGCCACCGAGGGAGGGGTGGGACGCAGCCAGTTCGCGTCGTCGGGGTCCGGGTGCAGGAGGGCGAACTCCATGAGGCAGGGAGCGGGTTCCACATCCGTGCGGGCTATGCGTCCGGTCCGCAGTGCCTTCGCGTAGAGACGGCCACCCTCCTCGCACAGCTCGGACATCGTATGGGGATGTGACACTTTGGTCCGATTCGATGTCAAATCTCCACCCCCCAGGGTCCTGAACATGCAGGAACATGATGCACCGATTGTGTGGCCATGACGTGGCCAAATAAGACATCGTCTTGTTCGACGGGGGAAGAGGGGACCTTCAAGTGAGGACGAAGCCGACTATGTGCAACAGAATGCTTCGGTCGATGCTTGCCGTCGCCTTCTCCACCGTTGTGGCCATCGGCGCGCTGAGTGGCCTCTTCGGTGCGAGGAGCGACGCGCAGGCGCAGGACACGACCTGGGGAGTGGCTCCTCGGTCTGTTGCCGTGAGTGCCGACGGCGCCGGGTCGGCCCATGCCGCTGGTGCCGACGACACCACCTGGGGCTGACTGATGACTACTCCACCCGACGACCGTTCCTTCCGGCGCGAGATGGCCACCGCCTACCGCTCCGGCTGGCACTTCATCGACCTGGTCACCGCCATCCCCCACAGCGGTGATTCGCTGATGGTGACCGTCTTCGGTGAACCGGTCGTCGTGACACGGGACGAGGACGGGGACGTGCGGGCGTACCGGTGCCTGCGCAAGCCGCGTGGCGCGCCCCAGCCGGTGCGCTGCGCCATCCGGTACGGAATGATCTTTGTGAACCTGGACCAGCGGGATCACCGGCTTGCCGAGCCGACGGATTCCGACCTGCGAACCATCTCGGCCACCCCCCGCAGTGCCTGACGCGATTCCCCCGTCGTAAAAGATCGCTCAGGTGCTTCCCCCCGCAGCGGCGTCACCGTGACCTGAACACGGTGACGCCGCTGTAGTTTGTGGGGACATTTCGCGGTATGGGTGCACTTCGAGGGTGGCTGAAAATATTCGTCCGGGCCGCCCAGGGCGTCACCCGCGGTGTCAGCCATGGCCCAGCGCCCGCTCGACCTCGATCTCGATCACCACGCGCGCGGGATTCGGTCCCGGCATCCGCTCGTAGCGCTCGGCGTAGCGCCGGACCGCCTCCGCGACCCGTTCCGGTTCCGTCCGCACCCGTGCGCGCCCTTCCAGGGTGGCCCAGCGCCGGCCGTCCACCTGGCACACCGCCACGCGCGCGCCCCTGGTTCCGGCCGCGCGCACATGCCGTACCTTCGCGCTGGTGACGTTGGTGATCACCCGGGCCAGCCCGGCCGGCACGTCGTAGGTCACCCCGACCGGTACCACATGGGGGCTGCCGTCGGGCCGGAGCGTGGTCAGCGTGCACAGATGCCGTTCGCGCCAGAACGCGAGGTAGTGCTCGTCCGGGGCCGCCGGATCCACCGGGTGCGTCATCGCCATGCCCGCAACCTAGCCCTCCCGGGGCTCTCCGCCCACCTTGAGCGGAATAGACTCAACTTTGTGTACGCTGGTTGCGTCAGCAGTGGAGAGAAGTCGCCGAGGAGGAGAACGGACACGTGGACGCCGAGCTGACCAACAGGAGCCGGGACGCGATCAACGCGGCCGGCAACCGGGCCGTGACGGAGGGGCACGCGGACCTCGTCCCCGCCCATCTGCTGCTGGCTCTGCTCCAGGGGCAGGACAACGAGAACATCACCGACCTGCTCGCGGCCGTCGACGCCGACCAGGCCGTCGTACGCTCGCAGACGGAGAAGATCCTGGCCGCGCTGCCCAGCGTGACCGGATCCACCGTCGCGCCGCCGCAGCCGGGCCGTGATCTGCTGGCCGTGCTCGCCGACGCCGGCGAGCGGGCGAAGGAGCTGGGCGACGAGTATCTGTCCACGGAGCACCTGCTGATCGGCATCGCCGCCAAGGGCGGCCGGGTCGCCGAGGTGCTCCAGGCGCAGGGCGCCGACGCCAAGAAGCTGCTGGAGGCCTTCAAGAAGGCCAGGGGAGGACGCCGCGTGACCACCGCCGACCCCGAGGGCCAGTACAAGGCCCTGGAGAAGTTCGGCACCGACTTCACCGCCGCCGCCCGCGAGGGCCGGCTGGATCCGGTCATCGGCCGGGACCAGGAGATCCGGCGGGTCGTGCAGGTGCTGAGCCGTCGTACGAAGAACAACCCCGTCCTCATCGGCGAGCCCGGCGTCGGCAAGACCGCCGTGGTGGAAGGGCTCGCGCAGCGGATCGTCAAGGGCGATGTGCCCGAGTCCCTCAAGGACAAGCGGCTCGTCTCCCTCGACCTGGGCGCGATGGTGGCGGGCGCCAAGTACCGCGGCGAGTTCGAGGAGCGGCTGAAGGCCGTGCTCGGCGAGATCAAGGACTCCGACGGGCAGATCATCACCTTCATCGACGAGCTGCACACCGTCGTGGGCGCGGGCGCCGGCGGCGATTCGGCCATGGACGCGGGCAACATGCTCAAGCCCATGCTCGCCCGCGGTGAGCTGCGCATGGTGGGCGCCACCACCCTCGACGAGTACCGGGAGCGGATCGAGAAGGACCCCGCCCTGGAGCGGCGCTTCCAGCAGGTGCTGGTCGCCGAGCCGACCGTCGAGGACACCGTCGCGATCCTGCGCGGACTCAAGGGCCGCTACGAGGCCCACCACAAGGTGCAGATCGCCGACAGCGCGCTGGTGGCCGCCGCCACCCTCTCCGACCGCTACATCACCTCCCGCTTCCTTCCCGACAAGGCCATCGACCTGGTCGACGAGGCGGCCTCCCGGCTCCGCATGGAGATCGACTCGTCCCCCGTCGAGATCGACGAACTCCAGCGCGCGGTCGACCGGTTGAAGATGGAGGAGCTGGCGATCAGCAAGGAGACCGACCCGGCCTCCGTGGCCCGCCTGGAGAAGCTGCGTCGCGACCTCGCCGACAAGGAGGAGGAACTGCGGGGCCTGACCGCCCGCTGGGAGAAGGAGAAGCAGTCCCTCAACCGGGTCGGTGAGCTGAAGGAGCGCCTGGACGATCTGCGCGGGCAGGCCGAACGCGCCCAGCGTGACGGCGACTTCGACCGCGCCGCCAAGCTGCTCTACGGCGAGATCCCGCAGCTCGAGAAGGAGCTGGAGGCCGCCTCCGAGGCCGAGGAGGAGGCCGCCAGGGACACGATGGTCAAGGAGGAGGTCGGCTCCGACGACATCGCCGACGTCGTCGCTGCCTGGACCGGCATCCCCGCCGGGCGCCTGATGGAGGGCGAGACGCAGAAGCTGCTGCGCATGGAGGACGAGCTGGGCAAGCGCCTCATCGGCCAGAGCGAGGCCGTACGGGCCGTCTCGGACGCCGTGCGACGCTCGCGCGCCGGGATCGCCGACCCCGACCGCCCCACCGGCTCCTTCCTCTTCCTCGGTCCGACCGGTGTCGGCAAGACCGAACTGGCCAAGGCGCTCGCCGACTTCCTCTTCGACGACGAGCGGGCCATGGTCCGCATCGACATGTCGGAGTACGGCGAGAAGCACAGCGTGGCCCGCCTGGTCGGCGCGCCCCCCGGCTACGTCGGCTACGAGGAGGGCGGCCAGCTGACCGAGGCCGTGCGCAGGCGCCCGTACAGCGTCGTCCTGCTGGACGAGGTGGAGAAGGCCCACCCCGAGGTCTTCGACATCCTGCTCCAGGTCCTGGACGACGGCCGCCTGACGGACGGTCAGGGCCGTACGGTCGACTTCCGCAACACCATCCTGGTGCTCACCTCCAACCTGGGCAGCCAGTTCCTGGTCGACCCGATCGCCGGCGAGGCGGAGAAGAAGGAGCAGGTCCTGGAGGTCGTCCGGGCCTCCTTCAAGCCCGAGTTCCTCAACCGGCTGGACGACCTGGTGGTCTTCTCGGCGCTGACCAAGCCCGAGCTGGAGCGGATCGCGCAGATCCAGATCGAGCGGCTCGGCAGGCGGCTCGCCGAGCGCCGGCTCACCCTGGAGATCACGCCCGAGGCGCTGGCCTGGCTCGCCGAGGAGGGCCTGGACCCGGCCTACGGCGCCCGTCCGCTGCGCCGCCTGGTCCAGAGCGCCATCGGCGACCGGCTCGCCCGGGAGATCCTCTCCGGCGAGATCAAGGACGGCGACACGGTCCGCGTGGACCGCTTCGGTGCGGGCCTGCTGGTGGGCCCGGCGACCGGGAAGACGCTGTGACCCCCGCACGGTGAGCGCGCGGAGCCGGATCTTGTCAGCCCTCGGCAGACAGGCGGCGTCGGGGCTTGCCTCCCCCCTCCCCGCATGGGGGAGGATGGCGGAATCCGCATGAAGGGAAAAACACGGTGAGCATCGACCCGTCCTCGATTCCGAACTTCGGGGGCCAGCCCGAACCTGAGCCCCAGGGACCGGCCGGCCCCGTCCTCCCGGATCAGGACCTCGTGAAGCAGCTCCTCGACCAGATGGAGCTGAAGTACGTCGTGGACGAGGAGGGCGACCTCGCGGCTCCGTGGGAGCAGTTCCGCACCTACTTCATGTTCCGCGGGGAGGCCGAACAGGCGGTCTTCTCGGTGCGGACCTTCTACGACCGCCCCCACAAGATCGACGAGAAGGCGCAGCTGCTCGAGTCGATCGACGACTGGAACCGCCGCACGCTGTGGCCGAAGGTCTACACCCACACCCACGACGACGGCACCGTCCGCCTCATCGGCGAGGCCCAGATGCTGATCGGCACGGGCGTCGACATCAACCACTTCGTCTCCTCGACGGTCAGCTGGGTGCGGGCCGCGATCGAGTTCGACAAGTGGCTGGTCGAGCAGCTCGGCCTGGAGCAGGAGGTCGACCAGGGCGACCAGGGCGACGAGCCCGAGGGCGACGGGGAGTAGTCCCCCGGACCCCTGTGGGCGCCCCCGGAGGCACGTCCGGTTCCGAGGGCGCCTTAGAGCGGTGCGTCCGCGTACAGCAGCAGATACGCGCCGTAGAGATAGCTGAACCCGGCCAGGGTCGCGACCAGCACGGTCGCGTGCCAGGGCCGGGTTCTCGCCGTTCGCACCAGCATGTGCGCGAGCGGCAGCAGCAGCGGGAACGCCGGCAGCAGGAACCGCGGCTTGGACTCGAAGAAGCCCGACCCGCCGAGCGCGATCAGCAGCAGCACGCCGCTGTGCACGAGCAGCGGCAGCGGGGCGCGGTCCAGCACGAGCAGCAGGTACAGCACCGTGCCCGCCGCCACGATCAGCAGCGCCACGGGGAACACGAACCGGCTGCCGTGCGCCAGCATCAGGTGCACGAAGTGCAGCGAGCCCCGCCCGAAGTCGAACCTCGACCCCCACTGCCGCTGCACCTCGAAATAGCCGCCCAGCAGATCGCCCTCGCACCGGCCGACCCACAGCACGTACGCCGTCCAGCCCAGCGGGGCGAGCGCCGCCCCCGTCCACAGCCTGTGGGAAACTTTTCCGCGCCGCCGCCACGCCTCGCAGCCGGCCGCCGCCAGCACGGCGGCGGCGACCGCGAACCCGTTCGGCCGGGCGAGCCCCGCGAGCGCCGCCAGAGCGCCCGCCCACAGCCAGTTCCCGGCCAGCACCGCGTACAGCGACCAGGCCGCGAGCGCGGTCAGCAGCGGCTCGGTGTACGCCATCGACAGCACCACCGAGTGCGGCAGCAGTCCCCACAGCAGCACCAGCGCGATCCCGGTGGCCCGTCCGTGCAGCCGGGAGCCGACCGCGTAGACCCCGCCGGCCGCCGCCGTGGCCGCGGTCCACGAGACCAGCAGCCCGGCGGCGCCACCGCCGAGCGGGAGCAGCGCCGTCAGCGCCCGCACCAGCGCCGGGTACAGCGGGAAGAACGCGCGGTCGCTGTGGACGCCCGGCTCGTGGGAGGGCAGGTCGTGGCCGTAGCCGTGCGCGGCGATGCCCAGGTACCAGACCGAGTCCCAGGACCGGCCGAGCAGCGCGAGCGGCCGCTGTCCGGTGAGCTGGGCGACGAGGACGATCACGGCCGCGCCGGCGAGCCGGGCACCGAGGAACAGACCCACGGCGACCCCGCCGGCGCGCTGGACCGGCTTTCGCGCGGCTACGGGCTGGGCGGCGAGAGCGGTGCTGGCGGTGCTGGCGTGAGTCACATCTGAGCACCTTGCGTGACGGGATGGTTCGGCCGGGCGGTGACGCGCCGTTGTGCCGTCCGCCATCGCCCGTCTGCGGGTCCCGCCGGGGGCGCCCGCGCAGTTCCGTGCGCCCCTTGGGGGCGCCTACAGCGCCCGGAGCCGCTGCGTGGCCTCCCGCAGCACTTCCTCCCTCTTGCAGAAGGCGAACCGCACGAACGGCGCCCCCGCCTCCCGGTCGTCGTAGAAGACGGCGTTCGGGATGGCCACCACGCCGGCCCGCTCGGGCAGGGCACGGCAGAAGGCGAAGCCGTCCTTCTCGCCCAGGGGGCGGATGTCGGTGGTGATGAAGTAGGTGCCGGCCGGTTCGAAGACCTGGAAGCCGGCCGCCGTCAGGCCCTCGGCGAGGATGTCGCGGCGGGCCAGCATGGAGCGGCGGAAGTCCTCGAAGTAGGCATCGGGCAGGGCGAGGGCCTCGGCGACCGCGTACTGGAAGGGGCCGGAGGAGACGTACGTCAGGAACTGCTTGACCGAGCGGACCGCGGTGACCAGTTCCGGCGTGCCCGTCACCCAGCCGACCTTCCAGCCGGTGAACGAGAACGTCTTGCCGGCCGAGCCGATCGTGACCGTGCGCTCGCGCATGCCCGGGAACGTCGCGAGCGGCAGGTGCTCGGCGTCGCCGAACACCAGGTGCTCGTAGACCTCGTCCGTCACCACCAGCAGGTCCCGCTCCACCGCCAGCTCGGCGATCGCGGCCAGCTCCGCGCGCGTGAGGACCGTACCCGTCGGGTTGTGCGGGGTGTTGATCAGCAGCAGCCGGGTCCGGTCGGTGACCGCCGCGCGCAGTTCGTCCAGGTCGAGGCGGAAGCCGCCGTCGGCGGGGCGCAGGGTGACCGGCACGCGCCGGCCGCCCGCCATCGCGATGCACGCCGCGTACGAGTCGTAGTACGGCTCCAGGGCCACGACCTCGTCGCCCGGCTCCAGCAGCGCCAGCAGGCTCGCCGCGATCGCCTCCGTCGCGCCCGCGGTCACCAGCACCCCGGTGTCGGGGTCGTGGTCCAGGCCGTAGCGGCGCAGCTGGTGCGCGGCGATCGCGGTGCGCAGCTCGGGGATGCCCGGACCCGGCGGGTACTGGTTGCCGCGGCCCTCGCGCAGCGCCCGTACGGCGGCCTCCCGGACCGCCTCCGGGCCGTCGGTGTCGGGAAAGCCCTGCCCCAGGTTGATCGACCCGGTCGCGGTCGCCAGGGCGGACATCTCGGCGAAGATCGTCGTCCCGAACTCGGCGAGCCGGCGGTTGAGGCGGGGGCGTGCGCTGGAGGTCATGCCGGTCATCCTGCGCCCAAGCTCTGGAGTTCCTCAACTCTGCTTTGAGCCCTGAGGCGGCCGGGCATCCCCCGTTCACCACGGTCCACGGGGGGCCGTTTCGGGGGAACGGAAAGCAGGTGACGTCGATGGACAACGTCATCCTCGTCGTGCTGGCGGTGGCTCTGTTCGTGACCGTCGCGGTGCTGAGGAGCCAGGCCAGGAGCCGGCGGGCACGGGTGTCGACCGGCAAGGGCGGCCGGTCCCGGCCGCACCGCTCGTCGTCCTCCCGGTCCTCGTCGTCCTCCTCGAGGGGCGGCGCGTACACCGACGGCGCGAGCAGCTGGTGGGCGGGCAGCGGCGACCCGGGCTCGTCCGGCGGTCACCACCACGGCGGCGGTCACCACGGCGGCGGCGGTCACCACGGCGGCGGACACCACTCGTGCGGTGGCGGCCACTCCTGCGGAGGGCACTCCTCCTGCGGCGGGGGCGGATGCGGGGGAGGCAGCTGACACGGGGCAGCTGAGCTTCCAGGGGTGCGGGGAGACCGCATCCGGGCCGCGACACGGGTGCCCGCCGGCGAAGGCGACCGGCGGGCGCTCGCCGTCTCATCCGCGCGCCAGGCGCACGCCATGGTTGAACAGTTGAACTGTGGAGCCCTCTGAGGGATGGAAAGCCCACGAAGTTGGGTAAAAACGCTGTGGCGGCCCCTCTGTTCATGATTCCCTCTAAATCGCCAACGCAGCTCTCGGACGTCCCGCAGACCCCCTCCTCCGGCCGGGCCGGCTGGGCTGACATGGCCGATCTCCCCCTCTTCGTGTGTTAGCGGAGCCGATCCATGCTCACGACCCTGAACACCTCCTACACCGATACGCGCGCCGCCGACCTCGCCTGGGCCCTGGGACGCGAGCCGCTGCCCGCACTGGCCGCCCTCGACCTCGAACTCACCGGCACGAAGCTGCAGTTGAGACTGCTCGGCGCGTCCCACCAGGTGCTGCTGGAGGAGGAGCGCGGCACCTGCTCGGAGACGGTGGCGTGCATCCCCGGCTCCAGTACCCCGCTGCCGCTCGGCGTCGCCAAGCGCGTCGGCGACTGGGAGTACGAGTTCGCCGCCCGCGTCGAACTCCTCACGCCCGGCTCCTTCGCGGGCCGCGCCCAGGAGTTGCTGGACCTGGTCTCCGACCATCCGCACGGGCTCGCGGGTGTCTTCCCGGGCAGCCCGCACGCCTTCACCGCGATGCTGGCCCAGCGCCATGAGGGCCAAGTCCACTGGCGTACCTGGCACGCCTATCCGCAGGACGGGCAACTGGTCGCCACCCGCACCCGCGTGGGCGCCCGGGTGCCGACGTCCGAGGCATAAACCCGTGCGGGGTCAACTGGGGGTCAACTGGCCTCAGATCCACACGTGTGGGTGACGAAGCGTGCCGAGCGCGTGACGTAACGTCGACGGGTGATCGAACCGCACGCCCCCGCGCCTCCGGGCGCCCCGCCCCACTGGACAGGCCCCGCCCGGCTGCCCGTCCGGCCCGGCACCGGGCGGTTCCTGGTCCTCGTGTGCGTCTTCGTCTGCGCGGCCTGCGGACTCGTGTACGAACTCGAACTCGTCGCGTTCGCCTCGTACTTGATGGGCGACTCGGTCACCCAGGCCTCGGTCGTGCTGTCCGTCATGGTGTTCGCGATGGGCATCGGCTCGCTCGGCGCCAAGCGGCTGCGCTGGCACGCGGCCGCCGGTTTCGGCGCGATCGAGACCGCCCTCGCGCTCATCGGCGGATGCAGCGCGATGGCGCTGTACGCCGTCTTCGCCTGGACCGGCGGCTGGGGCGGTCTCTGGGCCGAGGGCCCGCGCTGTCTGCTGGTCGCCTTCTCGCTCGCCATCGGCCTGCTCATCGGCGCCGAGGTCCCGCTGCTGATGGAGCTGATCCAGCGCATCCGGACCCAGGACGCGGGCGGCGCGGTGGCCGACCTGTTCGCCGCCGACTACGTGGGCGCGCTGGTCGGCGGCCTCGCCTTCCCCTTCCTTCTCCTGCCGTTCCTGGGCCAGTTGACGGGCGCGCTGCTCACCGGCACGGTCAACGTCGTCGCGGGCGGCGCCCTGGTCCTCGGCCTCTTCCGCCGCGACCTGACCCGCCGTGCCCGCCGGACCCTGCTCCTCGTCGGCCTCGTCGTGCTCGCCGTCCTCGCCTCCGCCGCCGCCCTCGCCGGAGACTTCGAACGGGCCGCCCGGCACGCCGTCTACGGCAAGGACGTCCGGGTCGCCGTGCAGACCGGCGTGCAGGAGGTCGTCCTGACCGGCGGCACCGACGGCAAGCCCCTCGACCTCTTCCTCGACGGCCGGCTCCGCGTCGGCGGCCGGGACGAACGCCGCTACCACGAGGCGCTCGTCCACCCGGCCCTGTCCGGCGGCCCCCACGCGCGCGTGCTCATCCTCGGCGGCGGCGACGGCATGGCCGCCCGCGAGGTGCTGGACGAACGCGGGGTGCGCCGGGTCGACCTCGTCGAACTCGACCCCGGCCTGGTCCGGCTGGCCCGCCGCGACCCCGGCCTCGCCGCCGCCAACGGCCACGCCTACGACGACCCCCGCGTCCACGTCCGCACCGCCGACGCCTTCGGCCGGCTGCGCGGCGCGCCGCGGGCGGCGTACGACGTCGTGATCGCCGACCTGCCCGACCCCGGCATCACCGCCAGCACCAAGCTGTACTCCCAGGAGTTCTACGGCCTGGCCCGCCGCGTGCTGGCCCCCGGCGGCCGGCTCGTCGTCCACGCCGGACCGGTCACCACCCGCCCCCGCGTCTTCTGGACGGTCGCCGCGACCCTCCGCGCGGCGGGCTTCTCCACCTCCGCCTACCGGGTCCTCGGCCGCGACTCCGGCTTCGCGGCCGGCCCCGACCGCTCGGCCGACGCCTCCCGCGCCCCGCCCGACTGGGGCTTCCTGCTGGCCGCCCCGGCCCCCGCCCCGCCGCCCCTGCGGCTGGACCCCGGCCACCTGCGCACGCTGACCCAGGCCGGGCTGACGGCGGACGCGGAAGCGGCGGAGCGGACCCGGATCACCGGGCTGCCCGCGTCGACGCTGGTGCATCCGCGGTACTGACCGGTCCGGTGGGGGAGGGTACGTTCCGGCCACCGATGGGTAGGCTCAGCCGACATGGAGCACCAGGTCTTCGTTCCGGTCCCCGCCGACAAGCTCCGGGCCGCGCTGGCCGACCCCGCGCGTGTCGCCCGGGCGGTCCCCGGCCTCCAGCAGGACGCGGGTGCCGAACCCGTCGCCGGACGGCTGAAGCTGCGCGTCGGCGGCCACTCCGTCACCTACCGGGGAACGGTACGGATCACGCCCCGCGAGGACGGTGGGTACGCCGTGGAGGGGGACGCGACCGAGGCCCGCGGCACCGGCAGCGTGAAACTCGCCCTCACCCTGCGCCTGACGGACACCGAAGGGGGTACGACGGTGACGGCCGAGGGCTCGGCGGACGCGGACGGCCGGATCGCGGAACTCCCGGCGGACACGGTGAGTTCGGCGGCGACCCGCCTGCTGAACCGTTTCGTGGAGAACCTGGCGGAGGAGCCGGAGCGGGAACAGGAACAGAAGCAGGAGCGGGAACAGGGGGCCGAGGCGGAAGCCGGGGCCGAGGCCGGGGGGCACACCTCGGTCTTCGACACCGAGGTGCCCCCGCCCTCGCTGGAGCCGGAGGCCAAGTCGGAGGACGAGGCCGCCGCCGAGCGCCTCGCCGAGGACTTCGCCGACACCGGCGAACCCCCCGCCGAGGCCGCGCACGCCCGCCGCACGATGATCGGCCGCAGCGCCGAGGAGGTCGACCACGCCCCGCCGCGAGGCCGCTACGCCCCGGTCCCGGCCCCCCAGACCGTCGCGGGAAACCCGGCCCTGCGCTGGGCGGCCCCGGCGGCCGCGCTGGCACTGGCGTCGGCGATCGTCGTGACGAGGGCACTGCGCAAACGCCGGTGAACCCGGCAGAGCCCGGGGCGGCGCCCAGTACTGTCATCCCGTGAGTAACGAAGACATCACGCTGACAGCGGGCAACGCCGAGGTACACGTCAGCCCTGCCGACGGTGGCCGTATCAGTGGCCTCGAGGTGGGCTCCCTTGAACTGCTGCGCCAAGGGGACCGCTTCGGCTGCTTCCCGATGGTCCCCTGGTGCGGCCGGACCAAGGAGGGCCGTTTCCTGGACGGCGGCATCGTCCGTCAGATGCCGCTCAACTCCCCGCCGCACGCCATCCACGGCACCGCCCGCGACGGCGCCTGGCGCGTCGCCCGCCGCACGGAGAACGAGGCCGTGATCACGTACGACCTGGTCGACCCCTGGCCGCACCCCGGCCGTGTCACCCATGTGATCACGCTCGCCGAGGACAGCCTGACGCTGACGATGTCCGTCGAGGCGAAGGACGACTCCTTCCCCGCGCAGATCGGCTGGCACCCCTGGTTCAACCGCAACCTCGGCGGCGCGGACGTGACGCTCGGCTTCGAGCCCGCCTGGCAGGAGGAGCGCGGGGACGACCATCTGCCGACCGGCAAGCGGATCGACCCGAGGCCCGGCCCCTGGGACGACTGCTTCGGCATGCCCGGCGGAGTCGACGTCACCCTCACCTGGCCGGAGCAGCTGGAGCTGAGGGTGACCAGCCGCGAGGAGTGGGTGGTCGTCTACGACGAGCAGGCCGAGGCCGTGTGCGTGGAGCCGCAGACCGGCCCGCCCAACGGCCTGAACACCGCTCCGCGCCTGGTCACCCCGCTGGAACCGCTGGAGGCGACGACGACCTGGAGCTGGCGGCGCCTCTAAGCTGGTCGGCATGACGGACGTACGCGGCGCGCTGCTGCAGCAGATCAAGGACAAGGCCGTGGTGCACGGCAAGGTGACCCTGTCGTCGGGCAAGGAAGCCGACTACTACATCGACCTCCGCCGGATCACCCTGGACGGCGAGGCCGCGCCGCTGGTCGGTCAGGTCATGCTCGACCTGACCGCCGAGCTGGACTTCGAGGCCGTCGGCGGGCTCACCCTGGGCGCCGACCCGGTGGCCACCGCGATGCTGCACGCCTCGGCCGCGCGCGGGAAGGTCCTCGACGCGTTCGTCGTCCGCAAGCAGGGCAAGGCGCACGGCCTGCAGCGCCGTATCGAGGGCGCCGAGGTCAAGGGCCGCCGCGTCCTCGCCGTCGAGGACACCTCCACCACCGGCGGCTCCGTGCTGACGGCCGTGGAGGCGCTGCGCGAGGCCGGCGCCGAGGTCGTCGCCGTCGCCACGATCGTGGACCGGGCCACGGGCGCGGCCGAGGCGATCGCCGAGCAGGCCGGGGTGCCGTACGTCTTCGCCTTCTCGAAGGATGAACTGGGTCTGGACTGACCGCGCGGTTTGACCTGGACTTGGGCGGTGCGCCGACCGGGCCGCCACGTCTGGAAAGATGGGCGCGACGATGACGTCACCCCCCAGGTCTAGGTCAGGGCCGTAACGCAGAACCTCTCACCCGCAACACAAGGAGCGGACAGATGCCCATCGCAACCCCCGAGGTCTACAACGAGATGCTCGACCGGGCGAAGGCAGGCAAGTTCGCCTACCCGGCCATCAACGTCACCTCGAGCCAGACCCTGAACGCGGCACTGCGCGGCTTCGCGGAGGCGGAGAGCGACGGCATCGTCCAGATCTCGACCGGTGGTGCCGAGTTCCTCGGCGGCCAGTACAGCAAGGACATGGTGACGGGCGCGGTCGCCCTCGCGGAGTACGCGCACATCATCGCCGAGAAGTACCCGGTCAACATCGCCCTGCACACGGACCACTGCCCGAAGGACAAGCTCGACGGGTACGTACGTCCGCTGATCGCGGTCTCCGAGGAGCGCGTGAAGGCCGGCAAGAACCCGCTGTTCCAGTCCCACATGTGGGACGGCTCCGCCGAGACCCTCGCCGACAACCTGGCCATCGCCCAGGAGCTGCTGGAGCGCACCAGCGCCGCCAAGATCATCCTCGAGGTGGAGATCACCCCGACCGGTGGCGAGGAAGACGGCGTCTCGCACGAGATCAACGACTCCCTGTACACGACGGTCGAGGACGCCATCCGGACGGCGGAGGCCCTCGGTCTCGGCGAGAAGGGCCGCTACCTGCTGGCCGCCTCCTTCGGCAACGTGCACGGCGTGTACAAGCCGGGCAACGTCGTGCTCCGCCCCGAGCTGCTGAAGGAGCTGAACGACGGCGTCGCCGCCAAGTTCGGCAAGCAGTCCCCGTTCGACTTCGTCTTCCACGGCGGCTCCGGCTCCACGGAGCAGGAGATCCTGACCGCGCTGGACAACGGCGTCGTGAAGATGAACCTGGACACGGACACCCAGTACGCCTTCACCCGCCCGGTCGCCGCCCACATGTTCGAGAACTACGACGGCGTCCTGAAGGTCGACGGCGAGGTCGGCAACAAGAAGGCCTACGACCCGCGCACCTGGGGCAAGCTGGCCGAGGCGTCCATGGCCGCGCGCGTCCTCGAGGCGACGAAGAACCTGCGCTCCGCGGGCAACAAGATCAAGTAAGCGGTACGGCCGCTTCCGGCGGCTTCCTCTTCGGCGGGCCCGGCGGCTGTCTACAGCGCCGGGCCCGCTGTATACCTGGGGGCATGCCCGATGTCCGGCTGGCCTCGCCCCAGGGCAAGTGGATCCTGCTCACCACGGTCCTCGGCTCCAGCATGGCCCTGCTGGACTCGACCGTCGTCAATGTGGCGCTGCCACGCATCGGCCGTGACCTGGGCGCGAGCCTGTCCGCGCTGCAGTGGACGGTCAACGCGTATCTGGTCACGCTGGCCGGCCTGATCCTGCTGGGCGGCTCGCTCGGCGACCGCTACGGCCGCCGGAAGATCTTCGTGCTGGGTGTCGTCTGGTTCGCGGCGGCGTCCTTGCTGTGCGGCCTGGCCCCGAACCCGGCCATGCTGATCGCCGCGCGGGCGCTGCAGGGCATCGGAGGTGCCCTCCTGACGCCCGGCTCCCTGGCGCTGATCCAGGCCTCCTTCCATCCCGACGACCGGAGCCAGGCGGTCGGCCTGTGGTCCGGCTTCGGCGGGATCGGCGCGGCCGTCGGCCCGTTCCTCGGCGGCTGGCTGGTGGGCGGCCCCGGCTGGCGCTGGGTGTTCCTGCTGAACGTCCCGCTGGCGCTGCTGTGCGTACCGGTCGCCCTGCGGCACGTCCCGGAGTCGAGGGACGGCGGCAGGCACGGCCGCTTCGACGCCCTGGGCGCGGCACTGGGCGCCCTGGCTCTCGCCCTGCTGACGTACGCGCTGATCGAGGCCAGGGCGGGCTCGGTGGTGGTCGGGCTGAGCGCGGCGGCCGGGCTGGCCGCGGCGGTGGCCTTCGTGTACGTCGAACGGCACCACCCGGACCCGATGCTCCCGCCCGGCATCTTCGCCTCGCGCCAGTTCACGGCGGTCAACCTGGTCACCCTGTGCGTGTACGCGGCCTTCGGGGGCTTCTTCTTCCTGGTGGCGCTGCAACTGCAGGTGGTGGCGGGCTACTCACCGCTGCAGGCCGGTACGGCACTGCTGCCGACGACGGCCCTGATGCTGCTGTTCTCGGCCCGCTCCGGCGCCCTCGCCGATCGCACGGGCCCGCGCCTGCCCCTGACGGTGGGCCCGCTGCTGTGCGCGGCGGCGCTGCTGCTGATGCTGCGGGTGGGCCCGCACGCGGTCTACCTCACGGACGTCCTGCCCGCTGTGCTGGTGATGGGCGTCGGCATGGTCACCCTGGTGGCGCCCCTGACGGCGACGGTCCTCGCCTCGGTGGACACCGCCCGCGCGGGCCTGGCCAGCGGCATCAACAACGCCGCGGCCAGGGCGGCGGGCCTGGTCGCGGTGGCGGCACTGCCGCTGCTCGCGGGGATGGGGCCGCAGGCGTACCGGGTGCCGTCCGCGTTCGACGCGGCGTTCCGGCGGGCGATGCCGATCTGCGCGGGCACGCTGGTGCTGGCCTCGGCGCTGGCCTTCGCCCTGATCCGCCGGCCGGCCCCGGACTGCCGGCGCCCGGAATGCCGGAGGCACGGGAACGTGACGACGCCCCCACTGGAGGGCGGGCGGCGGGGCGGCTAGGCCCTGTCGTCACATTCCCGTCGTCGCCCGAACTCCCGCCGTCCGCCCCCGTGGTGACTAGTGCTGTGGCCGGAAAGGTTTGCCGGAAAGCTCGCGGCGTCCGGTGCGGTGCATCGCAAGGCGGAGCATCGCCCGTGTACTGGATGTACTCGGGTGATGCGACAACGCGGCGAGGTGCCGTGCCGGGCGTCGCGAGCCGGTGAACCTTTCCGGTCGCAGCACTAGCGCTTCAGCTCGGCGTACGCCTCGGCGCTGCTGTCCTTGAGGAACTGCCAGCAACGCTCCGTCTCGTCCTTCTCGTCGATCTCGCCGGCGGCACGAGCGAGGGCGGCGAGGCAGCGCAAGAACCCGCGATTGGCCCGGTGGTCCCAGGGGATGGGGCCGTGCCCCTTCCACCCGGCCCGGCGCAGCGCGTCCAGACCGCGGTGATAGCCGGTGCGCGCGTACGCGTACGACTCGACCACTCGCCCCGCCTCGAAGGCGTCGTCGGCGAGCAAGGCCCATGCGAGCGAGAACGTGGGGTGCTTCGCCGCGACCTCGGCCGGAGGCCGGGACTCTTCGCCCAGGAGGCGGTACGCCTCTTCGTTCTCCGGGAGGTACGTCGGCTCCGGGCCGCCGAGCAGGTTCTTGTGAGTCGTCATGGATGCAGTCTGCCACCTACGGCCTGGGCTCCGGGGAGCCGACGAGGACCGCCGGACGCCGGCCCGGGACGAGGCGGAGAACCTCCGCAGGTTCAGCCGACGAGGTCCTGGGATCCGATGACCGAGAGCAGTTCGAGCTGCTCGGCGCCGGGGCTGCCGGGCGGGGCCGCGAACCACAGCAGGCGCTGCCGGCCGTCCTCGCTGAACAGGTTGTGGCAGTCGAGTTCGATGACGCCCAGGCTGGGATGGACGATGCGCTTGCGCTCGTCGCGGCGCAGCGCCACGTCCCGCCGCTGCCACAGCTCGTCGAACTCCGCACTGCGGCGACGCAGTGTGGTCACCAGGCTGGTGACGTCGGCATCACCCGCACGGCGGGCGGCCACGGCGCGCAGGTCGGCGGCGAAGACACGGGAGTGGTGTTCGGCGTCCTCGGCGGGATGGATCCGGCGGGCCTCGGGATCGGTGAACCAGCGGTAGGCGAAGCTCGCGGCCGGTCCGCGCTCGGCCGGGGCCGGTCCGAGCAGGGCAAGGGCGAGCCGGTTCTGCACGAGCGTCTCGTGCAGGTCGCTGATCACCCGCGCGGGTGTGGTGGTGAGGCGGTCCAGCAGCCCCTGCAGGGCCGGCTGGACGTGGCCGAGCGGCCCGTGCGCGGGCGGGGCCGGGCGGCCCGCCAGATGGAAGAGGTGGTCGCGCTCGTCGCCGGTCAGCCGCAGCGCCCGGGCGAGCGCGGTGAGCATCTGGGGCGAGGGCTGCGCGCCCCGGCCTCGTTCCAGTTCGGTGTAGTAGTCCACCGATGCCCCTGCCAGGTGGGCCACCTCGTCGCGCCGCAGGCCCGGCACCCGCCGCCTCGGTCCCATGGGCAGGCCCACGTCGGCCGGGCGGATGCGGTCACGGCGGGACTTGAGGAACGCGGCGAGTTCTGGGAGATCCACACCCCCATGCTCCCCGACCCGGCCGCGCGCAGCCAGGGGCCGGCAACCCCCGGGTAACCGCAGCCGTGGCCAACGGCCGTGCAGGGCACGAGAGTTGCCGCGACGCGCCGTGCCGTACCGGCGCCGGACACAACAGAAGGACCACATCATGCCGTTCGCGAACTTCAAGGTCCCCGCAGGAACCCTCAGCGAGGAGCAGAAGGAGAAGATCATCACCCGTACCACCGACTTGTACGCCGAGATCTACGGCGAGCACGCCCGCTCCAGCACCCTGGTGATCATCGATGAGGTCACCGACGGCGGCTGGGGCATCGGCGGCCGGGTCCTGACCCGTGACGCCGTCAACGCCATGGCGTCGTCCGCATAGCGGTCTCAGCGGAAAGCGGCCCCCTCAGGGGGCATCGGTGTGGCCCGTTCGGCAGCGGACGGGCCTTGCCGTACGGGAGTCGATTACAGAGGATGCCGGTGGGGACCGGGGCCCCCGTGCCGGAATCGGCAGGGGCGGACCGCTACCCGGAGTACAACAGGAGACAGCGATGTCCCAACAGGCTCATCTGTCGATCGAGACTCAGGAGCCCGAGACCCCGCATCTCGACTTCGCCGGCACCACGCCGTACGAGGACTACGTCAGGGCCGACGTGCTCACCCACCTCCAGCACACCCTCTCCGACGATCCCGGAGAGATGGTCTTCCTGGTCACGACCCAGGTCATGGAGCTGTGGTTCACGGTCCTCGTGCACGAGTGGGAGACCGCGGCGAACGCCCTGCGCTCGGACGACGTGCCGACCGCGATCGCCGCGCTGAAGCGCTCCACCCGCGAACTGGAGGCCCTGAACGCCTCCTGGAAGCCGCTCGGCCAGCTGACCCCCGCGCAGTTCAACGCCTACCGCTCCGCCCTCGGCGAGGGCTCCGGCTTCCAGTCGGCGATGTACCGCCGCCTGGAGTTCCTGCTCGGCGAGAAGTCCGCGTCCATGCTCGTACCGCACCGCGGCACCCCCCGCGCCCACGCGGAACTGGAGAAGGCGCTGCACGAGCCCAGCCTGTACGACGAGGTGCTGCGGCTGCTGGCCCGCCGCGGCCACACCGTCCCCGCCTCGGTCCTGCACCGCGACGTCTCCCAGCGCCACGAGCCCTGCGACCAGGTCGAACAAGCCTGGGCGGCGATCTACTCCGGCGACCAGGACTCCGAACTCGCCCGCCTGGGCGAGGCGTTGACCGACGTGGCCGAACTGGTCTGGCGCTGGCGTAACGACCACCTGGTCGCCACCCGTCGCGCGATGGGCGCCAAGCCCGGCACGGGCGGCTCGGCCGGCGTGGCCTGGCTGGAGAAGCGCGCCCGCAAGAACGTGTTCCCGGAGCTGTGGACGGCGAGGTCCCATGTCTGAGCTGGCTCTGCAGGCGGCGAAGCTGGACGCGGAGGACGAGCTGGCCGCCCTGCGCACGCGCTTCGTCCTCGACGCCGTGCCTGATCACGCGCCCGGCACCGCGGGCGTCTACCTGGACGGCAACTCGCTCGGCGCCCTGCCCGCCCACGTGCCCGACCGAGTCGCGGACGTGGTCCGCCGCCAGTGGGGCGAGCTGCGCATCCGCTCCTGGGACGAGAGCGGCTGGTGGACCGCGCCCGAGCGGATCGGCGACCGGATCGCTCCGCTGGTGGGCGCGGCGGCCGGCCAGATCGTCGTCGGTGACTCCACAAGTATCAACGTGTTCAAGGCACTTGTCGCCGCCGTACGGATGGCGGGCGAGGACCGGACCGAGATCCTGGTCGACGCCACCACCTTCCCCACGGACGGCTACATCGCCTCCTCGGCGGCCCGCCTGACCGGCCGCACCCTGCGCGCGGTGACACCGGCACAGGTACCGGGGGCGCTGAGCGACCGGACGGCGGCGGTGCTCCTGAACCACGTCGACTACCGCACGGGCCGCCTGCACGACCTGCCGGGGCTGACCGCGGCGATCCACGCGGCGGGCGCTCTCGCGGTCTGGGACCTGTGCCACAGCGCGGGCGCGCTGCCGGTGGGCCTGGACGAGCACGGGGTCGACCTGGCGGTCGGCTGTACGTACAAGTACCTGAACGGCGGCCCGGGTTCACCGGCGTACCTGTACGTGCGCGAGGAGCTGCAGCCCCTCTTCGACTCCCCGCTGCCCGGCTGGAACTCCCACACCGACCCCTTCGGCATGAGCCCGTCCTACGCTCCGGCGCCGGGCGCGCTGCGCGGCCGCGTCGGTACGCCGGACATCCTCTCCATGCTGGCGCTGGAGGCGGCCCTGGAGGTCTGGGACGGCGTCTCGGTCGCCGCGGTCCGCGCGAAGTCCCTCGCCCTGACGGACTTCTTCCTGCGCTGCGTGCGGGAGTACACCGAGCCGGGCCGCGTCGAGTCCGTGACTCCCGAGCGGCACGAGGAACGCGGCAGCCAGGTCGCCCTGCGCTGCCCGGACGCCGGCGAGGTGATGAGGCGCCTGATCACCCGGGGTGTCGTAGGCGATTTCCGGCACCCCGACGTCCTCCGCTTCGGCTTCACCCCGCTGTACGTCGGCTTCGCCGACACGGAGCGTGCGGCCCGGATCCTGGCGGAGGAACTGGCGTAGGCAGCGGCAGGGGCCGGGGTACCCGTCCCGTCACGGGCACCCCGGCCCGCCCCCGCCTCCGGCACAGAACCGTTTACCCTCACCCTCCGTCACCTCCGCATGTCCGCGCACGTCACTGGCCTGATACCGTCCCCGCCAACGGTGAACGCAAAGTTCCCCATCTGGTCCGCCACACGTCAAACACGTTCCATCGCTGAGAGGTTGGAGCATGCCGGACGACGCCGCAGCTGCCCGCGCCGCCGCCGAAGAGGAGTCGGCCTTCTCGCACCCCCCGGTCGACCCCGATGCCACCTCCGCGTACGGCGACCACGTTGACCAGGTGATCGACTTCTACGCACCGCGGTCCGACCGCGACTCCCCCGCTCCTTTGGTGGTGGTCCTGCACGGCGGCGCCTGGCGCGCCCGTTACGACCGCCGGCACATCACGCCCTTCGCCGGCTACCTGGCCCGCAGGGGTTTCGCGGTGGCCAACGTCGAGTACCGGCGCGGCGGCGAGTCCTCCCTGATCCCGGAGCAGAACGCGGGTGACGCGACCCCTCCGGCCGGCCGCTGGCCCGACACGTTCGACGACGTGGCGGCCGCCCTGGACGCCCTGCCGGACCTCGTCCGTGCGGCACTTCCCCAGGCGGACCCCCGCCGTACGGTGCTGACGGGCCACTCGGCGGGCGGCCATCTGGCCCTGTGGGCGGCGGCCCGGCACGTCCTGCCGCCGGACGCCCCCTGGCGTACGACGGGCCCGGCCGGCCTCCGCGGGGTCGTCGCCCTCGCTCCGATCGCGGACTTCGACGTGGCGGAGAAACTGGACGTCTGCGGCAACGCGAGCCTGCAACTCCTCGGCGGACACGACACGTTCGCCGCGCGCCGCCCGTACGCCGACCCCGCCCTCCTCCTTCCGACGGGCATCGCGACCACGCTGGTCCAGGGCCGTGCGGACCTGGTGGTGCCGCAGGCGGTGGCCGAGTCGTACGCGGACGCGGCGGCGAAGGCGGGGGAGGTGGCGGGTCTGACCCTGCTGGAGGACGTGGGTCACTTCCCGCTGATCGACCCGGCGGCGGACGCGTGCGCGGTGGTGGCGGAGGAGATCGCCCAACTGGCCTGGTGACAACGGTGGTCCGGCCCTTCGGGGTCGGACCCGGTCATACCCGTAATACCTGAGAGCTACCCCGCAGGACAGCTCTCAGGCGGGACGCCGACGACACGCCCCGATCCATAACTTCCTTGCCGGATGAGCCCGATGGCCGGGCATCTGAAAGGAAGCCGACCATGGGGCGCCCCCAGGAGAACCACGCACACCCGCCGACGGACTCCGGTCCCCGTGTGCGGCAGTCGCCGGGCACGGCTTGCGCCTTCTCCCGCCTGCAGGGGCCGACGGAGGCCGTCTTCGGCGGGGTCCGTGTGCGGCTGCCGCAGGACACGGCTTGCGTGTTCCCTCACTCGCCCTCCCCCTCGCCTTCCCCTTCACCTTCTCCCTCGCCCTCGCCCTCCACGCGGCCGCGGTCGCCGGCGGCGAATGCGCCCCACGCGGGACACCCGCACCCGGCGACGAGACCGTCACGGGTGACGCGGGCGGGAGAACCATCCAGCCGGACCCGCGGACGCTCCTGGCGTCGCGCCTTCCTCGCCGCCCTCCTCACCACCGCGATCGCCGCCCCCCTCTCCGCCGCCACCACCCACCCCCGGATCCCGTCCCCACGCCCCGCGGCCCTCCCCGCGCTCACGGCGGCAACCCTCCCCACCACCTACGAAGCCAACCGCGCCGACGCCACCGAGGCCGCCCGCATGGCCGCGGCCCACGGCGACAGCCACCGCGCCGCCGCCGACCGCGCCCTCGCCGCACCCAGCCGGCACCTCCTCACCTTCGACGGCCGGGGCACGGGCCGCGCCACGGAAGTCCTCGGCGACCTCGCCCACGCCGACCGCATCGCCATCCTGGTCCCGGGCTCGGACACCTCGCTGGACACCTACGCCCGCTTCCACAAGGCCGCCGCTGCCCTGTACACGGACCTCACCCACCGCGCCGCCCGGGGCACCCGCGTCGCCGTCATCGCCTGGCTCGGCTACGAGACCCCGGCCACGGTCAGCACCACCGTCACCACGACCGCCCGCGCCGACGAAGCCGCCCCCCACCTGCGCGCCTTCGTACGCGACCTGCGCGCCGCGACCAAGCCGCAGGCCCGCACAGCCCTGCTCTGCCACTCCTACGGCACGGTCGTCTGCGGCCGGGCCGCCCCGGGCCTGGACGCCGACGACATCGCCCTGGTCGGCAGCCCCGGCACCGGCGCCGGCTCCGTCGCGGGCCTGCACACCCGCGCCCGGATCTGGGCCGCCCGCGGCGGCGACGACTGGATCGCCCACGTCCCGCACGTCAGCGCACACCTCTTCGGCACCACGATCGGCTTCGGCACCGACCCGGTCTCCCACGCCTTCGGCGCCCGGGTCTTCGACGCGGCCGACGCCCAGCACAGCGGCTACTTCACCCCGGGCTCGGCCTCACTCGCCAACCTGGCCCGGATCACCCTCGGCGAGACCTCGGAGGTGACCCGTGCCTGAGCCCGCCGTACTCCACCCCTCGCAGGACCCCGTGCAAGCCCCTCGACGCCACGTCCTCCCTTCCCTCCCTGTCCTCCCTGCCCTGCCTTTCCTTCACCCCCTGCACGCTCTGCGCCGCACCGCCCGCCACGTCGACTCCGCCACCCCCGCCACCCGGGACCGGGCGGTCGACGCCCTGCGGGCCTGGGCGATCCTCGGTGTCGTCCTCGGCCACTGGCTGGTGACCGCGCTGGTGGCGAGGGACGGCGGCCTGCACACCACCAGCCCGCTGCAGCACATGCCCTGGCTGGCCCCGATCTCCTGGCTGTTCCAGACCCTGGCCGTGTTCTTCCTGGTCGGCGGCCATGTGGCGACCCGCAGTCTGGCCACCGCCCGCGCCAGAGGCGAGGCCTACGGCTCCTGGCTGCGCGCCCGCCTGACCCGCCTGCTGCGCCCGGTGGCCGCGCTGCTGGGCCTGTGGGCGGTGGCCGCCACGGCACTCCTGCTGACCGGCACCCCGCCGGCCACGATCGAGACGCTGGCCAAACTGGCCCTGTCCCCCCTGTGGTTCCTGCTCGTCTTCGCCGCCCTGACGGCCGCCACCCCGCTGCTCACCCGCCTCAACCCCCTGTGGCCGCTGGCCGTCGTCCTGCACGTGGACCTCCTCCGCTTCGGCCTGCACACCGGCCCGTCCTGGCTCGCCTGGCTGAACCTCCCGGCGGGCTGGCTGGTGCCGTACACCCTGGGCGCGGCCTGGACCCGGGGCGAACTGGACGGCCGCCGCGCGGCCTGGGTCCTGTTCCTCGGCGGTACGACGGCCACGGCCGTGCTCATCGGCTTCGCGGGCTACCCGGCGTCCATGGTCGGTGTCCCCGGCGCGAAGATCTCCAACCTCGACCCCCCGACGCTCGCGGCCGTCACCTTCGGACTGGCCCAGTGCGGCCTGGCCCTCCTGCTGCGCGACCGGCTGCGCCGCGCGATGGCCCGTCCGCTGCTCTGGACGGCGGTGGCCCTCGTCAACCTCTCCGCGATGACGGTCTACCTGTGGCACCAGACGGCCATGATGGCGACGACGGCGACGGGCCTGACGGCCGGCCGCCTGCCCGGTCTGCACACCGCACCCGACTCGCTGGTCTGGGTGACGTACCGCCTCGCCTGGCTCCCCGCCTTCGCCCTCGTCCTGGCCCTGTGCCTGGCGGCCTTCCGCCACCACGAACAGGGCCCGCGCCGCCCCCGAGGCCGCACGTCCCACGTGGTCCGCCGCCACCTGCCGCCAGCAAAGTCCCCGCACAATGCCTAGTGTTGACTCCGTGAAACCCGCGGCCGCCGACGACGAGAACGACCGGCCGGGACCGCCCCCGCCCGACAGCACACCCGCATCCGGCACCGCACCGGCACTCGAGAACGCCGCACCCGAACCCGGTCCCGGTCCCGTCACCCCCGGTCCCGTCACCGGCGCCGCCCCCCGCCGCCGTCGCCTGCGCGCCTGGCTGGGCGAGCACCCCTCCCCGCAGTCACCTCCCTTCGCCCGCCACCGCTGGCTGCGCCTGCTCACCTATCTGCTCGTCGCCTACACCGCCCTGGCCATCGGCCTCGGCGGCGGGGCACAGCTGTCCGAGGAGTACCGGTTCACCACCGCCGTCGGTCTTCTCCTCGGGCTCACCCAGGGCACCGCCGTCGTCGTGGCGATCTGGCGTCCCGTCCCCGCCTGGGCCGCCTCCCTGGCCGCTGCCGTCCTCACCGCCCTGCTGGCCCGCCCGCACCTGGGACCGGAAACGCACGGCAGCGCCAACTGGCCCTGGTCGGCGCCCGCCCTGCTGGCGCACATGATCGTGCTGACGCTCCTCGCCCTGCGCACCCGCCTGCGCGGCACACTCGCCGCGCTGGGCACCACCGCGGCGGTGACCTGGGCGGTACAGGCCCTGACCGGCGCCCAGAAGTACTCCCCGACCGGAGTCATGGCCGTCGCCCTCTTCGCCATCGGTGTCCTCATCGGCACGGTGCTGCGCAGCCGCAGCGAGGCGCGTACGCAGCTGGCCCGGCAGACGACGATCACCGCGGAGGAGCGGGCCCGCCGGGCGCTGCTGGAGGAGCGCAGCCGTATCGCGCGCGAGCTGCACGACGTGGTCGCCCACCACATGTCGGTGATCTCGATCCAGGCCCAGGTGGCGCCCCACCTGGTGGAGAACCCCTCCGAGGAGCTGAAGGAGAACCTCACCGGCATCCGCAACAACGCCCTTGAGGCCCTGACCGAGCTGCGCCGTGTCCTCGGCGTGCTGCGTTCCGAGGGCCCGGACGACCCGGCGGCCGGGGACGACACCCACCGGCTGCCCGCCCCGGGCACCGGCCCGGCCCCCGACGCCCCGCAGCCGAATCTGGCCCGGCTGGACGCCCTGATCGAGAACACGCGCGCGGCCGGTGTGGACGTCGTCATGCAGGTGGAGGGCGAGTCCCGCGGCTATCCGCCCGGGGTGGAGCTGTCGGCGTACCGGATCGTCCAGGAGGCCCTCAGCAACGTCCTGCGGCACGCCCCGGGCGCGTCGGTCAGCGTGGAGGTCCTCCACTACCCCGACGGCATATGCCTGGACATCATCAACTCCCGCCCCCGCCGCCCGGCCCCGCCGTCCCCCGGCAGCGGCCACGGTCTGCTCGGCATGCGGGAGCGCGCGGCGATGCTGGGCGGGCACGTCGTCGCGACGGGCGACCGGCACGGCGGCTTCCGGGTCACGGCGTTCCTGCCGCGCGAGGGCACCCCGGCGCCGGCCGGCACCGGCGGGCCCGCCAGGCCCACGTCCCCGCCTCGGCCCACTTCCCCGCCCCGGCCGCCGGCCCCGCCCCGGCCGTTGCGTCCGCCCCGGACGCTGCCCCCGCTCCCGCCGGCACCCCCCGCATCCGACCCGCACAGCCCCGAGCCACCGACAGGAGAACAGGCCCCATGACGAGCGGTGCCGGCACCATCCGTGTACTCATCGCCGACGACCAGGAGATGGTCCGGCAGGGTTTCACCGTGCTGCTCAACACCCAGCCCGACATCGAGGTGATCGGGCAGGCGGTGGACGGGCGCGACGCGATCACCCGGACCGCCGAGCTGGCCCCGGACGTGGTGCTGATGGACATCCGGATGCCCGAGATGAGCGGCCTTGAGGCGACCCAGCGGATCACGGTCGAGCATCCCGCCGTCAAGGTGCTCGTGCTGACCACGTTCGACCTGGACGAGTACGTGTACGAGGCGCTGCGGGCCGGGGCCTCCGGCTTCCTGCTCAAGGACGCCTCCGCGGACAAACTGGCCGAGGCGGTGCGGGTGGTGGCCGCGGGCGACGCGCTGCTCGCCCCCGGCATCACCCGGCGGCTCATCGCCGAGTTCTCCCGGCTGGACGGCAAAGGCGGCCAGGCCCCCCTCAAACAGCGCGTCGGGGATCTCACGGAACGGGAGACGGAGGTGCTGGCGCTGATCGCGCAGGGTCTGTCGAACGCGGAGATCGCCGAGCGGCTGGTCGTGGCCGAGCAGACCGTGAAGACGCATGTGAGCCGGATCCTGGTGAAACTGGGCCTCAGGGACCGCACCCAGGCGGCGATCTTCGCCTTCGACTCCGGCCTGGTACGCCCGGGAGGCGCCCGCTGACCGGCACGGCCCCGGCGGCACCCGCCGGGGCCATGACCTCCGACCCGGCCCCCGACCCCGATCCCGTCCCTGACCCCATCCCCGATCCCCGAGGACCTCGTAGTACCTGAGAGGGACCCCCAAGGACCCCTCTCCAAGGGGACGACCGCGACCACCGGCCCGCCCTACCGTTTTGTGCGTGACCGAGACGACGCACACGCAGACGACACCGCCGGGCCCGGCCGGCCGGCCGCGCAGCCCGGAGTTCCGGCTCGCCGCGGGCGCCCTGCGGGGTCTGCGGCAGGACCTGTTCCAGGACGCCTTCGCCTACGACCCGCTGCCCCGCATGGCCGATGCGGGGCCGGTCACCCGGCGGCTGTCGGGCCGGGCGCGGGAGTACGCGGCCTGGTCCCCGCATCTGCTGGTGGCCGCCGGCGCTGTGGTGGCCATGCTCGCCGCCGTGTCGCATGTGCAGGCGCCTCCGGTGACGCTGCTGTGCGGGCTGCTCGCGGTGGTTCCGGTGCTGCTGACCCTGGCGCGTCCGGTGGGCGCGTTCTGGGTGTCGCTGGCGGCCACGGTCGTCACGTCCGTGATCGACCGCGCCGACGGCAGCTGGCCGTGGCTGCCGGGCAGTTTCATCGCCCACCTGCTGGTCCTCACGGTCGTCGCGATACGCACCCGCCCGCGCACGGCGGCCTGGATGTGGCTGCTGACCGCGTTGTTCGGCTTCTTCGCCGAGACGGCCTTCGGCTGGGGAGACTACGGCACCGACACCGCCCCGATGCTGTTCCTGTCGGCGCTGATCCTGCTGATCGTCACGGTCCGGCACATACGGCGGGAGGCTCAGCAGGAGGTGACCGCGCAGCAGACGGTGACGGCCCACGAGCGCTCGCGGCGCACGCTGCTGGAGGAGCGCACGACGATCGCCCGTGAGCTGCACGACGTGGTCGCGCATCACATGTCGGTGGTCGCCATCCAGGCGGAAGCCGCGCCGTACCGGGTGGAGAATCCGCCGCCGGAGCTGGAGAAGGCGTTCGTCACCATCCGGGAGAACGCGGTGGCGGCCCTGACCGAGCTGCGCCGGGTGCTGGGCGTCGTCCGCGCGGAGGACTACGAGGCCCCGGAGGCCCCGCAGCCCACTCTCGCCGACCTGGACGCGCTGCTCGCCAATGTGCGGGAGGCCGGCCTGGCGGTGGAGAAGGCGGTGACCGGCGCGGTCCGCGAACTGCCGCAGGGCATCGAGCTGTCGGCATACCGAATAGTCCAGGAGGCCCTCAGCAACAGCCTGCGGCACGCGCCGGCGGCGGGTGCCCGGGTGGAGATCGGCTATGTGCTCGGCGGCCTGGGCCTGCGTATAGTCAACGGCCCGCCGCCGGCCCCGCACCTCATCAAACCCTCTCCCGGCGCCGGGCACGGCATCACGGGCATGCGGGAGCGGGTCTCGATGCTGAACGGCGAGATGACGGCGGGCCCGACGGACGACGGGGGTTACGAGGTGGCGGTGTTCCTGCCGGTGCCGGCCGCCGCGAGCGAAGGGGACGCATGACCATCCGCGTACTGATCGCGGACGACCAGATGATGGTCCGCGAGGGCTTCTCGGTCCTGCTGAACGCGATGCCGGACATCGAGGTCGTCGGCGAGGCCGTCAACGGGAGGGAGGCGGTGGAGCGGGTCCGGGAGCTGGCCCCGGACGTCGTCCTGATGGACATCCGGATGCCGGAGCTGAACGGCATCGAGGCGACCCGGGAGATCGTCGCGGCGGACGCGGCGGCGAAGGTGCTGGTGCTGACCACGTTCGACCTGGACGAGTACGTGTACCAGGCGTTGCGGGCGGGTGCCTCCGGCTTCCTGCTGAAGGACGCCTCGGCTCGCCAACTGGCGGACGGTGTCCGGGTGGTGGCCTCCGGCGAGGCGCTGCTGGCGCCCTCGGTCACCAGGCGGCTGATCACGGAGTTCTCCCGCCTGGCGGAGCCTGCGCGCCTGATGCCGGCGGCCCAGACGGCCTACGGCGAGCTGACGGAACGGGAGACGGAGGTGCTGATCCTGATCGCGCAGGGCCTGTCGAACGCGGAGATCGCCGAGCGCCTGGTGGTGGCCGAGTCGACGATCAAGACGCATGTGAGCCGGATCCTGGTGAAGCTGGGCCTGAGAGACCGCACCCAGGCGGCGGTGTTCGCGTACGAGGCGAGGCTGGTCACACCGGGGTGAGCCGGGCTAGCGTCCGTGCATGGCAGCTGCTGCGGACCTCGCTTTCGACCCCTGGGACCCCGGGTTCCTCGCCGACCCGTACCCGGCCTATGCCGAGTTGCGGGCCCGCGGCCGGGTGATCCGGTACGAGCCGACCGATCAGTGGCTGGTGCCGCACCACGCGGATGTCTCGGCGTTGTTGCGGGACCGGCGGCTGGGCCGTACCTACCAGCACCGGTTCTCGCACGAGGACTTCGGGCGGACGGCGCCCCCGGCCGAGCACGAGCCGTTCCACACCCTCAACGACCACGGGATGCTCGATCTGGAGCCGCCGGATCACACGCGGATCCGGCGCCTGGTGTCCAAGGCGTTCACGCCGCGGACCGTGGAGCGGCTCGGGCCGTATGTGCGGGGCCTCGCGGACGAGCTGGTGGCGGGGCTGGTCCGGGAGGGCGGCGGGGATCTGCTGGCGGACGTGGCGGAGCCGCTGCCGGTCGCGGTGATCGCCGAGATGCTGGGCATTCCGGAGGCGGACCGGGGGCAGTTGCGGCCGTGGTCGGCGGACATCTGCGGGATGTACGAGCTGAATCCGTCGCAGGAGGCGGCGGACCGGGCGGTGCGGGCTTCCGTGGAGTTCTCCGAGTTTCTGCGGGAGCTGATCGCCGCCCGGCGCAAGGAGCCGGGGGAGGACCTGATCTCCGGGCTGATCGCGGCGCATGACGAGGACGACGACCGGCTGACCGAGCAGGAGCTGATCTCCACGGTGGTGCTGCTGCTCAACGCGGGGCATGAGGCGACGGTCAACGCCACCGTGAACGGCTGGTTCGCGCTGTTCCGGAACCCGGAGCAGCTCGCCCGGCTGCGTGCCGATCACGCGCTGGTGCCCACCGCCGTGGAGGAACTGTTGCGCTACGACACCCCGCTGCAGCTCTTCGAGCGCTGGGTGCTGGACGACATCGAGATCGACGGTACGACGATCCCGAGGGGCGCGGAGATCGCGATGCTCTTCGGGTCCGCCAACCACGATCCCGAGGTCTTCGACCGGCCCGGGCGCCTCGATCTCGGGCGGCCGGACAATCCGCACATCTCCTTCAGCGCGGGGATCCACTACTGCATCGGCGCGCCCCTGGCCCGGATCGAGCTGGCGGCCTCGATGCGGGCCCTGCTGGAGCAGGCCCCCACCCTGACTCTGGCGGCGGAGCCGGAGCGGAAGCCGAACTTCGTGATGCGGGGGCTGGACGGGCTGCGCGTGCGGGTGGCCTGATCAGCCCCCGGCCAGGTCCCGGCGGCGCAGGCCCGCGAGGCCGCCGGCGACCAGCAGTGCGGCGAGGGCGAGCAGGACGCCCACCGGGGTCCAGTCGAGGTGGCCGCCGGGCAGCTTGGGCAGGTGGCCGAAGGGGGAGAGGTCCAGCACGGCGCGGGGGACGTTCAGCGCAGGGCCGATCCAGCCGATCAGCAGGGCCGCGCCGGCCACACCCCAGGCCGCGACCGCACCCTGCGGCAGGACGCCGAACAGCAGCACGGCGACACCGCCGATCACCCAGACGGCGGCGACCTGGAGCAGACAGGCGCCGAGGACGGGTCCGGTCTGCTTGCCGTAGCCGACGGCGAAGCCCAGCCCGGCCAGCAGCATGATCAGCGCCGAGCCGCCGAAGGCGATCAGCAGGTGTCCGGCGGCCCAGCGCAGCCGGCCCACGGCACCGGCGAGCACCGGCTCGGCGCGCCCGGAGGTCTCCTCGGCGTTCAGGCGCAGCACGGACGAGACGACGTGGAGCGCGGCGATCAGGCCGAGCATGCCGACCATCGCGGCGAGGAAGGCATTGGTCAGTCCCGACTGGCCGCCCATGCGTTGGAAGATCTCGCGTGCCTGGGCGTTGTCGCCGACGAGCCTCGCCGCGCCGTTTGTCAGGCCGCCGTAGACGACCCCGGCGAGGAAGAAGCCGAGGCCCCAGCCGAGCACGCTGCCGCGTTGCAGCCGCCAGGCCAGCGCGCCCGCGGTGCCCAGGCGCCCCGCGGCCGGTCCCGGCCGGGTCGGCAGGAAGCTCGTGCCGATGTCCCGGCGCCCGGCCAACTCGTAGGCGCAGCAGGCCTGGAGGGCGACGGCGGCCGTGAACAGCAGCAGGACCCACCAGCGTTCGGCCGCGAAGGCGCGCAGGTTCTCCAGCCAGCCCAGCGGGGACAGCCAGGTCAGGACGGACGAGCCGTCCGAGGAGGCCGAGTCGCCGGCCGCGCGCAGCACGAAGGCCGCGCCCAGCACGGCCGCCGTGAGCCCCCGGGCCAGCCGGGCGCTCTCGGTCAGCTGGGCGGCGATCGCCGCCATCGTGGCGAAGACCATGCCCGCGCCCGCCACCCCGAGCCCGAAGGCCAGCGCGCCGGCCGCGCCCTGCCCGGCCAGCCCCGCCACGATCAGGACGCCCAGGGCCGTGTTCGCGACCGCCGCCGTCAGCAGGGCCGCGGTGAGCGGGGCCCGGCGCCCGACCTTGCCGGAGGAGACCAGTTCCTGCCGCCCGCTCTCCTCCTCGTCCCGGGTGTGCCGTACGACGAGGAGCAGGCTCGTCACGGCGGCGAGGGCGCCCGCGTACACCCCGGCCCGCCAGGCCGTCAGCGCGCCGAGCGAGTCGTCGAAGACGGGGCCGACCATGGCGCGCAGGGAGGTGTTGCCGGCCATCTGGTGCATCAGGTCGGCGCGGGCGGCCGGGGTGCCGTACAGGGTCTTCAGGGTGTTCGGCATGGAGAGGACCATCAGCGCGTTGACCGTGACCCAGACCGGGATCATGACGCGGTCGCGGCGCAGTGCGAACCTCAGCAGGGTTCCGGTACCGGCGAGTGGGGAGTTCATGCGGGCACCTCGTCCTGGTAGTGCCGCAGGAACAGCTCCTCCAGCGTCGGCGGCTTCGAGGTCAGCGAGCGCACCCCGGAGGCGGTCAACGAGCGTAGTACGGCGTCGAGTTGGTCGGTGTCCACCTGGAGCCGGACCCGGCGGCCCTGTACGTCGAGGTCGTGCACGCCCGGCAGGCGGGCCAACCCGTCGGGTGGCCCGGCGAGTTCGGCGCTCACGCTGGTGCGGGTGAGGTGGCGCAGGCCGGCGAGCGAGCCGCTCTCCACGGTCCGGCCCTTGCGGATGATGCTGACCCGGTCGCAGAGTTCCTCGACCTCGCTGAGGATGTGCGAGGACAGCAGGACCGTGCGTCCCCGGTCGCGCTCCTCCGCGACGCAGGCCTGGAAGACCTCCTCCATCAGCGGGTCCAGGCCCGAGGTCGGTTCGTCCAGGATGAGCAGGTCGACGTCGGAGGCGAAGGCGGCGACGAGGGCGACTTTTTGCCGGTTGCCCTTGGAGTAGGTGCGGCCCTTCTTGGTGGGGTCCAGTTCGAAGCGGTTGATCAGCGCGGCGCGCCGTGCCCGGTCCAGGCCCCCGCGCAGCCGGCCGTAGAGGTCGATGATCTCGCCGCCGGAGAGGTTGCGCCACAGGGTGACGTCACCGGGGACGTAGGCGATGCGGCGGTGCACCTCGACCGCGTCCCGCCACGGGTCACGGCCCAGCACCTGTGCGGCACCCGTGTCGGCGCGCAGCAGTCCGAGCAGGACGCGGATGGTGGTCGACTTGCCGGCGCCGTTGGGGCCGAGGAAGCCGTGCACCTCGCCGGCCTCGACGTCCAGGTCGAGGCCGTCCAGCGCGCGGGTACGGCCGAAGGACTTGTGCAGCCCGGAGACCGTGATTGCCTTGGTCATGCTTCCGAACGTACGCTTCTTTCAGAAAGTTGTGAAGTTAAGGAAGCGGATGAATGCCGGTTAGGGTGAGTCGCATGACGGAGCCGAGTGCACAGCGGGACCCGGTGTCGGTCTCGCGGTTCGTGGAACACTTCGCCGCCCAGCTGACCGAGGCGGGCATGCCGCGGATGCCGTCCCGGGTCTTCGGCGCGCTGCTCGCCTCCGACGCCGGCAGCCTGACCTCCGCCGAGCTGGGCGAACAGCTCCGGATCAGCCCCGCGGCCGTCTCCGGCGCCGTGCGCTACCTCGCCCAGGTCCACATGGTCTCGAGGGAGCGCGAGCCCGGTTCGCGCCGGGAGCGCTACCGGGTGCACAGCAACCAGTGGTACGAGGCCCTGACCAGCCGCGAGACCGTCATCAAGCGCTGGGAGGAGGCCCTGCGGGAGGGCGTCACCAGCCTCGGGGCCGACACCCCCGCGGGGCGCCGGCTGGCCGAGACGCTGGAGTTCTTCGAGTTCATCGAGAAGGACGTGGCCGAGATGATGGAGCGCTGGCGCGCCTACCGGGAGCAGAAGGACGAGCGCTGAGCCTGCTCAGCGTTCCTTCGTCTCTTCCAGCACCGTCCGCCCCAGCAGCGCGTACCGCTCGGGCGAGCGCCGCTTGAGGTACTGGGCGCAGCCGATGCCCGCCGTCGCGACCAGGGCCACCAGCCAGGGCGTCGCCTTCAGGACCAGCGAGCCGGACTCGGGACCGGCCGCCGCGCCCATGTTGGACACCAGCAGGACGACGACGCCGAGCATCGCGATGCCGCCGATCAGCGGTGCGGTGAAGGTGCGGAACCAGTGGCGGCTCTCGGGGTGGTGGGAGCGGAAGTAGGCGAGCACCGCGAAGGAGCACACGGCCTGGACGACGAGGATCGCCATGGTGCCGAGGATGGCGAGCAGGACGTAGGTGCCGGTGTAAGGGTCCTTGCCGGCGGCCCAGAACGCGCCGAGCAGCACCGCGGTGACCGCCGTCTGCACCAGCCCGGCGATGTGCGGGGAGCCGTGCCGGGCGTGGGTGCGGCCGATGGTGCGCTGGAGCGAGGGGAGGACGCCCTCGCGGCCCAGGGCGTACAGATAGCGGGCGGCGCAGTTGTGGAAGGCCATGCCGCAGGCCAGCGAGCCGGTGATCATCAGCCACTGCATGACGTCGACCGCCCAGTGCCCGACATAGCGCTCGGTGGGGTTGAAGAACATCGAGAGCGGGTTGGCGGAGGAGGCCGCCTTCACGGCCTCGGCCTCGCCGTTGCCGGTGATGGCCATCCAGGAGACGAAGACGTAGAAGACGCCGACGCCCAGGACGCTGATCATCGTGGCCTTGGGGATGATCTTCTTCGGGTCGCGGGACTCCTCGCCGTACATCGCGGTCGACTCGAAGCCGACCCAGGACCAGAAGGCGAAGAAGAGCCCGAGCCCGGCGGACGTGCCCTTGAAGGCGTTGACCGGGTCGACGGGCGCGAAGGTGAACCCGTGCGGCCCGCCCCCGTGCAGCGCGACCGACACCGCCATGGCGGCGAGCACGGTGACCTCGGTCGCCAGCAGCGCCACCAGCAGTTTCTCGGCGACGCTGACCCCGAACCAGGTGCCGGTCGCGTTGATCGCGAGCATCAGCACGGCGAAGGCCCACCAGGGCACGTGCACACCGGTCTGGTCCTTCAGGGTCGTCGTCGCGAAGGTGGAGAAGATCCCGATCAGGGCCGGCTCGAAGACGACGTACGCGAAGGTCGCGAGCAGTCCGGAGGCGAGGCCGACCGTGCGGCCGAGGCCGTAGGAGATGAAGCCGTAGAAGGCGCCCGTGGACGTGATGTGCTTCGCCATCGAGGTGAAACCGATGGAAAAGATTGCCAGGACGACCATTGCGACGAGATAGCTCGCGGGTGCCCCGACGCCATTGCCGGACGACACCATGAAGGGCACGTTCCCGGTCATCGCGGTGATCGGCGCGGCGGTCGCCACGGCCATGAACACGACGCCCAGCAGTCCTACGGCGTTGGGTTTCAGCCGGTGAACCACTTCGCCGCCGTCCGTGCCCGCCGCCGGGGCGACGCCCTCGTCCACTGCCATCGGGTGGCCCCCTCGCTGTCCGGTCCATGTGTCCTGGTGGGTCCTGATGGAGCAGGATGGTGGACGAGGCGGGGGCGCGGGAAGGGGTCGGCTGGGTTAAATATTTGTCACCAGACCATTGGGTGGGCGGTTCGTGCGAGATGTCGCCCGGCTCAGACCGAGGGCAGCACCAGTCCCCACGCGCCCTCCGCCACCCGCCACGTCCGCCTGCGCACCGGCCCCGAGACGGCCGCGTCCGCCCGGTAGCGGAAGTCCGGGCCCGTGACCGTCACCGTGCGGCCCGAGGCCCGCAGCGGGGTCGCCTCCGCGCCCACCGACAGCGGCCGTACCTCCACCGCCGCCGTGCCGGAGGCGGTGGGTATCACCGTCACCGCCTCCACCGGGTGGGACAGGTCCACGAGGGTCTCGCCGTCGACCTCCACCCTGAGCCGGGCCGGGCCCGGGGAGGGGACGGCCGCGAGGCGGGCCGGGCGGGGGTTCAGGGTGCGGACCAGGGCGCGGTACCAGGGGGCGGCGGGCAGCCGCCCGGAGGCGGACCGGCGGGCCGGGGGGATGGCCAGCTCCGTCAGGACGACGCCGTCGCTGTCGTCCACCAGCAGATCCAGGCGGCGTTCCGTGCCGTCCAGGACCGTGCGGGCCGCGGCCACCGCGCCGCAGGGCACGCCCAGGGACTCCGCCAGGGACGTCTCGCCGACCGGGACCACCGACAGACCGCACTCGGCAAGCTCCCGCTCCCGGTGCAGCTGGGTGACCGCGCGGATCAGGGCGCGGTCGTCGCCGATCACCACCGGCCTCCTGGAACCCCTTCGGCCCAGCGCCCGGGCGAACTCCTCGGGACCGTCCGGGAGGCACATTTTCGCCGCCGCACCCGCGCTGAGCACGTCTTTCGCGATTCGGACGGACTCGCCGTCCGTCTGCCGTGCCGCCGGATCGATGATCACCAGCAGCTGCTCGGACGTCGCGAAAGTCGCCACCTCGGTCCTGCCTCGCTTCCTCGGGTAGCATCTTTGTGCAAGAGCCCCTTGCGCTATTGCGCCAGGGGCTTCGTCTATTCCGGGGCATCCGGTCCGACGGTTGTGCGACCAACGGCGGTCGCTGTGGCACGCGGCGGTGAACCTTACGCCCACGCCCCCGACCTTGGACATGCCCCGCCCGGAAGGGGTGTACGCGCGTGCCCGCACTTGTGCTGCTCGGTGCTCAGTGGGGTGACGAAGGCAAGGGAAAGGCGACCGACCTGCTCGGTGGCTCGGTGGACTATGTAGTGCGCTACCAGGGCGGCAACAACGCCGGCCACACGGTCGTCGTGGGCGACCAGAAGTACGCGCTCCACCTCCTCCCTTCCGGAATCCTCTCGCCTACTTGTGTCCCGGTCATCGGCAACGGCGTCGTCGTCGACCCGTCGGTCCTGCTCTCCGAGCTGAGCGGTCTGAACGAGCGTGGCGTCGACACGTCCAAGCTCCTGATCAGTGGTAACGCGCACATCATCACGCCGTACAACGTGACCGTCGACAAGGTGACGGAACGCTTCCTCGGAAAGCGGAAGATCGGTACGACCGGGCGCGGTATCGGTCCCACCTACGCCGACAAGATCAACCGTGTGGGCATCCGGGTCCAGGACCTGTACGACGAGTCGATCCTGACCCAGAAGGTCGAGGCGGCCCTCGACGTCAAGAACCAGATCCTCACCAAGCTCTACAACCGGCGCGCGATCGCCGTCGGCCAGGTGGTCGAGGAGCTGCTGGGCTACGCCGAGAAGATTGAGCCGTACGTCGCCGACACCGTGCTGGTCCTCAACCAGGCGCTGGAGGAGGACAAGGTCGTCCTGTTCGAGGGCGGTCAGGGCACCCTCCTCGACATCGACCACGGCACGTACCCCTTCGTCACCTCCTCCAACCCGACCGCCGGCGGTGCCTGCACCGGCGCCGGCGTCGGCCCGACGAAGATCAGCCGGGTCATCGGCATCCTGAAGGCGTACACGACCCGCGTCGGCGCCGGTCCGTTCCCGACCGAGCTGTTCGACGAGGACGGCGAGGCGCTGCGCCGCATCGGCGGCGAGCGCGGTGTGACCACCGGCCGTGACCGCCGCTGCGGCTGGTTCGACGCGGTCATCGCCCGCTACGCGACCCGCGTGAACGGCCTGACCGACTTCTTCCTCACCAAGCTGGACGTGCTGACCGGCTGGGAGGAGATCCCGGTCTGCGTGGCGTACGAGATCGACGGCAAGCGCGTCGAGGAACTGCCGTACTCGCAGAGCGACTTCCACCACGCGAAGCCGGTCTACGAGACCCTGCCGGGCTGGTCCGAGGACATCACCAAGGCGAAGTCCTTCTCGGACCTGCCGAAGAACGCCCAGAACTACGTCAAGGCGCTCGAGGAGATGTCCGGCGCCCCGATCTCCGCGATCGGCGTGGGCCCGGGCCGGGACGAGACGATCGAGGTCAACTCCTTCCTGTAGTCCCTGTCGTTCAACTCCGCTTCACGGGCCGGTCATGGACATGAAGTTCCTTGACCGGCCCTTGGGCTGTTCGTGGTTCTCAGGGGAAGATCAGAAGGCAAGCATCTACGCGGGTAGTTGCCCGCGTTCCGCCCACTCCTCCCTCTTCCTCGCTCCAGGAGCCCTGAATGCCCGTCAGTCCCATGAACCGCCGGGAGTTCGTGAAGAAGTCGGCCGTCACCGGAGCGGCCGTCGCCGCGGCCGGGACGGTTGCCGCGGCCCCCGCCCAGGCGGCCGAGCAGAAGCGCGAACACCACCCGCGCACCTGGAAGTTCTCCATCCTCGGCACGACCGACCTGCACAGCCACGTCTTCGACTGGGACTACTACAAGGACGCGGCCTACAGCGACAAGGCGGGCAACTCGGTCGGTGTCGCCCGCGTCGCCACGCTCATCAAGCAGCAGCGGGAGGCCAAGGGCGAGGACCACGTCCTCCTCGTCGACGCCGGTGACATCATCCAGGGCACCTCGCTCGCCTACTACTTCGCGCGCGTCGACCCGATCACCGGGACCGACGGCAAGAAGGGCCCCAGGCACCCGATGGCCGTGGCCATGAACCACATGCGCTACGACGCCGCCGCCCTCGGCAACCACGAGTTCAACTACGGCATCGAGACGCTGCGCAAGTTCGAGCGGCAGTGCCACTTCCCGCTGCTCGGCGCGAACGCGCTCGACGCGAAGACGCTGAAGCCCGCCTTCCACCCCTACACCGTCAAGCGTATCTGCGTGCCCGGCGCCCCCGACATCAAGGTCGGCATCCTCGGGCTCACCAACCCCGGTATCGCCCTGTGGGACAAGGACAACGTCAGCGGGAAGATGGTCTTCCCCGGGCTGGTCGAGCAGGCGAAGAAGTACGTGCCCCGGCTGCGGGCGCTCGGCTGTGACGTGGTCTTCCTGACCGACCACTCCGGTCTCGACGGCTCGTCCTCGTACGGCGACGAGCTGCCCTACGTCGAGAACGCCTCCAACCTCGTCGCCGAGCAGGTGCCGGGCATCGACGCGATCCTCGTCGGCCACACCCACGTCGAGGTCCCCTCGTACACCGTCAAGAACGAGGAGACCGGCGAGGAGGTCCTCCTCTCCGAGCCGTACTGCTGGGGCTACCGGCTGAGCGTCTTCGACTTCGAGGTCGAGCTGGAGCACGGCCGCTGGAAGGTCGTCAGCAAGACCGCGCAGACCCTCAACCCCAACACGGTGGACGAGGACCCGGAGATCAAGAAGCTCCTCCAGGCCGACCACGAGCTGGTCGTGAAGTACGTCAACACGGCGGTCGGCACCTGCACCGAGGACCTCTCGGCGGCGGAGTCCTGCTGGAAGGACGTGCCGATCATGGACTTCATCCAGAAGGTCCAGGCGGACACGGTCAAGGCGGGCCTGTCGGCCGCCGACGCCGCCCTCCCGCTGATCTCGGTCGCCGCGCCCTTCAGCCGCACGGCCGACATCCCCAAGGGCAACGTCACCATCAAGGACATCGCCGGGCTCTACATCTACGACAACACCCTGTACGGCAAGAAGCTGACGGGCGCCCAGCTGAAGGACTACCTGGAGTACGCGGCGAAGTACTACCACCAGGTCCCGGCCGGCACGAAGGTCGACACCGCGACGCTGACCAACGCCAACAGCTTCTGGGACTACATGTACGACGTGGCGGACGGCGTCGACTACGAGATCGACATCGCCCAGGCGGAGGGGTCCCGCATCAAGAACCTCTCCTACAACGGCTCCCCGGTCGCCGACGACCAGGTCTTCGTCGTCGCCGTCAACAACTACCGGGCCAACGGCGGCTCCGGCTACCCGCACATCGCCTCGGCGCCGATCGCGTACAGCTCGACGAACGAGATCCGCCAGCTGATGATCGACTACGTGACCGCGAAGAAGACGCTGGACCCGGCGGACTTCGCGAAGGTCAACTGGAAGCTGACGCAGAACGGTACGCCGGTCTTCTGAGCCGGCGTACGGGTCGCTTCCGTGGCGGACCGGTTCCCGCCGGTTCCCGGTCCGCCACGGATCACGTCTACGGGACCTCGATGTTCCGCGGGGTGATCTTCAGCTGCCTCGGGAGCATCGCCTGCGGGCGCACCAGATCCTTGAGCAGGTACTTCATCAGCTCCTGCGGGGACATCCCCTTGAGCCGGCCGGCCAGGGCCGCGTTGGTCGGCTCGATCCGGTGTCCTCGTCCCGCCGCAGCGCCTGCGTCACCGCCGCGTTGCCCGCACCGCGCGGCAGGGCGTGCTGCGCGGGCGTGGACTGCGTCCGGGCTCGCGGCGTCACCGTGCGCGGGCGGTGGCCCGGTCCTCTTGTCTCTCATGCGCGTGCATGTCACCCGAGTCTCGCAGCGCCGGCCGCGCCCCGCCAGGTGACGCGAGGGCACAGTGAGTGCCCCGACGGTCACTTCAGGGCGTACGAGGTGACGGTTCAGCTGAAGACGATCATCGAGCCCTGGGCCAGGGACCGGGTCGCCGCCGCGTGCAGGCCGAGCCACACGTGCCGTTCGCGGGCGAAGGGGCTCGGGTCGTACGGGCCCGGGAGCGCCGGTTCCTCCAGCTCCGTGGGGGCCGTGGGGGCCGCCGGGGCCGCCGGGGGGTTCGCCGGGTCGATGCCGATCGACGGGGCCACGTACTCCAGTTCCCTCAACAGGGTCTGAGAGCTGCCCAACGGGCCGCCGCCCGCGAGGAGTTCGTCGCTGGAGAGCGGGTTCGGGAAGTCGACCGGGACGTACGCGCCCGCGTGGTCGTAGTGCCAGACGAGATGGGACTGCTGGGCCGTGGACTCGAACATCTCCAACAACTGCTCGTAGTCGCCGCCCAGTTCGCCGACCGGCGTCACCGGCAGGCCGCAGACCTGGAGGAGGTAGGCGCGGCGCAGGAAGTGGAGGGCGTCGTAGTCGAAGCCGGCCACGGGGGCGACCTCGCCGGACAGGCCCGGCATGTACTGGTACACGGGCACCGGCGGGAGGCCGGCCGCCGCCAGCGCGTCGTTGTACTGGGCGAGTTCTTCGGCGAACGGGTTGTCGGGGGTGTGGCACAACACGTCCACGAGCGGTACCAGCCACAGGTCGCAGGCCAAAGAGGGCTCCTCGCACACAGAAGGGTCCACAGGGGGGTGGTCTGGGAAGGGTAGTCGCTGTCGCACCGGGTTGCTCCCCGTGTGCGCACGGTACCGGTCACTTACCCGGTGGTCAGGTGTTCCAGCAGCGCCAGGGAGTGGGCGTTGGAGGCGGCGACGATCTCGCGGGCGGCGTCGGCCTCGCGGCGGGCGAGCGCGTCGACCAGGTCCGTGTGCCCGGCCCACAGGCGGCCGCGCAGGTCGGGCAGGCGCAGGAGGTGCTGGACCGCGCAGACCCAGGACTGCACCCGCAGGCGGTTGAGGAAGTCGGCGAGGTAGGGGTTGCCGAACAGGGCACTCAGCTCACGCCAGAAGCGCAGGTCGTAGCCGATGAGAATGGTGAGGTCGCCGGCCGCGGCGGCGCGCTGGGCCTCCTCGCCGCGGCGGCGGACGGTGGCCAGGGCGGCGGCCGTGCGGGGGTCGTCCGGCGGGGTGCGGAAGGCGGGGTGGCCGGCGGTGAGGGACTGGAACATGCCGTCGGTGACCAGGCTGCGCGCCTCGATCATGTTCCGGTAATCGGTGACGGAGTACTCCGGCACGCGGAAGCCGCGGTGCTGGTCGGCCTCGAGTATGCCCTGAGCGGACAGATCGACCAGCGCCTCGCGGACGGGGGTGGCGGAGACGCCGTACTGCTCGGCGATCTCCTTGACGGTGAACGCCCGGCCCGGTCGCAGCCGCCCGGCCAGCACCTCGTCGCGGAGCGCGTCCGCGATCTGCTGGCGCAGGGTGCTGCGCGTCACGGCGCCGTTGCCGGGCATGCTCGGGTCTCTCCTCGCGCGTGGATGACGTGCTCGCGTAGCTTTCGTAGTACTTACGAGACGTCACCTTACGCGTTAGGTCTGCCTGGCGGCAGGCACGGCCCGGTTACGCCGTGTACTCGTCGGCGACGCTCAGCGCGGCGTCCAGGGCGGCGAGGCCCTCCTTCAGCTCGGCCTCGGTGATGTTGCAGGGCGGGACCACGTGGGTGCGGTTCATGTTCACGAAGGGCCACAGGCCGTGCTGCTTGGCGGCGGCCGTGAAGGCGGCCATGGGGGCGGCCGCTTCTCCGGCCGCGTTGTAGGGCACCAGCGGCTCGCGGGTCTCCCGGTTCCTGACCAGGTCCAGCGCCCAGAACATGCCGGTGCCGCGGACCTCGCCGACGCTCGGGTGGCGTTCGGCCAGCTCGGCGAGCGCGGGACCGAGGAGGGCGGCCCCGAGGTTCCTGGCGTTCTCCACGACCCCCTCCTCGGCCATCACGTTGATCGTGGCGACGGCGGCGGCGCAGGCGAGCGGGTGCCCGGAGTAGGTCAGGCCGCCGGGGTACGGCCGCTTGCCGAAGGTGGCGGCGATCTCCTGTGAGACGGCGACGCCGCCGAGGGGGACGTAACCGGAGTTCACACCCTTGGCGAAGGTCATCAGGTCGGGCACGACGCCGAAGAGGCCGGCGGCGAACCACTCGCCCGTGCGGCCGAAGCCCGCCATGACCTCGTCCAGGATGAAGACGATGCCGTGGCGGTCACAGATCTCGCGGACGCCGGCCAGGTAGCCGGGCGGCGGGACCATGATCCCGGCCGTGCCCGGGATCGTCTCGAGGATGATCGCGGCGACCGTGCCGGGCCCCTCGAAGGCGATCGTGGTCTCCAGGTGCTCCAGGGCCCGTGCGGTCTCCTGCTCCTCGTTCTCGGCGTAGAAGCGGGAGCGGTACAGGAACGGCGCCCAGAAGTGGACGACACCGGCCGCGGCGCCGTCGCTCGCCCAGCGGCGCGGGTCGCCCGTGATGTTGATCGCCTGCTCGGTGCCGCCGTGGTACGAGCGGTACGCCGAGAGCACCTTCGGGCGGCCCGTGTGCAGCCGGGCCATGCGCACCGCGTGCTCGACGGCGTCGGCGCCGCCGTTGGTGAAGAAGATCTTGTCCAGGTCGCCGGGGGTCCGCTCGGCGATCAGCCGGGCCGCCTCCGAGCGCGCCTCGACGGCGAACGCCGGGGCGAAGGTCGTCATCTTCGCCGCCTGCTCCTGGATCGCCGCGACGACCTTCGGGTGCTGGTAGCCGATGTTGGTGAAGACGAGCCCGCTGGTGAAGTCCAGGTACCGCCTGCCGTCGTAGTCCCAGAAGTACGACCCCTCGGCGCCGGCGACGGCGAGCGGGTCGATGAGGTCCTGGGCCGACCAGGAGTGGAAGACGTGCGCGCGGTCCGCGGCCTTCACCGCGGCACCGGCTTCGGGATGGGGCTGAGGGGTCATGCGGCCGAGCGTAGATGTCCGCGATGCGGAAGGCCTATCGGCGTCTTGTTCCGTGGACGGGGGGTTTCCACGACAGGTTGTCCACGTACCGGCCATCCGACCGCGTGTTCCGGCTGGGCAGGCCGGTTAGGAACCGTGGACGCCAGCCCGGGTCCGTTGCTCAGTAGAGTCCGTGCTCACGTAGAGGGGGAGGCGGCGCGAGACATGGACAGGCTGGGACCGGGGGATCCGCACCGGATCGGGGGCTACCGGCTGCTGGCACGGCTGGGCGCCGGCGGCATGGGGCACGTCTATCTGGCCCGCTCGGAGCGGGGCCGTACCGTCGCGGTGAAACTCGTCCGCGAGGAACTGGCCCGGCAGGAGGAGTTCCGGGCCCGCTTCCGGCAGGAGGTGCAGGCCGCGCGGCGGGTCGGCGGGTACTGGACCGCGCCCGTGCTCGACGCGGACACCGAGGCCGCCGTGCCGTGGGTGGCGACCGGGTACGTGGCCGGGCCCAGCCTGCAGCAGGTCGTCGGCCGCGATCACGGGGCGCTGCCCGAGCGGTCGGTACGGATCCTGGCGGCGGGGCTCGCGCACGCGCTGAAGGACATCCACGCGGCGGGGATCGTGCACCGGGATCTGAAGCCGTCGAACGTGCTGGTGACGATCGACGGCCCCCGTGTGATCGACTTCGGGATCGCGCGGGCGCTGGAGACGACCTCGCCGGGCGGGGACGAGCTGACCCGGACCGGGGGGCTGGTCGGGTCGCCCGGGTTCATGGCGCCGGAGCAGGTGCGGGGGGACCGGATCACGCCGGCGTGCGACGTCTTCTGTCTCGGCTCCGTGCTGGCGTTCGCGGCGAGCGGGGCGCTGCCGTTCGGCGCGGCCGGCAGCGGTGTGCACGCGCTGATGTTCCGGATCGCCCAGGAGGAGCCGGACCTCACGGGGGTGCCGGAGGGGATCGCCGACCTGGTGCGGCAGTGCCTGCGCAAGGATCCCGCCGCCCGGCCCTCGCTGGACGCGCTGCTGGAGCGGACCGGGGCGGAGGACACCGTGTCCGGGGGGCGGTCCAGGGATCCCTGGCTGCCGGGGGTGCTGGTCGCTCAACTCGGCCGTCACGCCGTGCAGTTGCTGGAGGCCGAGGAGCCGGAGGGCGTCCGGGGTGACCCGCCGGGTGCCGCTCCGCCTCCGCCTCCGCCGCCGGCGGGCGCCGCCGGTCCGCAGAACTCTCCGAGCGGGTCTCCCGAGCACGCCGCCGTGTCCGACGACGGGGGCGGGGCCGAGCCCGGGGGCGGGGGTGCCGACCGGCTGCCCACCGTTGTGCCGGGGCCGGGGCCGGGGCCGGTGTCCGGGGCGCCTCCGGTGTCCCCGGCGTTCGGGCAGGCGCAGCAGCATCCGCAGCCGGCGCCGCCGTATCCCCAGGTGACCCAGCCGACCCAGGTGGCACCGCCGAACCCGCCGTCCCCGGCGTATCCGCAGTATCAGACGGTCCCCGGTGACTACGGCTATCCGCAGCCCGCCGGCGGTGGGCTCGGGCCCACGCCGCCGTACGGGCCCTTGGCGGGTGGCGGGCCGGAGGGGGTGGAGCGGCGCAGCGGACGGTCGACCGCGCTGCTCGTCGTGATCGCGGTGGTCGTGGCGCTGGGGGCGGGCGGGTCGGTGTACGCGCTGATGAACGGCGGCGGGCACACCCCGGGCGGCGGGCAGGGCAGCCACCCGGCGGTCGCCACCTCCGCGCCCGCGGCGAGCGGCGGGGACTCCGGCGGGCCGGCGCCGGGCACGTCCGCGCCGGCCTCCTCCGCCGATCCCGCGGACGGGGCGGTCCCGGACGGCTATCTGGGCACCTGGGAGACCACGATCGACAGCACGGACGGGACCAGCACCCGCCGGCTGACCATCCGGCAGGGCAAGGTGGGCGACACCGTGCTGACGCTGGTCGCGGACGGGCCGACCGACAACGGCGGGTCGTACCACTGTGTCTTCGAGGCCAGGCTGGCCGGGCAGCCGGGTTCCGGCGGCCTGCTGGAGATCGGGCCGTCCACCGTCACCTCCGGCGAACCCGCCTCCTCCTGCACCCCGGGCGGGGCCACCGAGATCACGTTGCTGCCGGGCGACGCGCTCAAGCGGCAGGAGAAGAGCGGCGGGGGGAGCCTGACGTACACCAAGCAGTGACGTAACGTCCGTTGCCGCTGCGGTGGTTGAACCTTCGGCGAACAACGGGGTGGGCCGGCCGCCTGCCGATTCCCAGCCTATCGGGGTTCCGGCGGACGCTGCCTGGGCATGTTCGGGCGGGTGCCGTTCGCCGGGGGGAGCGGGAAGCGGCCTCCAACGCCGCCGCCCTCCTGCCTCGGCACGGAGGCGACCGCGGTCTGGATGCCGAGGGGGGCCGCGCCGGTGCGGAACTCGACCATCCAGTCGGTCGTCTCGGTGCGTACCAGTTCCGTGATGTCCTCCGAGAAGCGCCGCAGCACGCCCAGGCACCGCTCGGCCGCCTCGCTCGCCGTACCCTCCGCCGGGCCGAGCACCTCCCGGATGCTCTCGGAGGCCCAGTCGAACTGCAGCGCCTGGAGCCGGCGCGCGACCGCCTGCGCGGTGGCCACGTCCCTCATCCACCCGGAGGTCACGCCGAAGAACCGGTCGACGCCGATGCAGGCGACGGCGAGGAGCAATGCCAGGCAGCCCCAGGGTGCCACCCCGTGCGCCGCGCCGGTCAGGTCCAGCAGCGGCAGTGCCGCGCCGGCCGCCGCGCCCGCCGCGGCGCCGGTCCGCAGCACCCGCGCCCCGCGCCGCTTCCACACCCGGTCACGCAGGTACCAGGACGCCGTCTGCAGCGCTCCGCGCTCCACCCACCGGTACAGCTCGTCCAGCCGTTCGGCCGGCTCCCCCCAGTCCCCGAGCGGGAAGGACCGCCCGGTCAGATCGCCCGGCCGCAGCCCGGCCGCGCCCTCGCCCCGCCCGTCCTGAGGCGGACCCTCGGGCTGCATCTCCGGCTGACCCACCCGGCACTCCCTACTGATCCCGAATGATCCCGCTGATCCCGCTGATTCCGGCCGGTCACGTTGCGTGACATTTCCCGCCGCTGCCCTGCCGACGCGCGGGACCCTTCCTACCGCCCAATGGGTGGCCGAGAGGTACCTTTCCCGGCTTTTCCGCTCGGAAGAGGGCCTTGATCAGGTATAGGCCTGCTGCACTTCTCACTCGAAAGAGTGGCGCGGCGACGGGCGCGTGGACCACGTAGGCTCATGCACAGCGGAGAAATCCGAGAAGGACACAGAGGAGCTGATCGTGTTTCCCGGTGGTGGCCAGCCCAACATGCAGCAGTTGCTCCAGCAGGCCCAGAAGATGCAGCAGGACCTGCAGCGGGCGCAGGAGGAACTGGCGAACACGGAGGTCGACGGGCAGGCGGGCGGCGGTCTGGTGAGGGCCACGGTGACCGGCTCCGGTGAGCTGCGCGCACTGAAGATCGACCCGAAGGCGGTCGACCCGGAGGACACCGAGACCCTCGCCGACCTGATCGTGGCGGCCGTACAGGCGGCCAACGAGAACGCGCAGACGCTCCAGCAGCAAAAGCTCGGCCCGCTCGCCCAGGGTCTCGGCGGCGGCACGGGCATCCCCGGTCTGCCGTTCTGAGCCCGGGCCAACTACGGTACGTACCGAAAGGTCTTAAGGAAGGGCAGTCCGGTGTACGAAGGCGTGGTCCAGGACCTCATCGACGAGCTGGGGCGGCTGCCCGGCGTCGGTCCCAAGAGCGCGCAGCGGATCGCCTTCCACATCCTGCAGGCGGAACCGACGGACGTGAAGCGCCTCGCCCAGGCCCTGCTGGAGGTGAAGGCGAAGGTCCGCTTCTGCGCGACCTGCGGCAACGTGGCACAGGAGGAGCTGTGCAACATCTGCCGTGACCCGCGCCGCGACCCGTCGGTCATCTGCGTGGTGGAGGAGCCGAAGGACGTGGTGGCGATCGAGCGCACCCGCGAATTCCGCGGCCGCTACCACGTCCTGGGCGGCGCCATCAGCCCGATCGAGGGTGTCGGTCCCGACGACCTGCGTATACGAGAACTTCTCGCGCGGTTGGCCGACGGGACGGTCACGGAACTGATCCTGGCGACGGACCCGAACCTGGAGGGCGAGGCCACCGCGACCTACCTCGCCCGGATGATCAAACCCATGGGCCTGAAGGTCACCCGCCTGGCCAGCGGCCTCCCGGTGGGCGGCGACCTGGAATACGCGGACGAGGTGACCCTCGGCCGCGCCTTCGAGGGGAGACGACTTCTAGATGTCTGACGCCACACTGCACGCGACCGCTCAGAACCCGGACGATTTCGTGGTCCAGATCGCGGACCAGATCGAGAGCTTCCTGGTGGCCGTCACGGAGGTGGCGAGGGGCGACGAGCCCGGCTCGACCGTGCCCTTCCTCCTCCTGGAGGTCTCCCAGCTCCTGCTGGCCGGCGGCCGCCTGGGCGCGCACGAGGACATCGTCCCCGACGAGCGCTACGAGCCCGACCCGGGCCCGGAGCCGGACGTCGACGGACTCCGCGAAAACCTGGCCCGCCTCCTGGAGCCGGTGGACGTGTACTCGGAGGTCTTCGACCCCTACGAGCCCCGCAAGGCCCCGGTCCCGGCCCGTGTCTCCGACGATCTGGCCGACGTGATCACCGACCTGCGCCACGGCATGGCCCACTACCGCGCCGGCCGCACCACGGAGGCCCTGTGGTGGTGGCAGTTCTCCTACTTCTCCAACTGGGGCCCCACGGCCTCCGCCGTCCTGCGCGCCCTCCAGTCGGTCCTCATCCACGTCCGCCTCAACCAGCCCCTGGAGGAACTGGACGGCCTCGACACCGACCAGGCCACGATGGGCGACGAGACGCTGGAGTTCGAGGCGGGCCGGGTCATGGCGGAGGAGATCGGCGGCCCGCTGGGGATGCGGCAGGGCAAGTAGCGGCTCCGGATCACTCCCCGGCTCCGGGCTTCATGACGAGGCCGGGGACGTGGGGGAGGGCGGCGCGGACGGCGTCGGTGACGCGCTGGAGGTTCGCGCCGAGGCGGGTGAGGCGGTCGAGGAGTTCGTCGGTCGGCAGCGGTGTGGCGCGGGCGAGGGCGAGGAAGTCCGGGACCGGCTTTCTGAGCAGGACGGGTGTTCCCGACCTGCCCGTGCACAGGGCGCGGTCGATGTCGTCGATGCTGTCCGGGTCGAACTCGGGGACCCGGAAGCCGAATGCCGTGAGTCGTGCGCGGGCTTCGGCCACGTCCATGCTCACGTATGACGTGACGGCGACGAGGTGGTGCAGAGGTACTGGCTCGTCCCAGGACAGGTAGCCGTTGCCGTTTCCGAAGCCGTCGCCCACGCGGACCAGCTCCGTGTCGTACCGTCCCGGCTCCTGCGGAGCGTGGTCGAGCGGTGTGGCCAGGCCGTACTGGGCGAGCCGGCCCACCACGTGGCGAGGCGATATGCGGAGCCTGGCCGAAGCGTTGACCACGTGGCCGACCGGCACGGGCCGTTGCGGAGACAGGGCCGGGCCACCCCGTAGGGGGCGGAGAATCTTCGGGTCGTACGGCTCGGCCTCCTCGGGGAATGGCGCCGTCGGGGTGGCGATACCGTAGGACCGGAGCCGGGACACCACGTCCCGCGGGGACATCCTGGTGCTGAGTGCGGCCAAGGCCACGTGAAGCGGGCTGATCCGGCTGCCCGGCCTGATCCAGAGAGGCGTTCCCCTGCCGACGTGCTGGTGGTCGAGGATCACGCCGTCCGCGGCATCCGCTCGCTCGGGCAGTGAGTCGGGAGGTCTCAAACCCAAGTCGGCGATCCATGAGCCGAGTTCACGCAGGGACGTACCCCGGGCGGCCGCGACGCTCGCCAAGAGGCCCGGGGGTACGGAGCCGTCGCCCTCCACCGTTTCCCAGTGGTGTGCCTCCCACCCGAACTCCTCCGCCTTCCCGAGCAGATCGCCGATCCTGCGGTCGAACGTGAATCCGGGGGTGAGCTGGAATCCGTAGTCCTGCAGTTCCCCGATCACCTCGGGGACGGAACGGCCCAGGGCCGCGGCGGCATGGAACACATGGCGGACCGGTACCGGACTCCTCGGGTCCAGCCCCGATGACCCGGCCAGTCTGCTGCTGAGCAGCCGCAGGGTATGAGGGCCAGGGGCGTTCGCCTTCGGACCCGTTTCGGGGACGCAGAGGCCGTACGCGCGAAGCCACCTGGCGGCTTCCTCAACACTCAGGCCGAGTTCGAAGTGGGCCTGGACCAGATGGGCGGGCGGCACGGTGTCACCGGCGACGAGCCAGTTCTTGCCGTCCAGATCTCTGCTGAGCAGTCGTGGCATCCGGTCGTCCGGGTTGTCCGCCGACGGCTCCGGTTCCGGGACGGTGAAGCCGAACGCCCGCAGTCGCCGCGCGGCCTCGCGCACACTGATGTCCAGTTCGAAGTGGGCGGCGACGAGGTGGCCCGGCGGGACCGGCCACCGGGGGTGGAGCCACACGCCCGACGAGGCTCGCAGGGACTCGCTGAGCAGGGCCAGGTCGGTCTCGTCACCCGGGGACCGGCTGTCGCGTGGCTGCGGTGGCTCCAGGCGCAGCTCTTTCATCCGCGTCCGTACGTCGGCGTAGGGCTTCCCCAGGGACTCCGCGATGGAGAGCACGTGTCCTGGCGGGATGTGCTGTGTGCTCAGACTCCTGATGGACCGGTTGCGCAGGAGAACATCCGACGGCAGGGCGGGCAGTACGCTCGCCACCTCGTCGAGTTCCGGCACGAGCCGGGTCAGCGCGGCCAGGTCGGCGTGGGGACGGTGGGCCAGCAGCCGCCACAGCACTGTGCTGTCGTCGGGATCCTCGTTGTCCGCGGCCCGGTCCGGGCGGGGCCAGTCGTCGGACGGATCACGGACGATCTCGGCATCCGGAGGGTAGAACCCGGCAACCGCGACCGGCGCCGGCCGGCCGTGCAGTTCCAGTTCGCAGCCGGCCGCTCCGGCCGCCTCGGTCACGATGTCGGCGAGCCGGGGGTTCTGGTCGGCGATCTCGGCCAGCCAGCGCGCGTTCAGCAGACCGCTGCCGGACTCGAGGAGGACCGGCAGGGCGGCTATGACGAGCCGCTCCACCGTCGCGCACACGTCCTCGTCCAGGATCTCCGTACGGTCGACGGACAGCCGCTTGGGCCTGCTTTCCCCCATCAGGTTCACGACCACACCACGCAGTCCGCGGTGTTCCTTCGGGTCGGCCAGCACCCCCCGGCGCACCCGCGGCTCGGTGAAGATCCCGTCGACCAGGACAGCTCCGCCACGCTCGCACCAGACGACCTGGCCGTCCGCCGTCTCGGGGGCCGCGAGCAACTCGCCGTGGGCCTCCAGGCTGCTGGAGCGCCCGCCGCCCCTGCGGGGCAGCAGCACCCCGGGCGTCCACTGCGCCGACTGCGTCCCCTGCACCGCCGTCGTCCGGAACTCCGAGATGCCCAGCAGCCGCCGCAGCACGGCCACGCACGACGGCGCCTGGTCCGCGTCGCGCAGATAGAGCCGGACCGTCGTGCCGATCGTCCCCGGGCGGCCGGTGGAACGTACGCGGAAGTAGTGACCCGGGCCGCTGATCAGGACGGTGAGTTCGCGCGGGCTGCCGCCTCGGGCATCCATGTGACAGGTCGTCACCCGCACCTCGTCGGCGAGCATGAAGTAGCTCAGCACGCCGATGCCGAAACGGCTGTTGGGATGGATGGTGATGCCCCGGGAGTGCCACTCCCGGTGTTCCTCCTGGTAGCGGGGGAGGTCCGTGAAGCGGACCCCGGCCTGGGCGAAGACCTCCGACAGCGTGACCTCGTCCATGCCCACGCCGTTGTCGCGGCACTCGAGGTAGTGCCGGCCCTCCTGCCGGTCGTAGCCCTGGACGAAGTCGATCCGGCCCTCGTAGCTGCTGAAGGACTCGCGGGCCTGGGTGCGGGCCCTGCGGTAGCGGCAGGCGTCCAGCGCGTTCTGGTACAGCTCGCGGATGGCGAGGGAGCGGTCGCGGTAGAGGTTCTCGCCCATGAGGAGTTCCTGGACGCGTTCCTCGTCGAGGCGGAAGCGGATCACCCCGTCCACCGGGACCGCGCGGCCCTGCTCGTCCAGTTCCCGCACCTCGTCCGCCGCCGTGTAGACCGGCAGCGCGGACAGGGCCGGGTCCCCGGCGCGCCGTACGGTCCGCAGCAGCGACTCCAGCTGGTGCGTGTGTTCGGTGAGCGCCGCCGCGACGGCCGGGTGGCCGCAGCCCGCCTTCAGGCCGAGCCCCTCGCCCCTGGGCTGCCAGGACGCGGACCGGACGGTGGTGAGGAGCCGGGCGGTGTCCAGGGGGTCGGGGATGCCCACGTGCCGGACGATCACCGACGGCAGCTGCGTGACCTCGATCGCCATGCCGTGGGCCACGGCGAACAGCGGGCCCACGAGCCGCTCCCGCATGCTCTGGAAGTCGCGGCCGTAGAAGTCGAGTTGGAAGGCGTCGGCACGCAGATGCTCCGGCCGGGCGGGGTCGAACAGTTCCTTCGGGCGCGCGTGGACCGAGGCGAGGAGGCGGGAGAGGAGTTCCGGATCGAGGACGACCCCGAGGCCGGCCGGATCGGCGTCCAGGTCCGCCAGCAGGTCGCCCAGCCGTCCCGGCTGGCGTCCTGCCCACTGCCCGAACAGCCACCAGCCGATCTCCGGCCGCCCGTTCCTGCGGTCCTTCAGGTGGCCGAGTTCGGTCCGGCGGACCAGGCGTTCGTGTCCGCGCAGCAGCACCTCGTACATCTGGCGCTCCGGACCGCCCGAGGCCTGCCGTCCGAGGTCCGTCGGGTCGACGTGGGACAGACCGGCCGAGGTGCGGGCACGGTGCACCTGGTGGAGGAAGGGGAGCAGGGCGAGCAGCGCCGCTTCGCCCGGGGCGAGGAAGCCTTCCGCCTCGTGCGTGTCCTGCCGGAGCCAGTGGATCAGCTGGTTGGTCCTGCGGGCTGTGCGCCGGGCGAGATCCGGGTCGTGCCAGGGGTCGTCGAGGAGCGAGTCCCGGGCGGACACGTACAGCTCGGCCAGCCGGCCCGTGACCTTCCAGGCCTCGCCCTTGAGGGCCTCCGCCCGCTCCCGGCCCTCGGGCCGCGCCGACTTCCAGGCCAGGCAGTCCTCGACGTCCTGCCGCCATGCGTCCTGAACGCTGTGGTCGGTCATGCCGCGCCGCTCCCGCCGCGTACGCGGTCGTCCGCGATGGTCACGTCATGTCCGTGCGCCCGCAGGGCGCGCCTCGGGGGCCCGGCCACCGTCTCGTCGTCCCCCACCGGACCCACCAGAAGTACGCGCACGACTCGCACCCTAGCGGCCGAGCCACATCCCCCACAGGCCCTTCGTCATCGTCGTGGCACCGCCCGCCAGGGCCAGGAGGAGGACCAGGTGGCGGGCGCGGCGTTCGGGGACGCGGGTGGAGATTGCGTTGCCGATGAGCGCGCCCGCCGTCATGGCCGCGGCGGTGACCGCCCACTGGGGTGCCGTCAGGCGGGGCGCGCCGTTCGCGGCGATCGAGAAGGCGTTGACGGCCACGCCGTAGAACTGGGCGTTGGGGACGAACTCCCGCACCGTCCAGCCCGCGTTGAGGGCGTACAGGGACACCGGTGGTCCGCCCACCCCCGCCGCCGCGTTCATGAAGCCGCCCAGCGCGCCCGCTGTCACCGCGCCCGTGCCGCCTCGCAGGGCCGGGACCCGGGTGCCGCGCAGCACCAGGAGGACGGCCGCCGTCACCAGCGCGCCCATCGTCAACAGCAGGACCGGGCGGGGGAGCTGACGGGTCGTCCAGGCGCCCGCCGGGACCGTGCAGGCCGCCGCCAGGCACAGCGGGACCATCGCCGCCGGGCGGACCCGGCGCCAGCCGCGCGCCAGGCCGACGACGCTGATCGCGCCCGCGGCGCAGTTCGCGAGGATCACCCCCTGGGCGGGACCGAGCAGCAGCACCAGGGCCGGTACGGCGACCAGGGCGAAACCCATCCCGGTCAGCCACTGCACGCTCGCGCCGAGCAGGACGGTCGCCGCGAGCAGTGTCTCCGTCATGCCGCACCCCCATGAGCATTCATGTCGTGCTCTTGATCGTTGAAATTTAATGCGGTTGCGGCTGTGACACGGGGCACTTTTCCGCGTGGTGCGCCAGAGGCTGGGCAGAGGACCGACGCGGGCGGCGGATGTCTCACCATGCGGGAGCAGGGTGGTGGAATTCGGGCGCTCGTTAGACTGAGCCGACACAAACGAACCGAGCGAGGAGCGCACGTGGGCCTTGTCGTGCAGAAGTACGGAGGCTCCTCCGTAGCCGATGCCGAAGGCATCAAGCGCGTCGCCAAGCGGATCGTGGAAGCGAAGAAGAACGGCAACCAGGTTGTCGTCGTCGTTTCCGCGATGGGCGACACGACGGACGAGCTGATCGATCTCGCCGAGCAGGTTTCTCCGATGCCTGCCGGGCGTGAATTCGACATGCTGCTGACCGCCGGAGAGCGGATCTCCATGGCCCTGCTGGCGATGGCGATCAAAAACCTGGGCCACGAGGCCCAGTCCTTCACCGGCAGCCAGGCCGGCGTCATCACCGACTCGGTCCACAACAAAGCCCGGATCATCGACGTCACGCCGGGCCGGATCCGCGAGTCGCTCGACAAGGGCAACATCGCGATCGTCGCCGGGTTCCAGGGCGTGAGTGCCGACAAGAAGGACATCACCACGCTGGGGCGGGGCGGTTCCGACACCACCGCCGTGGCGCTGGCCGCCGCGCTCGACGCCGAGGTCTGCGAGATCTACACGGACGTCGACGGCGTGTTCACCGCCGACCCGCGTGTGGTGAAGAAGGCGAAGAAGATCGACTGGATCTCCTTCGAGGACATGCTGGAGCTGGCCGCGTCCGGGTCCAAGGTGCTGCTCCACCGGTGCGTGGAGTACGCCCGCCGCTACAACATCCCGATCCACGTCCGGTCCAGCTTCAGCGGGCTGCAGGGCACGTGGGTCAGCAGTGAGCCGATTGGGGACCACAAGGTGGAGCAGGCCATCATCTCCGGTGTCGCGCACGACACCTCCGAGGCCAAGATCACGGTCGTCGGCGTGCCGGACAAGCCGGGTGAGGCCGCGGCGATCTTCCGGACCATCGCCGATGCGGCGATCAACATCGACATGGTCGTGCAGAACGTGTCCGCCGCCTCCACGGGCCTGACGGACATCTCCTTCACGCTGCCGAAGACCGAGGGCCGCAAGGCCATCGACGCGCTGGAGAGGAACCGGCCGGGCATCGGCTTCGACTCCCTGCGCTACGACGACCAGATCGGGAAGATCTCGCTGGTCGGCGCGGGTATGAAGACCAACCCGGGCGTCACGGCCTCGTTCTTCGAGGCGCTGTCCGACGCCGGCGTGAACATCGAGCTGATCTCGACCTCCGAGATCCGCATCTCGGTCGTCACCCGCAAGGACGACGTGGCCGAGGCCGTCCGTGCCGTGCACACCGCCTTCGGGCTCGACTCCGACACCGACGAGGCCGTCGTCTACGGCGGCACCGGCCGATGACCGTCTCCACGACGTACGGAGGCGTACGACGATGACCGGCAAGCCGACGCTCGCGGTCGTGGGAGCGACCGGGGCCGTCGGCGTGGTCATGCTCCAGATCCTGTCCCAGCGCGCGGACGTCTGGGGCGAGATCCGCCTGATCGCCTCGCCGCGCTCGGCCGGCCGCAAGCTGGCCGTGCGCGGGGAGGAGGTCGAGGTGGCCGCCCTGACTGAGGACGCCTTCGACGGGGTCGACATCGCCGTGTTCGACGTCCCCGACGAGGTCGCCGCGCAGTGGGCGCCGATCGCCGCCGCGCGCGGTGCGGTCGTCGTCGACAACTCGGCCGCCTTCCGGCTGGATCCCGAGGTGCCGCTCGTGGTGCCCGAGGTCAACCCGCACGCCGTACGGGTCCGCCCGCGCGGGATCGTGGCCAACCCCAACTGCACGACCCTGACGATGATCGTCGCCCTGGGCGCGCTGCACGCCGAGTTCGGGCTGCGCGAGCTGGTGGTGTCGTCGTACCAGGCGGTGAGCGGGGCCGGGCGGGCCGGCGTGGAGGCGCTGCGCGCCCAGCTGTCCCTGGTGGCCGGCACCGAGCTGGGCACCAGCCCCGGTGACGTACGGCGGGCGGTCGGGGACAACACCGGGCCCTTCCCGGAGCCGGTCGCGCTGAACGTCGTCCCGTGGGCCGGATCGCTCAGGGAGGACGGCTGGTCGTCGGAGGAGATGAAGGTCCGCGACGAGTCCCGCAAGATCCTCGGGCTGCCCCAGCTGCCGGTCGCCGTGACGTGTGTCCGGGTGCCCGTGGTCACCACGCACTCGCTGACCGTCCATGCCCGCTTCCAGGGCGAGGTGAGCGTGGACGGCGCCCGGGAGATCCTCGCGACGGCGCCCGGTGTGGTGCTGTACGACGACCCGGCCGCCGGTGAGTTCCCCACCCCGGCGGACGTCGTGGGCACCGATCCGACCTGGGTGGGCCGGGTGCGGCGGGCCCTGGACGACCCGACCGCGCTCGAGCTGTTCGTGTGCGGCGACAACCTCCGCAAGGGGGCCGCGCTGAACACCGCGCAGATCGCGGAGCTGGTCGCCGCCGAGTTCAGCTGAGACCCACTCGCCTCCGGTGCCGTTCGCAGGATTCGTAGGATCTGCGTAAGAAGTGTGTCCAGGAGCATGGTCCGGACCACTTGATCCAAGCCGTACGGCAACAGAGGATCATCGAAGGATTCTTCTCCCCGCCCTCCGCAACCGCTTGCAGGGCGGGGAGCGTCTTTGCGGTCATCCTTGCGGGGCCCGGGGGGCGAACGATCCTGGCGCGGGGACGTCGTGACCGAGGCGTGGGGAGGCTTCGGTCGCATGGGACATAAGGGAAGAGCGGGACGCATGACGGCACTTGAGGCACCGCCGGTTGTCGCACATGTGACGCCCGGCGCGTACAACCCTGGCGGGGTCGGACGCGTCCAACAGGCGTGGCAGAGGTACTCGAACTCAGCGCGGCCCGCGGCACCGCGGCTCTCCGGCCGCCCCGTGCGGTGCTCCGGCCCCGCACGCCCGGCGGCATGCCGGTGATCGCGCCCATGCCCGCCGCGCGGCCCGCCCGCATCCCAGGTCAGCGAGACGGGTCCGACGAGACCTCGGCGGCGGCGCCCGCGGTCGCCGGGACCACCGTCGACCACCTCACCGAGACCTACCGCGCGCACTACCGCTCGCTGCTCGGCCTCGCCGCACTGCTCCTCGACGACACCGCCTCCTGCGAGGACGTCGTCCAGGAGGCCTTCATCCGCGTGCACTCCGCGCGCGCACGCGTCCGCGACCCCGAGAAGACCCTCGCCTACCTCCGCCAGACGGTCGTCAACCTCTCCCGGTCCGCGCTGCGCCGGCGCATCCTCGGCCTGAAGCTTCTCTCCAAGCCGATGCCCGACATGGCGAGCGCGGAGGAGGGCGCCTACGACCAGCTGGAGCGCCGGGACCTGATCAAGGCGATGAAGGGGCTCCAGCGCCGCCAGCGCGAGGTCCTCGTGCTGCGCTACTTCGCCGACATGACCGAGGCCCAGGTCGCCGAGACCCTCGGGATCTCCCTGGGCTCGGTGAAGGCGTACGGCTCGCGTGGCATCGCCGCGCTGCGGGTGGCCATGGAGGCGCCGGCGTGAGCGGGCGAGAGACAGCATGAGCGAGCGAGAGGCAGGGGGCGATTCCGATGCACGTCACTCCCACGAACGGCACGAGCCCTTCGCCTGGCACGAACCGACGAAGCGGCATGAGCAAGAGCACACGCAATCGCACGCTGGGAACGGAACTGTGAACCACGGCCCCGACGAGAAGGACCCCGAGGGGCTCGGCCCGGACCTCGAGGGGCTCGGCCCGGACGAACTGGGCCTGCGGCGCCTGCTGCACTCCGCCGTCGACGGCCTCGAGCCGCGCACCGGCACGCTGGAGCATCTGCGCCGGGCCGTGCCCGCCCGGCGGGCCCGCAAGCGCCGGGCCGTCGTCGGGACGGCCGCCGCGGCCCTGTTCTTCGGCACCGCGATCCCCGCCCTCGTGCATGTGTCGGACTCCGGCGGCGCCGACCCCAACACCGCCATGGCCGGCCAGTCCTCCCAGGCCCAGGGCGGCACCGGGCACGACAAGGACAGGAGCGGCGACGCGGGCGGCACGCAGGACTCCGGCGCCGCGAGCACCAAGCCGGGCAGGCAGTCCGGCAGGCCCGGCGAGAAGGGCAGGAGCGGCGGCGGTGCCACCGGCTCCACCGGCGGCGCGGGCCCGACCCCCACCCTGGCGGCCGGCGGTGTCCCGCCGTGCACGGCGGCCCAGCTCGGCTCCGCCACCGGAAGCACCGACGCCCCCGACTCCGCGGGCATCGTCTACGGCACCTTCAAGGTCGCCAACGTCTCCGCCGCCGCCTGCAGCGTCGCCGGCGCCGGCACCGTCACCCCCACCGCCCGGGGCGCGGCCGACCAGGCCAAGATCACCACCGCCCGCCACACGGCCGGGGACGCGGCCACCGGACTGCCCGATCCCTCGCTGGAGGTCTCCGGGCTGGTGCTGCAGCCCGGCGCGGCCTACGACGAGAAGTTCGCCTTCGTGCCCTCGCAGACCTGTCCCACCACCGGCGGCACCACCACGACCGGCGGCTCGGCCACCGGCGGCGCCACACCGGACCCGACGCCCAGCCAGAACGCGGGTGCCACGGGCGGCTCGGCCACGGGGGCCACGACGGCGGGCACGACCGCCCAGCCGGCCACCGGGGGCACGGCGGACGGCAGCGTCGTGGTCACCCACACGGCACAGGGCGGCTCGCCCTCGGCATCGGCGACGGTGCCGGCGGAGTGCGCCGGGACCGTGTACTACACCGGGGTGCTGGCGGGGTCGTAGACCTGCCCGGCTACGGGGCGCTCACCGGCGCCGGGGTCTGCGACTCCTCCGGCTCTCCCGGCTCCTCGGGCACAAGCCCCAGCTCCGCGTCCCGTACCGCCTCCGCCTCGCGCCGGATCAGGCGGAACCACATGAAGACCACGAAGCCGGCGAAGACGAACCACTCGCCGGTGTAGCCGAGGTTCTGGAAGGCCTTCAGGTCCAGGCCGGTGCCCGCCGGGGCGCTCGCGGGCACGGCCTTCATCCCGGAGTCGGCCTTGTCGAGGGTGACCCAGGCGTCGTACAGCCTGTACGGCACCAGGTTCACCAGCGACGCCGAGCTGATCGCCGCCGTCTGCCCGGCGGGGAGTCCGCCGGCCGCGCTGACGCCGTTGTCGCCGGGCGTCTCGGAGGCCTGGAGCGCGCCGGTGACGGTGACCTCACCGGCGGGCGGGGCCGAGGCCTTCGCCGCGTCCGCCTTGCCCGGCAGCCAGCCCCGCACCACCGGCAGCGCCTTGCCGGAGCCGGTGCGCAGCAGGGTGAGGACGTAGAAGCCGTTCTTCTCGCCCACCTGCCGGCCGGGCACCAGCAGCTGCGTGCCGTAGCGGCCGCGCGCGGTGACCCGGCGTCCCGAGGTGGCCTTGTCGACGGGCAGCATCGAGTCCAGCGGCCTCGCGGTCTCCCGCTGGTCGGAGGCGGCCTGCTTGGTCGCGGCGCGGCTGTCGTGCACCCGCCCCTCGAACCGGCTCAGCTGCCACGATCCCATGAAGATGCAGAACGGGATGGCGAGCAGCACGAAGACGTTGATGCCCCACCAGCGGGGTGTCAGCAGAAACCGGTACACGCCCTCCACGGTACGGCGCCACCGCCCGGCGCCCGCCCGCGGGTCGGCCCTTGGACCCATGGGCCCTTGGACCCTGGCCCCTTGCCCCGGCCCCTGGTGTCTCAGCCCCCGCCCTGGCCCTTGGCGGCCTTCAGCGAGTAGATCAGCGGGATACGCGGGTGACCGGCCGGGAACCGGTGGTGGCCGTCGCGCACTTCGAAGTTCTCGAAGCGGGGGAAGAGCGACACGTCGTGCTCGTGCAGGAACTCGATGCGCAGCCCGGCCGCGGCGAGCGCGGAGACCACGTCCCCGAGGGTGTGCTGCCACTGCACGCTGCGGTTGTGGACCGTCGCGGCGCCCAGGTCGGCGTAGGTGCCGGGCTCGTCCCACACCTGGGCGTCGCGCGCGAAGTAGTCGCGCACGATCCGGGTGCCGGTCGCGTCGTCCAGGCAGTCGGTGAACGGGTGGAACTCGGCGAGGTAGAGGAAGCCGCCGGGAGCCACGAGGGAGGCGGCCGTCTCGGCCCACCGGCGGATGTCGGGCAGCCAGCACAGCGCGCCGAGCCCGGTGTAGACGATGTCGTACGACGCCTCGGGCACCGCCCGCGCCGCGTCGTACACGTCGCCGGTGACGAAGGCGGCGCGCTCCGGGCCGTGGCCGAGGCCGGCCGCGAGGGCGCGGGCTGCTTCCACGGCCGGGGCGGAGAAGTCCAGGCCGACGACGCGGGCGGCGCCGCGGTGGACCCAGGAGAGGGTGTCGGTGCCGAGGTGGCACTGCAGGTGCAGCAGGGTCTTGCCGGTGACGTCGCCGACCTCGGCCGTCTCGAAGTCCCGCAGGACGTCCCGGCGGGCGCGGAAGCCGTCGAGGTCGTAGAAATCACCCGCGACATGGATGGGGACCCTTTCGTCCCACATGGCCCGGTTGTCCTCGCGCCAGTTCGAGGGGACGGACGTCGGCGGTCGTTGCACGGTCATGATCCTAAAGTTATCCACAGGCTGCGGGCAGCGGCCACCCAATTGACGGCGCGGCCAGGCAGTATGGGCGCATGACTGGGGCCATGAGCGAGAACAGCACGCAGGACATGCCGGACTGGGAGAAGCGGTTCAGGGCGCCGCGGGTGTCGCTGCCCGACTGGGCGGAGGACGCACCGCACCGCTCCCTGTTCGTGTCGAACGCGACGGGGACGTACGAGCTGTACGTCTGGGACCGCGCGACGGGCGAGCAGCGCCAGGCGACGGACCGGCCGAACGGCACGACGGACGGCGTGCTCTCCCCGGACGGCGCCTGGATCTGGTGGTTCGACGACAAGGACGGCGACGAGTTCGGCATCTGGCGCCGCCAGTCCTTCGCGGGCGGCGAGGCGGAGCCCGCGGTCCCCGGCCTCGAGCCCTCCTACCCGGCCGGCCTGGCCCTGGCCCGCGACGGGCGCACGGCGGTCGTCGGCCGCTCCACGGACGAGGACGGCACGACGATCCACCTCGCCCGGCAGGGAGAGGACCCGGTCGAGATCTACCGGCACCGCGAGTCCGCGGGCGTCGGCGACCTCTCGCACGACGGCACCCTGATCGCCGTCGAGCACACCGAGCACGGCGACGCCATGCACGCGGCGCTGCGCGTGCTGCGCCCGGACGGCACGACGGTCGCCGAGCTGGACGACACCAAGGACGGCACCGAGGAGCTGGGCCTGGAGGTGCTCGGCTTCGCCCCCGTCGAGGGCGACACCCGCCTGCTCATCGGCCACCAGCGCCGCGGCCGCTGGGAGCCGCTGGTGTGGGACGTGGCCTCGGGCGAGGAGACCGACCTCGCCCTGGACCTGCCGGGCGACGTCGGCGCCGAGTGGTATCCGGACGGCTCGGCCCTCCTCGTGGCGCACAGCTTCGAGGCCCGCAGCGAGCTGTTCCGCTTCGACCTGGCGAACCACGAGCTGACCCGTATCCCCACCCCGCCCGGCACGGTCTCCGGTGCCACGGCCCGTCCCGACGGCAGCGTGGAGTACCTGTGGTCCTCGGCCGAGGAGCCGCCGGCCGTGCGCTCCACGTCCGGCGGGGTCGTCCTGGACCCGCCGGGTCTGGCGAGCCCGCCGTCGGTGGCGGTGGAGGACGCCTGGGTGGAGGGCCCCGGCGGCCGGATCCACGCCCTGGTCCAGAAGCCGGCGGGCGCGAGGGGCCCCCTCCCCACGGTCTTCGACCTGCACGGCGGTCCCACCTGGCACGACAGCGACTCCTTCGCCGCGGGCCCGGCCGCCTGGGTCGACCAGGGGTACGCGGTGGTCCGCGTCAACTACCGGGGCTCGACGGGGTACGGCCGCGCCTGGACGGACGCCCTGAAGCACCGTGTGGGCCTGATCGAGCTGGAGGATGTGGCGGCGGTCCGCGACTGGGCGGTGTCGTCCGGCCTCGCCGACCCCGGCCGCCTGGTCCTCACCGGCGCTTCCTGGGGCGGCTATCTCACCCTGCTCGGCATCGGCACCCAGCCCGACGCGTGGGCGGTGGGCATCGCGGTCGTGCCCGTCGCGGACTACGTCACCGCGTACCACGACGAGATGGAGGCCCTGAAGGCCATGGACCGCACCCTGCTGGGCGGCACCCCGGAGGAGGTCCCCGAGCGCTTCGAGGCGTCCTCCCCGCTGACCTACGTCGACCAGGTCAAGGCGCCGGTCTACATCTCGGCGGGTGTCAACGACCCCCGCTGCCCGATCCGCCAGATCGACACCTACGTCAAGCGCCTGGAGGCCCGCGGCGCGACCCACGAGGTCTACCGCTACGACGCGGGCCACGGCTCCCTGGTGGTGGACGAACGCATCAAACAGGTCCGCCTGGAGATGGACTTCGCGGCACGGCACCTGCCGCGGGCGTAGCCCTGCCGGGCCGGCGGGCGGGGCTGGGGTCAGCGCAGTTGCGCGAGGCCCCTGCGGGTGACGGCCACCACCACCCGGTCGCCCTTCTCCAGTACGTGGTCGGGTGCCGTGTCGGTGCGGCCCTCCAGGGCCAGGACGCGCCAGGAGCCGGCGCGGAAGGCCTCCCGCACCGTGCGGCCCTCCAGCTGGGGGTGCCCGGCCACGTCCACGGCGGCGAAGAGCAGGACCCTGCGGCCGACCGGGATCGCGCCCAGCACCTGCCGGCCGAGCATCGCCCCGGCGAAGGAGGGCGCGGCCAGATGGGTGACGCTGCGGCTGCGGGTCAGCGCCTGCGGGTAGGCGGCCCGCAGGGTCCGGTACACGGCGGTGGCGAAGTCGTCGTCGTACAGCCGCAGCACCACCCGCAGATCGGGCCGTACGGTGCGCGCGTACAGCACCGCCTCCAGGTTGGTGGTGTCGCCGCTGGTCACCGCGAGCAGCGCGTACGCCCGGTGGATCTTGGCGGCCTCCAGCACGCCTTCCTGGGTGACGTCGCCGAGCACCACCGGCACCCGCAGCCGCCGCGCGGTCGCCAGGCCCCGCGCCTCCGGGTCGGACTCCACGCACACCACGGGGACGTTCAGCTCACGCAGCCGGGTCAGCACCCGGGTGCCGATCTTGCCGAGACCGAGCAGCACCACATGTCCGCCGAGGCCGCGCGGCGGTTTGCGCAGGGCGGAGGTGGTGCGGAAGGTGCCGAGCGCCTCGAGCACGGCCGCCAGCAGTACCGGCAGCAGCAGCAGACCGACGAGCGCGGACAGGAGCTGCAGGATCTGCCGGCCCAGGGGCGCCGACTTGGCGGGATCGTCGATCGCGAACAGATCGAGGAGGGTGTAGTAGAAGGCACGCAGCGGATGGAGCCCGGGGGTGACCAGCCACAGGGCGACGGCGAGCGCGATCACGCAGACCACCACGCCCGCCAGCGACCACCGCAGCCGCCGGGAGAACAGCGAGGCGAACGACGGCACCCCGCCACGGCGGGACGCCGCCGACTCCCCGCCGCCCGCCGACGAGACCTGCTCCAGCACCACGGCCGGCCGCCCCGCGGCCTGCCGTACCTCGTCGTCGTCCGGCAGCAGCCGCGGCTCCTGCTCCCCGCCGCCCTCGGGATCCGCGCCGGACGGGGAGAGCAGGGCGAGTGTGCACAGCCCGCCGCCGCCCGCCTGCCGTTCCACGGCCCGCAGCAGCAGCTCCTCGGTCTGGACGACCTTGCTGGTGCCGGCGACGGCGGTGGCGGCGAGCGCGGGCGCGGCGGTGTCGGCGTCGGACAGCACCGTCGTGGACGCGTCCGTGCCGCCGTCGTCGTCGCCCGCCGCCAACGCGGCCGCCTGGTCGAGGAGTTCCTCGATGTGCTGGCCCAACCGGCGGTTGTAGAGCCTGAGGACGAGGCGGAGCCGCGGGTTGAGGCGACGGGCGGTCAGGGCGGCCCGGATGTTGGTCTCGTCGTCGTCGAAGACGAGGGCGAGCGCGGTGGCCCGTTCCACCCCGGCCTCGGCGAGCACGGCCTCGGAGAGGTCGGCGGCCTCCAACACCCGTGGGCCGTCGGTCCCGTTGGCGCCGCCGGAGGCGGTCGCGGCCGGCGTCGCCGCGCCGGTGCCGGTGCCGGTGCCCGACCGGCCGACCGCCGCGCTGACCACCCGGTCCACCCGGTCGAACAGTGCCGCCGACGCGGCCCGGGCCCGGCCGACCACCGGGGGCCGGGCGGTGCGCCCGTTCGGCGGTACCACGAGGGTGACCTGCTCGCCGTAGACTCCGCGCAACTCGGCGGCCAGCCGGTGCGCGAGTCCGTCGTCACCGCACACCACCATGTGCGCCGGCGGGGCACCCGGCCCCCCTTGATACGGAACGCTCGCCACGAGGGAAAAGAGTGCCCCAAGAAGGCGGGTGGTTCCAGGAACGGACTGAACACCCGTGCCCCGCCCCGCGTATCGACGGGGAGGGAGCGAGCCAGGACAGCCAGCCGGAGGTAACCGCCCGTGGCCATCACCGAAGACGCACCGCCCGGCGCGGAGGTCGGCACCGAGCCCGGTGCGGAGGGCCGGCGGCTCAGCTCCCCGCTCGTGCTCACGCTGACGCTGCTGCTCGCGGTGCTCGCCCAGTCCCCCATCCGCGGGCTGCTCGGCACCCCGCTGATGCAGAGCTGGATGACGGTGTTCGTCGCGGTGACCGTGCAGGCGCTGCCCTTCCTGGTGCTCGGGGTGCTGCTGTCGGCGGCGATCGCGGTGTTCGTGCCGCCGTCCTTCTTCGCCCGCGCCCTGCCGCGCCGCCCCGCCCTCGCCGTTCCCGTGGCCGGGGTCGCGGGGGCGATCCTGCCGGGCTGCGAGTGCGCGTCGGTGCCGGTGGCGGGCGCGCTGGTGCGCAGGGGCGTCACCCCGGCCGCGGCCCTCGCCTTCCTGCTCTCCGCCCCCGCGATCAACCCGATCGTGCTGACCGCCACCGCCGTCGCCTTCCCCCGGGACCCGGAGATGGTCCTCGGCCGGTTCGCCGGGAGCCTGCTGGTGGCGTGCGCGATGGGCTGGCTGTGGCAGCGGCTGGGCCGCACCGACTGGCTGCGCCCGCCGGTCCACGGCGCGCACGAGGGCGCGACGAAGGGGGAGGCGTTCTGGAACTCGGTGCGGCACGACACCGTGCACGCCGGCGGCTTCCTGGTGCTCGGCGCGATGGCGGCGGCCACGCTGAAGGCGGCGACCCCGGCGGAGTGGCTGCGTACGGCGGCCGGAAACCCGCTGGTCTCCGTCCTGGCCCTCGCCGTGCTGGCCGTGCTGCTGTCCATCTGCTCGGAGGCGGACGCGTTCGTCGCGGCCTCCCTCACCCAGTTCTCCCTGACGGCCAAGCTGGTGTTCCTGGTGGTGGGTCCGATGATCGACCTCAAGCTGTTCGCGATGCAGGCCGGCACCTTCGGCCGCGGCTTCGCCCTCCGTTTCGCCCCCGCCACCTTCGTGATGGCCGTCGCGGGCGCGGTCGTGACCGGGGCGGTGCTGCTGTGAACCGGCAGGCCCAGGCGGCGGTGATGTTCCTGCTCGGTGCCGCCCTGCTGCACGCGGGCGGCACCGACCTGTACCTGCGCTACGTCAAGGCGGGGCTGCAGCCCCTGCTGCTGGCCTCGGGCGTGGTGCTGATCGCGGCTGCGCTGGCGACCGTGTGGTACGAGCGCAAGCGCCACCGCTCCCGGACACACACCCACGCACACCCCGAGGGTCACCCCGACAGCCACTCCGAGGGTCACCCCGGGGGACACTCCGAGGATCACTCCGAGGCCCACGCCCACCCCGAGCCCCGTATCTCCTGGCTCCTGCTGCTCCCCCTCCTCGCGCTCATCCTCATCGCCCCGCCCGCCCTCGGCTCCTACAGCGCCCTGCGCTCGGGTACGGCGCTGCAGAAGCCGTACGGCCTCAGGGCGTTGCCCGGCGGCAGCGGTCCGGTCCCGCTGTCCGTGGTCGACTACGCCTCCCGTGCGGCCTACGGCCAGGGCCGCTCCCTCGGCGCACGGCCGGTCCGCGTCACCGGCTTCCTCGCGCTGGACGGCTCGGGCGCGCCCTACCTGGTGCGCATGGCCCTCAACTGCTGTGCCGCGGACGCCCAGCCGGTCAAGATCGCGCTGACCGGGCAGCTGCCGCCGGTGCTGCGGCCGGACGCCTGGCTCGAGGTCACCGGCACCTACACCCCCCGGCTGTCCCGCGACCCGGTCAACAACGGACCGATCCCCTATCTGAAGGTCACCTCGGCACGGCCGGTCCCGGTGCCGCACGACCCGTACGACGAGACCTGGAACAACTGAGCGCGCCCCCCTTTTCGGCACACGGCAGCCAAGAGCCCCGGCACTTTGCCGGATCCCGCACATGTGGCCCCGGCGGGAGTTCGACGACAGGACCTACCGCCCCGTGGGCTCCGTCAGGTCGAAGCGGTCCAGCTCCCGCAGCCATGCCTGGGCCGTGCCGTCCGACGGGGCCCGCCAGTCGCCGCGGGGCGAGAGCGCGCCGCCCGCCGAGACCTTCGGGCCGTTCGGCATCGCGGACCGCTTGAACTGGGAGAAGCCGAAGAACCGGCGGACGAAGACCTCCAGCCAGCGGCGGATCTGGGGCAGGTCGTACGAGCCGCGCTCGGCCTCCGGGAAGCCGGGCGGCCAGGCACCGGCCTCCTCGTCGTGCCAGGCGTGCCAGGCGAGGAAGGCGATCTTCGACGGGCGGAAGCCGTAGCGCAGCACGTGGTAGAGGGTGAAGTCGTGCAGCGCGTACGGGCCGATCTTCGACTCGGTGGACTGCATCTCCTCGCCCGGCACCAGCTCGGGGCTGATCTCCGTGTCGAGGATCGCGGCGAGGACCTTGCCGGTCTCGTCGTCGAACTGGCCGCTGCTGACGACCCACCGGATCAGGTGCTGGATCAGGGTCTTGGGCACGCCGGAGTTGACGTTGTAGTGGCTCATCTGGTCGCCGACGCCGTAGGTGCACCAGCCCAGTGCCAGTTCGGAGAGGTCGCCGGTGCCGAGCACGATGCCGCCGCGCTGGTTGGCCAGCCGGAACAGGTAGTCGGTGCGCAGGCCCGCCTGGACGTTCTCGAAGGTGACGTCGTACACCGGCTCGCCGGAGGCGAAGGGGTGGCCCATCTCCTTCAGCATCAGCCGCGCGGTCGGCGTGATGTCCAGCTCGGCCGCGGTGACGCCGAGGGCGCGCATCAGCTTGTGGGCGTTGTCCTTGGTGTGGTCGCTGGTGGCGAAGCCGGGCAGGGTGAAGGCCAGGATGTCGCTGCGCGGGCGGCCGGCGCGGTCCATCGCGCGGGCGGCGACGATCAGCGCGTGGGTGGAGTCGAGCCCGCCGGAGACGCCGATGACGACCTTGGGGCCACCGATCGACGCGAGGCGCTGCTGGAGCCCGGCGACCTGGATGTTGTACGCCTCGTAGCAGTCCAGGGCGAGCCGGTCGGCGTCGGCGGGCACGAACGGGAAGCGCTCCACGCGGCGGCGCAGGCCCAGGTCGGCGGTGGCCGGCGGGGCCAGCTCGAAGGAGACCGTGCGGAAGTCGCCGGTGCGGGCGGCGTGGGTGCGGCGGTTGTCGTCGAAGGTGCCCATCCGCTGCCGCTCCTGGCGCAGCAGGTCGAGGTCGACGTCGGCGACCGCGTACTGCTCGCCGAGCGGGAAGCGCTCGGTCTCGGCCAGCAGCACCCCGTTCTCGTAGATCAGGGTCTGCCCGTCCCAGGACAGGTCGGTGGTCGACTCGCCGAGACCGGCCGCCGCGTAGACGTAGGCGGCGTGGCAGCGCTCGGACGCCGAGCGGCACAGCAGCTTGCGGTCCTCGGCGCGGCCGACCGTGATCGGGCTGCCGGAGAGGTTGAGCAGGACGGTCGCGCCGGCCAGGGCGGCCTCCGCGCTGGGCGGCACCGGGACCCACATGTCCTCGCAGATCTCGGTGTGCAGCACGAGCCCGGGGACGTCCTGCGCGGCGAAGAGCAGGTCCACGCCGAAGGGGACCTCGGCGCCGCCGAGCCGAATCGTTCCGCCGCGCTCGTCGTCGCCGCCCGCGATCTGGCGGCGCTCGTAGAACTCGCGGTAGTTCGGCGGGTACGACTTCGGTACGACGCCCAGGATCCGGCCGCGGTGCACCAGCACCGCGCAGTTGTAGATCCGGCCGCGGTGGCGCAGCGGGGCGCCGACGGCCAGCACCGGCAGCAGGCCGGCGGACCCGGCGACCACGGTGGCGAGCGCCGACTCGACCTCGTCCAGCATGGCGTCCTGGAGCAGCAGGTCGTCGATCGCGTATCCGGACAGGCACAGCTCCGGGAACACGGCGACGGCCACGCCCTCCTCGGCGCACCGGCGCGCATGACGCAGGACGGAGGCGGCGTTGGCGGGCGGGTCGGCGATGACGGTGTGGCCGGTGCAGGCGGCGACACGCGCGAAGCCGTGCTGATAGATCGACCAGAAGCTCAACGGGACCTCTCTCACGGCTCCACGACGTTCCTACAAGGGAAGCCTACGGGGGCCGGGCGCGCAGGGCTGAGAGGGTCAGGAAAGGCCCGACGCGCGGAGCACCGCCCGGGCCGCCTCGCCGTCGATGCGGTGGCCCAGGCGGTCCAGGACGTCCGCGCCGTGGCGGAGCGTGCCGCGTGCCAGGGAGCGGCGTACGCCCGTGTCGAGTTCGTGCCAGAGCAGCGGGTTGGCGGCGAGCACCCGGGGGTCGAGTTCCAGCCGGTGGCCGTGGACGTCCCGCAGGACCAGGTGGGAGGAGACGCCGTCGTACTGCCGTACGGCCGTCAGCGCGTCCGTGTGGACGAGGCGCCGGCGCCAGGGGGTGCGCACCGCGAGCCAGCCGGGGCCCGCGCTCACCCGCTGCGGCAGCAGCACGACGCACACCGCGGCCGACAGGGCGGTCCAGAGCAGGGCGCGCGGCGCGGTCAGGGTGCCGGCGTCCCAGTCGACCAGGAAGGCCAGCGTGCCGAACAGCGCGGCGCAGCCCACCGCGAGCCGGACGCTGCCGTACCAGTGGCGGTCGCCGGCGGTGCCAGGCGTTCCGCTCCGTCGCATGCCATCGACGCTAGGCGCGTCCGGGGAGCCCGGCGAGCGCTGCTGACGCAGCCCTGACGCGGCGCGGCCCGATCCTGACGGAATCCTTACGCGCCCGCCCGCCGGGCGCCGAGCCGGTTGCGGCGTACGGCGGCTCCCCGCGAGGTCGGCGGAGGTCCGGCAGACGTGCGTCAGAGGTCCGGCAGACGTGCGTCAGCCGTGCGTCAGACGTCCGTCAGCCGTGCCTCCTCCAGATCCAGTGACCGCTGGAGCCGCCGCCGCGTGGTGTCGCTGATCCGGTGCTCGTCGTACAGCCGCTGCAGTTCCGTCGTCTCCACCGCTATCAGGTCCCGCCGCAGCTGCCGGTAGACGAGGTCGGCCGACTCGTGCGCCGTACCGTCCGCTCCGCCGCCCTCGGCGAGCCGGTCGCGGGCGTCCTCCAGGCGGGCGTTCAGGCCCCGGCGGAGCCGGTCCAGGACGACGTCGGACACGGCCTCCAGCTCGGCCAGCTCTTCGAGGCGGGCGAGGCCGGCGTGGGCCAGGCGGGCGCGGGCCCGGGCCTCCTCGCGGGCGGTGTGGGCGGGCTCCAGGGCGATGCCGGAGGCGCGGACGACCGGGGCCAGGGTGAAGCCCTGCACGACCAGCGTGACGACCACGACCGAGGTGGTCAGGACGAGCACCAGTGGCCGGCCCTCGAGCGCCGTGCCGTCCTTCATGACCTCGGGGATGGACAGCGCGGCGGCCAGCGGCATCACCCCCCGGGTGCCGGCCCAGGTCAGCACCACCGGGATCCGCCAGTTCAGCCGGCTGATCCCGCCCTTGCGCTGCACGACCGCCGACAGCGGTGCGAGCCACAGCAGCCGTACGGCGATCAGTGTGGCGGCGACGGCGAGGGCGTACAGCGGCCAGGCCCGGTCGCCGTGGGCCAGCGCCCGTACCTGCGAGGGCAGGGCCAGCCCTATGAGGCTGAACACCACGCTCTCCAGCAGGAACACGACCGTGCCGTAGACGGCGTGCAGCTGGAGCCTTATGCGGGCGTTGGTGAGGCGGTCGCCCCGGCCGCCGAGGATCACCCCGGCGACCACGCACGAGGTCACGCCGGAGGTGTGCGCGACCTCCGCCAGGAGGTAGGCGGCGTACGGGGTGACCAGCGCGGTCACCGTCTCCAGGACCGGGTCCTCGGTGCGGCGCCGGATCAGGGTGATCACCCCCGCGACCGCCGCGCCGATCACCGTGCCGCCGCCCGCGAGCAGGAAGAACTCACCGCCCGCGGAGTCCCAGTGGGCGGCGGCCGAGGCCACCGCGATGCCCGCCGCCACCCGGACCAGCACCAGTGAGGTCGCGTCGTTGAACAGGCTCTCCGCCTGCACGAGGACCTGCACCCGGGGCGGCAGCGCGAGCCGGCGGCCGAGCGCGGTGACGGCCACCGGGTCGGTGCTCGCCAGCACCGCGCCCAGCACGAACGCCATCTGCCAGGACAGCGGGCTCACGAACGCCGCCACCGCGCCGACGGCCGCCGCCGAGGCGAGCACCAGCCCGATCGCGAGGATCCCGACCGGTTTCCACACCGCGCGCAGCTCCCGCCAGGGCATTTCCTCGGCGCTCGCGTACAGCAGCGGGGGCAGCACGACGAGGCCGATGATCTGGGGGCTGACCGTGATCTGCGGGGTGCCGGGCAGCAGGGCCACGGCGAGACCGGCGACCACCAGCAGCGAGGGCGCCGGAATGCGCCACCGGCGGGCGAAGGTGGCGACCAGTGTGGCGAGGACCACGAGGGCGAGAACCGTACCGACGCTGCGCATGCCGTCCCCCGGGGATGCGGAAGGGGATTGCGGAAGCCGCTCCGGCCCCCGGCCGACCAGACTTCCCGGCACACCTGGCCTCACCTTATCCGGGCAGGCCCCGTCAAGACAGTGTCAAGGTCCCCGGGGTGCCCGCCAAGGAGGCGCTGACGAGCACGCGGGCCGCCCGGCGACGCGGCTTCCTTGGTGGGAGAACCTTCGAATCGGTCGAACCGCCGGATCAGTGAGCGGAGCGCGTCAGCGGCGATGAATGACGTACGGCGCTGAGTGACGTACGGCCCGGGCGGCTGAAGGTCTACCTCGGGGCGGCCCCGGGCGTCGGCAAGACCTACCGGATGCTCGACGAGGGGCGGCGCCGCGCCGCGCGTGGGGCGGACGTGGTGATCGGGTTCGCGGAGTGCCACGGGCGGCCGCACACCGAGGCGATGCTCGACGGCCTGGAGACGGTGGCCCGGGCGGCCTGCTCCTACCGGGGCGGGCAGTTCGAGGAGATGGACCTGGCCGCGGTGCTCCAGCGGCGTCCGCAGGTGGCGATCGTGGACGAGTTCGCGCACAGCAACATCCCCGGCGCCGGCCGCAACCCCAAGCGCTGGCAGGACATCGAGACCCTGCTCGACTCCGGGATCGACGTGATCACCGCGCTGAACATCCAGCATCTGGAGTCCCTGAACGACGTGGTCGAGAAGATCACCGGGGTGCCGCAGCACGAGACCGTGCCGGACGAGGTCGTCCGGCGCGCCTGGCAGATCGAGCTGGTCGACATGCCCCCGGAAGGGCTGCGCCGCCGCATGGCGCACGGCAACATCTACGCCCCGGAGAAGATCGACGCCGCGCTCGCCAACTACTTCCGGCCCGGCAATCTGACCGCGTTGCGGCAGCTGGCGCTGCTGTGGACGGCCGACCGGGTCGACGAGGCGTTGCAGGAGTACCGCACGCGGCACGGCATCGGGCGGGTCTGGGAGACCCGGGAGCGGGTGGTGGTCGCGCTGACCGGCGGCCCGGAGGGCGACACCCTCGTCCGGCGGGCCGCACGCATCGCCGACCGGTCCGCGGGCGGTGACCTGCTCGCCGTGCACGTGGCCCGCAGCGACGGGCTCGCGGCCGGCGGGGTCTCGCACGCCTTTCTGGCCCGGCAGCGCCGGCTGGTGGAGGACCTGGGCGGCAGCTACCACTCGGTCGTCGGCGACGACGTGGCCACCGCCCTGGTGGAGTTCGCCCGCGCCGAGAACGCCACCCAGCTCGTGCTCGGCACCAGCAGACGCGGCCGGCTGGCCCGCTTCCTGACCGGCCCCGGCACCGGCGAGACGGTCACCGAGCTGTCCGGAGACATCGACGTCCACCGCGTCACCCACGAACGCTCCGGCCCCGACACCCTGAACACTCTCCACGCCGTCTCCCTCTCCACCCGGGACGACAGGCGGTGCAGCGCGGTCTCGCCGCACAGCAGCAGCCCGTCGGACGCGGCCTGTCGGGCCCCCTCGGCGAGGCGGTGCCACAGCCGCGGCTCGCGGAGCAGGACCTCGGGGTCGATCTCGACCCGGCCGCCCAGCGCGTCCCGCAGCAGCAGTCGTTGGGAGACGCCGTCCAGGACGCGGACCGAGATCAACAGGTCGGTGCGGACCCGGTGTTCGCGGCCCAGCCGGCGCGACGCCAGCCAGTTCGGGCCGGCGGAGACGCGGGCGGGACACAGCACGGCGAACAGCAGGGCGCAGAGCGCCAGCCACAGCGCCGTACGCCACAGGGCGGCACGGCCGGTGGCCCAGTCGAGCAGGATCAGCAGGACGAGGGGCACGGCGGCGCAGCGGACGGCGCTCCACCACTCCCGTGCCCAGTTCCGGTCGTTCGCCGTCTCACCCGACGTCTCAGGGCGTGCCATACCGCTGACCGTACCGACCTGCGGCTACGGACCGCCGTTCGTTGACACGGCCCTGACGCGGACACGCGTCAAGGTCGCGTCAAGACGGACCGGTTGGGCGCGAAGATCCCGCAAGGACCGGTCGGCCGCGAACGGAAACGGACAGAACCTGGGTGCGCCCGCGCAGTAAGGATGTAAGGAGCACGCCCATGTCCGTCCTGACCACCGAGCAGCCGGATGCCGTTCCCGCCGGTGAGGAGCCGCCCGATACCGGGGAGCGGCACCGGCTCACCACCGTCACCGGGCTCGCCGCGCTCTCGCTGGACGCCATGGCGTCGGTGGCCTACGGCCCCGAGGCGATCGTGCTCGTCCTCGCCGCCGCCGGCGCGCACGGGCTGGGCTTCACCATGCCCGTCACGCTGGCCATCGCCGCCCTGCTCGCCGTGCTCGTGGCCTCCTACCGGCAGGTCATCGCGGCCTTCCCGGACGGCGGCGGGTCGTATGCCGTCGCGAAGACGCACCTGGGGGCGCGAACCAGTCTGGTCGCCGCCGCCTCGCTCGTCCTCGACTACGTCCTCAACGTCGCCGTCGCCGTCACCGCCGGTGTGGCCGCGCTGACCTCCGCCTTCCCGTCCCTGTACGCCGACCGGCTGTGGCTGTGCCTGGCCGTGCTCGTCCTGATCACGGGCGTCAATCTGCGCGGGATCGTGGAGTCCGCGAAGGCGTTCATCGTGCCGACCGTCGTCTTCGTCGGCTCGATCTTCGTCCTCATCGCCGTGGGTCTGTTCCGCTCCCACCCGGTGAGCACGGCGACGGCGGCCGGGCACGCCTCGGTCCTCGCCGACAACGCCTCCTCCGTGGGCGCGCTGCTTCTGCTGAAAGCCTTCGCTTCCGGGTGTGCCGCGCTGACCGGCGTGGAGGCCATCGCCAACGCCGTGCCCTCCTTCCGGGTGCCGCGCGTCCGGCGGGCGCAGCGGGCCGAGGTCGCGCTCGGCGCCGTACTCGGGCTCATGCTGGTCGGCCTGTCGGTGCTCATCGGCCGCTTCCACCTCCAGCCGGTGGCGGGGGTCACGGTCCTGGCCCAGCTCGCGGACGCCTCCCTCGGCCACAACTGGGCGTTCTACGTCATCCAGTTCGCGACGATGATCCTGCTGGCCCTGTCGGCGAACACCTCCTTCGGCGGGCTCCCGGTGCTGCTGAAGCTGCTCGCCCGGGACAACTACGCCCCGCACGTCTTCGCCCTGAAGGCCGACCGGCAGGTGCACCGGCACGGTGTCCTCGCGCTCGCCGTCGTCTCGGCCGCGCTGCTGGTGTTCTCCGGCGGCGACACCAACACCCTGGTGCCGATGTTCGCGATCGGCGTCTTCGTCGGCTTCACGGTCGCCCAGGTGGGCATGGTCCGGCACTGGCGGCTCGAGCGGAGCCCCGGCTGGCGCGGGAAGGCGCTGCTGAACGGCTTCGGGGCCGTGCTCACCGGCATCGCTACCGTCGTCGTCACGGCGAGCAAGTTCACCGAAGGTGCCTGGCTGATCGTGATCGCCCTGCCGCTGCTGGTTGCCGCCTTCGAGACCGTGCACCGCGCCTACGGCCGGATCGGCGAGCGGCTCGGCCTCGGCCGGATCCCGAGGGCCCCGCACCGCGACCGCTCGCTGGTGGTCGTGCCGGTGTCCACGCTGTCCCGGCTGACATCCGAGGCGCTGACCGCGGCCGCCTCCCTCGGTGACGAGGTCCGTGCGGTGACCGTGTGCTACCCGGACCCCGAGGACCGGGCCCAGCTGCACGCCCTGGAGCGCGCCTGGGCCGACTGGGACCCCGGGGTGGAGCTGGTACGGCTGTCCTGCGCCCGGCGTACCCTCGGCAAGCCCATCGCCGCCTACGTGCGTGACGTGGCCGCCGCCGAGCCGGGCACCCGGGTCACGGTGCTGATCCCGGAGGCCGAGCCGGAACGGTTGTGGCAGCGGCTGCTGCAGAACCAGCGGGGTGCCGTGGTCGCCCACACCGTGCGCCGGGAGACGGACGCGGTGATCTGCCGACTGCGGTTCCGGCTGTGATCACAGGGCTACCCACCGGTGGCGGACGGCAGGGTCGTCGGGTCGTCCCTGATCGGGCAGTCGTACAACCTGCCGCTGAAGAAGGGGCAGCAGACGCCGGATCCGGACCTGAAGTGGTTCTACTCTGCGCCCAGGTGCTCGCCGCCAAGGATGCGGTCGTCAAGGACAACTCGGTCCCCGGCTACACCGTCAGGCCGGCCGACGTCCCCGCCGACGCCGTCACCTCGTCCGGCTCCGGACTGGACCCGGCCATCTCCCCGGAGTACGCCGAACTCCAGGTCCACCGGGTCGCCGCGAAGAACGGACTGTCCGTCGCCGCGGTGGACAAGCTCGTCAAGGACCACACCCAGGGACGCACCCTCGGCTTCATCGGTGAGCCGCAGGTGAACGTCCTCGAACTCAACATCGCGCTCAAGGACCTCGTGGCCAAGAAGTGACGCCCTTACGCGATTCGCGACGGGAGCCGGCGCCCCGGGAGGCATCCCGGGACACCGGCTCCCGCAGGCATGACGGGAGAGGCACACACCCATGACCCGGGTGCTCGTGGTGGAGGACGACCCGCAGCTCGTACGGGCCCTCGTCATCAACTTGCAGGCACGCCACTACGGCGTGGACGCCGCCCCGGACGGGGCCACCGCCCTCCGGCTGGCCGCCGCGCGCCAGCCGACGTGGTGCTGCTGGACCTCGGCCTGCCCGACATGGACGGCGTCAACGTCATCAAGGCGCTGCGCGGCCGCAGCCGGGTACCGATCATGGTGCTGTCCGCCCGCCAGGCCTCCGACGAGAAGGTGGGTGCGCTCGACGCCGGCGCGGACGACTACGTCACCAAGCCGTTCAGCATGGACGAGCTGCTCGCCCGGCTGCGGGCCGCCGTCCGCCGCACCGAGGACACCCCGCTCGTCCCCGAGACGACCGTGGTCGAGACGGCGGACTTCACCCTCGACCTGCTCGCCAAGAAGGCCGTACGCGGCGGGCGGGACGTCCGGCTCACACCGACCGAGTGGCACCTGCTGGAGATCCTGGTGACCAGCCCCGGCCGGCTGATCACCCAAAGGCACCTCCTGCAGGAGGTCTGGGGCGTCTCGCGGAGCAGCAAGACCAACTATCTGCGGGTCTACATGGCCCAGTTGCGCCGCAAGCTGGAGACGGACCCCTCGCACCCCCGCTATCTGATCACCGAGCCCGGTATGGGCTACCGCTTCGAGGAATGACATGTCGCGCGGCAAGCTCCGGGTCTACCTCGGCGCGGCACCCGGCGTCGGCAAGACGTACGCGATGCTGTCGGAGGCCCACCGCCGTGTCGAGCGGGGCACCGACTGCGTGGTCGCCCATGTGGAACACCACCACCGGCCGCGCACCGAGGTGATGCTGCACGGCCTGGAACAGATCCCGCGCAAGGAGATCGAGTACCGGGGCGCCGTCTTCACCGAGATGGACGTGGACGCCGTCCTCGCCCGCCGTCCCCAGGTGACGCTCGTGGACGAGCTGCCGCACACCAACATCCCCGGCTCGCGGGGCACCAAGCGCTGGCAGGACGTCGAGGAACTGCTCGCCGCCGGGATCGACGTCATCTCGACCGTCAACATCCAGCACCTGGAGTCGCTGGGCGACGTGGTCGAGTCGATCACCGGCGTGCGGCAGCAGGAGACCGTGCCGGACGAGGTCGTACGGCGGGCCGACCAGATAGAGCTGGTCGACATGTCCCCGGAGGCGCTGCGGCGCCGCATGGCGCACGGCAACATCTACCGGCCGGACAAGGTCGACGCGGCCCTCGCCAACTACTTCCGGCCCGGAAACCTCACCGCACTACGGGAGTTGGCGCTGCTGTGGGTGGCCGACCGGGTCGACGAGTACCTGAACGAGTACCGCCGCGAGCACCGGGTGTCGGCCATCTGGGGCTCGCGCGAGCGGATCGTGGTCGGGCTGACCGGCGGCCCCGAGGGGCGCACCCTGATACGGCGTGCGGCCCGGCTCGCCGAGAAGGGCGCCGGCGGCGAGGTGCTCGCCGTCTACATCTCCCGCAGCGACGGCCTCACTTCGGCCTCACCGAAGGAACTCACCGACCAGCGCACCCTGGTCGAGGACCTCGGCGGCACCTTCCACCACGTGGTCGGCGACGACATACCGGCCGCGCTCCTCGACTTCGCCCGGGGCGTCAACGCCACCCAGATCGTCCTCGGCGTCTCGCGGCGCAGAAGCTGGCAGTACGTCTTCGGGCCGGGTGTCGGCGCCACGGTCGCCGTCGAGTCCGGGCCCGACCTCGACGTCCACCTCATCACCCACGACGAGGCGGGCAAGGGCCGCGGACTCCCGGTCGCCCGCGGCGCGCGCCTCGGCCGCTCCCGGGTCATCCAGGGCCGGCTCGTCGGCGTGTTCGGGCCGGTGGTGCTGACCTGGCTGCTCACCAGCACCACCGCGGACGTCGGCCTCACCAACGACATGCTGCTGTACCTGGCGCTGACGGTGGCGGCGGCCCTGCTCGGCGGCCTGTTCCCGGCGCTGGCCTCGGCGGTGATCGGTTCCCTGCTGCTGAACTGGTACTTCACCCCGCCCGTCCACACCCTGACGATCGCCGACCCGAAGAACATCGTCGCCATAGCGATCTTCGTCGGGGTCGCGGTGTCCGTGGCGTCGGTCGTGGACCTCGCGGCCCGGCGCACCCAGCAGGCGGCCCGGTTGCGCGCCGAGTCGGAGATCCTGTCCTTCCTCGCCGGGAACGTGCTGCGCGGCGAGACCACGCTGGAGGCGCTGCTGGAGCGGGTGCGCGAGACCTTCGGGATGGAGTCGGTCGCGCTGCTGGAGCGGTCGGGCGAGACGGCCCCGTGGACCTGCGCCGGCAGCGTGGGCCCCCGGCCCGCCGGGATCCCCGAGGACGCCGACGTCGACGTGCCCGTGGGCGACCACCTGGCCCTGTCCCTGAGCGGCCGGGTGCTGCCCGCCGCCGTCCGCCGGGCCCTGGCCGCGTTCGCCGCGCAGGCCGCCGTCGTGCTGGACCGCCAGCGCCTGCAGCACGAGGCCGACCGGGCCAAGGAGCTGGCCGAGGGCAACCGCATGCGGACCGCGCTGCTCGCCGCCGTGAGCCACGACCTGCGCACCCCGCTCGCCGGCATCAAGGCCGCAGTGACGTCGCTGCGTTCCGACGACGTCGAGTGGTCCGCGCAGGACCGGGCCGAGCTGCTCGCGGCCATCGAGGAGGGCGCCGATCGCCTCGACCACCTCGTCGGCAACCTGCTCGACATGTCCCGCCTCCATACCGGCACGGTCACCCCGATCATCCGCGAGACCGGCCTCGACGAGGTGGTCCCGATGGCGCTCGGCGGGGTGCCCGAGGACAGCGTGGAGCTGGACATCCCCGAGACGCTGCCCATGGTGCACATCGACCGGGGGCTGCTGGAGCGGGCCGTCGCCAACGTCGTCGAGAACGCCGTCAAGTACAGCCCACCCGGGGAGCCGGTCCTGGGCTTCGCCAGCGCTCTCGCCGACCGGGTGGAGCTGCGGGTGGTCGACCGCGGACCCGGTGTCCCGGACGAGGCCAAGGACCGCATCTTCGAACCCTTCCAGCGCTACGGCGACGCCCCACGTGGTGTCGGCGTCGGCCTCGGCCTGGCGGTCGCCCGGGGCTTCGCGGAGGCCGTCGGGGGGACACTGCACGCCGAGGACACACCGGGCGGCGGACTCACGATGGTGCTGGCCGTACCGACGGCACCGCAACGGGGACGTCCGGGACAGCCGGGGTCGGAGGCGGTGATGACGTCCTGACCGAGTGCCTGAACGGCGCCGGGAGCACCGCATGTGACGCAGCATCATGTTCGTGCGCCGCCGGGCGGCAGCGCCGCTGACTCCCGCTCCAGCCGCCCGGCGTCCAGCCGCAGCCGCCAGGTGTTGCGGCGGTGGACGGACGCCAGCGTGGACTCGAGCGGGGACGGCGGCACCGCCAGGACAGGACAGACGGCATGCGCGAGGCAGTAGCGGCCGACCGACGGCCACAGCGCCCGGTGCAGCCGACCCCGCCGTCCGGCACCGATGACGAGGACGTCGTCCTCCCGGTCGGCGATCCGCACCAGCGCCCGTCCGGGAGCGCCCCGGACGACCAGTGCCTGGCCGGGCAGCCCGGTGCCGGTGCCGCCGAACACCTCCCGCAGCGCCTCGACGAGCCGCTCGCGCGCGAGCTGTTCCCACTGCGGGACCATGGCCCTCGAGGCCGGGAACCTGCGGCCGGCGAGATCGCCCTCCGGGGGCTCCCACGCCAGCACCGGCCAGAGTTCGGCCCCCCGGCGCCTGGCCTCCACGGCGGCCCGGGCCAGTGCGGTCGTACTGCCCAGCGAGCCGCTCACTCCCACCACGACCCGGGCGGCCGAGGGCGGGCGGTAATCGGACATCGGTTCCTCCTCGGAAATCCCTTCCATCACACCGCCGCCGGGGCGGTCCGAAAAGCCCGGGCACCACTTCCTGACACTCTTCTGACGGCTGTCCGCACCCCCTGCGAGCGCGTGCGTCAGCGCCCCGTCAAGGTCATGGGCGCCCCCGTCAGCGTCTCGTCAGGGCCCGCCGGAACCCACGGGAGAACGGGCATAACGTCGACGGCGAGCCCCGGACCGCCTCCCCGCGTCCGGGGCACTCCGGATCACCCAACTCCCTGCCCTTCGTGGGAGGCACCCCATGGCACGACTTCTCTACGGCGACGACCCCGAGCCCTCCGATCCCGTCCCGGCCGGACCCCTGTACGTACCTGTCCGGCCGGGTCCCTGGGGGTGCACGGCCCAGCTCTTCCGCACCCCGCTCGGCGACCGCACCGCCGTCGGCTTCACGTCCCTGCTCCGGCTGACCGCCACGCTCGGCTCCGGCCGGCCGTGGATCCGCCTCGCCGAGCCCGCGCTGCGCGCGCTGACCGCCCCGCTCGGCGTCACTTCCCTCACGGTGGACCCGCAGTTCACCGCCCCGGCCCCCGCACCGCTCACCCCCGCCGGTGCCGAGATCCCCGCCCTGCGGTCCGCCTGAGAGGGGCAGCCACCATGACCACGGTCCACGAACCCACCGCCACGACGGCCGAGTTGTCGGTGTGGCCCGCCTCCACCACCGAGTCCCCGCACGGCGACCTCAGCGTGGGCGGCTTCACCTCTCTGCTCCGGCTGACCGCCACGCTCGGCCCCGGCCGGCCGTGGATCCGCCTCGCCGAGCCCGCGCTGCGCGCGCTGACCGCCCCGCTCGGCGTCACTTCCCTCACGGTGGACCCGCAGTTCACCGCCCCGGCCCCCGCACCGCTCACCCCCGCCGGTGCCGAGATCCCCGCCCTGCGGTCCGCCTGAGAGGGGCAGCCACCATGACCACGGTCCACGAACCCACCGCCACGACCGCCGAGTTGTCGGTGTGGCCCGCCTCCACCACCGAGTCCCCGCACGGCGACCTCAGCGTGGGCGGCGTACCGCTCGCCGAGATCGCCGACCGCTTCGGCACCCCGGTCTACGTCCTCGACGAGGCGGAGGTCCGCGACCGCTGCCGCACCTACCGGAACGCCTTTCCCGACGCCCAAGTCCTCTACGCCGCCAAGGCGTTCCTGTGCCGGGCCATGGCCCACTGGATGGCCGAGGAGGGGCTCGGCCTCGACGTCTGCTCTGCCGGCGAACTCGAACTCGCCGTCACCACCGGCTTCCCCGCCGAGCGGATCGTGCTGCACGGCAACGCCAAGTCCCCCCGCGACCTGGAGACCGCCCTGCGCCTGGGCGTCGGACGAATCGTCATCGACAGCCCCTCCGAGATCGCCCGGCTGGCCGCCGCCGTCGGCCCCGACGGGCACCAGAAGGTGATGGTCCGGGTCGTCCCCGGGATCAGCGCGGGCGGCCACGAGAAGATCCGCACCGGCACCGAGGACCAGAAGTTCGGGCTGTCCATCGCCGACGGCTACGCCCAGCACGCCATAGCCCGCATCCTCGACCAGCCGCAGCTCGAACTCACCGGCCTGCACTGCCACTTGGGCTCCCAGATCACCAGCGTCAAGCCGTACCTGGTCGCCGTACGGCGCCTCGTCGGCCTGATGAGCCGGCTGTACGAGCAGCACGGACTGGTCCTGCCCGAACTCGACCTCGGCGGCGGCCACGGCATCGCCTACCGCCCCGGCGAGGACGCCCTGGACCTGACCGCACTGGCCCGCAGGGTGCGCGTCGAACTGGCCGACGCCTGCGCCACGGCCGGGCTCCCCGTCCCACGCCTGATCATCGAGCCGGGCCGGGCGATCGTGGGCCCCGCGGGCATCGCGCTCTACCGCGTCCTGTCGGTCAAACACACCGGTGACCGCGTCTTCGTGGCGGTCGATGGCGGCATGAGCGACAACCCGCGCCCCGCGCTGTACGGCGTCCGCTACGCGCCGCGGCTGGTGGGCAGGCGCAGCACCGCGCCCCCGGCCCGGGTGACCGTGGTGGGCCGGCACTGCGAGGCGGGCGACGTGCTGGCCGCCCGGGCCGGCTTGCCCGCCGACGTACGCCCCGGCGACCTGCTCGCCGTCCCCGTGGCGGGCGCCTATCACCTCTCGATGGCCTCCGGCTACAACCTGGTCGGCCGCCCGCCGGTGACCGCCGTACGCGACGGCACGGCCCGCCTGCTGGTCCGCCGCGAGTCGCTGGAGGACATCCGCGGCCGGGACGTGGGCCTGTGACCGCACCGGCAGGTGCCGCACCCGCTCGCGCTGGAGTCCCGGGTTGCCGGGCAGCTCAACCGGGTGAACCATGACATAGGTGTGTTTTGTTACCTTTTGAGCAATGAGGATGGGGTTTTCAGGGTGGGGTTTTCGTCGGGCCTTGCATGTGCGACCTGTGGAGGACTCATGTACACGACTCGATCCCGTGCCCGTTCCGCCGCCGTCTGCGCCGCGACCCTGTGCGTCATGGGTGCCACGTCGCTCCCGGCCCTCGCTTCGTCGTCGCCCTCGCCGTCAGCTGCCTCCGCCCTGGACAAACAGCTCCTGACCGCAGCCCACCAGGGCAACCTGTGGGAGATCGCGACCAGTCAGCAGGCTCAGAGTGCCGCGACCACCGCCTGCGTCAAGCGTGTCGGCGCCGACTTCATCCGCGACCACCGCGCCCTTGATGCCGGTGTCGTCAAGACAGCGGCGCAACTCGGCGTAACACTGCCCTCCGGGCAAACGGCCGCGCAACTGAGGCAGACCGCCGCCCTCAAGTCCCTCGCCGGGACACCCGCGTACGATCCCGCGTGGCTCAAGGCCCAGTACACCGCCCACGTGCAGACCCTCGCGCTCATCGACAAGGAGATCGCCTCGGGCACCAACCCGCACGTGAAGTCCCTGGCCAAGAGCGCCCGCCCGGTGGTCGCACGCCACACCCGGATGGTCAACCAGGGTGTGTGCAACGCCTAGGCCGACCGGGCGGGGAACTCACCGTCCCGGCAGCTGACATTCGTGGGCCGGAACACACCGAGAGACGTCCCACGCTCGTCGGCTCTTTGGGCTTCTTGCAGGGTGTCGGCCTCCCTGAGGGGATCAGGGTCGGCCGCCTCGACGAGAGCGGGGAGTTCGTGCCTCGCTGCAACGAGGCTGTTCACTGAGATCATGAAATCGGGCCTTGTTCATGCAAAATCTCGGCGTCTTCTCGGAGTTCCACGATCACGAGTGTGCCCCGGCTGCCGGGACGAACCGCGTGGGTTGTGCCTGCCGGAATCATGTAGAACCCGCCCGCACCGACCGGGACAGGCTGACCGCTGACTTCAAGCTGGAGCTGCCCGTCGAGAACCAGAAGAGCCTCGGGGGCATCGTGGCTCTCCGCCTCGACGGGCATCTCGTCCATCCTCAGCACCTTCACGCAGGCGGTGCCCACGTGCCCCAGCACCCGGGAGCGCCACCCTTCTGAGATGTCTACTGCGGTGTTCATCAGATTGATCAGGCTCACGACACACTTCTCCCCACCGGCCCGGCGCAAAGCCCCGGGCCGTCTTCAACAGTGGATGCCTGGACGCTATCTGACCTGCGCTGATGCTTGGTCGACCGAATGGCAAAGGGTGACCGTACGAAGCTGTGAATCACGTGCCGCCCCCGTATCGGCCCCGGCAGGCTCGTTGTCCCGGGCATGACGGGGCGGGTGCGACCGCAAGGGCCTGCCGATCTCGGTCGCCGTCTCGGGCGCCAACCTGCACGACAGCCAGGCCCTGGAACCCTTGGTGAGGGGCATCCCGCCCATTCGATCCCGCCGGGGACCGCGTCGTCGGCGGCCTGCCAAGCTGCACGGCGACAAGGGCTATGACTACGACCACCTGCGGAAATGGCTGCGGGAACGCGGCATCGTCCCGCGAATCGCGCGCCGCGGGGTCGAGAGCTCAGCCCGCCTCGGCCGTCACCGCTGGGTGGTCGAGCGGACCATGTCGTGGCTGTCCGGATGCCGTCGGCTGCACCGGCGCTACGAGCGGAAGCCCGAACACTTCCTTGGCTTCACTGCGATCGCGGTCATGCTCATCTGCCTGCGGCGTCTGGGTGTCAGCGCCGGCCGGTAGCGTCTGCCAGGTGACCGACGATGCCGTCATCTGGAACCGGCTTGCCGCCTTGCTGCCGGAGGCCGAAGCCCAGGAAGTCAAAGACTGCTGGGACATCGGAGAGCAGGAGGCGGGACTTGGCCTGCTCGTCTCCGGCATCCTCGGCCACCGAGTGCCGATCAGCGCGACGGTCAGGGCCCAGATCTCCGTGCTCGCAGAGAGCTGGGGCGAGCGGGAGATGCTCACACCACGGATCCTTCAGTGCCGTGTTGAAGGCACATCGGGCCACCTGAAGCTGATCGAAGGCGACGGAAGCACCGTCCCCGAGGCAATAGGTGGGGCCGAACAGGACCTGGCCGGTCTCGTCCTCGTTCCCTGGATCGCCTGCACGAGATGCGGCCAGGTCCTGATGCGCGCCCATGCCCGAGAAAGCTGGGGAGATCTCTCCTACCTGGCGCGGCACTACGTCATCACGACGCCGAACCGAGTCACCGTCCTGCGGCTGTTCCCTGCCGACTCCGCCAGCGCGGCCTTCGCTGCTCTACAGCGTGTGTGTTCATACGCACCATAAGAAACGACGTCCAAGTGCCAGCCAGACCTGGTCCGTGCCATCCTGTCCGCTAACGCGCTGGACGTTTGACAGCCTGTTGCAGCAGAGCCCGACCGTCCGGGCTCCCGAGAGGAAGAGCCTAACCCGCACGGCCGCCATCATCGTTTCTCCCGTTGCCCCATGCGGCCCCTCGTAAGGGGTTCACCGAACTCCTACGGCGACAGCTCAAGAGCGGAGGCGCCCGGCGGTCTCACATCTGTCCTGGCAGACTCGATCGCCGCAGGGCAGATGTGTGGGGTGCAGGCGTGCTCGATGCGGGCCGTCGAGTCGTCCGTGCGGAGGAAGAGGACGAATTCGCAGCCGCCCACCATTCCGTTCTCCTTCACCAGCACCCGCAGACTGGAGATCTGGGCCGCACTCGTCGCCCGCTTGAGGACGATCGGTGTGGGGTGACCGGCGATGGAGAAGGTCCTGACCATAGGGGCCTGTCGCATTCCGAGCTGCCATGTGAGCCAGCTGCTGACCACGACGCCGCTACCCCGAAGGATGTCCTTGTCCACCGTGAGCCGGACGCCAAAGACGTTTCCCGCAGGATCGACGGCCATCCTCGCCGGCCGTGCTGGCTCGCTCTCCTCGATCGGGGTAGCACCTCGCGCGACCAACTCGATCAAGCCGTCCTCCGTGATGCCCACCCTGTCGTCCAGCAGGCATTGGTGCAGGCGCCACAGGGTCACCGGGTAGCGCTCGCCGACCTTCACGAAGAGAGCGTCCTTGGGCAGCGGCCCCAGTTCGGTCAGCACAGCGACGAGGGCCTCCATGGCGTTCGGGTACGGAGTGACATTCAGGTGAGGCCATTCGGCCAGCGCCCACTTACCCTCCAGACGGAGCTGCACGAACCTCTCGTCCCGCCTGAGCGCCTCGGCGACGGCGGACTTCCGCCTGATCCCAGTCGGCGCCAGCAACTCCTCCGCGCGGCAGGGTTCGCCATTCGCCAGGAGGAAGAGGTAGGCCGCGTCCCTTCCGCGGGCGCGACGGCGCAGCCAAGTTCCCCCGAAGCCAGGCACCAGAGGGCTATCCGGATGTCCGAGCAGATCTAGCAAGGGGACTTCGTCCGGTACTCCGGCAGCCGCAAAGTCGAAGGCACTCGACGTTCAGCTCGCGGCGGATCTCGCCAAGCTGACCAGAGCCCCTTGAAGTGACGTGAGCATCAAGCAGCTGTTGCAGCGCCCCGGTGTCTACCAGCCCTACCTGCACGACGATTTCGTCTACGTGGGGAAAGCCGAGAAGTCCCCGCCGATGCGACTTCGACAGATGGCATCACCTCCGCTCCAGCGGTTTCCACCTCGACTGGGCACCGGCGGTTGGCGGCGTAGCCGCCGCGACCGTGCTCCGGGCGCTCATGCTCTCCGGCGGAGCCATCCCGGATCTTGCCCTCACACGAGCGACCTTCGCACCGCGTCGACCAGAGATGCCGCGCGGGCGTCGTCCGTGCCCCCAATGATGTTGTTCATCGCGTACCCAAAGGCAACACCGTGCTCCGGATCGGCGAAGGCGAGCGACCCTCCTCGGCCGGTGTGGCCGAAAGAGCTTGGCCCGATCATCGGGTTGCTCTCGGTGGGCAGCATGTACCCGGCGCTGAAGCGGCTGGGGATCAGCATGACCTGGTCCTTCCCGCTGGCCTGCTCCTCGGTCGCTGACGCCAGGGCGTCCGGGGAGAGCAGGCGCACGCCGTCCACCTCGCCGATCAGCGCGGCGTACATGCGGGCAAGAGCGCGTGCGGTGCCGATGCCGTTGGAGGCCGGGAGCTCCGCGGCCTGCACCTCCGGTGAGTCGAAGTCGATCTCGGGCGGGTCGGTGACGGCGTATGCCCTGTTGCTGAATGAGTTCGGGTCCCGCCAAGCGGCGACCTGCTCGCGGAGTTCCTCGGGGACCGACTCGGTGGGCAGGGTGGTGAGGTCGACGTTCGGCCCTTGGTACACCATGCGGCTGACTCGGTCGCGTTCGTCGGCGGGCAGGCCGATGAAGAAGTCCAATCCCAGTGGGGCCGCGATCTCGTCGGCGAAGAAGCGGCCCGGTGAGCGGCCGGACACCCGTTGGATCACCTCGCCGACCAGCCATCCCCAGGTCCGGCCGTGGTATCCGTGCGCTGTGCCCGGAGTCCAGAGGGGGCGTTGAGCGGCCAGTGCCGCCGCCATCGGGTGCCAGGCCAGCGCCTCCTCCAACGGCACCGGCTGATCCAGCGCGACCAGGCCGGCCTGGTGGGCCAGGAGCCAGCGCACAGGGATGTCCGCCTTGCCGTTCGCGGCGAACTCCGGCCAGTACTTCGCGACAGGCGCGTCCAGGTCGAGTGCTCCGCGCTCGACCAGCATGTGCGCTGCGGTCGCGGTTGCGCCCTTGGTCGCCGAGTAGACCAGTTGCAGCGTGTCCCGCGTCCAGGGACGACCGCTTTCGGCGTCGGCCACGCCACCCCACAGGTCCACCACCGGCCGGCCGTTCCGGTACACGCACACCGCCGCCCCGAGGTCCCCGTACCGGGTGAAGTTCTCCATGAACGCCGCCCGCACCGGCTCGAACCCGGGGGCCACCTCACCGTAGATCGTCGTCATGTCGGCCATCCTGGCAGTCTTGCAGCCCTCTTCACCGAGACGGGCTCGTCCCCGGCGGTCGGACGGTCGGCATCAAACGACGACGGACAGTTCCTGCAGGCGCTCGCGGAACTCGCGAACGGGAGGTACGGACTTGTGCGGCTCCAGCCGTGTGGAGAACTCCTTGAGGCGGTCCAGGGCCCGAATGGAGCTGACACTGTCCTCCAGCAGTTCGGCGCCGTAGTTCGCGGCGTCCAACGCACCCTCCAGGTCACCGCCGGCGAGCCGCGCCTCAGCCAGACGGCTGGACCGTACCGCCTTGTCCCGGGGGGCGGCTCGCGTCACGGAAGTCTCCAGGGAACTGGTCGCGCGTTCCACCTGCCCCGAGCGCAACAGGACCTTCCCCTCGGTCGATCTCAGTTGTGCCTCGCCGAACCAGTCGAGCCAGTCAGGGTTCTCGTCCGTCACGTGGCCCTCCCAGAGGGAGGTGGCACGGTTGAGTGCCGTGCCTGCCTCGCGGTGGTCGCCGTCGCGTGAGAGCGCCTCTGCCTTGTGCAGGTAGAGGAACGACTGGGTGCGGGGCGACAGAGAGCGTGGCGCGTTGTCGATGGCGGTCGAGATGAGGTCGACACGCTCAGCGGTGCGCCCGGCCTCGGAGACGTGCACGCCCATCTCCGCGAGGATGAACGCGCCGAACGCGTCGTCATCGGCGGTGCGGGCGCTGCGCAGGGCTCCGACGTAGTAGCGCTGCCCTGCGGACCGTAGGCCGGCGTCGTAGGCCATCCATCCGGTCAGGTGCGACACCCGGGCCGCCAGCGCGTACAGCCGGAGCCTGACCTTGTCGGTGTAGCGGCCACCGCTGAGGAGACCGGTGACCAGAGCCAGGTCGCCTCGGGCCTGTTCCAGTAGTCGAGCACCGCCAAGCTGGTCGTCGAGTGTGCGGAGGGTGCTGATGCGCTGCTCGATCGTCGAGACCATCGTGTCCGTGACCCGGTCACCGTTGAGTGCCGCAGCCATGGCGGAGGGTGCGTCCACCCAACTCGCCGCGAGACCGGTCAGGGCTGCTCCTGTGATGGTGAGGAAGCCTCTGCGGTCCATCCGTCCACTCCCCACAAGATCGGACAATGCCTCGACGGTACCGGCCTCTGTCCACGGAGCGGTGAGTCCGGTCACCTCCCAGACGGGGAGCCAGCGGGGCCATCCCTCCGCACGCGCCTGCTCGTACGGGACGCCCAGCAGGTCGGCGAGGACGCGCTGGGCGTCCGCGTCCGGCTCCTGGCCCTGTGCCCACTTCCATACAGTCGTCCGGTTGGTCGCGAGCGGGATCCCGAGCTTCCTCCCGTGGTCTTGCATGAGCCGGGCGAACTCGCCCTTGCCCCATCCACGCGTCTGGAGGAGGAAGGCCAGCGGGTGGACTGCTAACGGCTCGGTAGGCACGTCATCACTCCTGTCGTCCGCTCAAGACGTAGTTGGAAGGCTACTTCGCGTGTCCGAGTACGGGGAGGGCGTCCCCAGGAGAAACCCCCTAGAAACGTTCCGGTGGGCAGGGGTAGCGCCGTTGACTGAGTATCAGCCGCCGGCGAGCGAGTTCAGTTGAACGCTCGCGGAGCGGTTCCTCAGATCGGCGGCTCCATTCCTGTGCCCCCCGTCGGGGATGGAGCCGCTCTCCAGCTCTTCGGAGGCGTCCGCCATGCCCACGCTCGTCCATCGGTTCGTCCTCTCGGGTATCGAATCCGAGGTGTCCCCGGCTCGGCGCGAGATCGTCGACAAGGTACGCGCATGGGGTGTGCCACTGGACGAGGAGATCGCCGACGCCATCCGACTCGTCGCCTCGGAGCTCATCACCAACGCCGTTGTCCACGGGGCAGGGCCGATCACCGTCACCCTGTTCAACCGGCCCGGTTGCTTGCTGATCGATGTCCTGGACGGCGACCCGTCGGTTCCGCGGACAGGGCGTGCCCAACCGGATGACGAGAACGGGCGCGGCTTGGCGTTGGTCCGACTGCTCTCGGCGCGCTGTGCCTGGGAGCCCGCCGGCGCCGGTAAGCGGGTATGGGCCGAGATGGCGCTGCCCATGGCGGTGGAGACGAGCACGGCTGCCGCTGGACCGCGTGGCTTATTCGCGATGTGGGCCAAGCACCGGGATGGGGCCGAGCCCAAGTCGCTGACAATGAGGGTCGCCTGATGGGGAGGCACGCAGTACAGGCGGCTCTGTCTCCGGAGCGCGATGTGGTCTTCCGCCCCACCCGCCGCGACATCGACCCCGTCACCGGCGAGCCGACGGCCTATGCGCTGTGGGACAGGCATGAGTGGCAGACGCATGGCGAGTGCTGGCTGTGGTGTGGCCGTGACGACGTCGAGGTGACGTGGATCGGGCCCGTCCGGTCGAGCGGCATGCACGCGGCTCTCTTCGCGTGCCGCGCGTGCCTGTACGAACTGGATCAACGCGTCCTGGAGGCCAACATGCGTCAGGACGCGGCCGTTCTGCCGATGAGCGGTCAGTCCATGCGGCCGTAGGCGCAGAGCTGCGGCTCACTGGGCCGCCCAATGACCGCCGCCTCACGGAAATCAATCTCTCCCACGGCCGTGAGGCGGCCCTGACCTCCCGCCGGAGCCCCGGCAGGAGACCCGAAGAGGAAGGAGCACGAGGTGGAAGAGCGCACGGCACCGCCTTCGGCCCGTAGCGGCCTGCTGATGGCGGTCGAGGAGCTGACCGCCGTCCACGACCGGTACGACAGCCTCCGGTCCGACAACGCCGGAAGCTCCGGCGACGCGCCGTGGCCGGGCGGCGACGGCAACCTGCACGACAGCGAGTAGGCACGCGCGCACCAAGCGGCTGGGGCCGGCACGACTGGCCGTGCCGGCCCCAGCCGTGTCCACATCAGGCGACCACATCCTGGAAGGACAGCGATGGAACATCGGTTGATCAACGCGATCGAGACAGCACTCGGATGGAGCGGGGCCGAGGAGCTGGGCAAGGGTTTCGCGCGGGGCGGTCTGGACGACCCCGCGCTCCTCTCCCGCCTCCTGACCCCCAACCGGCTGCTCGACATCGTCATGCGCAGGAGCCTGAACCGCCCGCAGTTCCGGTGCTTCCAGAAGGGTGTGGAGGTACACCCGGCTGTCTACTACACAGACAGCGTCAGCCCCCGGGGCCAGAGCATCCCCATGGTCAACATGGGAAGCCTCGGAAACCTCCTGCGAGAAGGCGCGACGCTCATCCTCGACCAGGCCAACGTCTTCGACCCGACGATGGAGGCCGCGTGCCGGGCGTTGCAGTGGTGGTCCCATGAGCGTGTGCAGGTCAACGCGTACCTGACGACGAACGACGCCGCCGGCTTCCCCCTGCACTGGGACGACCACGACGTCGTGATCGTGCAGCTGGCTGGCGAGAAGGAGTGGGAGGTGCGCGCGGCTTCCCGCAAGGTCCCCATGTACCGGGACTCCGACCCCAACACCATCCCGAGCGACGAGATCATCTGGTCCGGAGTGATGCGGACCGGTGACGTCATGCACATCCCCCGAGGCCATTGGCACCAGGCGACCAGGACCGGCAGCGGCTCGGGGAAGAGCCTCCATGTCACGTTCGGCATCACCAAACGTACCGGCGCCGCCTGGCTCGCCTGGCTTGCCGACTGGAGCCGCGAGCACGAGATCTTCAGGCACGATCTGGACCGCTGGCACGTCCCCGACAGCGCGGCTCTGACCGAGGCCGCCACGGCATTGCTCGGCGAGCGCTCCCCGGCCGACTATCTGGCCGCGTACGAGCAGGAGACGACCCTGCCCAGGCATGTGCCGTTCCTCGACATCCTCGGGCCGCTCGACGCCGTCGTGTGCACCACCCACTTCCCTCCCCGGATACGGGAGAGCGGGGAGACCGTCGATGTCCTGGCCTCGGGGAAGAGGCTGACCCTCGCGGCCAAGGCCCTGCCGGCGCTGCGTCTGCTGTTGAGCGGCAGGCCGGTTGTGCTGGAACAGGCCACGGCCGTCGCAGGGGCCGAAGTGGTGGAGGTCGCCGAGATCCTGGTGAAGGAGGAGCTGTGCGCGGTCCTGACCCCCGAGTTGTCCTCGGGCTACACCGGTCTCGTCACGAACGCCGGCTCCTGACCGGAGCGCTGGACCTGGGCGTCACCGCGCTCGACACCAGCACCAACTACCTCGACTTCCGCTCGCACCAGGTCCTGGCTCGGACAGCCGGCGACCTGCTGCCGAAGTTCACGGTCTCCACGAAGGTCGGCTACTTCCCGGGGCCCGACGGGGTGGAGCACTCCCTCGATCCCACGCGGCTGAACTCGGCCGTGGAGGAGGCGGCCAAGAACCTGGGGCGGGAGCCGGACCTGGTGTTCCTGCACAACCCGGAACACTCGCTCCGGAAAGCTGCCCCGCACCAGAAGGATGTGCTTGCAGCGGCGTGCGCCGCCTTGGATGACGCCAAAGAGAAGGGACTGTGCGGCGCCTGGGGGGTCGCGTCGTGGGATCCGTCACCGGTACTGAGCCTGGTCGACCTGACCGTGCCGAGGCCATCGGTTCTCATGGTGCGCGCCGGCTTGCTGGTCGGCGCCAGAACGCTAGATGCGGCGGAGACCCTCATCAACGCGTGGAAGCTGGGTTATGGCGAGGTCTGGGGGATGAGTCCCTTTGGGGGCAGCACCAGTGCCTCGGTGTGGGACAGGTTGGACCCGCGCCTTTTCCTCCAGGACGGCGGTCGACTCTCCAGCGTCCAGGGAGCATTCAGAGTCGCCTACCATCTCCCGCGGGTCGGCTCCATCGCCGTGGGCACCGACGAACCGACCCACCTGGAGGAACTCGTCGGAGCCCTGGCAGCCGAGGTGGAGGAGCGGACCGTCCAGGAGTACCGGAAGCTCCTCCGCGACCGCTCGCGTGATCACTCCGCCTGAAGCTCATCAATGACCTGCTCGGCCATGCGCTGTGCAAGCTCCAACCGAGGATCCTCAGGGTGCGTGTACGGCCCAAGGATCTTCGAGCAGACGAACAGCGTCATCAGCTTGCCGTCCCGGCTCTCGAAGTCCCGCCGACGCTCCTGCCGTACACGATCGGCCAGAGACGGGACGGCAAGCGAGTTCGCCCACAGCGAGGCCGAGTCCAGTCCCTGTGGGGCGTTCCCCCAGTCCTCCCAGTCGAAGAGGCTGAACACCGGCGCCGTGACGTTGGCCCAGTTCAGGTCGGCGTGGGCGGGCACCCAACGCTGGACGGTCGTATCGAAATCGCCGGGAAAGACAGCCCGAATGGCCTCGGTGACCGACGTCTGGGTGATGGTCTCGGTGTCGGGTGTGGCGATCCGCCTTGTCTGGTGCGCTGCCAGCGCGTCCAGAGAGGCGTTCAACCCGTCCCACCACTCGTCCGAGAGTTCCGGGGCCTCACTCAGAATGGCGTTTCCGACTGGAGCGGCGGGCAGAAGGTCAGTTTCGTCGGCCCGCCACATGACCTGTTCGTTCGTGTCCCGCCAGACCAGGCACCCCCGCCAGGCCGGCTGGGCGACGCCGTCCAAGCGGGCGGCGCACTCCGCGCCGTTCCACCCTTGATCGGTGATCTTGTCGAGCAAGCGTCGCTCGATGCGGACCCAGGTCTCGCGGTCGGTCCGTGCTCCTACGGACCGACGCTTGCGCACCACCGTTTCCGGTAGGAAACGCACCTGCAGAGACCGGGCCACGCGATCCAGAACCTCGTCAACTGGCTGCGCGCGTAGGTCAACAGTCTGACTCGCGGAGACCGAGAGCGTCATACAGGCGACCGTAGCAGCGGGGCAGCGAGAGGTAGTCAAACACGAGAAACCAACCGCTACGTGGTTACACCCAGTACCTCACGGGGGGAGATCACATGAGCCTGTTCGCTGGAACGCCAAAGCGTCCTCGGCTACCTCTACTCGAGGACGACGCCTTCCCGGAGGAGAACGAGTTTCTGATCCGGTTCGAGCGGCGGAGCGGGAGGTGAGTGCGACAGCACGAGAGGTGTTTTGGAACAGGGTCGATCATGGCCTTGCACGGCATGCCTTATCGAAGCCACTCCGCGCTTAGGGTCAGGTTCATGACCGCAGGGGAGCGCGTTGTCGTTGTCGGGGCTGGGGTGGCTGGGCTCACCACAGCCGTCGTTCTCGCCGAGGCCGGGGCTCCGGTGCATGCGATCGCCGAGCAGGTGCCTGGTGTCACGTCGCTGGCGGCCGGGGCGATGTGGGGGCCTTACCTGGTCGAGCCGAAGGACAAGGTCGACCAGTGGGGGCAACGGTCCTTGGAGATCTTCCGGGAGCTGGCCCAGGACCCGGCGACAGGCGTCCGGCTCACCAGTGGCATGGAGGCGTCCCGCACGGCCGAAGCCGCGCCGGACTGGGCCACCACTTTGCCGGGTTTCCGACCGTGCGAGCGGGCCGAACTTCCGGCCGGGTTCACAGCGGGTTACCGGTTCACCGTGCCACCGCCGTTCGAGTCTCTGGACGTGCGAGACGATCAGTACTGGGCGATTCCCAAGTCCCGTCGCGTGCCTGCGCCGTTCAGCGCTCGCACGGCCTGCGGAGTGACCCCCGAAGCAAAGCCACTACCAGTGTGGCACTCGACTCAGCCGAAACGGCAGAAATGGATGGGGCGTTCGGGAAGCACCTGGTGAACTCGCCTATATAGGGGCTGTCTTCCGATCGGTGAGGGAGGAGCGCGTGGGCCTCTCGTTCGGGGTCCTGGCGACTCCTAGCGCGTGGTGACATGTGCCCTGGCGACAGCGACAGGTCCGGCCACACCGTCATCTCGACCGCCGAGCCGCGCGAGGGTGACGGTGACGTCCGAGGCATCGTGCTCGGCGTGAGCTCTGGCGACACGTCGTCCGGGACGTGCGAAATCGTGAAGTGGTCGGCTCGCGGTGCCCTCGGATGTGCACGGGGTACCCCAGTCCGCCGGATCAGCTGCCAAGCCTCGTCCCAAAGCGCGGCGGTATCCGTGCCACGGGGAGCCGTGTCCTGAGTTCGGCTCCCAAGTGGCTCCCCAAACGGCTCCTGGAACCACCCAGGGGCCCGACCCGCTAAGCGGATCAGGCCCCTGACCTGGTACTACGGCGTCGGGGTGGCGGGATTTGAACCCACGACCTCTTCGTCCCGAAGCAACTTGGGTGGGGGCTCCGCCTTGAGCCGGTGTGCTTCTCACCTGCGTGGTCGGTCCGTAGGCGTCCGCGCTCGTCCGCCGCCGTCCGCTGGCGTTGTCACTCAGTTAGAGGTCATCTCATTTGGTGAGTCTGCGGTAGCAGATCAGGGTGCAGGCGATGCTGGTGAAGGCCAAGAAGTGGACGGCCTTGCGTTCATAGCGGCGGTGCAGGCGGCGGCATCCGGCGAGCCAGGCCATGGTGCGTTCGATGGTCCAGCGGTGGCGTCCCAGGCGCTGGGAGGACTCGATGCCTTTACGGGCGATGCGGTGCCGGATGCCGCGCTGGCGTAACCATCGGCGCAGGTGGTCGTAGTCGTAGCCCTTGTCGCCGTGGAGCTTGGCCGGCCGTCGTCGGCGCGGACCGCGACGGGAGCGGATGGGCGGGATGCCGCGAACGAGCGGTTCGAGGGCCTGGCTGTCGTGCAGGTTGGCGCCGGAGATGCCGATGGAGATGGGCAATCCGGTCCGTTCGGTGATCAAGTGGATCTTCGAACCGTACTTGCCTCGATCTACTGGATTCGGACCTGTCAGGCCCCCCTTTTCAGGGCCCGCACGTTCACCGAGTCGATCGCACAGCGAGACCAGTCCAGTTCACCCCGGGAGCCGAGTTCGTCGAGGACCAGGCGATGGAGCTTCGCCCACACCCGGGCTTTCGACCACTCGGTGAAACGCCGGTGAGCCGTGGGTCCCGACGGTCCGAACGAGGCGGCCGGCAGCTGCTGCCACGTACAGCCCGACGTGGCCACGAACACGATCGCAGCCAGCACCTCCCTGTCACCGTGCCGGCGCCGGCCGCCTCCCTGAGGCCGACTCGGCGCCTCCGGCACCACTCGCTGGAACAACTCCCACAGCTCATCCGGCACCAGCCGCTCAACGATCCCCACACCCGGAGCCTATCGAATGCGCCAAATGAGATGACCTCTTAGACACTCACCCAGTGCATCTCTTGCAGGGGAACCTGGTGAGAGTCTGAGTGGCGCCTGCGGGCATCCTGCCTGCGCCGGCCGGCCCGGTGGGTGTTTCAGTGCCCGGGAGAACCTCTGGCAAGGCTGGACAAGCACACCGCGGGGCAGACTACTGGCGACACAGACAGAAGAGTCACTGGGCAGTTCGAACGAGGGCTAGACGCTTCATTTTTTTGGGGGACACGTGAGCTTGGTGGTTCAACTTTCGGCCCTAATCGGCGTAGTTATTGGTGGAATTCTCTCCTTCGCCGGCAGCGCGCTATCTGAGCGATTTCGGTGGAAGCGTGATGTACAACGGGAGTGGAGTCAGCGCCGATTCGACGCGTACCGAGAGCTAATCCATGTAGCACATGTTCAGGTTGGGGCTGCGCGTTCGCTTGCTACAACAAGAAATCTCCTAGAAGGCCCTCCTCCCGTTTCCTTTGAAGAAGGAATGAAAGAGATCGCTGAATCCGATAGGCGATTGGCGCTCGCATACGAAACGGTGCAGATGCTCGCCGATGAGCAAGTTGGTAGGGCTGCACATGCGTTTCGTTCGGCTATGTGGCAACTGAGTGACTACGCCCGCGGATTGGTCGACGTAGATGCAGCGGAGTGGGAAGAATCCTACAAGCGGTACAGGATCTCGCGTGACGGATTTCATGCTGCCGTCCGCCGCGACCTCGGGATAGCTGGGCGAGGCTATCAGCGTAATACAGTAAATGTTTCCTCTCGTCCCCCCACCATTGGGTCCCTTTGAAATGCGCAGCTCCTGTTGATCGCTTGTTTCCGAGGTCGCTCCTGCGGAGGCACCGCTTTAGGAGTTCAGCCCCGCAGGTGTAGGCCCAGCAGTAGGGCCCGGGCCCCTCCCATGGCCGAGCCCAGTCCGCTGACTACTGCTCTCGTCCCCCGCCATACGTCCCTGTTGCCGTCAGCAGTTGCCGTCAGGTGCGGTGCATAAACCCCTGCCACTGAGCGGTTCCGTGTCAGACAGCGACCAGGCCCTTGGGCCCAATAGTCGCGCTCAACCCGTATTCATGTCCGGCGACTCGATTGGAGTACGACGCCGACGATCGCGGAGACGATTCCACCGCCCATCAAGATCAGCGAGACGGCATGGGCGGCGCTGACTACCTGTCAGTTCTTTTGCGCCTGGACACTGAAGGCTTGGGCGAGGGAGCCCACGGTGCTGTTGCACAGGTTGTAGTTGTTGATGGTGGCCACGTACACGAGGAATCCGATGGCGAACGCCATGGTTGCAATAACGTAGGCAACACGCCAGTTGTTCGGCTTCCCCCTGAAGCCCGTTGGTAGCCCGCTCCCATACGGAGGGTACGGAGGCGGCATCGGTGGGGCCTGCGGAGACTCCCTCGGTCTTCGTGATCTCTCGTCCGACATCAGTCCCCCTCTAACTGCCCCGTTCTCGGGGGCCTACCGCGAAAAGCCCCGACCGATCGTCCGACAAGGCCCGACCTGGCCGGAACCTGATGGTCAAGATCCACCCATAGCGCAGTTGATCAGATAGCGTCAGGTGCTGTGAGGGATTTCGCCATGTTGTTGGGTCTGGCAGAGGGCGTCACGGAGATCGACGTCTTCAGCCCTGTTGACGGGTCCAGCACGGCGAAGGACGTCGTCTGTCCGACGGTGCCAAATAGCGCGGCAGCGAGATCGATCGAGCTGCTGACCGGCACGTCGCCGACCGCTTGAATCACCTCGCCGGGGGTCAGCCCGGCCTGCGAGGCGGGTCCTCCATAGGCCACGTTGCCGATGACGGCACCCTGAGGCGTACCCACAGCGGCATCGCTCACGCTGGCCCCTATGTATCCGGACGATGGTGCCGTCAGGCCCTGTGCGCTTGGGTCGGCAAGGGACCCGAGCGTGACCGGAATCTCAATGATCCGACCCGCTCGGCGCACCGAGAGCGTGACGTGATCTCCAGGATGTGCCTTGGCCAGCTCGTCAACCACGGCCGGTCCTGCGATCGTGCCGGGCTGCGTGGGCGTTCCCGTTCGTCCGACCAACCGGTCGCCGACCTTGAGGACGGAGTCGGCGGGCGAGTTGGGGACGGTGCCGACGACGGTCCCGGCGTCGGGAGCACTCGAACCGGTGTCCGTGGCGATCCATGCTCCCAGCCATGTGCGGTCGTCGCTCAGTACGCCGATTCCGTGGTCCTGAGCGCCGACCCGTCGGTGGAAATCCCGGACGGGACAGCACGCTGCGTCGGCGCTGGTCCGCCACTGCGCGCTGACTGACAGCACTTGCGCGCCGGGCTTACCGGTGATCACGTGGGTCGAGCCGCCCACGCTCGAGTCATTCCAGAAGATGTGCGGACCGGCCGCATCGAAGGTGACGACTGCGGTGATGCCGAACGGACGATTCCCCCCTTGCTGGGTGGCGAAGATCGCGAGTTGTGAGGTCGCATCCTTCGTCATCCGGACCGGCGTTGCGGCCAGGTCTGTGATGGAGCTGGACTGCGACAACAACGGGGAAGGTTTGGAGTCTGTCTGCGTGTAGTCGGCGGGAACAACGTTACTTGCCGCGTCAAAGGTGACATTCCAGCGCTTGGCGATCGTGTCATAGCTCAGAACTTGCACGTCTTCGGTGCCATCGTTGACCGGATTCGTCGGGTCGATGCCCGGACCTGCCGACAGAACGACCGCATCCAACGCCTTGCCGCCGCTGAGATCTGCGCGGCTGGTGGACAGTACGTGATAGTTCGCGTGCAGCACACCGCGAAGATCCGGATCGGGTGCTTTGAACATCGGGGGTTGTGGCCCCGTAGCTGCGTGCGATCCGCTACATGCCGCAGCCGTCAGCATCGCCATCGTCAGTCCGACAGCCCGCCCCAACTTCATAACCCCTCCCCAGGCCTGATGCGGGATCATGCCATATGCCGAGGTGAGGCGGAAAGTCAAACATTCTCACTTTAATCAATGATGAGCCCGCTATTCCTTCCTCGTGTACCGCCCTGAGCTGCTCCCCCTTGACTTCAAGGTCGTCAGTGCCGACGACGACATGTGGGGGGCGTTGGCCGTCGTGAGAAAGATGACCCAGAAGGAACCCGGCCGTCAGTTCCCCTCCGGCGGCCGGCCGTTGTACGGAGCGCTCAAGACCCTGGCACCAGCACGCTGTGAGGCGGCTGAATCCCGCCGTCTGGCGGCAGTCTGATCAGCGTTCTGGTGTCGCCTGTCCATGTATCCGGGCGGCCAGCGCCTCCTGCATCGGCCGTCGGCGGCAGACCGGCACCGTCGGACGCCCCGCTGCTGGAGAATGGCAGCGAGGCGTTGACTGCGTCATGACCGCCCGCACCCACCAATGCGCGATGCGTACACGGCTCCGGAGGCCGTCGCACTGTCAGCGATCGCCGCTGGTCAAAGCGTTGTATGCATGTTGGAGCGCTGTACCCGTCCACAGACAGTCCACAGCGGCAACTGAAACCCGGAGCGCCAGTGGACGTGCCGACCGCTGCTCACACCTGTAGGCAGACATGTCCGTGCACGATCAGTGACCAAGAAGTGCACTTGCTTCACGCTTTGGCCATAGCTTGCACAAAACGTTGCTGACAGTACCCTGTCAACGACACCACGCATTAACAGGAAGAAGCTCGTCGCATGGCGCTGCACGCCTTCTCGCTGTATGAAGTCAAGATCCGTAAGGTCCGCTCGGACGAGTACCTCCCTATCGCGGCATTTGGGTCGAATCGTCGAGACTTTCTTTCTTTGTACTCTGACTTCCTTGACTCCGAGCTAAAGGGTAGAGGTAAGCGCATTGACAAAAGCGAAAAATACCTCCGACTGAAGGATTCGGAAGTCGACTTCCGCACCATGTGGTTCACGGTGGAAACAGGGAGTTATGGCGTAACTGGAAAGGTGGTAGCGACCAACACCGGAACTGACTCGTACGACATACAGACAACTGATGCGGCCTCGTATCCAGTGCGACAGGCGCTGGTAGTTCCCATGGTAGGTGACTGCGCTCTGTGGGCTACGGAGTCCGTCGGCCACACCTCGGCATTCGGGGGCCTGTGCGCCTCTTTCAAAGAGTGGCTTCGTGAAAAGTTCGACACAGAGCGCTATGTGGTTGAGTTCAATCATTTTCAGGATACGAATGCCTGGAACGAGTTCATCGATCGATCCAGCCTTAAGGAAATAACGTACGTTGTTCACCAGCAAGATGCCGATGGGGCTGTTGGGAGCCGTATTCAAGAACATCGCGTGAAGGCCGTCCGCAGACGACGTTTGCCGTCGGCTTGGATTAAGCAGGCTATGGAGAAGCGTCTACCCTCAGACACCGTTTTCTCAGTAAGAGTGCCTGAGGCTGACGAAGTACGCATGCAGATTGAGTCGGAGGGGCGGTCCCGGACCATCGTGGTGGACCACGAGCTGCCCCGCTTCATGTACGAGTTGGGTGACGCCTCTAGTGGCACCCCGACAGACGAAACCTTCAGGTCAGCGGTACTGTCAGAGGTGGGTGCTTCACTTGACTACATGCACGTCAGCCGGAGGACGTGGCAGGGGTGAGGTCCGTAGTCTGAGGGGGCGTTGTGAGCGAAAAGTGGGATGTCCGCGATATAGCGAGAGCCCACTTTAGAACGTACGTTGATGCGAGAACGCGTAAGCGGCGTCGAGCGGACTTCGTGGCGTTCGTCTTCTTTCCGCTGGCGGTTGGCTGCGCCACGGCCCTATTGCGACATTATGGCCATTTTGGCCTTTATGATGTTTCCAAATTCATTGGCGGCGTAGGCATCTTTACCGGGCTGCTGTTTGGCCTGCTGACGAACGTCTTCACCCTCAGCTTGCGTTTGCAGCGAGATGACGAGCTAGGGGAGCAAGAAACCACAAAGTACGTCAAGGAGCTTTTCAACAACGTGAGTTGGGCTGTCGTCGTCGGGCTGTGCTTGATTGTTCTGCTGGTGACATGCAGTTCAGTGAGCGATCCCAAGAAGCCGGTGGACTGGATATGGACCGGTCTACTGGTCGCAGTCTTCTTTCATCTCGTCCTCACGGTCCTTATGAGCCTCAAACGACTCTGGCTGGCTCATTCGAAGATCGCCCTACTGCCGCCAAAGGTCAAATGAGTGACCCGCTAAGCACGGTGCGCCCACGGGCCGGCAGGGGGTATTAGCCGGGGGTGGCGTGTAGCGGCTTGGCTTCGCTCGCTGGGCTGCCCCTCCCAGCGCGCGCGACTTCGGCAGCACCGGCTTCGACTGCGAGAGGGCCCGCTTTCCCGGGTGAAGGCTGAGATAGTGCCCATGGCGCAGAACCTATCGGCGGCCGGCAAGCTGGTGCATCCCGATGACACTGGTCTTCTACTCAGTGGGGTGGTGGAGCAGGAGGCGGCGCGCCAGGATGGCGCGCTTGCCAAGGAAGACACGGGAGTTGGTACCGCGGCGTCACCGTGGTCCTGGAGGCCAAGCGTCGCCGCTGTCACCCACCTACGATCGCTGCTTCAGAATCGCTGTAAGCGGCTTTTCGAGCTGCATGTGCCTTTTTTCGAAGTTCTGCACCGTCAGCCTGAGCTTTGACCCAAATCCTGGCGATCCTGCGCTGCTCGGGCAGAGGCGGGACAGGCACCTGCAACTCTTTTACATCTGCACTGTTGATGGTAGCCAAGTTGGTTGTTTTCTTGGCCCTTCTGCGAAAGTGTCCACGGCTCACCCTGGTCTGCATAAAGGAAAGCAAGTATTCCGGCAGCAGTTCGTCTCGGTTGCACCTGATGCGCATCACGTGATTTTGATGTACGCATCCTTCAATCTCGCCCGACCAGATAGCTGGCCGACCTACCAGCTCGGCACTGTTGCCTTCGCAGAGAAGAACATCGCCAGGCTCCAACTGGTATTGACTGAGTCGACTCTCAGGGACGTCAATATATTTGATTTCGCTAAGGTCGAGAAAGCCGTCCTGTACATTCTTCACGCTAAGATAAGGTCGAGAGTTGCGATCTGGCCGATTACGTGGACTCTTTTGGATCCCGTGTCCGATGGTCGCCAGCGAAGGATCACCCAAGTGGCGAACCTTGAACTTGCTCTGCAAGTCAAGACTGATGCCCAGAGCGCCGGCTGTCCCAGCGAAGATGGACCACTGATCGAGCGCATGAGATGGCGCGATAAAGGCGCCCTTTATTGGATGCATGTCGGGTGACTCGAGGGCAAGGGCCTCAGTGAGCTCGTCAATACCCGCTCGCACACGCTCTTTAGCGGAGCGGTCGAACTCCCTTGCCTCGGTTAGGCGGTCCCTGTGATTCTCCACAATCTTACGTTGGTCCGCCGCAGGAAGGACAGGGATGTAGAGCTCCTCGAACTCTTCAGGAGATACCCTCTTACGGCCAGAATGCCCGACGACTAGGGCTTGGACCTGAGCCTTAAAGACTGACGTCCGGCATACCAATGCAACGAATTCAGGGAGCAGCGTCTCTGCGTCGACAACTTCGTAGATCGGGTACTCGGCGCTGAATCCGATTTTTTGCATGCCCTCAGGGACGACGGTGATGGCGCCGTTCCGCACGTCAATCTTGGAGAAGACGACATTACCGGGGCTCGCGAGATATGTTGTGCCCTTCAGTTCACTCGACTCTGGGCGCAAAGAAAGGGACCCGTCGAAATGGATCGTGCCGAGACGAACCTTCTTGGGCGCTACATCCCGTCTCCGCCGCAGGACCTGACCAATCTTCATTTGTCGATCTGTTGGCTGTAGCCATTGAGCCCCCAGAACATGTTTGGCGTCCCATCGTGCCAACGCACTCGACGGAACAATGCGAACATGCGGCACGATCACTCACCATCCTCGGATGAAGCGACATGCAAGCGGGCTGCAACGGTGCGCGCGAAGCCGTCAGGATCGCGCTCAAATTCTCGATAATCCGCCAAGATGCCCGGGAGGTCGTTAGGTACGCGAGCCCCCGTTTCGCCCGTAGCTGTGATACCGGCTGCTTCAGCTTCGGCCATGAAGACGGGGTAGGAGAAGATCTCGCGTGCCCTCTGACGCGCAAAGGCGTCGATCTTCTTGTTCAACTCCGCGAGGCGAGCTGTGTGCTCCTTCCGAAGCTGCTTGGCGTTTTCCTTGTCTGCCGGCGTTACCGCTGCGCGCAAGTCACTGCGCAGCTCCTGCAAAAGCTTCTTGCTTTCGCTATCTTGTTCGCCGTCTTGCAGACTTTCGATCTTCTCTACAAGAGGCCGAAGACCCTCGCGACCGTACCATCGGATTCGTGCAGCGAGTTCTTCTAGGTCATGCAATTCATCCGCGAAGTTGAGTTCGGCTTCCCGGCGCCCTTGTTCCCGAGCATTGATCCATTCCTCTTCGTCTGCCGAGGTGAACTTCTGCAGAAAGACGAGAGACGTCTTTACTGTGGCGTTGGAGGAGGCGAAAACTTCCTGCGGGATGGACACGATTGCTTGGATCTTGGCGCGTCCCTCGACGTATTCCCGGAGCCAAGACTTCGATGGGTTGTTCAGCAGGCCATCCGGGAGGACGATGCCGAGTCGCCCGCCGGGTTGCAAGAGGTCTAGAGAGCGCTCAATAAAAAGAGTCTCTGTCTCCCGACTTGGACGCACCTTGCTCCCCGGCAGAGGCGCACCGATAGGCAGTCGGCCGATATCAAAGAGGGACAGAATGGGTAGATGCGCCTCTGCGGCGGCTTTCATCTCGTTGTGCGAATCAACCCAGGGGGCTCCGTATGCCTTGCGGTAGCGGCTGATGATTGCCGGGTCGCGCTCCACTTGCGTCTGTTCGGTAGCACCTACCAGCTGATCACGCCCCACCGTCGCACCGAAAGGTGGATTGGTGATGATGACGTTAAAACGCCCCTTGAAGACCCCTGCGACGTCCAAGAGAGCCGTATCGGCCGTGTCCGTGGCCATCGCCGCCGTCGTCCTGCGCTCCCTGCTCAACGGCGCGAACAAGCGCTGACCGGCCGCCGGGGCGGTAGCAAGCCGCCAAGCATCCCGCCGCCCCGGGGCCGCCCCTCCAACCGTCGAAACAGCAGAAAGGAGCACCCATCATCACCCGGCAGACTCCGCCGCCGCTGGCGGAACTCTCCATGCTGGCCTCCCTCGGGAACCTGCCCGAGCTGGCCCACCAACTCTCCGGCCTGGGCGGCTGCACCCACCCGGTCCGCCTCGACGGCCACCGCACCGAGTACGCGGTCAACACGACGACCGGCGAGATCGGCAACGTCCTGCGTCACCTGGACTCCGCCAGCCTCCCCGCCGGACAGCTCCTCGTCCGCTGCAACAACCGCCGCGCCACCCGGTGTGCAGCTTGCGCCGAGACGTACCGGCGCGACACCTACCACCTGATCACCGCCGGACTACGCGGCGGCAAGGGCACTTCGGAACAGGTGGCGACGCACCCGCGTGTCTTCGCCACGTTCACCGCCCCGAGCTTCGGCCCGGTCCACAACCGTCCCTCAAGCGGCCGGGAGTGCCGATGCGGCATCCGTCATGACGAGCAGGACCCCGCCCTGGGTACTCCGCTCGATCCGGACACGTACGACTATGAAGCGGCCGTTCTCTGGAACGCGCACGCCGGTGTCCTGTGGCGGCGCTTCTCGATCTACCTACGCCGGGAGGTTGCCAAGCGCGCCGGCTTCACACAGCGGGCGCTCCGGCACTACGCCCGGGTTTCCTTCGCAAAGGTGGCCGAGTACCAAAAGCGCGGTGCTGTCCACTTCCACGCGGTCATCCGCCTCGACGGCCCCGAGGGTGGCAACACCGCGCCCCCGGCGTGGGCCTCGGTCGAACTGCTCACCGAAGCCATCCTGGCTGCTGCCACGGCTGCGCGCGTGGACGGGCCGGAGGTCGACGGCCGGGCGCACCGCTTCGTCTTCGGCCGACAGTTGGACGTCCGCCCAATCCGTTCCGCCGACTTCGACGGCGGCCAGGAGCTGACTGAGCGTGCCGTAGCGGCGTACATCGCCAAGTACGCCACCAAGGGCGCCGAGACGGCGACCGGCACCCTGGACCGTCCGATCAGGTTCCTCGCCGAGCTGGCACAGGCCCGAATCTCCGAGCACGCCCGGCGCATGATCCGTACCGCCTGGACCCTCGGTGCCCGCCCTGAGCTGGCAGAACTCCGACTCCGTGCCTGGGCGCACATGCTCGGCTTCCGCGGCCACTTCTCCACCAAGTCCCGCCGCTACTCCACCACCCTCGGCGCTCTCCGCGACGCCCGCGCCGAATGGCGCCGGGCCCAAGCCGCACCGGCTGTCCCGCAGGACGGCGAAACCACGCTCGTCCTCGCCCACTGGGTCTTCGCCGGCACAGGCCTAAGCACCGTCGAATCCTGGCTCGCCGCCTCACTCGAACCCGCACCCGGAACGGAAGGAGAACCGACGCATGCGTGACGACGAGCTGCTTACCGTGGCCGATGTCATGGCTCGCCTGAAGGTCGGCCGGTCGACGGTCTACGACCTGATCCGCACCCGGCGTCTGCCCTCGGTCACCATCGGTCGGTGCCGGCGCATCCCCGCATCCGCCCTGGGTGACTTCATCGCTGGACAGATGGAGCGTGCGGCCTGATGACCAAGCGTCGGAGTCGTGGCGACGGCGGCCTGCACTGGGACGAGAAGAGACAACGGTGGATCGCCACGGCCAACCTCGGGTTCGATCCGAGCGGCAAGCGGATCGTGAAGCGGGGGAGTGGCAAGACCAAGACGGAAGCCAAGAACAAGCTCAAGGAGGTGTTGCGGGACCACGAAGACGGCCTCGCCATTGCGCCCACCAACTACACGGTCAAGGACGCCGTGACGGACTGGCTGACGTACGGCTTGGCGGGCCTCGACCCCAGCACCGTTGAGACCGTGACGCTCCTGAGCCAGAAGCACGTGATTCCATCGCTCGGCGCGCGGAAGCTTCGCGACCTGAGCGCGGAGGACGTAGATCGCTGGCTGGCCGCCAAAGCGAAGTCGCTCAGCACGCGCACGCTCCAGGGAATCCACTCCTGCCTCAACCGCGCGGTCAAGCGGGCCATGGCGCGGGACGAGGTGAAGCGGAATGTCGTCGAGCTGTGCTCAATGCCCCAGGGGCAGACCGGGCGCCCGTCCAAGGCGCTCACCTTCGCCCAGGCTGAGGCCGTGCTCAAGGGCGCCGAGGGAACCTCGATGTACGCGTACATCGTCGTGGCGCTGCTGACGGGGGCCCGCACGGAAGAACTGCGGGCCCTCACCTGGGACCACGTCTTCCTGAAAGGCCGGCCGGACCTCGATCCGCCGCAGCCTCCGCACATCGCCGTCTGGCGGTCGGTCCGGCGGAGCGGGGACACCAAGACCAAGAAGTCCCGGCGCACGCTCGCTCTGCCGGCGCGCTGCGTCGAGGCCCTTTGGCAGCAGTTCGAAGATCAGGGATGGGATCGGCTCGCCGCCGAGGACAAGTGGGAGGAACACGGGCTGGTCTTCTCCTCGGCCGTGGGAAAGCCGCTCGACGCTGCCAACGTCCGGCGTGCCTTCCGCCAGGCGCTCAAGGGCATCGACGGGATCAACGCCGACGAGTGGACTCCCAGGGAGCTGCGGCACAGCTTCGTGTCCCTGCTGTCCGACCGGGGCGTCCCGCTGGAAGAGATCTCCCGGCTTGTCGGGCACTCCGGGACGGCCGTGACCGAGGAGGTGTACCGGAAGCAGATCCGGCCGGTGATTCAGACCGGCGCCGTGGTCATGGACGGGATCTTCGGGGCTCAGGAACGGCGCCCGTAGACACGCGAAAAGCGGCAGTCACGCAGTTAGACACGCAGACCAAACAGGTGAGGCACCTACTAGCGACTAGTAGGTGCCTCACCTGCTGTTATGGCTGTCGGGGTGGCGGGATTTGAACCCACGACCTCTTCGTCCCGAACGAAGCGCGCTGCCAAGCTGCGCTACACCCCGATGTCGCTGCTTCTCGCGGCGACGACGTTTACTTTAGCCCACCGGTGGCTGTAGGCGAAATCCGGTTTAGACGCGGCGGCGGACCGGGGTCGGTCGGGTGTGGTCCAGGGCGACCAGGAGTACGGCGAGACCGTAGATCCCGAGGCCCAGGAGGAGGGCGTTGGCCAGGGTGCTGCGGTAGCCGTGGGTGCCTGCGTCGAGGAAGGGGTAGAGGTAGCGGGCGGGGTTCGAGGGCGTGAGGAGAGCCGCTCGCGTCAGGGAAAAGGCCAGGTAGGCGAGGGGGTAGAGGAGCCAGGCCACGGCCTGGCGCAGGTGCAGGCGGGCCGCGGGGGTGAGCAGCAGCCAGTCCAGCAGGGCCGCGGCCGGGGTCACCGTGTGGAGGATCTGGAGGGTCGCCCACGAGCCGTGCCAGCGCAGGGGGGCCGTCGTCGCGCCGGTCATGGAGAACGGGGGCGTGGTGTGGGCCAGGAGCAGGCGATAGACGAGCGCCGTGATCAGGGCGTAGAGGAGTGTGGCGCCTGTCACGCCCGACGGCAGCGGGCGGCGCGGGCGCCAGGCCCTCGCCGCCGACAGGAACATGACGACGGCGAGCAGGATGTTCGTCTGGATGCTGAAGTAGCTCAGGATGCGGGCCGGGCTGCCCAGCAGCAGCTCCAGAGCCACGCCGCCGGCCGCGGCCAGGGCGGTCAGCAGGCGGAACAGGGCGACCAGGGGGCGGCGGACCGGGGCCACCACCGCCGTGGCCGGGACCGGAGCGGGCAGCAGCAGGGGCGGGCCCGGGACCGCGGGCAGGTCCGGGATGTCCCTGGGTATCGGGGCGGTCATGCCCTCACGCTAGGAGCGCGGGAGGTATGAGGCTATTTGGCGTAGTCCGGGCGGGTTACGGCGTGGGGCTCGAGGTGTGGCCGTGGCCGTTGCCCGGGGTCCCGTGGCCGTCATCCGCGGCCCGCTCAGATTCCGCGGTTTCCTGCTGTCACCGCTCCACCAGCGTCAGCAGCGTCGCCTCCGGCGGGCAGGCGAAGCGGATCGGGGTGTAGCGGTTGGTGCCGCAGCCTGCCGAGACGTGGAGGTAGGACGTGTGGCCGCCGGAGGCGTGCCTGGAGAGGCCCTTCACCCGGTCCGTGTCCAGGTCGCAGTTGGTGACCAGCGCGCCGTAGAAGGGGATGCACAACTGGCCGCCGTGGGTGTGGCCGGCCAGGACCAGGGGGTAGCCGTCCGCCGTGAAGGAGTCGAGGACGCGCAGGTAGGGGGCGTGGACCACGCCCAGGGAGAAGTCGTACGTCCCCGACGGGCCGCCCGCCACCTGGGCGTAGCGGTCGCGCTTGATGTGCGGGTCGTCCAGGCCGGTCAGCTCGATCGACACGCCCTCGACCTTCAGCACGCCCCGGGTGTTCGTCAGGTTCAGCCAGCCTGCCTCGTCGAAGGCGTCGCGCAGGTCTTCCCAGGGGTTGTGGATGGCGCCGACCGCCGGGGGGTTGCCGTTCAGGCCGTGCCGGCCGCTCGTCTTCTCCATCAAGTAACGGGCGGGGTTGCGGAGTTTGGGGCCGTAGTAGTCGTTGGAGCCGAAGACGTACGCGCCCGGGAACTCCATCAGCGGGCCCAGCGCGTCCAGGGTCTCGGGGACGCCCTCGGGGTCGGACAGGTTGTCTCCCGTGTTGATCACGAAGTCCGGGCGCAGGCCCGCCAGCGACTGCAGCCAGCGCTGCTTCTTGCGCTGGCCGCTGACCATGTGGATGTCGGAGACCTGGAGCACGCGCAGCGGGCGCATGCCCGGGGGGAGGACGGGGACCGTCACTCGTCGCAGGCGGAAGGAGCGGACCTCGAAACCTGCTGCGTAGGCCACTCCGGCGGCGCCTGCCGCCATGATTCCCAGGGGTACTCCGTATCGCGCACGCATACGTCCATCGTGTCAGACCCCGCTCCGCCCGAAGAGATCGGCCGCCCCTGAAAGAGCCCTGAAACAGCCCTGAAGCGGCCCCCGAAGCAGCCCCTAAATCAGCGGGCGTTCGCGGTGGCACACCTGCGACAATCGGTCCCATGACCACCATGCTCAAGTCGAAGCTGCAGGAAGACCTCAACGCCGCGATCAAGGGGCGCGACGAGCTGCGCTCCTCGACCCTCCGGATGACGCTCGCCGCGATCACCAACGAGGAGGTCGCGGGCAAGGAGAAGCGGGAGCTGTCCGACGACGAGGTCCTCAAGGTGATCATCCGCGAGGCGAAGAAGCGCCGGGAGGCCGCCGAGGCCTTCACGCAGGGTGGTCGTGCCGAGTCGGCGGAGCGGGAGAAGGCGGAGGGCGAGGTGCTCGCCGAGTACCTGCCGAAGCAGCTGTCCGACGAGGAGCTGGACGCGATCGTCGCCGAGGCCGTGGCGGAGGCCAGGGCGGCCGGTGCCGAGGGCCCGAAGGCCATGGGCGCCGTCATGAAGATCGTGAACCCGAAGGTGGCCGGTCAGGCCGAGGGCGGCCGCGTCGCCGCCGCGGTGAAGAAGCTGCTCCAGGGCTAGAGGCCCGTTCAGGGCTGGAGGCCGTTCCGGGGCCAGGGCTGAGCCCGGGCCGGCCACCTGCCGGTACGGAGAAGTACGGCGGCGGGGCCGCACCCCTGCTTCAGGGTGCGGCCCCGCCGCCGTATGCGTGACACCCGCCGCCGTACTCATGTCACCCGGCACCGGGACGAGCGCCTAGCCCGCCCAGCCTCCGTTTCCCGCGCCGTTGTTTCCGCCGTTGCCCTGGCCCTGGATGAAATTGCCGGGGAGGGAGAAGGTCGGAGTCGGGACGGCGCCGCCGATGTCACCCGTGTTTCCGGTTGTTCCCCCGCTGGTCGGACCGCCGATCAGTCCGCCGATTACCCCCGGGCTGCCCCCGTTCTTGCCGCCGTTCGCCCCCCCTCGTCCTTTTCCCTGGTCGTTCCCCTTCGCCTTGGCGTTGTCGTCGGGGATGTCGACCAGGTTGAAGTCGGGTGCGGGCTTGCCCTCCAGCGCGCCGGTCATCATGTCGCGCCAGATCGGTCCGGGGACCTCGCCGCCGTAGACCTTGTCGTGCGGGACGCCGCCGATGGTGATGTTGATCATCTGGCGCCTGTGGGCCGGGTCGCCGACCCAGACCGCGCCCGCCATGTTCGGGGTGTAGCCGACGAACCAGGCGGCGTAGCGCTGGTCCGTCGTACCCGTCTTGCCCGCACTCGGGCGGTCGCCGAGGCCGGCCTCCTTGCCCGTGCCGTCCTCGACGACGCCCTTGAGGATCGTGCTCACGGTGTCGGCGGTCTTCTGCGACATCGCGCGCGAGCAGGTCGACTTCGGCACCGGAAGGGACTTCTCCTCGCTGCCGTCCCGCTGGGTGATCGACGTTATGGCCACCGGGGTGCAGTACGTCCCGCGCGAGGCGAAGGTGGCGTAGGCGTTCGCCATCGTCAGCGGGGACATCTCCTGGGTGCCGAGCGCGATGGAGGGGGCCTGGTCGATCTTGCGGCCGTCCGCGCGCTGCACGCCCATCCGCTGTGCCATCTGCGTGACGGGGCAGATGCCGATGTCGCTGATCAGCTGCACGTAGTAGGTGTTGACCGACTTGGCGGTCGCTTCCTTCATACCGTACGGGCCGTGCTCGGACTCGTTCTCGTTGGCCAGCTTGGCGGGGTTGTTCGGGTCGTTGCGCCAGACCTTGCCGTCACACGCCTGCACCGGGCTCGGGTACGTCATCTGGTACGGCGACGAGTACTTCTGCGTCGCGGGCTTGCCGCCCTCGATCGCGGCCGCCGCGACGATCGGCTTGAACGTCGAACCGGGCTGGTAGCCGGCGCCGCCGCCCATGTCCGAGTTGACGGAGAGGTTGATCTGCGTCTCGTTCTTGCCGAAGCCGTACGGGCGGGACTGGCCCATCGCCAGGATCTTGCCGGTTCCGGGCTCGACGATGGTCGCGGCCGTGGCCACCGGGTCGGACTTGTAGACGTGGTCCTTGACGGACGCCTCCACGGAGTTCTGGGCCTGTGGGTCGAGCGTCGTACGGATCGTCAGACCGCCGCGGTTCCACAGGTGCGCCCGGTCCTCCTTGGTCTTGCCGAAGACCGGGTCGGTCAGGACGACGTTGCGCACGTAGTCGCAGAAGAAGCCGGCGCCGCGGACCGCGGTGATGCAGCCGTTCTTGGGCTGGCTCGGGTTCAGCCCGAGCGGCTTCTCCTTGGCCTGGTCGGCCTCCTGCTGGGAGATGTCGCCGACCTCGGCCATGCGCTGGAGGACGACGTTGCGCCGCTTGGTGGCCTCCGCCTCGTCATTGACCGGGTCGTAGCGGCTCGGGGACTGCACGATGCCCGCGAGCAGCGCCGACTCCTGGAGGTTCAGGTCCTTGGCGTGCTTGGAGAAGTAGCGCTGGGCGGCCGCCTCGACGCCGTAGGCCTGTTCGCCGAAGAAGGTGATGTTCAGGTAGTTCTCGAGGATCTTCTTCTTGCCGAGCTTCTCCTCGATCTGGATCGCGTACTTCAGCTCGCGGATCTTGCGGCCGATGGTCTGCTGGGTGGCCTCGGCGACCTTGGTCGGGTCGTCGCCGGCCTCCTCGATGAAGTAGTTCTTCACCAGCTGCTGGGTGAGCGTGGAGGCGCCCTGCGCGACCCCGCCCTGCTGCGCGTTCTTGTTCAGCGCGCGCAGCACGCCCTTGAGGTCGATCGCGCCGTGCTTGTAGAAGCGCGAGTCCTCGATCGCGACGATCGACTTCTGCATGTACGGCGAGATGTCCTTGAGGTCGACCACCGTACGGTCGCGGGAGTAGACCGCCGCGATCTGGTTGCCCTGGTTGTCCAGTATCGTCGTGCGCTGGCTCAGCTGGGGACTCTTGAGGTTGGCCGGGATCTCGTCGAAGCTCTGGACCGACCCCTTGGCCGCGAGGCCGAGCGCACCGGCCGCGGGCAGTGCGATGCCCGCCATCACAGCTCCGGCGAGCACACTGACACCGAGGAACTTGGCGGCCTGCTGCGTTGGCGACAGACCACCGCCCGAGCGCTTCTTTGGCATGGGGGCAGCCTAATCCGTCCTTCTGAGCGTTCCGAAGGAGTGACCGCGTCACGGCACGGCAAAGCGGGGGCGCCTACCTTCTCAATCGCCGGACACGCGCGCAGGCCTTGGCCTAAGCTGCTCTCAACTGTCACAGCAGTGCGGTCACGTATCAATACGTCCGGCGACCCCGAATCGTTCCGGTCGTATCCCGGTTTTTCGCACGGGGGCGTGTCCGGTTCCTGAGAGGCACGTGTCCGAATCCGCCTCGTGTGTCATCCGGTGCCCGATGTAGCGCACCACAGCTGTCCCGGTTTGCCGGGAGAGTCGCTTATGTCGTCAGCTCACTCCCGCGGGTGATCTGCCGCTTACCCATAGTCCGTTCGGGCCATTCAAGATTGGGCCCGAAGGGGGTGTTGCGCTGTCCCCACCTTCCGTAACGTCCTCAACTGGCTGCGGTGAATATGCCGCTGCCGCCGTGGGGGAGCCTCGATTCGGGAGAGGACGGCGCCGGTATGGGCTGGGTTACCGACTGGAGTGCGCAGGCTGCCTGCCGCACTACCGATCCGGATGAACTGTTCGTTCAAGGAGCAGCGCAGAACAGGGCCAAGGCGGTGTGCACCGGATGTCCGGTACGCACCGAGTGCCTGGCCGATGCGCTGGACAACCGCGTCGAATTCGGCGTGTGGGGAGGCATGACAGAGCGGGAACGCCGCGCACTGCTGCGCAGGCGGCCCACCGTGACCTCTTGGCGCAGGCTGCTGGAGACGGCCCGCTCGGAGTACGAGCGCGGCACGGGAATCGTGCCCCTCGACAGCGACGAGGTGTACGAGCACTACGCGGCGGTGAGCTGAGGGCATTTCCCGCCGGCAACCGCCCGGGGGAACGACGCCGGGACGCCGCCGCCTGGACGCCGCTCGGACACCGCCCGGACGTCATGCGGCTCGGCTCGGTACGGCGTGGTTCGGCACGGCTCGGCAAGCATCGGCCGGGACCGGCCCGCGGCCCCGCCCGGAGAGACGTCCTGCGCGCCTGCGGGGTTGTCCCGCCGTCCGGGGACACGCCTCGCGCGCCTGGGTTGTGGGGTGCTCGACGGCTTGGATCTGGCAGAAGCACCCCGCACCGCGCTTGCAGAGGCGTCCCGCGCCCGTAGTACGTGTGCATGTGCCTGCGCGCGTACGAGCACACGCCGCACGCTCACTCGACCGCATGCTCACCCACATGCTCGCTCGACCGCGCGGCCGGCCGGCCGCGCGACGCTCACCCCATGGCGCGCCGCTTGACGGGGCGCTCACTCACCACTCGCCGCCTGCGCGCCCGCGGCCAGCAGGGTGCCGATGTCGCGCAGGCCCGTCAGGTCGTGCACATCGCCCGGAAGAGCGGGTACTTCGACGACCGCCACCTCGGGGTGACGGGCGGTGAAACGGTCACGCGTGCGCTGCTCGCGCGCGAGCAGCTGCATGCGATCGGCGTGCAGTCTCAGCAGTCCCGCGGTGAGCCGGTCCACGGGGCGTTCCGCGTCGGCGGGGGAGCCATCCTCGGAAGCAGTGGCGTCGGTTGCGGCGTCGGATACGGGAGGTCGTGAACTGCCGTACGTGTCGGGAGAGTTACGAAGTCCAGCTTTCCCGTCACCCTGATCGACAATGCGGAGGTCCGCAAGATTTTCCGCGGCGGCGAGCGCCCGCTCGGCCGACAGACCGGCGGCGCCACTGCCGTGCACCCGGTTGAGCACCAGGCCGACCAGCGGCATCTTTTCCGCGGCCAGCCGCTCCACGAAGTACGCCGCCTCGCGCAGCGCGTCCCGCTCGGGTGCCGCGACCACCAGGAACGCCGTGCCGGGCGCCTGGAGTAGCTTGTACGTGGCGTCCGCGCGCGTACGGAACCCGCCGAAGGTCGTGTCCATCGCGGCCACGAACGTCTGCACGTCCTTGAGCAGTTGACCGCCCAGCAGTTTGCCCAGCGTGCCCGTCATCATCGACATGCCGACGTTGAGGAAGGCCATGCCCGCACGCCCGCCCAGCTTGGCCGGGGCCGTCAGCAGGCGGATGAGCCGGCCGTCCAGGAAGGAGCCCAGCCGCTTCGGCGCGTCCAGGAAGTCCAGCGCCGAGCGGGACGGCGGGGTGTCGACCACGATCAGGTCCCACTCGTCCCTCGCGCGCAGCTGGCCCAGCTTCTCCATCGCCATGTACTCCTGCGTGCCCGCGAAGCCCGCAGAGAGCGACTGGTAGAAGGGGTTCGCCAGGATCGCGGCCGCCCGCTCGGGATCCGCGTGCGCCTCCACGACCTCGTCGAAGGTGCGCTTCATGTCGAGCATCATGGCGTGCAACTCGCCGTCGCCCTCGGTGCCCTTCACTCGGCGCGGGACGTTGTCGAGCGAGTCGATGCCCATCGACTGGGCCAGCCGCCGGGCCGGGTCGATGGTCAGCACGACCACCTTGCGGCCCCGCTCGGCGGCCCTCAGGCCGAGTGCCGCGGCCGTCGTCGTCTTGCCGACCCCGCCCGAGCCGCAGCACACCACGATCCGGGTCTTCGGGTCGTCCAGCAGCGGGTCGACGTCCAGCACGCGCGCGGAGGAGAGGGGGCGGGCCTTCTCGCGCCCCTCGGCGGTCTCGAACGCCTCGGATGCCGTCTCGGATGCCGTCTTGTGTGCCGCCTCGTGTGCCTCGGCCGGGTCCGGACTCATGACAACCCCTGCTTCCGCAACTCGGTGGCGAGTTCGTACAGCCCCGCCAGGTCCATGCCCTCGGCGAACAGCGGCAGTTCGCCCAGCGGAAGGTCCAGCTCGCCGAGGACCGCGCGCTGCTCCTGCTCCAGCGCGTACCGCTCGGCGTACTCCGCCGCCTGCCGCAGCAGCGGGTCCACCAGCCTCTCCGCGTGTCCGCCCCGCCGGGCGCCGCCGAGTCCGGCGGCCGAGAGCGCCTGTGCGACAGAGGAACGCTCCACCGCCCGTACGAGTTCCAGATCGGTCGCGTCCAACACCTCGGGCCGGACCATGTTCACGATGACGCGGCCCACCGGGAGCCGGGCCGCGCGGAGTTCGGCGATGCCGTCGGCGGTCTCCTGGACCGGCATTTCCTCCAGCAGTGTCACCAGGTGCACGGCCGTCTCCGGTGACTTCAGCACGCGCATCACGGCCTGCGCCTGATTGTGTATCGGGCCGATCTTGGCCAGGCCCGCCACCTCGTCGTTGACGTTCAGGAAACGGGTCACGCGGCCCGTCGGCGGGGCGTCCATGACGACGTAGTCGTACGCGAACCGGCCGCTCTTGTCCTTGCGGCGCACCGCCTCGCAGGCCTTGCCGGTCAGGAGCACGTCCCTGATGCCGGGCGCGATGGTGGTGGCGAAGTCGATGGCGCCGAGCTTCTTCAGCGCCCGGCCGGCTCCGCCCAGTTTGTAGAACATCTGGAGGTAGTCCAGAAGGGCCAGTTCCGGATCGATGGCGAGGGCGTACACCTCGCCGCCCCCCGGCGCGACCGCGATTTTCCGCTCCTCGTACGGCAACGCCTCCGTCTCGAAGAGCTGGGCGATGCCCTGCCGGCCCTCGACCTCCACGAGAAGCGTCCGCTTCCCCTCGGTCGCGAGGGCCAGCGCGAGTGCGGCGGCGACCGTCGTCTTTCCGGTCCCGCCCTTGCCGCTGACGACCTGGAGCCTGCTCACACCTTCGAGACTAACCAGTCCGGCCGACGACCACGCGGGAGGCTGTGGATAACGGCCGTCACACTCCGGCCCCGGGCATGTGGAGCGCGGCCGCACAGCCTGTGGACAACTCCCGTCGCCGTCGGCCGCCTGCCCCGCAGGCCACAGCGGCTACAGTCGGCCCCATGACCAAGTGGGAATACGCAACCGTGCCGCTGCTCGTCCATGCCACGAAGCAGATTCTGGACACCTGGGGCGAGGACGGCTGGGAACTCGTCCAGGTCGTGCCCGGGCCCAACAACCCCGAGCAGCTCGTGGCCTACCTGAAGCGGGAGAAGCAGGCATGAGCGCGGTCGAGGCGAAGCTGGCCGAACTGGGTCTGACCCTGCCACAGGTCGTGCCGCCGCTGGCCGCGTACCAGCCGGCCGTGCAGTCCGGCGTGTACGTGTACACCGCCGGCCAGCTGCCGATGATCGAGGGCAAGCTGCCGGTCACCGGCAAGGTGGGCGCCGAGGTGACGCCGGAGGAGGCCAAGGACCTCGCCCGCGTGTGCGCGCTGAACGCGCTCGCCGCCGTGAAGTCCGTCGTCGGCGACCTGGACCGCATCGCGCGCGTGGTGAAGGTCGTCGGGTTCGTCGCCTCGGCGTCCGACTTCACCGGGCAGCCCGGTGTCCTCAACGGCGCCAGCGAACTCCTCGGCGAGGTCTTCGGCGACAAGGGCGTGCACGCCCGCAGCGCGGTCGGTGTCACGGTGCTGCCGCTGGACGCGCCGGTCGAGGTCGAGATGCAGGTCGAGCTGGTCCCGTAAGCCCCGCCGGCCTTCGGTACCTCTCGAACATTCGCCCTACACGGGATAGCCTCCGGCCATGGCGAACGGTCAGTGGTACCCCCCGGAGTGGCCGGACCGCATCCGCGCGCTCGCGGACGGCACCCTCACCCCGGTGTCCCCCCGGCGCGCGGCCACGGTGCTGCTCCTGAAGGACACCGCGTCCGGACCGGTCGTCCACATGCTGCGCAGACGCGCCTCCATGGTTTTTGCCGGAGGCGCGTACGCGTATCCGGGGGGCGGCGTCGACCCGCGCGACGACGACCGTCTGGTGCGCTGGGCGGGCCCCACGCGCGCGTGGTGGGCGCAGCGGCTCGGCGTCGACGAGGCGGGTGCCCAGGCGATCGTGTGCGCGGCCGTCCGCGAGACGTACGAGGAGGCGGGCGTCCTGCTCGCCGGGCCCGACGCGGACTCGGTCGTCGGCGACACCACCGGGGCGGACTGGGAGGCGGACCGGGCCGCGCTGGTCGCGCGCGAGCTGTCCTTCGCAGAGTTCCTCGACCGGCGCGCTCTGGTGCTCCGCTCGGACCTGCTGGGTGCCTGGACCCGCTGGATCACCCCGGAGTTCGAGGCCCGCCGCTACGACACCTGGTTCTTCGTGGCCGTCCTCCCCGAGGGCCAGCGCACCCGCAACGCCTCCACGGAGGCCGACCGCACGGTGTGGATCCGCCCCGGGGAGGCAGCGGCGGGCTACGACAAGGGCGAGCTGCTGATGATGCCGCCCACCGTCGCCACCCTGCGCCAGCTGCTCCCGTACGCGCATGCCGCCGAGGTGCTCGCCGCGGCACCCGCGCGCGACATGACCCCGGTGATGGCCGGTGCCCGCCTGGTGGACGGTGAGATCGTCCTGTCCTGGCCGGGGCACGAGGAGTTCACCAAGCACGTCCCGACGACTCCCGGCCCGACCGGTGGAGGCCCCGCATGACCGACGCAAGCACGCTGCCGGGCCAGCCCCGCGGTCAGGTCCTCTCCGGGCCCGCGACCGACCGGGCCGTCAACGTCCTCGCGCCGAACGCCTCCGCGATGACCCTGGACGGCACCAACACCTGGATCGTGGCCGAGCCCGGCTCCGGCCTGGCCGTGGTCATCGACCCAGGCCCGCAGGACGACGGCCATCTGCGAGCGGTCATGGACACCGCCGAGAAGGCCGGCAAGCGCATAGCCCTGACCTTGCTCACCCATGGCCACCCCGACCACGCCGAGGGCGCCGCCCGCTTCGCGGAACTGACCGGCACGCGCGTGCGTGCCCTCGATCCGGCACTGCGCCTCGGTGAGGAGGGCCTGGCCGCCGGGGACGTGATCACCGTCGGCGGCCTGGAGCTGCGGGTCGTCCCGACCCCCGGGCACACCGCGGACTCGCTGAGCTTCCACCTCCCGGCCGACCGGGCGGTGCTGACCGGCGACACCATCCTCGGGCGCGGTACGACGGTCGTGGCGCACCCCGACGGCCGTCTGGGCGACTATCTGGACTCCCTGCGCCGGCTGCGCTCGCTGACGGTCGACGACGGCGTCCACACCGTCCTGCCGGGCCACGGGCCGGTCCTGGAGGACGCCCAGGGCGCCGTCGAGTTCTACCTCGCCCACCGTGCGCACCGGCTCGCCCAGGTGGAGACGGCGGTCGAGGACGGCTACCGGACCCCGGCCGAGGTCGTCGCCCATGTCTACGCCGACGTGGACCGCTCACTGTGGCCGGCGGCGGAACTGTCGGTGCGGGCCCAGCTGGACTACCTGAGCGAGCACGGCCTCATCTAGTGCCTGCTGGAGTACTAGCCCCGGCCCACTCCGGTCTGGGGGCCTTGACGCCGTGCACGCGCGTGTATTCGGCGGCGAGCCAGGGGCCGAGGTCGTCCACGTGCGAGCGCAGCACCTGGGCGTCGCCGACGGGCTCGTGGCCGTGCTCGGCCGCTGTGCGCAGCTGTGCGGCGCGCTCGGGATAGTAGCGTCCGCACACCTCGGCCATCTCCCGCAGGTCGCTGGTCCAGCCGTTCCAGCGGGGCATGACCAGCGTGAAGCCCGTGCGGACGAGGTGCCGGGACATGAAGCGGACGAGGGGGCGCCGGGCCTCCTCGGTGTCCTCGGCGGCCGCGATCCGCTCCCGCCAGCGGGGCAGCCACAGGGCCAGGTCGCCGTTGGTCTCACGGGCGAGCAGGGAGTCGGGCCGGTAGCGCGGCAGATACTCGGCCAGGTCGTCACCGAGCAGCGGGGTGCACAGACAGGCGACGAACCAGCCCAGGTCGTAGCGCTCCAGGTCGCTCAGCAGCCGGTCCCGGCCGTACAGCAGCGTGCCGACGCCGTCGATCTGCGGGAACTCCTTGTCGACGGCCGCACCGAGCGCCCGTACGGCCTCCCGGTCGGCCTCGGCTGGCTCCTCGCGCAGCGCGACGAACAGGTCCAGGTCGCTGCGCCCCACGCGCGCGGTGCCGCGCGGGATCGACCCGTAGAGGTAGGCGCTGTGCAGCCGCGCCCCGAAGGCGGCCGAGAGCTGGTCGCGTGCGGCGGCCACGGCCGGGCGGAAGGCGTCGGGCACGCGCGCGAGGGAGCCTTCGCGCGCGATGAAGCCCTGCGGGTCGAGGCCGGGACGGCGGATCGTTTCAGCCATGGGGCAACTGTCCCGTGCGGACCCGCCCCGGGCACCTGGATTTCGAACTCCCGGGCACGTGTCCCCGAGCGTCCGGCACGTGTCCCCGAGCCTCCGGGCACTTCTTCTCGAGCGTCCGGGCGGTGCACACCGCCCGTCCGGCGCCCGAGGGCCGTGCGGACTAGCGGGAGCGCTTGGCGAGCCTCTCCACGTCCAGCAGGATCACGGCCCGCGCCTCCAGGCGGAGCCACCCGCGCTGGGCGAAGTCCGCCAGCGCCTTGTTCACGGTCTCGCGCGAGGCGCCGACCAGCTGGGCCAGCTCCTCCTGCGTGAGGTCGTGGACGACGTGGATGCCCTCCTCGGACTGCACGCCGAAGCGGCGCGAGAGGTCCAGCAGAGCGCGCGCCACGCGGCCGGGGACGTCGGAGAAGACCAGGTCGGACATGGCGTCGTTGGTCTTGCGCAGGCGGCGGGCGACGGCGCGCAGCAGCGCGGTGGCCACCTCGGGGCGGGCGTTCAGCCAGGGCTGGAGGTCGCCGTGGCCCAGGCCCAGCAGCTTGACCTCGGTCAGCGCGGTGGCGGTCGCCGTGCGCGGGCCCGGGTCGAAGAGCGACAGCTCGCCGATCAGCTCGCCGGGGCCGACCACGGCCAGCATGTTCTCGCGGCCGTCGGGTGAGGTGCGGTGGAGCTTGACCTTGCCCTCGGTGACGACGTAGAGCCGGTCGCCCGGGTCGCCCTCGTGGAACAGGGAGTCGCCACGTGCGAGAGTCACCTCACTCATGGAGGCGCGAAGCTCCGCGGACTGCTCGTCGTCGAGAGCCGCGAAGAGCGGGTTGCGCCGCAGAACATCGTCCACGAGTTCTCTCCTTGTCGACCTGCTCAGGGGATCTTGCTCCCCGTGGTACCAGGGGACCGTGTTCCCCATTTTGCCGGACGGTCCAAACAGTGTGATCTGTCACAAGGATGCCGTACAGGTGTGCCGAGGTAAGCGTCAGGGGTCCAATCGGGGGCCGATCCTTCGGGTCCGGGGCGGATGTCGGTGCCGGGCTCTAGGCTGGCCGGGTGTCCAAATCACCGGTGAGAGCACAGGCCAAGGGGGCTTAGCGGGTGGTTGTACGTCGTGATTCCGCTGTGGGCGAACAGGCCTCCGGCGGCAGTAAGAAAACCGTAAAAACGGCCAAAAAGGTCGCCGTCAAGAAGGCGGCGCCCGTCAGGAGGGTCGAGGTGAAGCCTCCGGCGGAGGAGTCCCGCACCGCCCTGGTGCGCCGCGCCCGCCGCATCAACCGCGAGCTGGCCGAGGTGTACCCGTACGCCCATCCCGAGCTGGACTTCGAGAACCCCTTCCAGCTGCTCATCGCCACCGTGCTGTCGGCCCAGACCACGGACCTGCGCGTCAACCAGACGACCCCGGCGCTCTTCGCCAGGTACCCGGCTCCGGAGGACCTCGCCGCCGCCAACCCGGAGGAGGTCGAGGAGATCCTGCGCCCCTGCGGCTTCTTCCGGATGAAGACCAAGTCCGTCATAGGGCTCTCCAAGGCCCTCGTGCAGGACTACGGCGGCGAGGTGCCCGGACGGCTGGAGGACCTCGTCAAGCTGCCCGGCGTCGGCCGCAAGACCGCCTTCGTCGTCCTCGGCAACGCCTTCGGGCGGCCCGGGATCACCGTGGACACCCACTTCCAGCGGCTGGTCCGGCGCTGGAAATGGACGGAGGAGACCGACCAGGACAAGATCGAGGCCGCCGTCGGCGCGCTGTTCCCGAAGAGCGAGTGGACCGATCTGTCCCACCACGTGATCTGGCACGGCCGCCGGATCTGCCACGCCCGCAAGCCCGCCTGCGGCGCCTGCCCGATCGCCCCGCTCTGCCCGGCCTACGGCGAGGGCGAGACCGATCCGGACAAGGCGAAGAAGCTGCTGAAGTACGAGAAGGGCGGCTTCCCCGGCCAGCGCCTGAAGCCCCCGCAGGCGTACCTCGACGCGGGCGGCAAGCCGGCCCCGCCGCTGGGGGCCGCGTGACGGAACGATCTCGGGGCCCTCGGGCGTTGGACAGGCAGAGGCGAGGGGGGCGGCGATGACGAGGGCCGACGAGGCTCAGGGCGGTGCGGTGACGCTCAGCAAGGAAGGGCTGCCGGACTGGCTGGCGCCGGTGGTGCGGGCGGTGGAGACGGTCCAGCCGATCCAGCTGAGCAGCTTCCTGCCGCCGGAGAACGGCTCGGGCCGGCAGTCGGCGGTGCTGATCCTTTTCGGCGAGGGCGCGCGCGGCCCCGAGCTGCTGCTCATGGAGCGCGCCGGCTCCCTGCGCTCGCACGCGGGGCAGCCGTCCTTCCCGGGCGGCGCGCTCGACCCCGAGGACGGCGATCCGCACGCCGACGGCCCGCTCAGAGCCGCGCTGCGCGAGGCCGAGGAGGAGACGGGCCTCGACCCGTCCGGAGTCCAGCTCTTCGGCGTGCTGCCCGCGCTCTACATCCCGGTCAGCGGCTTCGTCGTCACCCCCGTGCTCGGCTGGTGGCGCAAGCCCAGCCCGGTCGGCGTCGTGGATCCGAACGAGACCGCGCGGGTCTTCACGGTCCCCGTGGCGGATCTCACGGACCCCGCCAACCGCGCCACCACCGTCCACCCCAGCGGCCACCGAGGTCCGGCATTCCTGGTCGAATCGGCCCTGGTGTGGGGTTTCACGGCCGGAGTGATCGACCGCCTGCTGCACTTCGCGGGCTGGGAGCGCCCCTGGGACAGGGAGAAGCGGGTCCCGCTCGACTGGCGGTCATGACAGGGTGTCCCCCGTGCTGTGTCATCCCCGGGGGACGCCGTGTCCCCTTGCCACTGCGTGGCGGGCCGGACCCCCGTCCGAGCCGCGGGGGAGCGGAGTGGAGTAGGCGAGGCCTGAAGCAGTGAACGTGCTGGACATCCTGTTGCTGGTCGCGGCCGTGTGGTTCGCGGTCGTCGGCTACCGCCAGGGCTTCGTCGTCGGCATCCTGTCGGTGATCGGCTTCCTCGGCGGCGGCCTCGTCGCCGTGTACACGCTGCCCGTCCTCTGGGACGCCGTGACCGACAAGGCGACCGTCGGCACGACCGCCGCCGTGGTCGCCGTGGTCGTCGTCATCGTCTGCGCCTCCGTCGGCCAGGCCCTGACCACCCACCTCGGCAACAAACTGCGCCGGTACATCACCTGGTCCCCGGCCCGCGCCCTGGACGCCACCGGCGGCGCGCTCGTCAACGTCGTCGCGATGCTGCTGGTCGCCTGGCTGATCGGTTCCGCCCTGGCCGGCACCACGCTGCCGACGCTCGGCAAGGAGGTGCGCGGCTCCAAGGTGCTCCTCGGGGTCTCCCGGGCCCTGCCCGCGCAGGCCGACACCTGGTTCGCGGACTTCTCCACCGTCCTCGCGCAGAACGGCTTCCCGCAGGTCTTCAGCCCCTTCGCCAACGAGCCGATCAAGGACGTCCGGCCGCCCGACCCGGCGCTCGCCGGCAGCCAGGTCGCCGTCCGCGCCCAGCGCTCCATCGTGAAGGTCACCGGCACCGCCCAGAGCTGCGGCAAGGTCCTGGAAGGCACCGGTTTCGTCTTCGCCGACCGCCGCGTCATGACCAACGCGCACGTGGTCGGCGGGGTCGACGCGCCGACGGTGCAGATAGGCGGAGAGGGCCGCAAGTACGACGCCAAGGTCGTCCTGTACGACTGGAAGCGCGACATCGCCGTCCTCGACGTGCCGGACCTGAGGGCGAGTTCGCTGCGGTTCTCCGGCCCGGACGCGGCAGGAGGCGACGACGCGATCGTGGCGGGCTTCCCGGAGAACGGCTCGTACGACGTGCGCGCCGCGCGCGTGCGCGGGCGCATCACGGCCAACGGCCCGGACATCTACCACCGCGGCACGGTCAGCCGCGACGTCTACTCCCTGTACACGACCGTGCGCCAGGGCAACTCGGGCGGCCCGCTGCTCACCCCCGCGGGCAGGGTGTACGGCGTGGTGTTCGCCAAGTCCCTCGACGACGCCGAGACCGGCTACGCCCTCACGGCGGACGAGATCCGTCCCGACATCGACCGGGGCCGCACGGCGACCGAGGAAGTGGGTACGGACAGCTGCGCCCTGTGAACCCCGGGCCCCCGGGCGGGGCGTCGTCCGCTCGCGCCTCGTGAGCCGCTGCGCGCGCTCAGCCGCGCGGGTGGCGCAGGCGTACCGAGACCCAGCGGGCCCGGCGGCGCAGGATGTGCGGAATCCCTACCCGCAGATCCGCTTCCGCGAGCTGCGGGGCGCCTCGCTGAGGCGTGCCCGGACCGGCGGTCGAGCGGCGGTTGCGGGGTGCGTCACTGTCGTGCGTCCAGCCCATACCCCGACGTGTGCCCCGCTCGAAGGTCGATAACCGCCTGCGCGCCCCCCAATTGGCCTATGCGGCAGGCATGTGGCCGCTCGGGGGACAACTGTTCAGGAACCGGATACTCCGCGCATCCGGCCCGTCACCATTCGGTCACCGCCGGCCGTCACCGATCGGGCTCGGGATCCTTCAGCCAGTTGACGAGTTCCGTGGAGAACGCCACCGGGTCCTCCTCGTGCGGGAAGTGGCCCAGGCCGTCGAACAGCCGCCAGCGGTACGGGGCTTCGACGTACTCGCCCGAGCCGGCCGCGCTGCGTGTGCGTGTCACCGGATCCAGTGAGCCGTGCAGATGGAGCGTGGGCACCCGAACGGGGCGTTTCATACGGCGGTTGAACTGGATGCCGTCCGGGCGGGCCAGCGAGCGGACCAGCCAGCGGTACGGCTCGATCGAGCAGTGCGCGGTCGACGGGATGCACATGGCCCGCTGGTACGTCTCCACCGCCTCGTCCTCCGGGGACCGCGGGCCGGACCAGTCCCGGATCAGCCGGCCCACCAGCGCACCGCCATCCGCGGTGAGTTGACGCTCCGGAAGCCACGGCCGCTGGAAACCCCAGACGTAGGAGCCGGCGGCCGTCTGCCGGGCGTCGCGCAGCATCGCCGCCCGCCAGCGCCGCGGATGCGGCATCGACACCACGGCGAGCCGTCGTACGAGCTTGGGCCGCATCGCAGCCGCCGTCCACGCCAGGTAGCCGCCCAGGTCGTGACCGACCAGCGCCGCGTCCGGCTCGCCGAGCGAGCGGATCACGCCGGTGACGTCCAGCGCGAGGTTCGCGGGGTCGTACCCGCGGGGCGTGCGGTCGCTGCCGCCGACGCCGCGCAGGTCCATCGCCACCGCCCGGTAGCCCGCGTCCGCGAGCGCCACCAGCTGGTGCCGCCACGTCCACCAGAACTGCGGGAAGCCGTGCAGCAGCAGCACCAGCGGGCCGTCGCCGAGTTCGGCGATGTGGAAGCGTGCGCCGTTGGCGGCGACGTCCCTGTGGCTCCAGGGACCTTCGATCCGTACGGCCGAGGGGGCGGGGTCGCTCATGACGACGAGCGTGCCACAGCTTCGATGGCCGCGGGGGTGCGGTCCTCGGGCAGCTCCGCGCGCGGGTGCGGCTTGGCGTTCTGCAGGACGCTCGCCGTCTCCTTCACCGACGCGGCCACCTTCTGCGGGCCCTTGCTCTTCTTGGCCTTCTTCGCGGAGGCCAGGCCGATGAGCCCGAGCAGGACGGCGACGAGCACGTTGGCCGCGAAGGACAGCACGAAGCAGATCGCGAGGTTCCAGTGGCTCCAGGTCCGGATGCCGTACGCGAGGGCGAAGTTCAGCATCGGCAGGGAGAACAGCAGCACCATGCCCGCCATCGAGAAGGCACCGCCGCTGACCGCGCCGCGCTTCACGTCCTGCTTCAGCTGCGCCTTGGCCAGCGCGATCTCGTCGTGCACCAGCGCCGACATCTCGGTCGTCGCCGAGGCGAACAGCTGGCCGATGCTGCGTTCGGCGCCGACCGGGCTGCCGTCGGGTGCGCTCATCGCGTTCTCCCTCAAAGGTCTCTCGTGCCGCAGGTGTCCGGTCCGGTACGGCCACCCCGCTCGTCGGGCCGTCCGGTCCGGCCGTCCTGCTCGTGTGGCCGTCTTGTTTTGTACCGTCTCGTCAGATCATGCCGGACGTTCGTTCTCCTCGCCTGCCCCGCCCGCCACTTCCGCAAGCCCGTGGCGCGCCGCGGCAGCCCGCTCGGCGGCGATGCGCCGGTGCTCGGCGGCCTTGCGCTCGTGGAGCGCCGCCATGCGCAGGTGATGGGCGGGGTCGTCCTGCTCGTACATGTCCGGAATGCCGTCGAGGTCGTCGTCGCGCTCCTCCTCCGCGCACAGCCTGCGGTATCCGGCGTTGCGCATCTTCAGCAGAACCGTCGCACACACCGCCGCGATCAGCGATCCGGTGAGGACGGCGGCCTTCGCCTCGTCGGTGAGGACGCTGTCACCGGCGAAGGCCAGTTCGCCGATGAGCAGGGAGACGGTGAAGCCTAGTCCGGCGAGCGAGGCCACTGCGAAGACGTCGGCCCAGGCCAGCTCCTCGCTGAGGGAGGCGCGGGTGAAGCGGACGGTGAGCCAGGTGCCGCCGAATATGCCGAGCGTCTTGCCGAGGACGAGCCCGAGCACCACGCCGAGCGTCTCCGGCTTGGTGAACACGTCCCCGAGCGCCCCGCCGGAGATCTTCACCCCGGCGCTGAGCAGCGCGAACACCGGCACCGCGAGCCCGGCCGACAGGGGCCGCACCAGATGCTCCAGGTGCTCGCCCGGCGAGTGCTCCTCGCCCTCCCGGGTGGTGCAGCGCAGCATCAGGCCCATCGCCACGCCGGCGATGGTGGCGTGCACGCCGCTGTTGTACATCAGCGCCCAGGTCACGAGCGCGAGCGGGACGTACACGTACCAGCCGCGCACGCCCTTGCGCAGCAGCAGCCAGAAGACCGCCAGGGCGGCGACGGCCCCGCCGAGGGCGGCGAAGTTCAGCCGGTCGGTGAAGAAGACCGCGATGATCAGGATCGCGAAGAGGTCGTCGACGACCGCGAGGGTGAGCAGGAAGGCGCGCAGTGCGCTGGGCAGGGAGGTGCCGATCACCGCGAGGACGGCCAGCGCGAAGGCGATGTCGGTGGCGGTGGGCACCGCCCAGCCCTGCGTCGAGCCGTGTCCGGTGAGGGCGGTGAGGGTGTAGACGAGCGCCGGTACGGCCATGCCGCACAGCGCGGCGATCACGGGCAGCACCGCTGCTCTCGGGTCCCGCAGGTCCCCGGCGACCAGCTCGCGCTTCAGCTCGATGCCGGCCACGAAGAAGAACACCGCGAGCAGGCCGTCGGCGGCCCAGTGGGCCAGGGAGAGGTTCAGGCCGAGTGCGCCGGGGCCCAGGCGGAAGTGGCTGACCGTCTCGTAGCTGTGGTGGAGGGAGGGGACGTTCGCCCAGATCAGCGCCGCCACGGCGGCGAGGAGCAGCAGGACGCCGCCGACGGTCTCGGTCCGCAGCGCGTCCGCGACGAAGGCCCGCTCGGGCAGGGACAGCCGGCCGAGGACCTTGCGGGGGGCGGTTCGGGTGCGGGGCGTGGCCACGGCGGGGACCTCCGGTGGGTGGGCAGGACGGCTCACATGCCGACCAGACTTCCCGGCGCACCCTTGTCACGTTCCTGACGCTTTACTTAGCTTACCTAAGTTGGCTGGTTGCTCAAAGGGTGTGGTCCGGGACCGGTGGTGTGCTCGGTGGACGCACGCGGGGCACCCGGCGCGTTTCGTCGGCCGGGTGCCCCGCGGGGCTCAGGGTGCCGCTCAGTCCTCGCTCGGCGCGGCCGGCAGCTTGGACTGGATGAGGTCCATGACCGAGGAGTCCGTCAGTGTCGTGACGTCACCGAGCTGCCGGTTCTCGGCGACATCGCGCAGCAGGCGGCGCATGATCTTGCCGGAGCGGGTCTTGGGCAGCTCGGCCACCGGCAGGATCCGCTTGGGCTTGGCGATGGGGCCGAGCGTGGCGCCCACGTGGTCACGCAGCGCGCCGATGAGCGTGTCGTCCTCCGATGCCGTACCGCGCAGGATCACGAAGGCGACGATCGCCTGGCCCGTGGTCTCGTCGGCGGCGCCGACGACGGCGGCCTCGGCGACCGACGGATGCGAGACGAGCGCCGACTCCACCTCGGTGGTGGAGATGTTGTGACCCGACACGAGCATCACGTCGTCGACACGGCCGAGGAGCCAGACGTCCCCGTCGTCGTCCTTCTTCGCGCCGTCACCGGCGAAGTACTTGCCCTCGAAACGGGACCAGTAGGTGTCGAGGAACCGCTGGTCGTCGCCCCAGATGGTGCGCAGCATCGACGGCCACGGCTCGGTCAGCACCAGATAGCCACCGCCGCCGTTCGGCACCTCGTTCGCCTCGTCGTCCACGACGGTCGCGCTGATGCCGGGCAGCGGGGTCTGCGCGGAGCCGGGCTTGGCGGTGGTGACGCCGGGCAGCGGCGAGATCATCATCGCGCCGGTCTCGGTCTGCCACCAGGTGTCCACGACGGGCGTCCTGTCCGCGCCGATGTGCTTGCGGTACCAGACCCATGCCTCGGGGTTGATGGGCTCGCCCACCGAGCCGAGGATGCGCAGGGAGGACAGGTCGAACTTCGCGGGGATGTCGTCGCCCCACTTCATGAACGTCCGGATCGCCGTCGGCGCCGTGTAGAGGATCGTGACCTTGTACTTCTGCACGATCTCCCAGAACCGGCCCTGGTGCGGGGTGTCCGGGGTGCCCTCGTACATGACCTGCGTCGCGCCGTTGGCCAGCGGGCCGTAGACGATGTACGAGTGCCCGGTGACCCAGCCGACGTCGGCCGTGCACCAGAACACGTCCGTCTCCGGCTTGAGGTCGAAGACCGCCCAGTGGGTGTACGCCGTCTGGGTGAGGTAGCCGCCGGAGGTGTGCAGGATGCCCTTCGGCTTACCCGTCGTACCGGAGGTGTAGAGGATGAACAGGGGGTGCTCGGCCTCGAACGCCTCGGGGGTGTGCTCGGCGGACTGGCGCTCGACCAGGTCGTGCCACCAGTGGTCCCGCCCGTCCTGCCAGGCGACGTCCTGCCCGGTACGGCGCACCACCAGCACGTGTTCGACGTTGTCGACCTTGCTGATCGCCTCGTCCACTGCCGGCTTCAGCGCGGACGGCTTGCCGCGCCGGTAGCCGCCGTCGGCGGTGATGACGACCTTGGCGTCCGCGTCCTGGATCCGGGTCGCGAGCGCGTCCGCGGAGAAGCCGCCGAAGACGACCGAGTGCGCGGCGCCGATGCGGGCCGAGGCCAGCATCGCGATCGCGGTCTCCGGGATCATCGGCATGTAGACGGCGACCCGGTCGCCCTTGCGAACGCCCAGCTCCAGCAGGGCGTTGGCCGCCTTGGAGACCTCGTCCTTCAGCTCCGCGTAGGTGATCGATCGGCTGTCGCCGGGCTCGCCCTCGAAGTGGATGGCGACGCGGTCGCCGTGCCCGGCCTCGACGTGGCGGTCCACGCAGTTGTAGGCGACGTTCAGTTCGCCGTCCTTGAACCACTTCGCGAACGGCGGGTTCGACCAGTCCAGTGTCTCGGTCGGTTCCTTGGCCCAGGTCAGCCGACGGGCCTGCTCGGCCCAGAAGCCGAGCCTGTCAGCCTTGGCCTGTGCATACGCCTCCGCGGTGACGTTGGCATGCGCGGCCAGGTCGGCGGGCGGCGCGAACCTGCGTTCTTCCTTGAGCAGGTTGGCCAGGCTTTCGTTGCTCACGACATCTCCCTTTCGAAGGGTGTCCGTTGTGTCCCAGGCCACAGCTCATCAGACCGGAGGGTCCGATGACAAGAGTTGTCGGACAAATTGGTTTAGACCTGTTGGGTCCATGGATGCGGCCGGGCCAACTGGACAGGAAGTGTCCGGGGTTGGCGGGGGCGGTGCCGGCCGTGAGCGCGCAGCGCACCGCCCGTGGGGCCGGGGTGGTCGGGGACTGGGCGAAATGGAGCATGATCGGTAAGCGACCCGCAATGAGGAGTAAAGGCAGAGCATTATTTTTCGGGGCAAATGACGCAGCCGATCCCACGCATGGGTGAAGTAATCATTTGATCGGCTTGTCGTACTAATTCCTTCTCGCTTCCGTGCGACCTTGGCCGCGCTGTCGGTGCAAGCCCGGCAGATCACCAGAAAACGGCCCTCGTCAGCGTTTGCCCGAGAGAAGGAAGAAGGTGGGCGGAACAATGACCGCCACCCAGAGGATCGCCGTCGGCATTGTGGTCACCGCGACCTGCGCCTCGGCGCTCGCCGGTTGCGTGACCGGCTCGAACCGTCCGAAGGAAGGGGCGCCCGGTCCGCAGAAGGGTGCGCCGGCACCGCAGAACGTGGTCCGGCTGATCGGTGACGGATCCACCGCGTACACCGGCGCGCAGCCGTATCTGCCCCGGCCGGAGCGGCTCAAGCCCGGCCGGAAGCCACCCCAGTTCGTCGTCTTCTCCTGGGACGGTTCGGGCGAGGACAGCCAGAAGCTGTTCTCGCACTTCCGTAAGGTCGCCAAGGAGAACCACGCGACCATGACGTTCTTCCTCAGCGGTGTCTACCTGCTGCCGGAGAGCAAGCGCGACCTCTACAGGCCCCCTCAGCACTCGCCGGGCCGCTCCGACATCGGCTTCAACGACGAGCAGGGAATCGCCAACACCGTCAAGCAGGCGAGACTGGCCTGGCTGGAGGGCAATGAGATCGGCACCCACTTCAACGGCCACTTCTGCGGGCCCGACGGCGGGGTCGGCACCTGGTCGGTGGACGAGTGGAAGAGCGAGATCGCCCAGGCCAAGCAGTTCGTGAAGACCTGGAAGACCAACACCGGCATGAACACGGCGGCTCCGCTGCCCTTCGACTACGACAAGGAGCTGATCGGCGCCCGCACCCCCTGCCTGGAAGGACAGCGGAACTTTACGAAGGCGGCCCGGGAGTTGGGCTTCCGCTACGACTCCAGCGGAGTCAACAACCAGGTGTGGCCGAAGAAGAAGGAGGGGCTGTGGGACGTGTCCATGCAGCTGGTCCCCTTCCCCGGGCACACCTATGAGCAGTTGACCATGGACTACAACTTCATGGTCAACCAGTCGGGCACCAAGACCCAGGGTGACCCCGACAAGTTCGACTACTGGGGCGACCAGATGCGTGACGGCCTCGTCAAGGGCTTCTACCGGGCCTACGACGGCAATCGAGCGCCGCTGATCATCGGCAACCACTTCGAGTCCTGGAACGGCGGCACGTACATGCGCGCCGTCGAGGACACGGTGAAGGAGGTGTGCGGCAAGCCTGACGTGCGCTGTGTGTCCTTCCACCAGCTGGTCGACTGGCTGGACGCACAGGACCCGCAGACCCTGGAGAAGCTGCGCAGCCTGCGGGTGGGCGAGGCGCCCCGGCAGGGCTGGGCGTCCTTCCTCTCCGGCCGTCCGGCTCCGGCGCCCAAGGGCGTGCCCGGGGCGCCGGCGGTCAGACAGTAGGGGGCAAGCGGAAGGAACCGGGCGGGAGTTGTCGTACGGGTGCGGCCGGCCGCGAGAGGCCGGACGGGAGTGGTCAGACAGGAGTGGTCATGCCCGCGCCGACGCCCTCGCCGAGCACGAAGGAGGGGTCGACCTGCGCGGCCAGGTCGGCCCCGGTGCGTTCGTTGCCCCAGGCCTCGGCGTTCCTCAGGTGGAAGTGCACCATCTGGCGGGTGTAGCGCTCCCAGTCCCGCAGCTCGTACGTGGCGTCCGCGGCGGCCCGAAGGGTGTGCAGGGCGCGGGCGTTGGCCTCCTCCAGGAGATCGAAGCGGGGTGGGCGGCCCTTCTCCATGGCGCGCACCCAGTCCGAGCGTCCGACCGTCACGAGCAGGTCGTCCCCGACCTCCGCGCGCAGGAAGTCGATGTCGTCCTGTTCCTGGATCTTGTTGCCGACGACCTTCAGGGCGACGCCGAAGTCGCGGGCGTACTCCTTGTACTGGCGGTAGACGGATACCCCCTTCAGGGTCGGTTCGGCGACGAGGAACGTCATGTCGAAGCGGGTGAACATGCCGGAGGCGAAGGAGTCCGAACCCGCCGTCATGTCGACCACGACGTACTCGTCGGGGCCGTCGACGAGGTGGTTCAGAAACAGCTCCACCGCTCCCGTCTTGGAGTGGTAGCAGGCGACCCCCAGGTCGGCGTCCGTGAAGGGGCCGGTGACCATCAAACGGACGGCGCCGCCGTCGAGTTCCACCGGGCGGGCGCAGGCGTCGTAGACCGGGTTCGGCTCCCGGACCCGGACCAGGCGCGAGCCCTCACCGGGCGGGGTGGTCTTGATCATTGTCGCGGCGGAGTGGATGCGCGGGTTGCTGCCGCGCAGGTGGTCCTTGATCAGCGGCAGCCGCTCGCCCATGGCGGGCAGCGCGGTGGCCTCCGCCTCGTCGAGCCCGAGCGCCGGGCCGAGGTGCTGGTTGATGTCCGCGTCGATGGCGACCACCGGGGCGCCGGCGGCCACGAGATGACGGATGAAGAGGGAGGAGAGCGTGGTCTTGCCACTGCCGCCCTTCCCGACGAAAGCAATTTTCATGTTCACCAACGGTAGTCGGGTGATGGCTGTGTGTGTCAGGAGGAAGTGAAGAAGACCACTCCATCGAGGGGCGGGCCGATGAGGTGCGTAGTGTCTTACTCATGAGTACGACAGGCGCGACCGCCGATCCGCTTGCGGCCCTGGGCTCGCTGCCCGGTGTGGCCGAGTCCGTGGAGTCCGTGCGCAAGGCCGTGGACCGGGTCTACGGACACCGGATCATGCGGCGCCGCAGCACCGCGATCACCGCCGAGGCCGCCCTGCGCGGCTCGCGCGGCTCCGCGGCACTGTCCGGTGCCGACTGGGCCCTGGAGGAGGTGCGGCGGCGCACCGATTTCAGCGGCGATGCCGAGGCCCGGGTGGTGGGCGCCGCCCTGCGCCTGTCGGCCGAGGCGGGGCAGCTGCTGTCCATCTGGCGGCAGTCGCCGCTGCGGGTGCTGGCCCGGCTGCACATGGTGGCCGCGGCGAGCGGCGGCGACGAGGTCGGCAGGCCGCGCCGGGCGGGCGAGTCCGTGGACGAGCCGCTGATCGAGCTGCCCCTGCCGGACGCCGCGGAGGTCTCCGGCCGGCTGGAGGGACTCGCGGACCTGATCATCGCGGGAACGGCCGCGCCCGCGCTGGTGACGGCCGCCGTGGTGCACGGCGAACTGCTCGCGCTGCGGCCCTTCGTGTCCCACAACGGCCTGGTCGCGCGCGCGGCCGAACGGATCGTCCTGATCGGCAGCGGCCTGGACCCGAAGGCGATCTGTCCGGCCGAGGTCGGATACGCCGAACTGGGCCGCGCCTCCTACCTGGCGGCGCTGGACGGATACGTGTCCGGCACCCCCGAGGGTATGGCGGCCTGGATCGCGCACTGCGGCAGGGCGGTCGAGCTGGGCGTGCGCGAGTCGACGGCCGTGTGCGAGGCGCTCCAGCGCGGCGCGGCCTGAGCCGGTGATCCGGCGCGAGGGCGCCGGGACAAGAGTTGCGGCGGTACGAGTACTCGTACCGCCGCTGGCATGCTCACCCGGTTACCAAGCGTCCTCGATATGCGCCCATCAGGTCGGGGACTTTGCCCGTCACCTGGTGCTGCTGGCCCGTAATCGACGGGTCGACGTCGCGTGGGTGCCCGATGTTCATGCGGGGTCCGTGGGCCAACTGCGTAGTGGTAGGTGATCCTCTCGGATGTCCTTTGGTCTCGCGGGCCTGAATTCTTTCTACCGCGAGCCGGGGGGAAGCGGAACCCCTGCTTGCACTTCTTTACTTTCAGGTTCAAACAGGAGTGAAACGGGCGAAGTGGGGTGTCGGTTCAGGCCGTGCTCCGGCGCCGGCTGGCGTACCAGACGAGGCCGGCGGTGGCCGCCGCCGCCCCTACGGCCGCCGCCGCGACCAGTGCGGGGCGGGGCGGGACGGAGAGCGCGGGCAGCCGCTTCTTGAGCGGGACCGGCCGGCGGAACTCCAGAACCGGCCACGCGCGCGCGAGTGCCTCACGGCGCAGCGCCCGGTCCGGATTGACCGCGTGCGGGTGCCCGACCGCCTGGAGCATCGGCAGATCGGTCGCCGAGTCGCTGTAGGCGTAGCAGCGCTCGAGGTCGTAGCCCTCGGACGCGGCCAGGTCGCGGACCGCCTCGGCCTTGGTCGGGCCGTAGGCGTAGTACTCCACCTCCCCGGTGAAGCAGCCGTCCTCGCCGACGATCATGCGCGTGGCCACCACCCGGTCCGCGCCCAGCAGTTCGCCGATCGGCTCGACCACCTCGGCGCCCGAGGTCGACACGATCACCACGTCCCGCCCGGCCGTGTGGTGCTCCTCGATGAGGGAGGCGGCCTCGTCGTAGATGATCGGGTCGATCAGGTCGTGCAGGGTCTCGGCGACGATCTCCCGCACCTGCTGTACGTTCCAGCCGCGGCACAGGGCGGACAGATACTCGCGCATGCGCTCCATCTGGTCGTGATCGAGGCCGCCGGCCAGGAAGACGAACTGGGCGTATGCGGTACGCAGCGCGGCCCTGCGGTTGATCAGCCCGCCTTGGTAGAAGGACTTGCTGAAGGTGAGCGTGCTCGACTTCGCAATGACCGTCTTGTCCAGGTCAAAGAAGGCCGCTGCGCGGGGCAAGGAGTGGTTTTCCACGTCCCCGAGCATAGGCGCCCACCATTCGGCGTAAGGTGGGGCGCGTGGGTTTGCCTGAGAGGGCTCTCGGGTACACCATGGAAGTCACGGATCGTTCGCGACCGTGCTAACCCGGTCCGACTCCTCCCCCCCCGAGTCGGCCGTGGGGACGACCCCCGCTCTCCCCCCCGGCGGGGGTCGTCGCATGTCCGGGCGGGTTTTCGCCCTTCTCCTCCTTCTTTCCGCGACCGTGCGGCCTGTGTGGCGCCGCGGCGGGCGCCGCTTCCGCACGCCCAGGTTTTGTTACTCACGGTAATCATGGCGCTGCGCTGTGGAAGTCGCACAGGGATCGGTGCAGACGTCACCGGTATGGGTGACGGAAATATTCACAGGGGTCGAGTTGTCCACAGTTATCGACCAAGATCCACATTATTTCGCGGATCGCTGCACCGTGATTCCTGTGCGCTGCGGTCGTGGCGAGTTCATGGCCGGTTCCGATTGCCGCAGCGCGTATGGCCGGTTTCTGTCGGCCGCTCATATGGGGGCCGCTTGCCGGTTCTCCGCACGTTCGGGAATCGCGGGGCCGACGGGGCTGCGCGGCCCACGCAGCGAAGGGGGAAACCCGTGACCGGAACTGTCACTCACGACCCGCCGCCCGGCACCTCGGACCGGCCGGGCCGGCCGCTCATCGTCACCGAGGACCCCGAGCTGCTGGACGACCTGTTGCGCCTGTGCGCGGCCGCAGGTGCCACACCCGAGGTCCACCACGGCGTACCGGACCACGGCGGTGGCTGGGACACGGCCCCGCTCGTGCTGGTCGGCGACGACGCCGCCCGGCGTGTCGGCGGGGCCGCGCGCCGGCGCGGAGTGGTGCTGGTCGGCCGTGACCAGGACGACTCGGGAGTGTGGAAGCGAGCCGTCCAGATCGGCGCCGACCACGTCCTGATGCTGCCAGACGGCGAGCAGTGGCTGGTCGACCGCATCGCCGACGTCGCCGAGGGAGCCGGCCGCCCGGCCCTCACCGTCGGGGTGATCGGCGGCCGGGGCGGAGCCGGTGCCTCCACGCTCGCGTGTGCCCTCGCCGTCACCTCCGCGCGCGAGGGCCTGCGCACCCTCCTGGTGGACGCCGACCCGCTCGGTGGCGGACTCGACGTACTCCTCGGCGGAGAGAGCGCCGAAGGGCTGCGCTGGCCCGCCTTCGCCGCCTCCCGCGGGCGGGTAGGCGGTGGCGCGCTGGAGGAGTCGCTGCCGGAGCTGCACAAGCTGCGCGTGCTCAGCTGGGACCGCGGAGACTGCGTCGCCGTCCCGCACCAGGCGGTGCGCGCGGTGCTCGCCGCCGCCCGGCGGCGCGGCGGCACGGTCGTGGTCGACCTGCCCCGGCGCCTCGACGACGGCGTCGCCGAAGCCCTCGCCCAGCTCGACCTGGCCCTGCTCGTCGTCCCCGCCGAACTGCGGGCGGTCGCCGCCGCCGGGCGGGTGGCGTCCGCCGTCGGCATGGTCGTACGCGATGTGCGAGTTGCCGTACGCGGGCCGTACGCGCCCGGCCTGGACGGCAGGGAGGCGGCCCGGCTGCTCGGCCTGCCGCTGGCCGGTGAGGTCCCCGTCGAACCGGCACTGCTGCGCCCGCAGGGCGGCGCGAAACCGCCCGGCGCGACCGGCCGCGGCCCGCTCGCCCGCTTCTGCACGGCCTTCTGGGAGCGTGCGCTGGCCGAGGCCGGAGGCAGCCGATGACACTCCCCGGACTCGACCGGGCCGACGGCGCCGCCCTGCTCGACGGTGTACGGCGCCGGCTCGCCGAGAGCGGCGCCGAACCCACCCCCGCGCGCGTGGCCCAGGCCCTGCGCGAACAGGGCCGGGTGCTCGGCGACGCCGAAGTCCTCGGCGCGGCCGCCCACCTGAGAAGCGAACTGGTCGGCAGTGGCCCCCTGGAGCCGCTGCTCGCCGATCCGGACGTCACCGACGTCCTGGTGTCCGCCCCGGACCGGGTGTGGGTCGACCGCGGCGGCGGCCTGGAGCTGACCGGAGTGACCTTCCCCGACCCCGCGGCGGTCCGGCGCCTCGCGCAGCGGCTGGCCGCCGTGGCCGGACGGCGCCTGGACGACGCCCGGCCGTGGGCGGACGCCCGGCTGCCCGACGGCACCCGGCTGCACGCCGTGCTGCCCCCGGTCGCCGTCGGCTGTACCTGCCTGTCCCTGCGCGTCGTACGGCCCCGGGCGTTCACCCTGGAGGAACTGGTCGCGGCCGGCACGGTGCCGCCCGACGGGGACCGGATCCTCAGGGCGCTGCTGGCGGCCCGGCTGTCCTTCTTGATCAGCGGCGGCACCGGAAGCGGCAAGACGACCCTGCTCAGCGCCCTGCTGGGCCTGGCCGGCGCGGACGAGCGGATCGTGCTCGCCGAGGACTCGGCCGAGCTGCGGCCCGACCACCCGCACGTCGTCCGCCTGGAGACCCGGCCCGCCAACCAGGAGGGTGCGGGCCTGGTCACCCTGGAGGACCTCGTCCGGCAGGCGCTGCGGATGCGGCCCGACCGGCTGGTCGTCGGCGAGGTGCGCGGACCCGAGGTCGTGCATCTGCTCGCGGCCCTCAACACCGGCCACGAAGGGGGCTGTTGCACGGTCCACGCCAACGCCGCCGCGGACGTCCCGGCCCGGCTGGAGGCGCTGGCCACGGCCGCGGGGCTCGACCGGGCCGCACTGCACAGCCAGTTGGCGGCCGCCCTCTGCGTGGTCCTGCATGTCGTACGGGACCGGTCCGGGCGGCGCCGGATCGCCGAGGTGCATGTGCTGGAGCGGGACGCCACGGGGCTGGTGCGGACGGTCCCGGCCCTGCGCCGGGGCGAGCGGGCCTTTGTGCGGGAGCGGGGCTGGGAACGGCTGCGGCACCTGCTCGATGGCGCGGGCGAGTTCGGGGAGGACTGGGAAAAGTGACGGAAGTGACCGGTGGGACGTCCATGACGGCCGCGCTGATCTGTCTCGGCGCGCTGGTCTGGCACATGGGCGGGCGGCACTACGGGATGCGGCGGGCACGGCTGCTGCTCGCGGACGGCGCAACCGCGGCGGCCGGACCGCCCGCATGGGAGCGGGCGAGCGTGGAACTACGCAGGCTGCGCGGCCGGTTCGGGGCCGAGTGGTGGGCGCTTGCGGCCGGGCTGCTGCTCGCGCTGCTGGGCGCCTCGGTGATTCCGGTCGTCGCGGGGGCGGCCGGGGTGCCGGTGCTGCGCCGGGTGCGGCTGGCCCGCCAGGCCGGGCGGACCCGGGAGCGGCGCGCCGACGCGGTGATCGCCCTGTGCGGGGCCCTGGCCGGGGAGGTGCGCGCCGGACGGCAGCCGGGCGAGGCGCTGCTGCGGGCCGCGCGGGACTGCGGCGGGCTCGGCGACGCGCAGGCGGCCGTGGTCGCGGCGGCACGGTTCGGCGGGGACGTGCCCGGTGCGCTCGCCGCGGCGGCCCGGCAGCCGGGTGCCGAGGGCCTGCTCGGGCTGGCCGCGTGCTGGCGGGTGGCCGTGGACCAGGGTGCCGGACTCGCGGCCGGCCTGGACCGGCTGGACGCTGCCCTGCGCGCCGAGCGGGACCAACGGGCCGATCTGCAGGCGCAGTTGGCGGGCGCCCGGGCGACCGCGGTGCTCCTCGCCGTCCTGCCCGCCCTCGGCCTGCTTCTCGGCACGGCCATGGGCGCCCACCCGCTCCACGTCCTGCTGCACACCGGCCCCGGACTCGCCTGCCTGGTGGTCGGTACGGCGTTCGAGGCGGCCGGGCTGGGATGGGCGGCCCGGATCGTACGGGGAGCGGAGGCGGTGTGAGCGGGGGAGCGGAGTACGGGCCGTGGGGCGGTCGGGGCGGCGGGCGAAGCGGTCGGTGCCCGGCGGGGGTTCGGGGCGGGCGAAGGGGCGGACGTAGGGGTGCCGGGACTCGGCTGGGGCGTGGCACGCGGTGCAGGGCGTACGAAGGAGGGCGGTCGGTATGAGCGGGGAAGTTGTCCACAGGCTGGGGATGGCCGCCTTCTCGGTGCCGGGACTCGGCTGGGCGGTGTGGCGGCTGGACCTGGCTCGGCGACGGCGCCGGGCGCGACGGCGGGTGGCCGGGCTGCTGGGAGCGGACTTGGCACGCGCCAGGCCGTCGTTCCAGATCGCGGGCGTGATGCAGCGGTGGCTGCCGCCGGCCGGGGCGGTGTGCGGGGTGTGGGTGCTGGCCGGCGGCCTGACCGGCGCGGTCCTGGGGTTGGCCGTCGGCGTCGGACTGTGGCGGTGGCGCAGCCGGCAGACGGCGCCGCGGCGGGCGGAGCCGGTGGACACCGCCGCGGCCGCGCGCCAACTCCCGCTCGCCGCCGATCTGCTGGCCGCCTGCATCACGGCCGGTGCCGGCCCGGTGGTCGCCGCCCAGGCGGTGGGGGAGGCGCTCGGCGGACCTGTCGGGCAGGCGCTGGCGCGGGGCGCGGCAGAGGTACGGCTGGGTGGTGAACCGGCCGGTGCCTGGCGCCGGTTGGCCGCGCTGCCCGGCGCACAGGCGCTGGCGCGGCTGCTGGAGCGGGCCGACGAGTCCGGACTGCCGGCGGCCGGGCCGGCCGCCCGCCTCGCCTCGGACGCACGCGCGCGGTGGTCCCGCACGGCGACGGCCCGGGCCCGGCGTGCCGCCGTGCTGATCTCCGCGCCCGTCGGCCTGTGCTTCCTGCCGGCGTTCATCGCGGTCGGTGTGCTCCCGGTCGTGATCGGACTCGCGGGCGGCGCGATGGGAGGGAGGTGAGATGTGCGGGGCGAGCAGGACCAAGCATGACCGAACAGGCGAAGACGACCACGAATGACCTGAACCTCGCGGGGGTTGGAATGAACCGGAAGATCAAGGAAACGGCGCTGCGGCTGCGGGAGAGGTGCCGGAAGGACGCCGGCATGGTGACGTCCGAGTACGCGATGGGGATCATCGCGGCCGTCGGATTCGCGTTGCTGCTCTACGAGGTCGTCACCAGCGGCGAGGTCCGGGCGGAGCTGCAGGCCATCGTGAAGAAGGCCCTCAGTGCGCGGATGTGAGCGGGGCGCGGACCGGGGGTTCGTGACCGCGGAGGCGGCCGTGGTGCTCTGTGTGCTGGTGGCGTTCACGATGGCGCTGGTCGGGGGGCTGCTCGTGGTGGCGGCACAGATCCAGTGCGTGGACGCGGCCCGCACGGGCGCCCGGGCCGCCGCCCGGCAGGATCCGGCCGACGCGGTGGTGACGGTGACCCGGGAGGCGGCGCCGCGCGGGGCCCGCGTGAGCGTGGAGCGCGAGGGAGACCAGGTCCGGGTGACCGTGGTGGCCAGACCGGCAGTGCTCGGCGGGCTGCCCCTCGAGGTCCGTGAGCAGGCCGTCGCACTGTCCGAGGAGACGGTGGGAGCGCGGGAGGGGGCGCCGTGAGAAGGGAGGCGGAGCGGACCGGCGGCCGCGCGTGCGGGGCCGGCCGTCTGCAGAAGCAGAAGCAGGGGCAGGAGCAGAAGCAGGGCAGGGGGCAAGGGTGTTCGGAGGGCCGGGCGTGCTCCGGTCGGGACCGGGGGTCCGCCACCGTGTGGAGCCTCGGGGTGATCGCGCTGCTGTGCGCGGTGTTCGGCGCGGTGCTCGCGCTGGGGCACGCCGTCGTCGTCCGGCACCGTGCGGCCGGCGGTGCCGATCTGGCCGCGCTCGCGGCGGCGGACCACTGGGCCGAGGGCGCCGCGCAGGCCTGTGACCGGGCCGGACGGGTGGCGGCGGCCCAGGACGTACGGCTGGTGCGGTGCGCACTCGTGGGCGAGGTCTCGGACGTGACGGCGGCCTCGGGAAGAGGGCCGTTCACGGCGCGGGTCAGGTCGAGAGCGGGCCCGGCGGGGCCGGTGCCGGCTCCCCTTGCGCCGGTTTCCCCGCCTGCGCGTCCCGGGGCGTCTCCTGCGGCGTCCCCGGACGGCTCTCGCCCCGGTCGGCCGCCGGCTCGGTCTGCTCCTGCGGCGCCCCCCGCAACAGCACCGTGAGGAGCCGTATGGCCCCCCGCTTGTGCAACGGGTCGTTGCCGTTGCCGCACTTGGGGGACTGGATGCAGGACGGGCAGCCGGCCTCGCACTCGCAGGAGGCGATGGCCTCGCGGGTGGCGGCGAGCCAGGCGCGTGCGGTGTGGAAGGCGCGCTCGGCGAAGCCCGCGCCGCCCGGGTGGCCGTCGTAGACGAAGACCGTCGGAAGGAGGGTGTCGGGGTGCAGGGGGACGGAGACGCCGCCGATGTCCCAGCGGTCGCAGGTGGCGAACAGGGGCAGCATGCCGATGGAGGCGTGCTCGGCGGCGTGCAGGGAGCCGCCGAGGATCTCCGGGATGATCCGGGCCTCGTCCAGCTGGTCGTCGGTGACCGTCCACCACACCGCGCGCGTGCGCAGCGTACGGGGAGGGAGGTCGAGTTTCGTCTCGCCGAGCACTTCACCGGTGATGAGGCGTCTGCGGAGGTAGGAGACGACCTGGTTGGTGACTTCGACCGAGCCGTAGCACAGGCGGCCGGCGCCCCACGGGATCTCGGTGTCCGTCTCGAGGATGGAGATCGAGGTGGTGTCGCGGGCGACCGTGGAGTACGGCGGGTCGGCCTGCTCGACCAGGGCGACCGAATCCTCCAGGTCCAGCCGGCGCACCAGATAGGTGCGGCCCTGGTGGAGGTGGACCGCGCCCTCGTGGACCGTGGAGTGCGCGGCGCCCGCGTCGACCGTGCCCAGCAGGCGGCCGGTGCTCGCTTCGACGACCTGCACCGGGTGGCCGCCCGCGCCGCGGATGTCGGTCAGGTCGGCGGCCCGCTCCCGGCGCGTCCAGTGCCAGGCCCTGGTGCGCCGGCGGAGCAGCTTCGCGGCCTCCAGCTGGGGCAGCACGTCCGCGCAGGCGGGACCGAACAGGTCCAGGTCCTGCTCGGTCAGCGGGAGTTCCGCGGCGGCGGCGCACAGGTGGGGGGCGAGGACGTAGGGGTTGTCGGGGTCGAGGACCGTCGACTCCACCGGTTGGTCGAACAGGGCCTCCGGATGGTGGACGAGGAAGGTGTCCAGCGGGTCGTCGCGGGCCACCAGTACGGCGAGTGCGCCCTGTCCGGAGCGGCCCGCGCGGCCCGCCTGCTGCCACAGGGACGCGCGCGTGCCCGGATAGCCGGAGATCACCACCGCGTCGAGGCCCGAGACGTCCACGCCCAGTTCCAGGGCCGTCGTGGCGGCGAGGCCGAGGAGGTCGCCGGAGTGCAGGGCGTGTTCCAGGGCGCGCCGCTCCTCGGGAAGGTAGCCGCCCCGGTAGGCCGCGACCCGCCGGACCAGGGAGCGGTCGACCTCGGCCAGTCGCTCCTGGGCGATCACCGAGATCAGCTCGGCGCCACGCCGGGACCGTACGAAGGCCACCGAGCGCACGCCCTGCACGGTGAGGTCGGTCAGCAGGTCGGCGGTCTCGGCGGTGGCGGTACGCCGTACGGGTGCGCCCCTCTCGCCGTGCAGCTCGGTGAGCGGGGGCTCCCACAGGGCGAAGACGAGTTCCCCGCGCGGGGAGGCGTCGTCGGCCACCTCGACCACCGGCAGCCCGGTCAGCCGGCGGGCGGCGACGGCGGGTTCGGCGGCGGTGGCGGAGGCCAGCAGGAAGACGGGCGAGGCGCCGTAGCGGGCGCACAGGCGGCGCAGCCGGCGCAGCACCTGGGCGACGTGCGAGCCGAAGACACCCCGGTAGGTGTGGCACTCGTCGATGACGACGTACTTGAGCGCCTTCAGGAAGGAGGACCAGCGCGGGTGGGACGGGAGTATCCCGCGGTGCAGCATGTCGGGGTTGGTGAGGACGTAGTTGGCGTACTGGCGGATCCACTCCCGTTCCTCGACCGGGGTGTCGCCGTCGTACACGGCGGGGCGTACGGCGCTGCCGAGGGGTTGTGAAAGTTCCTTCACCGACCGGCACTGATCCGCCGCGAGCGCCTTGGTGGGGGCCAGGTACAGGGCGGTGGCCCCGCGGCCGTTCGGGGCCTCGGAGCCGTCCAGGAGGGTGGACAGGACGGGCACGAGGTACGCGAGTGACTTGCCGGAGGCGGTGCCGGTGGCGACGACCACCGAATCGCCGTCCAGGGCGTGCTCGGCGGCCAGCGCCTGGTGCACCCAGGGGTGCTCGATGCCCGCCGTCTGCACGGCCGCGATCACATCGGACCGAATCCGGTCAGGCCAGACGGCATGGCGGCCCGCGCGCGGGGGCAAGTGCTCCGTATGAGTGATGCGCGCAGCCCGGCTCGGTCCCGAGGCGAGCCGGTCCAGGACCGCGCCCGGAGACGGGCGGGACGCCGGGTCCGCCGGGGATTGATCGGATCGGTGATTCTTGGCCATCGGCACCGAGTGTGTCACTGGCGTGACGGACAATGGGGCCAAGGCGTCGTGCACGCCTGCCGGTAAGTGATTGAATGCCATCGCGGCTGGCGAAGCGCCCCGGGGGCCGCAAGCCGAGGTGCCCGAGGGGCGACCGCTCGATAGCAAGGTGCTGGAGGATCCGTGGACCTGTCCCTGTCGACCGAGACCGTCGGCGATCGCACGATCGTCAAGGTCGGTGGCGAAATCGATGTATACACCGCGCCCAAGCTGCGCGAGCAGCTCGTCGAGCTGGTGAACGACGGCAATTTCCACCTCGTCGTCGACATGGAGGGCGTGGACTTCCTCGACTCCACCGGTCTCGGCGTGCTGGTCGGCGGCCTGAAGCGGGTGCGCGCCCATGAGGGCTCGCTGCGCCTGGTCTGCAACCAGGAGCGCATTCTCAAGATCTTCCGTATCACCGGCCTCACCAAGGTGTTCCCGATCCACGCCTCGGTCGCCGAAGCGGTGGAGGCCACCGACTGATCCGGACCGGGTCACCGGCGCCGGGCCCTGGCGGGCCTGTGCGCCGGCCGGTCCGGTCCCGGGCCCGCAGCGGCCCGGGGCACCGAAGTACACCAGGGGGTGCGGGCGCTCGGCGGCCCGGCCCCCGACCGCACGCCCGTAGTCTCTAGGGGGATGCATGGCCACCGTCGAACTCCGCTTCAGCGCGCTGCCCGAGCACGTCCGCACCGCCCGGCTGGTGGCGGCCGCGGTGGCGCGCAGGGCCGGAGTGGACGAGGCCGTCCTCGACGAGGTCCGGCTCGCCGTCGGCGAGGCCTGCTCCCGTGCCGTGGGACTGCACCAGAGCAGCGGTATCGCGGCGCCGGTGAAGGTGGCGCTGATCGAAGAGGAGAAACAGTTCTCCATCGAGGTCGGCGACGAGGCCCCGCACGCCGTCCCCGACACGCCCGGCGCCGCACAGGACGTCGAGCCGGAGGTCGAGGAGGACGAGATGGGCCTCGCGGTCATCAGCGGCCTCGTCGACGACGTGGAGGTCTCCACCGGACAGGACGGCGGCCTGATCCGCATGACCTGGCCGACGACACCCCCGCCGGCCGCGCTGCTCTGATCCGCCGCCGTTCGCGTTCACGCTGCCGAAAGCCCTGCCGAGCAGGGCTTTCGTGTTTTTCCGGCTCCCTTCCGGCCCCCTCCTGGTCCCGTTAAGGAACTCTTCTCGGATCCCTCGTCCCGGGCCCTCTCAAATTCGTGAAGCAATTCACGATCAAGTCGTTGCCGATTCGATCAAGCGGCAATCCGGGGGTCAATGGCCCGAGGGCATTACTCCATTCGGGTTGCATGACGTGATCTCGATCGGTTGTTTCTGGGCCGGTGGAGGCTAATTCCGTTTACCGCGCTCTGTTGAGATCACTCCGGGGTACCTAGAATCCGTCCACATCTTGAGCTCAGCCCAAGCGTCAAGGAGGACGAATGGCGGGGCTTTCTACCTCTCAGCCGGATCACCCCCTGTCCCTCGCAGCCGCGGTCCTGACCGATCACAACCGGATCCTCGTGGCCGTCATCGCGGTGGTCGCCCTGGCCGCGCTGGCGGTCGCGGCGGTCCTGGTGCGCCAGGTGCTGGCGGCGGGCGAGGGCACCGACAGCATGAAACGGATCGCCGAGGCGGTCCAGGAAGGCGCGAAGGCGTATCTCGCCCGGCAGCTTCGCACGCTCGGCGTATTCGCCGTCGTCGTCTTCTTCCTGCTCATGCTGCTGCCCGCGGACGACTGGAATCAGCGTGCCGGACGCTCGGTGTTCTTCCTGATCGGTGCCGCCTTCTCGGCGGCCACCGGCTATATCGGCATGTGGCTCGCCGTGCGCAGCAATGTGCGGGTCGCCGCGGCCGCCCGGGAAGCCACACCGGCACCGGGCGAACCGCAAAAGGATCTCACCACCGTCTCGCACACCGCGATGAAGATCGCATTTCGCACGGGCGGCGTCGTCGGCATGTTCACGGTGGGGCTCGGCCTGCTGGGCGCCTCCTGCGTGGTGCTGGTCTATGCCGCTGATGCGCCGAAGGTCCTCGAGGGCTTCGGCCTCGGCGCCGCCCTGATCGCCATGTTCATGAGGGTGGGCGGCGGCATCTTCACCAAGGCCGCCGACGTCGGCGCCGACCTGGTCGGCAAGGTCGAGCAGGGCATTCCGGAGGACGATCCGCGCAATGCCGCGACCATCGCCGACAACGTGGGCGACAACGTCGGCGACTGCGCGGGCATGGCGGCCGACCTGTTCGAGTCGTACGCCGTGACCCTGGTGGCCGCACTGATCCTGGGCAAGGTCGCCTTCGGCAACTCAGGGCTGGCGTTCCCGCTGCTCGTGCCCGCCATCGGCGTCGTCACCGCGATGATCGGCATCTTCGCGGTCGCCCCGCGGCGCGCCGACCGCAGCGGCATGAGCGCGATCAACCGCGGCTTCTTCATCTCCGCGGTGATCTCCCTCGTGCTGGTCGCGGTCGCGGTCTTCGTCTACCTGCCGTCGAAGTACTCCGGCCTGCACGGCGTGACGGACGCGGCGATCCGGGGCAAGGACGGCGACCCACGGATCCTCGCCCTCGTCGCGGTCGCCATCGGCATCCTGCTCGCCGCCGTCATCCAGCAGCTCACCGGCTACTTCACCGAGACCAACCGCCGCCCGGTGCGGGACATCGGCAAGACCTCCCTCACGGGCCCGGCAACCGTCGTCCTGTCCGGCATCTCGCTCGGCCTGGAATCCGCCGTCTACACCGCGCTGCTCATCGGGCTCGGCGTGTACGGCGCGTTCCTGCTCGGCGGTACGTCGATCATGCTGGCGCTTTTCGCGGTCGCGCTGGCCGGCACCGGCCTGCTCACCACGGTCGGCGTGATCGTCGCCATGGACACCTTCGGTCCGGTCTCCGACAACGCCCAGGGCATCGCGGAGATGTCCGGGGACGTCGAGGGCGCGGGCGCGCAGGTGCTCACCAACCTGGACGCGGTCGGCAACACCACCAAGGCCATCACCAAGGGCATCGCCATCGCCACCGCCGTCCTCGCGGCGTCGGCGCTGTTCGGGTCGTACCGCGACGCGATCACCACCAACGTGCAGGACGTCGGCGAGAAGCTCACCGGGCCGGGCGCGCCGCTGAGCCTGTCGCTGGACATCTCGCAGCCCAACAACCTCGTCGGCCTCATCGCGGGCGCCGCGGTCGTCTTCCTCTTCTCCGGACTGGCCATCAACGCCGTGTCGCGGTCGGCGGGTTCGGTGGTGTTCGAGGTGCGGCGGCAGTTCCGGGAGCGGCCCGGGATCATGGACTACAGCGAGAAGCCCGAGTACGGCAAGGTCGTCGACATCTGCACCAGGGATGCCCTCAGGGAGCTGGCCACACCGGGTCTGCTCGCCGTGATGGCGCCCATCTTCGTCGGCTTCACGCTCGGCGTCGGCTCGCTCGGCTCCTATCTCGCCGGTGCGATCGGCGCGGGCACGCTGATGGCCGTGTTCCTCGCCAACTCCGGCGGCGCCTGGGACAACGCCAAGAAGCTGGTGGAGGACGGCCACCATGGTGGCAAGGGCAGCGACGCCCACGCGGCCACGGTGATCGGCGACACGGTCGGCGACCCCTTCAAGGACACCGCCGGACCGGCGATCAACCCGCTGCTGAAGGTCATGAACCTGGTCTCGCTGCTCATCGCCCCCGCGGTGATCAAGTTCTCGTACGGCAGCGACAAGAACCTCGGCGTACGGATCCTGATCGCGGTCCTCTCCCTCGCCGTGATCGTCACCGCCGTCTACATCTCCAAGCGGCGTGGCATCGCCGTCGGCGACGAAGAGAGCACCGAGCGGGTCGCCAACTCGGCGAGTACGGCGGTGGTTTCGTAACCCTGTCCGGGCAGAGCCCTGGGCGCCCTGCTCAACGGGCGGGCGGGCGGCGCGTGCTGACGCGCCGCCCGCCCGCTTTTCGTCCGTGCGCCCGTGTGGGCTCGCTCACGTGGTGAGCCTTCTCTCTCATGGTGCAAAGAGTTACAAAGGGCGCTTTAGGGGGCGCACTGGGATGCGGAGGGTGTGTGTCCGCCGTGTAGGGTCCGTGGGCCGAGAGCCGTGGAAGGGACCGATCCGGTGAACAAGAAGCTCGCGGCCGCACTGTCCGGCGGTGCGGTACTCGTGGTCGCGCTGACGGGATGCACCAGCAGCAGCGGCGGTACCAAGGGACCCGATCCCAAGCTGGCCGCCTGGGCCAAGTCCGTGTGCGACGCCGTGCCCGCGCAGGACACGAAGATCAAGGCGGCGAACGCGTCGATCGCGGCCATCGCCACCGACAGCAACCTGCCGCCCAAGAGCGCCCAGAAGACCTACTCGCAGGCCTTCCAGGACATGGCCGACGGCTACAAGGCACTCGCCGACGCCCTCAACGGCGCCGGAGCGCCTCCCGGGGTCGAGGACGGCGCCAAACGGCAGCAGGAGGCCGCCAAGAACCTCGCCGGCCTCTCCGCGTCGTACGTCGCTCTGAAGAAGCAGGTCGACGGGCTCGACACCAGCGACCAGGGCAAGTTCGCCCAAGGCCTCAAGGACGTCGCCGCCACGCAGACCAAGGAGGTCGGCAAGCAGAGCGACAGCGGCACGGAGGCGCTGAAGCGGCTGGAGCAGGGCGACGTGAAGACGGCGATGGCCGAGCAGGCCAGCTGCAAGAAGACCGCGGCTTCGGCGTCGTCCTCGTCGTCCCCGTCGGCGGGCTGACGAGGTTTCCGGGCTCGGGGGCCGACGGGCGGTGATGCCACGGCCCCTGGCCCAGGGCCGGCCGGTGGCTCGCGGACGGCGCGGGGCCGACGGTCCCGCCAGGCGGTTCGTCGACGCGGTTCGCCGGTGCGGGTCGGCGCGGTCGCCGCGGACGGGGCGGTGAGGCGCGCTGAGGCCGCGTTCGGCAGGGGCCGCGGGCCACAATGGAGGGCGTGACTGACTCCGGACTCGCTTCCCTGCCCGCTTCCGACCGGCCCGACACCGCAGCGCGCCTCAGGGATGCGCTGCTGGCCGCCTCCTTCACCGCCGACGGGCTGCTCGAACTGCTCGGCGCCCCCGCATACGCGGCGCTGGCCCGCAGCGAGACCGTGCCCGCCCTGCGGGCGACCCGCGGCGACACACCGCTGGAGACGCTCGTACGGCTCTTCCTGCTCCAGCAACCGGTGCCCCACGCGCGCGTGGCGGCCGTTCTGCCGGCCGAGGAGGCGCTGGCGGCCGGGTGGCTCACGCGCGTGGGCGGCGACGAAGTGGCCGCCACCGTGGACGTACGGCCCTTCGGCGGCCCCGGCGGCGAGGACTGGTTCATCGTCTCCGACCTGGGCTGCGCGGTGGGCGGCGCGGGCGGCATCGGACAGCGCGACGAGGGCGTCGTACTCGGCGTCGGCGGCGCCTCCACGACCCTCGCCGGCATCACCGTCCGCACGCCGGTCGCCTCCGCCCTGGACCTCGGCACCGGATCCGGCATCCAGGCGCTGCACGCCGGCCAGCACGCCACACGCGTGACGGCGACCGACCTCAACCCGCGCGCGCTGCACATCACCGCGCTCACGCTCGCGCTCTCCGGCGCACCGGCGGCCGATCTGCGCGAGGGCTCGCTCTTCGAACCGGTCCGGGACGACGAGACGTTCGACCTGATCGTGTCCAACCCGCCGTTCGTCATCTCGCCCGGCGCCCGGCTGACGTACCGGGACGGTGGCATGGGCGGGGACGATCTGTGCCGCTCGCTCGTTCAGCAGGCGGGGGAACGGCTGAACGAGGGCGGGTTCGCGCAGTTCCTCGCCAACTGGCAGCACGTAGCGGGGGAGGACTGGCAGGACAGACTCAGGTCGTGGGTGCCGCGCGGGTGCGATGCCTGGATCGTGCAGCGCGAGGTGCAGGACGTCACGCAGTACGCCGAGCTGTGGCTGAGGGACGCCGGGGACCACCGCGGGGACCCGGCGGAGTACCAGGCCCGTTACGACGCCTGGCTCGACGAGTTCGAGGCGCGCAAGGTCAAGGCGGTCGGCTTCGGCTGGATCACCCTGCGCCGGACGGGTTCCGCCGAGCCCGTCGTCACGGTGGAGGAGTGGCCGCACCCGGTCGAGCAGCCCCTGGGGGACACGATCCGCGCGCACTTCGAGCGCCTCGACTATCTCCGCGAGCACGATGACGCGGCGCTGCTCGAAGGTCACTTCAGGCTGGTCGCCGAGGTGGTCCAGGAGCAGGTCGGCCTGCCCGGCGCCGAGGACCCGGAGCATGTCGTGCTGCGCCAGCACCGCGGGATGCGCCGGGCCACGAAGGTGGACACGGTCGGCGCCGGATTCGCGGGCGTCTGCGACGGCACGCTGAGCGCGGGCCGCATCCTGGACGCCATCGCCCAGCTCGTGGGCGAGGACCCGGTGCGGCTGCGTGACCGCACGCCCGCGCAGATCCGGCTGCTGGTGGAGCAGGGGTTCCTGGAGCCCGCGGGCTGAGCCCGGGGCGGGAGGAGTCCGGGGCTGCGGTCGGGGTCGCGGTCTGGACGACGGCTGGGGCCGACAGCGGGCTACGGCCTGGGCTGAAGCCGGGCCGGGAGCGGAGTCCGGGCCGGGAGCGGAGTCCGGGCCGGGAGACGGCCGGGCCGAGGGCGTGGTGTGGCCGGGAGCGCCGCGCGCACCGGGGGTGCCTGGGGTGCCGCACGGACCGAGCGTGGGGTTCGGCCGGGGGCGGGGCTCGGCGAGGGCGCCGCACGGTGCCGTGCGCTGCCGTGCGGCGCTGTGCCGGGCAGGTGTCGTACGCCACGTGCCCCTGCCGTCGTAGGCGCGGTCGGATCGTGTCGTCATCGGGCCGGGATCATCGTCGTATGCCGGTGGCACGGGACCGGATGCGGCTGCCGTGTGACGCGGGACGCGCCGCGGTCGGCAAAAAGGCCGGAAAAGTATGGGTGCCGGGTCCCTCCCGGCCGCACTCGATCAAGTGTTCGATGGCGTGTCGACCCTCCGTTCACCCCGATGTCGCTCGTCCGTCTCCCGTGCGTGCCACCCTGCCCGCGCTGGGCGGAGCCGGACGGCACAGAAGGGGTGCGCGGGGGATGGAGAGCGGGCCGGCGATCTTCGCGGGAGTGGTGTTCGCCCTGTTCGGGGGCGCTTTGCTGGCCTGGACCGGCACCCGCGTGCGGCGCCGGGAACCGGTGGCCCACGGTGTGAACCAAGTCGCATCGGCCACCCTCGCCAGCGTGGCCGGGACGGCCGCGCTGGCCCTCGGCGTGTACTGCCTGACCCGCCTCTGACGTCGGCCGCTGCGCCGCGGCGGGCATGTCGCGGGAGTAAAGGGAGCGTCACGCTCCGGACAGAGGCCGCGGGGCTGCCGGGCACTCCGGGCGGCAGGAATGGCGGTAGTCGGGTTACCGTTCGAGTGGCCGTTGTGGGCTTTTCCCGTTTGACACGGGGGCGGGATGTACCGTCACACTCCGCAGCGTCACACGTGCCAGCAGTACGCCGCGACCCCGGGACGAAGGCCTGGGGAGGCCACAGCGTCGACCGGAGAGAAGAGCGAAGTTGTCCCCGACCAGCGAGACCGCACAGGGCGGCCGCCGACTCGTCATCGTCGAGTCGCCTGCCAAGGCGAAGACGATCAAGGGCTACCTCGGCCCCGGCTACGTCGTCGAAGCGAGTGTCGGGCACATCCGCGACCTCCCCAACGGCGCCGCGGAGGTGCCCGAGAAGTACACCGGCGAGGTCCGCCGCCTCGGTGTGGACGTAGACCATGACTTCCAGCCGATCTATGTCATCAACGCCGACAAGAAGGCACAGGTCAAGAAGCTCAAGGACCTGCTGAAGGACTCCGACGAGCTGTTCCTCGCCACCGATGAGGACCGGGAGGGCGAGGCGATCGCCTGGCACCTCCAGGAGGTCCTCAAGCCGAAGATCCCCGTCAAGCGGATGGTCTTCCACGAGATCACCAAGGACGCGATCCGCGAGGCCGTCGCCAACCCGCGCCAGCTCAACCAGAAGCTGGTGGACGCCCAGGAGACCCGCCGCATCCTCGACCGCCTCTACGGCTACGAGGTCTCGCCGGTCCTGTGGAAGAAGGTCATGCCCCGGCTGTCGGCCGGCCGTGTCCAGTCCGTCGCCACGCGCCTGGTCGTCGAGCGGGAACGCGAGCGCATCGCTTTTCGTTCTGCCGAGTACTGGGACCTGACGGGCACCTTCGCGACCGGCCGCGCGGGAGACCCGTCGGACCCGTCGTCGCTGGTCGCCCGCCTGCAGACCGTCGACGGCAGGCGGATCGCGCAGGGCCGCGACTTCGACTCCCTGGGACAGCTCAAGAGCGCGAACACCCTCCACCTCGACGAGGCGACCGCCCGCGCCCTCGCCGCCGCCCTGGAGAACACCCGCTTCTCCGTGCGCTCGGTCGAGTCCAAGCCGTACCGCCGCTCGCCGTACGCCCCGTTCCGTACGACGACGCTCCAGCAGGAGGCCAGCCGCAAGCTCGGCTTCGGCGCGAAGGCGACCATGCAGGTCGCCCAGAAGCTGTACGAGAACGGCTACATCACGTACATGCGTACGGACTCCACGACGCTGAGCGACACGGCGATCGCGGCGGCCCGCGCGCAGGTCACCCAGCTCTACGGCGCCGGCTACCTGCCGCCGCAGCCGCGCACGTACGCCGCCAAGGTCAAGAACGCGCAGGAGGCCCACGAGGCGATCCGCCCCTCGGGTGATCGTTTCCGCACGCCTGCCGAGACCGGCCTGACCGGCGACCAGTTCAAGCTCTACGAGCTGATCTGGAAGCGGACCGTCGCCTCCCAGATGAAGGACGCGACCGGCAACAGCGTGACCGTGAAGATCGGCGGCACCGCGGCCGACGGCCGGGACGTCGAGTTCAGCGCCTCCGGCAAGACGATCACCTTCCACGGCTTCCTGAAGGCCTACGTCGAGGGTGCCGACGACCCGAACGCCGAGCTGGACGACCGTGAGCGCCGGCTGCCGCAGGTCGCCGAGGGCGACGCGCTGTCCGCCGAGGAGATCACGGTCGACGGCCACGCCACCAAGCCCCCGGCCCGCTACACCGAGGCCTCCCTGGTCAAGGAGCTGGAAGAGCGCGAGATCGGCCGCCCGTCGACGTACGCGTCGATCATCGGCACGATCCTCGACCGCGGCTATGTCTTCAAGAAGGGCACGGCCCTGGTGCCGTCCTTCCTGTCCTTCGCCGTCGTCAACCTCCTGGAGAAGCACTTCGGGCGGCTCGTCGACTACGACTTCACGGCCAAGATGGAGGACGACCTCGACCGCATCGCCGCCGGTCAGGCGAAGGCCGTGCCGTGGCTGAAGCGCTTCTACTTCGGCGAGACCCTGTCCGACAGCGGCTCCGCCGCGGGCGGCCACGGCACCGCGGCCGATGCGGGCAACGGCGACGGGGACCACCTCGGCGGTCTCAAGGAGCTGGTGACCGACCTGGGCGCGATCGACGCGCGCGAGGTGTCGTCGTTCCCGGTGGGCAACGACATCGTGCTCCGCGTCGGCCGTTACGGCCCGTACATCGAGCGCGGCGAGAAGGACACCGAGCAGCACCAGCGTGCCGACATCCCCGACGATCTGGCGCCGGACGAGCTGAGCGTCGAGCTGGCCGAGGAGCTGCTGGCCAAGCCCAGCGGCGACTTCGAGCTGGGCGCCGACCCGGTGACGGGCCACCAGATCGTCGCCAAGGACGGCCGCTACGGCCCGTACGTCACGGAGATCCTCCCCGAGGGCACCCCGAAGACCGGCAAGAACGCGGTCAAGCCGCGCACGGCCTCGCTGTTCAAGTCGATGTCGCTCGACACGGTGACCCTCGACGACGCGCTGAAGCTGATGTCGCTGCCGCGCGTCGTCGGCGCCGATGCCGAGGGCCAGGAGATCACCGCGCAGAACGGTCGCTACGGCCCGTATCTGAAGAAGGGCACGGACTCGCGCTCGCTGCAGTCCGAGGACCAGATCTTCACGATCACGCTGGAAGAGGCCCTGGCGATCTACGCCCAGCCCAAGCAGCGTGGCCGGGCCGCCGCCAAGCCGCCGCTGAAGGAGCTGGGCGCCGACCCGGTCTCCGGCAAGCCGGTCGTGGTCAAGGACGGCCGCTTCGGCCCGTACGTCACCGACGGCGAGACCAACGCGACCCTCCGCTCCGGCGACAGCGTCGAGGAAATCACCCCGGAGCGCGGCTTCGAGCTGCTCGCCGAGAAGCGCGCCAAGGGGCCCGCCAAGAAGACCGCGAAGAAGGCGGTGGCCAAGAAGACGGCCCCGGCGAAGAAGACCGCGGCCAAGAAGACGGCGGCGAAGAAGACGACCGCGGCCGCGAAGAAGACCACGGCGGCCAAGAAGACCACCGCCAAGAAGGCGACCACCGCCAAGACGACGGCTTCGGACACGGAGGACTGATCCGGCTTCCGGTCTCCCTCTCCGGTTCCGCCTTCGTGTCTCACCCTCCGGTTCCGCCTTCGGGTTTCCGTTCGGCTTCGCGAAGCGCACGTCCGGTACCACTTGGGCACGCCCCGGCATCACTTTGGTGTCGGGGCGTGCGCATGCCAGGACAGAAGACGTGTGCTGTCGGTGGCTGCCGATAGGCTGAACGCATGACGCGAGCCGAGCAGCCAACGGCCCCCACCACAGCCCCGGACGACGCCCTGGTCGCGGACTCCCGCGAGCGCGCCGTCCGCTCCCTGCTGCGCCGACCGGAGCTGCGGCGCCTGTGGAGCGCTCATCTGGTGAGCGGTGTCGGCGACGCCCTCGCCCTCCTCGTCCTGGTCGTCCTCGTCCTGCAGGCGGCGATCGCCCAGGGCGCGTTCGGCGGTGGTTACCGAGGCGTGGCGTTCGCAGTGGCGACCGTCTTCGCCGCGCGCGTCTTCGCCACCCTGCTCTTCGGCGCCGTCCTGCTCGGCCCGCTGACCGCGCTGACCGGCCAGGAGGGCCCGCTCGACCGGCGCTGGGCCATGGTCGGCGCCGACACCGTGCGCGCCCTGCTGCTGATCGTCGCGCCCCTGTGGATCGACTGGACGCCGGACAACGCACTGGCCGTCCTGCTCGTCACCGCCTTCGTCACCGGCGTCGCCGAGCGGCTGTGGACGGTGTGCCGGGAGAGCGCGGCGCCCGCCCTGCTGCCCGGCCCGCCCCCGGAGGGCGCCACCGTACGGCCGCTGCCGGACCACATGGACGCCCTGCGCCGCCTGTCGCTGCGCACCGGCTTCCTGGCCGTGCCGCTGGCCGCCGCCGCACTGCTCGCCGCCGGGCTGCTCAACAACCTGCTGGGCACGGGCGTGGCCTGGTTCGACCAGCATCACGCGGCCCTCGGGTCGTACGTGGCGGCGGGCCTGTTCGCCGCATCCCTGTCCGTGGTGGCCTTCCTCGAGCTGCCCGATGTGCGCACCCCCCGCGCGCGGTCGCCGCTCGAGGGCCTGCGCCGCCCGCGCACCGGCACCGGCGTCGACAAGGGCCGTACGGGCGCGATCCCGCTGCTCGTCACGGCCTGCGCCGCCGTCGCGGGCGCCATCGCCGCGGCCGTCTCGGTGTGCGTGCTGCACGCCACCGACCTGGGCGGCGGCCCGGTCCTGTACGGCCTGCTGGTCCTCGGCCTGACCGGAGGCGTCGCCGTCGGCATCCGTACGGCCCCCGTGCTGCTGCCCTCGCTCTCGCGCCGCAGGCTCCTCGCCCTCGCGATCGCCTTCACCGGGATCGCCCTGCTGGCCGCCGGCCTGGTCCCGGACGTCACCACGGTGCTGCTGATCGTCACGATCGCCGGCGTCACCGCGGGCGTGGCCGCGAACACCGGGCACGCCCTGCTCGACCAGGAGACCGAGGACTTCCGCCGGGCGCGCGTCACCGAGCACCTGCACGCGGTGGTCCGGGTCTGCATAGCGCTCGGCGTCCTGATCGCGCCCGTGGTGGCCGGGCTGATCGGCCGGCACCGCCTGGAGAACGGCCGGTTCGTCTTCGCGCACGGCGGCGCCTCGTTCACGCTGATGCTCGTCGGCGCGCTGCTGCTGCCGGTGGCCGCGCTGGTGCTCGCCAAGGTCGACGACCGCTCCGGCATCCCGCTGCGCCAGGACCTCAAGGACGCCCTGCTCGGCGGCGACGACCCGGTCGAGGCACCGGCCGGGAACGGCTTCTTCATCGCCCTGGAGGGCGGCGACGGCGCCGGCAAGTCCACCCAGGCCGAGGCCCTCGCCGAGTGGATCCGGGCCAAGGGCCACGAGGTCGTGCTCACGCGCGAGCCGGGGGCCACGCCCGTCGGCAAGCGGCTGCGCTCGATCCTGCTGGACGTGTCCTCGGCGGGCCTGTCGCACCGCGCGGAGGCGCTGCTGTACGCCGCCGACCGCGCGGAGCACGTCGACACCGTCGTACGCCCCGCCCTGGAGCGCGGCGCGGTCGTCATCTCCGACCGCTACATCGACTCGTCCGTCGCCTACCAGGGTGCCGGCCGTGACCTGTCCCCGACCGAGATCGCCCGCATCAACCGCTGGGCGACCAACGGGCTCGTCCCGCACCTCACCGTCCTGCTGGACGTCTCCCCGGAGACGGCCCGCGAGCGGTTCACCGAAGCGCCGGACCGGCTGGAGTCGGAGCCGGCGGAGTTCCACGCGCGCGTGCGGGCCGGTTTCCTCACGCTGGCCGCCTCCGACCCGGGCCGCTACCTGGTGGTGGACGCGGGTCAGGAGCCCGAGGCCGTCACCACGGTGATCCGGCACCGGCTCGACACCGTGCTGCCGCTGTCCGAGGCCGAGATCAAGGCCCAGGAGGAGGCCCGGAAGAAGGCCGAGGAGGAGGCCCGCCGCAAGGCCGAGGAAGAGGCCGCCCGCAAGGCCGAGGAGGAGCGCCTGGAGCGCGAGCGCCAGGAGCAGCTCGCCAAGCTGCGCGCCGAGGAGGAGGAGCGCAAGCGCCGCGAGCTGGAGGAGGCGCAGCGCCGCGAGGCCGAGCGGCAGGCGGAGGAGGCCCGGCAGCGGGCCGAGGAGGCCGCCCGGCGCGCGGAGGAGGAGCGGCAGCGGCTGCTCGCCGAGGAGAAGGCCCGCGCCGAGGAGGAGACCCGCCGCCGGATCGAGGAGGAGCGCCGCCGCAAGCAGGCCGAGGAGGAAGCCCGGCTGCGTGCCGAGGAGGAGGCGCGGCGCCTCGAGAAGCAGCGCAAGGCCGAGGAAGCGCTGCTGCGCGCCGAGGAGGCCCGCAGGCAGGCGGCCGAGGCCGCGGCGGCGGCCGACACGGCGGCCCGCAGGTCCAGCACGCCCCTGCCGCCCGCGCCGGGCGTCGTGCCCGACGACGTGACGGTTCCCACGCCGGTCGTGTCGCAGGACGCGCGCGGCACCGAGGAGACGGTCCCGACGCCGGTGGTGCCGGTCGGGAAGGCCGAGCGGGGCGCCGACGAGACCGCCGTGCTGCGTCCGGTGCGGGAGGACCGTGCCGGGGCCGACGAGGCGGCTGTAGCGGCCGATGAGCAGGCGGGGCCGTCCGCTCGGGATGCCTCCGCCCGGGAGGCCCGCTCCGCGCGCGCGCCGGAGTCCGGCTCCGACGCCGAGGTGACGGCCGAGCTGCCGCAGCCCCCGACGGCGGCTCCGGGTGCGGCGGACGAGACGGCGGTGCTGCCGCCGGTGACTCCGGGTGCGGCGGACGAGACGGCGGTGCTGCCGCCGGTGACTCCGGGCGCGGCCGACGAGACGGCCGTGCTGCCGTCCGTACCGGGCGATGAGCCGTCCGCGCGAAGTGACGTGCCGCCCGTGCGGGGTGACGCTCCGGCGGACCGGGTGCCGACCGGTTTCTTCCGGGACGAGCGGCCCGCCGCGAACCCCGACGGCTCCGAGGACCGCACCCGCGAGATGCCCCAGCTCGACGCCGACGGTACGCCTCGGCGCCGGCCGCGTCCCGACTGGGCCGAGGAGACCCCGCTGGACGACCTGCCGACCCTGGCGGACGAGCTGCTGGGGTCGTACGACGAGCGGGAGCACGGCGACCGCGACGAGGAGCAGGGCCGCAGGGGCCGGGGCCGGCGAGGCTGACGGCCGGTCCCCCACCGGGTACGGCGAACACGGGCGGCGCGGGTCGCAGGGCGACCGGCGCCGCCTTCGTGTTGCTGCACCGGGTTCGGCAAAGGGCTGCCGGCCGGCACGGGACGGGACGGGGGCCGGACGGCATGGGACGGGATTGTCAGTGCCCGCCCGCACAATGGATTTCGGAACGCGGAGTGTGACGGAAAGGCGGCGTGACCCATGACCGTATGGGACGACCTCGTCGGGCAGGAGAAGGTGAGCGCGGTGCTGGATGCCGCCGCGCGGGACGCCGACGCCCTGGTCACGGCCGCCGCGGCCGACCAGCCGCTGCCCGAGGCGTCGAAGATGACGCACGCCTGGCTGTTCACGGGCCCGCCCGGCGCGGGGCGTAACCAGACGGCCAGGGCGTTCGCCGCGGCCCTGCAGTGTGTGAGCCCGGACCGCGCCCTCGGCGGATCCCCCGGCTGCGGCTTCTGCGACGGCTGCCACACCGCGCTGCTCGGCACGCACGCGGACGTCACGACGGTGGCCGCGGTCGGCTCCGAGATCCTGGTGAAGGACATGCGCGACACGGTCCGCAAGTCGTTCACCGCCCCGGCGACCGGGCGCTGGCAGATCATCCTGGTCGAGGACGCCGAGCGGCTGAACGAGAAGTCGGCCAACGCCGTCCTGAAGGCCGTGGAGGAGCCCGCCCCGCGTACCGTCTGGCTCCTCTGCGCCCCCTCCATCGAGGACGTCCTGCCGACGATCCGCTCCCGCTGCCGTCACCTGAACCTGCGTACGCCGTCCGTCGACGCGGTCGCCGACATGCTCGTACGCCGGGACGGCATCGAGCCGGAGGTCGCGGCGGCCGCCGCCCGGGCGACACAGGGCCACGTCGACCGGGCCCGGCGCCTGGCCACCGACCCGTCGGCCCGCGAGCGCCGTGCCGCCGTGCTCAAGCTGCCTCTGCGCCTCGACGAGGTCGGTGCCTGCCTCAGGGCCGCCCAGGAGCTGGTCGACGCGGCCGCCGAGGACGCCAAGCAGCTCGCCGAGGAGATGGACGGCAAGGAGGCGGAGGAGCTGAAGGCCGCGCTGGGCGCGGCCCAGGGCGGCCGGCTGCCGCGCGGCACGGCGGGCGTGATGAAGGACCTCGAGGACATGCAGAAGCGCCGCAGAACCCGCACGCAGCGCGACAGCCTCGACATCGCCCTCGGCGACCTCACCGCCTTCTACCGCGACGTCCTCGCCCTCCAGCTCGGCTCGCGCGTGGCGATCGCCAACGCCGACGCCGAGGACGCCCTGGAGCGGCTGGCGCGGGGCAGCACGGCGGAGTCCACTCTCCGCCGCATCGAGGCCATCGCCGCCTGCCGGCAGGCCCTCGACCGCAACGTGGCCCCGCTGCTGGCGGTGGAGGCGATGACGATGGCACTGCGGGCGGGGTGAGGGGTGTGCCCAGGGCTCTGCGGCCGGCCGGCGTGCACCCCGACGCGCCGTCCGACAGCGCCCGCGCCCCTGCCCGCGCCACTTTCCACGCCCCTGCCCGCCCCACGGCGCGCACCGCCGCCGGTACTCCTGCCGCGGCGGCCCGCGCCACCATCCGCACCACCGCCCGCAGCCGCCGGTGTCCCCCGTACGAGCTGATCGCCCGCACGCATCGCGTTCGGGGCGTCGCACAGCGTTACGCTCGCCTGATGCACACCAGGCCCACCCCCGGCCGGAGCCGGGGCACCCGCACCCGGGCGACGGCCCGACTTGCCGCTGCCCTCCTCGGGACCGCCGCCCTGCTCGTGTCCGCCTGTTCCCCCGGCAGTTCGACCACTTCGGCCGGTGACACGGCGGAGGCGGCGCTGGCCGCGCTGCCACGGGCGACGCCGTCGGCGCTGTCGGCCTACTACACCCAGCAGTTGCACTGGAGCAGCTGCGGTGCCACCGGCTTCCAGTGCGCGACGATGAAGGCCCCCCTGGACTACGACAATCCCGGCGCCGGTGACGTCCGGCTCGCCGTCGCCCGCAAGAGGGCCACCGGCAAGGGCAAGCCGATCGGTTCGCTGCTGGTCAACCCGGGCGGTCCGGGCGGCTCGGCGATCGACTACCTCCAGAGCTACGCGGGCATCGGCTACCCGGCGGACGTCCGTGCCCACTACGACATGGTCGGGATGGACCCGCGGGGTGTCGCCCGCAGCGAGCCGGTGCAGTGCCTCGACGGCCGCCAGATGGACGCGTACGCGCAGACGGACATGACGCCCGACGACCAGCAGGAGCAGGGCGCGCTGGTCGCGGCGGACAAGAAGTTCGACGAGAGCTGCGGGGCGCACTCCGCGCGCCTGCTGCGGCACGTCTCCACCGTCGAGGCGGCGCGGGACATGGACATCCTGCGGGCGGTGCTGGGTGATCCGAAACTGAACTACGTGGGGGCGTCGTACGGCACGTTCCTCGGCGCGACGTACGCGGGCCTGTTCCCCGACCGGGTCGGCCGGATGGTCCTGGACGGCGCGATGGACCCCTCCATCGACGCCCGCACGCTGAACCTGGACCAGACGGCGGGCTTCGAGACGGCGTTCCAGGCGTTCTCGAAGGACTGCGTACGGCACTCCGACTGTCCGCTCGGCGGCAAGGGCACCACGCCCGCGCAGGTCGGCGACCACCTCAAGGCGTTCTTCCGGCAACTGGACGCACACCCGATCCCGGCGGGCGACGCGAACGGCCGCAAGCTCGGTGAGGCGCTGGCCACGACCGGCGTGATCGCGGCGATGTACGACCAGGGGGAGTGGGAGCAGTTGCGCGAGGCACTGACCTCGGCGATGAAGCAGAACGACGGCGCGAGCCTGCTCGCACTCTCCGACAGTTACTACGAACGGGACGCGGGCGGCCACTACAGCGACCTGATGATGGCCAACGCCGCCGTGAACTGCCTGGACCTGCCACCCGCCTTCACCGGCCCCGACCAGGTACGACAGGCCCTGCCCACGTTCGAGAAGGCGTCCCCGGTCTTCGGCGCCCCCCTGGCCTGGGCCGCGCTGAGCTGCGCGTACTGGCCGGTGAAGGCCACGGGCAAGCCGCACCGCATCGAGGCGAAGGGCGCGGCACCGATCGTGGTGGTAGGCACCACCCGCGACCCGGCGACCCCCTACCGCTGGGCCCAGTCCCTGTCCCGCCAGCTGTCCTCCGGCCGCCTGCTGACCTACGTGGGCGACGGCCACACCGCCTACGGCCGAGGCAGCACCTGCATCGACACCGCGATCAACACCTACCTGCTCCACGGCACCCCGCCGACCGCCGGAAAGCGCTGCTCATAGCACCTGCCGCCCGCCCCGGAACCCATGCTTCCGGGGCGTGGTCGGAGCACCCTGAGAAACTGTGTAGACTTACCGACGTTGCCGATCGCACCATAGTGCGGACGGCGCGCCGCCTTAGCTCAGATGGCCAGAGCAACGCACTCGTAATGCGTAGGTCTCGGGTTCGAATCCCGAAGGCGGCTCCACTGAAACCCCAGGTCAGATAGTTGCTGACTTGGGGTTATGTGTTGCTCGGGGCATGGCGCGTCACACGGCGGGGGCGTTGTGGGGTGGCTTGCGTGAGCGATGCGTGAGCGGAGCGGGCTCGGCCCTACTCTTTGGGCTTCTTCCGCCGGGCCTTCTTAGCGCGCTTGGCCTTCTTCCGGGCCTTCTCCGCCTTGCGCGCGGCTTCCTCCGCCTCCGCCTTCCGCTGGAGCGGGACCAGCTTGGCGGTGGCCTCGGCGGCGCTCTTGCCGACGTGGGGGAGGACGCTCTGGTAGATGTCCCGAGTGATCCGGGTGTCGCTGTGCCCGAGCGTGTCCGACACGATCTTCACCTCGATGCCGGCGGCGAGCATGAGCGTGGCCGCGCCGTGGCGGAGGTCGTGCAGCCGGATTGGCGGGAGGCCGGAGGCCGCGACGAGCCGCTCGAAGAGATCGGTGACCTTCCCCGGGTGCAGCCAGGAGCCGTCTTCCTGCGTGAAGACGAGGCCGGTCTCGACCCAGGCCGGTCCCCATTCCGCGCGGTCCGCCTCCTGCTGCTTGCGGTGCCGCTCCAGCACGCCGACGGTGTCGTCGTCCAGGGCTACGACGTGAAAGCCGCTGTCCGTCTTCGGCTCGGACGCCTCGACCTCCCACCCGTCCTGGACGAGCTGGCCGGTGATGGTGAGGGAGTGCCGGTCGAGGTTGGTCTCCGACCAGGGCTGCCCGCATGCCTCACCGCGACGCAGGCCGCGGAAGGCGATCAGGTGCCACATGGCGTACAGCCGGTCATCGGCCACGAAGTCGAGGAAGGCGCCGGTCTGCTCCGGCGTCCAGACCATGACGGGGGAGGGCTTCTCGTCGGTCTGCTCCCACCGGGCGACTCGCTCGTCCGTCCACACCAGGGCCTTCGGTTTACGGACGGGGTCGATCTCGACGTGGGCCGCCGGGTTGAACGTGATGACCCGCTGGCCGATCGCGTCGTTCAGGGCAGCGCGGAGCGTGGCCTTGATGTGCTGGCGCGTGGACGGTCCCGTGATGCGGCGGAAGGGCGGCATGGCGTCGATGGCCGCTTTCATGGCCTTGCGGCGAGCCCGGTTCTCCACGCCCTTCCAGGGTACGGCTGCCAACTCTTCCACCGCCGCACGCCGCTGGGCGTTCTGCTCCAGGATCTCGGCGTTGGCGTCGGTGATGGCGGTGAACATCTCGCTGAGATGGCTCACGCGCAACCGGTCGAGCCGCCGGTGCCCCAGGTGGGGCTTGAGGTGCACGCGGATGTCGGTCTCGTAGCGGCTGATGCCCGACTTCCGGATGCGCTTGCCCGCGAGCCAACGGTCCAGCCACTCGCCTACGGTGAGGCTGCCGACGAGGTCCTGGCCGGCGTTGAGGCGCCGCCTCGTCTCCTCCACGTCGGGGAGGGTCAGCTTGTCGCGGCTGACCTCGGACAGCATCTCGGCGATCAGCTGGGTGCCTTCGGGGTCGTCCGACTCGGCGAGCCCGAGGAGGGCGCGAACGTGGTCGAGGTCGGCCTGGGCCGCCTTGAGGCTGGCGTACCCGCCGCGGGCGAAGGAGCGTCGGCTGCCGTCCTCGCGGGGCGGCAGTTCCTGGCGTATGGAGTAGGTGCAGTGGTTCCTGCTGTTGCGCTTCGGGCAGGAAGAGCCGAGTTCCTTGCCGGTCTTCGGGGCGCGGCAGGAGCAGCGGCGGTAGGTGGAGCCCTTCAAAGGCGTTCCTCCGGGGTGGTGTCGGTATCAGGTTCGGGCAAGTCAACGTCGCCCAGGGCGGGGGCAGATGGGGCGGGGTGGTTCCGTCCTCGCGGACCCCCATGCTCCGCGGAGGGTTCCCGAACGAAGCCTTACGCCGGGCAGCCTTCGGGGCCGTCGCAGAACTGGCCTACCTCGCAGGGTGGAAGCACCACGACCTCGGCCAGGAAGGCGCCGCCCAGCGCTACTACCAGGTCGGCTACCAACTCGCCTGCGAAGCCGACCCGCACGGCCACGCCGCCTGGATGATGCGCGCCCTCGCCCACCAGGCTCTCAGTCTCAAGCAACCCCACCACTGCGTCGACCTCGTCGAGGGCGCACTCACCCGCGGCCTGGGCCGCGTCGACGGCCAGACCGAGGCGCTGCTCCACATCACCCATGCCCGCGCGTACGCCGCTGTGGGCGAGAGGCCCGCAGCGGCCCGCGCCCTGCTCGCCGCCGAAGATGCCCTCCTACGCGATGACGGCCCACAGCCGAGTTACTCCCGCGTCAGCGGCCCGGCCGCCGGCACCGTGGCCAGCCACACCACCCGCACCTTGACCGACCTCGCCGACCACGTCGGCACCGAGCAACAGCACCGCGACGCCCTGGTGCGCTGGGATCCGGAGAAGTACAAGCGCGTCCATGCCCTCACCTATGCCGACCTCGGCGACAGCCTTGCCGCCCAAGCCCGAGCCGACGAGGCCGTCGCCGCCTGGTCCCAGGCCCTGACCCTCATGGAGGGAATGACCTCCGATCGCACCCGCAAAGCGATCAGTTCGCTTCGCTCCACCCTCGCCGTCTACCAGCGCCGCAGAGTGCCCGGGGCGGCCGAACTGGCCCGCCGCGCACGCGAAGCACTGGCCTAAGCCGCCCACCAACCGGCCGACGAAGGGACACCAACCGTGGCTCAGCCGAACACCGACGACCAGCCCAAAGCCCTCCCACCCGCCCTCGAATCCATGACACTGCTGGTCGCCGCCGTCATCGTCCACGACAAGGCCACCAACCAGGTCGTCCTCCTCCAGCGCAGCCAGAACGCCAAGTTCGCCCAGGGCATGTGGGACCTCCCCGTCGGCAAGAGTGAGCCCGGTGAGTCGATTACCGAGACCGCGGTGCGCGAGCTCTACGAGGAAACCGGCCTGACGGTGAAGCCGGAGGCCCTGAAGGTGGCCCACATCATCCACGGTGCCTGGGGCGTCGAAGCTCCCAACGGTTTCCTCACCGTCGTCTTCGCTGCCCACGAATGGACGGGCGAGCCCGAAAACCGCGAGCCGCGCAAGCATGCCCAGGTCCGCTGGGTCGACGCCGACGCAATCCCTGAGGAGTTCGTCGACACCACTGCCAGCGCCCTTCACCGCTACCTCAGTGGCGGTCCTCAGGTCTCACTTGACGGATGGAAGTAGCAGGCAGGTGCTCAGCCGCTACTGCGCCCGGCCTCTCCGACTGGGAAGGGGCCGGGGCCCAGGGTTTGTGCCTCAGCTGGTGCAGCCACACCCCGATGCGGCCTTGGCCTCGGTGATGGTCTGGGCTGGATCGACCGCTGCCTCGGCCGGAGTGCAGCAGGCGTTGACGCCGCAGCAGGCGTCGCGCGACTCCCCAGCCTCGGAGGACGTGTCGGTCGTGACCGGCTTGGTGGCCCGGACGATCGCCGAGTGCATTCCGTCCGCGACCGTATGGGTCGGGGTGATCTCGATGTTCTTGAACCCGGCGGCTTCCAGCCCTGCGCGGTATTCGGCGAAGGACAGCGCGCCGGCGATGCAACCGACGTAGTCACCGCGCTCGGCACGCTGGTCGGGGCTGAGTGAGCCGTCGGCAACGACGTCCGAGACGCCGATGCGCCCACCTGGCTTCAGAACACGGAAGGTCTCCGCGAACACGGCGGGCTTGTCGACGGACAGGTTGATCACGCAGTTCGAGATCACCACGTCGATGGTGTTCGCGGGCAGCGGGATGGACTCGATGGTGCCCTTCAGGAACTCGACGTTCGTCGCGCCGGCCTTCTCGGCGTTGGCAAGGGCCAGGGCCAGCATCTCGTCGGTCATGTCCACCCCGTACGCCTTGCCGGTGGGGCCGACGCGTCGAGCCGAGAGCAGGACGTCGATGCCGCCGCCGGAACCCAGGTCGAGGACGCGTTCGCCCTCACGCAGTTCTGCGACGGCGGTCGGGTTGCCGCAGCCGAGGGACGCGGCCACTGCCTCAGCGGGGAGGGCATCGCGCTCGTCGGCGGCGTACAGGGTCGAGCCGAAGTTCTCGTCGACCTCGACCGGCTGCGGCCCGCAACAGGCGGCACCGCCCTCGGTCACCTTCACGGCCGCCGCGGCATAGCGCTGGCGGACGGTTTCACGCAGGTCGGTGGACTGCTCGCTCATGACTCACTCCCAGGTGACGGGGCACGGCGGTACCCCGGACGGCCTGTATTGACGTTCGTTGATGCAACCTTGCGCCTTGAATCGAAAAACGTCAACATAGAGGCATGTCGAAACAAGAGCTTGAGGTGATCGGGCAGGACGCGGCGTGTTGGGCCGGCCTGTCCTCGCCGCTGGATGAGGACCAGGCGGCCGAGCTGGCGAAGGTGTTCAAGGCGCTGGGCGACCCCGTCCGTCTCCGGCTGATGTCGATGATCGCCTCCCGTGGTGAGGGCGGCGAGGTCTGCGTGTGTGAGCTGACGCCGGCCTTCGAGCTGTCCCAGCCGACGATCTCCCACCACCTCAAGCTGCTCCGGCAGGCCGGGCTCATCGACTGCGAGCGGCGCGGGACCTGGGTGTACTACTGGGTGCTGCCCGGTGTGCTGGACCGGCTCGCCGCGTTCCTGACGACGCCACAGACCGCCGGAGCCACCGCGTGACCGCGTCCCTGGGTCGCCGTGTCGCCGCCGAAGCCATCGGGACCGGGCTGCTGGTTGCGGTCGTCGTCGGCTCCGGCATCCAGGCCACCGAGCTGTCGCACGACGTGGGCGTGCAGCTGCTCGCCAACTCCCTCGCCACCGTCTTCGGTCTGGGCGTGTTGATCGCCCTGCTCGGGCCGGTCTCCGGCGCGCACTTCAACCCGGCCGTCACCCTCGCTGCCTGGTTCACCGGCCGCCGCAAGGCCGACGGCCTCTCCCTGCGGGACGTGGCCGCGTATGTGCCCGCACAGATCGCCGGTGCTGTTGGCGGGGCAATCCTGGCCGACGCGATGTTCGGCAAGCCGCTGGTCCATTGGTCCACGCACGACCGGTCCGCCTCTCACCTGTGGCTGGGGGAGGTGGTCGCCACGGCCGGGCTGATCCTGCTGATCTTCGGACTCGAACGCATCGGCAATGCCTCCCTCGCACCGGTGGCCGTGGCCTCGTACATCGGGGCCGCCTACTGGTTCACCTCCTCAACCGCCTTCGCGAACCCGGCGGTGACCATCGGCCGGGCCTTCACCGACACCTTCGCCGGAATCGCCCCCGCCTCCGTCGCCCCGTTCATCGTTGCCCAAATGGTCGGAGCCGTGCTCGGGCTGGGCGCCGTGATCGCTGTGTACGGCCGTCCCGTCCCCGCCGCGGACGAGGTCGTGGTCCCACACGGCGAACCCGAACTCGCCTCCTCCTGATCCACTCCGCTCTCCCGAAAGACGCCTGCCATGAGCACCTCCGCCCCGCGCCCCTCGGTCCTGTTCGTCTGCGTCCACAACGCCGGCCGCTCCCAGATGGGCGCCGCGTTCCTGACCCACCTGGGCGGTGACCAGGTCGAGGTTCGCTCGGCCGGTTCCGCCCCCGCCGACGCGGTCAACCCCGCCGTGGTCAAGGCAATGGCGGAGGTCGGCATCGACATCTCCGCCGAGACACCCAAGGTCCTCACCGCTGAGGCGGTGCAGTCCTCGGACGTGGTGATCACGATGGGCTGCGGGGACGCCTGCCCCGTCTTCCCCGGCAAGCGGTACCTGGACTGGCAGCTGGACGATCCCGCCGGGCAGGGTGTCGACGCCGTCCGGCCGATCCGGGACGCCATCGAACAGCGGGTACGCAACCTGTTGGCCGAGCTCGGCATCCCTGCGGCGATATGACCACTACGAGCCGGCTCGGCGGGAGTGCTACCGCGCCACTGACTCGTCGCGCTGCTCGCAAGATACCCGCTTGCGTTCTTCGACCTGCACCTGCGGCACCGGGGGCAGGGGCACCTGCTCGACGGCCTGTGCCCGGCCTTCCCGGAGGTGAAGTTCATCCCATGAAGCGACGGCCGCGTCACTCCCGGTCGACTCGCCACCATGACAACCACCATCTCCTGTTGTCGCGGACTCCCCGCCGGTATTCGTGCACGGTCGGGTCCTGCTTTGGGGCGGGTATGTGTACTGGTCAAACCCACGGTCTGCGTGAGCGATGCGTGAGCGGATGGTGCGGCACGAGCCGTCACGAGCCGCACCGCGCATCACAGCGCACCTACTCTGACCAGGCAAAACCGGATCGATCGTGATCAAGGATCACCACCCGTCACGATCTTGCAGGCCCTCGTAACGCGTAGGTCTCCGGTTCGAATCCCGAAGGCGGCTCCGCTGAAACCCAGTATCGACACAGTCCGAGCTGGGCCGGCGGGATCAGTCCGACTCGGACCGCAGGTAGACCGCAGGTAATCGCTACACCCTTGGGGGCCAGGGCCTCGCCGCCGCCGCTCGAGTCTCGTGCGGGACGTGTGCTTTTTGCGACATTGTCCTGATTTGGGGTGTTGACGTAATGCTTGCGGCATATGACGATAAGCGGAATCACGAGCGCCGAACCGTCGCCCTGTGAAAGCGCGGCGCTCCCGTTCCGGCCCGAAGGAGGGCGGCAATGAAGACGTTCCGGAGGCGTGTCCCGGGCAAGAAGCCGGCGGTGGCGGCAATCATGATCCTCGGGGCGGTCCTCCTGGCCGCTCCGACCGCGACCGCCGCCACCGAGAGCCCGAAACCCCAGAGCCCAGACCTCGCCCTCTGCGTCCACAGCGCCGGCCCGGCCGGGCGCTATTTCTACCCGGGCTACTCCAACGTCCCCTGCATCTGAGTGGTGCATCGGAGCGGAAGGGGCGCCCGGAGTTCGTCGTTGCCCGCGGCACGGTGCAGCACGCGGCGAGGACGACCTGGCGCGCTGATGGCTAATCTTCAGGCGTGACCACCGAGTTGACCCTGCTGCCCCGAGTCTCCTGCCGCGGACAGGAGATCACGGCGCCCCGGCTGCGTGGGCTGCTGGCGTTGCTCGCCGAGGACCTGCGCACCGGCTGCAGCACGGGCCGGCTGGTGGAGGGGCTGTGGCCGGACGCCTTGCCGGAGCGGCCGAGCAAGGCCCTACAGGTACTGGTGTCGCGGCTCAGAGCACAGCTGGGTGCCCAGTTGATCGTGAGCACGCCGACGGGATACCGGCTCGCCCTGGAGGAGGCGCAGGTCGACAGCTCGGCGCTGCTGGCGCACGAGGCCGCGAGCGCCGAGTGCGCGCGGGCGGGAGATCACGAGGGCGCCCTGGCGCGGGCCGAGCAGGGGCTGGCGCTGTGGGACGGCGGCCTGGGGGCCGGGGAGGGCGAGGAACGGCACGATCCGGTGACGGCACTGCGTGCCGACCGGGTCCGGACGTACCGTTCCCTGGTCCGGTACCGGGCGCTTGCGCTGGCCCGGCTGGGGCGCAGGCGGGAGGCCGCCGCGCCGCTGGCCGAGCTGGCCCGCGAACTGCCGCGCGACGAGGAGGTGTTGGCGGAGCTGCTGCGCTGCGAGGCGGCCACGGCGGGCCGGGCCACGGCGCTGACCCGGTACGACGCCTATCGACGCGGACTGCGTGACGAGCTGGGCACGGATCCGGGGCCCCGGCTCAGGTCCGCGTACCAGGAGTTGCTGCGCGCGGACGCACCGTCCGTGCGCCACGGCGTGCCGCATGAGCCGAACCCCCTGCTGGGGCGGGACTCCGACATCGCCGCCGTCGCCGGGCTGCTGCGCGACGCGCGGGTGGTCACCGTCACGGGCCCCGGCGGGCTGGGCAAGACACGGCTCTCCCACGCGGTGAGCCGGGCGGCCGAGCAGCCGCTGGTGCACTTCGTCGCCCTGGCCGGTGTCACCGCCGACGAGGACGTGGCCGGTGAGGTGGCCTCCGCCGTCGGCGCCGGGGAAGGCCGGCAGTTCCCCGGCGGCGGGGACGCGGTGAGCGGGATCGTCGCCGCGCTGGGCACCGGTCCCGCCCTGCTGGTGCTGGACAACTGCGAGCACCTGCTCGCCGGTGCGGCCGGTCTCGTACAGGCGCTGGTGTCGCGGTCGAAGGAGCTGCGGGTACTGGCGACCAGCCGGGCGCCCCTGGGGCTGACCTCGGAGTCCGTGTACGCGCTGCCGGAGTTGTCCCTGGCCACGTCCTGCGAGCTGTTCGCGCTGCGGGCGCGCGCGGCCCGGCCTGGCGTGGAGCTGCCCGCCGACCGCGTGGCCGAGATCTGCCGTCACCTGGACGGGCTGCCGCTGGCCGTGGAACTCGCCGCGGCCCGGGTGCGGGTGCTCTCCGTGGCCGATATCGCGCGCCGCCTGCAGGACCGTTTCGCGCTGCTGCGCGGCGGCGCCCGGGACGCACCGGAGCGGCACCGCACGCTGCAGGCCGTGGTCGAGTGGAGCTGGAACCTGCTGGAGGGCGACGCTCAGGCGGCGCTGCGCGCGCTGTCGGTCTTCCCCGGGGGATTCACCGAGGACGCGGCGCAGTCCGTGCTCGGTGAGACCGGGAACGCGCTGGATCTGCTGGAGCAGCTGGCCGGTCAGTCCCTGATCAAGGTGGATGACAGCCCCGGCGGGGTGCGCTTTCGCATGCTGGAGACGCTGCGGGAGTTCAGCGCCGCCCGGCGGGAAGAGGCGGGCGAGGGCGCGGCAGTGACCGGCCGGTTCCTTTGCTGGGCCCGGGACTTCGGCCTGGCGCACCACGACGTGATGTTCGGCGGTGAGGCGTTGCCCTCCTTCCGCCGTATCCGTGCCGAGCAGGACAACCTCGTCCTGGCGCTGCGGCACGCCCTGGCCCACGCCGACGGGTCGGCCGTCGCCGCCCTCACCGCCGTCCTGGCCGCCTTGTGGTCCACCGGCTCCAACTACACCCGGCTCGCCGTGCTCGCCGCCGAGACCGGCGGGCCGCTGTCCCATTTCCGCCCGGGGCCGGAGGACCCCGAGTGCCTGGAGGCGGCCCGCAGCGCGGCGGTGATGTGCACGGTCGCCCTCTTCATGGGCCACGGCCCGCACGCCACGCGCCAGCTCGCCACACTGCGCCGCCTGCCGCCCGCCCCGCCGGACACCGTGCTACGGGCACTGGCCGTCGTGCTCTGTGCCGTCCCGGACATGCACCCGCCGCGGTACGCACGGCTGCAGGAACTGTGCAACGCCGACGAGCCCTTGCTGGCGGGCATCGCGGCGGGCGTCGCCAGCTACGTGTGGGAATCCGCGTACGACACGGAGCGCGCCCTCGAGTGCGCTCGCCGGATGCTCGCCGCGCTGGGGCCGTTCGGCAATCCGTTCATGATGCTGCTCAGCCATGGGCGGATCAGCGAGTTGTGCCTGAAGTCCGAGCGCGGCGCGGAGGCGTACGACCATTTGAGGGCCGCCGACGTGCTCGATGAGAGCGGAGACTGGTCGGACTCGATCGGCGTCCGCTACGGCCTGGTGTCCGCCTGTCTGCAGCGCGGGGAGGTCGACGAGGCGGAGTACTGGCTGGGCCTCGCCGCCCTGGGCCGGCAGCCGGAGTCCGCGCAGGTCACGCCCGAAGAACTGCTGGCCCGGGCGGAGATCGCACTGGCCCGGGGACTGACCGAGGTCGGACTCGGCCTGTGGCGACGGGCGGCGGCGGGGATCCAGGAGTGGAGCCTGCTGCAGGCCGCTGATCCCTTCATGGACTCGTGGTCGCTTCAGCTGCAGGCGGCCGCGCTCGCGGCGCACGCGCAGCACGACCGGCTGGAGCCGGTGGCCCACCTGGCCGAGCGGCTGCGGGAACGGCTCCTCGGGATGCTGTCGGGCTCCCCCGGTGCCAGGGACCTGGTGGACCTGCCGGTGTACGGCACGGTGCTGCTGGCGCTCGGCTACGTCGGGCTGGCCCGTGGCGATACGGCGGCGGTACGGCTGATGGCGCTGGCGGAGCTGATGCCGGCGATGCGGGACTTTCCCACCCTGTCCTCGGCGCGGTCCCGGCCGGCGGCCGAGAACGCCGACAGGGTGGCGTACGCCGAGGCGAGGTCGGCTTACACCACCCTGGGGCAGGAGGAGCTGCGGGCCGTGGCACTGCGCGAACTCAGCGCTGCGGCTCACGGTTGAACTTCGCCTTGGACCACAGGTAGCCCACCAGGGTCAGCCCCAGGCACCAGGCGATGGCCAGCACCGCGTTCTTGGTGCCGATCCCGCTGCCCAGCAGCAGCCCGCGCAGGGTCTCGATGGCGGGTGAGAAGGGCTGGTACTCGGCGAACCAGCGGAACCCGCTCGGCATGGCGTGCACCGGCACGAACGCGCTGGACAGGAGCGGCAGCATCGTCAGCGGCATGCCGAGGTTGCTGGCCCCCTCGGCGTTGGGGCTCACCAGGCCGATGCCGACCGCGATCCAGGCCAGCGCGAGGCTGACCAGCGCCATCAGCCCGGCCGCCGCGAGCCACTCCAGCGGTGTCGCGTTCGACCGGAAGCCGATGGCCACTCCGATGCCCAGGACCACCGCCAGCGCCAGCAACGTCTGGATCACGCTGGCGATCACGTGGCCGATCAGCACGGAGGCGCGGGAGATCGCCATGGTGCGGAACCGGGCGATGATGCCCTCGGTCATGTCGGTGGCCACGGACACCGCGGTGCCGAGCGAGGTCATGCCCACGCTCATGAGAAGAATGCCGGGGACGAGGTAGTCGACGTACTCGCCGCGGTTCGCGTGGCCGCCGGCGATGCCGGCGCTCATCGCGTTGCCGAAGACGTAGACGAACAGCAGCAACAGCATGACCGGGGTGAGCAGGAGGTTCAGGGTGAGGGAGGGGTAGCGGCGGGCGTGCAGCAGGTTGCGCCGCAGCATGGTGAGGTTGTCGCGGACGGGGCGGGACCGCAGGGAAGGGGAGGGGGACGCGGCGCTCATCGGACGGACTCCTTGTCGGTGGAAGCGGCGGAAGCGGCGGAGTGGGGGGACTTGGTGGGCTTGGCGGACTGGGCGGGGACGGGGTTGCCGGTCAGCGCGAAGAACACGTCGTCCAGGTCCGGGGTGTGCACGGACAGCTCGTCGGCCTCGATGCCGGCGCTGTCGAGCCAGTCGAGGATGGCGCGCAGCTCGCGCTGGGTTCCGTCGCTGGGAATCTGGAGGGAGAGCGCCGCGTCGTCACGGGTGGTCTCGCGCAGGGCGGCGGCCGCCTGTTCGTAGACGACCGGGTCGGAGAAGCGCAGCCGTACGTGGCCACCGGGGACGAGCCGCTTGAGCTGCTCGGCACTGCCCTCGGCGACGATCTTGCCGCCGTTGAGCACCGCGATGCGGTCGGCGAGCTGGTCGGCCTCGTCCAGGTACTGGGTGGTGAGGAAGACGGTGGTGCCGCCGGAGACCAGCTCGCGGATGATCTGCCACATGGTGTGGCGGGAACGCGGGTCGAGGCCGGTGGTCGGCTCGTCGAGGAAGATGATCCGCGGACTGCCGACCAGGGTCATGGCGATGTCGAGGCGGCGCTTCATGCCGCCGGAGTAGGTGGAGGCGGGCTTCTTCGCGGCCTCGACCAGGTCGAAGCGCTCCAGCAGCTCGGCGGTCACCCGCCGGCCCCCGGCACGGGAGAGGTGGTGCAGGTCGGCCATCAGGCGCATGTTCTCCTCGCCGGTGATCAGGCCGTCCACCGCGGAGAACTGGCCGGTGACCCCGATGGCGGCCCGTACTGCCTGGGCCTCGGCGGTGAGGTCGTGCCCGGCGACCCGCGCCTCGCCGCCGTCGGCGCGGAGCAGTGTGGACAGGATGTTGACCGCCGTCGTCTTGCCGGCGCCGTTCGGCCCGAGGAGGGAGAAGACCGTGCCGGCGGGCACCTGGATGTCGATGCCGTCGAGGACGGTCTTGTCCCCGTAGGACTTGCGCAGCCCGGTGGCCGCGATCGCGAGTTCGTGGTCCGTCGTCATGCCGCAGAGCTTGCGGCCGAGGCGGTTCAGCGCGGTTTCAGCGTGGTTTCAACGGCTCAGTGCGCCGTGGTTTCAACGGCCCGGTGCGTCCCGGAGTGTTCGGCTCCGCAGGGCGGAGGGAAGGCGCCGACAAATGCGGAGCAAAAGGGCTGCAAAGTGAATCCGGATCCGGTGAACCCGCGGTGCTGAGGCAACATCTTGGTGAACGGTGGGCGCCGCGCGGTAAGGGGTGCGGCGCGGCCGACGGCCGGATGGGGTGAGGGATGTGCAGGAGCCGAGGATCGCGGTCGCCGTGGTGACCATGGGCAACCGGCCCGCCGAAGTCGACGCCCTGCTGGAGTCCGTGGCCAAGCAGGATCTCGCCCCCGCCCGCATCGTGATCGTCGGCAACGGCTGCCGGCTGCCGGAGTTCGCCCGTCGGCTCTCGCTGCCCGGTGAGGTCACCACCATCGACGTCGACGAGAACCTCGGATGCCCGGGCGGGCGGAACGTGGCCCTCGCCCGGCTGCGGGAGTTCGAAGACGTCGACGTCGTCGTGGAACTGGACGACGACGGGCTGCTCGTCGACGCCGATGTGCTGCGCCGCGTGCGGGATCTGTACGCCTGCGACCCGCGCCTGGGCATCGTCGGCTTCCGCATCGCCGACGAGCACGGCGAGACCCAGCAGCGGCATGTGCCCCGGGTGGGGAAGTCGGACCCGATGCGCGGGGGCTATGTCACCGGGTTCCTCGGCGGCGGGCACGCCCTGAGCATGGCGATGCTGGCCGAGACCGGGGACTGGCCCGCCGAGTTCTTCTTCGCGCACGAGGAGACCGACCTCGCCTGGCGCGCCGCCGACGCCGGCTGGAAGATCCTTTACGCCCCCGAGCTGCTGCTCCAGCACCCGAAGACCTCGCCGGCCCGGCACGCCATCTATTACCGCGTCAACGCCCGCAACCGCGTCTGGCTGGTCCGGCGCCGGCTGCCGTTGCCGCTGATCCCCGTGCACCTCGGGGTGTGGACGCTCCTCACCCTCGCCCGCACCCGCTCCCTCGCGGGGCTGAAGGCGTGGTTCGCCGGGTTCGTGGAGGGCCTGCGGGAGCCGGCCGGCGAGCGGCGGCCCATGCGCTGGCGGACGGTGTGGCGACTCGGCCGGCTCGGGCGGCCGCCGGTGGTCTGAGCGCAGGCGTCCGTCGAAGACCCACGGGGCAGCGGCTCCGCGGAGAAGACGGGACGGGGCCCCGGTCGTTCACCTCCGCCGACCGGGGCCCCTTGCGTCCCCGGATCCAGCCTGCGGCGACACTCCCCCGAGTTACGCGACACACGCGCGCGCCGTCGGGCCGGATCCGATGGAATGATCACATCAGGATTCGCCAACGGATCGCTAACATGTGGCCAACGGTTCGTCGTCGGGTCGTGTTCCGGTTGGCCGGAATGCGCCGACGGTACCGAAGACCACCCGTCGGGCAGGCCGATTCGGGGCTGGTCCGGCTGGCAGAAGGTGGCGGGAAACCGTTACGGACAGGGCGGATTTCCGCCAGGGAACGGCGGGCGCACACCCGCCGCGGAGCACGGTCGGCACCGACCGCGCGGGAAGGCAGTGGAGCGGCGTGATGCGGCGGTGCGAGCTGCGGTTCGGACTGCTGGGACCACCGGTCCTGTACGACCGACCGCCGTACGGGATGTCGTACGAGCCCTCCGGCACTGATGTCCGCTCCGGTACCGATGCCCGCTCCGGTACCGATGCCCGCTCCGGCGACGATGCCCGCTCCGGCGACGACGCCCCCGACAACGGCGTCCGTGCCATCGGCAGTCCCAAAGTGCGCGTCCTGCTCGCGGCGTTGCTGCTGGAGGCGGGCCGGGTCGTGTCGGTCGAGTCGTTGAAGGACGCCCTGTGGGGCGGGGCGCCGCCCGTCTCCGCGCAGGCCTCCCTGCACAACCACGTCGCCCGGCTGCGCCGGCTGCTGGACGACCCGGAGCGGCTCAGGGCCGTACCGCCGGGCTATGTGCTGCGTGTCGATCACGGCGAGCTGGACGTGCACGTCTTCGACGCGCGGGTCGCCGAGGCGCGGGCCGCACATGCCTGGCGGGACTGGCCGGGCGTCGTACGGGCGTGTACGGCCGGGCTCGCGCTCTGGCGCGGCACCCCGCTGAGCGGGCTCCCCGCCGACCTGGGCGGTTATGCCCTGGTGCAGCGCCTGGAGGAGGCCCGGCTGCTACTGCTGGAGTGGCGCTACGAGGCCGAACTCGCCCTCGGCGGAGCCCGGTTGGCCGCGCTCGTGCCGGAGCTTGCGGCGCTCGTCGCCGAGCATCCGCTGCGCGAGGCCTATCACCGTCAGCTCATGCTCGCCCTGCACCGCACCGGCCGCCAGGCCGAGGCCCTCGCCGTCCACCGTGATCTGCGCGCCCACCTGGTCGAGGAACTCGGCATCGAGCCCGGCCCGGCGGTCCGCGAGGCCCATGTCGAGGTGCTGCGGGGCAGCGGCGAGGAACGGCAGCGCGACGGCATCGGGGGAGCGGCCCGCCGACAGCCGCATGACGACGGGCACCCGGGCGTCACGGCGGAACCGGAGGAGGGCGGGGACGGGGACGAGCAGGGCGAACCGGCCGCGCGGCAGACTCCGCGCCCGGCCCAGCTGCCCGCTCCGCCCGCCCATTTCACCGGTCGGGCCGACACGCGCCGCGAGCTGTGGCACGCGCTCACCGAGCCGCCCGCACCGGCCCCGGCCGTCGCGGTGATCAGCGGCATGGCGGGCGTCGGCAAGAGCGCGCTCGCCCTGTATGTCGCACATGAACTGCGGGAGCGTTTCACCGACGGTCAGCTCTACGTCAACCTGCACGGCGCCACCCCCGGCGTGACCCCGCTCACCGCCACGCAGGCCCTTGCCGCGCTGCTCCGGGACCTGGGCGCCGAGCCCCGCAGCATCCCCGAACACCCGGACGCGGCGGCCGCGTTGCTCCGCTCGCTGCTCGCTCCGGCCCGCATCCTGCTGGTACTGGACGACGCTGCGAACGCGGCCCAGGTACGGCCCCTGCTGCCGGCCGGGCCCGGCTGCGCCGTGATCGTCACCAGCCGCTCGCCGCTGACCGCGCTCGATGGCGCCCGGCGCTTCCCGCTCACCCCGCTGACCAGCGAGGACAGTGCGGCGCTGCTGCGCGCGGTGAGCGGACGCGAGGGGCTGGACGCCGGTCATGCGCTGGTCGAGCTGACCGGACGGCTCCCGCTGGCGCTGCGTGTCGTCGCCGCCCGGCTCGCCGCCCGGCACGCCCTCACGCCCGAGGTGCTGGCGGGCCAACTGGCCGAGACCGGTGGCCGGTTGCACCACCTGGAGTACGACGACCTGAGCGTCCGGCGCTCGCTGGCCGTCGCCCACGACGCGCTCGCCGCCGCGCAGCGCGAGGCGGACCGGGACGCGGCCCTCGCCCTGCGCCGCATCGGCGCGCTCGACCTGCCGACCTACGGCGCCCCGCTGATCGCCCGCCTCACCGGCACCGACGAGCGCCGTGCCGAGTCCGCCCTCGACCGCCTGGTCGACGTCGCCCTCCTGGAGGAAACGGCCTACGGCCGCTACGCCCCGCACGATCTGGTCCGCGACTTCGCCCGCGAACTGGCGGACATGGAGCGGGACGGCACAGCGCAGACACCGGAAACCGGGCCGCACCGCGGCGCGCAACCGCCCGCCGCCCGCCCCGCACACTCCACCAACGCCCAGCCCCCCGCCCGGGATGCCCTCGGCCAGGCTGCCTCCAGCCAGGGGGCTTTTGCCCAGTCCGCCCCCGATCTCGCCGCCCTGCGTTGGTACGCCGCCGTTGCCGAGCGATTGCTGGTGGCGGTCGTGGAGCCCGGGCTCGATCAGGACGACCGGCGGCGGCCCACCTCCGCGCAGCCGCTGGAGCATGCCGCGGATGTGGCGGAACTGTCGTTCTTCTCATCCGCCGAGGTGGCCTTCGGCTGGGGTGAGGTGGAGCTGGAGAACATCGTCGCCCTGGTGGCGCGGAACGCGGACAGCGCCGATCCGTGCCGGACCGCGTATCTGTCCGTGCTCGCGCGGCTGCTTTTCCCCTACGTCCAGCGCAGTGGCCGCGTCGCTGAGATGGAGGTGCTGGGGCGGGCCGCGCTCGCGGCGGCGCGGCGACTCGGGGACGCGGCGGCCGAGGCATACGCGCTGGGCGACCTCTCGGGCCTGCACTTTCTGACCGGCCGGCAGAAGGACGCCCTCGCCCTCACCGACCAGTCCCTGGAGATCTGGCGGCGGCTCGGCAGGGCCTCCAGGATCCGCCGCTGCCTGAACAACCGCGGGCTGCTGCTGGAAGGGCTCGGGCGGTTCGCGGAGTCCGGGGAGGCGCTGCGGCAGAGCCTCGCCTACTCCCGGCAGTTGAACGACCCCTACGGCGAGGCCGTCACCCACAGCCACCTCGGCAACCTCTACGAGCACACCGATCCGCGGGCCGCGATCGAGCAGCACCGGCGCTCGCTGGCGATCGGGGACGCGATCGGCGCTGTCATCGTGCAGCACTCCGCGCACTGCAACATCGGCTACGCCCATCTCAGCCTCGGCGAACCGGCCGCCGCGGCCGAGCACTTCGAGGAGAGTCTGCGCATCCTCGGCGGCGCCGGCGACTGGCACGGCGAGTCGCAGACCCGGCTCGGCCTGGTCCGCGCGCTGCGGGAGCTGGGGGACACCGACCGGGCGGGCGTCGAGTGCGCCGAGCTGCTGCGGCGCGCGGACGCCCGCGCCGACTGCTACATCGGCGGTCTCGCCCGGCACCAGCACGGGCTGCTGCTGCGCGAGAGGGGGCGGTGGCCGGAGGCGTACGACGCCTGGCGCGCGGCCCTCGCGGCGCTGGACGGCACGGACGAGCAGGCGGTGCTGAGCGAGCTGCGCGCGCTGCTCGCCGAGGGCCGGCCGGGCCGACCGGACCGGCCCAAGGCCCGCTGATCCGCGCTCACTTGGCGTCGGCATAGCACTCCACCACCGCCGTCGTGAACGGGAACCGCACCGGTGTCTCGCCGAAGGTCAGCCGCCCGGCGAGGTCGGCGCAGGTGCGGATGGCCCGTGCGACCGTGTCGGCCTCCTCGGCGGGACAGTGCACGATCACCTCGTCGTGCTGGAAGAAGACCAGCTCGGCCTTGAGGCCCGCGCAGGCCTGGCGCAGCGCCGCGAGCATCAGCAGGGCCCAGTCGGCGGCGCTGCCCTGGACGACGAAGTTGCGCGTGAAGCGGCCCCGCGCGCGGGAGTTGGCGGACGCGTAGCCGGGGACCCAGGCCTGGCCGTCGGCCGCCGGTGCCTCGCCGTCGTCCTCGCCGAGGGGGATGCCCGCCTCCTCCGCCGCGTCCTCGCCGGACCCGGCGGCCGGCGGGCAGGTCCGGCCCAGCCAGGTGCGCACGAGCCGGCCCTCCTCGCCCGCGCGGGCCGCCTCGTCGACGTAGGCGACGGCCTTCGGGAAGCGGCGGCGCAGCGCGGCCAGGTTCTTCAGGCCGTCGCCGGAGGTCTGGCCGTAGACCGCGCCGAGCACGGCGAGCTTGGCCTGGTCGCGGTCGCCGGAGAAGGCGCGGTCGGAGACCGACTGGTACAGGTCGCTCTCGCGGCCGGCGACCTCCATCAGGCCGGGGTCGCGGGAGATGGCGGCGAGCACGCGCGGCTCCATCTGGTCGGCGTCGGCCACCACCAGCCGCCAGCCGGGGTCGGCGACCACGGCCCGGCGGATCACCTTGGGGATCTGCAGTCCGCCCCCGCCGTTGGTCACCCAGCGCCCGGTGACCGTGCCGCCGGCGAGGAACTCGGGGCGGAAGCGGCCGTCGCGCACCCAGTCCTGGAGCCAGGACCAGCCGTGCGCCACCCAGATGCGGTACAGCTTCTTGTACTCCAGCAGGGGGGCGACCGCCGGGTGGTCGACGGACTGGATCTCCCAGCGGCGCGTCGAGCGCACCTTGATCCCGGCCTGGGCGAAGGCCTTGACCACGTCGGCCGGCAGGTCGGGGCGCACCCGGCGGCCGAAGGCGGCGGACACCTCGTCGGCCAGCTCGGCGAGGCGGCGCGGCTCGCCGCCGCCCGCATAGCGCTCGCCCAGCAGGTCGTGCAGCAGCTCGCGGTGGACCTCGGTGCTCCAGGGCAGGCCCGCGTGGTTCATCTCGGCGGCCACCAGCATCCCCGCCGACTCGGCGGCCGTCAGCAGCCGCATCCGGTCGGGGTGGGCCGTTTGCTCGTGCCGCCGCAGCTGCTCGGCGTAGACCGCGAGGAGATCGGCCAGGGGCAGGCGGGTGCCGGTGGGCTCGAACAGCGGGGACTGGGCGGCCGGTTCGGCCGCGCGCTGCGGCGGGTCGGGCGGTACGGGGCCGCCCCGGAGGCGGGCCAGGGCGGCGGCGGCCGAACGCGGCTCGCCGTGCCGGCCCTCGTGGCCCAGCAGGAGTGTCTCGGCGTCCTCGATGTCGTAGCACCGCTCCACTCGCACCCCCGTGGCGAGCAGACGCGGGTAGACCTCGGGGGTGGACCGCCACACCCAGCGTGTCACCTCCGGGCGGCTCCGCACCGCCTGGGCGGGATCGCTCTCCCGCCGCACCGGCCCGGCGGGCAGCCCGTCCGGGCCGAGGGGGGCGACGTCCACGCCACCGTCCTCGGCCGGAGCGAGTGCCCAGCGGTCGGTCATGAGTGCGAGTGTGGCAGGTGGCTCTGACAATGGGCCTGACCTGCGACTTACCGCGCCGCAGGGGTCGTCGGCCGCAGCCCTGCGAGGAGCGTCAGTCCGCCGGGGAAGCCGGGTCGTCCGGCGCCTGCCCGACTGCCGTCTCCGCCGCCTTCTGCTGCTCCACCAGCAGGGACAACACCTTGGCGATGTACTTCTCGGTCCCGGCCTTGGTGATGCCGAGGCCGCTGAGGACGCCCTCGCCGTTCTCCTGCTCGAGGAGCGCCAGCAGGATGTGCTCGGTGCCGATGTAGTTGTGGCCGAGCCGCAGCGCCTCACGGAAGGTGAGTTCCAGGGCCTTCTTGGCCTCGGCGCCGTAGGGGACCAGGTCGGGTACGTCGTCCGAGGCGGGCGGGAGCGCGGCGGTCGCGGCCTGTCGCACGGAGTCGAGCAGGACGCCCTGCTCGGTGATCGCCTTCGCCGCCAGGCCCTCCGGCTCGGCCAGCAGGCCGAGGACCAGGTGCTCGGGCCGGCCCTCGGGGTTGCGGGCCGCCACCGCCTCGTTGTGCGCGGACACGACCACCTGCCGCGCGCGCGGGGTGTAGCGGCTGAAGCCCTGGCTGGGGTCGAGGTCGTTGGACTCCTTCGGCACGAACCGCTTCTGCGCCGCCTGCCGGGTCACGCCCATGCTCTTGCCGATCTCGGTCCAGGACGCGCCGGAGCGGCGGGCCTGGTCGACGAAGTGGCCGATCAGATGGTCGGCCACGTCACCGAGGTGATCGGCGGCGATCACCGCGTCCTGGAGCTGGACGAGGGGTTCGGGGTGAACCTTCTTGATGGCCTCGATGAGGTCGTCGAGGCGTACGGATGCCGTGATGTTCGGGTTGGTCGCCATGTGTCAACCGTAGGTTGCACCCCCAGAGGGTGTCAACCGATAGTTGACACCCTCTGGGGGTGTATCCGCGCGAGGGCCGGGCGGTGCGCCCCTCGGGCAGCCGCACGTGGCTACCGTGGTCCCGCCGCCCCGCCCGCCAGTCGCCCCGCCCGCCAGTCGCCCCGCCCGCCAGTTGGCCCGCCGGCAGGTGTCCCGTCCCCGATTGCTTGTCCACAGGCTGTGGACAAGGCTCTGCCCGCTGTCGGTGGGGCATGGCACGATCGACGGCGTGACCAGCACTGCCAGCACCGTCGAGCGGGCCTTCCGGGCCGCGCTGTACGACGACACCGACACCGGCCTCGACACGGGCGCCTCCCTGCTCGCCGCCGATCCGGCCGCGGACGCCGAACTCGCCCGCCGCGGCGAGGAGTTCGTCGCGGCGGCCTGGCAGCGCGGCTGGCAGCCCGCCGACGTCGTACGGCTGGTGCGGCGCGAGCTGGAGGACGGGCACGTACGCCTGACCGCCGCGCTGATCCGGGCGCAGGCCGGGCGGGACCGCCCGCGCGGGCGCCGCTGGAAGGCCCAGCTGGCGGAGCTGCCCGAGGCCCCCGCGCCCGAGGCCGACCGCTTCTCGCAGGCCACCACCGCACTGGAGCTGTACCGCCTGCTGCTGCGCCTGCCCGCCCTGGAGCCGCTGGAGGAGGACCCCCGCCGCGCCTTCGGCCCGGCCGCCTCCCGCATGCTCGCCCGGATCCGCGCGCTGCTCGCCAAGGCCGAGGCGACCGGCTATCCGGAGGAGGCCGAGGCGCTCAGCGCCAAGGCGCAGGAGCTGATGGCCCGGCACAGTGTCGACGAGGCGCTGCTCGCCGCCGAGGCGCCCGCCCCGGACGCGCCCGGGGCCTGCCGGATCGGGGTCGAGCCGCCGTACGAACAGGCCAAGGCGGTCCTGCTCGACGCCGTGGCGGGCGCGAACCACTGCCGCGCGGTGTGGAATGAACCGCTGGGCTTCTCCACGGTCGTCGGCTTCGAGGCGGACCTGGAGGCGGTGGAGCTGCTCTACACCTCGCTGCTGGTGCAGGCCACACACGCGATGACCAGGGCGGAGGCGGCGCAGAGAGCCGGCGGACGCAAGCGGACCAAGACCTTCCGGCAGTCGTTCCTCGCGGCCTACGCCCACCGGGTGGGCGACCGGCTCGCGGCGGTCGCCGAGGCCCAGGTCGGCCAGGATCTGCTGCCGGTCCTGGCCACCAGGGAGATAGCCGTCACCGGCCGGATGGAGCGGATGTTCCCCGCGACCACCACCACCCGGCTGCGCGGGGTGAGCGACGCGGCCGGGTGGACGGAGGGCGCGCGGGCGGCGGACCGGGCGCAGGTCCGCTCCCGTCCACGGCTGGAGTGAGCCGCGGGCGCGGACGTCAGTCGCCGACCTGCTGGAAGGCGCTCACGGAGGCGTTCGGGCCGCTGCCCTGGCCGGCGACGGGGCCGTAGGACCAGGGGAAGCTCCGCGAGGCGGTGGTGCCGGGCAGGGTGATCTTCACGGTCTTCGCGTCCAGGCTGGTCTTGTCGCCCGCCTTGCCGCGTACGTAGGTGATGGTGAAGGTCGCCGAGTCGCCCTTGTTGAGCTTCAGCTTCTGGGCCTTGGCGTCCTTGAGCACCGGCACCTTGGCGTCGGTGCCGGCGGCGCCGAGCACCACGCCGGCGAAGTGGTCCAGGGTGCAGGGGGCGCTCTGGTTGGTGAGGCTGACGGGGATCTCGCCCGTGTCACCGGCGCCCGGGGCCACGCTCGCCGACCCGATCTGCACGGAGACCCCGCCGATCTCGCAGGCGGAGCTGTTTTTGCTGCTGCCGCCGCCGCTCTTGCTCCCGCCGCCGTTGCAAGCGGTCAGCAGCAGGGCGGCGGCGAGGGCGGTGACGGTGAGCGGAATGGCGCGCATGAGCAGGTCCCATCGAGGTCGTGACGGTGCCCCTGCATCATGGCGCCTGCGCCGCGACCCCGTTCGCGCACCCCTGCGGAATCACCGCTTCAGGTGGTCCGTCCCCACCGAGGTCAACGTCACTTCTTCTTCGGGAGGTGCGGCGGTGTCGTCGGCAGGGTGCCGCCCTCCGCCTTGGTGTACGTCTCCTGGCCGGTCTTGCCCGACCAGGTCACCTTCATGGAGTTGGCGTCCACCGAGTCGATCATGCCGGTGATCCGGTCCTTGCTGCCGCCGGGGCAGGTCAGATGGATCATCTGCATCCCCGCCTCGTCGCCCGCGGCGCCCGCGCACCACGACTTGCTGCCGGTGACGAAGAGTCCGGCCTTCTTCTTGGTGATCACCAGGGCCACGATCTTGCCGCCGCTCGTGGTGATCCAGCTGCCCTGGAGCTTGGCGGAAGCGCCGGTCACGGCCTTCGCGCCGGAGGACGAGGCGGGGGTCGCGGCCGCCTTCGACGTGTGCGGGGAGGTGTTCTTGCCGCCACCGCCCCCGCTGCACGCGGTCAGCGCGGCGAGCGCGCCCACCAGGCCCGCGGCCACGGCCGCGGTCCGCACCCTCGCGGGTGCAACCCTCGCACGCGCAACCCTTGCAGTCGCAGAAGTCACCGGAATGCTCCCAAGCTGTAGCGGCCGGCCGCCCTCCGCCGGACGGCCCGCAGCAAGCTACCAGCCGTTACCAGGAGGACTTCCGGATACAGGCAGGAATCCGTTGTGAGCCTGCTCGCGCACGTTCACCGGGACGGGCGCAGGCGCGCGGGCGGCCGCGCGGCCGGTGTCCGCCTGGTCGCGGTTGCGCACGCGCGTGGCGCTCGCGTCCCGCGGTTGCCCCCGCAACCGGCGACGCGCGGAGACTCCTATAGGTAGGAAATCGCCTACGGTTGACGCGTAGGGAATTGCCTACCTATTCTTCCCGGCATGACCATCACGCACGCCTCATTCGTCACGCTTCCCGTCTCCGACCAGGACCGTGCCCTGCGCTTCTACCGGGACGTCCTCGGGCTGGCGGTCACCGCCGACCGGGACCTGCCCCAGGGCCGCTGGCTCCAGGTCGCGCCCGAGGGCGCACAGACCGTCTTCACGCTCGCCGGGCCGGGCATGGGCGATTTCGAGCCCGGCTCCGCGCGGGGGATCATGTTGGTGACGACCGATGTCGACGCCGACTGCGCCCGGCTCGCCGGGGCGGGCGCCGAGGTCCAGGGCCCGGACGAACTGCCCTGGGGCCGTATGGCCTCCTTCACGGACCCCGACGGCAACGGTCTGATGCTGCTGACGGAGAAGGAAGGCTTCTGACCACTCGATGAACGGGACCGGTACGGCCGCCGAGGACCGCGTCTTCGCCGCGCTCGCCAATGCCACCCGCCGCGAGGTGCTGCGGCTGCTGCGCGAACGCGGACCGCAGCCGGTCCAGGCGCTCGCCGACCACTTCGACATGCGCCGCCCGAGCCTCTCGGAACACCTCAAGGTGCTCCGGGAGGCCGGCCTCGTCTCCGAGCAGCGCGCCGGGCGCCGGCGCATCTACCGGCTCGAGGCAGCCCCGCTCGCCGATGTGCAGGACTGGCTCCATCCGTACGAGCGGTTCTGGCGCGAGCAACTGAAGGGCCTCGGTGATCTGCTCGACCGCATGCCCGACGATGGCCGGTCATGAGCAACCAGCCGGACGAGGACCTGACCACCATCCGCGTCGACCAGTTCTTCCCGCATCCGCCCGCCAAGGTCTGGCGCGCCCTGACCGAACCCGAACTGCTCGTCCAGTGGCAGATGCCCGGGGCCGGGGGCTTCCGGCTGGAGGTCGGTCATCGATACCGGATGACCTCCGTCCCGCGTCCCAACGCCCGCTTCTCGGGCGTTGTGGAGGTACGGGTCCTCGCGTACGACATCGAGCGGATGCTGTCCCTCCGCTGGGCGGACGCCGATCCGGCCAACCCGGCGGACTGGACGATCACCTGGACCCTGGAACAGGAAGGGCGCGGAACGCGTCTGTTCCTAGTGCACGAGGGGTTCGATCCGGACGACCCGGCTCAGATGATGGCGCGGAAGATCATGGACGGGGGATGGCGGGGGCATGTCCTGCCTGCTCTGGGGCAGACGCTGGGACGGCACGGCTGATGCGGGCGTCTCCCGGCGAGTAAAACGAACGTCAAACCAGTAACCATGGGACCACCGCGCGTGCACGTGCATTTGCCCATGCATCTGCACGTGAACGAGGTTATGATCCGGATCAGTTGACTACAGCATCCATGGCCACACCAGCCAGTGCACCACCGGGGAGCGACCTGTGGACCGCGACGTTGACGGCGTGTACGGGGGGTACGACGTGTACAACGGCATGGCTGCCGCGCAGCTGGACGGAGTGGCCTGGCAGAAGAGCAGGCACAGCAACTCGCAGGGCTCCTGCGTCGAGTTCGCCCGGCTGCCGGGCGGCGACGTCGCCGTGCGCAACTCGCGCTTCCCGGACGGGCCGGCGCTCGTCTACACACGCGCGGAGATCGAGGCCATGCTCCTCGGCATCAAGGACGGAGAGTTCGACCACCTGATCGTCGGCTGACACGGCCGTGCCCGCGGGGCCCCGGGTGGCAATGATGTCGGGGCGGGAGGCCAGGCGCCGGGGTGACGCGCGTAGAAACAGGGCGTCACTCGGTGCCGCGGTGCGTCAGACGGCCGGCCGGAGCCGGAACAGCGCCCAGACGACCTTGCCGTCGAGGGTGCCCGCGAGCGGATGCCAGCCCCAGCTGTCGGCGAAGGAGTCGACCAGGAACAGCCCGCGCCCGGACTCGGCCGAGAAGTCGTCCGAGTCGCGCGGGGCCGGGGTCTCGTGGCTCGGGTCGCGCACCGCGCACACCAGCCGCTCGGTCCAGCGCATCAGGTGCAGCCGCACGGCGGGGGCGTGCTCGGAGCATCCCGTGTCGGCGGTCAGGCCGTGGCGCAGCGCGTTGGTGACGAGTTCGGAGACGACCAGGCATATGTCGTCGAAGCGGTCGCCGACGTCCCACTGACCGAGGGTGGCGCGGGTGAAGCGCCGCGCCTCGCGCACCGTTTCGTAGCGGGCGGGCAGGGCGCAGGAGGCGGCATCGGACACGGCAGCGGGATCCAGCGGCGGAAGGCCCTGCCGTAACGGCTTGAGCATGGTCGATCCATTCGTTCCCATGCGAGGCACTCCCGGGGAGTTCGCGGTCGTTGCGATGCAGCGGTGGCGCGGCACCATGGTTTCGGATGCGCAGAGCAGATGCAAGGGCAGATGCACGTGCACGCGACCGAAATGGCACTGCCCGTACCGCTTCTAGGCCATTTTTTCTGCCATCTTCACCGCTGTTGTCGCCAGTGGTCCTGACCTCTTCCCGGCCAGGTGCAGGCAGAAACGGCCCGGCTCTTTCCGTTTCCGTAACCGGACGAGTACTGCTCGAAGTGTTTTAGTGGCAGACTGCGGGCCCTGAAGACGGTTGGGGAGGCTGGCGAACGTGAGCGCGGGAGAGCCCGGATCGGTGGTGCGGCGGATGCTGCTCGGCTCGCAACTCAGGCGGCTGCGTGAAGCACGGGGGATCACGCGCGAGGCGGCGGGTTACTCGATCCGCGCCTCCGAGTCGAAGATCAGCCGGATGGAGCTGGGCCGGGTGAGCTTCAAGACCAGAGACGTGGAAGACCTGCTGACGCTGTACGGCATCACCGGCGAGGCGGAGCGCGAGTCGCTGCTCTCCCTCGCCCGCGAGGCCAACGTGGCGGGCTGGTGGCACAGTTACACCGACGTCCTGCCCAGCTGGTTTCCCACCTACGTGGGCCTGGAGGGCGCCGCCTCGCTGATCCGTGTCTACGAGGTGCAGTTCGTCCACGGCCTGCTGCAGACCGAGGAGTACGCGCGCGCGGTGGTCCGGCGCGGCATGAAGGGCGCGAGCCCGGACGACATCGAGCGCCGCGTCGCCCTGCGTCTGGAGCGGCAGAAGCACCTGTTCGCCCAGGGCGCCCCCGAGTTCCACATCGTCCTCGACGAGGCCGCGCTGCGCCGCCCCTACGGCGACCGTGCGGTGATGCGCGGCCAGCTCCAGCACCTCATCGACGTCTCCCAGCGGCCCAACGTACGCCTGCAGGTGATGCCGTTCAGCTTCGGCGGGCACTCCGGCGAGAGCGGCGCCTTCACCGTGCTCAGCTTCCCCGACGCCGACCTGTCCGACGTCGTCTACCTCGAGCAGCTGACCAGCGCCCTCTACCTGGACAAGCGTGAGGACGTCGCCCAGTACGAGCAGGCGCTCAAGGAACTCCAGCAGGACAGCCCGGGCCCGGACGAGAGCCGGGATCTGCTGCGCGGGCTGCTGCAGCTGTCGTAAGCGGTTTCCGGTCTTGCCGGGTCACCTTCAACTCGCTTGAGACACAAGTACGATGACGTGTGATCAGACCTGGCGTAGATCTGGTGTCCGCTAGCGATTGAGGGATCACATGGCGTCGTCCTACTTCAGCGACCTGGCCCAGCAGTACATCGGCGGCGAGTGGCGTCCGGGCACGGGCTCCTGGGACGTCATCGACTTCAACCCGTACGACGACGAGAAGCTGGCCTCGATCACGGTGGCCACCGTCGACGAGGTGGACCAGGCCTACCGGGCCGCCGCCCGCGCCCAGAAGGCATGGGCCGAGACCAACCCCTACACCCGGCGCGCGGTCTTCGAGCGGGCGCTGAGGCTGATCGAGGACCGCGAGCAGGAGATAGCCGACCTGATCATCGCGGAACTGGGCGGCACGCGCGTGAAGGCCGGTTTCGAGCTGCACCTGGCCAAGGAGTTCCTGCGCGAGTCGGTCCACCTCGCGCTGCGTCCCGAGGGCAAGATCCTGCCTTCTCCGGCCGACGGCAAGGAGAACCGCGTCTACCGGGTGCCGGTCGGGGTCGTGGGTGTGATCAGCCCGTTCAACTTCCCCTTCCTGCTGTCGCTGAAGTCGGTCGCCCCGGCCCTCGCGCTCGGCAACGGCGTGGTCCTCAAGCCGCACCAGAACACCCCGATCGCCGGCGGCACCCTGATCGCGAAGATCTTCGAGGAGGCCGGGCTGCCCGGCGGCCTGCTCAACGTCGTCGTCACCGACATCGCCGAGATCGGTGACGCCTTCATCGAGCACCCCGTCCCGAAGGTCATCTCCTTCACCGGCTCGGACAAGGTCGGCCGGCACGTCGCGACCGTGTGCGCCAAGAACTTCAAGCGCTCGGTGCTCGAGCTGGGCGGCAACAGCGCGCTGGTGGTGCTGGACGACGCCGACATCGACTACGCGGTGGACGCGGCGGTCTTCAGCCGGTTCGTGCACCAGGGCCAGGTCTGCATGGCGGCCAACCGGGTCCTCGTGGACACCTCCGTCGCCGAGGAGTTCACCGAGAAGTTCGTCGCCAAGGTCCGCACCCTGAAGACCGGCGACCCGCGCGACCCGCAGACCGTGATCGGCCCGGTGATCAACTCCCAGCAGGCGAACGCCATTTCCGGCGCCGTCGAGCAGGCGGTCGCCGAGGGCGCCACGGCCCTGGTGCGGGGCACCACGGAGGGCAACCTGGTCGCGCCCAGCGTGCTCACCGACGTCCCCGCCGACTCCGCGCTGCTCCAGCAGGAGATCTTCGGCCCGGTCGTCTTCCTCATCCCGTTCACCGGCGAGGAGGAGGCCGTCCGCATCGTCAACGACACGCCGTACGGCCTCAGCGGTGCCGTCCACACCGGTGACATCGAGCGGGGCGTCTCCTTCGCCAAGCAGATCGACACCGGCATGTTCCATGTGAACGACGGCACGGTCCACGACGAGCCGCTCGTGCCGTTCGGCGGCGAGAAGCACTCCGGCATCGGCCGCCTGAACGGCGAGACGACGCTGGAGGCCTTCACGACCGTCAAGTGGATCTCGGTCCAGCACGGGCGCAGCGGCTTCCCGTTCTGAGGCACCTTTCTCGACGCGGCGGGGCCATTGAGGTCAGGATCTGACCTCAATGGCCCGTAGCTTCGGTCTTGTCAGGGGGCGAAGCGCCCCGGCGGCACCAGGGAAGGCGGCCGGCCATGGTCAAGCACGTACCGGCGGAGGCACAGGGCGACGAGCGCGGGGCGCTGCTCGCGTTCATCGAGGAGCAGCGCGGCGGCATCCGCCGGGCCCTGCTCGGGCTGACCGAGGAGCAGGCCCGCACCCGCCCCAGCGCGAGCGAGCTGTCGCTCGGCGGACTGCTCAAGCACGTCGCCGAGGTCGAGCAGAGCTGGATCGCGCGGGCGAAGCAGGAGCCGCCGGCGGTGCACCGCGACCAGTCGAACTGGCACGAGTGCTTCCAGCTGACGGGCGACGAGACGGTTGCGGGGCAACTGGCGTACTGGGAGCAGGTGGCGGCCGAGACGGAGAAGTTCGTCCGCTCCGCGCCGAGCCTGGACGACACCTTCCCGCTGCCCCCGGACCCGTGGTTCCCGCCGGAGGGCCGGGTCTCGCTTCGCTGGGTGTGCCTGCACCTGATCCGCGAGACCGCCCGGCACGCCGGCCATGCCGACATCATCCGGGAGTCCCTGGACGGCAGGACCGCCTTCGAGCTGGTGGCCCAGGAACAGGCGGGGTAGCCGTACGGCAATAACCTGGACCGCATGTCAGCGATCCGTCTTCTCGTGCTGGGCGCGGTCCGCCAGCACGGGCGGGCCCACGGCTACCAGGTGCGGGGCGACCTGGAGTACTGGGGCGCGCACGAGTGGTCCCACGCCAAACCGGGCTCGATCTACCACGCCCTGAAGCAGATGGCCAGGCAAGGGCTGCTGCACGCGCACGAGATCGCGCCGTCCACGGCGGGCGGCCCGCCGCGCACCGAGTACGAGCTGACCGAGCGGGGCACCGAGGAGTACTTCGCCCTGCTGCGCGCCGCGCTGGTCACCTACGACCAGCGCGGCGACGTCAAGACGGCGGCCATCGGCTTCATGGTCGACCTGCCCCGGGCCGAGGCGGTGGCGCTGCTGAAGGAGCGCACGCGCCGGATCGAGGCGTGGCGGGCCTCGGTGACCGAGCGCTATGTGCCCGAGGAGGGGCCGGGGCAGCTCGGTCACATCGGCGAGATCATGCACATGTGGGTCCACACGGCCGATTCCGAGGCCGCGTGGACCCATGGCCTCGTCGAGCGCCTGGAGAACGGCGCGTACACCTTCGCGGGCGAGGGAGAACCGTTCGTCGGCATCCTCGCCGAGGACCAGGAGAACCCGTACGCGACGGGGGAGCAGCATCCGGGGGACGACCGCTGAGCAGGCGGGTCAGAGCCCGTCGCTCTCGGCGGCAGCGGCGTCGTCGTGCACCGGCGCCGGCACAGGGGCACCACGGCTCTGCGCGATCCGGAGTACGGCGGTCAGCGCCTCGCTCATCCGGGCGAGCAGGAAGCAGAGTTGGGCGGGTGTCGACCGGTCGTCGTCGAGCAGGTCGCTCGCGTGCCCGAGCAGGTCGTGGGCCATGCCGAGCTGCACGCGCTCGACGGTGTCGGCGATCCGGGACATCTGTCCCGATCCGTCGGTGACGAGATAACAGGGCTTCCCCTCATGGCCCGTCCAGGGCAGCAGCCGGATCTCACTCATGTCGCGAACTCGCTTTCTGTGGCGAACTGATCACACTGTGCTGCCGCGCGGGCTAGCCTCGCCAGAGAGGAGCAGGTGACAGAGCTTTTGTCACAAGGGAGTTGACCGGTGGGCAGCAACTACGGCGACTGGCTGCGGGAACAGCGCGAGGCGGCGGGGCTGACGCAGCAGCAGCTGGCCGACCTGGCGATCATGACGCGTTCGCACATCGCCCACATCGAGGCGGGCCGCCGGGTGCCGTCGAAGGAGGACGCGCGACGACTGGACGCGGCGCTGAACACGGGGAATGTGCTGAGCAGCTTTCTGCCGCGGGAGGAGGTAGCGGTCGCCGGCTACTTCGAGGCTGTGCGGGTGCTTGAACAACAGGCGGTGATGATCCGAGAGTTCGCCCTGTCGTTCGTTCCCGGCGTCCTCCAGACCAAGGCGTACGCACGTGCGGTACTGATCACGTCGTTCCCCCGGGTGAGCGAGGAGGAACGTGACAGGCGCCTCGTCACACGCCTTGAGCGCGCGAAACTCCTGGACGATCCGGAGACCCCCGTATTCTGGGCGCTGCTGGACGAGGCCGTGCTGCGGCGCCAGATCGGCGGACCGGATGTCATGGCCGGGCAACTCGACCACCTCGTGCGTCTCGCGGAGACCGGCCGTATCCAGGTGCACGTGCTGCCGTTCGCACTGGGCGTACACCCGCTGCTGAGCAACATGCTCACGCTCATGTGGTTCGAGGACCAGCCGCCCATGGCTTATGGCGAGGGCCTGTTCATGGGGAAGATCCACGACGCCCCACCCGTGGTTCAGGAACTCCAGCACCGATACGATTTTGCGCTGGGCAACGCACTGCCGCTCAAGGATTCACTGGCTCTGCTCAGGACGACAGCAAGGGACTACGAGCGCCATGACCGTACGAACGCTCCCGAACGCCGCCGCGTTGAAGGGCTGGCGTAAGTCCTCCTACAGTAACGACCAGGCCGGTAGCTGCCTCGAAGTCCTCGACCACCACCCCTCCGGCGTCCCCGTCCGCGACTCCAAGCGCCCGGAGGGCCCCGCACTCGTCGTCGCGGGGCCCGTGTGGGCGTCGTTCGTCACGGCGGTCAAGGGCGGAGCCCTGCGCACCGCCTAGTGGTGGAACCCGGTCGCCGCCTCCTTGTCCCGGGTCAACGGATGTGGCTGCCGGCGCAGTTGGGGCAGCAGGCGGGACAGGTCGTCCAGGAACAGGTCGGCCAGGTCGTGCGAGAAGCCGTTGCGGCACACGATCCGCAGGACGGACAGGTCCTCGCGGTTGGCCGGGAAGGTGTACGCGGGCACCAGCCAGCCGTTCTCGCGCAGCCGCCGTGAGACGTCGAAGACGTCGTACGCCGTGATGTCGTCGGCGGTGGTCAGCGCGAACACCGGCAGCTGGTCCCCCTGTGTGAGCAGCCGGAAGTCGCTCAGCTCGCCGATGCGCCGGGCCAGCGAGGTCGCCACGTCCCGGGTCGACTGCTGCACCGCGCGGTAGCCGTCGCGGCCGAGGCGCAGGAAGGTGTAGTACTGCGCGACCACCTGCGCGCCGGGCCGGGAGAAGTTCAGTGCGAAGGTCGGCATGTCGCCGCCCAGGTAGTTCACCCGGAACACCAGCTCCTCCGGCAGCGCCTCCGTGTCCCGCCACAGCGCCCAGCCGACTCCGGGGTACACGAGCCCGTACTTGTGCCCGGAGGTGTTGATCGACGCCACGCGGGGGAGGCGGAAGTCCCACTCCAGGTCCTCGTCCAGGAACGGTGCCACCATCCCGCCGGACGCCCCGTCCACGTGCACCGGGACGTCGAGGCCGGTGCGTTCCTGCAGGGCGTCCAGGGCCGCGCACAGCTCCTTGACCGGCTCGTAGGACCCGTCGAACGTCGAGCCGAGGATGCCGACGACCCCGATGGTGTTCTCGTCGCACAGCTCGGCCGCCGCCTGCGGGTCCAGATGGAAGCGGTCGCCCTCCATCGGGACCAGCCGGGCCTCCACCTCCCAGAAGTTGCAGAACTTCTCCCAGCACACCTGGACGTTGATGCCCATGACCAGATTGGGCCGTGCGCCCGGATACCGGTCGGCGTTGCGCCGGGCCCACCGCCGCTTCAGGGCCATCCCGGCGAGCATGCACGCCTCGCTCGAGCCGGTGGTCGAACAGCCCACCGCCGCCGACGGGTCGGGCGCGTTCCACAGGTCGGCGAGCATCGCCACACAGCGCCGCTCCAGCTCGGCCGTGCGCGGGTACTCGTCCTTGTCGATCATGTTCTTGTCCCGGCACTCATTCATCAGCACCCCGGCCTGCGGCTCCATCCAGGTGGTGACGAAGGTGGCCAGATTCAGCCGGGAGTTGCCGTCCAGCATCAGCTCGTCGTGCACCAGCTGGTACGCCGTGTTCGGGGGCAGCGGGCCGTCCGGGAGCCGGTGCGTGGGCGGGGCCTCCGTCATGCCGGCGACCGGATTGGCCTCACCGAAGAACGGGTTGACAGAGACCGTCCGCTTCTCGTGCCTCTCGGGACCTTTGTGCAGGGCCATGAAAACGTGCCTCCAGGAAGGTGTGTTCAGCGGACCGGGGTACCGTCCGGCCGCAACTGCATCTGCGGACGCCCCGTCACCAGCAGCCAGGCGGGCAGCGAGGCGATGCACAACAGGGCGAGGATGGCGGGCGAGGCCACCAGGACGGCGGCGGTGAACAGGCTCACCCAGCCCTGCCGCGTGACAGCGAGGAGCATGCCCAGGACACCCGACGCCACGCCCAGCGAGGGATGCACGGCCGGAACGAGCGCATGCGCGCACAGCCCCAGCGACGTACCGATGAAGACCCCGGGGAAGATACGGCCGCCCCGGAAACCGCAGGACGCGGCGACCAGCAGCGCCGCCAGCTTCACCACCGTCATCACGGCGAACTGCCCCGCCGACCAGCCCTCCGGGTTCCGGGCCAGTTCCCCGACCTCCGACAGCCCCTTGAACAGCGTCAGGTGACCGCCCAGCGCCCCCAGCGCGCCCAGCACGGCCCCGCCCGCGGGCAGCATCAGCATCGGGTGCCGCAGCCGCTGAAAGCCCCCGTGGACGTAAGGGAAGGCGTACACGGCACACATGCCGAGCAGCGCGGCCACCGAGGCGGTCACCAGGGCGGCCAGTACGTCCTTGCCGTCCGGGTGGCCCATCGGCGGCAGCCCCAGGTCGAAGGTCGGGCGGGCCACCAGCGCGGTCGTCATGGCCCCGCACGCGCCCGCCGTCAGTGGCGCGAAGAGGTTGTCCCACAGCCGCCCCCGCATCGGCCGCCCGGCCAGCGCCTCGGAGATCACCAGCGCCGCGATCGTCACTCGCCGACGTCGGCCAGGGCCACAGGTGCCCAGGCCAGCACGCCGGCGTCCGGGCCGAGGCTCGGACCGCCGGCCAGCATCAGCGCGGCCGCCAGCACCAGTCCCGGCAGCGCCACGGGCGGCAGGGCCGGGGCGTCCAGGCCGAGCGTCGCCGGGTCGGGGCCGGCGTGGCCCGGCGCCTTCCAGACCACCAGCCCGACCGCGACACCGGTCGCCACGAGCATGACGAACATCCACAGCACCGAGTAGCGGCCCACCCCGAGCGCGTCCGGCAGCGGCCCCCACAGCACGTGCAGGAGCTGCTCCGCCGCCGCACTCACCCCGACGAAGACCAGGGCCGCGCCCACGCCGACGGCGGCGGCGGGCAGGATGAACGGCAGCAGAGCCCGCGCCGGGGCCGTGGGAGCGGTCGGGGGCGGCTGCCGCGCGGTGTCCTGGGCCACGGGCTCACCATAAGCGGACACATCGTGCACAACATCCCGAACGGTGCGTTGTGGCGTCCGGACGGAATCCGGCTTGCACCTCACGCGACGTGAGGCCTCAGCGTGGAGGACGTACCGACCGAAGGAGCGGAAAAGTGAGCTACTCCGTGGGACAGGTCGCGGGGTTCGCCGGGGTCACGGTGCGCACCCTGCACCACTACGACGAGATCGGCCTGCTCGTGCCCGGTGAGCGCACGCACGCCGGGCACCGGCGTTACACCGACGCCGACCTCGACCGGCTCCAGCAGATCCTGTTCTACCGGGAGCTGGGCTTTCCGCTCGACGAGGTCGCGGTCCTGCTCGACGATCCCGCGGTGGACCCGCGCGATCACCTGCGCCGCCAGCGCGATCTGCTGACCGCCCGGATCGAGCAGCTCCAGAAGATGGCCGCGGCCGTGGAGCACGCCATGGAGGCACGCACGATGGGTATCCAACTCACGCCCGAGGAACGGTTCGAGGTCTTCGGGGACAAGGACCCCGAGCAGTACCGCGACGAGGCGGAGCAGCGCTGGGGCAACACGGAGGCGTACGCCGAGTCGCAGCGCCGCGCCGCCACCTACACCAAGGAGGACTGGCAGCGGATCAAGGCCGAGGTCGACGACTGGCAGGAGCGGTACGCCGCCCTGGTGGCCGCCGGCGAGCCCGCGGCCGGTGAGGCCGCGATGGACCTGGCCGAGGAGCACCGGCAGCACATGACCCGGTGGTACTTCGAGGTGCCGTACGAACTGCACCGGTGCTTCGCCGGGATGTACGTCTCCGACGAGCGCTTCAAGGCGTACTACGACGCCATGGGGCCGGGCCTCGCCGAGCACCTGCGCGACGCGATCCTCGCCAACGCCGACCGGCACACCTCCTGACCGGTCCCGGCCCGGGTGCGCACCGGTTCGCTCCCGGGCCGGGACCGCGGTGGTCACTGCCGGGCGAGGACCACGGCGGTCATTCCCGGGCGAGGACCACGGCGGTGCCGTACGCGCAGACCTCGGTGCCCACGTCGGCGGCCTCCGTCACATCGAACCGGAACGCCAGCACGGCATTGGCTCCACGCGCGCGTGCCTGCTCCACCAGCCGTTCCATGGCCTGGTTGCGGGTCTGCACGAGCGTCTTGGTGAGACCCTTCAGCTCGCCGCCGATCATCGACTTCAGCCCGGCACCGATCTGGCTGCCGAGGTGCCGCGAACGCACGGTGAGCCCGAAGACCTCGCCGATCACCTGCTCCACCCGGTGTCCGGGCACGTCGTTCGTCGTCACGACCAGTACGTCCGGCTGGGGTCCCTGCCCGCCGCCGTAGTCTTCGAGTCCCATGAGTCACAGCTTTCTCTCCGTGGTCCCACAGCGCATCCTGGAGGCGCCGGTGGAACCTGGGGCGGTCACTTCACGTTGATAGCTTTGGCGGCACGCACAGGGAAGTACGCCGTTCAGCCGCCGCCACCGCCCTTCACCCCTCAGGAGCCCGGACCCGTGATGACACTTGCCCTCGGCCCGAGCTGGCTGGATCCCAACAAGCTGCTCGACAGTTTCGGCATCTGGGGTCTGCTGCTCGTCGTCTTCGCCGAGTCCGGCCTGCTCATCGGCTTCTTCCTGCCGGGTGACTCGCTGCTGTTCACCTGCGGCCTGCTGATCACCTCGCACCAGATGGACTTCCCCCTGTGGGGCGCCATCGCCCTGATCTGCCTCGCCGCGATACTCGGCGACCAGGCCGGCTACATGTTCGGCAGGAAGGTCGGCCCCTCGCTCTTCAACCGCCCCGACTCCCGCCTGTTCAAACAGGAGAACGTCACCAAGGCGCACGAGTTTTTCGAGAAGCACGGCCCGAAGTCACTGGTCCTGGCCCGCTTCGTGCCCATCGTGCGGACGTTCACGCCGATCATCGCGGGCGTCAGCGGCATGAAGTACCGCTCGTTCCTGGTCTTCAACGTCATCGGCGGCGTCCTGTGGGGCGCGGGCGTCACCCTGCTCGGCTCCTGGCTCGGCCAGATCGACTTCGTCAAGAACAACATCGAGGCGATCCTCATCCTGATCGTCCTCGTCTCCGTGATCCCCGTCGCGATCGAGCTGCTCCGGGCCCGCAGCAAGGAGAAGAAGGCCCCGGCCGCCCAGCCCGCCCCGCAGCCCGTCCCCCAGCAGCAGCCCGCGTACCAGCACCGGCCGGCGATGGACGACGCGACGACGCGCCTGCGCCGCGTCGAGCCGGCCGAGCCGGCCGAGCCGGAGCCGTACGGCTACCAGCCCCAGCAGCAGTACCAGCCGCAGCCGCAGCAGTACCAGCCGCAGCCGCAGCAGTATCAGCAGCAGCCGCAGCAGCAGTACCAGCAGCAGGACTGGAACCAGCAGTACTACGACCAGCAGCAGTACGTGCAGCAGCAGTACCCGCAGCAGCAGTACGACGAGAACGGGTACCCCTACGACTACGGCCGGGAGTAGCCGACCGGGGGCGCCTGGGCCCTGTCGTCCTAGAAGCCCCGGGTCCGCTTCGCGGCCCGGCGCTTGCCGGCGGAGCCGATCCGCAGGAACAGCCGCGAGATCTCCGACCCCAGGTTGACCCCGATGGCGATGGCCATGGCGAGTGACGCCGCCTTGGCCAGCGACACCAGCCCCTTGTCCACCTGGTTCTGGGCCATGCTGAGCAGCCCGAAATACGTGGCGGAGCCGGGCAGCAGCGGCCCGATCGCCGCCGTCGTGTACGGCAGGGCCGAGGCGAACCGGTAGCGCGCCAGCAGCTGCCCGAACAGGCCCACCAGCCCCGCCGCCACCGCCGTGGAGGCCACCGGCGAGATGTTCCCGACGTAGTGCATCGCGCCGTACACCGACCACGCGACGCCCCCGTTGAGCGTCACCCAGAGCACGGTCGAGCGTTCCTGCTGGAGCAGCACCGCGAAGGTCAGCGACAGCACCATGGACGCCGCGATCTGGATCAGCGGCCGTTCGTTGATGATCAGCGACGCGTCCGGGTTCAGCTTGCCGCCGACCTTCACGCCGAAGTACAGGACGACCAGCACGCCGGCGACGATGCCGACGAAGAAGTACATGACCTCCAGCAGGCGCGCGGAGGCCGTGATGTAGAAGCCCGTCAGGCCGTCCTGCACGCCCGCCACCAGGGCCCGCCCGGGCAGCAGCGCGAACAGCCCACCGGTGACCACGGCGGAGGCCTTGACATCGATGTGCGCCAGCGCGAACGCCACCCCGATCGCGGCGGGCGGCATCGCGGCGACCGTGAACTGGTAGAACTCCGGCAGCCCGCGCCCCGCGCACAACCAGGCCAGCCGGTCGCCGAGCATCGCGCCGACGGCCGCCGCGACGAACACGATCAGGTCACCGCCGACCAGGATGGAGGCGGCGCCGGCGAGCAGCCCGCCGGCCAGGGTCAGCACCCAGCCGGGGTAGGGGTGCCGGTTGCGGCGGATCTCCACCAGCCGCCGGTAGGCCTCCTCCAGCGAGACATGCGTCTCCGGGTCGGTCAGGTCGTCCACCAGCCGGAACACGGCCGCGAGACGCGTGTAGTCGGTGCCCCGGCGCCGTACCGTCCGCGACGCCGTCACCGGGTCCTCCACCAGCGACGGCTGGTGGGAGATCGACAGCAGGGTGAAGGTGACGTTCGGCTCGCAGCGGTCCAGGCCGTAGGACCGGCACACCGCGAACATCGCGGCCTCCACGTCCTCCGCGCCCTCGCCGCCCGCCAGCAGCAGCTCCCCGATACGCAGCGTCAGGTCGAGCACGCGCGGAACCGCCGGGCCCTCCTCCTCGGCCCGCTGCACATGCTCCGGAGCCGGGCGCTCGGCCACCGGCATCCGCAGCATCGTGCGCATCCGGTCCTGCCAGGGCGCGTCCTTGATCAGGCTGACCGCCGGTATCCCCGTCGCCGGGGTGAACGCGGACGGCGCGCCCTTGGCGCTGTAGGTGCTCGGCAGGCTGAAGGCCGACCCCTCCGGCTCCGGACTCGGCGGCTGCGGCACCGCCAGGCCGTCCGGCACGGCGAACTCGGACGTGCTCTCCGGCTCACCCCCGCCCTCGGTGACCTCGATGCCCTCGGGAATGGCGAACTCGGACGTGATCTCCGGGTCGTACCGCGCCTCGTCCGACTGGGGCTTGCGGTCCTCCGCCTGCGTCACCTCGACCTGCTCCCTGAACGACACCCTTCCGTAGGCCTCAGTATGCGCATGCGCACCCGGCGGACACACAAACGGGCCGCACGCGCGCGCGTGCGGCCCGTTTCTGCGGGACAGGGCTCAGTGGCCGCCCTGCTCCTCGAAGCGCTTGTACGACCGCTCGATCTCCGCCTCGGCGTCCGTGCGGCCCACCCAGTTGGCACCCTCGACCGACTTGCCGGGCTCGAGGTCCTTGTACACCTCGAAGAAGTGCTGGATCTCCAGGCGGTCGAACTCCGACACGTGGTGGATGTCGCGCAGGTGCTCCACACGCGGGTCGGTGGCCGGAACGCACAGCAGCTTGTCGTCGCCGCCCGCCTCGTCCGTCATGCGGAACATGCCGATCGCGCGGCACTTGATCAGGCAGCCCGGGAAGGTCGGCTCGTCCAGGATGACCAGCGCGTCCAGCGGGTCGCCGTCCTCGCCGAGGGTGTTCTCGACGAAGCCGTAGTCGGTCGGGTAGGCGGTCGAGGTGAAGAGGCGACGGTCCAGGCGGATCCGACCGGTCTCGTGGTCCACCTCGTACTTGTTGCGCGAACCCTTCGGGATCTCGATCGTGACGTCGAACTCCACCGGTGGCTCCTCCATGATCAGCACATAGTTCTGGTGGTTAAGTGTCCCTCACGCAGGTGTGTGATCGCGAAAGGGGCTGGTGGTCGTGCCAGAGCTGAGGCCTTGGCGGGCCGCGAGACCGCAGGTGGAGCGGATCGCGAACGCCGTACGACCGCGTCTGGCGCGGACCGTGACGGCCGTGAAGCCGCGGGCCGCGCGGTTGAGGCGGGCCCTTGCCTCCCGGTCCTCGCACCTCCCCCGTCCGCGAGCCGTCGGGACCTGGCAGTACACCGCGGGCGCCGTCACCGCCGGCCTCGCGCTCGCCGCCGGCGTGGTGACCGTGGCCGGCCCCTGGGACGCCAACGGTCAGCGTACGGCCGAGCGGGACCGCGCGATCGCTCTGGAGCGCTCAGGTGGCGCAGATCACGGCGGTGCCGGCACGACCGCGGGGGCGCCCCGGCCCGCGCCGAGCGCCGCGCCCGTCCTGGTGGGCCTGGACGGCGCGACGGCCGCCGTCGGCACCAAGAAGGCCGCCCCGGGCGGAAAGCCCCTCCCGGACGTCCTGGGGCCCCTCCTGGACGCCCCCGCGCTGGGCGACGGCCACGCGGCGGCCGTCGTCGACATGACCACCGGCAAGCGCCTGTACGGCACGGACTCCGGGGAGGCCCTCACCCCGGCCTCCACCACCAAGATCGCCACCGCGGTCGCCGCGCTGTCCGCCCTCGGCCCCGACCACCGCTTCACCACCCGCACCGCCCTCGAGCCCGACACCGGCGAACTCGTCCTGGTCGGCGGCGGCGACCCCACCCTGACCGCCCGCAAGGACGCCGGGGGCTGGGCCGGCCTGCGCCAGCTGGCGTCCGGCACCGCCGAGGCCCTGAAGAGGCGCGGCATCCACAAGATCACGCTCTCCTACGACACCACCTTGTTCACCGGTCCCGCCCTGCACCCCATCGGCGTCAACGACAACCTCGCCCCGGTCAGCGCCCTGACCGCCGACGAGGGCCGTACCGACGACTCCACCAGCGGCCCGGCGCCCCGCGTGAGCGACCCGGCGCAGGACGCGGCCACCAAGTTCGCGGGCTTCCTCAAGGACGCCGGCATCACGACGACATCCCCCGGCCCCTCGAAGGCCTCCACGCGCGCGCAGGGCCTCGCCACGGTCTCCTCACCCCCGCTGTCCGACATCGTCGAGCGGATGCTGACCAACAGCGACAACGACATCGCCGAGACCCTGGCCCGGCAGACGGCGCTCGCCAGCGGCCGGCCGGGCAGCTTCGACGGCGGCGCCGAGGCGATCTCCGCGCGGCTGACCAAGCTGGGCCTGCCGATGACCGGCGCCTCCTTCCACGACGGCAGCGGCCTCAACCGCGACGACCGGCTGACGCCCGACCTGCTCACCGGCCTCCTGGCCACGGCCGGCGACCCGATCCGCCCCGGCCTGCGCCCCGTCCTCACCGGTCTGCCCGTGGCCGGCTTCACCGGCACCCTGACCAGCCGCTACGCCGACGGCGCGGCAGGCGTCGTACGCGCCAAGACGGGCACCCTGACCGGCGTCAACACCCTGGCCGGCACGGTCGTCGACGCCGACGGCCGCCTCCTGGCCTTCGCCTTCATGGCCTCCGGCACCGCCGATCCCCAGGCGGCCCAGGCGGCCCTGGACAAAGCGGCCTCGGCGCTGGCGGGGTGCGGATGCGGCTAGGCCGGCCCGGCCGGCCCGGTCGGCCGGGTCAAGGACAGACCCCGCCGAACCACCGTGCCCACGCGACCCGCACACCCTGCCCCAAGGGGTAACGGTCCCGTACGGTTGACAGCATGACTGGCTTCGGTGGCACCACATCTCCCGGGATGGTCGACTGGAACCTCGCGGTCGCGACCGCGACGCGGCTCGTACGGCCGGGCCCCGACGTCAGCCGCGACGAGGCACGGGCCGTCGTCGCGGAGCTGCGCCGGCACGCGAAAGCCTCGGAGGAGCACGTCCGGGGCTTCACTCGTATGGGCACCGACGAGACCCACGACACCCCCGTCCTCGTCGTCGACCGCCCCGGCTGGGTCCGCGCCAACGTCGCCGGCTTCCGCGAGATCCTCAAACCGCTCCTGGAGAAGATGCAGGAACGGCGCGCCGGCAGCCCCGGAAGCGCGGTCCTCGGCGCGGTCGGCGGCAAGGTCACCGGCGTCGAACTGGGCATGCTGCTGTCGTTCCTGTCCTCCCGCGTCCTCGGCCAGTACGAGACCTTCGCCCCTGCCGCCCGCGACCTGCCGGCCGGCACCGACGGCGCCGGCCGGCTGCTCCTCGTCGCGCCCAACATCGTCCACGTCGAGCGCGAACTCGACGTGGAACCGCACGACTTCCGCCTGTGGGTGTGCCTGCACGAGGAGACCCACCGCACGCAGTTCACCGCCGTGCCCTGGCTGCGCGACCACCTCGAGGGCGAAATCCAGTCGTTCCTGGCCGAGACCGACGTCGACCCGATGACCTTCCTGGAGCGCATCCGGGAAGCCGCCCAGTCCCTCGCCGGGGGCCGCCCCGAGGGCGAGGAGGACGACGGCGGGCGCTCCTTCGTGGAGCTGGTGCAGACCCCCGCCCAGCGCGAGATCCTCGGCCGTCTCACCGCCGTGATGTCCCTGCTGGAGGGCCACGCCGACTTCGTCATGGACGGCGTCGGCCCCAGCGTCGTACCGTCCGTCGCCGAGATCCGCGAGAAGTTCCAGCAGCGCCGCGCCAAGGGTGCCTCCCGGCTCGACCTCGCCCTGCGCAAGCTGCTGGGTCTGGATGCCAAACTGAGGCAGTACCGGGACGGCGAACGCTTCGTACGGGCCGTCGTCGGCGAGGTCGGCACCGACGGCTTCAACCGCGTGTGGACCTCGCCCAACACCCTTCCCACCAAGGCCGAGATCGCCAAACCGGCGGACTGGGTCGCGCGGGTGCACCGCAGGGGCGAGGCGTGAACGGCACGGACGAGTCGTGAACGGAATCCGGCCTGCGGCAGGCGAACGCTCCTCCAATCACCCGTCCGAGGGACCGTGGGCCATCCGTAGGCGTGCAATGCTCGGGGAACCTCCCGGTTCTGTCACCATCTACACACTCTGAGTGACCGAACTCGGATCCACCCCCGACAACTTCATGAAGGGAACCGGACATGGGTCCCCATCCTGCGGTCGCGGCGATACGCCTGGCGGTCCGCCGCGTCCTCCACGACATCCTCAATGACGACACCTCGGGCAAGCCGGGCCGCAAGGCAGCCGGCCGGTACCCGCAGCGGACGGCCGAGCGGTCCCCCTCCCCGCTCGTTCTCGTCGCGTGCTCCGGCGGCGCCGACTCCATGGCCCTCGCCTCCGCCCTCGCCTTCGAAGCGCCCCGACTGGGCATCCGCGCCGGCGGCGTCACCATCGACCACGGCCTCCAGCCCGGCTCCGGCCTCCGCGCCGACGAGGTCGTCCTGCGCCTGCGTGAACTCGGCCTCGACCCGGTCGAGTCGGTCGCCGTGACCGTCGGCCGCGAGGGCGGACCCGAGGCCGCCGCCCGCGACGCCCGTTACGCCGCCCTGGACGCCGTGGGCGAACGCCACCGGGCCGCCGCGATCCTGCTCGGCCACACCCGCGACGACCAGGCCGAAACCGTCCTGCTCGGCCTCGCCCGCGGCTCGGGCATCCGGTCCCTGTCCGGCATGGCCGCGGTCTCGGGGGCCGGCGGCCGTTACCGGCGCCCCTTCCTCCAGCTCGACCGGCAGACCGCCCGCAAGGCCTGCATGGTCCAGTCCCTCCCCGTTTGGGACGATCCTCACAATGCCGACCCCGCCTACACCCGTTCCCGGCTGCGGCACGAGGGTCTGCCCGCCCTCGAGAAGGCCCTCGGCAAGGGCGTCGTGGAGGCGCTCGCCCGCACCGCCCAGCTCTCCCGCGACGACGCCGACGCCCTCGACACCTGGGCCCGCCAGGCCGGGGCCTCCGTACGGGACGGCGCGGGCCTGCTGGAGTGCGCCAAGCTGTACGCCCTCCCGCCGGCCGTGCGCCGCCGCATCCTGCGCGCCGCCGCCATCGAGGCCGGCGCCCCTGCCGGTGCGCTGTTCGCCCGTCACATCGAGGAAGTCGACCGCCTGATCACCGGCTGGCGCGGCCAGGGGGCCATCAATCTCCCGGGCAAAGTCGTCGCCCAGCGCCAGGGTGGCAGACTGGTGATTCGGCAGGGCTGAATCCCGACCGTCCGGAGCAAGGCTCCGCCGGGCCGGGCGGCCGCCGGGCCGTAAGTGCGGGACGACCGAAAGTGATGCGGGTGGACGCGAAAGACATGGGTGCCGACCTCGAGAAGGTGCTCATCACCAAGGAAGAGATCGACGCGAAGCTGGCCGAGCTGGCCGCGAAGATCGACGCGGAGTACGCGGGCAAGGACCTGCTCATCGTCGGCGTCCTCAAGGGCGCGGTGATGGTCATGGCGGACCTCGCCCGGGCGCTGTCCACCCCCGTCACCATGGACTGGATGGCCGTGTCCTCCTACGGCGCGGGCACCCAGTCCTCCGGTGTCGTGCGGATCCTCAAGGACCTGGACACCGACATCAAGGGCCGGCACGTCCTGATCGTCGAGGACATCATCGACTCCGGCCTGACCCTGTCCTGGCTGATCAACAACCTCGGCTCCCGCGAGCCCGCCTCGCTGAAGGTGTGCACGCTGCTGCGCAAGCCGGACGCCGCGAAGGTCGCCATCGACGTCGAGTGGGTCGGCTTCGACATCCCGAACGAGTTCGTCGTCGGCTACGGCCTCGACTACGCCGAGAAGTACCGCAACCTGCCGTTCGTCGGTACGCTCGCGCCCCACGTCTACGGCGGCTGAGCCGCACGGGACGAGGTGTGAGCCAGTCGGCTCAGTCCTTGTAGGACGATCGGGAACCCCGGCGGGTTCCGCGCCGTTGAAGCATGCAGAGACGGGCACCCCGGCCGTTCGAAACGCTTCGTGCGGCTTCGGACATTGCCACGCTGGGGTACCGTCAGAAGAACTGTCTTATCAAACTCACTATGGCAGGAGGGACGGGGCGGCACCGCTCCGTATGGATGGACGTGAAGCGATACTTCCGTGGGCCGGTCATGTGGATCGTGCTGGCCGTCCTTGCCGTGGTCGTGTTGATGCAGGTCGTCGGCTCGTCCGGCGGCTACAAGACGGTGGACACCGGCCAGGTCGTTGCGGCGATCAACAGCAACAAGGTCCAGTCGGCCAAGCTCACCACCGGTGACGAGCAGAGCATCAAGGTCACGCTGAAGGACGGCCAGAAGGTCGACGGCAGCTCGAAGATCCAGGCGAGCTACATCGGCGACCAGGGCTCCCAGCTGGCCACCAACCTGCAGACCAGGTACCAGAGCAAGCAGATCCCGGACGGCTACACGGTGTCGCCGTCCAAGCAGAACCCGTTCGTCGGCGTCCTGCTCTCCCTGCTGCCCTTCGTCCTGATCGTGGTCGTCTTCCTGTTCCTGATGAACCAGATGCAGGGCGGCGGCTCCCGGGTCATGAACTTCGGCAAGTCCAAGGCCAAGCTCATCACCAAGGACACCCCGAAGACGACCTTCTCCGACGTCGCCGGCTGCGACGAGGCCGTCGAGGAACTCCAAGAGATCAAGGAGTTCCTGCAGGAGCCGGCCAAGTTCCAGGCCGTCGGCGCCAAGATCCCCAAGGGCGTGCTGCTCTACGGCCGCCCGGGTACGGGCAAGACGCTGCTCGCGCGTGCGGTCGCCGGTGAGGCGGGCGTGCCGTTCTACTCGATCTCCGGTTCCGACTTCGTCGAGATGTTCGTCGGTGTCGGTGCCTCCCGTGTCCGTGACCTCTTCGAGCAGGCCAAGGCGAACGCCCCGGCGATCGTCTTCGTCGACGAGATCGACGCGGTCGGCCGCCACCGTGGCGCCGGCCTCGGCGGTGGTCACGACGAGCGCGAGCAGACCCTGAACCAGCTGCTCGTCGAGATGGACGGCTTCGACGTCAAGGGCGGGGTCATCCTCATCGCCGCCACGAACCGGCCCGACATCCTCGACCCGGCGCTGCTGCGCCCCGGCCGCTTCGACCGCCAGATCGCGGTCGACCCGCCGGACCTGCAGGGCCGTCTGGAGATCCTCAAGGTTCACCAGAAGGGCAAGCCGGTCGCGCCCGACGTCGACCTGTCCGCCGTCGCCCGCCGCACCCCGGGCATGACCGGTGCCGACCTCGCCAACGTACTGAACGAGGCCGCGCTGCTCACGGCCCGCGGCGACCAGAAGCTGATCGACAACAAGGCGCTGGACGAGGCGATCGACCGCGTGGTCGCGGGCCCGCAGAAGCGGACCCGGATCATGTCGGACAAGGAGAAGAAGATCACCGCGTACCACGAGGGCGGTCACGCCCTGGTCGCGGCGGCCTCGCCGAACTCCGACCCGGTCCACAAGATCACGATCCTGTCCCGCGGCCGCGCCCTCGGTTACACGATGGTCCTGCCCGACGAGGACAAGTACTCGACCACGCGCAACGAGATGCTCGACCAGCTCGGCTACATGCTGGGCGGCCGCGCGGCCGAGGAGCTGGTCTTCCACGACCCGACCACCGGTGCCGCGAACGACATCGAGAAGGCCACCAACCTGGCCCGCGCGATGGTCACGCAGTACGGCATGACCGAGCGGCTCGGCGCCATCAAGTTCGGCGGCGACAACAGCGAGCCGTTCCTCGGACGTGAGATGGCTCACCAGCGCGACTACTCGGAAGAGGTCGCCGCGCTGGTCGACGAAGAGGTCAAGAAGCTCATCGAGAACGCGCACAACGAGGCCTGGGAGATCCTGGTCGAGAACCGCGACGTGCTCGACCAGCTCGTCCTTCACCTGCTGGAGAAGGAGACCCTGGGCAAGGAGGAGATCGCCGAGATCTTCGCCCCGATCGTCAAGCGTCCGCCGCGGCCCGCCTGGACCGGCTCCTCGCGCCGCACCCCGTCCACCCGCCCGCCGGTGCTCTCCCCGAAGGAGCTGGCACTGACCAACGGTGCGAACGGCGCCACGGCCTCGATCAGCACGGCCAAGTCCACGGCGGCGGAGTCCGCCCCGGTGACCGACCAGGCCCCGGAGGACCGCCCCGAGAGCTGACCGCGTTTCGGCCACCAGGGCCGGAATGAACGCCGCGTCCGCCAGGTTTAGCCTGGGGGCGCGGCGTTCGTATGTCCGCGGAAGGGCGTGTGGCCGCCGTCATGCGCCAAGGCACAGGAACGAGGAACCATATGACCGACCCCGTGACGCTGGACGGTGAGGGGCGCATCGGCGAGTTCGACGAGAAGCGCGCCGAGAACGCCGTACGGGAACTGCTGATCGCGGTCGGTGAGGACCCGGACCGCGAGGGCCTGCGTGAGACGCCGGCCCGGGTGGCCCGGGCGTACAAGGAGATCTTCGCGGGCCTGTGGCAGCAGCCGGAGGACGTCCTGACGACGACGTTCGACATCGGGCACGACGAGATGGTGCTCGTGAAGGACATCGAGGTGTACTCGACCTGCGAGCACCACCTGGTGCCGTTCCGGGGCGTCGCGCACGTCGGCTACATCCCGTCGACCTCCGGAAAGATCACGGGACTGTCCAAGCTGGCCCGGCTCGTGGACGTCTACGCCCGCCGACCGCAGGTGCAGGAACGTCTCACGACGCAGATCGCGGACTCCCTGATGGAGATCCTGGAGCCCAGGGGCGTGATCGTGGTCGTGGAGTGCGAGCACATGTGCATGTCCATGCGCGGTATCCGCAAGCCGGGGGCGAAGACCATAACGTCGGCCGTCCGCGGTCAGCTGCGGGACGTCGCCACCCGGAACGAGGCCATGAGCCTGATCATGGCGCGCTGAGCCGGGCGGAGCGGCACCGCGCTCATCCCGCCGGTTCCGCTCCCGGGTGGTTCTGGTCCTCGTCCTCCGGGAGCTTGCACACGCGCTCCAGGAACAGGGCGGCCGCTATCACCGCGACGCCCGCCACGACCGAGAAGCCGGCGTAGAGGGCCTGGTCGCGGCGGGCCGGGATGTCGAGAAGCTCCAGCAGGAAGACACCCGTGCCGCCGTACATACCGGCGACGAGGGCGGCGACCAGGGCGCTGGCCTGCCCGAAGACGACCGCGCGCGCGGCCATCAGCGGGTCGACGCCCTTGGCGCCCGGGCGGCGCTCGCGCTGGGCCTTCAGCCGGGCGCGCAGCGAGAGCGCCGTCGAGAGCAGGACCCCGGCGATCAGGGCCAGCACGACGGGGGCGGCCAGGGGGACGCTGGGCAGGGTCCCGATCGAGTTCCAGAGGCGGGCACCCGCCCAGGACAGGACTCCGGCCACGACGAACACGCCGGCCAGCACCCTGATGCGCAGCTCTCTCACGGTGTCCCTTCAGCTCCCCCGGACCGGCCCGGACCGTGGTCGTTCCGACCTTGCCGTCTAGACCTTAACGACTACTCGGGCAGTCGGAGTTCCAGGTCCTTGCGGGGTTCCACGCCCGCACGGGTGAGCGCCGACAGCAGATCGGCCACCGTGCCGCGGCCGGGCAGCTGGGCCTGCGGATCGACGTCGTGCCAGGGCGCGAGCACGAAGGCACGCTCGTGGGCGCGCGGGTGGGGCAGTGTGAGATGCGGGTCGTCGGAGGTGACGTCGGCGTACGCGACGATGTCGACGTCCAGGGTGCGCGGGCCCCAGCGCTCGTCGCGGACCCGGTTGAAGGCCTCCTCGATGGCGTGCGCGCGCTCCAGCAGGGAGTCGGGGGGCAGCGTGGTCTTCAGGGCCACGACGGCGTTGAAGTACGCCGGCTGGCTGCCGGGCTCGACGCCCCACGGCTCGGTCTCGTAGACGGGGGAGACCGCTTTCACGCGCACTCCCGGCGTGTCCTCCAGCGCGTCGACGGCGCCCTGGAGGGTCTCCAGGCGATTGCCCAGGTTCGCGCCGATGGAGATCACGGCCCATTTGGGGTTCTGCAGGGTCGTGTCGGCGGCGTCGACCTGCTCGACGACCGAGGCGGGCACCGGCTGGACGGTCGGGTCGCTGTGACCCTGAAGGAAAGGTCGGGTCATACTCGGCTCCGGGTGATGGTGACGGTCACGTCGTCGAAGGGGACGGTGATCGGCGCGTCCGGCTTGTGGACGCACACCTCGACCTGCTGGACCCCTTCGTGCTTCAGGCAGGTCTGCGCGATCCGCTCGGCGAGCGTCTCGATGAGGTTCACCGGCTCGCCCTCCACCACGGCCACGACCTCCTCGGCCACGATGCCGTAGTGCGCGGTCTTCGTCAGGTCGTCGTCAGCCGCGGCCGCCCGGGTGTCCAGCCCGAGGACGAGGTCCACGATGAAGGTCTGGCCCTCCTCGCGCTCCTTGGGGAAGACACCGTGGTGCCCGCGGGCCTTGAGGCCGCGCAGCGCGACACGATCCACGCGAATCACTCCTGCAATCGTCGGGAATGACCGGCCCGTACCACGTGCGGGCGGCACACCGGCTTCAGACGAATCTACCTGCGGGCACCGACACAGCCGGGTCACGGGGCCGCGGGCCCCGGCGGTTACCACGAGGGTTCATCTTGTGTTTCCCCCGGGAAACCCGGCCGCGCCATGGGGTGGAAGCGGCTCATACCCCGGGGTAGGTGATTCCAACCACTTCTTCGTCCTTGTGGGGCGAGTACCCATTCAGGTGAGGGGACCGTCGTCCGGATTCACGCCGTTTGCACCGGGCTCGTCGTCCTCCTCGTCCTCGCTCTCCGCCATGACGGGGGAGGCATGGTGCGACCACAGTTTCCAGCCGGAGGGCGTGCGCCGGAACACGTTCGTGGCGACGACGAGCTGGCCGACCAGCGGACCCAGCTCCGCGCCGTCCGCCGGCGCCGGGCCGCCGCTGAGGATGTTCTCGGTGCAGGTCACGAGCGCGGTGTCGCCGGTGACGGAGACGTGCACGTCGGTGAGGAAGAACTGGATGTAGTCGGTGTTGGCCATGATCAGGGCGTACGACCTGAGGACCTCGCCGCGGCCGGTGAGCACCGGCCAGCCGGGGTGCACACAGGAGACCACGCCGGTGTCCGCCGGATCGTGGTACTCCTCGTCCACGCCCAGGTCGGCCGGGGTGAGCCAGAGCGAGGACAGCTCCTCGAAGTCGCCGCGCTCCATCGCCTCGTAGAAGGCGGTGTTGGCGGCCTCCACCTGCTCGACGTCGGTATGGGGGGCGCTCACCGGTCTCCTTCCGCCCCGCGCTCACCGTCGGCACCGAGCGCACGCCCGGGATCGCGCGCCCCGCGGTCACCCTCAACGCCACGCGTGCATCCCGCCCCCTGCGCCCCTCGCTCGCCGCCCGCGCCCGGCCCTGATCCCGCCTCGCGCGCCTCCTCGACGGCCCGTGCGACCCGCACCGCGTCCGCGGTGGCACGGACCTCGTGCACGCGCACCGCCCACGCGCCGGAGTGCGCCGCGATCGCGGAGACGGCGGCCGTGGCGGCGTCGCGCTCCCTGGCCGGCGGGGGCGCGCCCTGCGGACCGGCCAGCACCCGGCCGAGGAACCGCTTGCGGGAGGCGGCCACGAGCAGAGGGTGGCCGAGGGCGTGCAGACGGTCGAGATGCGCGAGGAGGGTGAGGTCGTGCTCGGCCTCCTTGGAGAAGCCGAGACCGGGGTCGACGACGATGCGGTCGGGGGCGACGCCGCCCGCCAGAACGGCCTCCACGCGCGCGTGCAGCTCGTCCACGACTTCGGCGACGACGTCCGCGTAGACGCCCTTGACGTTGCCGCCCTCGAGGAAGCCGCGCCAGTGCATGACGACGAACGGGGCGCCCGCGGCGGCGACCACCGGGATCATCGCGGGGTCGGCGAGGCCGCCGCTGACGTCGTTGACCAGGGCGGCACCGGCCGCGAGGGACTGTTCGGCGACGGAGGCACGCATCGTGTCGACGGAGACGACGACGCCTTCGGAGGCGAGACCGCGCACGACCGGGATGACGCGCCTGAGTTCCTCGGCCTCGTCCACGCGCGTGGCGCCCGGCCGGGTGGACTCGCCGCCGACGTCGACCAGGTCCGCACCCTCGGAGACGAGATCCAGGCCGTGTTTGACGGCGACCGTCGTGTCGAACCAGCGGCCGCCGTCGGAGAAGGAGTCGGGGGTCACATTGACGACGCCCATGACCGCGCACCGGTCCCATGCCGGAAGGCCCGCCACCAGGCCGCGCCCGCTGAGGTTGTTCATACGTTCAGCGTAGGCCCAGGAAGGCGCCCGAACGCGCGGCGGCCCGGGCGGAAGCACCCGTGCTGGAGGGGGTGAGGCTTCCGCCCGGGCCGGTCCTGGGTCACGCCGCCCGGTCCCGTGGCGTCACGCGGTGCTCAGGCCGCGCGCACGTCCCGTTCCGCCACCGCGTGCGCGCAGGGGCGCTCGGCGGTGGCCCTGCGCCGGCGCAGGAAGCGCGGGAGCGGCAGGGCGAGGGTGACGAACCCCTCCGCCTGCATGACGGCGAAGCCGATGCGGGGCAGGTCGCTGGAGGCGCGGTAGACCATGAACCGCGGTTCCCAGCGCGGCTGGAACTTGGCGTTGAACTTGTACAGCGACTCGATCTGGAACCAGCGCGAGAGGAACACCAGCAGCCCGCGCCAGGCGCGCAGCACCGGACCGGCGCCGATCTTCTCCCCGCGCGCGAGGGCGGAGCGGAACATCGCGAAGTTCAGCGAGACCCGGCTGATGCCGAACTTCGGCGCGGCCTGCAGGGCGGCGACGATCAGCAGCTCGTTCATGCCCGGGTCCGCGGAGCGGTCGCGGCGCATCAGGTCCAGGGAGGCACCGTCCTCGCCCCAGGGCACGAAGTGCAGGATCGCCTTCAGGTCGCCGTACTCGCCAGGGGTGTCGTCCTGCTTGTGGGCGGTGGCGATCAGGCAGTCGCCGTCGGCCGGGTCGCCGACCCGGCCGAGCGCCATGGAGAACCCGCGCTCGGTGTCGGTGCCGCGCCAGTCGTCGGCCGCCCGCCGGATGCGTTCCAGTTCTCCGTCGCTGAGGTCACGGATACGCCGTACCCGGGTTTCGTAGCCGGCCCGCTCGATGCGCTTGACCATTTGTCGCACGTTGCGCATCGCGCGTCCGGCGAGCGAGAAATCCGCGACGTCCACCACCGCCTCGTCGCCCAGCTCCAGGGCGTCCAGGCCGGTCTCGCGGGTCCACACCTCGCCGCCCGTCTCCGAGCAGCCCACCACGGCCGGGGTCCACGAGTGGGCCTTGGCCTCGTCCATGAAGCGCTCGATGGCGCCGGGCCAGGCCTCGACGTCACCGATGGGGTCGCCGCTGGCGAGCATCACGCCGGAGACGACGCGGTAAGTGACCGCCGCCTTGCCGCTGGGCGAGAAGACGACCGCCTTGTCACGGCGCAGCGCGAAGTGGCCGAGGGAGTCGCGCCGGCCGTGCTTCTCCAGCAGGGCCCGCAGCTGGGCCTCGTCGGCCTCGGTGAGGCGTGCGGCCGGGTGTTCCGGGCGGAAGGCCAGGTAGATCGTGGTGACCGCGGTGATCCAGCCGAGCGCGCCGAGGGAGAAGGCGACGGTCCAGGAAGTGTTGCCCGAGTAGTCGACGGGGCCCTCGAAGCCGAACAGGCCGTAGACGACGTGCGTCAGCCGGTCGGCCAGGCTCGGGTCGCCGATCGTCCGGTGCGGGTGAACGCTGACGATCACGAGTCCGAGGGCCAGGGAGCCCGCGCTCATGAGTACGAAGTTGGTAAGAGCTCGCCACCTGCTGCGCGGGTCCGGCAGCGCCGCGAACTCGTTCCTGTGCCGCAGCAGCGGTACGAGCAGGGCGACCGCGATCAGTACGCCGGCGATCGAATGACGGTAGGCGAACTGCGCCACGGCACCCGCCGGCAGCAGCGCGACCGCGGCCCGCCACGCCCGGCGCTTGCGCCGCCTGAGCCCGTGTGCGAGAAGTAGCAGCAGTACGCCTACGCTGAGCGAGAGCGCCGCCGCGAAGGGCCCGAACGAGCCGGGCAGCACCTCGGCGATCGCGTGCATACGGCTGTGACGGAAGCGCGGGAACACGCCCGCGGCAATGTCCAGGGCGCCCACGATCGCGGCCGCCCTGCTGACCAGGGTGGGAACGGCCTCGGGGCGCGGACCGCGCAGTATGCGCCGCGCCCGGCTTGATCGGCTCGGAACCTCGCCCGACATTTCCCCATCTATCCTGACAGACATCGCATCCCGTAGTTCTGCGAGAGACCTTGAACCCGGGCCCGATCAGGGCATCCGGCGACATTGCGCCCTCTAGGACGGTGTCCTGGGGAGTGAGGTTCACTCGCCACCGGAAAGTCGGGTCAAAGGCAAAGGAAAGCCCCGGGCAAGCCTTCGCAACGAAGCGTGGGTGGAATCGGGCGGAAAGCGCAGGCAGGAAACAGCCCATGGGTCTCACGAGCAATAAAGTGCTGGTGCTGGCGGTTCTCTTCGCCGTCGTGCTCTTCGGCGCCACGGTGTGGCTTTGGCCACGGCTGGCACGGCAGAGCTGGCGGGCCGTCAGCGGCCGTGTCGGCATTCTGCTGGCCACCCAGCTGGCGATCTTCGCCTCCTTCGGCCTCGCCGCCAACCAGGCTTTCGGTTTCTACGCGAGCTGGTCGGACCTGTTCGGTACGGAGACCGGGCAGGGAGTCGTGGTCGATCACACGGCGTCGGGCGCCAACAGCCCGATCCAGGTGGTCTCCACGTCCCGGGTCGTGGGCGTGAGCAGCGGGCTGCCGCAGGTGGCGGGGCAGATCCAGAAGGTGGACATAGTCGGCCGTACGACGCACATCGCCGCGCCGGCGTTCGTGTACCTGCCGCCGGAGTACTTCCAGCCGCAGAACCGTACGCGCAAGTTCCCGGTGGGCGTCGTCCTGACGGGCTACCCCGGCACGGCGCAGGCACTGGTGGACAAGCTGAACTACCCGAGCACGGCGCAGCGGCTGGCCAAGGACGGCAAGATGCAGCCGATGATCCTGGTGATGCTGCGGCCGTCCGTGGCGCCCCCGCGGGACACCGAGTGCGTGGACGTGCCCGGCGGACCGCAGACGGAGACGTTCTTCGGCAAGGACCTGCGCGACTCGGTGATGGCCCACTACCGGGTCGACAAGACGCCCGCCAGCTGGGGCATCATGGGCGATTCGACCGGCGGCTACTGCGCGCTGAAGATCGCCATGCACCACCCGGGTTCGTACGCGGCCGCCGCCGGCCTGTCGCCGTACTACAAGGCGCCGATCGACCCCACCACCGGCGACCTCTTCCACGGCAACAAGAACCTGCAGAATCGTGCCAACCTCTTCTGGGCGATCCAGCACCTGCCGGCGCCGGAGACCTCGCTGCTGGTCACGAGCAGCAAGGTCGGCGAGCACAACTACAAGGACACGCTCAAGTTCATCCAGGCCGTGCAGGACACGAACGTGACCAGGGTCTCCTCGATAATCCTGCCGAGCGGCGGACACAACTTCAACACGTGGAAGCGGGAGATCCCGAGCGCGCTCCAGTGGCTCAGCTCACGGCTCGTCTCGCACTGAGGCCTGTGTGCCTGATGCCTTGTGAAGCCCACGGTGTGGCCGTGTTTTTACGGGGCGAGGGCCCACGATTCGCCTACGCGCGGTAAGTTTCTGGCCATGCCACGTGGACGCCACCGCCATTCCCCACCCTTGCACCGGCTGTTGCCTCCCTCGGCGATCGCCGGCGTGTCCATCGCCTGCGCGCTGGGTCCCTGGGCGTTCTCCGGGGCCACGGTGTTGCGCGCCCTGGCCGCGGCCGCGGCGGCGACGGCAGTCGTCGGCGCGGTGGTGATGCGCCGCTGGGACATCCAGGCGGGCAAGCAGGTCGCCGAACTCACACGCGCGCGTGCCAGCGACGAGTGGCGCAACGAGGAGCGGGTCGCCGAACTGGAGACCGACCTCGAGGAGTCGCGCGAGCTGCGCGCGAAGCTGGAGCAGCGGCTGCGGGCCAAGCGCGCCGAGCTGGCGGGCCTGCGCAACGAACACGCGGCGCTGCTGCGCCGGTACGCCACGGCGGAGACCGAGCGCGCCAGCGCTCTGGAGGGCCGCCGGCTGCTGGAGATCGAGGCGGCCGAACCCTCCTCCGCACCCGCGCTGCCGCCCGCGCGGAGCGCCGAGCCGGAGCGGGAGCGGGCCGAGGCCGGGGAAGCGGGCGAGGCGGCCGGGGCCGTCGGCGCGGTCGGAGCGGTCGAGGCCGGGGCTGCCGACGGGGACGAGCCGTCGGCGCACGCGGTGTTCTCGTCCGAGGGCGCTTGGCTGTACCGGCGCGCTCTGACGGCTCTGGCCCGGTTCGTCCAGGAAACTCCGGCCGAGTCCGAGTCCGAGTCCGAGCCGGTGACGTCTGCTGTGGAGGCCGCCGGGGACGTGGCTCCGGAGGCCGAGGCGGCTTTGGCGGCCACGGGTGCCGAGGCTGAGGCTTCCGCGGCCGAGGAGCGGGGCCGGACCGGCGCGGACGGCTCCGACGAGGACTCCGCCGTCGAGGACGAGACCGATGCCCGTACGGCCGTCGAGGGCGAGGCCGGTTCTGTTGCCAAAGGAGAACACGCCGGGCAATCCGTCGACGCCGGGGCCGCAGTGGGCGCCGGGGAAGGCGTGGCCGACGGTGTGACGGCCGGCGTGCCCGGCGAAGCGGCGGCCGCTGCGGCCGAGGACGCCGGGGCCGCCCGGAGCGAGGCCGTCGCCCCGGCCGCACCCGCCGAGCCCGCCCAGCCGGTGGTGCAGCCGCGCGCCGGGCACTTCACGGTGCCGACCGCGGTGGCCGTCGTACCCGCCGCGCCCGCGCGGCGCCCGACGGTCGAGGGCAGCTTCGACTTCTTCGGCACCCAGAAGGCGGCGACCAGGGCCGGGCTGGACTCCGTGCAGAACGAGGACCTCGCCGATGTCGTCGGCCCCGAGGCCCTCGCCGTGCACAAGGCCGAGGCCGAGGCCGAGTTCAAGCGCGCCGACGCGCAGTCGCCCCGGGGCGGCCAGGTCATCGACCTCACCGCGCACGACGAGACCGAGCAGATCGACGTCCAGGGGCTGCGCACCGCGGCTTCCTGACGCTCTGCTGCCGCAACACGGCGGGCCCGGTTTCCCCGAGGGGAGCCGGGCCCTGCGTCATCCAGCCGGGCTCTACGTCATCCAGCGGTCCGGGCGGGCGTCCCGGCGGCCGGTGCGGGACCTCTCGGCCTGGTCGTGCAGGAGCCGTACGGCGTCCTCGGCGTCCCGCAGGCGGGCCGTCACGGACTTTCCGGCCCCGTTGTCCACATGGACGTCGGCGAGCCGCCAGAGGCGCTGCCAGGGCCCCTGGGTGAGCCGTACGCTCTGCACCTTGGCGTGCGGCACCAGCGAGAGACTGCGGCGCAGCAGACCGTGCCGGGCGGCGAACACCGTGCCGGTGACCGCGAGGTGGTGGCCGCGCCACCACACCGGTACGCACCACCGGGCCCGCCGAGGCGCCCGCGACAACTCCTGAGGCACCGTCACACCCGGCAGCACGCGCGCGACGACCGACTCGGCGACCGCGCGCGGGGCGACGGGTATCAGCACCGAGTTGGCGGACCCGGCCACCTGCAGTTCCACCCGCACCCAGCCGAGCCGCCGCCACAGCAGCGGCTCCACGATCCGCACGGTCTGCACCCGGCCGGGCGGCACCGTCTCGTGCGTACGGTCGAGCAGCCCGTGGTCGATGCGCAGCCCGTCCGGGGACTCGCCCACCTTCCAGTCGAACTCGGCGACGAACCGGCGCACGCTGCTCGCGCCGGCCCCGCCCAGCAGCGGCAGGGCGGTCGCGAGGACGGTCCACAGGTTGTGGGTGGTGAGCCACAGCACGCCCGGTACGACGAGTGCGGCACACAGCGAGCCCCAGGGGGCGGCCGTCAGCGCCAGGGACAGCGCGAGCGCGCGAGGGGGTACGCGCAGTAGCTCGAGCGCCGGTGCCTCGCCGACTTCATGCGCTGTCTCGGGTGCGAAGCCCGCCGCGCGCGCGAGCAGCTCCGCGCGCAGGGCGCGCGCCTCCTGTTCGCCGAGGAAGGCCAGTTCGTCCTTCTTGTCGGCGCCGACGACGTCGATCCGCAGCTTGGCGACGCCCGCCACGCGCGCGAGGAGGGGACGGGAGACGTCCACGGCCTGGATGCGCTCCAGCCGGATGTGCGCGGTGCGCCGGAACAACAGGCCGGTACGGATGCGCAGTTCGGAGTCGGTGACCGCGAAGTGCGTGCACCACCAGGACAGGAAGCCGTACAGGCCTGCCGTCGGCACCAGGACCGCGAGCCCCAGCAGGAGCATGGTGTCGGTCAGCCGCGCCAGTTGCTCCTGCGCGCCGTTCGGGTCGTGCGCCGCCCAGCCGACGAGTACGGCCACCGGCGCCCACGCCCGGCGGAAGGGCGTGACCGGGTGCAGCCGGCGCTCGGTCACGGGGACGCGCCCCTCGGCACCCATGACCCCATCGGCGTCTGCGGGGTCTGTGGGCTCTGTGGCGTCTGCTGCGGCGCGGGCGGCGTCTGCGGCGTTCGTGGCCGCTATGCCGTCGCCGTGGTCCGGGGTCGTCACAGGCCCGCCGATCGCGCCTCGCCCAGCTCGGTGAGCCGGTCGCGCAGCCGTTCCGCCTCGGCCGGGTCGAGGCCGGGGATGGTCGCGTCGGTGGCGGCGGCCGCCGTGTGCAACTGCACGGTGGCCAGCCCGAAGCGCCGCTCCACCGGACCGGAGGTGACCTCCACCAGCTGCATCCGCCCGTAGGGCACCACCGTTTCCTCGCGCCACAGAACACCGCGGCTGATCAGCAGGTCGTCGGCGCGCTCCGCGTACCGCCACGAGCGCCAGTTGCGCCCCAGCAGCCACCAGCACCACGCGGCGGCCGCCAGGGGCAGCAGCGCGAAGGCGGCCCACGCGGGCCCCGCGAGCAGGCCGGGCAGCAGGCCCGCGGCGAGTGCGAGCACCGCCGTCCACAGCACGAGCAGTAGCCGGCGCATCCGCAGCAGCCCCGGCGGCAGCGCACGCCACACGGGCTCGTCCCCTGGTATCCCCGCCGTCCCCGCCGTTCCCGCATCGCGCGGGCTCCCCGTTTCCATGGAGCCAGCGTACGTAGGGGAAACTGGGGCCATGACTCCTACGACCCAGACCACGGTCGGGATCGGCGGCGCCGCGGAGAGCACCGACATGGTGCTCAACATCGGCCCCCAGCACCCGTCCACGCACGGCGTGCTGCGGCTCAGGCTCGTGCTGGACGGGGAGCGCATCGTGCACGCGGAGCCGGTGATCGGCTATATGCACCGCGGTGCCGAGAAGCTCTTCGAGGCGCGCGACTACCGCCAGATCATCGTGCTCGCCAACCGCCACGACTGGCTGTCGGCGTTCTCGAACGAGCTGGGTGTGGTCCTCGCCGTGGAGCGGATGCTCGGCATGGAGGTGCCCGCGCGCGCGGTGTGGACGCGCACGCTGCTCGCCGAGCTGAACCGGGTGCTGAACCATCTGATGTTCCTCGGCTCCTACCCGCTGGAGCTGGGCGGCATCACGCCGGTGTTCTACGCGTTCCGCGAGCGCGAGGTGCTCCAGAACGTGATGGAGGAGGTCTCCGGCGGGCGCATGCACTACATGTTCAACCGCGTCGGCGGCCTCAAGGAGGACCTGCCGGCCGGCTGGGCCACGCGCGCGCGTGCCGCCGTCGCCGCCGTGCGCTCGCGCATGGACGTCTTCGACGACCTGGTGCTCGGCAACGAGATCTTCCGCGGCCGCACGCGCGCGGTGGGCGCGATGACGCCGGAGACCGTGCACGCCTATGGAGTGAGCGGGCCCATCGCGCGCGCCTCGGGCGTCGACTTCGACCTGCGCCGCGACGAGCCGTACCTGGCGTACGGCGATCTGCAGGACACGCTGAAGGTCGCCACCCGCAGCGAGGGCGACTGCCTCGCCCGCTTCGAGGTGCTCCTGGAGCAGACCCACAACGCGCTCGACCTCGCCGACGCCTGTCTGGACCGGCTCGCCGAACTGCCGCCCGGGCCGATCAACCAGCGGCTGCCGAAGGTGCTGAAGGCGCCCGAGGGGCACACGTACGCGTGGACCGAGAACCCTCTCGGCATCAACGGCTACTACCTGGTCAGCAAGGGCGAGAAGACGCCGTACCGGCTGAAGCTGCGCTCGGCGTCCTACAACAACATCCAGGCGCTGACCGAGCTGCTGCCGGGCACGCTGGTGGCGGACATGGTGGCGATCCTCGGGTCGATGTTCTTCGTGGTCGGCGACATCGACAAGTAGCGACGGGCGGCCTGCGTGACCCAAGCGGCCTGCATGACCCAAGCGGCCCGCGCGGCTCGGCAGGAAGCCCGAGCGGCGGGCTCAAGGGGTCGGTTCCAGCGGGTCCGGGATGCCGACCGGCTGGACCAGCCAGCCGAAGTCGCCGAGGCCGCCCGGGGCGGTGAGTTCGCCGGCCTCTCCCGCGTTCGCGAGGGCGCGCACGTAGGCGGAGGGGTCCGTGGAGGCCAGCGCGAGCGGGGGGCGTGCGCCGGTGATCTCGAGGGCGCGTAGGGCGGCTCGCTGCGTGAAGAGGCGCGCGGTGGGTAGCGCACGCGCCGTGTTGGAGGGCTCCTGCGCCGTTCCATGGGGTGTACGCGCCGTGAGCGGGAGCGTGTGGGGTGCGGAGGGTGCGGAAGGTACGTCGGGGGGCGTGGGTGTGGTGCTTTGGGCTGCGTGCGCCGCTGTGGTGGGCGTGCGCGCCGTTCTGGGGGGCTCGCACGGCGTGTTCCGGGATGTGCGCGCCGTGGCGCCGGGCGGGTGCGAGGTGCCCGCTGCCGCGCACGCGTCCAGCGCGACGTGCGCCGTGATGTCGCACGATCCGTCCGGCACGGGCGCCGTCTCACGCCCCTCCCGGAAGCCGGTGAGTGTCCCGAACGGGGGGCGTGTGCCGATGGTGTGCGCGTAGTCCACGGCCACCGCGAGCCCGCGCACCACCCGGTCCACCGCGGAGGCCCAGGCCAGATCCCGGGGCAGCCCGATCTCCGCGCGCAGTCCCTCCTCGGCGGGCAGCGGCCACCAGCGGGTGAGCCAGTCCGCCTCCGCGCCGGTCACGGGTTCCCCGAGCCGCTCGGTGCCGTCCCGCTCGACGAGCACCAGCCGGGCGACGCCCGCGGAGTCGACCTCGGCGACGTCCACGGGCACGTTGTCCAGCCACTCGTTGGCGAACAGCAGCCCGGTGACGGCGGCCGGGGGCGCGGCCAGCCAGGTGATGCGCGCGTCCAGGCCGGCCGGGCGCTCGGCCAGTTCGACGGCGTACCCACGCGTGCGTGCCGCCACCTCGGCGGGCAGGGCGGCGAGCACCCCGGCGACCAGCTCGCCCCGCCCCGCTCCCATGTCGACGAAGTCCAGCACCGCGGGGCGCCCCAGTGCCTCGTCCACCCGGCACAGCAGCCGGGCCACGGCCCGCGCGAACAGCGGGGAGGCGTGCACGGACGTACGGAAATGGCCGGCCGGGCCTTCCGGGCGCCGGTAGAAGCCGCCGGGCCCGTACAGCGCCTCCTCGGTCGCCGCACGCCAGCCGTGCCGGTCGCGCCGGCGGTCCCGGCGGCCAGGGCCGCCGCCGTCTCCGTCGCCGGGGGCCGGTTCCGCTTCCCGCGCCGTCTCATCCGTCACCGCAACAGACTAGGCGCACAGATGATCACTTCCTCCACCTTGCGGAGTATGCGCGCCGGGCCCGGATCGGCCCTCCGGTTGACTCCTGCACGCATCTCGTTTCCCTACTCTGGGTTACGTGCAGCGCCTCTATGACTTCCTCCGCCGGCACCCGACCTGGGTCGACAGCTTCTGGGCCGTCGTCCTGTTCGGGCTGTCGAGCGTGAGCGTGGTCAATCTGAGCGGGGCGTCGGGGCACCACGGGTCGGTCGCCGCGGGGATGGCCGTGTCCGCGGTCCTGTGCGCGGTCGTCGCGCTGCGTCGCCGTTTCCCGGAGCCGATGCTGCTGGTCGCGTGCGCGACCGGACTGGCCCAGCTGGTCCTAAACGTCGAGACCACCGTCGCGGACTTCGCGATGCTGGTGATCACGTACACGGTCGCGGCCCTCGGCGCCCGCTGGGCCTCCCGGCTCGCGCTCAGCGTGAGCCTCGTCGCGGCGGCCCTCGCGCAGATCCGCTGGCCGGCCGGGCACTCCAGCTTCATCGGGCAGGTCGCCGTCGCGATCTTCCAGACGGTGCCCTTCGCGCTCGCCTGGGTGCTCGGTGACTCCATGCGCACGCGGCGCGCCTACTTCGCCCAGCTGGAGGAGCGCGCGGCCCGCCTGGAGAAGGAGCGCGAGGCGCAGGCGAAGGTCGCGGTCGCCGCCGAGCGCGCCCGTATCGCGCGCGAGCTGCACGACGTCGTCGCGCACAACGTGTCGGTGATGGTGGTGCAGGCCGACGGTGCCGCCTACGTCCTCGACGCCGCTCCCGACCAGGCCAAGAAGGCCCTGGAGACGATCTCCTCCACCGGCCGGCAGGCCCTCGCCGAGATGCGCCGCCTGCTGGGTGTCCTGCGCACCGGGGAGCACCAGGAGGGCGGGGAGTACGTCCCGCAGCCCGACGTCGAGCAGATCGACGACCTGATCGAGCAGTGCCGCAGCTCCGGGCTCCCGGTCGACTTCAAGGTCGAGGGCACCCCGCGCCCGCTGCCCAGCGGCGTGGAGCTGACCGCCTACCGCATCGTGCAGGAGGCGCTGACCAACACCCGTAAGCACGGCGGGCCCGACGCGGGCGCGAGTGTGCGGCTGGTGTACTTCGACGACGGGCTCGGCCTGCTGGTCGAGGACGACGGCAAGGGCGCCCCGCACGAGCTGTACGAGGAGGGCGGCGCCGACGGCCAGGGGCACGGACTCATCGGCATGCGCGAGCGGGTCGGCATGGTCGGCGGCACCCTGGACGCGGGTCCGCGCCCGGGCGGAGGATTCCGCATCAGCGTCCTGCTCCCGCTCAAACCGGCGCACTGACGACTTCACGCGCCCCGATTGACACCTGTAAGCCCCCCCGGCCCGTCCGTCCCGCCGGCCCCGAAGGAAAGAGACCCGATGACGATCCGCGTGATGCTCGTCGACGACCAGGTGCTGCTGCGCACCGGGTTCCGGATGGTGCTCGCCGCCCAGCCGGACATGGACGTCGTCGCGGAGGCGGGTGACGGCGTCGAGGCCCTGCAGGTGCTGCGCACCACCCCTGTCGACGTCGTCCTGATGGACGTCCGCATGCCGAAGCTGGACGGGGTGGAGACCACCCGGCGGATCTGCGCGGAGCCGGGCGCGCCGAAGGTCCTGATCCTGACCACGTTCGACCTGGACGAGTACGCCTTCTCCGGGCTGAAGGCGGGCGCCTCCGGGTTCATGCTCAAGGACGTGCCGCCCGGTGAGCTGCTGGCCGCGATCCGGTCCGTGCACAGCGGTGACGCCGTTGTGGCGCCCTCCACCACCCGGCGGCTGCTGGACCGCTTCGCGCCGATGCTGCCCGCCAGCGGCAAGGAGCCGCGGCACAAGGAGCTGGAGCGGCTCACCGACCGGGAGCGGGAGGTGATGGTCCTGGTCGCGCAGGGCATGTCCAACGGCGAGATCGCGGCCCGCCTGGTGCTGAGCGAGGCGACGGTGAAGACCCACGTGGGCCGCATCCTGACCAAGCTCGGCCTGCGCGACCGGGTGCAGGTCGTGGTGCTGGCCTACGAGACCGGCCTGGTGCGCGCGGGCGGGCACGGCTGACGGGGGCCGTACGGGCGCCGTGGCGAGCGCCGTACGATCGCCGGTTCAGCGCAGGACACCCTCGATGAAGTCGCTGCCCAGCCGGGCCACCGCCGACAGGTCCAGCCGGTGCTGGACGTACCGGCCGCGGCGGCAGTCGGTGATCAGGTCCGCCTTCTTCAGCACCGCGAGGTGCCTGGATATCTCGGGGGCCGACATGCCGTGCGCGTCGGCCAGTTCGCCTGTGGTGTGCGGGGCCCGCGCGAGATACCGGCACAGCCGCATCCGCACCGGGTGGGCCAGCGCCTCCAGGCGGCGCGTGAGCTGCTCGACCGAGGGTGCCTGCGGGCGGGAGCCGCTCGCCGGGTAGGTGATCGAGGGCTGCCAGCCGTACCGGCGCAGGACCTGGACGTGCGGCCAGCCGAGGCTGGTCGGCACCAGGACCAGCCCGCCGTCGCCCGTGGCGGCGCGGCCCACCGTCAGCTTGTCGATCGTGATGAGCGCGGCCTCCTCGTCCAGCGAGATCGCCCCGGAAAGGGCCGCGAGTGCTTCCCCGAGGCCCTTGCGGCGCAGCAGGTCGGTCTTGTGCCGGGCGTCGGCGGCGAGCTGGGGCTGGATGCGGGCCCAGGTGTCGGCGAAGAAGGCCTCGTCGCAGTCGAGCATCAGCTGCCGGAACCACGCGCGGACGACCGGCGGGTCCTCCAGCAGCCGGCGTGTGAAGCGCTCCTGCACGGCGCCGCGGGCGGCGGCCAGCTCCAGCGAGCGGCGGCGCAGCTCCGGGTCGTCCAGCAGGGAGGACTCCTGGACCTCGTAGCGCAGCTGACAGGTGAACTCCAGCGCGGCGTCGACGAACTGTTCGTCCGTCAGCTTGTCCAGCTGGTCCAGGTCCTCGGCGAGCGTGGCGCCGGGGAGCGCGCGGCCGCCGGGGAGGCCCGCGAACGGGGCGAAGACGTCCGAGAACGTCGTACGCCACAGGAAGTCCGCCTCGCACAGCCGGTCGGCCAGGCAGGGGTCCAGACGGGCCGAGACGGCGGTCACCCAGCCCTGGAGGCCGGGGTGGTGGCCGGGGTCGCTGAGGGCGTGCAGGGCCATCCCCAGCTCCGCCAGCGGAGAGGGCACGACGCAGACCCGCTCCAGTGGCAGTCCGGTGATGTCGATGGTCACGCTCATGCCCTCCATCGTGCACCCGGCCACTGACAGTGACCCCGTGGATTGACGGCTGCCGTCAATCCACGGGACATCCGCACCGGACTCGACCAGGCTGAGGGCACCGGGGCAGCCGCGGAGCCCGATCAGCCACAGATCAGCCACGTCCCGAGAAGGCGATCCGCCATGAGCATCACCCAGCAGTACCTCCTCGACAGCCACCGCGCGCTGGCGCTCGGCGAGCCCGAGCCGCCCGCGCCGGGCCGTCACGACCTCCAGGTGGCGCGCGAGCTGCGCGAGTACCGGCGCTTCAGCGCGGTCATCGCCGAGCGCCCGGCGCGGGGGCGTGTACAGCACGCTCTGCGCCGGTGGCTGCGCCCGCGCATGCTGTGATCACGGCGCGGGCAGGCGGGTCACGAAGTCGGCCACGGCGGCCCGTACGTCGTCCGCCGTCCACTCCAGGCCTGCCGCGGCGACCGTGACCTCCGTGAACGCCAGGTCCGGTCCGCCGCGGTCCCAGGCCTGCGCGAACAGCAGGACCGAGGTCTCCTCCGCCTGCCGCACCGCTGCCTCGGCCACCACGTCGGGGGCGTACGGCAGCCAGACCTGGAACTCGTGGGTGTGCGGCTGCCCGGGGTGCACGCGGGCCCACGGCACCCCGGCTTCGGCGAACCCCTCGCGCAGCGCGGCGGCCACCACGCGCGCGTGCCGCACATAGCCGGGCAGCCGGGGCAGCTCCGCCCCGAGTCCCGCGAGCGCCGCAAGGACGGTCGGGAACTGCTGGAAGACCATTCCGCCGTACCGGTGCCGCCAGGTCTTCGCCTCCTCGATCAGCGTCTTCGGGCCGGTCAGCGCGGCGCCGCCGAAGCCGCCGAGCGACTTGTAGAACGACACGTAGACGGTGTCGGCGAGTCCGGCGATCTCGTCCAGGGGGCGGCCGAAGTGCACGGTGGACTCCCACAGGCGCGCGCCGTCGAAGTGCACCACGGCGTCGCGCTCCCGCGCGGCCTCGACGACGTCGCTCAGCTCCTCCCAGGTGGGCAGCACGTAACCGGCGTCCCTGAGGGGCAGTTCCAGCATCAGCGCGCCGAAGGGCTCTTCGAAGTCGCGTATCTCGGCGGCCGTGGGCAGCCGGGGTTCGCTGGTCACCCGCACCGGCCGCAATCCGCTGACCTGGCTGAACGCGTTGCGTTCATGCACCTCGGGATGGGCGAGGCCGTGCAGGGCGACCGTGGGGTCGCCGGTGCGGGCGGCCCAGCACCGCAGGGCCACCTGCTGTGCCATCGTGCCGGTCGGGAAGAAGGCGGCGGCCTCCGCGCCGAGCAGACCGGCGACCCGCTCCTCCAGGGCGGCCACGATCCGGTCGCCGTACATGTCGGCCCGTTCGTCGAGGTCGTAGACCTCAGGTGCCGTCCGCGCCAGCCAGTCCAGGCGTTCCCGGATCGTGCCGTCGAAGCCGGTGCGCCGCAGCACGCGCCGCGCCTGTCTGGCGGCGGCCACCCGCCGTTCGTACCGCGCCCGCCTCTGCTGCTCAGCCGTATCGCTCATGCCGGGGATCATGCCGCGCCCCGAGGACACCGGGCACCGGGATCCCCGTGCCGCAAGGCCGCCGCGCCGGCGTGGCGAAACCCACAGCCTGTGGACAACCGGCCGCCCCCGGACCGGATAGCGTTAACATGACGAGAAATCGTTCGGTACATCGTCCGGTACCCAGAGCGGACTGGAACGGGAAGGCCGCCGTCGCGTGAGTACAGTCCACCAGCCAGACCTCAAGGACCGCCCCGCGCGGCTCACCGTCGGCGTCGTCGGCGCCGGCCGCGTGGGCCCGGCGCTGGCCGCGTCCCTCCAGCTCGCCGGACACCGCCCGGTGGCCGTGTCCGGTGTCTCCGACGCCTCCCGCAGGCGCGCCGAGACCATGCTCCCGGACGTGCCGCTGGTGCCGCCCGCGGAGGTCCTCGAGCGTGCCGACCTGGTGCTGCTCACCGTCCCCGACGACGCTCTGCCCGGCCTTGTCGCCGGCCTCGCCGAGACCGGCGCCGTACGGCCGGGACAGCTGCTCGCGCACACCTCCGGCCGGTACGGCGTGGGTGTCCTCGCCCCCGCCCTGCGCGCGGGCGGGCTGCCGCTGGCCCTGCACCCGGCGATGACGTTCACCGGCACCCCGGTGGACGTCCAGCGCCTGGCCGGCTGCTCCTTCGGCGTCACCGCGCCCGAGGAGCTGCGGCTGGCCGCCGAGGCCCTGGTCATCGAGATGGGCGGCGAGCCGGAGTGGATCAGCGAGGAGAACCGCCCGCTCTACCACGCGGCCCTCGCGCTCGGCGCCAACCACCTGGTGACGCTGGTAGCCCAGTCCATGGAGCTGCTGCGCACGGCCGGCGTCGCGGCGCCCGACCGGATGCTCGGCCCGCTGCTCGGCGCCGCCCTGGACAACGCGCTGCGCTCCGGCGACATGGCGCTCACCGGGCCCGTCGCGCGCGGCGATGCCGGCACGGTCGCCGCGCACGTCACCGAGCTGCGCAAGCACGCCCCGCAGACCGTCGCGGGCTACCTCGCCATGGCCCGCGCCACCGCCGACCGGGCCCTCGCCCACGGCCTGCTGAAGCCGGAACTCGCCGAGGACCTGCTCGGCGTGCTGGCCGACGGATCCACCGGCACCACCGGCACCACCGGGACCAACGGCACCGAGGGGAACGCCTGATGACCACCGCCCTGCTGAGCACCGCCGAAGAGCTGCACGCGCGCGTGCGCCGCGGCCGCCGTGCCGTCGTGATGACCATGGGCGCCCTGCACGAGGGCCACGCCACCTTGATCCGCACCGCGCGGGAGCTGGCCGGACCGGACGGCGAGGTGGTCGTCACCGTCTTCGTCAACCCGCTGCAGTTCGGCGCGGGTGAGGATCTCGACCGCTACCCGCGCACCCTCGAGGCCGACCTGAAGCTCGCCGAGCAGTGCGGCGCGGACGCGGTCTTCGCGCCCAGCGCGGACGAGGTCTACCCGGGCGGCGAACCCCAGGTGCGCATCACCGCCGGCCCCATGGGCGAACGCCTGGAGGGCGCCTCGCGGCCCGGCCACTTCGACGGCATGCTGACGGTCGTCGCCAAGCTGCTGCACCTCACCCGCCCCGACGCGGCCCTGTTCGGGCAGAAGGACGCCCAGCAGCTGGCCCTGATCCGGCGCATGGTGCGGGACCTGAACTTCGGTGTCGAGATCGTCGCCGTACCGACTGTGCGCGAGGCGGACGGGCTCGCCCTGTCCAGCCGCAACCGCTACCTCTCGCCCGAGGAGCGCGCCACCGCGCTCGCGCTGTCCCGGGCGCTGTTCGCGGGCCGTGACCGGCACGCCGCCCAGGAGGCGCTGCGCGCGCGTGCCCGCGAAGTGCCCTCCACGCACGCGCGTGCCGAGGCACTGAGCGCCATAGGGGAGTCCCGCGCGGCGGCCGACGCGCACGCCGTCGCCACCGCCGCGCCCGGTGGTCCGGCCGCGGTCCGCGCGACGGCCCGCCAGGTCCTGGACGAGGCCGCCCGCTTCGTCCCGCCGCTCCGGCTGGACTACCTCGCCCTGGTCGACCCCGCCGACTTCACCGAGATCGGCGACGACTTCACCGGCGAGGCCGTCCTCGCCGTCGCCGCCCGGGTCGGTACGACCCGGCTGATCGACAACCTGCCCCTCACCTTCGGAACCCTCGGAGCCGCCTCGTGACCAGCACAGGCATACGACTGCACGCGCCCGCACCCGGGTGGAGCATCTCCGCGGACGTGGTCGTCGTCGGCTCGGGGGTGGCCGGCCTGACCGCGGCCCTGCGCTGCGAGGCGGCCGGCCTCACCACGGTCGTCGTCACCAAGGCCCGCCTGGACGACGGCTCCACGCGCTGGGCGCAGGGCGGCATCGCCGCCGCCCTCGGCGAGGGAGACACCCCCGAGCAGCACCTCGACGACACCCTGGTGGCCGGCGCGGGCCTGTGCGACGAGGAGGCCGTACGGATCCTCGTCACCGAGGGCCCCGACGCGGTACGGCGGCTGATCTCCACCGGCGCGCACTTCGACACCGACGACGAGGGCGACATCCACCTCACCCGCGAGGGCGGCCACCACCGGCGCCGGATCGCGCACGCGGGCGGCGACGCCACCGGCGCGGAGGTGTCCCGGGCGCTCGTGGAGGCCGTGCACGCGCGCGGGCTGCGCGCGATCGAGAACGCGCTCGTGCTGGACCTGCTGACGGACGCCGAGGGCCGTACGGCCGGTGTGACGCTGCACGTGATGGGCGAGGGCCAGCACGACGGTGTGGGCGCCGTGCACGCCCCCGCGGTGGTCCTCGCGACCGGCGGCATGGGCCAGGTGTTCTCGGCGACCACCAACCCGTCCGTGTCCACCGGCGACGGCGTGGCGCTGGCGCTGCGCGCGGGTGCGGAGGTCTCCGACCTGGAGTTCGTGCAGTTCCACCCGACCGTGCTGTTCCTCGGCCCGGACGCCGAGGGGCAGCAGCCGCTCGTCTCCGAGGCGGTGCGCGGCGAGGGCGCCCACCTGGTCGACGCCGACGGCGTGCGCTTCATGGTGGGCCAGCACGAACTGGCCGAGCTGGCGCCCCGGGACATCGTCGCCAAGGGCATCCTGCGGCGGATGCTGGAGCAGGGCGCCGAGCACATGTACCTCGACGCCCGGCACTTCGGCGCCGAGATGTGGGAGCACCGTTTCCCGACCATCCTGGCCGCGTGCCGGGCCAACGGGATCGACCCGCTCACCGAGCCCATCCCGATCGCCCCGGCCGCCCACTACGCCTCCGGCGGCGTGCGCACCGACGCCCAGGGGCGCACGACCGTGCCCGGCCTGTACGCGTGCGGCGAGGTCGCCTGCACCGGTGTGCACGGCGCGAACCGGCTCGCCTCCAACTCCCTGCTCGAAGGCCTCGTCTACGCGGAGCGCATCGCCGCCGACATCGCCGCCGTCCACGCGGAGAACGGCCTCCACGCGCGCGTGCCCGCACCGGTCCCGTACCCCGACAAGCCCGCGCACCCGCTGCTCGCCCCCGAGACCCGCTTCACCATCCAGCGGATCATGACCGAGGGCGCCGGCGTGCTGCGCTCCGAGGAATCCCTCGCGCAGGCCGCCGAGCAGCTGCAGCGACTGCACGCGCAGGCCCGCGGTGCCCTCGAGGAGAACGGCAAGACCGCCGAGCCCGGGGTCGACACCTGGGAGGCCACCAACCTGCTGTGCGTCGCCCGCGTCCTGGTCGCCGCCGCCCGGCTGCGCGAGGAGACCCGCGGCTGCCACTGGCGCGAGGACCGCGCCGAGCGCGACGACACCGCCTGGCGCCGCCACATCGTCGTACGGCTGGGCCCGGACCGGTCGCTGGCCGTACGCACCACCGACACCGCAGACTTCCCCACGACCCGGAACGACCAGCGCCCCCAGGAGCAGTGACAGACGTGAGCACCGACGACCTTCCCCTCGCCTCCGCCGGCGGCTGCGGCGACGATTGCGCCTGCGGCGCCGAGGGCGACCAGGAATACCTGGAGTGCGGGCTCGACCCCGCGCTCGCCGAGCTGCTGGCCGCCGCAGGGCTCGACCCGATCGAGGTCGAGGACATCGCCAACGTCGCCATCCAGGAGGACCTGGACGGCGGCGTGGACGTGACGACCGTCTCGACCATTGCCGAGGACGCCACCGCCACCGGCGACTTCACCGCGCGCGAGGCGGGCGTCGTGGCGGGCCTCAGGGTCGCCGAGGCCGTCCTGTCCGTGGTCTGCACCGACGAGTTCGAGGTCGAGCGGCACGTCGAGGACGGCGACCGGGTCGAGGCCGGGCAGAAGCTGCTGTCGGTCACCACGCGCACGCGTGACCTGCTCACCGCCGAGCGCAGCGCGCTGAACATCCTGTGCCGCCTGTCGGGCGTCGCGACCGCCACGCGCGCGTGGACGGACGCGCTGGAGGGCACCAGGACCAAGGTGCGCGACACCCGCAAGACGACGCCCGGGCTGCGCTCGCTGGAGAAGTTCGCCGTCCGCTGCGGCGGGGGCGTCAACCACCGCATGTCGCTGTCCGACGCGGCCCTGGTGAAGGACAACCACGTGGTCGCCGCCGGCGGCGTCGCGCAGGCCTTCAAGGCCGTACGGGAGGCCTTCCCGGAGGTGCCGATCGAGGTCGAGGTCGACACGCTGCACCAGCTGCGCGAGGTCGTCGAGGCGGGCGCGGACCTGATCCTGCTGGACAACTTCACGCCCGACGAGTGCGCGGAGGCCGTCGGGATCGTCCGCGGGCGGGCGCTGCTGGAGGCCTCCGGGCGGCTGACGCTCGACACCGCGCGGATGTACGCCGACACGGGCGTGGACTTCCTGGCCGTCGGCGCGCTCACCCACTCCGCGCCGATCCTGGACATCGGCCTCGACCTGCGCGAGGCGGAGTAACGGCCATGCTGCTCACGATCGACGTCGGCAACACGCACACCGTCCTCGGCCTGTTCGACGGCGAGGACATCGTCGAGCACTGGCGCATCTCCACGGACGCGCGCCGCACCGCGGACGAGCTGGCGGTGCTGCTCCAGGGCCTGATGGGCATGCACCCGTTGCTCGGCGACGAGCTGGGCGACGGCATCGACGGCATCGCGATCTGCGCGACCGTCCCCTCGGTGCTGCACGAACTGCGCGAGGTCACCCGCAGGTACTACGGCGACGTGCCCGCGGTGCTGGTCGAGCCGGGCGTGAAGACGGGCGTGCCGATCCTCACCGACAACCCCAAGGAGGTCGGTGCGGACCGGATCATCAACGCGGTCGCGGCCGTGGAGCTTTACGGCGGCCCGGCGATCGTCGTCGACTTCGGCACGGCGACCACGTTCGACGCGGTCTCCGCGCGCGGGGAGTACGTCGGCGGGGTCATCGCGCCCGGCATCGAGATCTCGGTCGAGGCACTCGGTGTCAAGGGCGCACAGCTGCGCAAGATCGAGGTCGCCCGGCCGCGCAGCGTGATCGGCAAGAACACCGTCGAGGCCATGCAGGCGGGCATCGTGTACGGCTTCGCCGGGCAGGTCGACGGCGTGGTGGAGCGGATGGCCCGGGAACTGGCCGACGACCCGGACGACGTGACGGTGATCGCCACCGGCGGGCTCGCGCCGATGGTGCTGGGGGAGTCCTCGGCGATCGACGAGCACCAGCCGTGGCTGACGCTGATCGGGCTGCGCCTGGTGTACGAGCGGAACGTGTCGCGTCTGTGAGGTGACCGGCCGGCCGGTCCTCCCGGTTCACGCGCGCGTGCGGGCCGGCGGCCCCGGTCGAGGGAAACCGGGAGCGACACGCGGCGACACATCGTTCCGTTCCGTCACTTTTGTCCGATTAGCGGTAGCGTCGCCGCATGCCCACGCCATACGGATCCCGCGGCGGCATGGCGTTCGGCGTGGAGGAGCTGCGTGTGCTCCGCCGCGCCCTCGCCCTCGCCCTTCACTCCGGTCCCGCCTCCGCCGGAGACGTCCAGGACTGTTTCCGGCTCGCCGAGTCGCTCGACGAGGCGATGTGCGAGGGGGCGAGACTGCGCGCGTTCCTGGTGGCCGACCTCGCCCGGTACCGGGCCGCCCTCCCTGGCACCGCCGCCGGATATCTCACCCTCCTGGAGGAGGTGCTGGCCGCCGGGCACCGGCCGACGGCGGACGACCTCGCCGCGCTGCGGGCACTGCGCGGCAACCCCGCGGCGGCCGCGCTGCTGGACCGCTGCCAGGCGCTGGCCGAGCAGGACGTGCGGGCCCGGTTCGCACAGGGCGCGAGGGCCGTGCCGGCGCCCACCGTGCCGCCCTCGCGGACGCGCCTGACGGCCCTCCCCGGGGGCGCGCGCGAGTCCGGGGCCGGGGAGGGCGAGGAACCGTCGAAACCCGCGGAGAAGCCCGCCCAGAAGCCCGGACCGGCCCCTGCGGAGCGCCCCGCGCCCGAACCGGCGGCACCGAAGCGGCCCATCCCGACGCCGGGCGAGGTCTTCCCGCGCCGCAAACCGGCACCCCCGGCCGACTCGGCCGAGTCCCGCCAGCTGGCCGCGGGCTGACCCCCGCCGGCCCCCGCTCCCCGCCCCGCGCGCGTGCGTCTCTGCGCAGGTGGGGAGGCCGGCCGGGCGGTTCGCGCACCCCGCCCCTTTCGCCCGTTCCGGCCTGGCTACTCTGGAGGCATGGACTACGTCTCCGCGCTCGTGCCTCCGGTCGTGATGGCCGTGTTCTTCATCGGTGTGGTCAGGGTGATCGTGAAGACCCAGGGCGGGGCCGCCAAGGCCAAGGAGGACGCGGCCGTCGACGCCGCCCTCGCGCGCGCGGAGAGTGCACGGCAGGCCCCCGCCGGCGGCGACGCCTGAGCTGATCCCCGCCCGGCGCCCGCGCGGTTCGCCCGGCTCCGCCTTCCCCGGCGTACGACTCTCGCATCCCGGTGCGACTTCGAGTCGTACGCCCTTTTTGTTCGTATTCGCAGGGTTGGTGCACGTCCGGCACGCCATTGCCGGGTTCTCCCACTATTGTTCTGAGCTGTGCCTCGCCCATTGGGAGAACTCGAAGACGCGGTCATGACGCGGGTGTGGAAGTGGAACCGCCCGGTGACCGTTCGAGAAGTCCTTGAAGACCTCCAGCAGGAACGCTCGATCGCGTACACCACCGTGATGACCGTTTTGGACAATCTCCATCAGAAGGGCTGGGTGCGCCGTGAGGCGGAAGGGCGGGCCTATCGATATGAGGCCGTCTCGACGCGAGCCGCGTACGCCGCCGCCCTGATGAACGACGCATGGTCGCAGAGCGACAACCCGGCGGCCGCTCTCGTCGCCTTCTTCGGGATGATGAGCGACGAACAGCGTCAGGCACTCCGGGACGCGGTACGCATCGTCCAGGGCCCGGAAACCCTGGAACCCCCCGAAGCCCGGCAACAGGAACCCGCGCAACAGGAAGCCGCCGAACCCCGGCAAGGGGAGAACCCCGGCTCGGCAGAGGGCACGGCCGGGCGATAGCGTCCGCTCATGTCAGCAGAGCACCCCGAAGTCTCCGCAAAAGCCATCACCGTCCGGCGGGCGCGGACCAGCGATGTCCCGGCCGTACGCCACCTCCTCGACGCCTACGTGCGTGACCGCATCCTGCTCGACAAAGCCACGGTCACGCTTTACGAGGACATCCAGGAGTTCTGGGTCGCGGAACGCGACGACAACGCCGAGGTGGTCGGCTGCGGTGCGCTGCACGTCATGTGGGAGGACCTCGCGGAAGTCCGCACTCTGGCGGTGAAGCCCGGCCTCAAGGGCGCCGGCGTCGGCCATCAGTTGCTGGAGAAGTTGGTCGAGACGGCACGCTGGCTCGGCGTTCGCCGCGTTTTCTGCCTGACCTTCGAAGTCGACTTCTTCGGGAAGCACGGCTTCGTGGAGATCGGCGAGACGCCCGTCGACACCGATGTCTACGCGGAGCTGTTGCGTTCCTATGACGAGGGCGTCGCGGAGTTCCTCGGTCTCGAACGAGTGAAACCGAACACCTTGGGCAACAGCCGGATGCTTCTGCATCTGTGATCGTCATTGCCCCGGTGCCCTATGTCCGAAACGCGCATGTTTCCGGACGGGGGCGGTCCGCCGGTCCTCTCCCAGGGGTTTGTGTTTTTCCGGCAAAAGCGGTTTGCTTTCCGACGTACTGCAGTACTGCATATAACAGGGGCGGCGAAACGGCGGGACGCCGCACACCCCTGGCCCTCAACGTTATCGATGAAAGGAAATCCGGTGGCACAGAAGGTTCAGGTCCTTCTTGTCGACGACCTCGACGGCGGCGAGGCGGACGAGACCGTGACGTTCGCGCTGGACGGCAAGACGTACGAGATCGATCTCACGACCGGCAATGCGGACAAGCTGCGTGGCCTTCTCGATCCCTATGTGAAGGGCGGTCGTCGTACCGGAGGCCGTGCCTCTGGCGGACGTGGAAAGGCGCGTGCCGCTTCCGGTGGCAGCCAGGACACCGCGGCGATCCGCGCCTGGGCGAAGGAGAACGGTTACGAGGTCAACGACCGCGGCCGTGTTCCCGCGTCCATTCGCGAGGCTTACGAGAAGGCCAACGGCTGATCTCGCCGCAAGGCGGGGGACGACTCGGTGCACGCGCACGCGTGCCGCAGCCGGATTCGGTGACACCACGCTGCCACCGTGTCCACCAGTCGCACGAGATCGTGGGCGCTCCCCTCGCGTCCCACGGCCGACAGCGCCGGCAGCGAGGCTTCGACCCCGCGGCCCGGCCCGGGGGGCCGCAGCCATGCGGCGGCCCCCCGTACGGAACCGGCTGCCTTCCCTGAGCCGGCCTCCTGCACCGCACCGGCCCTCCGCGCGGGCGGCGGCGGTGCCTCCAGTGACTCGCCCGCACCCAGGACCCGCAGGTCGAGGGCAACGGCGCTCCACTCCAGCCAGTCCAGCAGCCCCGGCAGCTCCTCCGCGCTGCCCGCGGCCACCAGCAGCTCCATCCGGCCGCCCCGCAGGGCCACCGGAGAGCCCGGCGCGAGATGCCGGAGCGCCTGCGCGCCCGCCTCGGCCGGCACGTCCAGGACGTCGAACCGCACTCCGGTGAGCAACCGCAGCGGCCGTCCGGGCACTGTCGCCCAGCCCAGATCGTTCTCGTACCAGTGGCGGGCCCGCTCCTGAGGGCCGGCCGACGGACCGCAGGGCGCCGGGCCCGGACCGAGGGGCCGGCGGGGAAGGGGGACGGTGTGGACCGTGGGATCGCCGCTCACCGGGGGCAGGTGAGCCGTGGCAGTCGTGTGGTGTGTGGGGACCGGGCCAGCCATGCCAGGCGCAACCGCCGAAACGGCCGCGAGGTTACGCTGGGTGCCGCCTCAAATGCGCATGGTTTCGAAAAAGGGGGCGCATGGGGGTCCGGGGAGGCGTGAGGTTGTTCGCCCATAGCGGAGGGAACGGGGGCACGCGGCATGGAGTGTCCGTGCCGACGGGTAAGACATGCCTAGTGGGAGGGGGCGACACGCAGGACGGGCCGTCTCACGTTCGCCATCGGCGTACTGGCGAGTGGGGTAACTGCCTGGCCTGCGGGAACATCGTCTCGCACCATCAGGTTGGAGCAGATGTCGGCGTTCGGGGTCAGGAGGCCAAGGACGGTGTCGGCAGTTGGAATGAGCGGTCCCCGCTTGCGGGACTAAGCTGCGGAAGGACAGGGAGGGGAAGTTCCCCCCACTGCCTGACCGCTCTGAGGAGCGATTAACGATGTTCGAGAGGTTCACCGACCGCGCGCGGCGGGTTGTCGTCCTGGCTCAGGAAGAAGCCCGGATGCTCAACCACAACTACATCGGCACCGAGCACATCCTCCTGGGTCTCATCCACGAGGGCGAAGGTGTCGCCGCTAAGGCCCTGGAGAGCCTCGGCATTTCGCTTGAGGCGGTCCGCCAGCAGGTGGAGGAGATCATCGGCCAGGGCCAGCAGGCCCCGTCCGGTCACATCCCCTTCACCCCCCGTGCCAAGAAGGTCCTGGAGCTGTCGCTCCGCGAGGCCCTTCAGCTGGGCCACAACTACATCGGCACGGAGCACATCCTGCTCGGCCTGATCCGTGAGGGCGAGGGCGTCGCCGCCCAGGTCCTGGTCAAGCTGGGTGCAGACCTCAACCGGGTGCGGCAGCAGGTCATCCAGCTGCTCTCCGGTTACCAGGGCAAGGAGACCGCCGCCGCCGGCGGCCCGGCCGAGGGCACCCCCTCGACCTCCCTCGTCCTCGACCAGTTCGGCCGGAACCTCACCCAGGCCGCTCGTGAGTCCAAGCTCGACCCGGTCATCGGGCGCGAGAAGGAGATCGAGCGGGTCATGCAGGTGCTGTCCCGCCGTACCAAGAACAACCCGGTGCTGATCGGTGAGCCCGGCGTCGGCAAGACCGCCGTCGTCGAGGGCCTCGCCCAGGCCATCGTCAAGGGCGAGGTGCCCGAGACGCTCAAGGACAAGCACCTCTACACGCTGGACCTCGGCGCCCTGGTCGCCGGCTCCCGCTACCGCGGTGACTTCGAGGAGCGCCTGAAGAAGGTGCTCAAGGAGATCCGCACCCGCGGCGACATCATCCTGTTCATCGACGAGCTGCACACGCTGGTCGGTGCGGGTGCCGCCGAGGGCGCCATCGACGCGGCTTCCATCCTGAAGCCGATGCTGGCCCGCGGTGAGCTGCAGACCATCGGTGCGACCACCCTGGACGAGTACCGCAAGCACCTGGAGAAGGACGCGGCCCTGGAGCGCCGTTTCCAGCCCATCCAGGTCGCCGAGCCGTCCCTGCCGCACACGATCGAGATCCTCAAGGGCCTGCGCGACCGCTACGAGGCCCACCACCGCGTCTCCATCACGGACGAGGCCCTGGTCCAGGCCGCCACCCTGGCCGACCGCTACATCTCGGACCGCTTCCTGCCGGACAAGGCGATCGACCTGATCGACGAGGCCGGATCTAGGATGCGCATCCGCCGGATGACCGCTCCGCCGGACCTGCGCGAGTTCGACGAGAAGATCGCCGCCGTCCGCCGGGACAAGGAGTCCGCGATCGACTCGCAGGACTTCGAGAAGGCCGCCTCCCTGCGCGACAAGGAGAAGCAGCTCCTCGCCGCCAAGGCCAAGCGGGAGAAGGAGTGGAAGGCCGGCGACATGGACGTCGTCGCCGAGGTCGACGGCGAGCTGATCGCCGAGGTCCTCGCCACGGCCACGGGCATCCCGGTCTTCAAGCTGACCGAGGAGGAGTCCTCCCGCCTGCTCCGCATGGAAGAGGAACTGCACAAGCGGGTCATCGGCCAGAACGACGCCGTCAAGGCGCTGTCGAAGGCGATCCGCCGTACGCGCGCGGGCCTGAAGGATCCGAAGCGTCCCGGTGGTTCGTTCATCTTCGCCGGCCCGTCCGGTGTCGGTAAGACCGAACTGTCCAAGGCGCTCGCCGAGTTCCTCTTCGGTGACGAGGACGCGCTGATCTCCCTCGACATGTCGGAGTTCAGCGAGAAGCACACGGTCTCGCGTCTCTTCGGTTCGCCCCCCGGCTACGTGGGCTACGAAGAGGGCGGCCAGCTGACCGAGAAGGTGCGCCGCAAGCCGTTCTCCGTCGTCCTGTTCGACGAGGTCGAGAAGGCCCACCCGGACATCTTCAACTCGCTGCTGCAGATCCTGGAGGACGGTCGCCTGACCGACTCCCAGGGCCGGGTCGTGGACTTCAAGAACACGGTCATCATCATGACGACCAACCTCGGCACCCGGGACATCTCCAAGGGCTTCAACCTGGGCTTCGCGGCCTCGGGTGACACGAAGACCAACTACGAGCGCATGAAGAACAAGGTCCAGGACGAGCTGAAGCAGCACTTCCGGCCCGAGTTCCTCAACCGCGTCGACGACGTGGTCGTCTTCCCGCAGCTGACGCAGGAGGACATCCTCAGGATCGTCGACCTGATGATCAGCAAGGTGGACGAGCGCCTCAAGGACCGGGACATGGGCATCGAGCTGTCCCAGTCCGCCAAGGAGCTGCTGTCCAAGAAGGGTTACGACCCGGTGCTGGGCGCGCGTCCGCTGCGTCGCACGATCCAGCGCGAGGTCGAGGACACGCTCTCGGAGAAGATCCTCTTCGGCGAGCTGCGCCCCGGTCACATCGTGGTCGTGGACACCGAGGGCGAGGGCGACGCCCAGACCTTCACCTTCCGGGGTGAGGAGAAGGCGGCGCTGCCCGACGTCCCGCCGATCGAGCAGGCGGCCGGCGGTGCCGGGCCGAACCTGAGCAAGGACGCGTAAGCGTCACATCCGGGTGAAAGGGGCCGGTGCTTTCGGGCACCGGCCCCTTTCGCATGCCCGGGAAAGCTCAGCCTTACGACAACTGGCCGTTGTAGTCGGGCAGTTTGAACGTCTTCTCGGCGTGACCGCCCGAGAGGTCGGTGGCGCTGTTGCCGATGTTCGCGATGATCGTGTAGCCCTTGTTCTCGATGTCGACGCGCTGGGCGGTCTTGTAGGCGGCGACATCCTTGAACAGGTCGAACAGGCCGCGCACATAGAGGCCGGAGACGTCGTAGCCGTCGTGCTCGAGGTTGTACTCGGTGGGCAGGTAGATGATGCCCGGGCGGGCTGTGACGAAGAACAGCGAGACGCCGTGCTCCTGGGCGTACTTCGCGACGTTCAGGACCGGCTTGTTGGCCGGCTGGGGGTAGCTGAAGCCGAAGTCCGTCTCCAGCGTGGTGTTGTCGATGTCGAAGACGATCGCCTGCTTCTCGCCCGGCTCGGCGGCGGCGATGCGTGCCTTCAGGTACGGCAGGGCCTGGTCCATCACCGTCTGGCAGTCCTTCTGCCAGGTTGCGTAGTCCACCTTGGTGGTGGTGGCGGTGGTGGCGATGGTGCTGCTCGTGGTCGCGGCCTGGGCCGGGGCGGCCAGCGCGGCCAGGGCGGCCACGGAGACGGCGGTGGCGGAGATGCGGCGAGCCCTGGGGCCTCTGGTCATCGGTGGGGGTCCTCTCACGCGGATGGGCGGCCTGAATGTCAGGGGCATGATCTGAGGTGAGGGTGGCGTGAGGGGAACCGCAGGGTTACTGGACAGTAGGTGCCTAGAGGTGTGCGTCACATTGCCGTACGCGCACCTGTGCCGGACTGCCGCCGGCAAGGGTGTCACTCTCTCAACCGGTCCTGCGCACGGGCGTGTTCGTGCGCCTGCGTGATCAGGTCCAGGGCGACTTCGAGGACGGCCTCGCGCTTCTTCTCGGGGTCGCCCTCGAGGTCCTGCATCACGAACATCCCGGCGTGCAGCGTGAACATCGCGCTGACGGAGCGCACCTGGTCGACGAGTTCGGCCTCCGGGTCGATGAGGATGTCCCTGAGGCCGCGCATCCGGTCCTTGAAGGTGTCGCCGATGCGCAGTTCCCGTACCGTCGCCTGGTTCTCCTGCATGAAGCGGAACAGTGGCTCCGCGCCGGCGAGCGCCGCGCTGTAGCGCCGGACGATGTCCTGCTTGGTCTCAAGGGTGTGCGGCTGGCTGCGGCCCCACTCGATCAGGTCCTCGATCGGCTTCGTCAGATCGTCGAAGAGACTGACGATGATCTCTTCCTTGGTCTTGAAGTGGTAGTACAGAGCCGCCTTCGTGACCTCGAGACGCTCGGCGATCTCGCGCAGGGAGGTCTTCTCGTAGCCCTGCTCCGCGAAGAGTTCGAGCGCCACATCCTGAATGCGCTGGCGGGTGTTGCCGCGGCGCTGCTGCTTCGTGCCGTCCATGGTGACGCCCATCCTCGTACTCCTCGCACTCCCACGGAAACTTACTTGACGCCCGGCTAGTAAAAGGGCTACCTTCCCCAGTGTAGTGAACTAGCCGGGCGGCAAGTAAGTAGCCGCGGTAGGGGGAGTGGAAAGAGATGGCGGACACAGTCATAAGCGTCCCGGAGGGCAAACAGCCCAGAAGTGTGCGGGTGGTCCTGCTCGCGCTCATGATCGCGATGATGCTCGCGATGCTCGACAACATGATCGTGGGTACGGCGATGCCGACGATCGTGGGCGATCTGGGCGGCCTCGAGCACCTGTCCTGGGTGGTCACCGGCTACACCCTGGCCACCGCGGCCTCGACCCCGATCTGGGGCAAGGTCGGTGACATGTACGGGCGCAAGGGCGCCTTCCTCAGCTCGATCGTCCTCTTCCTGATCGGCTCCGCCCTGAGCGGCATGGCCCAGAACATGGGGCAGCTGATCGGCTTCCGCGCCGTGCAGGGTCTTGGCGCCGGCGGTCTGATGGTCGGCGTCATGGCGATCATCGGCGATCTGATCCCGCCGCGGGAGCGCGGCAAGTACACCGGCATGATGGCCGGCGTCATGGCGCTGGCGATGATCGGCGGTCCGCTGGTCGGCGGCACCATCACCGACAACTGGGGCTGGCGCTGGTCGTTCTACATCAACCTCCCGCTGGGCGCCGTGGCCCTGGCGCTGGTCAGCGCCGTGCTGCACCTGCCGAAGAAGCGGGCGCGGGCGCGCATCGACTTCCTGGGTGTCGCCCTGCTGACCGTGGGCATCACCTCGATCGTGCTGGTCACCACCTGGGGCGGCACCGAGTACGCCTGGACCTCCGCGCGGATCATGGAACTGATCGCCATCGGCGTCGTCTCGCTGATCGGGTTCGTGTGGTGGCAGACCAGGGCCGCCGAGCCGGTGCTGCCGCTGCACATGTTCAAGAGCCGCAACTTCACCCTGATGTCGGTCATCGGCTTCATCACCGGCTTCGTGATGTTCGGCGCCACGCTCTACCTGCCGCTGTACCAGCAGTCGGTGCAGGGCGCCTCCGCGACCAACTCCGGTCTGCTGCTCCTGCCGATGCTCGGCGCGATGCTCGTGACCTCGATGGTCGCGGGCCGGGTCACCACCAACAGCGGCCGCTACAAGATCTTCCCGATCGCCGGCGGTGCGCTGATGATCGCCGGACTGTATCTGCTGTCCCTCATGGGCACCGGTACGACCCGGCTGACCTCCGGCATCTACATGGCCGTACTGGGCCTGGGCATGGGCTGCCTGATGCAGATCACCATGCTGGTGGCGCAGAACAGCGTGGAGATGAAGGACATGGGCGTGGCCTCCTCGTCCGCGACGCTCTTCCGTACGCTCGGCTCCTCCTTCGGCGTGGCCATCATGGGCGCGCTGTTCAACGACCGGGTCAAGCACGTCATGGCCGAGCGGGCCGGAGCGGCCGGCAAGCACATGACCGAGAAGAGCGCGGCGCTGGACGCCAAGAGCCTGAAGAAGCTGCCGCCGATGATCCGGGAGGCGTACCAGCACGCCGTCTCCGCCGGTACGCACTCGGCGTTCCTGCTGGGCGCGGGCATCGCGGTGATCGTGCTGATCGCGGCGCTGTTCGTGAAGGAGGTGCCGCTGCGGGGCGCCGGTGCCAAGCCCTCGGCCGAGAGCGAGGACGCCGCTCCCGCGATGCCGATGGTCGAGGCCGTCTGACCTCACCCTGAGCTGAAGACCCCGGTCGGTGTCCGCCCCGGGGTCTTCTTCTTTTTGCCCCTCACCCGCCGTCACTCGCCCGTCCGGCTCGCTCGGCCGGGAAGGCGGTGTCAGACCCTTCTGCCACCATCGGCTTCATGGACAAGCTGCGCCGCATGCGTCTGGCCAAGGACGCCATGGACCGGGACTGGGCCGACCCCGGTCTCGATCTGGACGCGGTCGCCGCCCGCGCCGGGTACTCGCGGTATCACTTCCTGCGCGCCTTCAAGGAGGCCTACGGCCAGACGCCGGGCCAGTATCTGACCCACCGGCGGATCGAGCGGGCCGAGGAGATGCTGCGCTGCGCCGATCTCACGGTGACCGAGATCTGCACGCTGGTCGGCTTCAGCAGCCTCGGCACGTTCTCCGCCCGCTTCAAGGCTCGTACGGGACTCACCCCGAGCGCGTACCGCGCACGGCACGTGGGCCGCGGAGCCTCCCTGATACCCGGCTGCTACGTCATGCTCTGGGCCGGCAATTTCAGCACCGCAAGATCGGAGAAGCGGTCCGCGCCTGGCCCTGCCTACGGTGACGAAGGGGAATGCGCCGACAACGTCACCGGCACCGCCGACAGGAGAGCAGAACCATGATCAAGGGACTGGCCATCACCACCGTCTGGGTCCTCGACCAGGACCGGGCCAAGGAGTTCTACACCCACAAGCTCGGTCTGGAGGTCCGTACGGACATGACCATGGGGGAGGGCGGCATGCGCTGGCTCACCGTGGGCGCGCCCGGCCAGCCCGACGTCGAGCTGACGCTCATGGTGCCCGGACCGCCCGCGATGGACCCCGACTCCGCCGAGATGATGCGCAAGCTCATCAGCAAGGGAGCCCTCGGCGCCGGCGTGCTCGCGACCGACGACATCCACGGCGACTACAAGAAGCTCAAGGACCGCGGGGTCGAGTTCCTCCAGGAACCCCAGGAGCGCCCCTACGGCACCGAGGCCCTCTTCCGGGACGACTCCGGCAACTGGTTCTCCTTCACCCAGCGGCGCGAGGGCGGGCTGGACCTGGAGCGGGACTGGGCCTAAGCCCGAAGACGCGGGCGATGTCCTCGGGACGCCCATCCGGCCGAGCTGATGCTACGAGACGCTGCCCCCCGACATCGGCAGCGTCGGATAACTCCCTGTCGCGGTGGGAGCGTGTTCCGGGAGCCACAGCACCGCCACCGCGCCCTCCGAGGGGATGTGGGGCGGGGCTCCCACGGGCCGGACGTTGCGGAAGGTCAGGCGGGCGCCGAGGACGCGGGCCTGGCCGGCCGCGATGGTCAGGCCGAGGCCGTGGCCCTGCCCGGCGCGGTCCATGCTGCCGGTGCGGAAGCGGCTCGGGCCGTCGGCGAGGAGTTCCTCGGGAAAGCCGGGGCCGTGGTCCCTTATCCGGATGACCCGGCCTTCGACGGTCACCTCGATCGGGGGCCGGCCGTGCCGGGCGGCGTTCGCCAGCAGGTTGAACAGCACCCGCTCCAGGCGGCGCGGGTCGGTCGTGACCTCCGACTCGTGCACCACCCGTACAACGACGTCCGGGTCCTTGGCCGCCACGCGCCGGGCGACGAACTCGCCGAGCATGATGTCCTGCAACTCGGCCCGCTCCGAGGCGCCGTCCAGCCGGGCCACCTCCAGGACGTCCTCCACCAGCGTGCGCATCGCCTTCGCCCGGTCCAGGACCAGTTCCGTGGGGCGGCCGGGGGGCAGGAGTTCGGCCGCCGTGAGCAGGCCCGTCACCGGGGTGCGCAGTTCGTGCGCGATGTCGGCGGTGACCCGGCGCTCGGCCTCCAGGCGCTGCCGCAGAGCGTCCGCCATGGCGTCCACCGCGCGCGCGAGATCGTCGGTCTCGTCCCGTACGACCCCGCCGATGGCCTCCCGTACCCGCACGTCGGTCTCGCCCTTGGCGACCTGGTTCGCGGCCGCGGCCGCCTTGCGCAGCCGACGGGACAACTGCCCGCCGATCAGCACGCCGAGCGCGCTGCCGCCCAGCACGACCGCGACCGAACCGATGACCAGTGCCTGGTCGAGATCCTTCATCATGTTGGCCGAAGGACCCGGCAGATGGCTGTGGTACGACAGTACGTGCCCGTCCTTGACCGGCACGGCCGCCCAGATGTCCGCCCTCCCGCCGTGGTCGGAGACGTCGCTGACCATCCGGCCCTGCTCGAGCGTCTCGCGCAGCGCGGCAGGCAGTTCGGGGTCGTCGAGCTTGATGTTGGGGAAGTTGGGGTGGCGGTTCAGCTCGTAGTTGCGCTGGGCGATCTGGACGCGGTCGTTGGCCAGCTCGCGCGCGTTGTCCAGCATCGAGACCCGGGCCGCGTTGTGCACGACCAGGCTCAGCACGATCGCCACGAGACCGGCCACCAGCGCGATCGCGGCGCTGAGCTTCCATCTGAGCCCGGTGCGCAGATCCATGCGCTCCACGCGGCGCTTCGGCCGCCGAAGGAACCCCCACATGTGCGCCCCGCTCAGGCCTTCAGCTTGTAGCCGAAGCCGCGGACCGTCTCGATCCGGTCCTGGCCGATCTTCTGGCGCAGCCGCTGCACATGGACGTCGACGACCCGGGTGTCCCCGCCCCAGCCGTAGTCCCACACGCGCTCCAGCAGCTTGTCGCGGGAGAGCACGGTGCCCGGCGCGGAGGAGAACTCCAGCAGCAGACGCATCTCGGTGGGAGTGAGCGCCACCGGCCGCTCGGCCCGGCGCACCTCCATGCCCTCGGTGTCGATCTCCAGGTCGCCGAAGGTGAGCACGCCGCCGGACACCTCGTCCGCGGCCTGCTCGCCCTGCGCGCCGCCGCCCGCGTGCCCGAAGCGGCGCAGCACCGCCCGGATCCGGGCGACCAGCACGGCGCCGTCGAACGGCTTGGTCACATAGTCGTCGGCGCCCGCCTCCAGGCCGAGGACGACGTCGATGGAGTCGGCGCGCGCCGACAGCATGATCACCGGCACGGTCGACTCGTCCCGGATCCGCCGGCACAGGCTGACGCCGTCCAGGCCGGGGACCATGACGTCCAGCAGCGCGATGTCGGGGCGGTCGGCCCGGAACGCCTCCAGGCCGGACAGGCCGTCGGGCATGGCGGTGACCGCGAAGCCGTCCCGCTCCAGGGCGAGCTGGGTGGCCTCACGGATGACGTCGTCGTCCTCGACGAACAGGACGTGGGTCTGCTCTGCCATCCCGGTGCTCTCAGTCCTCGTGATCAGTCGCTTGTCGTGGTCGGTCGGTGGTCGGTCAGCGGTCGTTCAGTGGTCGGTCAGCGGTCGGTCAGTTGTCGGGGGCGATCGTCGTGTCGCCGCCCGCCTTGCTGTAGTCGGTCTCGTGGCTGCTCGTCTGAGCGAACCGGCCCGCCTTCCAGCGGTACGTGATCACGGTCTCCCGGGACGGGTTCGACACCGGGTCGTCCGTGTCGTACACCTGCTTGGTCACGGTCAGGTCGGCGCCGTCGATCTCCGCGTAGACCGGCGACTCCTCCGCCTTGAACACATTCTTGTACGTGCCCCCGACGTTCCGGTACACATACGAGCCGACGCCCACCAAGTCGCCGCAGGTCAGCACATTGACCACGACGTCGTTGACGGAGCCGCCGGTCAGCTCGCCGTAGGAGACGTCCACCGGATACTCGCCGCTGCACGGCTTCAGCTCCCGCTTCACCGCCGCGGACACCGACGGGTCCTGCCGGACCAGCGCGATCGCGTCCACCCGCTTGTACCTGGAGGGGCTCGGCGAGGGCGTGGCGACGGCACCCGCCACCGCCGAGGCATGCGCCGGGCCCTCGTCCCGGGCGCCCGTGCCGCCCGTGCCGCACGCGGCGACCAAAAGGGCGAGGGCGGCGAGCACGGCCCCCACCGTGATCACCGCCTGTGTACCGCCTGGGGCCCCGTCGGGCCCGGCCCCTGTCAGGCCGCGCAACGCTCCCGCTCCTCACGCTCCAGCGCGCGTGCGTCCAGATCGCGGGCCTCCAGCTCCTCGCGGAGCCGGGCGAGCGCCCGGTGCAGCGTGCTCTTGACCGTACCGGCCGACATGCCGAGGGCGGCGGCCGTCTCCTCCGTGGACATCTGCTCCCAGTGTCGCAGTACTACAACACTGCGCTGTTTCGGCGCGAGTACCTTCATGATGTCCATCAGCAGAGCCCGGTCGGCATGCTGTTCGGTGGAGTCGTCCACGGAGGCGTCCGGCAGCTGCTCGGTCGGGACCTCCTCCAGCTTGCGGGCCCGCCACCACTCGGTCCGCGTGTTGATCATGACGCGGCGCAGGTAGGCGTCGGCCAGCCGCTTGTCGGCGATGCCCTCCCAGCGGCCGTACGTCCGCACCAGCGCGGTCTGCAGCAGGTCCTGGGCGTCGACCGGGTCCGGGACCAGCCGGCGGGCGCTGCGCAGCAGCGCGTCCTGCCTGGAGCGGACGTACTCCTCGAATTCGAGCACCTCGCCCTGCGCCATGATCAACCGCCTCCGTTCCCCGTTCACTCCGGCCCGTTGCCTGAAGTCCTGCGTTCCTGCGTTCCCCGTGTCCGGTGGTCTGCCGGGCACGGAAAAGAAGTTAGGCAGTCGTTGTCACGGCGCTGTGCGGGCCAGCCTTCGGCTAGCAATCGGCTATCCGTCGGTTGTGTAACGGAAGAGGGTCCGGGGTACGGGAGGCGGTTGTTATGTCCCTTTATATAGTGCTTTGTCGGGTTTGATGCTTCGTAACGAAGGCGCCGCCCCTGTGACTTGGCTGTGCGTCAGCTCAGCGGCAGCCGATACAGACCACCGGGCAGTGGCTCCACCAGACCGTCGGTGACAAGCCCGTCGAGCGCGCGGGCGCGCTGCACCGGCTCGTGCCACACCCGGTCCAGCACGGCCTGCGGCACCGGCGCGTGCGCCTCCCGCAACACGGCCAGCAGCTTGCCGCGCACCTGGCGGTCCGTGCCTGCGTACGTCTGCCCGCGGCGCGGTGGCCCCACGTGCTCCGGCTTGCCGGCCAGCCGCCAGGCGCACTGCGAGGCGATGGGGCACTGCGCGCACCCCTCGTTCTTCGCCGTGCACACCAGTGCGCCCAGCTCCATGGAGGCGGCGGCCCAGCGCGCAGCCGTCTTCTCGTCCTCGGGCAGCAGTTCACGGGCGAGCCTGCGCTCGGCGGCCGTGGTCGCGTTCGGCGGGTACTGCACCCCCACCACCGCCCGCGCGAAGACCCGGCGCACATTGGTGTCCAGCACCGCATGCCGCTGCCCGTACGCGAACGAGGCCACCGCGGCGGCCGTGTACTCGCCGATCCCGGGCAGCGCCAGCAGCTGTGCGTGGTCCGTCGGTACGTCCCCGCCGTGCCGTTCCGTTATGGCGACCGCGGCGCCGTGCAGCCTGAGCGCCCGGCGCGGATAGCCGAGCCTGCCCCAGGCGCGCACCGCCTCGCCCGGCGCCTCCTTGGCGAGGTCGGCGGGGCGCGGCCAGCGGGCCAGCCACTCCTCGTACACCGGCAGCACCCGGTTGACCGGGGTCTGCTGGAGCATGAACTCGCTGACCATCACACCCCACGGGCCCGCCTCCGGGCGGCGCCAGGGCAGGTCGCGGGCATGGGTGTCGAACCAGGCGATCACGGGGGTGTGAAGCTTCTCAGTCATGGCCTTCCGATCCTGCCACGCCTCGGCGGGCGGGGTGGGTGACGGCACGGTCACCGAGCGTGGCGGAGAGCGAAGAACCTTGGGCGTCACGGCAGTTGCCGGGATGATGATCGGGAAAAGTTGGCGCACGCGCGGCGGGTGACGCAAGCAAGCGCGCCGATCTCTCGTACAGTTTCCGCGTGGGATCTCTGCGCAATCCGGTCGGGCCGCTTCCCTCCTCCATCTACTGGCGAAGGAGGGCCGTACTGCTGTCCGTGGTCGTCGTGTCGGCGCTGCTGATCACCTGGGTCGTCACCGCCGGCGGCGGGGGCGGCAAGAAGCGCAACGACACGTCCAGCGGCAAGAATCCCGCGCACACGATCACCCCCGGCCCGTCCTCGTCCGGGCCCGCGATCAGCCAACACCCTGGCGGACGCGACGAGTCGGGCGGCGGGGGGAGCGGCTCCTCCTCGGGCGACGACGGCGGTTCCGGTTCTTCCGGGTCCTCTTCCTCCGGATCCTCCTCCGGTTCCTCGGGGTCCGGTGACGGCTCGTCCTCGGGCGGCGCCGGTGGCGGCAGTGTCGTCGCGGGGGATGCGCTCCCGGCGTCGTCCTCGCTGCCCAACTGCACCTCCTCCACAGTGGCGTTGAGCCTGAAGAGCCTGCAGAACTCCTACTCGCCGGACCAGACCCCGGCCTTCCAGCTCACCGCGAAGAACGGCGCCTCGACCGACTGCAAGATCGATCTCGGCCCGAAGAACGCGGTGTTGACCATCACGCCGACGGACGGCCATGACGCGTACTGGACGTCGTCCGACTGCCCCCGGGGAGCCGCGCACCTCGTCTTCCGGGTGCCGGCCGGCCAGAGCATCACGTACACGGTGAAGTGGGACCGCAAGCCGAGCGCCGCTCAGTGCGCGACGCCTGCGGCGGGCTCGGCGAAGGCGGACACGTATCTGCTGGAGGCCAGGACGCCGGGCTTCGGCAAGCTCCAGGCTTCGTTCGTGCTGTCGGCGGACTGAGGCGCCCGACAGCCCGGGGGGGATCCGTCGTGCCCCGCGCCCCTTCGACGGGCGTGCTAGACGTACCGCTCGAGAATCGAGGACTCCGCCAGCCGCGACAGTCCCTCCCGCACGCTGCGCGCCCGGGCCTCGCCCACACCGTCCACGGTCTGCAGGTCATCGACGCTCGCGGCGAGCAGCTTCTGCAGGCCGCCGAAATGCTCCACCAGCCGGTCGATGATCGCGCCCGGCAGCCGCGGAACCTTCGCCAGCAGCCGGAAGCCCCGCGGGGACACCGCGGAGTCCAGCGTCTCAGGAGATCCGGTGTAGCCGAGCGCACGCGCCACCGTGCCGAGTTCCAGCAGCTCCGCGTGGGTCAGCGCGTCCAGCTCGGACAGCGCCTCCTCGACCGTGCGGGAGCGCTTCGCCGTCGGCTCGGGGACGTAGTCCCGTACGACCAGCTCGCGGTCCGGCTCGACGCCCGCGATCAGCTCCTCCAGCTGGAGGGCCAGAAGGCGGCCGTCCGTGCCCAGTTCGACCACGTATTCGGCGATTTCGGTGGCGATGCGCCGGACCATCTCCAGCCGCTGGGCGACGGCGGAGACGTCCCGGACCGTCACCAGGTCCTCGATCTCCAGCGCCGACAGCGTGCCCGCCACCTCGTCCAGCCGGAGCTTGTACCGCTCCAGGGTGGCCAGTGCCTGGTTCGCGCGGGACAGGATCGCCGCCGAGTCCTCCAGGACGCGGCGCTGACCGTCCACGTACAGGGCGATCAGGCGCATCGACTGGGAGACCGAGACGACGGGGAAACCGACCTGCTTGCTCACCCGGTCCGCCGTACGGTGCCGGGTGCCCGTCTCCTCCGTCGGGATCGTCGGGTCCGGCACCAGCTGCACGCCCGCGCGCAGGATCTTCGACAGGTCCGACGACAGGACGATGCCGCCGTCCAGCTTGCACAGCTCCCGCAGCCGGGTCGCGGTGAACTCCACGTCCAGCACGAAACCGCCCGTGCACATCGCCTCGACCGTCTTGTCCGAGCCGAGGACGATCAGCCCGCCGGTGTTGCCGCGCAGCACGCGCTCGAGGCCGTCACGCAGGGCCGTACCGGGAGCCACGGCGCTCAGCGAGGCGCGCATCAGGCCATCGGAACCGGCACTCCCACCGGACTTTCCGGGAGCTGCTGCCCGGTCGTTGGCTGCCACTGCACTCCTCCGGTCGCAGGTTCTGACGCGCCCCCGCTCCCGCACGCGGTTCGTACGGACGGGCGAGACCTGGGCAAAGTCTACCGGCGGTCCTCCGCCTCCCGTGGGGCCTCTCGGCGACGGGAGCGCGGCAGGACCCGCAGCGCGTCCCCCATGTCCGCGACTTCCAGGACCTTCATACCGGGCGGCACCTTGCCCGGATCGGTCGGCACGAGCGCGTGCGTGAAGCCCAGCCGGTGCGCCTCGGCGAGCCGGCGCTGCACACCCGTGACCCGTCTGACCTCGCCCGCGAGGCCCACCTCGCCGATGGCCACCAGGTTCTTCGGCAGCGGGGTGTCGCTGGCGGCGGAGGCGAGCGCCAGCGCCACGGCGAGGTCGGCGGCCGGCTCGGACAGCTTCACCCCGCCCACCGTCGCGGAGTAGATGTCCCGCTTGCCGAGCGCGCTGATGCGGCCACGCTGCTCCAGCACCGCGAGCATCATCGACACCCGGGAGGTCTCCAGGCCCGACGTCGTACGGCGCGGGGAGGGAATCTGCGAGTCGACGGTCAGCGCCTGCACCTCGGCCACCAGCGGGCGGCGGCCCTCCAGGGTGACGGTCAGGCAGGTGCCCGGCACCGGCTCGTCCCGCCGGGTCAGGAACAGGCCGCTGGGGTCGGCGAGGCCGGTGATGCCCTCGTCGTGCAGCTCGAAGCAGCCGACCTCGTCCGTGGCGCCGTAGCGGTTCTTCACGCCGCGCACCAGGCGCAGGCGCGCGTGCCGGTCGCCCTCGAAGTGCAGGACGACGTCCACCAGGTGCTCCAGGAGGCGGGGGCCCGCGATCGCGCCGTCCTTGGTGACATGGCCCACCAGCAGTGTGGACATGCCCCGGTCCTTGGACGCCCGGATGAGCGCCCCGGCGACCTCCCGCACCTGGGCCATGCCGCCGGGCGCGCCCTCGATCTGGGGGGAGGCGACCGTCTGCACCGAGTCCAGGATCAGCAGGGACGGCTTGACCTCGTCCAAGTGGCCGAGCACGGCGGACAGGTCGGTCTCGGCGGCCAGGTACAGATGGTCGTCCAGCGCGCCGATGCGGTCCGCGCGCAGCCGCACCTGGCTCGCCGACTCCTCGCCGGTGACATAGAGCGTGCGGTGCTCGGCGCTCGCGGACTTGGCGGCCACGTCCAGCAGCAAGGTGGACTTGCCGACGCCGGGCTCGCCCGCGAGCAGGACGACCGCTCCGGGCACGAGACCGCCGCCGAGCACCCGGTCCAGCTCGGGCACGCCGGTCGTGCGGGCGGTGGCCTGCCGGCCGTCGACCTGGCCGATGGGCAGCGCCGAGGTGGTGACACGGCCCGGTGCCGTCGTGCGGACCGCGGGCGTGCCGTACTCCTCGACCGTGCCCCAGGCCTGGCACTCCGGGCAGCGGCCGAGCCACTTGGCCGTCTGCCAGCCGCACTCCGTGCAGCGGTAGGACGGGCGGTCCTTGGTGGTCTTCGTACGGGCAGCCATGCGGAAACCGTAGCCCCCGGCACTGACAACCGGTCCCCGGACCGGGGACGGGTACCCCCAGGTCGCCTGTGGGTGAACCGGTATCGGCCACCACCCCTCGGGTTCGCGCCAAGGAGCAAAGGGTTCCTGTCCCCTTATGAGGGATCGTTTCACCCGTACGGATTAAAAGTGCTCAAGGTGCAAGAAGGGACACTCTGCCGCCGCCTACGGTCGCACAGGTGATGAGCAGCAGTCCGGAGACCACGACCCGCACCACCGGCGCGCACAGAGCGCACGGCGAGGCGCGTGAAGCACGAGAGGCGCGGGAGGCGCGCGACCGCGCCGCCGCGCGCACCCTCGCCCACCGGCCGCCGGCACGCTACGAGCCGTACCTGGACGGACTGTTCACCTACTGCCTGTCGGTGCTGTGCGACCACGACGCGGCCACCGCCGCCCTCGGCGACGTCCTCGCGCTGGCCGAGCGGCGCGCGCACCGCGTCCCGGAGGCCGCCGCCGACCGCAGGGCCTGGCTGTACGCGCTGGCCCGCTGGGCGTGCCTGCGCGGGCTGGCCGAGGCCAAGCAGAAACGTCAGGCCAACCACGCGGCCGGCCGGTCCGGAGCCGCGAGCCGGGTCCCCGAGCCGTCCCTCGCCCCGGAGGTCCAGGAGCGGCGGCGCCGCGAACTCGGCCTGCTGGCCTGGCCGGAGGCGGCCGGCACGACCCCCGAGCAGCGTGAGGCGCTGGAGCTGGCCGTCCGCCACCACCTCACCGCGCACGAGGTCGCCGCCGTCCTCGGGATGGCGCCCGGCACCGCGCGCGACCTGCTCGCCTCCGCCGCCTGCGAGGTCGAGCGCACGCGTGCCGCCCTCGCCGTCGTCGAGACCGGCGGCTGTCCGGGCGTGGCCCACCTCACGGGTGACAGCGGGCTGGTCCTCAGCGCGGCCCTGCGCCGCGAGCTGGTCCGGCACGTGGACAACTGCCCGCGCTGCCGCCGCACCGCCGAGCGCGCCGACCCCGGCCGCTGGCCCGGCGCCACGGTCACCCCCGCCGAGCTGCCCGTCCTCGAGGCACCCCGCGCGGCACTGCACGTCGCCCTGGCCCACCACCCGCGCGCGCGTGGCGCGGCCGTACCCCGCTTCGACCGGCGCGGCTTCCCGATGGACCCCAAGGACCGCGCGGCCCGCCGTGACCGCCTGCGCGCGCGTGCGGTGACGACGACGGTCGTCGCCACCGTGGTGGCCGCGCCGGTCCTGGCCCTGTGGGCCGCCTACCGGGGCGCTCCCACGGCGGACGGGGACGGCCCCTCACCCACCGCGCGCGAGGCACAGGGCCCCGACGCCCTCGCCGGCGATCAGGGCGGTGGCTACGAGAACGCGGGCAACGCCAGCCCGAAGCCGGGCGCGCGGGCCGGCGACAACGGCAAGGCGGACGTCTCCGTGCAGGTCGTCAGCGTCGGCGGAGCCGGCGCGAAGGGCGCGGGGCGGCTCGACGTCGGTGCCGTGAACGACGGCGACACCACGCTGATCACCCTCGCCGCCTCGGGCACCGCCCCGGTCCGCTGGTCCGCGTCCACGGCGGCGGGCTGGCTCTACCTCAGCCAGTCCTCGGGAACCCTCGCGCCCGGCGAAACGTTGACGATCAAGATGTACGTCGACCACCTCCGTGAGCCCTCCGGCCACTGGCACGCGCAGGTGGCGATCTCCCCGGCCGGCACGGTGGTCACGATCGACGGCTACGGCACGGCCCCGGCCCGCCCGACGCACCCCACACCCCCGCAGTCCTCCGCCGGCCCGGACCCGACGCCCTCCAGCACTCCCCCCACAGGCCCCCCTTCGAGCCCGCCCCCGTCGTCAGCCGACCCGAGCCCGACACCCACGGCCCCGTCACCGCCCGCATCCCCGACACCCACTCCGCCGCCGGGCAGCGGGACACCGAGCCCCTCGGGGAGCTGAGGGACGTGGGTATCGGCACTCCCGCTCTTCCCGCCCGGCCTGGAAGCGCGGCTACGTCGCCGGGTCGGCGGGGTGGGGTGCGACCAGCGGCAACTGCGACGCCAGCCGCGCCTCGCACAGCTCGGCCAGGCGGTCGTAGCCGGCCTTGCCCATCAGCTCGGTCAGTTCGGCCCGGTAGGAGACGTACACCGGCTCGCCCGCACCGTGCGCCGAGGTCGCCGAGGTGCACCACCAGTGCAGATCATGACCGCCCGGACCCCAGCCCCGGCGGTCGTACTCCCCGATCGACACCTGGAGGACACGCGTGTCGTCGGGCCGGTCGATCCAGTCGTACGTCCGCCGGATCGGCAGCTGCCAGCACACGTCCGGTTTGGTCTCCAGCGGCTCCCGGCCCTCCTTCAGGGCGAGGATGTGCAGCGAGCAGCCCGCGCCGCCCGCGAAACCGGGCCGGTTCTGGAAGATGCAGGATCCCTGGAAGGGCCGCGTCTGCCGGGACCCCTCCTCGTCCTTCGACACCCAGCCGCCCCGCGTGCCCTCGTCATGGTGCTGCCAGATCTCCGGCGTGAGCCGCGCCACATGCTCGGCGACCCGCTTCTCGTCGTCCTCGTCGGAGAAGTGCGCGCCCAGCGAGCAGCACCCGTCGTCCGCGCGGCCCGCCTGGATGCCCTGGCAGCCGCTGCCGAAGATGCAGTTCCAGCGAGAGGTCAGCCATGTCAGGTCACAGCGGAAGACCTGCTCGTCGTCCGCCGGATCCGGAAACTCCACCCAGGCGCGCGCGAAGTCGAGCCCCTTCTCGTCGCTCGCGTTCGCGGCCTGCTGGGACTTCTTCGACATGGACGACGCCTTCGCCTGCGCAGAATCCTTCAATCCCTTGGAGGATTTGTGGCCCTTCGCCTTTTTCGTCTTTGGCACCCGTCCAGGGTAAGTGGCCCGGGCCCGCTCCGGGGACCGTGGACGGGCGATCTGGCAGTAGCGTTCCGTATATGAGACTCGGTGTCCTGGACGTGGGTTCGAACACGGTGCATCTGCTGGTGGTGGACGCCCACCCCGGCGCGCGCCCGCTGCCCGCGCATTCGCACAAGGCCGATCTTCGGCTCGCCCAACTCCTCGACGACAGCGGTGCCATCGGCGACGACGGCATCCACAAGCTGGTCGCCGTCGTACAGGACGCGCTCCAGGCCGCCGAGGACAAGGGCGTCGAGGACCTGCTGCCGTTCGCGACCTCCGCCGTCCGCGAGGCGGTCAACGCCGACGACGTCCTCGCGCGCGTGGAGGCCGAGACCGGCGTACGGCTCCAGGTCCTCGCCGGCGCGGAGGAGGCGCGTCTGACCTTCCTCGCCGTCCGCCGCTGGTTCGGCTGGTCCGCCGGAAAGCTGCTGGTCCTGGACATCGGCGGCGGCTCCCTGGAGATCGCGTACGGCATAGACGAGGAGCCGGACGCCGCCGTCTCCCTGCCGCTCGGCGCCGGCCGGCTCACCGCGGGCTGGCTGCCCGGCGACCCGCCCGCCCCCGAGGACGTCCGGGCGCTGCGCCGCCATGTGCGCACGGAGATCGCCCGCACGGTCGGCGAATTCAGCCGCAGAGGCGCCCCCGACCACGTGGTCGCCACCTCCAAGACCTTCAAGCAGCTGGCCCGCATCGCCGGCGCCGCGCGCAGCGCCGAGGGCCTCTACGTCCAGCGCGAACTCAAACGCGAGTCCCTGGAGGCCTGGGTTCCCCGCCTGGCCGGCATGACGGCGGAGCAGCGCGGCGAACTGCCGGGAGTCTCGGAGGGCAGGGCGGGCCAGCTCCTCGCCGGCGCCCTGGTGGCGGAGGCCGCGATGGACCTCTTCGGCGTGGAGAGCCTGGAGGTGTGCCCGTGGGCCCTGCGCGAGGGCGTGATCCTCCGGCGGCTCGATCACATGGGTTCGGCGTGACTCCCCTAGGTCCTAGGGGCGCGAGCAATCGCGAAGGAGGCTCGCGCCCGCCCGAATGGCAAAGCTCACAACGGCGAACAGGCACCCGACACCCGGGCCACTGCACCCCGTAAGGTGACGGACGTGGCTGAACCAAGGGACGTGCCCGTCGCGCTGTCGACAGCCTCCGTCTACCCGGAGTCCACGGCGACGGCCTTCGAGATCGCCGCGCGCCTCGGGTACGACGGTGTCGAGGTCATGGTCTGGACCGACCCGGTCAGCCAGGACATCGAGGCGCTGCGCCGCCTGTCGGACTACCACGGCATCCCGGTCCTGGCCGTCCACGCCCCCTGTCTGCTGATCACCCAGCGGGTCTGGTCGACCGACCCCTGGGTCAAGCTGCAGCGGGCCCGGGCGGCCGCCGAGAAGCTGGGTGCCTCCACCGTCGTCGTCCACCCGCCCTTCCGCTGGCAGCGGCAGTACGCGCGCGACTTCGTCGACGGGATCTGGCGGATGGCGGACGAGACGGACGTACGGTTCGCCGTCGAGAACATGTACCCCTGGCGCTACCGCGACCGCGAGATGCTCGCGTACGCCCCCGACTGGGACGTCACCCAGCACGACTACCGGCACTTCACGATCGACCTCAGCCATACGGCGACGGCCCGCACCGACGCCCTGGAGATGATCGACCGCATGGGCGACCGGCTCGGCCACGTCCACCTCGCCGACGGCAAGGGCTCCGCCAAGGACGAGCACCTGGTGCCCGGCCGCGGCACCCAGCCCTGCGCCGAGCTGCTGGAACACCTGACCCTCTCCGGCTTCGACGGCCATGTCGTCATCGAGGTCAACACCCGGCGCGCGATGTCCAGCGCCGAGCGCGAGGCGGACCTCGCCGAGGCCCTGGCCTTCACCCGTAAACACCTGGCCTCGGCGGTACGGGTGCCACGGCCATGAACGAGACCCCGCCGCTCCCCGACGCGACCCGGCCTCCGTCCGGCGAGGCCCTGCCTCCGTCCGGCGAGGCCCCGCCTCCCTCCGGCGAGACGCCGTCTCCCTCCGGGAAGGCCGCCCGCAGAAGGGGCAGACCCCCGCGCACGGAGTCCGCCGGCACCCGCGACCGCATCCTCACCGCGGCCCGCGAGGAGTTCTCCGAGCGCGGCTACGAGAAGACGTCCGTCCGCGGCATCGCCAAGGCGGCCGGCGTCGACTCCGCCCTCGTCCACCACTACTTCGGCACCAAGGAACAGGTCTTCGAGGCGGCCGTCGCCGTGGCCGTCGCGCCCGCGCTCGACGCGCCGGTGGCGATCGCCGACGGCCGGCTGGACGGGGTGGGCGAGCGGCTGACCCGCTTCTTCTTCGGCGTGTGGGAGAACCCCACGACCCGTACCCCGCTGCTGGCCATCGTCCGCTCGGCCGTCAACAACGACACCGCGGCCGCCGTGTTCCGCCGGCTGATCGCCTCCCAGCTGCTGCGCCGGATCGCCGTCCAGGTGGACCTGCCGGACCCGGAGCTGCGTGCCGAGCTGGCCGCCGCCCAGCTGGTGGGCGTGGCGATGGTGCGCTACGTGATCAAGCTGGAGCCGCTGGCGTCGGCGGACCTGGAGCAGATCATCGCGCGCGTCGCCCCCGTCGTACAGCGCCACCTCACGGACAGGTGAAACACGCGTCCCGCATTCCGGACATCCGTGTCCAGCCCTTGGAGGGGCGGCGTAGTCTCGTAGACACCCGGAACTCTCTGGACGCACAGCCAGAAGGTCATTCCAGAAAGTCATTCCAGAAGGTCATTGAAGGAGCGAGCGACGATGCCCGAGCTGAGGTCCCGCACAGTCACCCACGGCCGCAACATGGCGGGCGCCCGCGCCCTGATGCGCGCCTCCGGTGTACCCGGTGCGGACATCGGCCGGAAGCCGATCATCGCGGTCGCGAACTCCTTCACCGAGTTCGTGCCGGGCCACACCCACCTCCAGCCGGTCGGCCGCATCGTCAGCGAGGCGATCACGGAGGCGGGCGGCATCCCGCGCGAGTTCAACACGATCGCCGTGGACGACGGCATCGCCATGGGCCACGGCGGCATGCTCTACTCCCTGCCTTCCCGCGACCTGATCGCGGACAGCGTGGAGTACATGGTCGAGGCGCACTGCGCCGACGCCCTGGTCTGCATCTCCAACTGCGACAAGATCACCCCGGGCATGCTCCTTGCGGCCCTGCGCCTGAACATCCCGACGGTCTTCGTCTCCGGCGGCCCGATGGAGTCCGGCCGGGCCACGCTGGTCGACGGCACGGTCCGTACGCTCGACCTGGTCGACGCGATCTCCGACGCCGTCAACGACAAGATCTCCGACGAGGACATCCTCCGGATCGAGGAGAACGCCTGCCCGACCTGCGGCAGCTGTTCCGGCATGTTCACCGCCAACTCGATGAACTGCCTGACCGAGGCGATCGGCCTGTCCCTGCCCGGCAACGGCTCGGTCCTCGCCACCCACACCGCGCGCAGGCAGCTCTACGTCGACGCGGCCCGCACGGTCATGGACCTCACCCGCCGCTACTACGAGCAGGACGACGAGTCGGTCCTCCCCCTCAACATCGCCACCTTCCAGGCCTTCGAGAACGCCATGGCCCTGGACATCGCGATGGGCGGCTCCACCAACACGATCCTGCACCTGCTGGCCGCCGCCCAGGAGGCGGGCGTCCCCTTCGGCCTGGAGCAGATCGACGCCGTCTCGCGCCGGGTGCCGTGCCTGGCGAAGGTGGCCCCGAACGTCGCGAAGAACCGCACGTACTACATGGAGGACGTGCACCGCGCCGGCGGCATCCCGGCCCTGCTCGGCGAGCTGCACCGCGCGGGCCTGCTCAACGAGGACGTGCACGCGGTCCACAGCCCGTCGCTGTCCGACTGGCTGAAGACCTGGGACGTCCGCGGCGGCTCGCCCTCGCCCGAGGCGGTCGAGCTGTGGCACGCGGCCCCCGGCTGTGTCCGCTCCGCCGAGGCCTTCTCCCAGTCCGAGCGCTGGCAGGCCCTGGACGAGGACGCCGAGGGCGGCTGCATCCGCTCCGTCGAGCACGCGTACTCCAAGGACGGCGGCCTCGCGGTCCTCAAGGGCAACCTCGCGGTCGACGGCTGTGTGGTGAAGACGGCCGGCGTGGACGAGTCGATCTGGACCTTCGAGGGCCCCGCGGTCGTCTGCGAGTCCCAGGAGGAGGCCGTCCAGCGCATCCTCACCCAGGAGGTCAAGGACGGCGACGTCGTCGTCATCCGCTACGAGGGCCCCAAGGGCGGCCCCGGCATGCAGGAGATGCTGTACCCGACCTCGTACCTGAAGGGCCGCGGCCTGGGCAAGACCTGCGCCCTGATCACCGACGGCCGCTTCTCCGGCGGCACCTCGGGCCTGTCCATCGGCCACGCCTCCCCCGAGGCGGCCTCCGGCGGCACCATCGCCCTGGTCCAGGACGGCGACCGCATCCGCATCGACATCCCGAACCGCACGATCGAGCTGCTGGTGGACGAGGCCGAACTGGCCCGCCGCGAGCAGTCCCTGAACGGCGTCCACGCCCCCAGGAACCGCGACCGCAAGGTCTCCGCCGCCCTGCGCGCCTACGCGGCGATGGCGACCAGCGCGGACAAGGGCGCGGTGCGCGACGTCTCCAAGCTGGGCTGAGCCCGCGTATCGCGCAAGGGTCCGCCCCCGGTGGGGCGGCCCCTTGGTACGTCACCAGGACTTCGGGTCGGATCCGTCCAGGGCGAAGACGGATCCGTCGGGCGAGGTGGCGTAGACGCGGCTGCCGACGAGCAGCGGGGCCGGCAGGACGGCGGCGACCTCGCCCGCGTTCGCGCCGAGGCGCGGCGGTGTCTGGCCTACCAGGCTTCCGTCGCGCGCGTCGACGGCGAGCAGGCGCCCGTCGGGTGCGGTGAAGTACACCTCGCCGGCGGAGGCGACCGGCGCCGAACCACGGCTCACGGACGTCTCGGTGTGCCACAGCCGCTTGCCGGTGCCGAGGTCGAGGGCGTCCAGTGAACCGCCGGTCGCCAGCAGGTGCACGACATCGCCCCGCACGGCGGCCTGGGGCGCCGTGAGCGGCACGGACAACGCGATCCGGCGTACGGCCTTCGTGGCCGGCGTGTACCGGACGACACCGTCGGCGTCCCCCGAGCCGGGGTCGACGGACAGCAGGAACAGCGAACCGCCCTGGCTGCCGATGGGCTGCAGCATGCCCGCCAGCCGCGCCTTCCAGCGGGCGGCGCCGGTGCCCGCGGCCACGGCGTTGATCAGGGTGTGCGTCCCGTCCGCGTCGGTGCCGACCGCGTACACCAGCGGGTCGCCGTCGTAGGAGGCCAGCTCGGGGACGCCCGGCCCGGCCACCCGCCGATGCCACGCCGTGCGCCCCGACGCCCCGGACACCCCCGTGACCGTCCCGTCAGCGCCGGTGACCAGCAGCATGTCCGGGGTGAACCGCATCCCCCGCGTGTGCGCGGGCATGTCCCGCTGCCAGCGCGGTGTGCCGGAGGCCGGGTCGAGGGCCACCACCCGCCGGCCGCCGTCCGTCGGCAGCACCAGCAGGCCGCCCGAGAAGGCCGGGGCGTCGCTCGTCCGTTCCCCGGCGACCGAGCGGCGCCACCGGAGCCTGCCGTTCGCCGGATCGAGGGCGTACGCCAGACCGGAGCGGAAGCAGAGCACCGCACCGGCGCCGTAGACGCACTGGGGCATCCCGGAGCCCGTCCCGGCCGGCTTCGCGCGCCATGCGGAGAACCGGGCAGCGGCAGCGGGGGCGCTGCCGCGGTGCACCGCGGGACCACCGTCGCCGCCCGGCCACAGCAGCCCGGTGAGCACACCACCCAGGGCGAGGGCGAGCGCCCCGCCGGCCAGGGCCGCCCGCACCGCCCGCTTGCCGAAGCGCCTGCGGGACGCCGGCTCCACCACCGGATCGGCGCCGGCGGATTCCCGCGCCGACGCGTCGTCCCCGGTCCGCTGCGCCGGTATGAACGCCTGCGTGTCGTACGAGGCCGCCACCGACCGCAGCTCCCGCATCAGCTCGTCGGGCGTCGGCCGGTCCTCGGGCTCCTTGGCCAGACAGCGCAGCACCAGCGGCGCGAGCGTCTCCGGCACCCCGGTCAGATCGGGCTCGTCGTGCACCACCTGATAGGCGACGACGTACGGACTGTCGGAGTCGAACGGCCCGCGCCCGGTCGCCGCGTGCACCAGCACCGACCCGAGCGCGAAGATGTCCGCCGCCGGTCCCACCTCGCGCGGCCGCCGGAACTGCTCGGGCGCCATGAACGGCGGCGTACCGATCAACTTGCCGGTCTCGGTGCGCAGTTCACTGTCCTTCGGCCGCGAGATACCGAAGTCGATGACCTTCGGCCCGTCCTCGGCCAGCAGCACATTGCTCGGCTTCAGATCCCGGTGCACGACGCCGACCCGGTGGATGTCCCGCAACGCCTCGGCCAGGCCCGCCATGAGCCGGCGCACCTGCGCCGCCGGCATCGGCCCGTTCCGCTTCACATATTGGGACAGGGTCGGACCGGGAATGAACAGCGTGGCCATCCACGGCCGTTCGGCCTCCGGATCGGCGTCCACGACAGGCGCGGTGAAGGCACCGCTCACCCGCCGGGCGGCGGCCACCTCCTGCCGGAAACGGCCCCTGAACTCGGGATCCCGGGCGAACTCGGCGTGCACGACCTTCACCGCGAGCTTCAGCCCGGAGGTGCTCCGGGCCAGATGCACCACGCCCATGCCGCCCGACCCCAGACATGACTCCAGGCGGTACTGGCCGGCGTACTCGGGAAGTTCCGCTTCCGTGCCCGCTCCGGGCCTGCGCTGTGGCGTCATGGACCACCCCCGTGCTGTCAGTCCGCGCGCGACGCACGGAGCCTAGTCGATGACTCGTACGAGACCGAGGCGGCTTGCTAGCCTCCGCGTGCGAGTCGCGCACGCGTGTTCCGCGACTCGATGCGCGACGCACATCACCACTCGATCCGAGAATCGGTTCGGGGCAATCACCGGACCCCACCACGGTCGTGGGGCGGAGCGGGGGAGGACTGCCATGTCTGTCGACCATGCGGAAGCCGCGAGCGGCGGCGAGAACGAGGCTCTGACGGCGGAGTCGGCCGTACGCACCTACGCGGTCGCCCCGGGCGTCCGCCTGAACGTGCGCAGCGGCCCCGGCACCAACTACAACATCACCCGGGTCCTGCCCGAGGACACCCGCGTCCCGATCTTCTGCCAGACGCCGGGCACGACGGTCTCGGGCCCGTACGGCACGACGAACATCTGGGACAACATCAACAACGGCGAATACGTGTCGGACGCGTACGTCCAGACCGGCACCGACGGCTACGTGGCCTCGCGCTGCGCCTGACCCGGCCCGGAGCCCGCCCCCGCCCGGCGCCATAATCGTTCCGTGAGCGACGAAACCGGCACCCCGGACACCCCGGCGGGCTCCTCAGACGGCGCGGCTGCCCAGGGCGGCGGCCCCCGCCCCGAGCCCCTGCGCTTCTTCGGCACCTCTTGGGTGGAGCACGACAACGGCTACGCGGCCCGCCGTGCCGGTGTCGCCGCCGGCTCCCTCGCCGCGGCCGTCGTCTCCTGCCTGGTGCTCCGCTTCGCCTACGAAGGCATCCAGATCGCCGACACCGGCTCCTTCGTGACCGTGCTGATCATCGCCATGTTCGCGATCTGCAGCGCGCTCGCCTTCCGCAACACCTGGGAGGGCTTCGGCACGCGCCAGGACCCACAGCGCCAGGCCTCCCTGCGCGGCCTGCTCGCGATCGGCTTCGTCGGCTCCCTCCTCGCCTACTTCTTCCGCTCCCTCACCGAGGCCCCGGGCGAGAAGCTCCAGCGCGAGGAGTACGCCCAGGCCCTCGAGGCGTACGAACGCCGCACCTCCCGCCGCACCGGCAACCCGTCGAAGAAGAAGCGGCGCAAGTGAGGTAATCGATGCCGATGCCTGAACCGGCACGAGCATCGGCGTCGACACCGGCATCGGCACCGGCGCGTGATCGCCGCGGTCCGCTCCGGCTGCCCACTGTGGCCTGAGGCCTGCTCTCCCGCCGGCCACCACGGTCGACCACCATGGCTGTATGACCGCAGACGACCACCACCGTATGACCACGCCCCCACCGTCGCCTTCGCTCCGCGCCCACTCCTTCAACGCCGCCGCCGCCCAGTACGCGGCCCACCGCCCCTCCTATCCGCCGGCCCTCTTCGACGCCGTCGAGGAGCTGGCCGGCCGGTCGTTGTCCGGCGCCAAGGTCGTGGACGTGGGCGCCGGCACCGGTATCTCCACCTCGCTCCTGCACGCCCGCGGCGCCGACGTCCTCGCCGTCGAACCCGGCGAGGGCATGGCCGCCGAGTTCCGCCGCGGCCTGCCGCACATCCCGATCGTCCGCGGCAGCGGCAACGCCCTCCCCGTGGCCGACGCCCACGCCGACTTCATCACCTACGCCCAGGCCTGGCACTGGACCGACACCGCCCGCTCGGTCCCGGAGGCCCTGCGGGTGCTGCGGCCGGGTGGCGCGCTGGCGCTGTGGTGGAACACCGAGGCCCTGGACGTCGACTGGATCGGCGAGGCCGCCGACCGCAAGGGCCGCCTGCTCGGCGTGGACTTCGCCGCCAAGAAACGCCGCGCCCAGGGAAGCACCGACCTGGCCGACCCCAGCGGGCGCCTCCACTTCGTCCGCGAAGAGGTCCGCTGGAGCCGCCGCGTCCCGATCGACACGCACGTCGCCAACGTCGGCAGCCACTCGGACTTCCTGGTGATGCCCGAGGACCGCAGGGCCGCCTTCCTGGAGGAGGAGCGCGCCCATCTGCTGGAGGCCTTCCCGGACGGGATCGTCGAGGAGACGTACGACGTCCTCCTCCTCATCGCCCTCGCTCCCACCCCCAACCCCACCCCCACCTCCTGACTCCACGCCCCTTGACTCCACGGCCCGCCCGGGCCAATTATTCATCACATGATGAATAACGCGGTCCGGGCCGACGACCTCACTGTCGTCCGCGGCCGGCGCACCGTCCTGCACCACCTCGGCTTCACCGTCCCGCCCGGCCGGATCACGGGCCTCCTCGGCCCCTCCGGCTGCGGCAAATCCACCCTCATGCGCGCCATCGTCGGTACCCAGGCCAAGGTCACGGGCACCCTGGACGTCCTCGGCCACCCCGCCGGCCACCCCACCCTGCGCAGCCGCATCGGCTACGTCACCCAGGCGCCCTCCGTCTACGACGACCTGACGGTCCGGCAGAACCTCGAGTACTTCGCGGCGATCCTCGACCCCGGCCGCGCGGCCGCCGAACGCCGCCATGCACACGTGACCCGGGCCATCGCCGACGTCGACCTCACCAGCCACGCCGACGCCCTCGCCGGGACCCTCTCCGGCGGCCAGCGCGGCCGGGTCTCCCTGGCCGTCGCCCTGCTCGGCGCCCCCGACCTGCTGGTCCTCGACGAACCGACGGTCGGCCTCGACCCCGTCCTGCGCCGCGACCTGTGGAACCTCTTCCACGACCTCGCCGCCACCCGCGGCACCACCCTCCTCGTCTCCTCCCACGTCATGGACGAGGCCGAGCGCTGCCACCGCCTCCTGCTCATGCGGGAGGGCGAGATCCTCGCCGACGGCGCCCCCGACGCGCTGCGCGCACGCACCGGCACCGACACCGTCGAAGCCGCCTTCCTCCGCCTCGTGGACGAAGCCGCCGCACACCGCACCCAGGAGCCGACCCGATGAGTACGACGACCTCCACCACCCCCACCACCCCCGCCAAGCCGACCACACCGATCGGCGCGCTCAACGCGTCCCGCACCGCCGCCACCGCGGCCCGGGTCCTGCGCCAACTCCGCCACGACCCGCGCACGATCGCGCTGATGATCCTCGTCCCCTGCCTGATGCTGGTCCTGCTGCGCTACGTCTTCGACGCGAGCCCCCGCACCTTCGACACCATCGGTGCCTCCCTGCTCGGCATCTTCCCGCTGATCACGATGTTCCTGGTCACCTCCATCGCCACCCTGCGCGAACGCACCTCCGGCACGCTCGAACGCCTCCTCGCCATGCCCCTCGGCAAGGCCGACCTCATCGCCGGATACGCCCTCGCCTTCGGCGCCCTCGCCATCGTCCAGTCGGCCCTGGCCACGGGCCTGTCGGTCTGGTTCCTGGGCCTGGACGTGACGGGCTCCCCCTGGCTGCTCCTGCTCGTCGCCCTCCTCGACGCCCTGCTCGGCACGGCACTCGGCCTGTTCGTCTCGGCCTTCGCCGCCTCGGAATTCCAGGCGGTCCAGTTCATGCCGGCGGTGATCTTCCCTCAGCTCCTGCTCTGCGGCCTGTTCACGCCCCGCTCCGACATGCACCCCGCCCTGACGGCCATCTCCGACGTCCTCCCCATGTCGTACGCCGTCGACGGCATGAACCAGGTCCTGCACCACACCGACATGACCGCCACCTTCGTACGGGACGTGCTGATCGTGGCGGGCTGCGCGGTACTGGTCCTGGGACTTGGGGCGGCGACGCTACGGCGACGCACCGTCTGAGCCGGCCGCCCCGCCCCGCCCGCGGCCCGACCCGATGCGCCCGCCGAGCCGACCCGCCCGACCGGATCCGCCCGACCAGATCCGCCCGACCAGATCCGCCCGACCAGATCCGCCAAGCCTCGTTCCGCTCACCGGACAACCGGTCCGCCCGACCCACCCCGGTGCCAGACTGGCTCCCATGAGCCAGAAAGTCGCAGTCCTCGGCACCGGCAAGATCGGCGAAGCCCTGCTCAGCGGAGTGATCCGCGCCGGCTGGGCCCCCGCCGACCTCCTGGTCACGGCCCGCCGCCCCGAACGCGCCGAAGAACTCCGCGCCCGCTACGGAGTCACCCCGGTCACCAACACCGAGGCCGCCAAGACCGCCGACACCTTGATCCTCACGGTCAAACCGCAGGACATGGGCACCCTCCTGGACGAACTGGCCCCGCACGTCCCCGCCGACCGACTCATCATCAGCGGCGCCGCCGGCATCCCCACCTCGTTCTTCGAGGAGCGCCTGGCCGCGGGCACCCCGGTCGTCCGCGTCATGACCAACACCCCGGCCCTCGTCGACGAGGCCATGTCGGTCATCTCCGCCGGCACCCACGCCACGGAGGCGCATGTCGCGCACGCCGAGGAGATCTTCGGAGCCGTCGGCAAGACGCTCCGCGTCCCCGAGTCCCAGCAGGACGCGTGCACCGCCCTGTCCGGCTCCGGCCCGGCGTACTTCTTCTACCTGGTCGAGGCCATGACCGACGCCGGCATCCTGCTCGGCCTGCCCCGCGACAAGGCCCACGACCTCATCGTCCAGTCCGCGATCGGCGCCGCCGTGATGCTCCGCGACAGCGGGGAACACCCTGTCAAGCTCCGCGAGAACGTCACCTCTCCGGCCGGAACGACGATCAACGCGATCCGCGAGCTGGAGAACCACGGCGTCCGCGCCGCCCTCATCGCCGCCCTCGAGGCCGCCCGCGACCGCAGCCGCGAACTGGCCTCCGGCAAGAAGGACTGAACCTCACTGCGGCGAGTTGACACACCCCACCCCGATCCGTACTGTTCTCCGAGTTGTCCGACGTGAGCGCCGATCTAGGTCGGTCCCCGGACAGCCATTTCGCAAGTCCCAGCCACTCATCGTCACTTCGGTGTCGGTTGCTTTGGTGTGCGTATTTGCGAAATGAGGAATCCGCGTTCGAAAGGGCGCCGCCCCCGATTAGCTCGGGAGCACGGAATCCGCTAAAGTCTCACTCGTCGGAACGGCCCAACGGCCGGGAAGACAAGCCCCCCTGACTGGGAGTCAGACGCCGAAAGGATCTGATAGAGTCGGAACCGCCGGAAAGGGAAACGCGAGAGCGGGAACCTGGAAAGCACCGAGGAAATCGGATCGAGAAAAGATCTGATAGAGTCGGAAACACCGAAGGGAAGCCCGGAGGAAAGCCCGAGAGGGTGAGTACAAAGGAAGCGACCGTTCCTTGAGAACTCAACAGCGTGCCAAAAGTCAACGCCAGATATGTTGATACCCCGTCCGTCGGACTCTGTCCGATGGTCGAGGTTCCTTTGAAAAAACACAGCGAGGACGCTGTGAACCGAGGGGACTATTCCTCCTCTTGGTTCCGCTCTCGTGGTGTTCATCCCGATCACGGGAAAACATTCACGGAGAGTTTGATCCTGGCTCAGGACGAACGCTGGCGGCGTGCTTAACACATGCAAGTCGAACGATGAAGCCCTTCGGGGTGGATTAGTGGCGAACGGGTGAGTAACACGTGGGCAATCTGCCCTGCACTCTGGGACAAGCCCTGGAAACGGGGTCTAATACCGGATATGAGCCGGGACCGCATGGTTCTGGTTGTAAAGCTCCGGCGGTGCAGGATGAGCCCGCGGCCTATCAGCTTGTTGGTGAGGTAACGGCTCACCAAGGCGACGACGGGTAGCAGGCCTGAGAGGGCGACCGGCCACACTGGGACTGAGACACGGCCCAGACTCCTACGGGAGGCAGCAGTGGGGAATATTGCACAATGGGCGAAAGCCTGATGCAGCGACGCCGCGTGAGGGATGACGGCCTTCGGGTTGTAAACCTCTTTCAGCAGGGAAGAAGCGAGAGTGACGGTACCTGCAGAAGAAGCGCAGGCTAACTACGTGCCAGCAGCCGCGGTAATACGTAGGGCGCAAGCGTTGTCCGGAATTATTGGGCGTAAAGAGCTCGTAGGCGGCTTGTCGCGTCGGTTAGAAAGCCCGGGCTTAACCCGGGTCTGCAGTCGATACGGGCAGGCTAGAGTTCGGTAGGGGAGATCGGAATTCCTGGTGTAGCGGTGAAATGCGCAGATATCAGGAGGAACACCGGTGGCGAAGGCGGATCTCTGGGCCGATACTGACGCTGAGGAGCGAAAGCGTGGGGAGCGAACAGGATTAGATACCCTGGTAGTCCACGCCGTAAACGGTGGGCACTAGGTGTGGGCAACATTCCACGTTGTCCGTGCCGCAGCTAACGCATTAAGTGCCCCGCCTGGGGAGTACGGCCGCAAGGCTAAAACTCAAAGGAATTGACGGGGGCCCGCACAAGCGGCGGAGCATGTGGCTTAATTCGACGCAACGCGAAGAACCTTACCAAGGCTTGACATACACCGGAAAACCCTGGAGACAGGGTCCCCCTTGTGGTCGGTGTACAGGTGGTGCATGGCTGTCGTCAGCTCGTGTCGTGAGATGTTGGGTTAAGTCCCGCAACGAGCGCAACCCTTGTCCCGTGTTGCCAGCAGGCCCTTGTGGTGCTGGGGACTCACGGGAGACCGCCGGGGTCAACTCGGAGGAAGGTGGGGACGACGTCAAGTCATCATGCCCCTTATGTCTTGGGCTGCACACGTGCTACAATGGCCGGTACAAAGAGCTGCGATACCGTGAGGTGGAGCGAATCTCAAAAAGCCGGTCTCAGTTCGGATTGGGGTCTGCAACTCGACCCCATGAAGTCGGAGTCGCTAGTAATCGCAGATCAGCATTGCTGCGGTGAATACGTTCCCGGGCCTTGTACACACCGCCCGTCACGTCACGAAAGTCGGTAACACCCGAAGCCGGTGGCCCAACCCCTTGTGGGAGGGAGCTGTCGAAGGTGGGACTGGCGATTGGGACGAAGTCGTAACAAGGTAGCCGTACCGGAAGGTGCGGCTGGATCACCTCCTTTCTAAGGAGCATCTAGCTGTCGCAAGACAGCCAGAGCCACTACGTCGGCGAATGATCGACGGTGGTCAGCTCATGGGTGGAACGTTGACTATTCGGTCTGGACCTCGGGTCGGTGGCTGCTAGTACTGCTCGTAAGAGCGTGGAACGCATGATCGCCGGACGGGACCTGGCCGGGCACGCTGTTGGGTGTCTGAGGGAATGATCTTCCTTCAGTTGCCGGCCCCAGTGCACTCGAGTCTGTTGGCTCGGGGTGATGGGTGGCTGGTCGTTGTTTGAGAACTGCACAGTGGACGCGAGCATCTGTGGCCAAGTTTTTAAGGGCGCACGGTGGATGCCTTGGCACCAGGAACCGATGAAGGACGTGGGAGGCCGCGATAGTCCCCGGGGAGTCGTCAACCAGGCTTTGATCCGGGGGTTTCCGAATGGGGAAACCCGGCAGTCGTCATGGGCTGTCACCCGCTGCTGAACACATAGGCAGTGTGGAGGGAACGAGGGGAAGTGAAACATCTCAGTACCCTCAGGAAGAGAAAACAACCGTGATTCCGGGAGTAGTGGCGAGCGAAACTGGATGAGGCCAAACCGTATGCGTGTGAGACCCGGCAGGGGTTGCGCATGCGGGGTTGTGGGTTCTTTCTTCTGTCGTCTGCCGGCGACAGGACGAGTCAGAAACCGTTGATGTAGGCGAAGGACATGCGAAAGGTCCGGCGTAGAGGGTAAGACCCCCGTAGTCGAAACGTCAGCGGCTCGTTTGAGAGATACCCAAGTAGCACGGGGCCCGAGAAATCCCGTGTGAATCTGGCGGGACCACCCGCTAAGCCTAAATATTCCCTGGTGACCGATAGCGGATAGTACCGTGAGGGAATGGTGAAAAGTACCCCGGGAGGGGAGTGAAATAGTACCTGAAACCGTGTGCCTACAAGCCGTGGGAGCGTCGGATGCAGCTTGCTGTATCTCGTGACTGCGTGCCTTTTGAAGAATGAGCCTGCGAGTTTGCGGTGTGTTGCGAGGTTAACCCGGGTGGGGAAGCCGTAGCGAAAGCGAGTCCGAACAGGGCGTTTTAGTAGCACGCTCAAGACCCGAAGCGGAGTGATCTAGCCATGGGCAGGTTGAAGCGGAGGTAAGACTTCGTGGAGGACCGAACCCACCAGGGTTGAAAACCTGGGGGATGACCTGTGGTTAGGGGTGAAAGGCCAATCAAACTCCGTGATAGCTGGTTCTCCCCGAAATGCATTTAGGTGCAGCGTCGTGTGTTTCTTGCCGGAGGTAGAGCACTGGATAGGCGATGGGCCCTACCGGGTTACTGACCTTAGCCAAACTCCGAATGCCGGTAAGTGAGAGCGCGGCAGTGAGACTGTGGGGGATAAGCTCCATGGTCGAGAGGGAAACAGCCCAGAGCATCGACTAAGGCCCCTAAGCGTACGCTAAGTGGGAAAGGATGTGGAGTCGCACAGACAACCAGGAGGTTGGCTTAGAAGCAGCCACCCTTGAAAGAGTGCGTAATAGCTCACTGGTCTAGTGATTCCGCGCCGACAATGTAGCGGGGCTCAAGCGTACCGCCGAAGTCGTGTCATTCATATATATAGCCCCAACGGGTGTATGGATGGGTAGGGGAGCGTCGTCTGCCGGGTGAAGCGGCACTGGAAGGTAGTCGTGGACGGTTGACGAGTGAGAATGCAGGCATGAGTAGCGATTCACACGTGAGAAACGTGTGCGCCGATTGACTAAGGGTTCCTGGGTCAAGCTGATCTGCCCAGGGTAAGTCGGGACCTAAGGCGAGGCCGACAGGCGTAGTCGATGGATAACCGGTTGATATTCCGGTACCCGCTGTGAAGCGTCAAACATCGAGCATCGTGATGCTAAGGCCGTGAAGCCGTTCCGGACCCTTCGGGGAAAGGAAAGTGGTGGAGCCGCCGGACCAAGCGGTTAGTAGGTGAGTGATGGGGTGACGCAGGAAGGTAGTCCATCCCGGGCGGTGGTTGTCCCGGGGTAAGGGTGTAGCCCGAGTGGTAGGCAAATCCGCCACTCATGCAGGGTGAGACCTGATGCCGAGCCGATTGTGGTGAAGTGGATGATCCTATGCTGTCGAGAAAAGCCTCTAGCGAGTTTCATGGCGGCCCGTACCCTAAACCGACTCAGGTGGTCAGGTAGAGAATACCGAGGCGTTCGGGTGAACTATGGTTAAGGAACTCGGCAAAATGCCCCCGTAACTTCGGGAGAAGGGGGGCCATTCCTGGTGAGAGGGCTTGCTCCTCGAGCTGGGGGTGGCCGCAGAGACCAGCGAGAAGCGACTGTTTACTAAAAACACAGGTCCGTGCGAAGCCGTAAGGCGATGTATACGGACTGACGCCTGCCCGGTGCTGGAACGTTAAGGGGACCGGTTAGCTCCATTTCGGTGGGGCGAAGCTGAGAACTTAAGCGCCAGTAAACGGCGGTGGTAACTATAACCATCCTAAGGTAGCGAAATTCCTTGTCGGGTAAGTTCCGACCTGCACGAATGGCGTAACGACTTCTCGACTGTCTCAACCATAGGCCCGGTGAAATTGCACTACGAGTAAAGATGCTCGTTTCGCGCAGCAGGACGGAAAGACCCCGGGACCTTTACTACAGTTTGATATTGGTGTTCGGTTCGGCTTGTGTAGGATAGCTGGGAGACTTTGAAGCAGGCACGCCAGTGTTTGTGGAGTCGTCGTTGAAATACCAGTCTGGTCGTGCTGGATGTCTAACCTGGGTCCGTGATCCGGATCAGGGACAGTGTCTGATGGGTAGTTTAACTGGGGCGGTTGCCTCCTAAAGGGTAACGGAGGCGCCCAAAGGTTCCCTCAGCCTGGTTGGCAATCAGGTGTTGAGTGTAAGTGCACAAGGGAGCTTGACTGTGAGACCGACGGGTCGAGCAGGGACGAAAGTCGGGACTAGTGATCCGGCGGTGGCTTGTGGAAGCGCCGTCGCTCAACGGATAAAAGGTACCCCGGGGATAACAGGCTGATCTTCCCAAGAGTCCATATCGACGGGATGGTTTGGCACCTCGATGTCGGCTCGTCGCATCCTGGGGCTGGAGTCGGTCCCAAGGGTTGGGCTGTTCGCCCATTAAAGCGGTACGCGAGCTGGGTTTAGAACGTCGTGAGACAGTTCGGTCCCTATCCGCTGTGCGCGTAGGAGTCTTGAGAAGGGCTGTCCCTAGTACGAGAGGACCGGGACGGACGAACCTCTGGTGTGCCAGTTGTTCTGCCAAGGGCATGGCTGGTTGGCTACGTTCGGGAGGGATAACCGCTGAAAGCATCTAAGCGGGAAGCCTGCTTCGAGATGAGGACTCCCACCCACTTGATGGGGTAAGGCTCCCAGTAGACGACTGGGTTGATAGGCCGGATCTGGAAGCCAGGTAACTGGTGGAGGTGACCGGTACTAATAGGCCGAGGGCTTGTCCTCAGTTGCTCGCGTCCACTGTGTTGGTTCTGAAACCACGAACAGCCCCATGTGCCACACATGGTGCGGCTGGACAGTTTCATAGTGTTTCGGTGGTCATAGCGTGAGGGAAACGCCCGGTTACATTCCGAACCCGGAAGCTAAGCCTCACAGCGCCGATGGTACTGCAGGGGGGACCCTGTGGGAGAGTAGGACGCCGCCGAACAAATTTTGAGAAAGGCCCACGCCATCTGGCGTGGGCCTTTCTGCGTTTAGGATCACAGGTATGCGCTATGACCTGGTCATCTTCGACAACGACGGGGTACTCGTCGACAGCGAGCCCATCTCCAATCGGTATCTCGCCGCCTATCTGACCGAGTTGGGGCACCCGACCTCGTACGAGGACTCCATCCGGGACTACATGGGCTCGGCGATGCACCGGATCCACGAGCTGGTGCTGGAGCGCACGGGGCAGCGGCTGCCGGACGACTTCGACGATGTCTTCCACGCGCGCGTGTTCGCCGCCTTCGAGCGGGAGTTGCAGCCCGTGGCCGGGGTGGCGGGTGTCCTGGAGAAGCTGGCCGCGGACGGGGTGCCCTACTGCGTGGCCTCCTCCGGGAGTCATGCGCGGATCCGGGTAGGACACCGGACCACCGGGCTCGACCGGTGGTTCGCTCAGGAGCGGATCTTCAGCTCCGAGGACGTGGGCCGCGGCAAGCCGGCTCCCGATCTCTTCCTCCACGCGGCCGCGCGGATGGGGGTGGCGCCGCAGCGGTGCGTCGTCGTGGAGGACTCTCCGCTGGGCGTGCAGGCGGCCGTGGCGGCCGGGATGGACGTCTACGGGTTCACCGCGATGACGCCGGCCGAGAAGCTGGCCGGGGCCGGTCAACTCTTCGCTGACATGGGCGAGTTGCTTGACCTGCTGATATGACCTCAGCCATCGGCCGGGGCCTGACGAATGTCATGCGGACGTCCGGACGATCGTTTCTACTGGGGGACCCCTTGATGGGGCGAAGCTGAGGGCATGACGAAGAACACGGGGAACACGGCAATCGACAACTTCCGGCCGCTGCTCCTGGACGTGGCGGTGCCTCTCGGGTCGTACTACCTCTTCAAGGACGCCTTCGGGATGAGCACCTTCGCCGCGCTCGCCTGGAGCAGTGTGGTGCCGGCCCTGCGCACGGTGTGGGGCGTGGTGAAGGAGCGCAGGACCAACGCCCTGGCCGGACTCATCCTGGTCGTCAACGTCGTTTCCCTGCTGCTGAGCTTCGTCTCCGGCGACCCTCGGCTGATGCTCGCCAAGGACAGCGGGGTCAGTAGCGTCATCGCCTTCGGGATCCTCGTCTCCGTCTGGCTCGGCAAGCCGATGATGACCGCCGGCATGAAGCCCTTCCTGGTGAAGGGCGACACGGCCAGGGAGGCCGCCTGGGAGCGGCTCCTTTCCGGGGCGTCGGAGCGGTCCGCGGCGTTCCGGAGCAAGGAGAAGGCGTTCTCGGTCGTCTGGGGGCTGGTGCTGCTGGCCGAGTGTGCCGCCCGGGTCGTGGGTGCGTACACCATCCCCGTCGACACCATGGTGTGGCTCGGCAGTGTCTTCCTCGTCGGCGCGATGGTGATCGGATTCGTGGTCGGCGGTGGGCTGGCCGCCGGGCCGATGGAGGGGATGCTCGCCGCCGAGGTGGCCGCCGCCGAGGCCGCGCAACAGCCGGAGGCGGTCGTCGCCGCCTGATCCGGCGGAACCCAGGAAGAGAGCTGAAGGAAATTCATCTTTGGCTGGATCTACCCACAGGTAGCCCGGGGCCCTACGCTCGCCGCCATGACTGATGTGCTGCGGCGCGGTAGGGCCTCGCTGGCGTTCAGCTTCTTCGCTCAGGGTGCCACCTTCGCGCTGCTGGTGACGCGCATCCCGGCCATCCAGGACCGGTACGGCGTCTCCGACGCGCTGCTGCCGGCGTTCCTGGCCGCCGTGCCGATCCTGGCCGGGGTCGGCAGCGTGACCACCGAGCAGCTGGTGAAGCGGATACGGCCCAGTCGGCTGCTGCGGTGCTCCCAGCCGGTGGTGCTGCTGGCCCTGCTCGGCGCGGGGGCGGGCGGGCGGATCACCGAACTGGCGGTGGCGCTCGGGGTGTTCGGGCTGGCCGTGGGGGCGCTGGACGCCTCGATGAACATGCTCGGGGTGAGTCTGCAGCGGTCGTACGGGCGCAGCATCATGCTCAGTTTCCATGCCGCGTACAGCCTGGGCGGGATTCTCGGGGCCTCGCTGGCCTGGGCCGGGGCGCACTGGCATCTCGCGCTGTGGGTGTCGTATCTGCCGGTGGTGGCCGTGCTGCTGCCGGCGACGTTCGCGGGGAGCCGGTGGTACGTCGACGGGGATCCGGCATCCCCGGGGGAGGAACAGGGCCAGGGCTCGGGTGTCGTCTTCAAGCTGCTGCTGCCGCTGTGCCTGGTGATGACCTTCGCCTACATCGGGGACTCGACCGTCTCCAACTGGAGCGCGAAGTACCTGAAGGACGTGCTGGGCAGCAGCGAGCAGCTGGCGACCGTGCCGTACAACGTGTACATGGTGACCACGCTGGTGGGGCGGGCCATCGGGGACTTCGGGGTGCGGCGGTTCGGGGCGGCGGCGGTCGTACGCCTCGGGGCGCTGGTGGCGGCCGGCGGGTTCGCGGTGGTGGCCTCGGCGCCCGGTGCGTGGGTGGGGATGCTCGGGTTCACGCTGCTGGGGCTGGGGCTGTGTGTGCTGGTGCCGCAGACGTTCGCGGCGGCGGGACGGTTGTTCCCCTCGGCTTCGGATGCGGCCGTGGCGCGCCTGAACATTTTCAATTACGTCGGTTTTCTGGTCGGTTCTCCGTTGGTGGGGGCCCTGGGCGATGCGTGGAGCTATCGCGGGGCGATGCTTGTGCCGATGGTGTTGGTGCTGGTGACGTTGGTGTACGCCAGGTCGTTCGCCGCTCAACCGGACCGATACGGTGACGGGCATGAGCGGCCGCGCACAGCTGATGTGGGACGAGGCAGTAACGGGCTATGACTTCGGCCCGGACCATCCGATGGATCCGGTCCGGCTGGCACTGACCCGGAAACTGGTGGGTGCCTTCGGGCTCGACCGGGAGATGGAGGTCGTCGCGGCGAAGCCGGCCGGGGAGTCGACGCTGCGGCTGGTCCACCGCGAGGACTACATCGATGCGGTGAAGGCCGCGTCCGCCGATCCGGCGGGGGCGGACGGGGCGTACGGGCTGGGTACGCTCGACGATCCCGCCTTCGCCGGGATGCACGAGGTGTCCGCGCTGATCGCCGGGCAGTCGGTGGGGGCCGCGGAGGCGGTGTGGCACGGGGATGCCGAGCATGCCGTGAACTTCGCGGGCGGGCTGCATCATGCGATGCCGGGCGGGGCCTCGGGGTTCTGCATCTACAACGACGCCGCGCTGGCCGTTGCCCGGCTGCTGGAGCTGGGGGCCGAGCGGGTCGCCTATGTGGATGTGGACGTGCATCACGGGGACGGGGTGCAGGCCGCGTTCTGGGAGGATCCGCGGGTGCTGACGATCTCGCTGCACGAGCATCCCCGTACGTTGTTCCCGCAGACCGGGTGGCCGCAGGAGACCGGTGCGGGGGCGGGCGAGGGGTCCGCCGTGAACGTGGCGCTGCCGGCGGGGACCGGGGACGCGGGGTGGGTGCGGGCGTTCCACGCGGTGGTGCCGGAACTGCTCGCCGAGTTCCGGCCGCAGGTCATCGTCTCGCAGCACGGGGCCGACACGCACTTCGAGGATCCGCTGGCCCATCTGGCCGTTTCGCTGGATGCGCAGCGGGCCGTGCAGGTGGCGTGTCATGAGCTGGCGCACGAGTACGCCGGGGGGAAGTGGGTCGCGCTGGGCGGGGGCGGGTACGCGGTGGTGGAGGTCGTGCCGCGCTCGTGGACGCATCTGGTGGCGGTGGCCGCGGGCCAGCCGGTGGCTCCGGAGACGGTGATTCCCGAGGGCTGGCGGCAGGAGGTGTTCGCGCGGACCAGGCAGCTGGGGCCGCAGCGGATGACCGATGGGCGGTGGCCGGTGCGTTGGGCGTCGTGGGAGGCCGGTTACGACCCCGCCGATCGCCTGGACCAGGCCGTGCTGGCGACCCGGCGGGCGGTGTTCCCGCTGCGGGGGCTGTTGCCGTAGGCGGGGAGCACCGGCCGCGGGCTCGCCGATTACGCCAAATGTGCGCAATTCATCCCGTTCCCGCCCCGCCCCCGCCCCCGATGCGCGAGCATCGCTGGGTGGTGAACGCCCGTGCTCTGCGTGCGCATCTGCTGGCTGCCCGGCTGGCCGGGGAGGTGGCCACCTCCCGGGAGGACAGCCTGCGCAGCTACCGGTTGTTCGCGGCGCGGGACCCCCGGGTGCTGATCGGGATCGATCCCGAAGGGGCCTGGAAGCAGCCGGAGTTGCTGGCTCTGATGGCACAGAAGTGTGGGGTTTCGGACGATCCTCGGCACACTTCCGGTCCTGATGTGATCGATCCGGAGCTGACGCTGGCCGCGCTGGATGCCTTCGCCGAGCGGATCCGGACGGCGGCCCGGCGGGGCGCGCCCGTGCTGTTCGGGACCGGACATCCGGGGCGGCTGCTCGGGTTCTACGCCGGCTTGGCGGACGCGCTCTCGGCGGCGGGGTGTGAGGTGCTCACCCCCGCGCAGGGTCGCCGTGTCGACATATTGACCCGGTTCGGTCTACGCACCCATCACCTCGGCTACGTACGAGGGGTCGGGTTGGTGCGGGAAACCGCCGACGGGCGCCCCGGTTGTGAGCCGGGTCTGCACAGTCATTCGCCGCTGCCGGTTCGGGTCGTGCTGGAGGCTGCCGCGGAGCGGGGCGGGCCGCTGCCCGAGCTGGTCGTCGGGGACCACGGCTGGGTCTGCGGTGCAGGTCAGCTGGGGTTCGAGACGATCGGGCTGGCCGACACGGATGATCCGGCGCTGTTCGTGGGGGAGGCTGAGGGGCGCGTGTCCGTCGTCGTTCCGGTTGATGACGGGGTGCGGTCCGCGTACTACCGCCCGCTTACCCGCTACGTACTCAATCGAGCGAGTCTGTCACAGTAGGCCTGCGATGGGTGCACCTCTTCCCCACTCGCATCACCCGCCCCTACATTGGGGAGTGAGCACGCAGCGACGAAGAGTCACCGGAAGGGGAAGCCGGTGGCCGTCGAGTGCGGAAGGTTCAGGTGTGTCATGGCTGCAGCTGGCGAGAGGCCTCTGAACGAGGTTCAGTTCCTTACCGTGGCGGAGGTCGCCTCGGTGATGCGAGTGTCGAAGATGACCGTGTACCGGCTGGTGCACAGCGGTCATCTGCCCGCGATCCGTGTGGGGCGGTCCTTCCGCGTCCCGGAGCAAGCGGTACACGAGTACCTTCGCGACAGCTATGTGGGGGTGGAAACGGCCTGACAACGCTTCCGGGAAGACCCGGAGGACCCTCGATTACGACCTCGGCGCTCGGTTGGGTAGGCTAGCCCCTCGTAGGTCGTGTGGGCCCATGGCGCCCAAACAACCGAGTGATGAGAAGTGAGCGAGGGTAGTCGTGGGCTCTGTTATCAAGAAGCGGCGCAAGCGGATGGCCAAGAAGAAGCACCGCAAGCTGCTCAAGCGCACGCGCGTTCAGCGTCGCAACAAGAAGTAAGCGACGGCGCGCGCGAAGCGTGTTCCTGTGGCCTCCCACCATCAGTGGTGGGAGGCCACAGACATGTCCCGGGCATGTCCCGGGCATTCATGGCCCGCGCGCATTCCGGCCGTTGCGATCAGTGAAATTCCGTCACTTCGTGCATCGGGGGGTCATCACAGCGCAACATCGACCCGCTAAGTTGGCCGCACGCACAACGTACGAGGGAAGGCGCTGATCTTGGGGAAGGTCGTGCTCGTCACCGGAGTGGCCCGGCAGCTGGGCGGCCGGTTCGTGCGGCGGATCCAGCGGGATCCGGAGGTCGACCGGGTGATCGCCGTGGACGCGGTGCCACCGGCGCACCATCTGGGCGGAGCGGACTTCATCCAGGCCGACATCCGGCTGCCGACGATAGCCAGGGTGCTCGCCGAGACGGGCGCGGACACGGTCGTCCACCTGGACGTGACGGGCACGGCACTGGGCGGCGGCAACCGGGCCACCGTCAAGGAGACCAACGTCATCGGCACGATGCAGCTGCTCGGCGCCTGCCAGAAGTCGCCGGCCGTCAAGCGGCTCGTGGTGAAGTCCAGCACCAACGTCTACGGCTCCGCACCGCGCGATCCGGCCGTGTTCACCGAGACGACCCCGGCGAAGTCGCTGCCGAGCGGCGGCTTCGCGAAGGACACCGTCGAGGTCGAGGGGTATGTGCGCGGGTTCGCCCGGCGGCGGCCGGACGTCGCTGTGTGCGTGCTGCGGTTCGCCAACATCCTGGGCCCGGCCGCGGAGACCCCGCTCGCCTCGTACTTCGCGCTGCCCGTCCTGCCGACCGTGTTCGGCTACGACCCGCGGCTGCAGTTCGTGCACGAGGACGACGTCGTCGAGGTGCTCAGGATCGCCTCGCACGAGCCGCGCCGGGGCACCCTGAACAGCGGCACCTTCAACATCGCCGGGGACGGGGCGCTGCTGCTCTCGCAGTGCTCGCGGCGGCTCGGGCGGCCCACCGTGCCGCTGCTGCTGCCCGCGGTCACCTGGGCCGGCTCCCTGGTGCGTACGCTCGGTATGACGGACTTCTCACCGGAGCAGATCCGGCTGCTCACACACGGGCGGGTGGTGGACACCGTCCAGATGCGCGAGACGCTCGGCTTCACGCCCCGGTACACGACAGCGGAGACGTTCGCGGACTTCGTGCGCGGCCAGAGCCCCGGGCTGCTGCCGCCACAGGCCCTCGCGGGGGCCGTCGACCGCATCGCCGCGCTGGCCGCCAAGGGCGGCGGCCGGCCCACGACGCACAGCGCCAACTGAGGAGAGCGGCAACGATGGCGGACGCCAAGGTCATTCCGTTCGACGACGACCGGTCCCGCGGGGGCGCGGTGCAGCGCCCGGCGCGGCGCAGGAGTGCGGGCAGCCGACGCGGTGCCCTCGGCGAGGGGGGTGAGCTGGGCGAGGTCCAGCCGCTGCCGGGCCGGGCCAGGGCGCGGGAGGATGGGCCTGTGAGCCGCGCGGAGGAGCCGGAGGTGGCTGAGAGGCCGGAGGTGCGGCAGCCGGGTGCCGACGGGCAGGGCGGCGGTCTGGAGCGGCGTGTGGCGGCCGGGCTGGCCTTCCTGCGGCGCCGGCTGACCGGGGACTACGACGTCGACGACTTCGGTTTCGACGAGGAGCTGACCGACCAGGTCCTGATGTCGATGCTGCGGCCGGTGTACGAGAAGTACTTCCGGGTCGAGGTGAAGGGCATCGAGAACATCCCGGCCGAGGGCGGGGCGCTGATCGTCGCCAACCACTCCGGGACGCTGCCGCTGGACGGGCTGATGATGCAGGTCGCCGTACACGATCATCATCCGGCCGACCGTCATCTGCGGCTGCTCGCGGCCGACCTGGTCTTCGTGCTGCCGGTGGTGAACGAGCTGGCGCGCAAGCTCGGGCACACGCTGGCGTGCGCGGAGGACGCCGAACGGCTGCTGGCCCAGGGCGAGCTGGTCGGGGTGATGCCGGAGGGCTTCAAGGGGATCGGGAAGCCTTTCGGCGAGCGGTACAAGCTGCAGCGGTTCGGCCGGGGTGGTTTCGTCTCCACGGCGCTGCGGCAGGGCGCGCCGATCATTCCGTGCTCGATCGTCGGGGCGGAGGAGATCTACCCGATGATCGGCAACGCGAAGACGCTGGCGCGGCTGCTGGGCTTTCCGTACTTCCCGCTGACGCCGACGTTTCCCTGGCTGGGGCCGCTCGGTGCGATTCCGCTGCCGACGAAGTGGACGATCCAGTTCGGCGAGCCGATCCCGACGGACGGCTATCCGCCGGAGGCCGCCGAGGACCCGATGCTGATGTTCAACCTGACCGACCAGGTGCGGGAGCAGATCCAGCACACGCTGTACAAGTTGCTGGTGCAGCGGCGGTCGGTGTTCTTCTGAGGCCGGTGTTGTCCTGGCCTCCGGTACGACGACGGGGGCGTCCCGCTCGGGTGGGGCGCCCCCGTCGTCGTCGCGCCGTACTGCTCTAGTTCGTGTCCTCGCCCTCGATGCCCAGCCCGGGCAGGAGGCCCGGGAGGAGCGGCGGGAGGGTGACGTCCGGGGTGGTGCTCGGGGGCTTGGTGGCGGGTGCGGTGCTGCCGCCCGTGCCCGTCTTCGGCGGGTCGAGCAGACCGCCCGTGCTGCCGCCGAGGAGGCCCTCGCCGGTGTCGCCGGTGGCCGACCCGCTCGGATTGCCCGGGCGGGCGTGCCGGCCCGTGGACGGGGAGCTGCCGGAGGAGCTGGGCGTGCTCGAGCGGTGGCTGCCCGAGGCGCCGGTGGATGCCGAGCCGGAGCCCTGCCGTTTGCCGTCGCCGGTGCGCGACGGCGACTGCGGGAGCAGGGACTGCAGCGGGGCGACCTCCTGGTCTATGGCGTCGAAGACCGACGACACCTGCTTTTTGACGTCCCCGAGCTGCACGGGCAGCTTGTGGCTGAGTGCGCTCCAGGCCTCGCGGTGGGACCGGGCGAAGGCCGACAGGGCCTGGATGGGGCCCAGCGAGCCGGGGTCGGCCTCGTACGCCTCGTGGAGCAGGCGGTGGCCCTCGGTGACATCGCGCTGCATGCCGGAGAGCGTGCGGCGGATCTCGCCGATGGACTCGTGGTCGAGATGGCCGCCGCGGCCGCGCTCCAGCAGCCGGCGGGCCTCGCTGAGCCGGGTGGAGGCCTGGTCGAGGTAGGTCTGGCCGCGTGCGTCGTCGCCGTCGGTCAGGTAGTTGAGCTTGAAGTCCTCGATGCCGCGTTTGAGGCCGTAGAGCGAGTCACCGGGCAGGGCGTCCGAGCTGGCGGCGGCGACTCCGCCGAAGGCCCCCGCGGCCACGCCCACGCTGAGCCCGCCCGCCGCGAGCCCCTTGGTGAGCCGCGTCCGCGGGCGCAGCTTGCTCAACGGGCTCGCCCGGTGTGCGCCTCTCGGCCGGGCAGAGCGCTGTTCCGGTACCGACGCATCCGCCGCTGCGGTGCCCTCCTGGAGCATGGCCTCCATCGCAGCCACCAGCTGGGCGCGCTGGACGACCTTGACCTCAGGGTCGAGCTGCGGCTTGGGCAGCGCACCGAGACCCTCCGCGAGGGCCAGCAGCTCGCCCTGCCCGGACTGTTCCTCGGTGGCCGGCGGTGATTCCGCCGGTGCTGACCGCTCGGCCGCCGTGTCCCGGTCGGACTGCTCGTCCAGGGCCTGGGCGAAGGCGTTCGCCCGCCGGTGCGCCGATACGTTCGCGATCACTGGCGGCACCTCCTCTCGTCATCACGGTCGACTCCCCAGGGGGTCCTGAGGGTTGCACGCCCGTGACCGATCCACACGATCGAGTGATCGGGGTCGGCCAGGACGTGACCACAGGGAGCCTGTATCCCGCACAACGACTGGCGCGGCACTTGGGTTACGGACGGCGGAGCATCGGGTCGGGAAGGCAACCGGCTTTCACGGAACGTGAGTTGGAGGTCGCCCTGTGTGGTGGCCGGTTCAGCGCGCGTCGTCCGGCAGGAGCCGGGCGAGGGTGCGCACGGCGCGGTACTGGAGCGTCTTGATGGCGCCCTCGTTCTTGCCCATGACGCGGGCGGTCTCGGCGACCGAGAGGCCCTGGAGGAAACGGAGGGTCACGCACTCCTGCTGCTGCGGGTTGAGCCGGCGGACGGCGTCGAGCAGCGCGGCGTTCGACAGCGACTCCAGGACGGAGTCCTCCGGGGAGCGCTCGACCTCGTTGGCGTCGAGCATCTCGCCGGTGGTGACCTCGAGGCGGAAGCGGCTGGACTTGAAGTGGTCGGCGACGAGGTTGCGGGCGATCGTCACCAGCCAGGCGCCGAAGTCGCGGCCCTGCCAGGTGAAGGTGCCGATCCGGCGCAGCGCCCGCAGAAAGGTCTCACTCGTGAGGTCCTCGGCCGTCGCCCGGCCGCCGACCCGGTAGTAGATGTAGCGGTACACCGTGTCGCTGTACTGGTCGTACAGCCGGCCGAAGGCCTCGGCCTCGCCGGCCTGGGCGCGTTCGACCAGATCCATCATCCGGGCGCTGTCGCTGTCGGCGGCCGGGCGGCGGGCGGTGGCGGCGCCGGTGGCGCGGCCTCGTCTGCCCACCGTGGCGCTGCCGTCGGCCAGTGCGTAGCACGGGCCTGCCGGCGCGGCGGCGGCGAAGGCGGGGACGGCGTACGCGGTGGGGACGAGGCCGCGCAGCGTCTCTTTGACCGTTGCGAGTGTTGCGCGCAGCGTAGCCAGGCCCGAGGCGTCAACCCCGACGTGTGGGTACACGGGACTCCCAGAGGCAGAGCTTCCATCACGTGCAGTGCGGGACCTTTCACCCGCCGTAGCGACGGAGGGGTACCGGTTTGCGTCTGAGGAGAATAACGCTTCGTGCAGGCACTGCTACACCGAGTTGCTCAAATCATCGATTGCGTCGCTTCTGTTACCGATTGGCGCCCCATCAAGTGCCCTATCTTGATCGGTTGTTGATCGAAAACAGGCCTGTTTCGGCGAGGTGCAGGGCGTGTTGAAATGGCCGCGGCATAATTCGGGCGCGCGCGGCCGAGGGTGGGCCGGTGGAGGTCCGGGGTGCGGCCGGGCGCCTATCGGCGCCGTCGGCTCAGAGCGATCGCGGCCGCGGTGCCGCCGGCGACGGCTCCCACGCCCGCCGCCGCGGGGATGCCGACCTTCGCCGCCTTGCGGCCCGTGCGGTAGTCGCGCAGGCGCCAGTCCTTCTCCCGGGCGTGTTTGCGCAGTTTGGCGTCCGGGTTGATGGCGTAGGGGTGGCCGACCAGGGAGAGCATCGGGATGTCGTTGTGGCTGTCGCTGTAGGCCGCGCAGCGGGAGAGGGCCAGGCCCTCCGCGGCGGCCAGGGCGCGGACCGCCTCGGCCTTCGCCGGGCCGTGCAGCGGCTCGCCGACCAGCTTGCCGGTGTAGACGCCGTCGACCGACTCCGCGACCGTGCCGAGGGCGCCGGTCAGGCCCAGGCGGCGGGCGATGACCTGGGCGATCTCCACCGGCGCCGCCGTGACCAGCCAGACCTTCTGGCCCGCGTCCAGGTGGGCCTGGGCCAGCGCGCGGGTGCCGGGCCAGATGCGGTCGGCCATGTACTCGTCGTAGATCTCCTCGCCGATCGACTCCAGCTCGGCGACCCGGTGGCCCTTGACGATCGACAGTGCCGAGTCGCGGGCGTCCTGCATGTGTTCCGGGTCCTCGACGCCGGCCAGCCGGAACCACGCCTGCTGCCAGGCGAACCGGGCGAGGTCGCGGGTCTCGAAGAACTTCCGCTTGTACAGGCCGCGGCCGAAGTGGAACAGCGCGGCGCCCTGCATCACGGTGTTGTCGAGATCGAAGAAGGCGGCTGCCCTGGTGTCGCCGATGACCGGGAACTCCGGTTCCTCCCGCGCGGGGGGCGCGGCCTCCTGTGCCTCCTGCGAGGACTTGCGGGCGGCCTCGGCCGAGGCCTCGCCTGCCAACACGCTCCGCGCCGTGGCGGAGCGCCTACGGGGGGTGAGCCATCCGAGAGCGGCCATGTCGTGAGCATAGCCAGTTTGTTCGGTGCTTCCGGAAGTCGAGAGGTTGGAAGGGTGTGAACACTCCGCTACCGGGCCGTTAAGGAGGCGGGAGAATGGCCGGCATGAGCCCTCTCTTCCGACGCAAGGCCGCCCCCACCGAGCGGCTGGTCACCCTCGTCCGCAAGCCCGGCTGCCACCTGTGCGACGACGCGCAGCTGGTGATCGAGAAGGTGTGCGGCGATCTGGGGGTGCCCTTCGAGCTGAAGGACATCACCCAGGACCGGGCGCTGCACGATCAGTACTGGGAGCAGATTCCGGTCGTGCTGGTCGACGGCGAACAGCACACCTTCTGGCGCGTGAACGAGGAGCGGCTGCGCCGAGCACTGACCGACTAGTCCAAACCGGACCGAAAGTCGCTTAGGATCGACGGCGATTTGGTCTCGGTGGCGGGATTTGTGAGGAGAGTGTGCGGTTTTGGCCCTAGTAACGAAGGAACGCGCGCGGGCGTGCGCCGGTTCCCGTCAAAGGCGCCGCCGTTGCGTGACCCCCGTCACTTCTGCCGGGCAAATCGGACACCATCTTTGTGCACGCGTTCACAAAGACATAGCCTGCTGTCGACGGGGCGGTCTGGGGACGTATGACCGCCTGCAGCCCCGCTCTACCCGCAGGAGCACCGTGGCAACTGGCCGAACACACCGACCGGCGACCCGCAGCCGAGGGATTCCCGAGGCCACCGTCGCCCGGCTTCCGCTGTACCTCCGAGCCCTGACCGCGCTGTCGGAGCGCTCGGTACCCACGGTCTCCTCCGAGGAGCTGGCGGCCGCGGCGGGGGTCAACTCCGCCAAGCTGCGCAAGGACTTCTCCTACCTGGGCTCCTACGGAACGCGCGGTGTCGGCTACGACGTGGAGTATCTCGTCTACCAGATCTCCCGTGAACTCGGCCTGACCCAGGACTGGCCCGTCGTCATCGTCGGTATCGGTAACCTCGGCGCCGCCCTCGCCGGCTACGGCGGGTTCGCCTCCCGTGGCTTCCGGGTCGCCGCGCTGATCGACGCCGACCCCGCGATGGCCGGGAAGCCCGTCGCCGGTATCCCCGTGCAGCACACGGACCACCTCGAGAAGATCATCAAGGACAACGGGGTGTCCATCGGCGTCATCGCCACCCCCGCCGGCGTCGCCCAGCAGGTCTGCGACCGGCTCGTGGCCGCCGGGGTCACCTCCATCCTGAACTTCGCGCCGACCGTGCTGTCCGTCCCCGACGGCGTCGACGTGCGCAAGGTCGACCTCTCGATCGAACTGCAGATCCTCGCCTTCCACGAGCAGCGCAAGGCCGGCGAGGAGACCGCGGCCGGTGACATAGGCTCCCTCCCCGCCGCCGCTCCGCGTGTCGAGACCGCCGGTGATTCCGCCGACCAGGGGCCCGACGGGGACGTACCCGCCGTGATGCCGGCATGAGTCTCCTCGTCGTCGGACTGAGCCACCGCAGCGCGCCGGTGAGCGTGCTGGAGCGGGCCGCGCTGAGCGCGGACGCCCAGATCAAGCTGCTCCAGGACACGGTCGCCGCCGAGCCCGCCACCGAGGCCGCGGTGCTCGCCACCTGCAACCGCATCGAGCTGTACGCCGACGTGGACAAGTTCCACGCGGGTGTCGCCGAGCTGTCCACGCTGCTCGCCCAGCACAGCGGCGTCGGCCTGGAGGAACTGACCCCCTACCTCTACGTGCACTACGAGGACCGGGCCGTCCACCACCTGTTCTCGGTGGCCTGCGGGCTGGACTCGATGGTCGTCGGCGAGGGGCAGATCCTCGGCCAGATCAAGGACTCCCTGGCCAAGGCGCAGGAGCTGCACACCGCCGGCCGGCTGCTGAACGACCTGTTCCAGCAGTCCCTGAGGGTCGGCAAGCGGGCGCACTCCGAGACCGGGATCGACCGGGCCGGGCAGTCCCTGGTCACCTTCGGCCTGCAGCAGCTGGCCGCAGGCGGGGACGTGGACGCCTGGGCGGCCGGCAAGAAGGCCCTCGTCATCGGCGCCGGATCGATGTCCTCGCTGGCCGCCGCCACGCTCGCGCGGGCCGGGGTGCGCGAGGTCGTCGTCGCCAACCGCACCTTCGAGCGCGCCGAGCGCCTCGCGCAGATCCTGACCGACGCCGACGACAACGCGGTGACCGCGCGCGCGGTCGAGATGACCGCCGTGCCCGGCGAGCTGACACGTGCCGACGTCGTCGTCTCCTGTACCGGGGCGACGGGCCTGGTGCTCACGGCCGAGGCGGTCACGCGGGCGGTCGAGGGCCGCACCGGACAGCCCGCCGTCGCCGTCCCCGCCGCTCCCGCGGCCGCAGCGGCCCCGGCGGCGCCCGCCGGCGTCGGCAACGACGAGAACTGCCCGCTGGACCTCGCCGCCGTGCAGACCGGCTTCTCCGTCATGGGCGAGGCCGCCGTGGCCGGCATGGACGCGGCCACCCTCGAGCAGCACGCGGCCTGGGTCGCGGGAGGCACCGTCGACCGCCGGGAGCGCCGTACGCCCGAGGCGGACGCCGAGCTGATCACCGCGCTCGCCGCGGCCGTCGCCACGGTCGGCCGGATCCCCGAGCGGCGCAGGCCGGAGCCGCCGGCCGAGCGCCCCGAGCCCTTCTTCTTCCTCCTCGACCTGGCCATGCCCCGCGACATCGACGCGGCCGTGCACCGGCTGGCCGGGGTGCGCCTGGTGGACATCGAGTCGCTCGCGGAAGCCTCGGCCGACGCTCCGATGGCGGCCGATGTGGACCAGGTCAGGCGTATCGTCTCCGACGAGGTCGCGGCCTTCGGCGCGGCACAGCGGGCGGCGCACATCACGCCGACCGTGGTCGCGCTGCGCACCATGGCCGCCGACGTCATGGCGAGTGAGATCGCGCGGCTCGACGGGCGGCTGCCCGACCTGGACGACCGCGAGCGCGGCGAGATCCGCCAGGCCGTGCACCGGGTCGTGGACAAGCTGCTGCACGCGCCGACCGTACGGGTCAAGCAGCTCGCGGCCGAGCCCGGCGGCGCCGGGTACGCGGACGCGCTGCGCACCCTGTTCGACCTCGACCCCGAGACGGTCGCCTCCGTCTCCCGGGCCGGGGACAGCACAGACAAGAAGGACCGACCGGCATGACTGAGAAGGCACTGAGGCTGGGGACCAGGCGCAGCAAGCTCGCCATGGCCCAGTCCGGACAGGTGGCGGAGGCCGTCCGCCAGGTGACCGGGCGGCCCGTGGAGCTGGTCGAGATCACCACCTACGGCGACACCTCCCGCGAGCACCTCGCGCAGATCGGCGGCACCGGCGTGTTCGTCACGGCGCTGCGCGACGCGCTGCTCAAGGGCGAGGTCGACTTCGCGGTTCATTCGCTCAAGGACCTCCCGACCGCGCAGCCCGCCGGACTCGTCCTGGCCGCCGTGCCGAAGCGCGAGGACCCGCGGGACGTGATCGTCGCCCGGGACGCGCTGAAGTTCACAGACCTGCCGCGCGGGGCGCGCATCGGCACCGGCGCGCCGCGCCGCATGGCGCAGCTGAACGCGTACGCCCGCGCCCACGGTCTGGACATAGAGACGGTCCCGATACGCGGGAACGTCGACACCCGGATCCGGTACGTCCGCGACGGCGAACTGGACGCCGTGATCCTGGCCGCCGCCGGACTGAACCGGATCGGCCGGATCGACGAGGTGACCGACTTCCTGTCGGTCGACACGGTTTTGCCCGCCCCCGGCCAGGGGGCCCTGGCGATCGAGTGCAGGGCGGGGAACACCGCCGAAGACACCGCACTGATCGCCGCGCTCGGCGCACTGGACGACCCGTTCACGCGGGCCGCCGTCACCGCCGAGCGGTCACTGCTCGCCGCCCTGGAGGCCGGTTGCAGCGCACCTGTGGGGGCGCTGGCCGACCTTCTGGCCGACGGGCAGACTGTCAAGGAAATGCGCCTGCGCGGCGTCGTCGGCACGGCCGACGGCACCCGCACGGTGCAGCTGTCCACCACCGGTCCCGTGCCCCAGACGGAGACCCAGGCGTTGGTATTCGGTCGCGAACTCGCCACCGAGATGCTCGCCCAGGGCGCGGCCGGTCTGATGGGGGAGCGAGCACATTGAGCCCCACCACCCTTCCCGCCGGCCTTGAACACGGGCACGTCACCTTCCTCGGTGCCGGACCCGGGGATCCGGGGCTGCTGACTCTGCGCGCCGTGGAGGCACTGTCGCACGCGGACGTCCTGATCGCCGAGCACGAGGTGCTCGACGTGATCCGGACGCACGCACGGCAGGGCGTCGCCGTCGTGCGGACGGACGCCAGCCCCTCCTCGGTGTCGCCGCCGGGCACGGGCACGCCGCAGCTCACGGTCGTTGACGGCACGTCAACAACCGCCGCTGCCCCGTCTCCTGCCCGGGATGCCGCTCATCTTGCCATGGAGGCCGCGCGGTCCGGCAGGCGGGTCGTCCGTGCGGTGTCCGGGGACCCGGGACTTGATACGTACGCGGCCGAGGAAATGCTCGCCTGCGCCGCCGCCGGTGTGCCCTTCGAGGTCGTACCGGGTGTGGCGGCCGCGGTCGGTGTGCCGGCGTACGCCGGTGTGCCGCTGCGGGACGCGCAGGGCGCGGACGTCCGGTTCGTGGACGCCCGGACCGCCTCCGACCGCTGCTGGACGGAGGTGGGTGCCTCCGACGGCACGGTGGTCGTCTCCACGACCCTCGACTCGGTGGCCGCAGCGGCCGGTGAACTGGTCTCCGCGGGGCGCAAGCCGGACACCCCGCTGACGGTCACCGTCGCCGGTACGACGACCCGCCAGCGCACGTGGACGGCCACCCTCGGCACGATCGCGCAGACGCTGAAGCAGGCGAAGGTGCTGCCGTCGCCGGACGGCGGCCGCCCGGTGATAGCCGTGGTCGGTGAGCGCTCCGCCGCCGCCCAGCGCGACCAGTTGTCGTGGTTCGAGTCCAAGCCGCTGTTCGGCTGGAAGGTGCTCGTGCCGCGCACGAAGGAGCAGGCGGAATCGCTCTCCGACCAACTGCGGTCCTACGGCGCCGTACCGCACGAGGTCCCGACGATCGCGGTGGAGCCCCCGCGCACCCCGCAGCAGATGGAGCGGGCGGTCAAGGGCCTGGTGACGGGCCGCTACGAGTGGATCGCGTTCACGTCGGTCAACGCGGTGAAGGCGGTCCGGGAGAAGTTCGAGGAGTACGGCCTCGACGCGCGCGCCTTCGCGGGCATCAAGGTGGCCGCGGTGGGCGAGCAGACCGCCAAGGCGCTGGTCGCCTTCGGCGTGAAGCCGGACCTGGTGCCGAGCGGTGAGCAGTCGGCCGCCGGTCTGCTGGAGGACTGGCCGCCGTACGACCCGGTCTTCGACCCGATCGACCGTGTCTTCCTGCCGCGGGCCGACATCGCGACCGAGACCCTGGTCGCCGGTCTGATCGAGCTGGGCTGGGAGGTCGACGACGTCACGGCCTACCGCACCGTGCGGGCCTCGCCGCCGCCGGCGGAGACGCGGGAGGCGATCAAGGGCGGTGGCTTCGACGCCGTTCTCTTCACGTCCTCGTCCACCGTGCGGAACCTGGTGGGCATCGCGGGCAAGCCGCACAACGTGACGGTGATCGCCTGTATCGGCCCGGCGACCGCCAAGACCGCCGAGGAGCACGGGCTGCGGGTCGACGTCATGGCTCCGGAGCCGTCCGTGCACAAGCTGGCGGAGGCGCTGGCCGAGTTCGGCATGAAGCGGCGCGCCGCCGCGCTGGAGGCCGGGGATCCGGTGACGCGACCGAGCGAGCGGCGACCGGGGGCGCGCAGGCGCCGGTCCACGACGTGAGGTACGGCGGAGTGCTCCTTACCGGGGCACTCCGCCTTCTCGTGCTGTCAGCGCTGCGAGGCGTACGGCAGGAAGCGGGCCCACGCCGCGGGGGCGAGGGCGCGGCGGGGGCTGTTGGGGGTTCCTGGTGCGTTGCCCGGCTCCCAGGACGCGGGACTGCGCCTTGCCGCCTGCGCCCGCCTGCCGCACGCCCGGTCAGGCCGCCGTACCCCCCGCGTAGTCGCTGTTGAACGTCGTCTCGATCGTCTGGGTCACCGGCTGGGCCACGCCCGTGCCGGTGAGGATGATGCCCAGCTCCCGGTTGTTGCTGAGGGAGTTGCTGCTGATGTTCATGGAGCCGGCCTCGACCTCCTGGGTGGTCAGGCCGTAGTCGGCGACCATCGCCTTGGCGTGGATGTAGAAGCCGTTGGGGTCGGAGTAGCCGACGACCGTGCCGCCGGCGGCCTTGACGGCGGAGACCTCGCTGGAGTAGCTGGAAGGATTCTCCAGGACCACGCGGACCTTCACGCCCGCCTTCGCGCGGGCCACGATCGCGTTGACCACCGTGCTGTCGCTGAACTCCAGCTCCTCCACGTCGAGGGTCTTGGTCGCGGAGTTGACGAAGGACACCAGGCGGTTGCGGGAGTCGGTGGGGGACCACAGCAGGTGGTCGCCGTCGGTGGGGGTGACCGAGGTCGCCGTGTAGTCGGCGTTGAAGACCTTCTCGATGGCGGCGACATCGCGCGTGTCGTCGGTGAAGACGCCGTAGTCGCGGCTGGTCGTGTAGTACTGCGACGTCAGATTGCCGGTCATGACCAGGGACTTGACGCCGTCGACGGTGATCGTCTTCTGGTGGGTGTAGACGAAGGCCGAGGACGACCAGACCACGCCTATGCCCGCGTTCTTCAGGGCCGTGTACGCCGAGCTGTCGGCGCTCTGGTGCTGGCGGTCGAGTATGACGCGGACCGTGACGCCCTTGTTCTTCAGGGCTATGAGGTCGTTGACGGCCGTGGTGTCCTCCAGCTCGTACATCGTCATGTCGAGCGTGCTGTTGGCCGAGTTGATGAAGTCGTAGATCGTGGGCTGGCTGCCGGTCTGGGAGAAGGCGAACGCCGAGTAGCTCGCGGCGTTCGCGGGGACGGCCATGGCGACGACGGCGGTACCGGCGGTCAGGGCGACGGCCGCGCGGGTGAGGACCTTCCGCAGCATGCGTGACTCCTTGGCTCACGGGCGGGGAGGGGGTGGCGCGTGCATGACACCACGCGCGTAGAACGCTGGGGAGGCGCGCGCCCCCGGGGATGGCCAGGGGAGCGCAAAGACTTCGTATGCGGGCGCCGCTATGTCCGTGAATGGGCGCTCTGTGGGCTCCTTATGAGCCGTAATCCGGGCCGGCGGGGGGTCCGACAGGGAGTCGGCAACGGCGCGGCCCGGGCGGGCGTAGCGTAGAGGGCATGACGAAGTACGGATCCTTTCCCGGTACGCGTCCCCGGCGGCTGCGGACCTCGCCCGTCATGCGCCGGATGGTCGCCGAAACGCGCCTGCACCCGGCCGACTTCATCCTCCCGGCGTTCGTCCGGGAGGGCGTGAGCGAGCCCGTGCCGGTCGCCGCCATGCCCGGTGTCGTCCAGCACACCCGCGACAGCCTGAAGAAGGCCGCCGCCGAGGCGGTCGAGGCCGGAATCTCCGGGATCATGCTGTTCGGCGTGCCGGAGGACGACAAGAAGGACGCCCTCGGCACCCCGGGCACCGACCCGGACGGCATCCTCCAGGTCGCGCTGCGGGACGTACGGGCCGAGGTCGGCGACGACCTGCTCGTCATGTCCGACCTGTGCCTGGACGAGACCACCGACCACGGGCACTGCGGGGTGCTGGACGCCGAGGGCCGGGTCGACAACGACGCGACCCTGGAGCGGTACGCGGAGATGGCCCAGGTGCAGGCCGACGCCGGAGCCCATGTCGTGGGCCCGAGCGGGATGATGGACGGCCAGATCGGCGTCGTCCGCGACGCGCTCGACCAGATCGGGCGCGAGGACGTGGCGATCCTCGCCTACACCGTCAAGTACTCCTCCGCGTTCTACGGCCCCTTCCGTGAGGCCGTCGCCTCGTCCCTCCAGGGCGACCGCAAGACCTACCAGCAGGACCCCGCCAACTGGCGTGAGGCCCTGCGGGAGTTGGCCCTGGACCTGGAGGAGGGCGCGGACATGGTCATGGTCAAGCCGGCCGGGCCGTACCTCGACATCCTCGCCCGGGTCGCCGACAGCGCGAACGTGCCGGTCGCCGCCTACCAGATCTCCGGCGAGTACTCGATGGTCGAGGCCGCCGCCGAGAAGGGCTGGATCGACCGGGACCGGGCGATCCTCGAGACCCTGACCGGCATCAAGCGGGCCGGCGCCACCAACATCCTCACCTACTGGGCGACCGAGGTGGCGCAGAAGCTGCGCTGACCTGGCGGACGCGGGTCGCAAAGGGGCCGCCGCCGGTGTCCGGCGCGCGGCCCCGGCGGCGTGGGAAGCGGCGTCGGACAGGGGACGGACGCGAACGTGCCGTCCGGATCGCGGAATTACGGGTGTAGACGGCACGTACCTCTCTACTCTGACGGCTCTCAGAGCCGAAGGAGAGCCGCCCCATGACCGTCGCCGAGCCCGCCCCCGCCCCAGCCGCAGCCCCCGTCCCGCCGCTCGCCACGCGTGCCCGCGCGGTGGGCGGCTCGCCCGTGCGGGACATCCTCGCGGTCACCGCACGCCCCGAGGTGATCAACTTCGCGGGCGGACTGCCGGCCCCGGAACTCTTCGACCGCGCCGGCATCGCGTCGGCCTTCCAGGAGGTCCTGGCGCACGGCCCGGCGCAGGCGCTGCAGTACTCCACGACCGAGGGCGAGCCGGTGCTGCGAGCCGCCCTGGCCGCGCGCGTCACCGCCCGGGGCCTGCCCACCACCCCCGACGACCTGATCGTCACCACCGGCTCCCAGCAGGCCCTGTCCCTGCTGGCCACGGCCCTGCTCGAACCCGGCGACACGGTCCTCGTCGAAGACCCCTGCTATCTGGCGGCACTTCAGGTCTTCGGCCTCGCGGACGCACGCGTGGTCGCCGTGCCGGGGGACGCCGACGGGGTGGATCCGGCGGCGCTGGAGGAGACGGTCCGCCGCGAGCGTCCCAAGCTCCTCTACCTCGTCCCCACCTTCCAGAACCCCACCGGCCGCACGATGCCCGCGCCGCGCCGCGAGGCGATCGTCGCCGTGGCCGCCCGCGCGGGCCTGTGGATCGTCGAGGACGACCCGTACGGCGAACTGCGCTACGACGGCGAGCCCGTTCCCTGGCTCGCCGCGCTGCCCGGTGCCGAGGACCGGACGGTGCTGCTCGGCTCCCTCTCCAAGGTCATGGCACCCGGCCTGCGCCTCGGCTGGCTGCGCGCCCCGGCCGAGCTGCGCCGGGCGTGCGCGGTCGCCAAACAGGCGGCGGACCTGCACACCCCGACGCTCAACCAGCTCGCCGCGGCCCGCTACCTGGACGTCCTGGACACCCACGTGGAGCGGGTGCGCTCCGTGTACGGCGCACGCCGGGACGCCATGCTGGCGGGTCTGCCCGGCGCCCTCCCGGCCGGCTCGCGGTGGAGCCGGCCCGAGGGCGGGATGTTCCTGTGGGCCCGGCTGCCGGAGCCGTACGACACCGTCGCCCTGCTGCCCCGGGTGGTCGAGGAGAACGTGGCGTACGTCCCCGGCGCGCCCTTCTACGCCGGTGCCCCCGACCCCGGCACCTTCCGCCTGTGCTTCGTCACCCAGACACCGCAGGAGATCGCGGAGGGCCTGCGGAGGCTGGGACGGGGGCTGGCGCGAGGCCTCACGAGCTGAACCCGGCCGGACTCAGTCCCGCCAGAAGGCCCAGACCGGGCTCAGTCCCACCAGAAGGCCCAGACCGGCTCGCCGAGCAGGGTCTTGGCGTACGCGCGCAGGCTCTCGACGTCGCCGTCCTCGCCCTGGGTGACGGTGTCCGGGCAGAACGCGAAGTGCTCCGCCGCCACCGCCTCGGCCTCCTCCTGGGTGGCCGGCGGGGCCGCGACGGACACGACCAGGGTGTCCAGGCCGAGGGCGACGACCCGGATGCCGAAGCGGTCCTCCCAGGAGCGCAGGACCGCGCACATCCGGGCCACGTCGGTGTCGTAGTTCACCGGGCCCGTCCAGCCGATCGCCGCCGGTATGTCGGCGGAGCGGCGGGCCGGCACCAGGGCGAGGTGCGCCTCCTCGATCAGCGCGTCCCGGCCGCTCTCCAGGGCGTCGGCGACCTGGGCGGCGCGGGTGTCCGGATCGGCGGCGAGCTGGGCGGCGGGCGCGAGGCCGGGCCACTCCTGCCCGAACGGCGCCGTCTGCCCGGCGTCCTCCAGCTCCGCCGTCTCCTCCTCCCAGTACTCCGCGAGGACGTCCTCGGCGTCGTGGTCACCCGGATACGATGGCTCGCCGGGCAGCAGGCCCCAGTCCTGCGGGCCGCCCCGGGAACCGCCCAGGTCGACGAGCACGGGCAGCAGACCGGCCCGGGCGCCGGGTGCGCCCAGGGCCTTCCAGGTGCCGGGCGCGGCCGGCTTCTCCGCGTGCCACAGGAGGGGCTCGTGCCAGGGGCCGTCGTCGGTCGCGTCGACCAGCCGGCCGGGAGGGAGCCGCAGCCCCAGTGAACGGCCACTGGGGTCGAGGGCCAGCTGGGGCAGCGGGTTGGGAAGAGTCGCCATGCGGGCACTGTAGGGTGCCCCACTGACAATCCTGTTGGCGGACCGCCCCGATGAACCACCTGCCTCAACAACCCCTCTTAACAGGTGGTGCGGTGACGGGAAGGACGGAAGCGGAACGTGCGGATCGGGCGTAACCCGGTGCGGTGGCACATCGTGCTGCTCACCCTGTGGACGGCCCTGTGGTTCGTCGTGGCCGAACGGCACGCGGCGGTGTCCTGGCACTACCTGAGAACGGGCGAGCAGCTGCTCTTCGGCCTGCAGTCCGGCGGCGGTCTGGCCCTCTACGCCAACCACCCCGAGCTGCAGATAGGCCCGGTCAGCTTCCTGGTCGCCGGGCTCTTCGCGCCGTTCCCCCTGGCCGTGGGCGAGAAACTCGCCGACGCGTTCATGTCCGGCCTCGGCCTGTACATGCTGGTCCTGATCGGCAGAGCCGCGGCCGACTACAACCGGGGCACGGGCCTCAACCACAAACGCCTCCAGCAACGGATCCTGATCGCCGGCGCCGCCTTCATCCCCATGTGGGTGGAGGTCTCGGTCCGCTTCGCCCACCTCGACGACGTCCTGGCCCTGTTCTTCACGACGCTGGCGGTCCGCGCGCTGGTCCGCGGCAACGCGACGGCGGTGGGCGTCTTCCTGGCGCTGGCGGTCGACTCCAAACCCTGGGCGGTGGGCTTCCTGCCCCTGCTGCTGGCGGTGCCCCGCCCGGCCCGCCTGCGCTCGGCGGCCTGGGCCTTCGGCCTGGTGGCGGTGGCCTGGCTGCCGTTCTACCTGTCCCACCTGGACACCCTGGCCGCGGCCCGCTTCACCATCCCCAACCAGCCGGATTCCGCCCTGCGCTGGTTCGGTGTGCACGACCCCGCCACCCCGCCGTGGGACCGCCCCGCCCAGATGGCCCTGGGCGTGACCCTGGGCGCCCTGGCCGTACGCCGCAACCGCTGGCCGGCGGTGGTCTTCCTGGCGGCGGACGCCCGCATCATGCTGGACCCGAGCGTGTACACGTACTACAACGCCTCGGTGCTCCTCGGCACCCTTCTCTGGGACTCGATAGGCCAGCGCCGCCTGGTCCCCTGGGTCAGCTGGATCGCCCTCATCACCCTCTACGGCAGCGCCCTGGTGATCCCGTCCGACTCGACCCGGGGACTCATCCGCCTGGCGTTCTGCATAGGTTCGGCGGCGTACGTGCTGCTGTGGCCGCAGCGGACGCCCCGGGGCAGGCGGGGCCGGCGGTCACAGCGGGGAGGCGGCGAAGGAGGCCCGGGCGGAGGGGGCGACGCGGAGAGCCGGCCCGTGGGAGGGGCCGTTCGCTGAGCTGCTAAAGCTCAGAGCGTTCGCTGAGCTGCCGAAGCTCAGACCAGCGTCGTGATGCAGAACGGGTGCCCGGCAGGGTCGAGCAGCACCCGCCAGCGGTCCGGCTGCGGCTGCACCTGCGGCTTGGTGGCCCCCAGTTCGAGCAGACGCTTCTCGGCGATGTCCAGGTCGTCCACACCCAGTTCGATGTGCGCCTGCTTCTCCTGCGCCGGGTCCGGCCAGGTGGGCGGGCGGTAGTCGGCGAGGCGGTTGAAGCCCAGACCGGCCGCGCCCTCCTTGCCGAGCAGGACGAAGTCGTCGGTGGAGTACAGGACCGGGTGGCCGAGCAACTCGCCGTAGAAGCGGGCCAGTTCGGCGGGGTCGGCGCAGTCGAACGTGACGGCGGCGTAGCGGAACGCGGGTGCGGAAGCGGTGTCTTTGCTCATGGGGAGGACACTAGAACCTGACCAGGACAGTTCCGGTCCTGGTCGTTCGCAGCCGTGTGCCAGACTTCGGCCGTGATCGCCGCGTCCGCCCGCCTGCTGCGCCTGCTGTCGCTGCTGTCCTCCCGCCCGTCCTGGACCTGCGCCGAACTGGCCGGGCGCATGGAGGTCACGGACCGCACGGTCCGCAGGGACGTGGCGAGACTGCGGGAACTCGGCTACACGGTGGACTCCGAGGCCGGCCCCTGGGGCGGCTACCGCCTCCGCGCCGGCGCACACCTGCCGCCGCTGATCCTCGACGACGAGGAGGCGCTGGCCGTGGCGGTGGGGCTGAGCGAGGCAGCGCTGGGCGGCGACCAGGCGGCCCTGTCCGCCATGCTGAAGCTGCGCCAGGTGCTGCCACGACGGATCGCGGCCCGCCTGGGTGAGCTGGACGAGGCCTTCGTACGCCTCCCGGGCACCGGCACACCCCAGATCCGCCCCGGCCTGCTGCTGGAACTGGCGGTGGCGTGCCGGAGCGGTGAGCGGGCCCGCCTGTCGTACACGGACGGGGAAGGACGGACGACCGTCCGGGACATCGACCCCTACCGCCTGGTCCACACCGGCCGGCGCTGGTATTTCGTCGCCCGGGACGTGACCCGGGGCCAGTGGCGCACCTTCCGCGCCGACCGGGTCGACCACCTCCGGCCCACCGGCCACCCGGCGGACCTCACCGACGCACCGGACCCGGCCCACCTGGTCTCCCGCAACATCGCGAGCGGCCCCTACCCGCTGACGGCGACCATCCGCCTGCCCGTCCCCCTGCGGGAGGCCCTGCGCCTCGTCCCGCCCACGATCGGCACCCACCACCCCGACGGCCAGGACGCCACGATCGTCGAGATCGGCGGCCCGGACGCGGACGGCCTCGCGCGCTATCTGCTGGGCCTGGGAACACCGTTGCGCGTTCTCACGCCGGAGACGGTACGGGAGGCCCTGGTGCGCCGTGCTCGGGAGCTTGCCGAGGGGAACGCGCGGCAGGCGGGTTCCCCTTCTGACTAGCGGTGCTCCACGGACCTCCCGGCCGGTGTGTCAGAGCTTCTCCGGCGTCCTGATGCCCAGCAGGGCCATGCCCTGGTGCAGGGTGCGGGCCGTGACGTCGCAGAGGAAGAGGCGGTTCTCGACCTGCTGAGGCGTCTCGGCCTTCAGGACCGGGCACTTGTCGTAGAACGTCGTGTACAGGGACGCCAGCTGGTACAGGTACGCCGCCAGCTTGTGCGGGGCGTACTCGCCGGCCGCCTCCGCCACCGTCTCCGCGAACGCGTCCGCGTGCAGGCCGAGCGCCCGCTCCGCCCCGGTCAGTGCCAGCTCCGGATGCGCGACCGGGCGGACCTCGCCGGCCTTGCGCAGGATGGACCGGATACGGGCGTACGCGTACTGGAGGTAGACGGAGGTGTCGCCGTTGAGCGAGACCATCTGGTCCAGGTCGAACTTGTAGTCCCGGTTGGCCGACGTCGACAGGTCCGCGTACTTCACCGCGCCGATGCCCACCTGGGCACCCCGCTCGGCGATCTCCTCCTCGGACAGGTCCTGGGCCTTCTCCCGGACGACCGCGGACGCGCGCTCGACCGCCTCGTCCAGCAGGTCGACCAGGCGGACCGTCTCGCCCTCACGGGTCTTGAACGGCTTGCCGTCCTTGCCGAGGACCGTGCCGAACGCCAGCTGCGCCGCCGTCACGTCCTCGTTCAGCCAGCCGGCCCTGCGCGCCGTCTCGAAGACCATCTTGAAGTGCAGGGCCTGGCGGGCGTCGACCACGTAGAGGAGGGTGTTCGCCTTCAGGCTGAAGACGCGGTCGCGGATCGCCGAGAGGTCCGTGGCCGCGTAGCCGTAGCCGCCGTCCGACTTCTGCACGATCAGCGGGACCGGGTTGCCGTCCGGGCCCTTGACGTCGTCGAAGAAGACACAGAGGGCGCCTTCGGAGCGGACCGCCACGCCGGACTCCTCCAGCAGTCGGCAGGTCTCCGCCAGCATGTCGTTGTAGCCCGACTCGCCGACGATGTCCTCGTCCCGGATCTCCATGTCCAGCTTCTCGAAGACGGAGAAGAAGTAGATCTTCGACTCGTCCACGAACTTCTGCCACATGGCGAGGGTGTGCGCATCGCCCGCCTGGAGGTCCACCACCCGGCGGCGGGCACGCGTCTTGAACTCCTCGTCGGAGTCGAACTTCTTCCGCGCGGCCTTGTAGAGGCGGTCGAGGTTCGACATCGCCTCCTCGCCGGTGACCCGGGCGTCCTTGTGGTCCAGCTCGTGCGGGTGCTCGTCCAGGTACTGGATGAGCATGCCGAACTGGGTGCCCCAGTCGCCGATGTGGTGCCGGCGGACCACGTTCTCGCCGGTGAACTCCAGGAGCTGGACCACCGAGTCGCCGATCACCGCCGACCGCAGGTGGCCGACGTGCATCTCCTTCGCCACGTTCGGCTGCGCGTAGTCGATCACCGTCGTGCCCGGCTGTGCGGCGGTCGGCACGCCGAGGCGGCCCGTCTCGTCCGCGTACCGCGCGGCCAGGTTCCCGGTGATCGCCCTGTCCGCGAGCGTGATGTTCAGGAAGCCGGGGCCCGAGACCTCGACCTCCTTGATCAGCTCGTCGCCGGTGACCACCCGGCCGACGACCTGCGCCGCCAGCTCCCTCGGGTTCGCCTTCGCCTTCTTGGCCAGGGCCAGGATCCCGTTGGCCTGGAAGTCGGCCCGGTCGCTTCGTCGCAGCAGCGGGTCCGCGCCGGCGGCCTCGGGCAGGGTGGCCGAGAGGGCGGACGCGAGGTGCTGCTGGACGGAATCGCTGAGGGACGTGACCGAGGCCATAGGAATGGGTGCCGTTCTCCTCGTGGGGATGGATAGTCCCGGCCAGTATCCCATGGTGGGTAAAGCGGTTTTCGCGGGCGCGACCCGGTCTGTGAGAATGGAGCGTCACCTTGTTGTGCCACCCCGTTCAGAAAGAAGGACGTGCCGATCGTGGCTCAGAGCACCGAGACCACCGACTGGGTCTCCCGTTTCGCGGATGAGGTCATCGAGGAGTCGGAGCGCCGGGCCCCGGGTAAACCCGTTGTCGTCGCGTCCGGCCTGTCCCCCTCCGGACCCATCCACCTGGGCAACCTCCGCGAGGTCATGACCCCGCACCTGGTCGCCGACGAGATCCGCCGCCGTGGCCACCAGGTCCGGCACCTGATCTCCTGGGACGACTACGACCGGTACCGCAAGGTCCCGCAGGGCATCGCCGGGGTCGACGACTCCTGGGCCGAGCACATCGGCAAGCCGCTGACCTCGGTGCCCGCGCCGCACGGGTCGGCGTACCCGAACTGGGCCGAGCACTTCAAGGCCGCCATGATCGCCTCGCTCGCCGAGCTGGGCGTCGAGTTCGACGGCATCAGCCAGACCGCGCAGTACACCTCCGGTGTCTACCGCGAGCAGATCCTGCACGCCATGAAGCACCGCGGCGACATCGACGCGATCCTCGCCCAGTACCGCACGAAGAAGGCCCCGAAGAAGCAGCAGCAGAAGGCCGTCGACGAGGCCGAGCTGGAGGCCGAGGAGGGCTCGGGCGCCGCGTCCGAGGACGACGGCAGCTCCGGCTCCGCCGGCTACTTCCCGTACAAGCCGTACTGCGGCAACTGCGAGAAGGACCTGACGACGGTCACCTCCTACGACGACGACAGCACCGAGCTGGCGTACACCTGCGATGCGTGCGGCTTCGCCGAGACCGTCCGGCTCAGCGAGTTCAACCGCGGCAAGCTGGTCTGGAAGGTCGACTGGCCGATGCGCTGGGCCTTCGAGGGCGTGATCTTCGAGCCGAGCGGTGTCGACCACTCCTCGCCGGGGTCCAGCTTCCAGGTGGGCGGCCAGATCGTCGGGATCTTCGGCGGCGAGCAGCCGATCGGACCGATGTACGCGTTCGTCGGCATCTCCGGCATGGCGAAGATGTCCTCCTCGCGCGGTGGCGTGCCCACGCCCGCCGACGCGCTGAAGATCATGGAGCCGCAGATCCTGCGCTGGCTCTACGCCCGCCGCAGGCCCAACCAGTCCTTCAAGATCGCCTTCGACCAGGAGATCCAGCGGCTCTACGACGAGTGGGACAAGCTGGCGGGGAAGGTGGCGGACGGCTCGGCGCTGCCGGCCGACGTCGCCGCGTACACCCGGGCCGTGGGCACGGCCGCCGGTGAGCTGACCAGGACGCCGCGCCCGCTGCCGTACCGCACGCTCGCCTCCGTCGCCGACATCACCGCCGGCCACGAGGACCAGGCGCTGCGGATCCTCTCCGAGCTGGACCCGGAGCAGCCGCTCGCCTCCCTGGACGAGGCCCGGCCCCGGTACGACAAGGCCGAGGCCTGGATCAACACGCACGTCCCCGCCGACCAGCGGACCATCGTGCGCGAGGAGCCGGACGCCGAACTGCTGAAGTCCCTCGACGAGGCCTCCCAGCAGTCCGTACGCCTGCTGCTCGACGGGCTCGCCGAGCACTGGTCGCTCGACGGGCTGACCCACCACGTCTACGGCGTGCCCAAGGTGCAGGCAGGGTTCTCCGCCGACGCCACGGCGAAGGAGCTGCCGCCGGAGATCAAGACCGCCCAGCGGACCTTCTTCGCCCTGCTCTACCACCTGCTCGTCGGCCGTGACACCGGGCCCCGGCTGCCCACGCTGCTGCTCGCCGTGGGGCAGGAGCGGGTCCGCAAGCTGCTCGGGGAGTAAGAGCACGGAAGAAACCGCGTAAGAAAAACGGGGCCCTCCTTTTCCGGAGGGCCCCGTTTTCCGTGTTTTTCGTGCTTTCCGTGTTCGCCGTGTTCTCCGTGGCTTGAACGGCGCGCGGTCCCACGCCGCTATGCGATGTGGTCCTCTTCGAGTTCCGCGGTGTGGCGGATGGTGAAGTTGCTGACCAGGCGCTTGGCCTCCGGGTCGGGCAGGCTGATGCCGAACTCGGCCTCCACGTTGTCGCTGAACTGGCCGGGGGTGGGGTAGCTGCCGTTGATCGACTGGCGGAAGACCTGGTAGAAGGCCTCCTCGTCGGGTTCGCTGCCCCCGCCCTCGCCCAGTTCGCGGGTGCGGTTCGGGCCCACCGGGATGGGGAAGCTGCCGGTCTCCTCCGGGGAGGGCTGCTGGAAGTCCTCCGGCTGCTGCTCCTCGTACCAGTCCCCGTACTCCTCCTCCGGGACGTACTGCGGCTCGAGGGGCGGGTTGTAGGTGGGGTCGTAGCCGCCGTGGTACTCGGGCTGCTGCTGGGTCTGGAACCAGGGGCTCTGGTCGTCCGCCTCCGCAGGGGGGACGGGGCGCTGGTCGCCCCGGGGCACGCCGTTGTGCGGGACGGGCGGGGCCCCGGCGGGGCGACCGGCCGTGGCTGCGGCGGCCGCCGGCAGCTGCGGCTGCGGCGCCGCGGGGAGCAGGACCGGCTCGATGCCCGCCGCCGCGAGACCCGACGGGGCCGTCTCCGCGAGCGGGACGCCGTAGCGCGCCAGCCGCAGCGGCATCAGGGACTCCACCGGGGCCTTGCGGCGCCAGGCTCGGCCGAAGCGGCTGCGCAGCCGGGCCTGGTAGACGAGACGTTCCTGCTCCAGCTTGATGACCTGGTCGTAACTGCGCAGCTCCCACAGCTTCATACGGCGCCACAGCAGGAACGTCGGCAGCGGGGAGAGCAGCCAGCGGGTGATGCGGACGCCCTCCATGTGCTTGTCCGCCGTGATGTCGGCGATCCGGCCGATCGCGTGGCGGGCGGCCTCGACCGCGACCACGAACAGGATCGGGATCACCGCGTGCATCCCCACACCCAGCGGGTCCGGCCAGGCGGCGGCGCCGTTGAACGCGATCGTCGCCGCCGTCAGCAGCCACGCCGTCTGGCGCAGCAGCGGGAAGGGAATGCGGATCCAGGTCAGCAGCAGGTCCAGGGCGAGCAGGACACAGATACCGGCGTCGATGCCGACCGGGAACACATAGGAGAAGTTCCCGAAGCCCTTCTTGAGAGCCAGTGCACGCACGGCCGCGTACGAGCCGGCGAAGCCGATGCCGGCGATGATCAAGGCGCCGCCCACGACCACGCCGATGAGTATGCGGTGCATCCGGGTCAGCTGCGGTGGCGCGGCCACTCGTACTCCCCTCCCCTTGCCTGTTGTTGCGCGCAACAGGGTGGCACACGCGTACGGCGAACGTGGCATCGGTCGGGGATTGAGTGCCGCCCGGCCGTCGCCGAACGGCCGGGCGCTCACCCGGAAGCGGCGGGCGGTCAGCCCTTCTTGTCCGCCGACTTGGACGCAGATGCGCCGGAAGAGGGCGACTTGGACGGCGCGTTCGACGCGGGCTTGGACGAGGGGGCCGACGGGGACGCCGAGGACGACGAACCGGAGGACGAGGAGCCGCCGTTGGCGTCGGAGACCGCCGTCAGCGCCTCCTTGACCGCCTTCGACGCGGACTGCGTCAGATCGTCCGCGTTCGGGGTGGAATCGCCCGCGAGACCGGCACCGTTGTAGTCCAGCGTGACGACCACGTTCTCGACCCGGGCCACCACCGTCTGCTGCTTGAACAGACCTTCCTTCTTCTGCAAGTCGTAGCGGACGGCCGACGCTTCCGAACCCGTGCCGGACAGCGGCACCTCCTTGGTGTTCTTCGCGCCGCCCACCGCCTCGGCGTCCTTGACCTGCTGCGCGAAGTACTTGTGGGCCTGCGCCTCGGCGGAGCCGCGCGTCGCGTCCGAGTCGAAACGCAGCAGCGAGACGTTCAGCCAGCGGAACTGCGAACCCTTCACGCCGTTGTTGTCCAGGCTGCTCCAGGAACAGGACGCGCGCTGCGAGGTCTCGTCCGAACTGCCCTTCTTGCCCGACGTGTCCTTCGGCACCAGATCCGTCAGGGTCTTCTTCGACAGCACCCCGCACGGGTCGGGGAGCTTGTTGTACGCCGCCGCCTGCACGGTCGGTGACGCGCTCGCCGACGACGGCGTACCGGAGTTGTCCGCGGATGCCTGCGTGCCGCCGCCCTTGCTCTTGGAGTCGCCCGAGTCCGACGAACAGGCGGCGGTGATCAGCACCGCGGGGACGGCTGCCGCGCAGACAAGCACGCGGCTCAGGCGCTTGCCACGCCTTACTTGCTGGGCACGGTCGTCTCGCTGGGCTGCTCGCTGCATGGTTCCTTCACTACGCTCGGTGTTCGTGCGGGTTCCTGCGGGGCCACCGTACGCGGTGAAGGAGCTGTGCGGTTTCCGTTCGCGTTCTTTGCGAGCGAGGCGACAGAGGGCTGCGGCGGACGTCAGCCGCCCAGCGCGTCGGCGAGTTGAGAGGCCAGATTACGGGCCCTGTCCTGCATTTCCTTGCTGTCCGGGGCCGTTCCCGTCGCCATCGGCTGCTCCTCGTACTCGAGGGTGACGAGGACATTGGACGTGCGGAACACCACAGTCACCGTCCGCTGCTCGGCCGTCGAACCGGACGCGGCGAGCTGGTCGTCCAGATACGCCTCGTCACCGAGATCGGTCAGCACCCGCGGCTGCAGATCGGCCGGAGTGCCGCCGGCGGGCGACGCGGAGCCGGACGCGGACTGCGAGGGCGAACTACCGGAGGGGGAGGAGCCGGCGCCGGGCGACCCCGAGGGGCTGCCGCCGGACGACGGGGACGGAGAGGCGCTGCCCGCACTCGCCGACGGGGAACCGCTCGGCTCAGGCAGGTCGGCCGCCGTCTCCTTGTCGCCGAACAGCTTCTTCGCCTGGTCGTCGTCGCTCACGCTGTTGTCGTACGACACCACGCGCTCGAAGTCGATCGACAGCCGGTCCGTGGCGTCGTCGGAGTCGACCTTCCAGTGGCAGCCGACCTTGCGATCGGTGTCGTAGGTCAGCGCGGCCTCGCCCTGGTAGGCCTTGTCCCGCTGCTCGGGGTCGGTGATCTGCTTGATGCCCGGCAGCATCGAGTCGAGGGTGTCGTGGCCGACCGCGCCGCACGGCTCGGGCAGCGTGCGGTACTTGCCCGGCTGCGCGGCGACCGTCGTCCTGCCGCCGTCACCGGGATTGGCGTTGTCCGACGGGCTGTCGCTGCCCGAGCCGCTCGTGCAGCCGGCCAGCAGCGCCGCGAGGAGAGCGGCGGTGCCGGATACGTACGCCTTCCGCTGCACGGTCGGGCTCCTCTCGGGTGTGCGCTCGCTTGGTGCTCCAGTGTCCCCGCTGGTTATTCGCTTGCCGCAGCGGGGCGCCCCCTGGAGACAATGTGTATCGCACGCGCTGCTGTGACCGCCGGTCCCTCGTCCTTTTTGATCGACGTCGGCGCTGTATTTCCGCTTTGGTGCTTATAAGTCTTGTGTAAACCTTTGTTGTTGTTCTCGGGGGAATGAGGAACGTATGTCGTACGTGGAGATGCCGGGCGCGAAGGTCCCGATCCGGATGTGGACGGACCCCGCGACGGTCGAGGACGTGGCCCTGCGCCAGCTCCAGAACGTGGCGACCCTGCCGTGGATCAAGGGTCTGGCCGTCATGCCGGACGTGCACTACGGCAAGGGTGCGACGGTCGGGTCCGTCATCGCCATGCGGGGCGCGGTGTGCCCGGCGGCGGTCGGGGTGGACATCGGATGCGGAATGTCGGCGGTGAGGACGTCGCTGACGGCGAACGACCTGCCGGGTGACCTGTCGAGGCTGCGGTCGAAGATCGAGCAGGCCATTCCGGTGGGGCGGGGGATGCATGACGATCCCGTGGAGCCGGGGGACTTCCATGGGCTGGCCACGGCTGGGTGGGACGACTTCTGGGGGCGGTTCGACGGGGTGGCGGACGCGGTCAGGTTCCGTGCGGAACGGGCCGGCAAGCAGATGGGAACCCTGGGGTCCGGCAACCACTTTGTCGAGGTCTGCATGGATACGACCGGTTCCGTGTGGCTCATGCTGCACTCCGGTTCCCGGAACATCGGCAAGGAACTCGCCGAGCACCACATCGGCGTGGCGCAGAAACTCCCGCACAACCAGGGCCTGGTCGACCGCGACCTCGCCGTCTTCGTCGCGGACACCCCGCAGATGGCGGCCTACCGCAACGACCTGTTCTGGGCGCAGGAGTACGCCAAGTACAACCGCACGCTGATGATGGCGCTCCTGAAGGACGTGATCCGCAAGGAGTTCAAGAAGGCCAAGCCGGCGTTCGAGCCGGAGATCTCCTGCCACCACAACTACGTGGCGGAGGAGCGGTACGAGGGGATGGACCTGCTCGTCACCCGCAAGGGAGCGATCCGGGCCGGCTCCGGCGAGTACGGGATCATCCCGGGCTCCATGGGCACGGGGTCGTACATCGTGAAGGGTCTCGGCAACGAGAAGGCCTTCAACTCGGCCTCGCACGGCGCGGGTCGGCGGATGAGCCGGAACGCGGCGAAGAGGCGCTTCTCCACGAAGGACCTGGAGGAGCAGACCCGGGGCGTGGAGTGCCGCAAGGACTCCGGCGTCGTGGACGAGATCCCGGGCGCCTACAAGTCCATCGACCAGGTCATCGACCAGCAGCGGGACTTGGTCGAGGTCGTCGCGAAGCTGAAGCAGGTCGTCTGCGTGAAGGGCTGACCCGCGAAGGCCCCCGGTGCCGGGGGCCTTGGCAGGTCAGTGGCCGTGCCGGACCGCGTAGATCATCACGAACGCCACCACGTGGATGCCGAAGAGGAAGTAGCCCAGGAACCACCAGACTCTTCGTTCGTCCTTGGTCTCCTGGGCCAGGCGGCGCTTTTCGAGGGACTTCTCGAGGGACTCGAGAGCGTCCGGGGAGTCCGGGGAGCCGGGCGAGCCGGGGAGACCGGCGTCGGACATCACAGCTCCCGGTGGACCTTGGTGTTGGAGGCCTGGGCGCGCGGGCGCAGGACCAGGAGGTCGACGTTGACGTGGCTGGGGCGGGTGACCGTCCAGGTGATCGTCTCGGCCACGTCGTCCGCCGTGAGGGGCTCGGCCACGCCCGCGTAGACCTTCTCCGCCCTCTCCTTGTCGCCGGCGAAGCGGGTCAGGGCGAACTCGTCGGTCTTGACCATGCCGGGGGCGATCTCGATGACGCGGACCGGCCGGCCGACGATCTCCAGGCGGAGGGTCTCGGCGAGGACGTGCTCGCCGTGCTTGGCGGCGACGTAGCCCGCGCCGCCCTCGTAGGTGCCGAGGCCCGCCGTGGACGACACCACGACCACCACGCCGTCGCCGCTCGCCTCCAGCTTCGGCAGGAGGGCCTGGGTGACGTTCAGGGTGCCGATGACGTTCGTCTCGTACATCGTGCGCCAGTCGGCCGGGTCGCCCGTGGCCACCGGGTCCGCGCCGAGGGCGCCGCCCGCGTTGTTGACCAGGACGGCGATCGAGGTGAAGGCCGACGCGAACTCGTCCACCGCCGCGCGGTCCGTCACGTCCAGCGGGTACGCCGTCGCCGAGTGGCCCGCTCGCGTCAGCTCCTCGGCCAGCGTCTCGATGCGGTCTTTGCGGCGGGCGGTGAGGACGACGCGGTAGCCGGCCTGGGCGAGCTGCCGGGCGGTGGCGGCTCCGATGCCGCTGCTCGCACCGGTGACGACGGCGATGCGGGACGCGGGGGCCGGGGCCATGGGCTGCTCCTGTGGTCGGTTCCTGTGCTCGGTCCGTGCTCGGTCCGGTGCTCCGGTGGCGTGCTCCGTCCAGCGTAAGTGAGGCTCAGGCGCCGTTCCTCGGCGCCCACATGATCACGGCCATTCCGGCGAGGCAGACCAGGGCGCCCGTGATGTCGTAGCGGTCGGGGCGGTAGCCGTCCGCGACCGCGCCCCACAGGAGCGAGCCCGCCACGAAGATCCCGCCGTACGCCGCCAGGATGCGGCCGAAGTGGGCGTCGGGCTGGAAGGTGGCGACGAACCCGTACGCGCCGAGGGAGAGGACCCCGCCGGCCACCCACAGCCAGCCGCGGTGTTCGCGCACGCCCTGCCAGACCAGCCAGGCGCCGCCGATCTCGAACAGTGCGGCGACGACGAACAGGGCGGCGGAGCGGAGGATCGGCATGCGCCCAGCTTGTCACCTGTTGGAGGGCGCCTGAGCGGTGGCCCGGGTGGCATGGATACGTCGGTGACAGCAGTCGATCGCGAGCCGGGAGTGTGGAGTGGTGAGTGGCGTGCGGATGCGGGCGTGGAAGCGGACGTGGCAGCAGACGTGGAGGCGGGCGTGGCGGGTTTGGGGGGCGGTGCCGGGAGTGTGTGCCGGTGCGCTCTGCCTGGTGCCGCAGGTCGCCGCGGCCGTTCCGGAACCCGAGGCCGACCTGGCCTTTCACGGGACCGCGCTGATGGACGGAAACACGGTGGAGGTGCGGCTGATGCCGCGGAACGACGGGCCCGCCGCCGTGACGGACGCGAGTGTGCGGCTGCGCTGGTCGGTGCCGCTGGCCCAGGCGCAGCAGCTGCCCGCCCGGTGTGTGCGGGAGGACGAGCGGACGGTGGTGTGCGCGACCGGCGCGCTGGCGGTGGGTGCGGCGGGGCAGCGGCTGCGGGTGCCGGTGCGGCTGAGGGACCGGCCGGCGGAGGTCACGCTGGAGATCGGGACGGCGTGGAGCGGCGGCGCGGTGGACAAGGACCGGTCGAACGACCGGCTGAATGTGCTGGTGCTGGACACGGGGGACGCGTACGCCTTCTGAGGGCCCGGCGCGGGGGTGCCGTCGGCGGGCTGGAATACCGGGGGGCGGGTGACCGTTGGAGGGGTATAGTTGAACGGTCAACAATTTGGAGGGTGAGCGGCCATGCAGTTCGGGATCTTCACGGTCGGCGATGTCACGCCGGACCCCACCACGGGGCGTACGCCGACCGAGGGCGAGCGGATCAAGGCCATGGTCGCCATCGCCCAGAAGGCCGAGGAGGTCGGCCTGGACGTCTTCGCGACCGGCGAGCACCACAACCCGCCGTTCGTGCCGTCGTCCCCGACCACGATGCTCGGCTACATAGCGGCGCGGACGCAGAACCTGATCCTGTCCACGTCCACCACGCTGATCACCACCAACGACCCGGTGAAGATCGCGGAGGACTTCGCGATGCTCCAGCACCTGGCCGACGGGCGGGTGGACCTGATGATGGGCCGCGGAAACACCGGGCCGGTGTATCCGTGGTTCGGCCAGGACATCCGGCAGGGCATCAACCTCGCCATCGAGAACTACGCCCTGCTGCGCCGGCTGTGGCGCGAGGACGTCGTGGACTGGGAGGGCAAGTTCCGCACCCCGCTGCAGGGCTTCACCTCGACCCCGCGCCCGCTGGACGGCGTACCGCCGTTCGTCTGGCACGGCTCGATCCGCTCCCCGGAGATCGCCGAGCAGGCGGCGTACTACGGCGACGGCTTCTTCCACAACAACATCTTCTGGCCGGCCGACCACACCAAGCGGATGGTCGAGCTGTACCGGGCCCGGTATGCCCACTACGGCCACGGCACGCCGGAGCAGGCGATCGTGGGGCTGGGCGGCCAGGTGTTCATGCGGCGCAACTCGCAGGACGCGGTGCGTGAGTTCCGGCCGTACTTCGACAATGCGCCGGTCTACGGCCACGGGCCCTCGCTGGAGGACTTCACCGAGCAGACCCCGCTGACCGTGGGCTCGCCGCAGCAGGTGATCGAGAAGACGCTGGCGTTCCGCGAGTACGCGGGTGACTACCAGCGCCAGCTGTTCCTCATGGACCACGCGGGGCTGCCGCTGAAGACCGTGCTGGAGCAGCTCGACCTGCTGGGCGAGGAGGTCGTACCGGTGCTGCGCAAGGAGTTCGCGAAGGGGCGGCCGGCCGGTGTGCCCGAGGCGCCGACCCACCGGTCCCTGCTCGGCGCCGCGCAGCAGTCCGGGGAGAAGTCCGGAGAGAAGGAGGCCGTCGTATGAAGCTCGTCGTCGTGTCCGCGGGGCTGAGCGTGCCGTCGTCCACCCGGCTGCTGGCCGACCGGCTGGCCGCCGCGGTGGGGCGGCAGGCGCCGGCGCCGGTGGACGTGCAGGTCGTCGAGTTGCGGGACCTCGCCGTCGAGGTCGCGCACCACTTCACCAACGGGTTCCCCGGCAAGGGCCTCGCCGCCGCGCAGGACGCGGTGGCGGGGGCCGACGGGCTGATCGTCGTCACGCCGGTGTTCAGCGCCTCGTACAGCGGGCTGTTCAAGTCGTTCTTCGACGTGCTGGACAAGGAAGCGCTGGTCGGCAAGCCGGTGCTGATCGCCGCGACCGGGGGTACGGGGCGGCACTCGCTGGTGCTGGAGCATGCGCTGCGGCCGCTGTTCGCCTATCTGCGGGCCGTCGTCGTGCCGACCGGGGTGTACGCCGCCTCGGAGGACTGGGGCGCGGAAGGGCTCGCCGAGCGGATCGAGCGGGCGGCGGGGGAGCTGGCCGCTCTGATGCCACTGGCGCACCGCCGGGAGGCGCCGGCCGTCGTCCCCTTCGCCGAGCAGCTTGCGGGGTTGCAGTAGCGGGTCTCCGCGCAGTCCGGACCGTCCCCCCTGCCGAGGCCCGTGCGACGGTGAGAGGACGGTAGGGGGCGGGGCCGGGTTCCGTTACGACGGTGAGAGGCCGGTAAAAAGGGTGATCGTAGGCCCGCCCGTCCCGACCGAACCGCCGGAGGCCTTGGCAGACTGGAGGCGTGCCCCAGACTGTGCTGCTCGCTGAAGACGACCGTGCCATCCGTCATGCCCTCGAGCGTGCCCTGACGCTGGAAGGGTACGAGGTGACGGCGGTCGCCGACGGCGTAGAGGCCCTGGCGCAGGCGCACAAGACCCCGCCGGACATCCTCCTGCTCGACGTGATGATGCCCGGCATCGACGGTCTCCAGGTCTGCCGGGTGCTGCGGGCCGAGGGCGACCGCACCCCGATCCTCATGCTCACCGCCCTCGTGGAGACCGCCGACCGCATCGCGGGCCTGGACGCCGGCGCCGACGACTACGTGGTCAAGCCGTTCGACGTGGAAGAGGTCTTCGCGCGGCTGCGTGCCCTGCTGCGCCGTACCAGCCCGGTGCCCGCCGCCGCGAGCGGCAACAGCGGCCCGGGCGACTCCGCGCGGGCCGACGTCCAGATCTCCGACCGCCAGGTGGAGGCCGCCGGCATCCGCATGGACCTCCAGGCCCGCCGGGCCTGGCGCGGCAAGCGCGAGCTGGAGCTGACCCGTACCGAGTTCGAGCTGCTCGAGCTGCTCGTGCGCAACGCGGGCATCGTGCTCGACCACTCCACCATCTACGACCGGATCTGGGGCTACGACTTCGGACCGGGATCGAAGAACCTCGCCGTGTACGTCGGCTACCTGCGCCGCAAGCTGGACGAGCCCGGCGCGCCGCAGCTGATCCACACCGTGCGGGGCGTGGGTTACGTGCTGCGGGAGGACTGAGTGGGCCGCCTCAGGCGGCTCAGGCGGTTGCTGGCCCGGCGTCGGCCGGGGCTCGTCTCCCTGCGTACCACCTTCGTCGTCTCCTTCGCGGCCGTCACCGCCGCCGTCACGATCCTCGTCGGCATCCTGTCGTACAGCTCCGCCGCCCGCCTGGTCCGCGTCGATCAGCAGTCGGTGTTCTCGCAGGTCGTGCAGGACGTACGGGACGAGGTACGGCAGCACGAGATGGTCCCCGAGGACTTCTCGTCCTCCCGGCCGGGTCATGATCTGGTCCGGCCCGCCCGTACCGATGTGCAGGTGCTGGGCGCGCAGGGCCAGATCGTGGACCACGGCAACCCGGTGCTGCCCGTCACCGCCCACGACAAGGCGATGGCGCTCGCGCAGACCGCCGGGAAGGTGGTCCAGCACAAGGACGTGCTGGTGGACTCGGACCTGTTCCGGGTCGCCACCGTCTCGCTCGGTGACGGGCGGGGCGCGGTCCAGGTCGCGCAGGAGTTCAGCGACACCGAGGACCTGCTGCGGGCCTTGCAGCAGCGGACGCTGATCCTGATGGCGGCCGTGGTGGTGGCCGCCGGTCTGTTCGGGTGGTGGCTGGCCCGGCGGATCACCCGGCGCCTGGTGATCCTCACCTCCGCCGCGGAGGACGTGGCCCGCACCCGTCAGCTGGGCATCGAGGTGCCCGTCACCGGGCTGGACGAGGTGGGCCGGCTCGGGCGGGCCTTCGACCGGATGCTGGGCCGGCTCGCGCAGTCCGAGGAGGACCAGCGGCGGCTGGTCCAGGACGCGGGGCATGAACTGCGTACCCCGCTGACGTCCCTGCGGACCAACATCTCCCTGCTGCGGCGCATCGACGAGCTGCCGCCCGCGACCCGTGAGGAACTGGTCGCCGACCTCAGCCAGGAGGCCCGCGAGCTGACCGACCTGGTCAACGAGCTGGTCGACCTCGCCGCCGGGCAGTCCGACACCGAGCCGCAGCAGCGCGTGGACCTCGCCGACATCGCCGAGGAGGTCGTGGGGCTCGCGGGGCGCCGTACCGGCCGCCAGATCGTGCTGCGCACCAGCGGTGACACGACCACCGACGGACGGCCCGGGATGCTCCAGCGGGCGATGTCCAACCTGGTGGAGAACGCGGCCAAGTTCGACCGCGGGGGCAGCGCACCCATCGAGGTCAACATCACCGGGCCGGCGCGGCCCGGGACCGTGCGGGTGGAGGTGCTGGACCGGGGGCCGGGCATCGCCGAGGGCGATCTCATCCGTATCTTCGACCGCTTCTACCGGGCCGCTGACGCCCGCTCCCTGCCGGGGTCCGGCCTCGGGCTGTCCATCGTGCGCGAGGTGGCCATGGCCCACGGCGGCGCGCCGTTCGCCTTCCGGCGGGAGGGCGGCGGCGCGGTCATCGGATTCACCGTGGGCGGCGGGATCGTGAAGAGCAGCGGCAACGGCTGACGGCCACTCCCGCCGGCCCCTACGACTTCCCGCCCATCCCCGGCAGCTCGAGGAAGCCCTCCGCCCGTGCCGAGGCCAGACCGATCCGGGGGATGTCGCTGGACTTGGCGAAGAGCAGGAAGCGCGGCTCCCAGACCGGGCGGTACTTGGCGTTGGCGCGGTAGAGGGACTCGATCTGCCACCAGCGGGAGAAGAAGGTGAGGGTGGAACGCCACAGCCGCAGGACGGGGCCCGCGCCCAGGCGGGCACCGCGCTCGAAGACCGAGCGGAACATCGCGAAGTTCAGCGACACCCGCTTGATGCCCAACTCCTTCGCCTGGAGCAGGAGTTCCACCACCATGTACTCCATCAGGCCGTTCTCGCTGTCGCGGTCGCGGCGCATCAGGTCCAGCGAGAGCCCGTGTTCGCCCCAGGGGACGAAGCTGAGCAGGGCGCGCGGTTCGTCGTTCGCGTCGCGGCACTCCAGCATCACGCAGCGGCCGTCCCCCGGGTCGCCGAGGCGGCCGAGGGCCATGGAGAAGCCGCGTTCGGTGGCGCCGTCGCGCCAGTCGTCGGCGCGCTTGACGAGCAGCGCCATCTCGTCCTCGGGGATGTCCTCGTGGCGGCGGACGCGGACGGTGTAACCGGCCCGCTTGACGCGGTTGTGGGCCTGGCGGACCACGCGCATCGCGCGGCCCTCGAGGGTGAAGTCCGCGATGTCCACGATGGCCTCGTCGCCGAGTTCGAGAGCGTCCAGGCCGTGGCGGGCGTAGATGGTGCCGGCCTCCTCGCTCGCCCCCATGACGGCCGGGGTCCAGGCGTGGCGGCGGGCCTCGGTGAGCCAGGCGTCGATGGCGCCGGGCCAGGCCTCGGGGTCGCCGATCGGGTCGCCGGAGGCGAGGGAGACCGCGCCGACGACGCGGTAGGCGACGGCCGCCTTGCCGGTGGGGGAGAAGATGACGGCCTTGTCGCGGCGCAGCGCGAAGTAGCCGAGGGAGTCGCGGGCGCCGTGCTTGTCGAGCAGGGCGCGCAGCCTCTCCTCGTCCTCGCCGGTGAGCAGCCGGCGGCCGCGCGGGGAGCGGAAGCAGGCGTACAGGACCAGGCAGAAGACGCCGGCCAGCAGGATGTTGATGATGATGTCGACCCAGCGGGGCGCGTGCACGGAGTCGACCCGGTCGGCGAGCGGGCCGACGCTGATGCCGCGCAGCAGGGTGTACGCCAGCTCTTCGAGGAGCGGGGCGTGGTGCAGCTTGTTGGTGGCGTGCACGAGCAGCGTGCCGAGACCGCCGGTCACCAGGACGCCGCCGACGCCGACGGCCAGGGCGAGCTTCGGGCTGGAGGGGTCGCCGATGGCGTTGAACTCCCGGCGGCCGATCAGCAGCGCGGCCACGAAGAGGCCGGTGAGCGCGGTGGAGACCCAGTTGAAGATGTGGCCGCTGAACGGGTGCTGGGTGAGCGCGAGGACGTAGAGCACGAACAGGGGCCCGGCGAGCAGGAGGTTGACCACCCACGCGGCGCGCTTGCCGCGGCGCATCACCAGGGCCAGGAAGATCGCCGCCGCGGCCGAGGCCAGGCCGGCGGTGGCCAGGTACGGGGTGAAGAACTGGCCGGCGTGGTGGGTGTGGGCGTGCACGTGGCGGGCGGTGAAGATCTTGCCGTCGTTGTGTTCCTGCACCTCTTTGCGGAACGGCAGCGACATCACCGCGATGATGTTGAAGACGGCGGCCAGCCGCAGGTACCACACGGTGGCCGAGGCCGCCACCGCGCGCAACCGGGGGCTGGGCGCGGGCATCTGGAGCGTACGGCGCGTACCGCGCTGGCCGGGAACCTGCGCGGAGGTCACGGTCGACTGCTGAGCGGGCATGGTGACTGGTCACCTTGGGTGGGGAGGGACAGGGCAAATGCTGACCCTACAGTCCGTAAGGTAAGCGCGGGTGCGCGTGTGCGCGGGCCCCGATGCGGCGGCATTCACCGGATTCATACGGAGCAGACGGGAATGGTACGGGCGCCGGGGCTCATCGCGAGCGTACCGGCATCCGCTCTTACCCGGACCTCCCCATGTTCCCTGAACCCGGGGTCCTCGCGCTCCCCTTGCTGTGATCTTCCTGTGATCTTCCTGCGCGGGTCTTACCCGGAGCTTCCCGCGTCGCGCCGGGCCGCCGCCAGGTGCCAGGCGAGGTTGCCCACCGCCGCGCCGGCCGCCACCACGGCGACGATCACTCCGCCGGTCGCGAGGCCGTCGCTGAACAGATGCGGGCGCCGGTCGAGGCTGTGCAGGCCGAAGCCGCACAGCTCGTACACGCCCACGGCGGCGGTGAAGAGGCTGACGACCAGCAGGGTCAGCGTCGGCGCGAGACTGCTCGCGCGGGCCTCCCCGCCGGTTTTCGTCCCGGTGTCCTGCATGGATCCCCCGTTGAACAGGCGTGTGGCCGTTGGCGGTTGGGAACCTACAATACGTAGGGTTCCTGAGTGCTGGCGCCGGGCCGGGATGTCACCGGAGGGTGTGGATCCTCTCCGCGGGCCGCCTGCGCGAGTAAGTCACCCGTATGAGCCGGCACGCTGCCCGGCAATTTCTTACGTACACTCCGCCGGACCCCGGGCGGCCTGCTCCTCCTCGCCCCGGCCCGTGCGGCGGGCGTAGGCGCGGGCCGCGCGGGCGCGGTCGCCGCAGCGGGTGGAGCACCAGTGGCGGCGGCCGTGCCGGAGCAGGTAGCGGTTGCAGGGGGCGGAGCCGCAGGCGGTGAGGCGGTCGGCGTCGGGGCCGGTGAGCAGGTCGGCGGCGTCGGCGGCGAGGGCGGCCAGGGCGTGCTCCACGATCTGCGTGGTGGGGTGGGCCGCGGCGCGGTACAGGCCCCTGCCCGGGGACCAGTGCAGCAGGGAGGCGGCCGGGGCGCGGGTCAGGGCCTCGTTCACGGCCTCGAGCGCGTCGGCGGGGGCCGGCCGGTCCTCGGCCCGGGCGGCGAGCAGGGCGCGGATCCGCTCACGCAGGGCGCGCAGCCGGGTCGCGCACGTCTCGCGCAGATCGGCGTCGGCCGGGGCGAGACCGCGCCGTACCAGCCAGTCCTGGGCGGCGGCGGGTGTGTCCAGCAGGTCGACGTGCTGTCCGCCGGGCAGGGTGACGGCACTGTTGGCGAGGTCCAGGGCGGGATGTCGCTCCGCACCCGGCGCCGGGGGAGGCGGGACGGGGCGGTCGGTCTCGCGCACGCTCTCTGTCACGCGCCTCATGGTACGCCTTGCATTCATCCGTGAGAGCGGCGTAGCGTCTCTCACGGATGAAGTCCTTCTTTCCGTGAGGTGAGTCGACATGGCCGCAACGCCCTCCGCAGTCCCCGAAAGCACCGGTGCCGACGAGCGCGTACCGATCCGCGTCCTCGGGGGTCCCACGGTCCTCATCGAGTACGGCGGCGTCCGTTTCCTCACCGACCCGACCTTCGACGACCCCGGCGACTATCCCTCGCCCAGCGGCCGCATCCTGACCAAGACCGCACCGCCCCGCGCGAGCGCCGCCGAGCTGGGCCCCGTGGACGTCGTCCTGCTCTCCCACGACCAGCACGCCGACAACCTCGACCACTCCGGGCGGGCCCTGCTCGCCGCCACTCCGCGCACCTTCACCACACCGGCGGCGGCGCGCCGGCTCGGCGGCACCACCGAGCCGCTCACCCCGTGGCGGTCCGCCGAGGTGCCCCGCCCCGACGGCGGTACGGTCACCGTGACCGCCGCCCCCGCCCTGCACGGCCCCGAGGGCTCCGAGCCCGTCGTCGGCGAGGTCACCGGCTTTCTGCTGACCTCCGCCGACCTGCCCGCCCTCTACGTCAGCGGCGACAACGCCTCCCTGGAGCTGGTCCGGGAGATCGCCGACCGGTACGGCCCCGTCGACACGGCCGTCCTCTTCGCCGGCGCGCCCCGCCTGGCGGCCCTCGGCGACGCCCTCCTCGTCCTGGACGGCGAGGGCGCGGCCGCCGCCGCCGCGCTGCTCGGCGCCCGCCGGGTGGTCCCGGCCCACTGCGACAGCTGGGCCCACTTCACGGAGGGCCGCGAGCACGTGGTGACGGCGTTCGAGAAGGCGGGACTGGCGGACCGGCTCCAGCTGGACTGAACCCGGCGCCTGCCGGGCACATGCCGTGCGCCTGCCCGGGCCCCGTTCCGTGTCCCTGCCGGGGTGGCCGGGTGTGTCAGAGCCCGTCGGTGCCGCCGGAGTCCGTCGGTCCTGCCGGAGTCAGGCGGGCGGGTCGGCCGGCAGCGGTGTGGTGTCGGCGGCCGGTTCTGCGGCAGTGCCGGGGGCCTGGCCGTGGCGGTGTGGACCCGTGTGAACGCCCCGGCGCCGAGCGGGACTTCACGGTCGCGGTCGCCGAGGCTGCCCGTCCGGCTCAGTCGACGTTGACCGGGCCGTCGTCGTCCGACCGGCGCTCCTTGCCCGAGTGCAGCTGGAGCAGGCCGCTGCTGTTGGTGTCCTTGGTGTCCTTCTCCGGGCCGCCCAGGTTCTGCCGGACCGAGTCGAGGATCGTCAGGCCCTGGGAGACCAGCCCGGCGGCGATCTCGCCGAGGCCGTCCGCGCCGTTGAGGACGTTGACGTTGGCGCCGGCCAGACCGCCGGCGGCCTCCTTCACGATCTGCGGGAGCTGGTCGATGAGCATCCGGTCGAGCGCGACGCGGTCGTAGGAGGCGGCGGCCTCCGCCTGGATCTTCATGCGCTGGGCCTCGGCGGAGGCGAGGATCCGGACCCGCTCGGCCTCGGCCTCGGCGGGCTTGACGACCTCGGCCACCAGCTGCTGCTGGCGCAACAGGGCCTGACGCTGGGCCAGTTCCGTCTGGGCGTCCAGCACCTCCTGCTGGGCGTGGGCCTGCGCCAGCGGTCCGGCCTGCGCGGACTGGGCCTGGGCGCGGTCCACCTCGGCGGAGTACTCGGCCTTGACGATGGCGGTCTGCCGGGCGTACTCGGCCTGCTTGCGGGCCGCCTCCTGCTCCGCCTCGACGGCGGCCTGGGTGGCCTGCGCCTGGGCGATCTGGGCCTGGCGCTGGATGGCCGCCTTGTGCGGGGCGGACATCGCGGCGATGTAGCCGGTGTCGCCGTCGTCGATCGACTGGATCTGCAGCGAGTCGACGATCAGGCCGATCTTCGCCATCTCCACCTTCGAGGTGTCGAGGACCTCGGCGGCGAGCTTCTGCCGTTCCGTGACGATCTCCTCGACCGTCATCGAGCCGATGATGGCCCGCAGGTGGCCGGCGAAGATCCGGCCGGTCAGCACCGACATCTGCTCCTGGTCGGAAAGGAAGCGCTGGCCGGCGTTGATGATGCTCTCCTGGTCGTTGCCGACCTTGAAGGCGATGACCGCGCGGACGTGCAGCGAGATGCCCTGCTTGGTCACACAGGTCTCGGTGACCTCGGCCTCACACATCGACAGCGTGAGGAAGCGGACCTTGCGGAAGACCGGGAGCACGAACTTGCCGTGGCCCGTGACCACGCGGAACGGAGCGCCCCCCAGTCCCCGCCTGCCACCCGAGATCAGCATCGCCTCGTCGGGAGCGGGAACGCGGTATCCGAACATGCCTGTACTCCTCAGCTTGCGCCGGCGGCCTCTCCGCCGAGAGCGTCCAATGGATCCACCCACTCGATGACGCCGACCTCGCGGCATCCACGTGATTCGATCACGAGGACCGTGGCGCCCGCGGGCAGGGGATCCTCGGACCAGGCCAGGAAGGTCTCGGAGCCGCCCCGGACCCGCACCAGGACCTCGCCGGGGCCCGCGGATCCGCGTGTCCCGATGAGCACCTTGCCCATGCAGCCGATCACGGCCTCGTCCTGCGGCATCAACGGCCGTCCTCCTCGTCCTGGCCCCAGGATTCCGACGATAGCCCCACCGTGGCCGGTTCCCAACGGGCGGGAGGGCACGGCGTACCGGCGAGTACGAGGGGGCCTGCGCGGGGCTCGGCCCAGGCTCGGCGCGGGGCGCCGCCGAAGCGCCCGCACGTCCCTACGAAACGCCGACGGTCTTCAGCAGCTGGTGCAGATCGTGGGCGGCGTCGGCGGTGGCGAGGGTCGCGGCGGCGAGGACGGCTGCCGTCGCGGCGGCGAGGACCGGGTGGCGCGGCAGGGGCGGGGCGAGCAGGGCGGCGACCCGGCGGGGCACCGGTCCCGCCGAGGCGAGCGGGTTGCCACGGCCCCGGCGGCCGAGGATGCCGAGGACGGCTCCCGCCGTGCGGGTGAGGGCCGGCCGGCGGCGGGAGGCGAGGGCGGCCTTGCCCACGGCGCGGGCGACGCGCTTGCGGTCGCCGGTGGCGGCGGCCGCGCTCTCGTCGGCCCAGCGCTCGACGGTGTAGGTGACAGCGGTGGCCAGCGGGCGCAGCAGCGGGTTGGCGGCGGCGCCCAGCTGGGCGAGGGCCACGAACGCGTAGTGGTGGGCGGCCAGGTGGGCCCGCTCGTGGGCGAGCAGGATGTCGTGCTCGGTCTCGTCGAGGGTGTGCAGCATGCCGGTGGAGACGACGACCCGGCCGGGCAGCCCGGGCAGCGCGAAGGCGTCCGGGGCCTCGTCGTCGATGACGACCAGGCCGTCGCGTGCGGGCATGCAGGCGGCGTCGAGTGCCGCGGCGGCGAGGCTGTGGGTGCGGCGCCAGAGCAGGCGCGCGGCCATGACCACGGCCCCGCTGAGCAGCAGTCCGGCCAGGAGGGCGATGGAGAGCCGCACGGGGTCGTCGTGCTGGGCGGCCGGGGCCGACCAGTGGCCGAGACCGGCGATCGGCGGGATCCGGATGAGACCGGTGACGGCCAGCAGCCCCAGGGAGACGACACCCGCCGTACCCAGGATCAGGGACGAGGCGGTGAGCAGCCAGGTGGCCAGGCGCGGCTCGCACCGCTCGGACAGCGGCCGGGCGCCGAGCGGCGCGAGCAGGCTGAGCAGCAGCGGCAGATAGACGGCGATGTGCATCCGGGCGGGCTCCAGTTACCGGTGAGGGCCGAGCGGCGCAGAACCTGTACGGCGGGTCAAAGCTGCCGTCTGCCGAGTGTGCCATGCGCCGCCCTGCCCGGGACCGGCGCGCTCTTTCTCGGCCAGGGGCCCCGCCGGACGCGCCGGTGTCTCCGAAGGCGTCGCGCGGGCCCTCGCGCCGACCGAGCAGGCCGGCGGGCCCGGCCAGGGCGCCGCGGTGTCCGCCGGCCTCACCCATGGCTTGCCGCGCTCGGCGCCCGCCTCGTCGTACGGCGCCGGCCGCCCGGCGCGTCCGCTGCGTGGACGGCGCGGCACGAAGGCGGGTGTCAGTGTCCGCCCACGGCGAGTTCGTAGTCGCCGATCAGGTCGCCGAGGAGGGTGCCGGCGGTGAGGTCGCTGGTGACGTGGCCGGCCATGTAGAGGCGGGAGTAGAGGACTTCGGCCCGCATCCACGCGTAGTCCGTGGCGCGGTGCGGGGCGAGGGCGCTGAGGCAGGTGACCGCGGCGGCCGAGAGGGTGGCGTGCCGGGAGGGGTAGGAGTACGGGTGCCGAACTCGCCGGGGACCCTGCGCTCGGTGGACCCGAGCTGCAGCGCCTGATCGACCTCTCCAACGCCCTGCTGGACCTGGAGGAACTCTGCAGCACGGGGCACATCACGCGGGCCCCCGTGCCCCTCGCCGACCTCCTCGACGCCGCCGTCACCCTTCGGCTGCCCCGCTGACGGGGGCGTCGGTGATGCCGAGGCGCAGGTGCTCGACGTGGTACAGGGCCTGGTCGAGGAGTTCGGCGACGTGGTGGTCGTAGAGGGCGTAGACGACGGAGCGGCCCTTGCGGGTGCCGGTCACCAGGCCGAGGTTGCGCAGCAGGCGGAGCTGGTGGGAGCAGGCTGACTGCTCCATGCCGACCTCGGCGGCGAGTTCGGTGGCGGGCAGCGGGCCCTCGCGCAGCCGGGCGAGGATCAGCAGCCGGGAGGGCGTGGCCAGCGCCTGGAGCGTGGTGGCGACCCTGGCAGCGCTGTCGGCGTCCAGGCGGGTGCGCGGGACGGTACTGGCGGGGGTGGCTGCTCCATGGCCCATGCCCGTCATGCTACCGACAGGGACGTATGAACGCATGAAGGCTTCTTCATGTGTACCTGTATGGTGAGGGGAGCCCGACCGAACCGAACCCCGTCGCGTTTCGCGTGCCCGAGGAATCCGCCGTATGACTTCCACCCTCTCCCGCCCGGCTCCTGCCGCCGGCGTCCGTGGCGCGGTGGCGCCGAGGCGCCGCACCCGGGTCTTCGCCCTGCCTGAGGCCCGGTGGGCCGCCGCGGCGCTGGTGCTGTTCCTGTTGGCGCTGCCGCTCCAGCTGACCGGGGCACCGGCCTGGACGTGGGGCCCGCTGTACGCGCTCAGCTACGCCACCGGCGGCTGGGAGCCGGGCTGGGCCGGCCTGCGGGCACTGCGGGACAAGACCCTGGACGTGGACCTGCTCATGGTCGTCGCCGCGCTCGGGGCGGCGGCGATCGGGCAGGTCCTGGACGGCGCGCTGCTGATCGTCATCTTCGCCACCTCCGGCGCCCTGGAGGCCGTCGCCACCGCGCGCACCGCCGACTCCGTGCGGGGCCTGCTCGACCTGGCCCCGGCCACCGCCACCCGGCTGGCCGACGACGGCAGCGAGGAGACCGTGCCCACCGGGCAGATCCGGGTGGGCGACGTGATCCTCGTACGGCCCGGGGAGCGGATCGGCGCCGACGGCCGGGTGCTGGACGGCGCCGGCGAGGTGGACCAGGCCACGATCACCGGCGAGCCGCTGCCGGTGGCGAAGGAGGCCGGGGACGAGGTGTTCGCCGGCACCCTGAACGGCACCGGGGCGCTGCGCGTGAAGGTCGAGCGCGACCCGTCGGACTCGGTGATCGCCCGGATCGTGGCCATGGTCGAGGAGGCCTCCGGGACCAAGGCGCCGACCCAGTTGTTCATCGAGAAGGTCGAGCAGCGGTACTCGATCGGCATGGTGGCCGCCACCGTCGCGCTGTTCGTGGTGCCCCTGCTCCTCGGCGCGGCGTTGCGGCCGACGCTGCTGCGGGCGATGACCTTCATGATCGTGGCCTCGCCGTGCGCGGTGGTGCTGGCCACCATGCCACCGCTGCTGTCCGCGATCGCCAATGCCGGGCGGCACGGCGTGCTGGTGAAGTCGGCCGTGGTGATGGAGCGCCTGGGACAGGCCGACGCGGTGGCGCTGGACAAGACCGGCACCCTCACCGAGGGCACCCCGAGGGTGACGGACATCCGGCCGACGGCCGCCTCGGGCCTGGGCGAGGAGGAACTGCTGCGGCTCGCGGCGGCGGCCGAGCACCCCAGCGAACACCCGCTGGCCCGCGCGATCGTGGAGGCCGCCCGCGCCCGGGGCCTGGACATCGCGCTGGTGCGGGACTTCGGCTCGGCCCCCGGCACCGGTGTGACGGCCACCGTCGACGGCAAGGCGGTCGCGGTCGGCAGCCCCGCCCGGCTCCTCGGCGACCGCCGGTCCCACCCCGCCGCGGCCGCGGCCACGCAGCTGGAGGCCGAGGGCCGTACCGCCGTGCTCGTCACCGTCGACGGCACCCCGGTGGGCGTGCTGGGCCTCGCCGACCGGCTGCGCGAGGACGCCGCCGCCACCGTCACCGCACTGGCCGCCCTCACCGGCGCCGCGCCGATGCTGGTCACCGGGGACAACCCGCGGGCCGCCGCCCGCCTGGCCGCAGAGGCCGGCATCACGGACGTACGCGCCGGCCTGCTCCCGCAGGACAAGGTCACCGCCGTGCGGGAGCTGGCGCAGGCCGGACGGAAGGTGCTGGTGGTCGGCGACGGTGTCAACGACGCCCCCGCGCTCGCCGCCGCCCACACCGGCATCGCCATGGGCCGGGCCGGATCCGACCTGGCCCTGGAGACCGCCGACGCGGTCGTGGTGCGCGACGAGCTGGCCGCCATCCCCGCCGTCGTGGGCCTCTCCCGCCTGGCGCGCCGCCTGGTGGTGCAGAACCTGGCCGTCGCCGCGCTGTTCATCACCGCCCTGGTGGTCTGGGACCTGGCCGGCACGCTGCCGCTGCCGCTCGGTGTCGCCGGGCACGAGGGCTCCACCGTCATCGTCGGCCTCAACGGGCTGCGCCTGCTGGTGGACGGCGCCTGGCAGCGCGCCCGCACCGGGAGCGCCCGGTGAGCCGCCGGGCCCGCACGCACGCCCCTGCGGCGACGGCAGGGGCGGCCCGCTGCACGGTCACCGTCTGCCGGGGCTGCTGCTGCGGCACCCCCAAGGTGCCCGGTGTGGACCACGCCGCCCAACTCGCCGCCCTGCGCGCCTCCTTGGCGCAGGTGGCCACCGTACGGCCCGTCAACTGCCTGGACGCCTGTGAGCACGCCAACGTCATCGTCGTCCAGCCCTCCGCCGAAGGCCGCGGGGCCGGCGGACGCCCCGTCTGGCTCGGCCTGGTCAACGACCCCGACGCCACCGGCGACATCACCGCCTGGATCCGGGCCGGCGGTCCCGGCCTCGCCGACCCGCCCGGCATCCTCGACCTGTACGCCTTCACGCCCTCCCGCCGCGTCCGCCGGGCGATCGGCGACTGACGGCCTGCACCAGGAAGGCTCCGCCCCGGCGGACACGGCCGGATTCCGCGCAGGCCGGGACGGGGGCGGTGCCCCGCGCGCCGGGCGCCGGGCCCGACACGTCGTACGATGCGCGGGCACCCGGTGCGTACACCGTGGTGCACGCCCTCTGCCGTCGGGCCGGTCGTCCGGTGCGGCGCCGGCCCGGGTCCGTGAATCGGGCCGAGGTCGTGCCGCCCGGCCCCGGCGTTTGTTAGATTGCGCAACTGTGCAACCGTCGGGGGCGGTACTGCGTCTGTTCTGTACACCCGTCGCGACACCCGTCGCACGTGTCCGGTCGTACCCGTGACGGCTGGGACCGACGGGCCCGACCGTTCTTTGGGAGTGGGAGATGAGCGACCCGCGGGACGGCTCAGGCCGCCAGGCCACGCGGAGCGCGGTCCGATCGCCCGGACCGCGTCCGGCCGGGAGCGGCGGTGAGCGCCGTCGGGGCGAGAGCCCCCGGGGCGGCCGGGCCGAGGCCCGCGCGGCCTCCCGCTCGCGCGGTGACAGCAGAACACGGCGGGCCCGTCCGGCGGGGCGGGGCAAGCGGGTGCTGAAGATCATCGGTATTTCGCTGTCCTTGCTCATCCTGGTCACGGCCGGCGCGGGCTGGTGGTTCTACCAGCACCTGAACGGCAACATCCACAGCGTCTCGCTCGACGGCAAGGGCGGCACCGAGAAGGCCGACGCCTTCGGCCGCACCCCCATCAACATCCTGGTGATGGGCTCGGACGGCCGCACCAGCAGCGAGGACTGCAAGCTCGGCGGCGGCTGCTCGAAGACCGGTGTGCAGACCGGCAACGGGAACGCGGACGTGGAGATGGTGGTGCACATATCCGCCGACCGCTCCAACGCCACGGTGATGAGCATCCCCCGCGACACCATGACCAAGGTGCCCGCCTGCACGGACTCCGGCTCCGGCCAGTCGACGCCCGGTTACTACGGCCAGATCAACAGCGCCCTGACGTACGGGCCCGCCTGCCAGGTGGCCACCGTCCACCAGCTCACCGGCATCCCGATCGACCACTTCGTCAAGCTCGACTTCTCCGGCGTCGTGAAGATGTCGGACGCGGTCGGCGGTGTCTCCGTCTGCGTCAGCGACAACGTCTACGACACCTACTCGCACCTGAAGCTGTCCAAGGGCGACCACACGCTCAAGGGCCAAGGGGCGCTGGAGTTCGTGCGCTCCCGGCACGGCTTCGGCGACGGCAGCGACCTCGGCCGTACGACGACGCAGCACATCTTCCTCAGCTCGATGATCCGCAAGTTCAAGAGTGCGGGCACGCTCACTGACCCGACCGCGGTCTACGGCCTCGCCGACGCGGCCACCAAGGCGCTGACGGTGGACGACGGCCTGGGCACGGTGAAGAAGCTGATCTCGCTCGCCTCGGACGTGGACAAGGTGCCGACGAAGCGCATGACGTTCACGACGATGCAGACCGCCCCCGACCCGACAAACAAGGAGCGGGTGGTCGTAGGGGCAGGCGCCAAGAGCCTGTTCTCGACCATCGCCAACGACCAGTCCCTGACGACCGGTTCGGGCGGGAAGTCGGCGGCGGCCTCGGCGACCGCCAAGCCCACCGCCACCGCCTCGGCGGTGCCCGCGTCGGAGATCGCGGTGACGGTGGGGAACGGCACCACGGTCCCCGGCCGCGCCTCGGACATCGCGACCGCCCTGACCGACCAGGGTTTCGGCTCCGCCACGGTCACGCACGAGGCCTTGAGTTCCACGACGACCACGCTGACCTACGGCACCGGGCAGAAGGACGAGGCACAGACGGTGGCCAAGGCGCTCGGCCTGTCCTCCGCGCACCTCAAGCAGGGCACGGGTACGGGCCTGACGCTGGTGATCGGCGCCGACTGGCCGAGCGGCACCAGCTTCCCGGGCGGCAGTTCCTCGCCCGCGCCCGCCGACACCCACGCCGCCGTCTCCAACGCGCACGCCTCCACCGCCGACGAGGCCAAGACCTGCGCCCAGGTCAGCCAGTACCGCACGGTGAACCTCAACGGCGTCTCGATGACACCGGCGCAGGCTTACGCGGCGGCGAAGGACACGCCCGACTCCGACTCCTGAGGGTCGTACGACTTCGGGCGACACATGGCCCCATCACACTGAATTTAAAGATTGCGCAATTGGGGAACTATAAACTCGCCAGTCCTGACGGCACGCGTGCGGCCGATCCGTACGGCGTGCGGACGAGTGAGGCTTCGAGGCTCGGGGGACAGATGCAGGCGCCGGAACTGCCGGAGGCAGAGGTCCATGCGACGTTCGAGCGGCTTCTGGAGGAGGCGCTGCGTTGCCGGCAGGTGACCGATGCCCTGCACCGTCCCGGAGGAAGGCTCGACCGTGCACAGCTGCGCACCCGGGCACTGCAGGCGCGCGACGACATCGCCGCCGCCGCGGCTGTCGAGTACCGCCAGCTGGTCGAGGCCAGGGCCGGCGGGCACCGCGGGCTCCTCGACGCCGGTACGAGCGCCGGGGCGGAGCCGGGTGAGCCGGGCACGGGCGGCGGCCTGCTGCCGGCGCTGGCCGTGCTCGTCCCGAGCCTGGCCGCCGTCGCCGCCGCCCTCTTCCTGGCCATCGGGTTCAGCTTCTCGGCCCTCGGCGGGCGCCCCTACGTCAGCGACGGCCTGATCACGTCAGGGCTGATCGCCGCGGCTGTGGCCGTCGGAGGGGGAATCGGTGACCTCGGCTACCTGATCGTGACGGCGGCCCGCAACAGATCGACCGACCAGGCCGACCGGGTCGAACAGGCCGACCAGCATGGTCAGTCCGGTCGGTCCGGCTTGCCGGACGACACGGTGCCGGACGTGCCGCGGGCCCGTGAGGAATGGGAGCTGGCCCTCCTGGAACGGGGAGTCCTGCCGTTCCTCCTCGGACGGCTCGAGGAGAGTTCCAGGGGTGATGCCCCGCCTCGTGCAACCGGTGGCTGAAGTCCTGCCATTCGTGCGGCGAATGGGAGGGGTGGGGTGCTGACCTGGGGTTTCTTGGTCAAATGTGCGTTGACCTGCGGAGAGCAAGTGCGGTGTTCTGACCCCTGGCACCTCGAGCTGCACCGTCCGAAGGCGTCCGTCCACCGCTCGTCCATGAGCCGCTTGCCGCGCCTCGGCCCGGAGCCGACCGCGAGCCAGGACGTCCATCCCGCTTCGCGAACCCAGACACGTACCTCGGCGACCTTCACACCCGCGTCCCCCGCGGGGCGCCCCGCAGGTGTCGCAGCAGCGTCTCGAAGACGGTCCAGCCATCCGCCGACTCACCGTCCCCCAGCGGGTAGTAGTAGCCCGGCCTGGCCGCGGCGCCGAGCCGTACCGGTGCGGCGGGGAGCGGCGGGTGGGCGGCGACGCCGGTTCCCGCCTCGGCGACTTCTGCGGGGCCCAGGGCGAATCCGAAAGGCACGGGCGGCCGTTCGAAGCACGGCGGCACGGTGAGGTCCGCGCGGGCCTCCCGCAAGTGTGCGAGGAGGGTGCGCAGGCTGTGCCGCGTGGTGAGTTCGGAGGCCAGGTTCGCGACAGCGGACACCGGCGGCTTCTCGCCGTCGCGGAAGCCGATGGCGAGGGTGACGTCCTCCTCGACTCCGTCCGGAGTGCGTAGCACGCGCAGGGTGGCGAGGGCAGGGCGGTCGGCCGAGCCGACGACGACGGTCCAGGTCGGCTGGGGCGCGCGCTCGTACGCCAGATCAGTGAGGCGGCGCCGCGACCACGGCAGGTTGGCCGGTTCGGCGGTGCCCCAGCCGGTGGGGGGTTCGCCGGTGAGTGCCTGCCAGGCGGCCTCCAGGGCGCCGCCGAGGACCAGGTGGGCGTCGGGCTGGTGGACCGTGCGGAAGCTGAGGAGGAGCTGGCGTTCCCCGGTGCGGGTGACGTTCGTGAAGGCGGGGGCGACGGGTGCCTCGCCTTCGGCGTCCTTGGCGGCCTCGAAGGCGCCGTCCCGCCAGCGCAGGACGGCGCCGGTGAGTCCGTCGTAGTAGCCGCAGTCGGGGTCCCGGACGACCCAGCGTGTGGGCGGCCCGGTGAGCACAGTGCTGGTGGGGAGGGAGAGCCGGCAGTGGCGCGGCGTGACGATCTGTAGGGCGCGTTCGCTCTCGAGGGTGGCGCGCAGGGCGTCGGAGAGCCAGCTGGTCATGCCGATGACAGGCCGGTCCTGGAGGACCACGGCGACCTTGTCGGTGAGCACGTCGACGGCGGGCTGTGCGGCGGCGGGGGTGGGGACGGCCGTGATCCCGGAGGTGTCGACGGGGTGGGCGGGGTCGTCGGCACCGGGCGCGTCCTGCGGCCATACAGTGCCGCCGAGCAGGGTCGTGAGGCGTGCGGCGAAGGCGCCTGCGAGCCGTTCGGCGTCGGGCACCGCGGTGGAGGCGCGGGCCTCGGTCCACCACTTCTGTTCGTCGTCGGCAGCTGTGGCACCGAGCAGCCGCTGCGCCTCGTGCGGCACCTGGAGCAGCAGCGGGGCTTCGATCGAGACGAGGGGACGGCCCTCCGCGTCGCAGAGCTGGATGACCGCTCCTTCGGCGGCGGACCGGACGTGGAGGTCGGGACCGCCGGCGAGGAGGCCGGCCAGGACGGTCCAGGCGTCCGGCATGCGGTCGGTCAGTGCGATCACGTCTTTGGTCATGCGGTGCCCCCGTGGTCCCCGTGGTCGGTCGTTTCTTCGGCGAGTGCCGTCTGGATGAGCCTGGTCGCCTCGCCGCGGCGGACGAGCGTGCCGCGGCCGGGCGGCTGGGTGCTCGCGTAGACACCGGGGAAGAGCTGGCCTTCCTGGCGGTCGCCGGTCATGACGAGTGCGGTGGTGCCGCTCTCGCGCAGGGTCATCAGGAACGGTTCGTAGAGCGCGCGGGAGGCGCCGGCGGCGCGCCGGGTGACGACGAAGTGCAGGCCGATGTCCTGCGCGGAGGGGATGAAGGGCAGGAAGGGCGCGAGGGGCTGCTGACCGGCGGTGGTGAGGATGTCGTAGTCGTCGATGAGGATGACGATGCGCGGGCCGGTGTACCAGGTGCCGGAGGCCAGCGGGTCCTGCGCGTTCAGGTCGTCGGGCAGGCGCTTGTCGAGTTCGGTGGCGATGCCGGTGGCGAGAGCGCCGCAGAGACGGGAGTTGTGCGCGTAGCCGCCGCGGTAGGACTCGGGGACGAGCCGGCGCAGGCCGCGTCGCGGGTCCATGACGGCGAAGACGAGTTCTTCGTCGCTGTAGCGCTCCATGAGGCCCTGGGCGACGAGCCGGAGCATGTTCGTCTTCCCGCACTCGCTGTCGCCGAGGATTACCAGATGCTGGTCGCGCTTGAAGAGGTCGAGCAGCACGGGCGCGAGCGCCGTCTGGTCGAGGCCGATGGGCACGCGGTGGGGCTCGGTGGTGAGCGGGGGCAGCGAGGTGGCCGGGATGCGGGCGGGCAGGACGCGGACGCGCGGGGCGCCGTCGCCGGACCAGGACGAGCGGATGACCACGGCGGCCTGTTCGACGGCCGGGCCGAGTTCCGTGGCGGAGGCGAGCGAGTCGATGCGCGGCAGCGCGGTCTGGGCGAAGAGCTTGCCGTCGGTGAGGACGCGGCCGGGTTCGTCGGGCGCCAGCGTCTCGGCGAGCTTGCGGTCGATGCTGCTGTCGCCGGGATCGTTGAGGCGGAGTTCGACGCGGGTGCCGAAGGTGGCCTGGGTGGCGATGCGGACGTCGTTCCAGCGGAGCATGGAGGCCACGACGTGGATGCCATAGCCGCCGCCGCGCTTGAGGAGGTCGGTGACGGCGTCCTCCAGCTCCTCGAAGTCGTCGCGCAGGGCGCCGAATCCGTCGACGATCAGGACGATCTCGGTGGAGGACAGCTCGGGGAGCCGTCCCTCGGCGCGCAGTTGCCGCAGCCGTTCGACGGAGTCGATGCCGCGCGCACGGAAAAGCTCCTCGCGGGCGGCGAGCATGCCGCGCACCTCCTCGACCGTGCGGGCCGCGCGCTCGCGGTCGGTGCGGCCGGCGATGCCGCCCACGTGCGGCAGTCCGGAGAGGGCGGCGAGGCCGCCGCCGACGAGGTCGAGTCCGTAGACGGCGACCTCGCGCGGGGTGTGGGTCATGGCGAGGGACAGCACGAGGGTGCGCAGCAGCGTGGTCTTGCCGGACTGCGGGCCGCCGATGACGGCGGCGTGGCCGCCGGCCACCGTCAGGTCCATGACCCACTGGCCCTGCCACTGCCGGGCGGGGTCGTCGAGCAGGCCGAGCGGCACCTTCATGGCGCCGGGCCCGATGAGCGCCGTGCGCGAAGCGCTCGATGAGGGGAGGTGGTCGGGCGACGGGCGGGAGAACTGCATGCCGCGCTCGCCGGCCTGGACGGGGCCGGCACAGGCGTCGAGGGAGATCGCCGTCGGGAGGGGCGGCAGCCAGATGGAGCGGGTGTGCTCGGCGGCGTCCGTGAGCTGGTCGACCATGACAGAGAGGACGGTCGGGCCGGGGTTGCGGTGCCGCATGGCGGGTTCGGCGTCGCCGGGGGCGTCCTCGGGCCGGCCGAGGGTGTTGAAGGCGGGGTAGGGCAGGGCGAGGGGACCGGTGTCGTCGGTGTCGCGCCCGACGGGGCCGCGGTAGGGGCCGGAGACGAAGCCGGCCTTGAAGCGCTCGTAGGCGCTGGTGTCGACCTTGAGGTAGCCGAAGCCGGGGATGGGCGGCAGGTTGAACGCGTCGGCGGTGTCCAGCACGGTGCGGGACTCGTCGGCGGAGAAGGTGCGCAGGCCTAGCCGGTAGGACAAGTAGGTGTCGAGCCCCTTGAGCTTGCCGCCCTCGATGCGCTGGCTGGAGAGCAGCAGATGCACGCCGATGGATCGGCCGATACGGCCGATGGACAGGAAGAGGTCGATGAAGTCGGGCTTGACGGTGAGGAGTTCGCCGAACTCGTCGATGACGACGAAGAGGTGTGGCAGCGGCTCCAGGCCGGGGCGGTTCTCGCGCAGAGCGGCGTAGTGGCCGATGTCGGCCACATTGCCGGCGTCCTTGAGGACCTGCTGGCGGCGCTGCACCTCGCCGGCGAGGGAGGTGTGTACGCGCTCGACGAGCCCGGCCTGGTTCTCCAGGTTGGTGATGACGCCGGCGACGTGCGGCAGCCCGGCGAAGGGCGCGAAGGTGGCGCCGCCTTTGTAGTCGATGAGGACCATGGCCAGGTCCTCCGGCGGATGGGTGGTCACGAGGGCGAGGACGAGGGTGCGCAGCAGCTCGCTCTTGCCGGAGCCGGTGGCACCGACGCACAGGCCGTGCGGGCCCATGCCGAGTTCGGAGGACTCCTTGAGGTCGAGCAGCACGGGTTCGTGGGCGTCGCTGACGCCGATGGGCACGCGCAGGAAGGCGCGTTCGCCGCGCGGCTGCCACAGGGCGCGGACGTCGAGGGCGGCGGGGTCGTCGATGCCGAGGAGCCCGGTGAAGTCGACGGGGCCGGAGAGCGGGGCATCGGTCAGGGACTCGGCCGAGAGCCGCAGCGGGGCGAGCAGCCGGGCGAGCCCTTCGGCGCCGGCGGCGGTGGCGTCGTCAACGGTGCCGTGCGCGGTGACGGGTGCGCCGGGGCGCAGGTCCTCGATGCGCACGCGGTCGCCGTCGACGGTGATGCGCAGCGCGACCTGGCCGGGTTCCTGGACGCGCTCGGCGACCAGGTGGAGGACGGTGACGCCCATGCCGGCGAGGGCCACGGCCTCGTCGGGGCGCGGCAGTTCGCGGGCGTCCTGCCCGTACTCGTCGCTGACGACGAGCATGCGGCTCGTCATGTCGAGGGCATCCTTGCCGGCCAGGCCGCGCCGTACCTCGGCGGCGTACGAAGCGCGTTCGCGCAGCTCCCGGCCGATCAGCCGGGCGAGCCGACCGAGTTCGGGGGCGATGCGGCGGGCGGCGACGGGGCCGTCCTGCTCCTCGGGGTCGAGAGTGTGGGGCAGCCACTTGAGCCATTCCCAGTCCTCGGCGAGCCGGGCACCGGGGCAGGCGAGGGCGATCGCCACATCGTCGGGGGCGTGCGCGACGGCGGTCTGGATGAGCAGGGCGCGGGCGACGCGCAGCACACCGGCGCGGTCGCCGACGATGCTGACGTTGCCGACTCGGTCGAGGGCTACGGTCAGTGGCAGGTCGGCGGCGGTGGCGAAGCGGTTCTTGAGCGCGCCGGCCTCGTTGAGCATGAAGCGGTCGGGTGGAGTGAGCACGCTGCCGCCCTGCTTGCCGACGGCGAGCGGGCGGACGGGCATCTCGCCGGTGCCGACGCGCACGGTGAGGAAGTCGGCGTCGGTGCGGCGGCGTTCCCACAGCCGGGCCGGGTCGCGCACGATGTCGTACAGCGCCTCCGGGGGCGGGTTGAGGACGTGGGCGGTCTCGCGGCGCTCGCGCTCCTCGACGGCCAGCTCCTCGCGTAGTTCCTCGAGGTATTCGAGGTAGCGTTCGCGCTGCCGGCGGCGGGTGCGCTGGGCCTTGCCGCGCTGCGAGAGCAGCAAGCCGACAGAGCCGATGACGGTGACGACGAGCACGATCGCGCCGAGACCGGCGAACTGGCTGTTGCGCACCACGGTCATCATCACGACCGAACTCATGACGCCCGCGATGGGCATGAGCGAGTGAAGCGCGCCGCCGGCCTTGCCCTCGGGGAGGTTGGGCGGCGGCTCGATGGTGCGGGCCTCAGGGGTGGCGAGCGGGCGGGTGGTGCGGGCGGGACGGTGGACGAGGTGTGTGGTCATCGCTGCCCGCCCTGCAGGCCGGTGGATCGCGCACTGCGGTGGCTGGTCGCCTTGCTGAGGACCTCGGCGGCCAGTTCGGTGGTGGCTTCTCGGGTGGCCTGGCCGAGCAGGTCGGTGCGGATGGGGCCGCCGACGGCCAGGTGCCGGTCGTAGGGGAGCTTCAGCACGGTCACGCCTTCGAGCTTCAGGTGCGCGCTCGCCGCGCTCAGGTCGAGCGTCATGTGGGGGGAGGTGGCGGCGAGGACGACGACGGTTCTCGCCAGCATCCGGGGCCGCTGCACGGAGGCCATCCAGTCGAGGACGGCCCGGGTGGAAGTGACGCCCTCGGCGGTGGCGGGCGTCACGAGGACGCGCGCCTGCGCGGCGGCGAGCGCGGTGCGGGAGAGTTCGCTGGGCAGTGAGTCGCAGTCGACGACGGTGATGCCGAAGTAGCGCCGCAGGGCCACCATCACCGTGCGGTACTCGACGAGTTCCAGCCGGCTGCCGACCCGCCCCTGGCTGCCGGGCAGCAGCCAGCTGCGGTCCGGCAACTGGACGAGATAGCCGCAGACGTCCGTCAGCTGCATGGAGGGGTTGACGATGTGCGCGAGATCGGCGGCCGTCCAGCGTACCTTGGTCGCACCGAGCCGGGCGGGCAGCGTGCCGAGCGCGGTGTCCGCCTCCAGCATGAGCACGGGATCCTTGCGGTAGTGCGCGTAGGTGCGCCCCAGCAGCGCGGCGACGGTCGTCTTGCCGGCGCCACCGCGGATGCTCGTCACGACGATCTGCCGCCCGGTGGTGACCGGCTGCTGGAGTGCCTGGGCGACGCGCGTGGCCTCGGCGACCTCGCGGGTGGCCGAGGAACCGACGAGGCGGCGCAGCGAGCGGCCGGTGCGCTGGGCAGCGGTGTCGCCGCTGAGCGGCTTGCCCTTGACCAGTTCCTCGGGAAGCTGGATCTCGGCGGTGACGGGACTGGGCGGCGGGGCGGCCTCAGGCCGGGCGGCCGGAGGCTCGTGCGCGGGTCCGGCGGCGGTTTCCACGGCCTTCGCCGCTGCGTCGCGCTTGCCGGCCAGCTCGTCCAACTCGCCCGTCAGATTGCGCAGATTACGTAGCAGATCGCCCTGCCAGTCGTCCTGGGACCTGTCCTGGGACTGGGACATGCCGTTCTCCTGTCTCCCTCTCCCGGACCGGACTAGAACTGGTGCAGCAGGCGGACGTACACGCCGAACATGCCGACGGCCAGCGGGAGGAGCACGATCACGCCGAAGGACTCCACGAGGTCGGCCGCGCGCCGCAACCGTACGCGCACGTGCTCGGGCGGCTGCACGGCCAGCACGCCCAGCGGCACGAGCGCCGCGACGCACACGGCGGCCACCGGCCCGTACGGGGTGCCGTGCGCGTCGTCGAGCCAGAGCACAGCGAGGCGTACGAGCAGCATGACGGCGCCGGCGAGCAGCGCCACGACCTCCACGACGAGCGGGAACGCGCGCGAGCGCGACAGCAGAACGACCGCGAGCACGGCCGTGAGCAGCACGGTCCACCAGCTGGGCGTGGTCACGGCGAGCAGCCCGCCGGCGACGGCCGAGGCGGTGACCGTGATGGTGGCGAGCGCGAGCCCCCGGTGCGTGGCGGCCAGCGCGGTCTCCACCTGGTGCCGGCTGACGGACCTGCCGCCCGAGCGCCGGTCGTCCAGCCCGGTGAGCCCGGCGGCCATCAGCGCGAGACGCGGCAGCAGGCCGAGCACGACGACGGATACGACCGCGAGGACACAGCCGAGGCGGGCCGCGTCGCTCTGGACGGCCGCAACGGCTTCCCACACGGCGGTCGTCGCGGCGACCGCGCCGGCCCCGACGAGCCCGCCGCGGCCGAGCGGCGAGAAGAACGCGAGCAGCGCGAGCGCGCCCGCGAGCGCGCCGGCCGTCGCCGCGAGGCGGGCGGCCCCGGACCAGTGGTGTGCGTCGGCGGCCGACCATGCGGCGAGGACGCCGAGTGCGCCGGCGGCGAGGACGAGGGTGGTGCCCAGGGCGGTGCCGAACTCGCGGGCCCGCCCTTCTCGGGTCTCGCTCCGGCCTTCCGGCTCCCCGGTTTCGGTACCGGCGCCGATCCGCGATGCGATCGCGCCCACAAGGGCGACGACGACCGCGGCCACGGCGGTGCCGTCGGCCATCACTCCCGCCCCGAGCCCCGAGCGGGCCAGCACCCCGGCCGTCACGGCCAGTACGATCACGGCCAGCCCCGCCGTCCAGCGGCGCGCTGCGGGCCGCCAGCGCCAGGCCCGTACGTCCAGATCCTCCGCCACCTCGTCGGTGACGTCGTGCACGACGGGCGCGGGCGGCGCGTCATTGGCCCGCACGAGCCGCAGCACCGCGCCGTCGGGCACACCTGCTTCGGCCAGCGTGCCGTCCTGCGGCAGCACGGTGCCCTCGGCGGTGATGAGGTGCCGGGCGGCCGGACGGGCGGCCACCCTGTCGTCGAGGAGCCGGAGGATGTCGGGCAGCAGCCGACCGATCGGTTCATCGGCGGGCAGAACGAGATCGATCCGCCGCCTTTCACCGACGAGCGTGATCCGGCTCAATTCCCTGCGGTGTTGCGCAGCCGCCACGTTCACCACCCCGCAGGACCTATCACTGGGCCGGCTCCGTCACTTTGTGGGTACCTTTCCTTTTCGCTTGACCTGGCGAGGGCGTCGGGGCGGGCGACGGCGATAGCGGCGCGTACTGCTGTTGCTGCTGCCTCTGCTGCTCTTTCTGCTTGGCGAGCATGTGCTGAATGAACGACCAGCCCACACAACCCGCGCACAGCACCGCAGTAATGGCAATTCCCGCGAATACCTTGCCGAGTTTCTCGTCCGCGGTACGGCGCGCCCGCTGAGCGCCGTAGAGCAGCGCGTCGCGAAGTCTGCGCCGCCGTACGGAGACGGACTCCAGCAACTGACTGTCGTAATCCTTGACCATCTTTCCCTGCCCCCGCGTCCTGCGGGCCCCCCGGCTCGTCCGGGCCCGCACAGACTCGCACAGAGCTTAGCCCGCACCACCGTCAGCCCCACGAGGCGACCTTCACCACGTATGCGCATCTGCGCCGCCCGCGTGCCGAACGCCTTGTCGCATGCAGTGCCTGGCGGGCGGGCAGCAGCAGACAGTCACGGCCGGGGAGGCGACGGGCGCGCAGAACTGGCTGGATCGGCTCCCGCTGGACGGGGGGCCGCCATAGTCCGACCGCGGGACCGTAGGGTGCCACAGTGGGCAACACCTTCTACGGCGGTGGCGACGGCCTCTATCTGAGCAACGGCGGCACCGCGGCATTCGTGGACGTCCTGATGCTGGCGGTGTCCGATCTCGTGGAGGAGCCGTGGGACTACCGCTTCGCCGCCCTCCTCGCGCTACAGGACCAGAACGTCATGGGCCGGGGAGCGGTCGGCTTCGACTTGGAGGACATCGACTGGGGCGCCTCACCCGAAGAACAGGCGCGGAACAAGGACTTCGTCCTCCGCGTCACCGACTTGGCCCTGAACCGGCACCGGTGGGACGAGTTGGACTACAACCCGGCTTTCGCTGCGGACTACCTGCGCCGCTTCCGCGCCATGGTGGCCGCGTACACTCCGGCCTCCCGCGGCGACGGGTCGCCCATGGCTTTCCCCTGCCATGAGGAAGCAGCGATGGCCTCGTGCGCACACCACCGTGTACTCAGTGCGCTGCCGCACTGGGAGGGGTGTGTGTTGTGCACGGCACGGCAGCGATGACACCACCGCGCATGGCGCGAGCCTGATCGATCGGTGGCCGACCAGTCCGCGCACCTCGTCACAGGCAATCGGCAAGCTCTTCGCGAAGCCACGGTCCGCCGCTCCCTCGGCCCGGTGGACGATCGTGACGGCAAGGCGAAGCTCGCACCCGGAAGGGCTGCACCGCTACCGAGGTCAGTTCGCGGCTCGGTCCACGTCGTCCAGCACCGCTGGGTCGAGCGCCACGATGGGTTCCGGTGCGAGATTGGCCTGCCATGTGCGCAGTGGCACGCGCCGCAACTCGAAGTCGGCCACTCCGTTCTCGACGAAGAACACACCGCCGCGCTCGTACAGCACGACGAGCGGCTCGTAGGGATCCGGCAGGTCCGGGAGCTTCACGTCAGTGGATTCACGAAGTTCGGCCCAGTGAACGGCCGCGCGGCACATGCGACGGGCGATGAATTCCGGCACGTTTCCGTCGGTGAACGCATCCAGCCGCTCGATCAATCCGGGATCGGCACGCACCGAGGGGTCGACGCGTTCCGCGATGTCGAGGAAGGGCCAGCGTTCACTGCCTCCCAGGTCTTCCACCCACAGGGCGGCTCGCCGCAGGAATTCGCGCATCAGCAAGGTGCGAGACGCGGCGTTCCTGTCTCCTGCGGCGTAGTCGGCCCAGCTGATGGCGGTCAATCGGTTGACCATCGACTCTGCCGAACCCGTTCGCGTCACAGGTGCAGTCCCTTCTTGATCGCGTCGACCAGCAGATCAACGTTCGACAGGTTGTCCAGGATAGGCTCGGCAGGAGGCTCGATTCCAATCCTCCGCCAGTGGCTCAGTGCACCCACACCCTCCGTGACCATCGGAGTTGCCCTGAGTGCTGCGGGGGCAACGTCGTGCGCACCGATGAGGCTGTGATCGCTCAGGTAGGCAGAGTCGCCCTCCCATACCCGCGGGTCCAACGACCGGTACGACATGCCCATTTCCATGAGCTTGTTCTCGACGTACTCGTGGGCCACATGGTTACGGAACTGTGCCTGCTCCATGTTGCTGAGTTTATTGGCCTCAGCCTTCTTCCACAGGTCCGCGATCTGACTGTCCGGGGTGAAGAAGACGTTGTGCCTCATGACGCCCAGCTCGGTCTCAACGTTGTGTCGCTGGAGGAAGAGGTTTTCCTTGGCCGTCTGAATCACCGAGGGTTTGATTCCGGTGTTCTCGGCGATGGTTTCCACGTTGCCTCTACTCGAGAACGGGTCGCGCATGTCCTCGTAGAAGCGGAGTGCCTTGGCATCCTCGTCAATGGGGTTCTGGGCGTAGTGCACTTCTTCGCCCTTGTAGTGACCCCAGTTGTCAGCTCCGTGCAGACCGTGGTCGGTGTCCAGCACACCAGGGCGATCGTCGGCGTGGCGATGAGCCAAGTCGTTGGTGTTCTGGCCGGTTGCGCCCGACTCCCCGGCGTGTACCGGATCGTGCCCACCAGTGGCCGAGGGGTGCCCCGCAGTGTCACCCAGGCCAGGGCCTGTGACATGGCCGTCGGTAGACCCCCCTCCGATGCCCTCCCCGTGTTCCGGGGTCCTGGAAGACTGATGGCTGACGTCCCCGCTGTCGGCGTGCGAAGAGCCGTGCCCGCTGCCCCCACCAACGGGTGCCGAGGTCTCGTGATGAGCCGAGGGGACGTGCCCCTGTGCCCCTGAGTGAACGTGGCTTTCCGCAGGCAGCGACGCTCCGTGGCCACCACCGTTGATCGGGGCATGTGAACCGTTGCCGGCATGGACGTTCTCCCCACTGCCCCCACCCGCATGCACCGGCACCGGGTGGTCCGCATGCGCCGGTATGTGCGACGGCGAGGAGATGTGCGGCGGCGGCGAGATCTCGTGTCGCGCCAGACGGTCCGCGGCCGAGGACTCGACCGGGATCGGGTTCTGGTGCGGCTTGCCCTCCGGGGAGACCATGGTGCCGTCTTCGTGGAGGATCGAGCCGTCCGGGTACCGGACGGACTTGTCCGAGATGGTTACGGGGGCGTGCGTCTGCGGGAGCTTGGATGAATCGGCGCCGTGGAGGAAGTCGTTGGCGGCACCGGAGTGGAGATCCTTGAGGCCCGCCATCATGTCGCCGATCTTCAGCTTGGCGAAGCCCGCGCCCTTGCCGACGTAGGTCATGGGGTCGACGAGCCGCCCGGTCTTGCCCAAGGCGTTGGCGAGCTTGGCGGCACGGCCGGCCGCGGAGGCCGCGTCGCCCGCCTCACCGGCCTTGGCCGCCAGGGAACCGGCCTTGCCGAGCTTGAGGAGGCTGCCGGAGCCGAGGGTGAGGATGTTGAAGGCGACGGTGCCACCCGCGCGGGCGGGGTTCTTGCCCCACTCGTCGTAGGCGATGAGGGACTTGCCGAAGTCGCGCAGGGCCTTCTTCTGGCGGTCGGTGTCGCTGTGGTCGGTCGGGCCGAACATCTTGTCCATGGCCCAGTCGTAGGGCGTCATGATGTACGCGCTGACGCCGCCGAAGACGTCCCCGATGCCGCTCCACGTCTTCGTGAAGGTGTCCCAGTCGAAGACGTTGACCATGTGGCCGAGGCCCTTGAGGGTGTCCCAGACGCCGTCGACGAAGAAGCCCTTGATTGCACCGCCCACGTTGTGTTTCGTCCACTGCCAGGCGGCGGCCAGGCCGGTGTACTCGCGCTCGTCGACCTTGCCCCAGGGCGTGTCGTCGGCCTTGGCCGCGTCGTCGGCGTTGAAGCCGTACATGCCCTTCTTGTGCGAGCCGTCGTCCGCGACCCAGCGCGTACCGCCGACCTGGCCGTCGATCTTCGTGGCGGTCGAGCGCTCAAGTTCCTGGAACTCGCCCCAGACACGACCGATCTCGTGAACCAGGTGCGCGTTCTTGTCGATGTTCTTCTGGTCTTTCCGCCAGTCGTGGTTGCCCTCGATCGACTTGCGGAAGGCGGCCGCCTCAGTCCTCAGCTGCTCCAGCCGCTGGACGAGCGGCCGGGCGTCCTTGGCGAAGGTCGACAGGGCGCCGCTGACGGTCTCCAGCTTCTTGGCGAAGGCGTCGGCCTTGTCCCGGACCGGGATGGTGGTATGGAAGAGCTGGTCGGCTTCCGGGGCCGTGTAGCAGGACACCAGGCCCTGGAAGTCGTTGTGGACATCCCGGCCGGTGTCGCGTATGCCGGACGCGGCCTTCTTCAGCGCACCGGCATCCTTCTCCAGCTGGTCGAGGTCGCCACTGTATTCGGGTATCTCGCTGAGGTCCCCGATCACTTGCCCTTACCTCCCTCGGCCTTGACCGGAGGGAGTTTCGGGTCCGGAATGGCGTCGTGCTGGGCGTTGGCCGCCATCTTCAGGTCACCGGTGACGTACTCCTCGGTGGCCTTCGCCGCACCGCCGATCGATGCGGCGGCGCGGGCGGGAAGATAACGCAGGTCGTCGAACGTCTTGTCCGCGAACTCCTGCAGCGCGGCAGCGATGGGGCCCGGCGTGCCACTCTTGGGCTTCACTCCGGGGGCCATCGTGCCGGCCGACTTGGCCGCGCTCTCCAAGCCGTTGCTGTAAGCCTTGAATTCGCTCTCGAAATTTCCTGCCGTGTCCGTGGTCTTGCTGAGGACACCGCGGACGGATTCAACTTGGATATCCCAGTTGGACACGAATCACCCCGTTATGTGTTCCGTCGACCGACGCTGTCAGTGTGCGCGTCAGCCGATGCCGTCGACCGCGGCCTTCGCCTTCGCCAGCGTGTGCTGGGCGGTGGCGTCGTTCTTCTCCATCGTTGTGCGGAGCAGGTGGATGATCTGGCGGACCTCGTGCGCGGCGCGCTGCCAGCGCAGTTCCTTGTCGTGGTAGAGGTCCGAGACGCCGTCGGCCTGGAAATCGGCCATGGCGGCCTTGACGGCGCGGTCACGGTCGGTCAGGACGGTCTCCAGGCGGGAGATGATGCCTTGGAGGGAGGACTGCACCTCGGTCGAGGCGCCGGTGTCGTAGCTGCGGCGGTCTGCACTGCCCATGGCTGTCAAAATCCCCCTTTGGTCTCAGCGGCCCGAGAAGCGGGCCGCGTCGAAGTTCGCCGCCCCCATCTGCTGACGGGCGTTGTCCGCATGCTCCTGGTCACCCTGCCCGAACGAGGAGTCCATACCGGACTGGCCACCCAGGATCGCGCTCAGGGCACCGTTCAGATCGGCCGTCACCTGGTCCGAGTGCGCCTTGAAGGTGTCGAACGCCTGCTTGCCCGCGCCGTGGAACTTGCCCTCCAGCGGCTGTGCCGCCGCGATCAGCTGACGGATGAGGCCGCCCAAATCCTCACTGGAGCCGCGTGTCTGGCCCGTCAGGGTCGACAGGGTCGAAGTGCCCATATCGAACTTCACGAGTTCACCCCCGTATCTCAGATGCACCGCTCAACTACTCGACCATGTCTACCAACTGTCCACAGAGAAGCACAAAGCGGTTCCCGGTCAACGCCGACCCTGTTACGGGACCGTGCAGCTCGTTGCCGGCCCGTAGCGATGCCGTAGCGGTAGCTCCCGCATACCGTTCCCGCTGCGCAAGCACCGACGGATGACGCTTGCGCAGCTCGAACCACACCTTCTTGACCGCGATGTCCCAGCCCGCCCACACCCACGCCACACCCCGTGCGACCGGCGGTGCCCAAGTGCCGCCCCCCTGCCGCATCCCTCTTCCCGAGCGGCGAGCCGGGACCAGGACAGCCGACGGATGTCATCGTCGCGTACGCCGACGACCATCACGCCCGCACCACCAGTTCCATGGGTGTGCCGACGGCGTCCGTGATCACGGCGTGGAATCGTGGCCTCGTGTCGGGGCTGGTCTCCTCGGCCAGTCGGGCAAGGAACGAAGTCCCGGCCGACGACTCCCGCCGGTCGGTCTGCGCGACCGGGCGATGGGTCCCTGGCTCATAATCTCAGCAGGCAAGCCCGCTTTCGCGACATTGACGAGGTACGGGCAGCGGTGATCACCGACAGTTCCCGTTCAGAGTCTGAGCGGCACCTGCGCTCAGACTCTGAACACACCGCCTGCTCAGGTCCTGGACTTCTTTGGGTAGTTCAGGCCGTGTGGCGGGCTGCTGGGATTCGCACGCTCCAGGACGCCGAACTGGAGGTGTCGACGATCGAGGGCAGCTTCGACATCCTCTCCAGCATCCTCGGCACAGCCGTGGAGGACGGGCTGCTGCCGAAGAACCCCTGCAAGGCGAAGTCGGTCAAGCTGCCGACGGCGACCAAGAAGAAGATCATCCCGTGGTCGTTGGAGGGCGTGCGCGCCGACCCGGGGCGACAGGGACATCTTCTCTCTGCTCGTGGTCCCGCCGGACGCGGCACCGGACGCCGCCCGCGCCGCGATGGCCCAGGCGGTCCGGGCAGACAACATCAGCCAGGCGGAACAGATTCTCATCGACACCGGGAGCGGGCACGGTTCGCCGGGCTGACGGGCCCGCCGCCGGGCGCGACCAGCAAAACGGTGTCGGGGGGTTCAGCCGCGCCACTCCACCATGAGCAGCGTTGCGTCATCGCTGGTCTGTCCGCCCCGCGCCTGTTTGAGCGTGTGGGACAGGGAGCGCGTCACCGCCCGGATGCCGCGGCCGGTCCTCTCCAGATGGTTCACGCAGTCGATCAGCTGGTCCTCCCCGAACTCCTCCCCGCCGCTCTTGTGCTCCTCGACCACTCCGTCGGTGAAGCAGAGGACTCGGTCCCCGGGCACCAGCCCCAGCCCGCTGATCCGGGGCTCCGGACCACCGAGGCCGACGGGGAGGGTCGTCGGGGCGACCAGACGCTGTGCGACGCGGTGGTCGCGGACGAGGATCGGCGGCGGGTGCCCGGCGTTGACCCACTGCACCCGTCCCGTCGTCGTGTCCAGCTGCATCATCTGCGCGGTGACGAAGTGCTCGGGACCGAACTGCCTGGCCACGGCGCGGTCCATGAACGCGTAGATCTCCGACAGTCCGATGCCGGCGCGGCGGGCGTGGCGGTAGGCGCCGATGGCCACGGTGGCCATCGTGGCCGCGTCCAGTCCGTGGCCCATCGCGTCGATCATGGCCACGTGGAGGACGTCGTGGTTGAGCGCGTAGTCGAAGCTGTCGCCGCCCACGTCGTAGGCGGGTTCCAGGATCCCGGCCACGGCGACCCGGGGCATGATCATCGCGAGCGGTGGCAGCAGTGACCACTGGATCTCCGCTGCGACGCTCATCGCCTCACCGCGTCGGACGTCGAAGAACAGGTCGGAGTAGCCGTGTTTGGTCACCAGAAGGTCGGCCACCAGGCCGGAGATCCTGAGCAGCAGGCGGCGGTCGTGGGCGTCGATGCTGTCCAGCGTCACCGCCATGACCCCTACCTGGTCACCGCCGTCCAGCAGAGGCAGATGGATCCGGACGCCGTCCTCCTGGGGCACCTCCACGGGGACCGCGTCGAGAAAGCAGCGGCCCGCCTCGGAGTCGTCGATAACCTGCGGTTCCCCGTCGGTGAGGCACTCACCGGGCAGAGGTACGAGCAGCAGCTGGCCGTAGTCCTGCAACAGCACCTGTGGACAGCGGCCACCGAGCCGCTCCACGACGTCGGCGACCAGGGGCCCGATGAGGTGGGGCGGGAGTTCGTGCGCGCTGTCGAGGATCATTCCCAGGAGAGCTTCCCCGAAGCTTTCGGACCGGTCCGTACGCTGTACTGCCGTCATCCCCTCACCCGCCGCAGTCACGCTTCGTGTGGGGGCGGGCCAGGATGACGAAGGGTCTGTCGGTGCCATGGCTCCATCACGGGGTCGTGGACGCCCGGCCTGCCGGTCACGGAGTCGGCCGGGTCGGGCTGCTCATCTCGGTCCGGCTCCGCCTTCCGACTCCCAAGCGTTCTGTCCGTCGAGGCCGCTCTCGGCGAGTGCCAGCAGGCGAGGAGCCGACAGTGGGTTCCCGGGGTCGGCGGCGGCGGTCAGCAGCCGGGTGGCTACTCCGGCCGGCTCGTCCGGGGGGATCACCAGCAGTTCCCAGCGTCCCACGGTGCCGCAGTCCACGGTGATGGCATGCGCCTCGGCGGCGGAATCGGTCAGGACCACCTCGATCACGTGGCCGGGCGCCATCACCTCCTGCGGGGCATCGGGCCAGGCAGCGGTCCCCACGGCCACGCGGGTGACGGTGCCGCTGCTCGGATCCAGGGAACCGACCAGCGCGGGCAATTCGAGTTCGAGTGCGTCGCAGCGCGGCCACCATGCGCCGTCCAGCGGGCCATGGCTGACGTCCGGCGTGAGGCGCAGCCGGGGTATGGGCATCCGGTAGGAGTGTCCGTAACGTGGCGCGGTACCTTCGGCGGGCTTTGTGATGGCGTTCATCGTGCGATCCCGTTCCGGGCGCTGCTTTCCGGCTGCCCGTGTCAGTCACTCGCCGGGAACGGCGCCGCCGTGGTCGTACGCCCGGAAGTTCTCGGTACCTCCCACGCTACTCCCAGCCGTGGCGGGCGGCGTGGTGCGCAGCCATCGCGCCGAGAGGCAGGCAGCCATCGCGTGGAGGCACCTCGGTACGGCGGACGACGGGTCACGTGACCGCCCCGGCCGGTACGACCGCCGGCTCATCGCTCCTCTGCCACGTCATCGGCGTGCCGAGGGCTGCCCTTCGGCGGACAGGGTCAACACGCAGGGGGCTACGGAGCCGGGCAGCCCGACGACCTCACCCATGTTCTGCCAGCCCCAGGACGAGAAGGCGGCTTGTCCTGCCCGGTCGGCAGGATGCAGCAGGGTGATCCCGAGGGAGGAGTGCAGCTCTGTGAGCAGACGCTGTTGCAGCCGGCGGGCGATGTCGCGGTGCTGAACGTGCGGGTGGGCCACGACCTGGGTGAGGACGACGAACCGTGCGCGGGAGGTGAGCCGCTGGATGATCTCCTGGAGCGTTCCGTCGGACCCCCGGCTGCCGGGGCCTTCAGAGCCCATCGGAAAACCGAAGGCGCAACCGACCAGCACCGTCGTCTCGGCGACCAGCAGGGCGAAGCCGGGGCGGCGGGCGGTGATCGACAAGCGGTGCAGGAAGTCCCCGCGGTTGTGGTACCGCTCGCCCGTGGTGCCTGCGACGGACTCCGCAGCCAGGTCCGCGATGTCCGCGCCCATGTCTTCTGCCTGCCAGCGGGTCAGCCGACGAAGGCGGATCCCGTCCTTGAGGACCGGCTGGTCCGGTCGGCGAGCGGAGTCCTCGGGCGCCCCCGTCGCCGCACTCATGAAGCCGTCGGATGCGGCGGGCGGCACGGGACTCGCGGGGGCCGTAGGGAGCAGCGAAGTCGATCCCGTGGCATCGAGGACCCGGGTGATCTGAGCGCACGGATGGTGCAGCCGCAGGCGAGCGTGGACCCGGCCGGCGCGCTGTGCTGCCGACAGGAGGACGTCCAAGCCCCTGGCGTCGCAGGAGCCGACCGTGGTCAGGTCGATGTCGATCACGGTGACACCGTCCAGCAGACACTGCTCCACTGCGGCCCGCAGCAGCGGCGTCGTGGCCGGCCCGATGTCGCCGGCAAGCGTGACGAGCGTCCGCTCTCCTCGGTTCCGCCGATGGATGTCCAGCCGGGAAAAGGTCATCACGTCTCCCCTCGGCGAGGTTGCGGACCTGCACGGGCGCTCAGCGCGGCCCTTGCCGTGATGAGCTTGCGCTGAGTTGCTTCGACCGCGGCGTACATGGCCCCGACCCGTCTCCGCGCCGACCGCTGGGGCGGCCCGGATTCACTCGTCTCTCGCCGAGGACGACCCGGCGTGGTGGCCCGGAGTGCGTGATGCCCTCGGTACTTCAACCGTACGTCTGCCGCAACCGGAAGCGGCTGGGTCGAAGGGCGCGGCACGGTAGGGGCCGCGTCACTTGAAAGGCCGTTCTCCAACGTCAGAACGGTGGTGATGCTGCGGCTGCTGGTACGTGTGCGCCTCACAGCCGAGGGCCGGCAGGGTAAGGGGGCACCACCTCGCCCCTGCCCTGTCGCGACAGGTGCCCGGATGCGCGCCGCTCTGGACACAACACTGGCCGCCGCGCAGTTCCCCTGGACACAGCACAACACTGCCGCCCGCGATCGAAGCCGGGCGGCAGAGCGGGCGGACGAATTGAATGCCAGCTCACTTCCGAACCCACACGCGACACGACCTCCACTCACCGGGTCTCCGAACCCATTCGAGCGAAACGTCGCACGCCAGGAGGATCGGTCCCTACGTGAAAGCCAGCGCTCATGGAGCAGATGACCCACCTGTTACCGAAACCGTCCCGCGAAGGGGGACGTGGCAGGGGCGAGCATGTAGCGGAGGAAAGCGGCGAGGTCGGCGAACGCTGAACGCGGTCACTCATCTCACCGTGGGGGCGAGACGCTATCCCAGAAGAGCCGCTCGGTCAGTTCCAACCGTCCAGCGACACCTGAGGCCCGCCGGCCAGGTAGCGATGAAGGGCGCTGGCGGTGGTCTCCACGAACTCTTCGGGGATGGCACCGGTGTCGACCCAGCGGACTTGGGCGTGCTTGCGCGGTTCGCGGTTCTCCGGCTCGCCGGACCATTCACGGGCGACGAAGACGACCGTGAGGAAGCCGTTGGGGGCTTCCACGCCCCAGGCGCCGTGGATGACGTGGGCGACCTTGAGCGCTTCCGGCTTGACGGTCATACCGGTCTCCTCGTACAGCTCGCGGAGGCCGTCGCGGTGATCGGCTCGCCGGGCTCGCTCTTGCCGACCGGGAGATCCCACTTGCCCCTGCCGAATTTGGCCTGGTCGCTGCGCTGGAGGAGGACCACGCGGCTGGTGGCCTTGTCATGGACGATGACGGCGGCGACCAGCAGGGTCATGGATTCCAGGGTGGGCATGAGCGCTTTTGGCTGGTCATCGGTTGTCGGCTGAGCCACGGGGGTCCCTTCCCCGACCGGATCGGTGGGCATCTCGGCCGTACCTCTCGATCGGCTCCTCTACTTGAAGGCGAGCTCTCGGAAGTTGTTGCGGACATCGGTCAGCGGTGCGCGGTCGCGGGTGTAGTAGAGCTTGTTGGTCAGGAGCACCGCCCAGCGGTCCTTGGTGGGTGAGATCCACATGCCCGTGCCGGTGAAGCCGTAGTGGACCCAGACGTCCTCCTCGATGGTGGTGCCGGGAGCGGGGTGCCAGAACAGGCCGCGAGCGGGCTGGAGCTGCCCCGTCTCGATGGCCAGGGACCCGTTGATCCACTCGATGCCGAAACCAGCCCGGAGCTGTGACGCTGCGGGGGCGAGCATGTACTGGAGGAAGACGGCGAGGTCGTCGAGGACGGTGAAGGCGCCGGCGATGCCGCAGACGCCGCACAAGAGGCGGGCCGAGAAGTCGTGGGCGACTCCCTTGAGGTGGGTGTCGGTGTCCTGGTCTAGTTCGGTGGGCGCGCAGCGCGTCGCGAGGCTGGCGGGCAAGGGGCCGAAGCGGGTGGAGGTCATGCCCAGTGGGAGCCAGGTGCGGGTGGTGGCCAGTTGGTCCAAGGGCTGGCCGGAGAGGTGTTCGGCGAGATAGCCCAGGATGAGGGCGGCCCGGTCGGTGTACTCGACGGCTTCTCCGGGTGTCCGATGAAGTTGTTCTTGGAGGACGCCTCGGCGAATCTCGTAGGGGTCGGTGCCGTAGAGGTTCTTCAGCTGCGCCCGCAGCGGGACGCCGGCGGTGTGCGTCAGCAGCTGCCGGGCGGTGACGGATCCGAGCGGGTGCCCGGTGACCTCCTGCCAGAAGCTGCTGAGCGGCTGGTCGAGGTCGAGGGTGCCGTCCTCCCACAGGGCTCCGATGGAGGACCAGACGGCCAGGATCTTGGTGAGGCTGGCGGCGTCGAAGACGGTGTCGGTGCGCATCGGCACCTCCGGCTCGTCGGGGTCGAGGACCCCGGTGGTGCCCCGGGCGAGGGTGCCGGTGGCGTCGCCGAGGGCCCACACGGCGCCCGGGTACACCTTGTCGCGGACTCCCTCGTCGAGCAGGGCTTCGATGCGGTCGCGGTCGTACGACATGGTCTCCCTCTTCGCCGGGGTGTCCCGCCGGTCAGCGTAGTGACGTTCGTGGAGCGGTTCGGGTAGTGACGTGTCGGGTCGTCTGGCGGTCGGTTCAGGTGAGCTGTCGGCCGAGGTCGGTCAGGGATCGTGCGGTCGCCGAGAGGGGATAGCGTGCCGCGTTGGCATAGCCCGCCTGCCGGAGGGCAGTCATCAGCCCGGGTGTCCTTCTCAGCCGGTCGAGGTCGCGCGCGAGTGCGGCGGAGTGGGTGAAGTCGGTGGCCATGCCGGAAGCGGCGAGGGCTTGATTGAGGCCGGGGACGGGCTGGTAGAGGACGGGGAGCCCGCACGCTTGGGCTTCCAATGCGACGAGTCCCATGGCTTCCAGGGTGGTGGACGGCACGACTAATACGTCGTGTTCGGTGAAGGCTTTCCATAGCTGTGGGCGGCGGAGCCAGCCGAGGTAGCGGACCCGTACGCCGGCTCGCTGCAGCAGTGGGGCCAGTACGTGGAACTGGGCTTTGGGCGCTGCGACGCTCAGCTCGATACCGGGCACGGGAGCCAGGCTCTTGATCAGGGCCTCGGCACCCTTTTCGTTGGTCAGGCGTCCTGCGTACAGGAGCCGCAGGTGGCTGGCGGAGGTGCGTGCCGGCCGGGCGGGCGGGGCGGTAAGCAGGTGGTCGGGGATGCCCCAGGGGATGTGGGTGATCTTGCGGCGTTCGATCTGCGGGGCGAGCTTGAGGAGGCGGTCGGCCATTGCGGTGGTCGGGACCACGATGGCGTCGGCGGCCCTGGCTGTTTCGCGTAGCACCTGGAGCTGGTCTCGGTGGGTCTCGGCGAAGAGCAGGTCCGTGCCGTGGACGAGGGCGATCCGGGGATGCGAGGGCAGAGCCCGGATGAGGGCAGGAGTGGCGCCGAATGCGAGGTGCTGCAAGTGGAGGACGCCGATCTGTGTGGGATCGAGCGTGGCTGTAAGCGCTCTGCGCAGGGTGGTGACGTAGCGGCTGAAGGCTGCTCCTTCCAGGCATTTGCCTGCTGCGGGGAGCAGGTTGAGGCCGGCGGGTGGACGGGGAGCGTGACCAGGTGGTGCGAGCATGAAGGCGTGGGCCGGGATGAGGGGTTGCTCGCCGGTGTAGAGGTCGAGGAAGAGTTCGACGCTGCCGCCGGGGCTTCCGGCGGGGAGATCCAGGAAGGTGGCGGCCATCGGGCCGGTGGCCGAGCTGGCGTTCACCGCATTCCTCCGTCGATCTCCTCGTAGAGGCGCGAGATGTCGATGCCTTCCGTGGACGCGTACTTGGCCGGCTGCTGCTGGTAGCTGGCCGGGGCGCCGAAGGTGGTGAGGAAGACGAGCTTGCCGAAGGTCATGCCCGGATACACGCGCACCGGTCGGGTGGCGCGGATCTCCAGCGTCCAGCGGATCGCATGGCCCTGGTGTCCGAGCGGAGCCGACACGTGGACCCAGATGCCCAGGGAGGGTGATGCCGAGGTAGAGCAGGCCAGGGCGCAGCACCAGGCCGGCGTCGGGGATGGACTGCTCGGTGAAGGTGGTGGGCATTGCGGCGTCGAGGTCGCCGTCGCAGACGCGGATGGTGTTGCCGAGGCGCCAGTCGTAGGCGTTGGGGGAGACGCGGCTGGGCTCGTACGGGTCGATGGTGATCTCGCCGGCCTGGACGGCGGCGGCGATGGCGGGGCCGGTGAGGATCACGAGGCCACCGCCCGGAGTCGGGTGAGGTCTCGCCAGTAGGCGGAGGGCTGCGGGCCTGCGGCGGCCTGGTACTTGCCGCGGTAGAGGTCGATGGCGCCGGTGGAGAGGAAGAACATGATCTGCCCGATTTTCATGCTGGCGTACACGCGCAGCGGTCGGATCGGGGTGAGCATGAGTGTCCACTGGCCGTGGAAGCCGATGTCGCCGATGGGGGCGGTGATCTCGACGAACAGGCCGAGGCGGCCGACGGAGGAGCGGCCGAACAGCAGCGGGACGAAGGTGTCGGAGCCGACCTCTTCGAGGGTGTGGCCGAGGTAGAGCTCGCCTGGCTGGAGGACGTGCCCGTCCGGGCCGATGGTGGTTTCGCGGGTGGGGTTGGGCCGGTGGGCGTCCAGGACCGTGCTCGTGTACGTGATCAAGGTGGGGCCCAGACGCACGTTGTAGCTGTTGGGGTTGACCTGGTCGGCGGCGAAGGGGGTGATGCGGAGGCGGCCGTCGTGAGCGGCTGCGGTGATCTCCGGGCCAGTGAGGATCATTAACTGCCTCCTTCCGCGGTGTCGGGGGCGGTGAGGACGTGCTGGACAGCCTGGTCCAGACGCAGGCCGGCCTCGTGCGTGCGCTCGCCGAGGTAGTTGTCGGCGAGGTAGTCGATGGTCAGCACGGTGGTGACGGCATCCGGCAAGGGATCGGGGGCGGTGACGAGCGGGCCGGTCTGGGTGGTCAGATGTGACAGCCAGCCGGGGAGGTCGCTGCGTGCCTGCTCAGGTACGTGGGCGTGCACCAGCTGGTTGGCGAACGGTTCGATGGAGAGCAGGTGGCCCTGGGTGAGGGTGTCGCCGAGTGGTACGGCGCGTAGTGCCGTCTCGTTGAGGATGACCGTGTCTGCCCCGAGTGCCGTACGCAGGCGGGCGGTGAGGTCCACGAGCAGGCTGCGCCGGTCGAGGGACTGGTGGCGGTAGGCCGGTCTGATCGGGCCGAGGACGCCGGCCAGCTGCTGCTTGACGTCCTCGATGCGTGAGTGCAGGCCCGCAAGCTCCGTGGGAACGACGCTCGGGGCCCGATCCGGGAAGGACGTGGTGCCCGCACCCCATCCCGTGCCCACGGCACAGGTCTCCTTTTCGGTCTTGGACAGCGTGCCTGGACAACACAGCCACACCGCTAGCGAAGAAGTCCAGCATTGGTTCTAAAACTCTCCACTAATTCCCTCGGTGCGGCGAAGGCGGAATAACCGTAGAGGCGAATCGGCCGCTGACCAAAAAGTTGGCGACTACCACTCGCTATCCAGCCACGGAGAGGCTCTGTCGGAAGCTGTGGCATCCGTCACCGCAGGCCAGCTCGTGTCTGCGTGGCCACGTAAGTGGAGTGCAGACGGCAAAGCCATATCGCTAGACACTGCCGCAAATCACCCAAAATGTCCACGTGAAGGCAAGTTAGCACGACCCTCTCTGTGTAAAGGTCGCTCGCGTGGGGCGAATAGAGGAGATAAACACCACGTCGCCCATCCAGTACCCGCAACGAGTTCTGTAGAGTTTAAGAACCAACTCTTGCCATAAAGACTGGCTGCAAGTTACAGCTAACTGTCATGGCTACCCGACCTATCGAAATGGGCCCCGCCGGCCTCCACACCGCCTGCGCCATAGAGCGAATACGCATCGCGCGCGGCCTGACCCAGCACCAGCTGGCTGCTCGATGCACCAGGCTGGGACGCCCGATGTCCAACACCGCCCTCAGCCGCACCGAGCGTGCCCACCGCCGCTGCGACGTCGATGACCTCATCGCGATCGCTGACGCCCTCGACGTTACGCCTGCAGCCCTGCTGCCTCTGGAGACCTCTCCGATCCAGACCTGGGAGCGCATTGAGAGGGTCCTTCTTGGCTGACGTGTACGACCGCTGGCACAAGTCCCACCCCAAGCCCACCGAGGCCGAGTGCGGTGAACACAAGAGCCGTACGCGGCAGATGGTCCCCACCGCCGATCACGGTGTCGGCAAGCGTTGGCAGGTCCGCTACCGCGATCTGGACGGCCGCCAGCGCAAGGAGAACTTCGACACCAAGGCCGAGGCGGACAACCGGGCCGCCGAGGTCGACGTCGAGATCCGGCGCGGCTCCTACGTCGTACCAGCCGAGACGAAGCAGACGCTCGGCGCCTACGCGCAGAAGTGGCTGGACGCGAACTCCGTCGGTCCGACGACAGCCCTCCGCTACGAGGCGACGGTCCGCAACCACATCGTCGAGCACCTCGGGCGACGCGAGCTGCGTTCCCTCAACCAGCCCTCGGTCATCCAGGGCTGGATCCGCAGGCTCCAGGACGCCCGCCTGGAGGTGTCGACGATCGAGGGCATTTTCGACATCCTCTCCAGCATCCTCGGCGCGGCCGTGGAGGATGGGCTCCTGCCGAAGAACCCCTGCAAGGCGAAGTCGGTCAAGCTGCCGACCGCGACCAAGAAGAAGATCATCCCTTGGCCGCTGGAACGCGTCCGCGCAGTCATCGCGAGCTTGCCCGAGCGCTTCCAGGCCGGAGGCAAGCTCGCCTTCGGCTGCGGCCTGCGCCAGGGCGAGGTCTTCGGCTTTGCCGTCGAGGACATCGACTTCAGGACCGGTTGGATCCACGTCAACCGCCAGGTGCGGCTCGTCGGCACGAAGCCCGTCTTCGCGCTGCCCAAGGGGAACAAGATCCGGTCCGTGCCTCTACCGGCCCAGCTTGCCGCTGCCCTCAAGGCCCATATGAAGGAGTTCCCGCCGGTCGAAGTGACCCTGCCCTGGGCCAAGCCGGACGGCGAGACGAAGACCTTCCGTCTCCTCTTCGTCGACCAGAATGGGCGGGCCTACAACCGCAGCGTCTTCAACATGGGCGACTGGAAGCGCGCTCTGGCCGCCGCCGGCGTGATCCCTCCCCGCGAGCGCGGGGCGAGGTACCTCCAGGCGGCCCCCGAAGACGGGATGCACGCTCTCCGGCACGCCTACGCCTCCGTGCTCCTGGACGCGGGGGAGAGCACCAAAGCGCTCTCCGAGTACCTCGGCCACTCGGACCCGGGCTTCACGCTCCGGACGTACACGCACCTACTGCCGTCCAGCGAGACGCGGACCCGCAAGGCGATAGACGACGCCTTCGCCGAAGCCTCAGCAGCAGAGGCTCAGGGCACATCAGTGCCCCCAGAGAAACCCATGTGCCCTCAATGTGCCCTGGCCGCCTGACGGCCCCTCCCCGGCACCAAAAAGGGCGAGGCCCGAAGACCCCGCCCGAAACCAACGAAACCCCAGCTCAGGGCCAAACAAGGCAATACGGCTGATGCCCCGCCTCATGCAACCGATGCGAGAAGTCCTGCCATTCGTGCAGCAGTTGGTACACATTGAACGCATCCCGCGGGCCGCCCCGGTCCGGGACCGTCGACCAGATGAAGGCTGCCGCGCCGACCGCCTCCTCGCCGATGCCGCGCAGGGGGTCGACGACCGTCATGGGGAGTCTGACGACCGCGTAGTCGGGGTGCAGCACGACCAGTTCGAGGGGCGGGACCTTGTGCAGGGGGACGCCCTCGATGCCGGTCAGTACCATCGCGGCCATCGTCTCCGGCTTGATCTTGGTGAACATGCCGTTCATGCCCAGCTCGTCGCCGCCGAGTTCCTCGGGGCGCATCGAGATGGGGACGCGGGCCGCGGTCGCGCCGTCCGGCGCGCCGAAGTATTTGTACGTCACCCCCACCCGACCACCATTCCTGCTCTCCGCCCTGAGGCGGTCGGCCCGGTGGTCGAGCCGGCGGTCGATCTGCCGGTCGTACCGCTCGGGCTCGCCCGGTACACCCTGTGTCTGACGTGCTTCAGCCGCTTCCTCCGCGTCGCGCCGGTGCCTTCCCCGCCGGGCACGTCGAGGACCCAGGTCATCAGTCCCCTCGCCCAGTCCGCCACCGCGATGCATATCTCCACCCGACTGCTTTTCTAGGACGCGTGGCCCCCGCCGCGCAACCCGATCATCGTGTCAGTGACCTCCCCCACGGCCGCCCGCCGAAACGTGCGGTGGAACAACAGTCCGCGGGTTCTTTTCCGGCCCCTGATCATTACGTGCGTATGAGCTGTGTGTATCAGGTCTCAGTCTCGCAGATGGGGGATGGCGACGGGGGCGGCGACGGCGGGTGGTGAGGGCGCCCGGCGACGGCGGAGGGGCGCGGTGGATCCCGAGGCAGGCCGCGCTTCGCGCGCGCAGCGGCCTACCCTGAGGAGGTCACCACGCAACCGGAGCCCGAGAAGCGGGAGAAGTCGCACGTCATGAGTGCCCTGAGCGAAACGCCCTATCCCTACGATGCGCCCGCCTCCCAGGCGCTCTTCGACCGCGCCTCCGCCGTCACGCCGGGCGGTGTGAACTCCCCGGTGCGCGCCTTCCGCGCCGTCGGCGGCACGCCCCGCTTCATGGTGTCCGGCCGCGGCCCGTACCTCACCGACGCCGACGGGCGCGAGTACGTCGACCTCGTGTGCTCCTGGGGGCCCATGATCCTCGGGCACTCGCACCCCGAGGTCATCGCCGCCGTCCAGGAGGCCGTCGCGCGCGGTACGTCCTTCGGTACGCCCGGTGAGGGCGAGGTCGCGCTCGCCGAGGAGATCGTCGCCCGGGTCGAGCCCGTGGAGCAGGTGCGGCTCGTCAGCAGCGGGACCGAGGCGACCATGTCCGCGATCCGGCTCGCCCGGGGGTTCACCCGGCGGTCCAAGGTGATCAAGTTCGCCGGGTGCTACCACGGGCACGTCGATTCGCTGCTCGCCGCCGCCGGGTCCGGTGTGGCCACCTTCGCGCTGCCCGACACCCCCGGTGTCACCGGCGCCCAGGCCGGCGACACGATCGTGCTGCCGTACAACGATCTCGAGGCCGTGCAGGAGGCCTTCCACCGGCACCCCGGTGAGATCGCCTGTGTGATCACCGAGGCCTCGCCGGGGAACATGGGCGTGGTGCCGCCGGACCCCGGGTTCAACCAGGGGCTCAAGGACGCCTGCCGGAAGAACGGCGCCCTCTTCATCTCCGACGAGGTCATGACCGGCTTCCGTACCAGCAGGAGCGGCTGGTACGGGGTCGATGGGGTCAAGCCCGACCTCATGACCTTCGGGAAGGTCATGGGCGGCGGGTTCCCCGCCGCCGCCTTCGGGGGGCGCGCCGACGTCATGGCTCATCTGGCTCCCGCCGGGCCCGTGTACCAGGCGGGCACCCTGTCCGGGAACCCCGTCGCCACCGCCGCCGGCCTCGCCCAGCTGCGGCTGCTCGACGACGCCGCGTACGACACCGTCAACGCGGTGTCCGCGCAGATCCAGGCCCTCGTCACCGAGGCACTGAACAAGGAGGGCGTCGCGCACCGGGTGCAGACCGCCTCCAACATGTTCTCGGTGTTCTTCACCGACCGGCGGGTGCAGAACTACGAGGACGCCAAGCGGCAGCAGTCGTACCGCTTCACCGCGTTCTTCCACTCGATGCTGTCGGACGGCGTCTACCTGCCGCCGTCGTCCTTCGAGTCCTGGTTCGTGTCCACGGCCCACGACGAGCGGGCCGTCCAGAAGATCGCCGACGCCCTTCCGGCGGCGGCCCGAGCGGCTGCGGAGGCCACCGCGTGAGCATCAGCGACACCAGCAGGGACAAGGACGTCACCGTCGTCCACCTCATGCGGCACGGTGAGGTGGAGAATCCGACCGGGATTCTCTACGGGCGGCTGCCCGGCTACCACCTGTCCGAGCTGGGGCGCCAGATGGCCGACCGGGTCGCCGAGCACCTCGCGTCCCGGGACGTCACCTATGTCTGCGCCTCGCCGCTGGAGCGGGCGCAGGAGACGGCCACCCCCATCGCCAAGGCGCAGGGCCTCGACCTGGACACCGACGAGCGGCTCATCGAGGCCGACAACGTCTTCCAGGGCAAGACCTTCGGGGTGGGGGACGGCGCGCTGCAGCGGCCCGAGAACTGGAAGCACCTCGTCAACCCGTTCAAGCCGTCCTGGGGCGAGCCGTACGTCGACCAGGTCGTGCGGATGATGGGTGCGCTGAACGCGGCGAAGGACCAGGCGCGCGGGCACGAGGCGGTGCTGGTCAGTCATCAGCTGCCGATCTGGATCGTGCGGTCCTATGTGGAGCGGCGCCGGCTGTGGCACGATCCGCGCAAGCGGCAGTGCACCCTCGCCTCCCTGACGTCGTTCACCTACCTCGGCGACAAGATCGTGTCGGTCGGCTACAGCGAGCCGGCCATCGATCTCGTCCCGGCTCACCTGCGGGCCGGGGCCAAGCCGCAGAAGGGCAGGAACGCCCCTCAGGGCAAGGCCTTCGGAGCCTGACGATCAATTTAAGACCGGCTGAACACCGTTTCTGACGATGCGTTTGACCGGTCTTGGATTTTTATTGCCGTAACTATTGCGAAAAACATAAGAATTATCGGAACCTCCCCGATCGTCGAGCCCTCTGTCTGGGTGACTACCCAGCAGGCGCGACGAATCGGGGATCCTCCATGCGCACCGTCTCCCGCACCCTCTCCCGCAGGGGAATACTCGGCCTCGGCGCAGGCGCGGCGGCCGCCGCCACCCTCGCCGGCTGCGGGAGCCAGAAGTCCTCCGACGGCGCCGGTGGCTCGGGCGGTTCCGGCGACGGGAAGTCCGGGCAGGGCGGCGACGCGAGCGGCGCGCCCCAGGGCAAGCTCATCGGTGACGGCTCCACCTCCTACACCGGCAAGCAGCCGCACCAGCCCGACGCCCCCCGGCCGCTGGAGGCGGGCGAGACCCCGCCGCAGTTCGTCGTCTTCTCCTGGGACGGCGCCGGCGAGGTCGGCAACGGACTCTTCCCGCGCTTCCTGGACCTGGCCAAGCAGTACGGCGCGAGCATGACCTTCTTCCTCTCGGGGCTGTATCTGCTGCCCGAGTCGAAGAAGCGCCTCTATGTGCCGCCGAACAACCGCGTCGGCGCCTCCGACATCGGCTACCTCAACGACGAGCACGTCAAGGCGACGCTGACCAACGTCCGCCGGGCCTGGCTCGAGGGCCACGAGATCGGCACCCACTTCAACGGTCACTTCTGCGGCGACGCGCACACCTCGGTCAAGTGGTGGACCCCGCAGCAGTGGCACAGCGAGATCAAGCAGGCCAAGGCCTTCGTCAAGGAGTGGAAGACCAACACGGGCTTCACCGACATGCCGCCCCTGCCCTTCGACTACGAGAAGGAACTGGTCGGCGGCCGTACGCCGTGCCTGCTCAACCAGGAGAACCTGCTGCCGACCGCCCGTGAGCTGGGCTGGCGCTACGACGCCTCCTCGCCGGGCGGTCTGCAGATGTGGCCGGTGAAGAAGCACGGCCTGTGGGACTTCCCGCTCCAGGAGATCCCGTTCCCCGGCAAGAAGTTCCAGGTCCTCTCGATGGACTACAACATGATGTTCAACCAGTCGCAGAACTCGACCAAGGCGCCGGCCTACAACTACCCGGGCTGGCGCGAGCAGGCGGCCGGGGCGTACATCGCCGGCTTCAAGCGGGCGTACTTCTCGAACCGGGCACCGTTCTTCATCGGCAACCACTTCGAGCACTGGAACGGCGGCATCTACATGGACGCCGTCGAGAAGGCCTTCAAGCACATCGCGCAGGCGAAGGAGAAGGGCGCCGACGTCCGCCTCGTCTCCTTCCGGCAGTTCGCCGACTGGATCGACGTGCAGAAGCCCGAGGTGCTCGCCAAGCTGCGCACGCTGGCCCCCGGGCAGGCGCCCGCCGGCGGCTGGAAGACCTTCCTCGCCTGAGTCCGCCGCGTGTGCCCCCTGCCGGAAATGTCCCGTGTAAATACGCCCTGAAATGCGGTTTTCCGCCCGGCAGGGGGGTGCGCGAGATCCCCGGAACTGGCATGCGAAACTTTTCACATGAGTACCCGTAGCCGCGCCGCCCTCCTCGGCGCAGTGGCCGCAGCCGCGGCCCTGACCCTGTCCGCGTGCGGCAAGGGCGGCACCTCCGGCGGCGGTGGCAACACCAACTTCGTCACCGGCCACAACGGCATCGACACCGCGGCCGCGGGCAGGCGTGAGGCGGCCCCGGACCTGTCCGGCCAGACCATCGACGGCAAGACCCTCGACGTCGCCTCCTTCAAGGGCCAGGTCGTCGTCGTCAACGTCTGGGGTTCGTGGTGCAGCCCGTGCCGGGAAGAGGCGCAGTACTTCGCCAAGGTCTCGAAGAGTTACGAGGGCAAGGGCGTGCAGTTCGTCGGGATCAACACCCGCGACACCAGCACCACGCCCGCGGTGAACTTCGAGAAGGAACACGGGATCGACTACCCGAGCCTGTACGACCCGACGGGCAAGCTGATGCTCCGCTTCAAGAAGGGCACCCTCAACCCGCAGCTGATCCCCTCGACGCTCGTCATCGACAGGCACGGGAAGGTCGCCGCGCGGGCCCTGGAGGCGCTGGACGACACGGCGCTGCTGAAGATGCTCAAGCCGGTCCTCGCGGAGAAGTGACGTGAGTGCCCTCGTGACGCTGGCCGCGACGGGCCAGAACCAGACCGTGCTGCACGGCGCGCTGCTCGTCGCCGCGCCGGTGGCTCTGCTCGGCGGCCTCATCTCCTTCTTCTCGCCGTGCGTACTGCCGCTGGTCCCCGGCTACCTCTCCTACGTCACCGGGGTGGCGGGCACCGACCTCGCCGAGGCCCGGCGCGGGCGGATGGTCGCCGGCGCCTCCCTGTTCGTGCTCGGCTTCAGCGCCGTGTTCGTCTCCGGCGGGGCACTGTTCGGCTACTTCGGCTCGACCCTGCAGGACTACAAGGACCCGCTGAGCAAGGTCCTCGGCGTGCTCATGATCCTCATGGGCGCGTTCTTCATGGGGCTGATGCCCTGGTTCACCCAGCGCGAGTTCCGCTTCCACAAGCGGCCGGCCACGGGCCTCGTGGGCGCGCCGGTCATAGGTGCCCTCTTCGGCATCGGCTGGACACCCTGCCTCGGTCCGACCCTGTCGTCGGTGAACATCCTGTCCTGGAACGAGTCGAGCGCCGGGCGCGGCGCCCTGCTGACGGTCGTCTACTGCCTCGGCCTCGGCGTCCCCTTCGTCCTCACCGCGGTCGCCTTCCGCAAGGCCCTCGGTGCCTTCGGCTGGGTCAAGCGCCACTATGTGTGGGTGATGCGCGTCGGCGGCACGATGATGATCGTGACCGGCGTGCTGCTGCTGACCGGTGCCTGGGACAGCCTGGTGCAGCAGATGCAGACCTGGTCCAACGGCTTCACTGTGGGGATCTGATCGATGACCAAGACCGCAACCGACACGAGCCAGGACCAGGAGGACCTCGGGGAGGCCGGCTCCCAGCTGTCCACCGCGCCCAAGGAGGAACTGACCAGCCTGCCCGGCCTCGGCGTCATCGGCTGGCTCCGCTGGTTCTGGCGGCAGCTGACCTCCATGCGGGTCGCGCTGCTGCTGCTCCTGCTGCTCTCGCTCGGCGCGATCCCCGGCTCGCTGATTCCGCAGACCGGCGCCGACATCAACAAGGTCGACGACTTCCGCAAGGCGCACAGCACGCTCGCGCCGATCTACGACAAGCTCGGCCTGTTCCACGTCTACAGCTCGGTGTGGTTCTCCGCGATCTACATCCTGCTGTTCGTCTCGCTCATCGGCTGCATCATCCCGCGCACCTGGCAGTTCGTCGGCCAGCTGCGCGGCCGCCCGCCGGCCGCGCCCAAGCGGCTGACCCGGCTGCCCGCGTACACCACGTGGCGGACCGAGGCCGACCCCGGGCAGGTGCGCGAGGCCGCGCTCGCGCTGCTGAAGAAGCGCCGCTTCCGCGCGCACGTCGAAGGTGACGCCGTCGCCGCCGAGAAGGGCTATCTGCGCGAGCTGGGCAACCTGGCCTTCCACATCGCCCTGATCGTGCTGCTCATCGCCTTCGCCTGGGGCCAGCTGTACAAGTCCGACGGCACCAAGCTGGTCGTCGAGGGCGACGGTTTCTCCAACTCGATCCTGCAGTACGACGACTTCAAGTCCGGCAGCCTGTTCCGCAACGACGACCTGGTGCCGTTCAGCTTCAACCTGAAGGAATTCAGGGGCACCTACGAGCTGACCGGCCCCAACAAGGGCACGCCGCGCACCTACCAGGCCAAGATCGAGTACAGCGAGGGTGCGTACGGCAGGCAGAAGGCGACCACCGTCAAGGTCAACGAGCCGCTGCACATCGGCGACGCCAAGGTCTACCTCGTCAGCCACGGCTACGCGCCCGTCATCACCGTCCGCGACGGCAAGGGCAACGTGGTCTACCACGACGCCGTGCCGCTGCTGCCGCTCGACGGCAACGTCAGCTCCAACGGCGTGATCAAGGTGATGGACGGCTACAAGAACGCGCAGGGCAAGGCGGAGCAGCTCGGCTTCCAGGCCTTCTTCGTGCCGACCTTCGACCCGAAGAGCGGCACGATGCTCTCGCAGTTCCCGGCGCTGGTGAACCCGCTGCTCGCGGTGAACGCTTACCACGGCGACCTCGGCGTCGACTCCGGCATCCCGCAGAGCGTGTACCAGCTGGACAAGACGCACATGACGGGGTTCAAGGACGGCACGGGCCAGCTGCTGAAGAAGCTCCTGCAGCCGGGCGACACCCTCACGCTGCCGAACGGCGCCGGGTCCCTCACCTTCGACAAGGACATCAAGCAGTGGGCCGGCTTCGAGATCGTCCAGGAGCCCGGCAGCGGCTGGGCGCTCGGCGGTGCCGTCACGGCGATCTTCGGTCTGGCCGCGTCCCTGTTCATCCAGCGGCGCCGGGTGTGGGTCCGCGCGGTGCGCGGCGCCGACGGCGTGACGGTCGTCGAGATGGCCGGGCTAGGCCGCAGCGAGTCCGCCAAGGTGCCCGAGGAGCTGGGCGACCTCGCCGGAACCCTCTACGACCAGGCGCCGGGAGCCCCCGACGCCGACGACGACTCCACCGAATCTTCCGTCGTACCTGCCGAAGGGGCTGAGAAGTGACTCTCGCCGCCGCAACCGAACTCGCCGCAGCGACCAACGAACACCTGGCGAGCATCAGCAACACGCTGATCTACTCGTCCATGGCCGTCTACACGCTGGCCTTCTTCGCCTACATCCTCGAATGGATCTTCGGCAGCCGGAGCAAGGTCGCCCGTACCGCCAACGCGCTCACCGACGCCGGTGAGCAGAAGGCGAGCGGCCCGGCCGTCACCGTCAAGCAGGCCGGCGGCACCGCCGTACTGGAGCGGCCGAAGGTCGTCGTCCGCTCGGCGGCCGGCGCCCGGGACGTGCCGGACGGTCCCGGTGCGCACGGCGGGGACGTCCAGGGCGACCTGTTCGGCCGGATCGCCGTCTCCCTCACGGTGCTCGCGTTCCTGGTGGAACTGAGCGGCGTCGTCGCCCGCGCGGCCTCCGTGGAGCGTGCCCCGTGGGGCAACATGTACGAGTTCAACATCACCTTCTCCACGGTCGCCGTCGGCGTGTACCTGGCGCTGCTGGCCCTGAAGAAGAACGTGCGCTGGCTCGGCCTGTTCCTGATCACCACGGTCCTGCTCGACCTCGGCCTCGCGGTCACCGTCCTGTACACGGCGAGCGACCAGCTGGTCCCGGCCCTGCACTCGTACTGGCTGTACATCCACGTCTCGACGGCGATCTTCTGCGGCGCGGTCTTCTACGTGGGCGCGGTGGCCACGATCCTCTACCTCTTCAAGGACTCCTACGAGACCAAGCTGCAGACGGGCGGCAAGCCCGGTGCCTTCGCGACCTCGGTCCTGGAGCGCCTGCCCGCCTCGTCCTCGCTGGACAAGTTCGCCTACCGGATCAACGCGGCGGTCTTCCCGCTGTGGACCTTCACGATCATCGCGGGCGCGATCTGGGCGGGCGACGCCTGGGGCCGGTACTGGAACTGGGACCCGAAGGAGACCTGGTCCTTCATCACCTGGGTCGCCTACGCCTGTTACCTGCACGCCCGCGCGACGGCCGGCTGGAAGGGCCGCAAGGCCGCCTACCTGGCGATGATCGCCTTCGGCTGCTGGCTGTTCAACTACTACGGCGTCAACATCTTCGTCAGCGGCAAGCACTCCTACGCGGGCGTGTGAGCCGAGGGGCGCCCACACTGGTGTCATGAGCGGTTCCATCGCACAGGGCACCAGTCAGAGCCACGGGAACGCGCACATACTCCACTTCCTGGTGCGGCTCCCGCGGCCCATGGAAGACGTCTGGCCGGCGGTGGCCACCCGTGACGGGCTCACGGGCTGGTGCGCCGCCGCCGACGTGCTCGAACCCCGGCTCGGCGGCGCGGTCGTCCTCGGCGAGCTGGGCTCCGGGCGGGTCACGGCCTGGGACGTGGACCGGGTCGCCGAGTACACCCTCGAGGGCGGCGCACGGCTCCGGTTCCATCTGGAGCGGGACGGCGACGCGGCGAGTGTGCTGCGCTTCACCCGGGAGTTCCGGGGCGAGGGCGAGTCGGAGCCCGGCTGGCGCACCAGATTCGAACGACTGATCGAACGACTGGGGCGTTCCTAGGCCCGTTCCTAGGCCGGCGGCAGGCACTCCCGCGACGGCGGCTTCCCCTCCGGCCAGGCGATCCGCACGAAGCGCGAGCCGCCCTGCGGGGTCAGTTCGACGATCGGCACGGCCTTGTCGTACGGGTTGCCGTGCGCGTCCAGGCAGATCCAGCCGCTCGCCCCGTTCACCCGCTGTGACTTCCCCTTGACCTGCGGCCACTGCAGGCCCACGTCCGCGAGCGCCGGGATGGTCTTGCCCGGCGGCACCGCCTCGCGGATGCCGTGCACGGCCAGCTGCAGGGCGTCGTAGCCGATGATCAGCTGTCCGTCGTCCAGGGCGACCGAGCCGATCGGGCCCACCGGCGCCCGCTGGGCGGCCGTCAGCAGGGTCTGCAGCGTGGCGGTGTCCGCCGCCGAGCCGCCCGTCGCCGGCGGGCCGCCCCGCACCCAGGCGTCCGGGTGGGCGAGGGAGGTGTAGAGCACGGAGAGGTTGTGCCGCAGGGCGTCGCGGTCCAGGTCCTTCTCGTAGGTCAGGTAGGAGGCCTCGTCACCGGTGAGCACGGTGAACCTCCGGTCCTGGCAGCCGCGGGCGCCGAGCGCGTTGATGAACTGTCTGAGCTGCACGTGCCGGCCCGCGAACAGGATCGTGTCGGTCCCCGGGTCGGTGTCGCACACCAGGTTCGTGATCTGCCGGAAGGTGTTCGGGGTCGTGCCCTCCTGGCTGCGGTCGTCCGGCGGGGTGAACGGCTGCGGCTCGTACCGCGAGCCCTTGAGCAGCGCCGAGAACGACTGCTGGAGCGTGAGCGTGTACGGGTCACCGGGCTTGTCGTACACCAGCAGCGCCTTGCCCTGCTTCAGCTGCGCGAACTTGGTGATGGCGCGGGCCTCGTCGGTGTTGGTCGGCGCCACACGGGCCAGCCCGGGGTAGGGGTCGGGGTTCTTGCCGCCCTGGCCGTTGGCGAGGTCGTCGGCGGTGATGGAGGAACCGATCACCGGGATGTGCAGCTTGGTCAGCGCCGCGACGGCCGCCTTGTTGGCATCGGTGCTCTGTCCGATGCCGGCGACCGCGCGCAGCGTGTCGGTGCTGCTCGTCGTCATGCGGTCCAGCTGGTCCACGGTCCGCTGCCAGTACGTGCCGGTCGCCCCCGGGTTGGCGAGCACCAGCCGGATCTTCGGCGTCTGGCCGTTGGCGTCGTGGTTGGCCTGGTACTGCGCCAGGTAGGCGCCCTGGAGCTGGTGCTGGACGTCGTTCAGCATCGTCGCGGAGCCGGAGGTGTACGGCAGCAGCAGCGCGACCGTCACATAACTCCCGGGCTTCAGCCGGGCGTTCTCCCCTGCGATCGCCTGGACGGAGGCGGTCAGCCGGTCCTGCCCGAAGTCGTACGGCCGCGGTCCCGTCGCCACGCCCACGCACTCGTCGCTGCCCTGGGGCCGGGACACCCCGGGCGCGCACGAGCGGTCGTCGTGGGTGAGGGTGCGTACCGCGAACACCAGGCCGGTCACCAGGGCCGCCGCCAGCAGCAGGGCCAGATAGCGGCGCAGCGGGATCTCCCACACGCCCTCGCGCAGCCACGTCCCCATGCCCCTGCGCGCCATCACGCCTCCCCGCTCCGGTCGTCCGGGCCGTCTTCGCCGTCGTCGGTGTCGTCGCTGTCGTCGGTGCCGTCAGGGTCGTAGGGCTCGTCGGGCTCGTCGGGGTCCTCGGGTCCGGTCAGCGGGCGCCCGGCGAGCGCCGCCGCCGGCCAGTCCCGGGAGGCCCGCCACAGCAGCGCGCCCGCCGCCGGCCGCAGATTGGACAGCTGCTCCAGCTCGAACCGGAGCCGGTCGCACACCTGCGGATCGGGCAGCACCAGCGGATCCGCCAGCTGCCACACCGCGTGCAGCAGCCGCCGTATCCGCAGGTGCAGTACGGCGTCCGCGCCCTCCGGCACGGCGTGCTCGGCGTCCGTGCGGCCGAGCGCCACCGCGGTGCGCCCGTCGCCGCGGCCGGTGAAGTCACGGCCCTCGGCGTCGTGGGCGTGGAAGTAGGGCGCGGACGCCACGAAGCGCAGGGTGCGCAGCCAGGCGCGGGTGTCCGCGGTGGGGAAGGTGTCGCGCAGATGGGCGACCGTGGACTGCGTGCTGCCGAGGGCGAGTTCGTGGTGCAGCCGGTAACGGGCGTGCTCGGGCCGGGTGTAGTGGGCGATCAGCGTCTCGTGCGCGGTACGCCACGCCGCGTGGGCGGCCTGGGCACCGCGGTCGGCCGGTTCGGCCCGGGCTGCCGGGGCGTCGTGCAGCATGTGCAGCCGCAGCAGCAGCAGGGTGCGCACGAAGCGGTCGCCGACGAACCGGCCCGGCACGGCCGGCAGCCCCTCCGCGGCCAGCAGCGTCCGCACCTCCCGTACGCTCGCCGGGCCGAAGGTGTCCGGCAGCAGCGCCGCGGCCAGCGCGCACGCCGAGCCGTGGTCGTGGGCGGCGGCCAGCACGGTCAGCTCGGCCAGGTACTCGGCCGGCACCAGCCGGTCCAGCAGCGCCTCGTAGGCGGGCGCGGCGGGCAGGTCCTCGGCGGGCCGCACCGGCGCGGTCAGCAGCTCGCCCAGCGAGGACGCCCCGGGCAGGTGCTGCGCGGCCGACTCGGCGAGCAGCACGATGCCCAGCGGGTTGCCGCCGGTCAACCGGTGCACGGCGTGCGGCAGATGGGGCGGCACCGGCAGGTCCCCGCACACCGAGCCGACGATGTGAAGGGTGTCGTCCGCGCTCAGCGGCGGCAGCGCCACCAGCAGCGCCCGCGAGGACGGCGCCGCGTCCGGTGTCCAGTCCGTGCGCCGGGCCACCTCCGCCAGCTCCCGCCGGGCCGCGCTGGGCAGCTTCTCGCTGTCACCGCCCTCACCGCGCCGGGCCGCGACGAACACCACCTGGTCGGCGAGGCCCTCGGCCCGGTCGCGCAGCACGGCGGCCATGAGCCCCGGGCCGGGCGCCGACTGCGCGTTGTCGAGCAGCACCAGCGGGCGGCCGATGCGCTGCATCCGCGGCAGCACCCCGGTGTACGCCTCCGTCAGGTCGGCCAGCAGCGCCCGCACCAGATACCGCTCGGCGTGCTCCCGGGCGGGGCCGTCCTCGCGGAAGTGCCGGGAGAGCAGGATCAGTCCGCGCTGCGCGTGCCCGCCCGCGTTCGGGTACGTCCGGTACCACTCGGACGCCTTCTGGTGGCGCCGGCCGGCGAACCCCTCGGCGATCGACTCCAGGGTCGCCTCGATCGCGCCCGACACCAGCGGGCCGGTGCCGGTGGCCGCGGCGACCACCTTGGCCGCCACCTTCCCGGCCCAGCGTCCGGCGAACCCGCCGAACCGCGAGCCGCTCTCGTTCAGCAGCAGGATCCGCTCCACCTCCCGGCGGATCCGCTCCGAGTCGGCGTCGCTCCAGCCGCCGGCCGCCACCGCGACCAGGCCCGTCATCAGCCGTGGGAAGGTGATCCGGCGGGCGCCGGTCACCGGCTCGGCGAGCTGCTCGGCGATCACCAGCAGCGCCTGGGTGAGCGGCGACCAGGACTCGGCGGGCCGGTCCACGGGCGGCCGGGCGAACTGCTCCTCCGCGCAGTCGGCCAGCGCGAGGGGGGTGTGCCCCTGGTAGGCGTCGCGCAGTTCGGCCAGGACCGCGCTCTTGCCCAGTCCGCGCGCGCCGGTCAGCACCACGAACGGCGGTCCGTCGGGGTGCTCCACGGGGGTGGCGCGATGGTGATGGGGGCGCAGGCCGATGAGCCGCGGGGCCAGCCCGGCCGGATCGGCGTCGAACAGCGCCCCGCGTCCGTGCAAACGTCTGCCCACCCGATCGCCCCCCTCAACGATCAGATAACCCCTCAACGGCAGTGTAAGAAGGGGAAGTTGCTCCGTGCCAGGGCCAGTGGTGTCCGTTGGGTTACGAAATCCGGCGATGTCAGTTCCGGATCAGCCCTGGATCAGTTTCGGATCGGTCCGGGTCAGTCCTGGATCGGCTCCGGACCGGTTCTGGATCAGCGGTCGTGCCTACGACACCGCGGTCAGGCTGCCGTGGGCCACGGAGGCGATGTGATCGCGCAACCGCTCCACGTACAGCCGCAGGTTCTTCGCCGCCACGTCCGTGTCCGGATACCGGCTCGCCAGCCACAGCCCCTCGTGCAGCCGGTTCACCCACACGCACACCTGGTCGCCGTACGACACCCGCAGCAGCGCGTGCGCCCGCTGCTCGCTCCAGCGCTCCGCGCCCGGGATGGACCGGGCGTCGACGTAGGAGACGATCGAGTACAGGTCCGGCGAGGCCGGCCGGAAGTCCGCGCCGAGCAGGCTCAGCACCCGGGCCAGCGGCATCCGGGCCAGCGGCCGGGCGGCCCGCAGCTCGTCGCGTACCGTGCGCAGGGTGTCCCGGAGCCCGGCCGCACGGTCGACGGGCACCTCGATCGGAGCGCCCCCGACGTACCAGCCCACCGAGTCGCTCCACCGTGACTTCACCCGGGTGTGGAACGGCACCACCGTCCGGTACACCGGCTGCCCGCCCAGCTCGTGCACGATCAGCCCGGTCGCGGCCAGCAGACCGACCTGGCTGCCGCCGTAGGGGCGGCAGTACGCCTCGAACGCCGCCGCCTCCTGCGCGTCGGCCAGCGGCTCGCACAGCATCCGCTGGCGCGGCAGCGGCCCGCCCGGCTCCAGCCCCAGGTCGACGGGGAAGCCGGGCAGTGTTCCGTCGCAGCGGCGGATGAACTCGCGCCAGCGGCCGACGATCGCGTGCCGGGCGTCGATGCCGTCCGCGTCTGCCCGCTCGATCCGGCAGAAGTCGACGTAACTGGCCACCGAGGTACGCGAGTCGGGCACGGCGCCGGCCCGCCCCGCCGCGTACAGCTCGGTCACCTCCGCGGGGATCCGCTCCAGGGAGTAGGCGTCGACGTTGCTGTGGTCGAAGGCCAGGCAGACGGTGGCGGAGTCGTCCCGGACGACGGCCGTGAAGAGGAAGTTCGGCCAGCGCAGCGCGTCCGCGACGGTGTCGAACCGCTCCTCGAGATGCCGCACCAGCGCGCCCGCGTCCGGGAAGTCGCCCACGTCCTCGCGGTGCAGGGACACGTCCGCCGCGTCCAGCGTGAAGCGGCGCAGTTCGTCACCGGCCCAGCGGAAGCCGCTGCGCAGCGTCTCGTGCCGGACCGTCCAGGCGCGCAGCGCCTCCTGGAGCGCATCGAGGTCGACCGGGCCCGGCAGGTCGAAGGCGGTGCCGAGCCAGGTCGGCACGAACAGCCCGTCCTCCCGGACGCACTTGGCGGTCCGGATGTGCGACTCCTGGATGTAGGCAGGGGGCCGGGAGTCCTCCGGGAGCGCCGCCGCCGCCGCGACGGTCGCCGGGCTCAGCGTCCACTCGACGAGCCGTCCCGGCCGGGCCTCGCAACGCTGGATGTCAGTGATTCGCACGCGTCTCCCATCGCAGAAGGGGGCCCCTGGATCCGGGCCCCCTTGAAGGCAATGCCGACAGACGCGACCGGGACATGCCCGTCCGGACCATTTCAGCGGAACGGGTGGCAGGCCGAACGGGGAAGTGATTTACGCAGGGTGAGGCCGGGCGGATCACTCGACGGTGATCGAGTCGAGCTTGGCGCGCAGGTACACGTGCGAGTCGACCGGCGGATAGGCCACCCGGCCGACCGGCGCCGGCACGGACTCCACCCGGGTGCCCGGGGTGCACTCGCCGAAGTACACGAGCGACATCAGCTCCTCGGCGGGGGCGTCGGCGGGCGGCGGCAGCACCCGGTGCCGCCCGGACCGCCACCGGTCACCGGTCCAACGGGCCAGCAGGTCACCGATGTTGACGGTGAGGGCGGCGGGGTCGTACGGCGCGTCCGCCCACCCGCGCTCGTCGGTGTACACCTGCAGCCCGCCCTTTCCGGCCTGCCGGTCGAGGACGGTGACGGTCCCGAAGTCGGTGTGCGGCCCGATCCGGAACTGCCCCGGCAGCGGCTCGCCGACGACCTCCGTGCCCGGATACCAGTTGATGTTGAAGCCGTACGTCGGATGGTCCATGTGCCGGGTGAAGAAGTCGCGTTCGAGCCCCAGGGCGTACCCCAGCAGCGACAGCAGCTCCTTCTCCAGGGCGGCCATCTTCGCCAGGTACTCCGTGCAGAGCGTCCGGAGCTGCGGCACCTCGGCCGGCCACACGTTGGGCGCGTACCACTGCGCGTCGACGACCGGATCGGCGAAGGGCTCGTCCGTCGCGAAGGTCAGCGACTCCTTCAGGTCGGGCGGCGTGTGCGTCCCCTCCGCGTATCCGTTGGCCTCGGCACCGGGCCCGAGCCACCCGCGTCCGCCGACCTTCGCCTCGTACCGCCGCTTGACCTCGTCCGGGAGCAGGAAGAACTCCCGCGCCGCCCGCCGGATCCCAGCTCGCAGCCCGGACTCCACCCCGTGCCCGGTGACCAGCAGGAACCCGGCCGTCTGCAGTGCCTGGTCGACGGTGCGGGCGAGGGCGGCGCGGATCTCCTCGCCGCCGTCCAGCCAGGGCCGGAGGTCGATGGTGGGGATCCGGGAGAGGGATTCAGTCACCGATGTCCTCGTTCCACAGGTCCGGGTTGTCCTTGACGAAGGCGCGCATCATCGTGACGCACTCGGGGTCCTCCAGGACCAGGATCTCGACGCCGTGCTCGGCGAGCCAGTCGTGGCCCCCGCGGAAGGTGGTGGCCTCGCCGATCACCACACGGGGGATGCCGAACTGCCGGACCAGGCCGCTGCAGTACCAGCACGGCGAGAGGGTGGTGACCATGGTCGTGCCGCGGTACGACCGCTGCCGGCCGGCCGCGCGGAACGCGGCCGTCTCCGCGTGTGTCGAGGGGTCGCCGTCCTGGACCCGGCGGTTGCGGCCACGGCCGAGAAGGGCGCCGTCCGGGCCGTAGAGCGCGGCGCCGACCGGGATCCCGCCCTCGGCCAGCCCGGCGCGGGCCTCGGCCACGGCGGTGGCGAGCCAGGCACGGGCCTGTCGTTCGTCCATGCCCTTACTGTGCGGGCGCGGGAGAGCGGGGGCAATGCCAGGCGTCCGGGAGCCGGGCGTCCCCGCGGAGCCGGGCGAGGACGTGCCCCCGTCGCCGTCGAGGCGGTGCCGAGGAACGACTACTCACAGCTTGTAACGACCATTAACCACAGGTCAGTTGGGGGAAGGCAAGCCGTTTGGGGCGGTCACTCGCCCTTGGGGTCGTCCTTGTTCTCGAGGGACTTGAGGAACTCGGGGTTGTCGTCGGGAGCGATCCAGCCGGCGGCGGCGCGGTGTCCGGAGGCGAAGGGGGCGGGCGTGGACCCGCCCGCCGGCGCCCGCCGCGCCCGCCCGGTGATCAGCCAGGCCACCGGCCCCACCAGCACCTCGCCGAAGAGCAGGATGATGATCACCCACACCACCTTCGGCAGATGGCGCACCTCATCCTCGGGAGTGTTCAGACAGTCCACGAAGGCATAGATCCACAGCGCCAGGACCAGCAGGAACGGCAGATACCTGAGCATGGCGTGCGATCCCCCGACGAATGTGAGACGGCCCCGGTGACCGGGCCAGAGTAGCGGGTGCCGGATACTGGGGCGCATGGCTTACGACGATCTTCGCGCCCTGCTGCGGGCGCTGGAGCGCGAGGGAGACCTCAAGCGCATCAAGGCCGAGGTGGACCCCTACCTGGAAGTCGGAGAGATCGTCGACCGGGTGCAGAAGTCCGGTGGCCCGGCGCTGCTCTTCGAGAACGTGAAGGGCTCGGCGATGCCCCTCGCGATGAACGTCTTCGGCACCGACCGCCGCCTGCTCAAGGCGCTGGGCCTGAAGTCGTACGGCGAGATCTCCGAGAAGATCGGCGGCCTGCTGCGGCCCGAGCTGCCGCACGGGTTCGTCGGCGTGCGCGAGGCCTTCGGGAAGCTCGGCGCGATGGCCCACGTCCCGCCGAAGAAGATCAAAGAGGCTCCGGTGCAGGAGGTCGTCCTGCACGGCGACGAGGTGGACCTCGACCGGCTCCCGGCGCTGTTCACCTGGCCCAAGGACGGCGGCTCCTTCTTCAACCTGGGGCTCACCCACACCAAGGACCCGGAGACGGGCATCCGCAACCTCGGGCTGTACCGCCTGCAGCGTCACGACCGGCGCACCATCGGCATGCACTGGCAGATCCACAAGGACAGCCGCAACCACTACCAGGTCGCCGCGCGGCGCGGGGAGCGGCTGCCCGTCGCCATCGCCTTCGGCTGCCCGCCGGCCGTGACGTACGCCTCCACCGCCCCGCTCCCCGGCGACATCGACGAGTACCTCTTCGCCGGGTTCATCGCGGGCAGGCGGATCGAGATGGTCGACTGCAAGACGGTCCCGCTCCAGGTGCCGGCGAACGCCGAGGTCGTCCTGGAGGGCTGGCTGGAGCCGGGCGAGATGCTGCCCGAGGGTCCCTTCGGCGACCACACCGGCTTCTACACCCCGCAGGAGCCGTTCCCCGCACTGAAGATCGACTGCGTGACGATGCGCAGGCGCCCGCTGCTGCAGTCGATCGTGGTCGGCCGCCCGCCGACGGAGGACGGCCCGCTGGGCCGCGCCACGGAGCGCTTCTTCCTGCCGCTGCTCAAGATCATCGTCCCGGACATCGTGGACTACCACCTGCCCGAGGCCGGCGGCTTCCACAACTGCGCGATCGTCTCGATCGACAAGAAGTACCCGAAGCACGCGCAGAAGGTGATGCACGCGATCTGGGGGGCCCACATGATGTCCCTCACCAAGCTGATCGTGGTCGTGGACCGCGACTGCGACGTCCACGATCTGCACGAGGTCGCCTGGCGCGCCCTCGGCAACACGGACTACGCCCGCGACCTCACGGTCGTGGAAGGCCCCGTCGACCACCTCGACCACGCCTCCTACCAGCAGTTCTGGGGCGGCAAGGCGGGGATCGACGCGACGCGGAAATGGCCCGAGGAGGGGTACACGCGGGACGGGGGGTGGCCGGAGATGGTGGAATCCGACCCCGATACGGCCGAACGGGTGACACGGCGTTGGAAGGAGTACGGACTGTGAAGGGCACCGACATGATGGTGTGCGGCAGCGCGGAGACGGGATTTCCCCGCCGCCGCGGGGATGATCCGGAGTACGGCCTGTGAGCAGCGCCTCTGCCGCGATCCCTCAGCCGGGACGCACGAAGGCTTTCCTGCGGCTCGTGATGATCGAGCACTCGATCTTCGCGCTGCCCTTCGCCTACATCGCGTCGCTGACGGCGATGTACCAGTGGGACGAGAAGATCCACTGGGGCCGGCTGCTGCTGGTCACGATCTGCATGGTCGGCCTGCGGACGTTCGCGATGGCGGTCAACCGGATCATCGACCGCGAGATCGACGCCCGCAACCCGCGCACCGCGCACCGCGAGCTGGTGACCGGCGCGATGTCGGTGCGGCACGCCTGGACGGGTGCCCTGATCGCCCTGGTGATCTTCCTGGGCGCGGCGGCCCTGCTGAACCCCCTGTGCCTGGCCCTCGCACCCGCCGCGGTGATCCCGATGGTGGTCTACCCCTACGGGAAGCGGTTCACGAACTTCCCGCAGGCCATCCTCGGCCTCGCCCAGTCCATGGGGCCGATCGGCGGCTGGCTCGCGATCTCCGGGTCCTGGTCCTGGGACGCGGTGATCCTCGGCCTCGCCGTCGGCGTCTGGATCGGCGGCTTCGACCTGATCTACGCCTGCCAGGACGTCGAGACCGACCGGCAGGTCGGTGTCATGTCGGTCCCGGCCCGCTTCGGCGTCCCGGCCGCGATCCGGGGCGCGCGGGTGTGCCACACGGTCACGACGGCCCTGTTCGTCTGGTACGCCCTGGCCACGCACGCGGGCGCCTTCTTCTGGCTGGGCCTGCTGATCGTCGCGGGTGCCTTCGGCTACGAGCACCGCATCGTCCGGCCCCATGACCTGTCCCGCCTGAACAGGGCGTTCTTCTCGGTCAACGGCTTCATCGGCATTGCCCTGTTCGTGTGCGCGCTGCTGGATCTCCTGGTCCGGGGCCTGACGGTCTGAGGAGCGCGCTTCCCGTCCGACGGGCGGTCCCAAGGCGCCCCACCCGGCCTGAGGCCTGCCCGACCCACCGGTACGCTCAAGGTGTGAACGCAGGAGAAACGCAGCGCGAGCCTTGGATCGTGGGGGTGTCCGGAGCTTCCGGTACGCCCTATGCGGCGGCCGTGCTGCGGGCGCTGCTGGCGGCGGGGGAGGCGGTGGACCTGGTCGTCAGCCGGGCCTCGCGGCTGACGCTGCTGGACGAGACGGGGATCTCGTTCCGGGACGCCCACTGGCAGGACGACCTGCGGGAATGGCTGGCCCGGGGGGCCGACGGCAAGCCGGGGACCTTCGATGTGGACCTCGGCGGGGTGCGGTACTGGAGCGCGGGGGACCTCGCCGCCGGGCCGTCCTCGGGCTCGTACCCGGCCAAGGGCATGCTCATCGTGCCCGCCTCCACGGCCTGCGTGGCCGGTGTGGCCCTCGGCCTGTCCAAGGACCTGCTCCAGCGCACGGCGAGCGTCACCCTCAAGGAACGCCGCACGCTGGTCGTGGCCGTACGGGAGGCCCCGCTGAACGGGCAGACGCTGCGCCATCTCGTGGCGCTGGACGAGGCCGGCGCGAGCGTCGTACCGGCCTCGCCCGCCTTCTACGCGGGCGCCACCCACATCCAGGATCTGGTGGACTTCGTCGCCGGGCGGGTGCTGGACGCGGCGGGCGTCGAGCACGGCCTGTACCGGCGGTGGCGGGGCGAGCTGGGCGGCGGGGCAGCGGATTAGCGCGAGCGCGGATCAGCCGGGCAAGTCAAGTCGCAGTACCTCTCATCAACTCGGAACTCTTCAGCGGAAGGCTTCGATCGCATGGACGCGGTGGACAGGCAGCTCATCCAGGCCCTGAGGGAGAACGGCCGGGCCTCGTACGCGGAGCTGGGGCGCCTCGTCGGACTGTCGGGACCCAGCGTCACCGACCGCATCAACCGGCTGGAGGCGGCCGGCGTGATCACCGGCTATCGCGCCACGGTGAACTCGGCCTCGCTCGGCCTCGGCGTCACCGCGCTGATCGGCATCTCGCTCTCCGACGCCGCCGACCACGAGGACGTCGCCCAGCGGCTGCGGGACCTGCCGGAGATCGAGGACTGCTGGTTCATCGCCGGCGACGACTCCTACATGCTCAAGGTGCGGGCCACGGACGTGGACGGCCTGGAGCGGATCATCCGGCGGCTCAGCGGCACCAAGGGCGTCTCCCGGACCCGTACCACCATCGTGCTGTCCACGAAGTGGGAGAACCGGGTCGGAGAACTGCCCGAAGAGGTCTAGGGATACCGTGGGGCGAGCTGTCGTAGAAAGGTGTGGGCATGGACGTCGGGCTCAAGCGCGAGCTGGAGGAGAAGGTCCGTTCCGGTGAGCGGCTGACCCGTGAGGACGGCATCGCGCTGTACGAGTCGGACGATCTGGCCTGGCTCGGCGGTCTGGCGCACGAGGTGCGGACCCGGAAGAACGGTGACGTCGTCCACTTCAACGTCAACCGGCATCTGAACATGACGAACGTGTGCACGGCCTCGTGCGCGTACTGCTCGTTCCAGCGCAAGCCGGGCGAGAAGGACGCGTACACGATGCGCATCGAGGAGGCCGTCAAGCTCGCCAAGGCGATGGAGTCGGAGAACCTCACCGAGCTGCACATCGTCAACGGGCTGCACCCGAACCTGCCGTGGCGCTACTACCCGCGCTCGCTGCGTGAGCTGAAGGCCGCGCTGCCGCACGTGTCGCTGAAGGCGTTCACGGCCACGGAGATCCACCACTTCGAGACGATCTCCGGCCTGTCGGCGTCCGAGATCCTCGACGAGCTGATCGACGCGGGGCTGGAGTCCCTGACCGGCGGCGGCGCCGAGATCTTCGACTGGGAGGTCCGGCAGCACATCGTGGACCACCGCACCCACTGGGAGGACTGGTCCCGCATCCACCGCCTGGCGCACGAGAAGGGTCTGAAGACCCCGTGCACCATGCTCTACGGCCACATCGAGGAGCCGCGCCACCGCGTCGACCACGTCCTGCGCCTGCGCGAACTCCAGGACGAGACGAACGGCTTCCAGGTCTTCATCCCGCTGCGCTACCAGCACGACTTCGTGGACATGAAGGACGGCAAGGTACGCAACACCCTCCAGGCCCGTACCCAGATGGCGACCGGCGCGGAGGCCCTGAAGACCTTCGCCGTCTCGCGGCTGCTGTTCGACAACGTGCCGCACGTGAAGGTCTTCTGGGTGATGCACGGCGTCCAGACCGCGCAGCTGGCGCTGCAGCACGGCGCGGACGACATGGACGGTTCGGTCGTCGAGTACAAGATCACGCACGACGCGGACAACTACGGCACGCCGAACAAGCTCACCCGTGAGGACCTGCTGGAGCTGATCCGGGACGCCGGTTTCCGTCCGGTGGAGCGCAACACGCGCTACGAGATCATCCGCGAGTACGACGGCCCGGACCCGGCCCGCAGGGAGTCCCCGCAGCCGATGCGGGTGTGATCCCGGTACGGATGGGGCAGGCACTGGAGGGGCGTGCGGGTAATGGATACGATGCCCGCATGCCCCTTACTTTCACGCTCGATCCCGCCGTCACCCCGGCCCTGCGGGACGGCATCCTCGACCTGTGGACGGACGTCTCCAACGCGGGCGGCGCCGTGGGCTTCGTACCGCCGGTGCGCAGGGAGGACGTCCGCCCGGAGCTGGTGGCGCACCTCGTGGCGATGGCCGAGGGCCGGCACCGGCTGCTCGTCGGGTGCGACGGGACGGGGGCACCTGCCGCGGCCGCCTTCCTCGCCCACAACACGCACCGGCTCCAGAAGCACTGGGTGTGGCTGTACACGGTGATGGTCCACCCCCGGCACCAGGGCAAGGGGTACGGCCGCGACCTGCTGGCGGCCGCCGAGGAGGCGGCCCGCGGCCTCGACGGCATCGACGCGATCCGGCTGACCTGCCGGGGCGGCACCGGCCTGGAGCGGTTCTACGGCTCCTGCGGGTACAAGGAGGTCGGCCGGGTGCCCGGCGCCATCCGCGTCGCGCCCGGTGACGAACGCGACGACATCACCATGCTGCTGCCGCTCACCTGACCACTCCTTCGGCCCGACCCCCGTGCAAGATCGCCCCCGGGGCGTGCTTCACTGGAAGCTGACCCTTTTGGAATCGGACGAGTGGATTGAGATGCTCCGCTACACGCTGATGCGCCTCGGCGTCTTCGCCGGCTGCCTCGTGGTCGTCTGGGGAGCCGTCTACTCCGGTATCTTCCCGCGTGGCTTCGGCGACTCCAACTTCCTCTGGGTGCTGCTGCTCTCGCTGGTGCTGTCGGCGCCGATCAGCTGGGTGGTGCTGCGCAGGGAGCGGGACCGGGCCTCGGTGCAGATCGTGAACAGGGTCGACCGGATGAAGGCCAACCTGGAGGCCAACCGCAGCCAGGAGGACGTCGTCGACGACTCCGCCCGGGCACAGGGCGAGGCGGCCGCGTCCAACTAGTCTTTCCCTCATGGGTGGGGCGAGGACCAAACGGATGCCGCGTGCGGTACGGGAGCAGCAGATGCTCGACGCCGCGGTGCAGATCTTCGGCCGGCGCGGCTACATGGCCGCCTCGATGGACGAGATAGCCGAACTCGCGGGTGTCTCCAAGCCGTTGGTCTATCTGTACCTGAACTCCAAGGAAGATCTCTTCACCGCCTGCATCCGCCGGGAGGCCGCCGCGCTGAGCGAGGCGGTGCGCGCCGGGGTGTGCCCGGACCTGCCCGCCGACCGCCAGCTGTGGGACGGCCTGCTGGCCTTCTTCGCGCACACCGCCGAGCACCCCGACGCCTGGTCCGTACTGCATCTCCAGGCCCGTACGCACGGTGACCCCTTCGCGGCCGAGGCCGACGCGATGCGCGCGGAGATCGTCGCGTTCGTGACCCGGCTGGTCGTGGTCGCCGCCCGCGAGGCCCACCGTGACCCCGACCTGCCGGAAGGCGAGGTCGCGGGCCTGGCGGAGGCGCTGGTCGGAGCGGCGGAGTCGCTGGCCGCGTGGGCCAACACGACACCGGGGGTCACGGCCCGGCAGACGGCGGCCACACTGATGAACTTCGCGTGGGCGGGGCTGGGCAATCTGATGCAGGGCAACCGATGGACTCCGTCGGCCGAGGAAGCGCCGTGACGCGTGCCCCCGACGGCGTCTAGCCCATCGCGCGGTCCAGTGGCCGCACCTCTCCGGACAGGTGGAGCCGTCCGCCCGCACCACGCAGTTCGAAGCGGCCGTTGCCGTCCGCGCCGTAGGCGACCGTCCCCGGCAGCAGCACCGGCGCCCGGAACTCGGCCCGCACCACGGCGGAGCCGGGCGTGCCGTGGGCGGCCAGGCAGCGGGCCACCGTCCACATGCCGTGCGCGAGGGCCCGCGGGAAGCCGAAGAGGCGGGCGGTGAGCGGGTGCAGATGGATGGGGTTGCGGTCGCCGGAGACCGCGCCGTAGCGCCGGCCGATGTCCTCGGCGAGCCGCCACTCGGCCAGCACGGGCAGCGGGAGCCGTGTGTGCGGCCGCCGCTCCTGCCGGGGGCCGGCGGGGTCCTCGGTGCGGTGCCGGGCGAGATAGGTGCTGCGCGACTCCCAGACGAGTTCGTCGCCCGAGGTCAGCTCGGTGACCACCGTGGCCTGTGTCCCGCGCCGGTGCGGAGCCAACCCGTCGATGTGCACGGCGAGTTGATACCCCCCCGTCGCCGGTGCGGCGGTGTGGCGGACGATGCCGACCGAGGTGTGCACCAGGCCCAGCAGCGGCAGCGGGAAGTCGCGGGCGCTCATCAGCCGCATGGCCAGCGGGAATCCCAGGACGTGCGGGTAGGTCACGGGGAGGGCGGTCTCGCCGGTGGCGAAGCCGCACACCCGCTCGTACGCGGCCAGGTGGGCCAGGTCGACGCGGAGCCCCGGCAGTACCAGCCGGGTGCGCGGGAACCCGGCGTCGGGGGAGGGGCGCTTGAACGGGGAGCGCAGGGCGCCCCGGGCCAGCAGGGGCGCGAGCGCGGGCGCGCCGGCGAGGGCGACGGATCGAACGACTGCCATGGCCTGTCCCCGATGCTTACTCTGGAGTAAGGTTACCGGCGGTAAGTCTACGTCACGCGGCGGAGGGAGGGGCTGTGACCCACCTAACGTGAGGCCCTGTCATAAAACCAACGAGGTTGCACATCCCCGGCCCCGGATCATCCCGGAACCCGCACAAGGCCCTCACAGCCGGCCCGTACGATCACCTGGCCTGACCGTCGGTAACCCCCTTCTGCGGCCCGCCGCCGGTGAACGCCTCGGCGCGCGAGGCACGTACGTCATGCAGTCGGTAGTGCGCCGCTGCACGCAAGAGGAGCCGCCCGTGTCCACCCCGTTCCCGCACACCCCTGTCTCCTCCGCTGCCCCCGTCTCCGCCGTCGACTACGACGGCCGCCCGGTCCTCGTGGAGCCCTGGGTCCAGCGGCTGGACGGTGCCGTACGGGAGGTGCACGTACCGCCGTTCGCGCCGCCGGTCACCCACGGCTCCCTCGCGGACCTGCCGTTCGACAACGCCGGGACCGCCCCGGCTTCCGTGGTGCTCAGCCGCCGCATGCCCGACGGCAGTTGGGCGGACGTGACGGCCGCGGACTTCGCCGAGCAGGTGCTCGCGGTGGCCAAGGGGCTGATCGCCGAGGGGCTGGTGTCGGGCGACCGGATCGCCGTCATGGCCCGCACGCGCTACGAGTGGACGCTGCTCGACTTCGCCGCCTGGGCGGCCGGGCTCGTCACCGTGCCCGTCTACCCGACGTCCTCCGTCTTCCAGACCCGCTGGATCCTGCACGACTCCGGCGCCGTCGCCCTGATCACCGAGACCGCCGACCAGGCCGCCGCCATCGGCCCCGAACTCCAGCACCTGCCCGACCTGCGCCATGTGTGGGTGATGGACAAGGACCACGTGACCCGGCTGGCGGAGGCGGGCGCGCAGGTACCCGACGGTGAAGTCGCCGTACGGCGCGGCATGCTGGGTCCGGCCACCCTCGCCACCCTCATCTACACCTCCGGCACCACCGGCCGCCCCAAGGGCTGCGCCCTGTCGCACGGAAACTTCTTCGCCGAGGTCGACAACGCCATCGAACTGCTCCACCCGGTCTTCAAGGGGCACGACGAGAACCCCTCGGTGCTGCTGTTCCTGCCGATGTCCCATGTGTTCGGGCGCATGGTCGCCATCGCCTGTGTGCGGGCCCGGGTGCGCCTCGGACACGCTCCGAGCCTCGCCGCCGACGACCTGCTGCCCGACCTGGCCGCCTTCCGGCCGACCGCCCTGCTGACCATCCCGTACATGCTGGAGAAGGTCTACAACTCGGCCCGCGCCAAAGCCGAGTCGGGCGGCCGGGTCGCGGCCTTCGACCGGGCTGCGGCGGTCGCCGTCCGCTACGGCGAGGCCCTGGAGGCCCAGCAGACCGGCACGGGCGGCGGCCCGAGCCGCTCGCTGAAGACGGCCCGCGGCTTCTACGACCCGCTCGTCTACCGCAAGCTCCGGGCCGCCATGGGCGGCCGCGTCCGGCACGTCATCTGCGGCGGCTCCCCGCTCGGCCGGCGCCTCGGCGCGTTCTACGCCGGCGCCGGCATCGAGATCTTCGAGGGGTACGGCCTGACGGAGACCACCGCCGCCACGACCGTCACCCCGCCGCTCAAGCCGCGCCTCGGCACGGTCGGCTGGCCGCTGCCCGGCACCCGGGTGCGTATCGCGGCCGACGGGGAGATCCTCGTCGCCGGCGACCATGTGCTGCGCGGCTACTGGGATCCGCAGGCCGGCGGCGTCGTGCCCGCGTCCCGGGACGGCTGGCTGGCGACCGGAGACATCGGCGAGCTGGACGACGAGGGCTACCTCACCATCACCGGCCGCAAGAAGGAACTGCTGATCACGGCGGGCGGCAAGTCGGTGGCCCCGGCCCCGCTGGAGAACTGGCTGCGCCAGCACCCGCTGATCTCCCAGGTCATGCTGGTCGGCGACGGCCGGCCGTTCGTGTCCGCGCTGATCACCCTCGACCCCGACGGCGCCATGCACTGGCGCCAGATGATCGGCAAGCACCCGGTGCCGCCGGAACTGCTCGTCGGCGACCCGGAGTTGGAGGCGGTCCTGCAACGCGCGATAGACGAGGCCAACAAACTCGTCTCGCGCCCCGAGTCCATCCGCCGCTTCGCCGTCCTGCCGAGGGACTTCACCGAGTACGAGGGCCATCTCACCCCCTCGATGAAGCTCCGCCGCGAGCAGATCATGCGGGACTTCGCACAGGAGGTGGAGGGGCTGTACGGGGACTGATCCGGTCGGCACCCGCTCCTCGCCCGGTTCACGCCTCGGTCCGGACGCATGGCGTGATGCGGGGAGCGGGTTGCCGCCTGGGTCGGTTGCGGCCCGCCACAGATCTTCGTACGGGCTCCAAAGGCCAGTCAATCCTTGGGTTTTCTCCTCAAGCCCAAGTGTTAGCTTGGGTGTTGTGACCCTCGACGACCTGCGTGTGTTCGTGGCCGTGTGCCGTGCCGGCAGCCTCAGCTCGGTCGCCCGTGACCTCGGCTGCACCCAGTCCGCCGTCAGCCAGCATGTGAAGCGGCTGGAGCGGGAGACGGGCGTGCCCCTGCTGGAACGCCAGCCGAGAGGGGTCGTACCGACACAGGCCGGCCGGATCCTGGAAGCGGCGGCGGCCGAGGGCATCTCGGGACTCGACCTCGCCGTACGACAGCTGCGCGACCTGCTGGACGGGCACAGCGGGCATGTCCGCGTGGCCACCGGCGCCACCACCGTGCGGCACTTCATGTCCGACGCCGTCGTCACCTTCCGCCGCCGCCATCCCAAGGTCAACCTGGAGTTCCGGACGGTCAGTTCGGGCCGGGGCACCTTCGACGCGCTCGCCGACGGCACCCTCGACCTCGCCTGGATCACCCTCGGCCCGCCGGTGCGGGGCATCGAGCAGCGGACCGTCGTCGAACTGCCCTGGGTGCTCGCCGTCCCGGCCGACGACCCGCTGGCCGCCCGGTCCCGGCTCGCCCCCGCCGACCTCGCCGACGTCCCGCTCATCCGGCTGCCCCCGAACTCCGCCTCCGCCGCCCATCTGGACGCCGCCTGCGCCGAGTCGGGCGTCCGCTTCGCGTACGACGCCTCGGTGGCCGACTGGGACACCGCGCTGCTGCTGGCCGAACTGGGCGCGGGCCGGGCGGTCGTACCCGCGGTCCCCGGCCTGCCCGTCCCCGGCGCGGGCCCCCTGCGCCTGATCCCGCTGCCCGGGCTGCGCCCGCTCCCGGTCGGCTGGGCGGTCCGCCGCTGGGACGCCCTCAGCCCACCCGCCCGCGCCTTCGCGAACACGGTAGGGGGCGAGCGCCCGGCCCCTGCGCCCGCCCGGTGAGCTGTGTCCTGAGGCGCCCTTCCGGGCGAGCCGGGCGGCGGACGGCAGCGCGTCCTCGGCCCTGCCCCGCCCGGCAGGCGGGCAGCAGGTCATGCGACGCCGGCCACCCGCAGCAGCGCCGTCGTCGCCGCCGCCCCCACGACCACCACCACGAACGGTGCCCTCCGCCAGGCCAGCAGGCCTGCCACCAGCACCCCGGCCGGCCGGGCCCACCCCGCGAAGCCACCGCCCTCGGTCAGCGCCCCCGTGGCCAGCAACGCGACGAGCAGGACCACCGCCCCGGCCGAGGCCAGCTCCTGCACGCGCGGCGGAACCGTCACCCGGCCGTGCAGCACCGGCCCCACCAGCCGGAAGGCGTACGTGCCGACGGCGAGCGCGAGGATCACGACGACCGTGGCGTTCATGCAGCGGCCTCCTTCCGGGCCGGGCGGCGATGCAGAAGGAGTCCGGCCAGCGCCAGCAGCACCGGCACCCCGGCCGGTACGGCGGGCGTGACCGACAGGGCGAGGGCGGCGCCGAGCAGGGCGCAGCGACGTACCGTCGCGTCCGCGCGCAGCGCGGGCAGGACCAGGGCGACCAGGACGGCCGGGAAGGCGGCGTCCAGGCCATAGCGCGCGGTGTCGCCGAGCGCGCCGCCGGCCAGCGCGCCCGCCAGCACGCCGGTGTTCCACACGGCGAACAGTCCGAGCCCGGAGATCCAGAACGCCCGCCGCCGCCGTACCGGATCGCTCTGGGCGAGGGCGAAGGCGACCGTCTCGTCGGTGACGAGGTGCGCCCCCAGGAAGCGGGCCGCGCGGCCGGTGCCGAGTGTCTCCGCAACAGCCAGGCTGAACGCGGCCGTGCGGGTGTTGAGCAGCAGCCCGGTGGCCACCGCGGCGAACGGACCGCCCCCGGCGAGCAGCACGCCGACCGCGCTGAACTGGGCCGAGCCGGCGTACACCACCAGGGACATCAGGACCGGCACCCACAGCGGCAGCCCGCCGGCGACGGAGACGGCGCCGAAGGACACGCCCACGATGCCGCTGGCCAGCCAGACGAGCGAGCTGTCGCGCACCAGGGACCGGTCGAGGGACCGGTCGAGGGACCGGGCCGGTGGCTGGTCGAGGGACCGGCCGTCGGCGCGGCCGGCGCGGTCGTCGGGCGTGCCGGATTCCAGGGATGTTCGTTGTACCGAACGCATGTTTTCTACAATGGACAGCAGGCCCCCTGTCCGTCAAGGCGAACGATCGTACCGATGGAGCGAACGAGCATGGCTGAGCCGTCCACCCGGATCCCCGACCGGCTCCCGATGGAGTGGATCGCCGCGTCCCTCAAGCGTGAGCGCACCCGCGCCGGGCTGTCCCTGTCCGAGCTGGCCAAGCGCGCGGGGATCGCCAAGTCCACGCTGTCGCAGCTGGAGGCCGGGGCCGGTAACCCGAGCGTGGAGACGATCTGGGCGCTGGGTGTCGCGCTGGACGTCCCGTTCGGCACGCTGGTGGAGCCGCCGACGCAGAGCGTCCAGGTGATCCGTGCCGGCGAGGGCCCGGGTGTCGCCTCCGAGCAGGCCAGCTTCGTCGGCACGCTGCTGTCGGTGTGTCCGCCCGGCGCCCGGCGGGACATCTTCCAGATTCGTGCGGAACCGGGTTCGGCCCGCGCGGCGGAGCCGCACATCCCGGGCACCGTGGAGCACCTGATCGTCGGCACGGGACGGGTGAAAGCGGGGCCGGCCGGAGAAGAGGCCGAACTGGAACCCGGCGATTACATGACGTACCGAGGGGATGTCGCCCACTCGTACGAGGCGCTGGTGCCGGGCACGACGTTCGTTCTGATCATGCAGCACACGTAGAGAATTCGCCGGGAATTCACCGGGCGCCGGGGCCGGAAAAGGCAGGAGCCCCGTCGCCTTGCGGCGTGGGGCTCCTTGGGTACTGCACTCAGGTTCTGCGATCAGGCAGTGATCAGACGGGGGTGACGTTCTCCGCCTGCGGACCCTTCGGGCCCTGCGTCACGTCGAAGGAGACCTGCTGGTTCTCCTCGAGCGAACGGAAGCCCTGGGCGTTGATCGCGGAGTAGTGAACGAAGACGTCGGGGCCGCCGCCCTCCTGGGCGATGAAGCCAAAGCCCTTTTCGGCGTTGAACCACTTAACGGTTCCGGTAGCCATAAGCCCTCCTTGGGCTCAAAAGGGTTGCCCTGCTCCAGAACCTGCAAGTGCGAAACGGTGCTGCACGACTGCAATCGTCTGAAAACTACGAGAGCCCGCGGTCACATGCTCCGCAGGCTCTGTACTGCAAGGGAAACCAAACTGCAACTTGCGGCGAGCCTAGCACGCGGTCAGCCGAAAGCAATAGAGGTCAAGATCACTTCACCCGGATGTTTGAACCTCTGCTGGTCCGTTCGACGGGTGGGTCGGTCGGAGCACCGTATCGCATGGGGTCTAGTCTCGCGATGTGGACAATTCCCGCACCCGGCCGCGCGTCGGCCACATCCAGTTCCTGAACTGCCTGCCCCTCTACTGGGGGCTCGCCAGAACCGGCACGCTCCTCGACCTCGAGCTGACCAAGGACACCCCCGACAAGCTCAACGAGAAGCTGGTGCGCGGCGACCTCGACATCGGGCCCATCACCCTCGTCGAGTATCTGAAGCACGCCGACGAACTCGTCGCCTTCCCCGACATCGCGGTCGGCTGCGACGGCCCCGTCATGTCCTGCGTGATCGTCTCCCAGGTGCCCCTCGACCGCCTGGACGGCGCCCGGGTCGCCCTCGGCTCGACCTCGCGCACCTCGGTCCGGCTGGCCCAACTCCTCCTCGCCGAGCGCTACGGCGTCCAGCCCGACTACTACACCTGCCCGCCCGACCTCAGCCTGATGATGCAGGAGGCCGAGGCGGCCGTTCTGATCGGGGACGCGGCGCTGCGCGCCAATCTGCACGACGGCCCGCGCTACGGCCTCGCCGTGCACGACCTCGGCCAGATGTGGAAGGAGTGGACCGGCCTGCCGTTCGTCTTCGCGGTCTGGGCGGCCCGCCGGGACTACCTCGAGCGCGAGCCCCTCATCACCCGCAAGGTCCACGAGGCCTTCCTCGATTCCCGCAACGTCTCCCTGGAGGAGGTCGCCAAGGTCGCCGAACAGGCGGCCCGCTGGGAGACCTTCGACGAGGCGACCCTGGCGCAGTACTTCACCACCCTCGACTTCAGCTTCGGCGCGCCGCAGTTGTCGGCCGTGACCGAGTTCGCCCGCCGGGTGGGGCCCTCGACCGGGTTCCCGGCGGATGTGAAGGTGGATCTGCTGCAGCCGTAGGCAGGCCTCACTACGCTGCTGCCCAAGAGGCGTTGGGGGGAGAGTGCGCCATGCGGCAGCTGGAAGCCGACGAGCCGGCCACCGTCGGGCCCTACCGGCTGCTCGGCCGGCTCGGTTCCGGCGGCATGGGCCGGGTCTACCTCGGCCGCAGTGCGGGCGGCCGGACGGTCGCGGTGAAGATCGTGCATCCGCACTTCGCGCTGGACGACGAGTTCCGGGCCCGTTTCCGGCGCGAGGTGGCGGCCGCCCGCCGGGTGGGCGGCGCCTGGACCGCACCCGTCCTGGACGCCGACCCGGACGCCCCCGTGCCCTGGGTCGCCACCGCCTACGCGGCCGGGCCGTCCCTCGCCGCGGCCGTCGCCGGCAGCGGACCGCTGCCCGCGCACACCGTACGGGCCCTGGGCGCGGGCCTCGGCGAGGCGCTCGCGGCCGTCCACGAACTGGGGCTCGTCCACCGGGACGTGAAGCCGTCGAACGTCCTGCTGACCCTGGACGGGCCGCTCCTCATCGACTTCGGCATCGCCCGGGCCATGGACGGCACGGCGTCCCTGACCTCCACCGGTGTCTCGATCGGCAGCCCCGGCTACATGTCGCCCGAGCAGATCCTCGGCAAGGGCGGCACGGGCGCGGCCGACGTCTTCTCCCTCGGCGCGGTCCTCACCTACGCGGCCACCGGCGAGCCCCCCTTCCACGGCGACACCTCGGCCGCGCTGCTCTACCAGGTCGTGCACGAGGAGCCCGAACTCGGCACCCTGGAAGGCGGGTTGCGCGAGGTGGCGGCGGCCTGCCTGGCCAAGGACCCGGCGTCCCGGCCCGCCCCCGCCGAGGTGAGCCGCCGGCTCGCACCCGAAGGCGCCGCCCGCCTGGTCACCGGCGGCTGGCTGCCGGGCGCCCTGGTGGAACAGGTCAGCCGCAGCGCCGTACACCTCCTCAACCTGGACACCGGGGAGGCGGTGCGGTCGGGGCCGGTGGCGTTCGAGAGCGCTTCGGTGGAGGGCGCGGCGGGGGCGGGTGAGCCGGGTCCGCCGACCGGGAGCGGCGGTGGTTTCGGCCCTGCCCCCGTGATGAACCCCGGCGCTTCCCCCGGAGGACCGACCGGGACCCCGCACGGCGTGCCCCCGCTGCCGCCCGACACACCCCCGCCACCGCCCCTGCCACCCGACACACCCCTGCCCCCCGATGCGGCCGCGCCGTCGGTCCCGCTGCCCGGGGCGCCCGCTCACGCGCCCGCGCCGCCGGTCCCGTCGGCGCCGGGAGCGCCCCCGCCCGGTCGTCTCTCCGTCAGTGTCGCGGCGGACTCCGCGCCGGTGCAGGGCGGCCGGGGGCGGCGGCTGAGCTGCACGGTGGTGCTCGCGGTCGCCGGGGCGCTGGCCGTGGGCGGTCTCGGGCTCGGCGTGCTGCTGCGGCCCTGGTCGCAGTCCGGCGGCGACCAGGGTGCGGGCAGCCCCCCGTCCCGCTCCCCGGCACCGACCGGGACCTCCGGCAGTCCCAGCGGCGGGAGCCCTGGGCCCGGCGCGGTCCCGGCCCGCTACCTCGGTACCTGGGAAGGCCAGGCCACCGGCCTCGGCGGCACCCTGCCCATGGGCACCTTCCGGCTCACCGTCCAACAGGCGGCAGTGGGGCAGGAACTGGGCCGGCTGCGGCAGACCGACCAGATCGGCGGCGTCTGCACGGACGTCCTCACCCTGAAGAAGGTGACGAAGAGCCAGATCCTCGCGACCTCGGCGGGCTCCCCGGACAACCCCGGGCACTGTGTACCGACCCCGCACCAGGTGGAGTTGACCCCGGTCGACGACGATCTGCGGTTCACCTCGGACAGTACGGCCGAGGGCAAACCGGTGGCGCGCCTGTCGAGGACCGCAAGCGGGACCGGATGAGCACGGGCGCGCTGACGGCCGTCGCTGCGCTGTGGGGCGCGGTGGCCGGGGCCCTGCTGCCCCGCGCCGCCTACCGCTTCGCCGTACCGCCCGGCGAACCCTGGCGGGAGCGGTGTCCGGCCGGGCACCCGATCCGGGGCTGGGCAGGGCGTACCGGGTGCGGTGCGTGCGGGGGAGCGGGACAGCGCACCGGCGTACTCCCCGCCGCCCTCGCCACCGCCCTGACCTGTGCCGTGCTCGCGGCCGCCACCGGTGCCCGCCCCGAGCTGGCGGTCTGGCTGCTGCTCGCGCCCGTCGGGGTGCTGCTGGCCGTGGTGGACGTCCGGGTGCGGCGGCTGCCCGACCCGCTGACCCTGCCGCTCGCCCCGGCCGCGCTCGCCCTGCTGGGCCTCGCCGCCCTGCTGCCCGGCCACGCCGGGCACTGGCCCACCGCCCTCTACGGCGCCCTCGCGCTCGGCGCCGGCTACTACGCGCTGTACCTCATCAACCCGGCCGGCATGGGCTTCGGCGATGTGAAACTGGCGGTGGGCGTGGGCGCCGTACTCGGCTGGTACGGCTGGTCCACCGTGCTGCTCGGTGCCTTCGCCGGTTTCCTGCTGGGCGCGCTGTACGGCGCGGCGCTGGTCGTGGCCCGGCGGGCCGGGCGCAGGTCGGCGATCCCGTTCGGCCCGTTCCTGCTGGCCGGTGCGCTCGCCGGGCTGCTGCTGGGTGGGTGCACGGCCTGAGGTCAGCGGGGCGAAACGCCTGGCGTAGGCTGGTTCGGTCCGTCCACACCCCTTGAGGAAAGGGAGCCCGGTGACCGAGAAGGCCGACCTCCAGTCCGTGCTCGACCGAGCCGCAGCGGGCGGACGCATCACGCCCGAGGAAGCCCTCGACCTCTACCGGGACGCGCCGTTGCACGCGCTGGGCGCGGCGGCGGATGCCGTGCGCCGCCGTAACTACGCAGGCGTCGAGCACATCGCGACGTACATCATCGAGCGGAACATCAACTACACGAACGTGTGCGTCACGGCGTGCAAGTTCTGTGCCTTCTACGCGGCCCCGAAGGACACGGAGAAGGGCTGGACCCGGGACCTCGACGACATCCTGCGCCGGTGCGCGGAGACGGTCGAGCTGGGCGGCACCCAGATCATGTTCCAGGGCGGTCACCACCCGGACTACGGCGTGGAGTACTACGAGAAGCACTTCAAGGCCATCAAGGACGCCTTCCCGCAGCTGGTGATCCACAGCCTGGGTGCCTCCGAGGTCGAGCACATGGCCCGGATCTCCGGGGTGTCGGTGGAGGAGGCCATCACCCGGATCCACGAGGCGGGGCTGGACTCCTTCGCGGGCGCCGGCGCGGAACTCCTCCCCGAGCGCCCCCGCAAGGCCATCGCGCCGCTCAAGGAGTCCGGCGAGCGCTGGCTGGAGATCATGGAGACCGCGCACGGGCTGGGCGTGGAGTCGACGTCCACCATGCTGATGGGTACCGGCGAGACGAACGCCGAGCGGATCGAGCACCTGCGGATGATCCGGGACGTCCAGGACCGCACGGGCGGCTTCCGGGCGTTCATCCCGTACACCTACCAGCCCGAGAACAACCACCTGAAGGGCCGTACCCAGGCGACGTTGTTCGAGTACCTGCGGATGATCGCGATCGCTCGGCTGTTCCTGGACAACGTGCGGCACATCCAGGGGTCGTGGCTGACCACGGGCAAGGAGGTCGGCCAGCTGTCGCTGCACTACGGCGCGGACGACCTGGGCTCGATCATGCTGGAGGAGAACGTCGTCTCCTCGGCCGGAGCAAGGCACCGCTCCAACCGGCTGGAGATCATCGACCTGATCCGCAAGGCGGGCCGGGTCCCGGCGCAGCGCGCCACGACGTACGAGCACCTGGTCGTGCACGACGACCCGGCCGCCGACCCCGTCGACGACCGCGTGGTCTCCCACATCTCCTCCACGGCCATCGAGGGCGGCACCGCCCACCCGGAACTGAAGCTGCTGACCTCCAACTGAGCCTGCTGTGCTGACACTTCATGTCGCCGAGCGGTCTCCCGAGGCGGCTGTCCTGGTCGACGGGGCGTCCGTCGCCGCCGTCGGCGCGTACGAGGAACTGGCCGCCGCCGAGCCCCGGGCGAGGGTGCGGCGCTGGCCGGGCATCCTCACCCCGGGGCTGCTGAACCCGTACGGTCCGGAGCTGCTGGAGGCCACCTACCATCCCGACCCGCGCGAGGCCGACACCCTTGGCACCGAGCCCATCGGCGGGGCGCGGGCGAGGGAGATCTTCCGCGGTGATCCCGCGCGCCTCGGCGCGAGCGCGCGACGCGGGGTGCAGCGGATGCTGGCGCACGGCACGGTGGCGGTGGCCGGGGAACTGCGGTCGCGGGCCGTGGTCGACGCGGTGCGCAGGGCCGGGCTGGCAGTGGGGCAGCGGCCCGACCGCCTGCCGGGCCCGGCGGCGCTGTCCCCGACCCCGCTGATCCTGCTGCCGCGGCTCGTCCCGGGCGGGCCCGCCCGCTTCGCCGTGTTCGATGTCGCGGACCGCGCCGAACTGGTCCGCCGCGGCGCCGGAACCTGCGTGGCGACCGTGATCGGCGGGCGGTTGGTGTACCGGGGCCGCTGAGCCGCGCGCGGTCCCCTGAACCCGGGCTGCAACAATGGGCGGGTGACCCGCGCTTCCCTGAACAAGCAGCCGCACGAAGTCGCCTCGATGTTCGACGACGTGGCGGAACGGTACGACCTGACGAACGACGTGCTGTCGCTCGGCCAGGACCGGCGCTGGCGCAAGGAGGTGGCGAAGGCGGTCGACGCGCGCCCCGCGCAGAAGGTCCTCGACCTCGCGGCCGGTACGGCCACCTCCTCGCTGCCCTTCGCGCGGACCGGCGCGTACGTCGTCCCCTGCGACTTCTCGGTCGGGATGCTCCAGGTCGGCAAGAAGAGGCACACCTGGCTGCCGTTCACGGCCGGGGACGCGACGAAGCTGCCCTTCAAGGACGACACCTTCGACGCCGTGACGATCTCCTTCGGGCTGCGCAACGTCCAGGACACGGACGCGGCGCTGCGCGAGATGTACCGGGTGACCCGCCTCGGCGGCCGCGTGGTGATCTGCGAGTTCTCGACCCCGACGTGGGCGCCGTTCCGCACCGTCTACACCGAGTACCTGATGCGGGCGCTGCCGCCGGTCGCGCGCTCGGTCTCCTCGAACCCGGACGCCTACGTCTATCTCGCCGAGTCCATCCGTGCCTGGCCCGACCAGCCCGCCCTCGCCGAGCGGCTGCGCAGGGCGGGCTGGTCGAAGGTGGCGTGGCGCAACCTCACCGGCGGTGTGGTCGCGCTGCACCGGGGCTTCAAGGAGAGCTGATCCCGCACCGGGCCCGGGCCCGCCCTCCGGGCGGACGGCGGGAGTCCGGCGACAGGGCCTAGAAGGGTCATGAAGATCTTGGGGTTCTGGCCCCGCCGCGTGAACGGCGGGGCCAGACTCGTTTCGTGGTGATGGGGGAATGGGCCGGGGAGACGGTCGGACCGGATGTGTGGGAGACCTGCCGGGAGTTGATCCCGGCGGGGAGTGTGTTCGCGTTTCTGGCCGAGCACCGTGGTGCGCTGTTTCCGGCTGAGATGTTCGCGGACATGTACCCGTCGGCGAACGGGCGGCCGAGCATGCCGCCGCAGATCCTGGCCGCGGCGATCACGCTGCAGTCCCTGCACGGGCTGTCGGACTTCGAGACGGTCCAGGAACTGCGGTGTGACCTGCGATGGAAGGCCGCCTGCGGACTCGGTCTGCATGACATGGCGTTCGATCCGTCGTTGCTGGCCTACTTCCGGCGCCGGCTATCGCGTTCGCCCCGGCCCAACCGGGTGTTCGAGGCGGTGCGGGAGGTCGTGAAGGCCACCGGCGTGCTGAAGGGCAAGCACCGGCGGGCTCTGGACTCCACCGTGCTGGACGACGCGGTCGCCACCCAGGACACCGTCACCCAGCTCATCGCCGCCGTCCGCGCGGTGATCCGCGAGGTCCCCGGGGCCGGCGAGGTGGCCGCGGTGCAGTGCACCGCGCATGACTACACCGATCCCGGCAAGCCCCGTATCGCCTGGAACGACGAACAGGCCCGCGCCGCACTCGTCGACGCTCTGGTCACCGACGCACTCAGGCTGCTGGGCCACCTGCCCGAGCAGGAACTGGGCGAGAAGGCGGCCAACGCACTCGGCCTGCTGGCCCTGGTCGCCGGGCAGGATGTCGAGCCAGCCGAGGACTCCGACGGCCGCGACGGACGCTGGCGCATCAGCCAGGGGACCGCTCCAGGCCGCGTCGTGTCCACCGTCGACCCCGAAGCCCGCCACATCCACAAGACCCGCACCCACCAGCAGGACGGATACAAAGCCCACCTGGCCATCGAGCCCGAGACCGGCTTATACACCGCCGTGGCTCTGCGGCCCGGCGCCGGAGCCGAGCACCACGAGGCCACCGTCGGCCTGGACCTGCTGGCCGACGAGGAGAACCCGGTGGACGCCTTCGGCGACACCGCCTACTCCGCACGACACGCGCCAAGCCCTCCACCAGGCGGGACACCGGCTGTTCTTCAAACCCGCCCGCTACGGCCCGCCGTCCCCGGCGGCTTCACCCTGGACGACTTCACCATCAACACCACCGCCGCCCTCGTGACCTGCCCCGCCGGGCACACGGTCCCCCTGTCGGACCCCGGCGGACAGCACCACCAGCGCAAGGCCGCCTTCAAGGACCTGTGCACCCGATGCCCGCTGCGTGAGCGGTGCACCAAGGCCAAGGCCGGCCGCATCCTGACCATCCGCCCCCACCACGACCTCCAGGCCGCGGCCCGCCACCAAGCCGCCACCGACCCGGACTGGCAAGCCGACTACCGGCGCTGGAGACCACCGGTCGAACGAGCCGTCGCCTGGCTCGTCCAGCACGGCAACCGCCGCCTGCGCTACCGCGGAACCATCAACAACAACACCTGGCTCCACACCCGAGCCGCCGCCCTCAACCTCCGCCGACTGGTCAACCTCGGACTCACCCACACCGGCGGCCGCTGGCAACTCGCCCCGCCAACCGCATAGCAACAGGGGCTGCCCGGCCTCCGGCCGGACAGCCCCCCACCAAGATCTTCATGAGGCTTCTAGCGGTTGATCATCTCGAAGGCGTCGCCCGGCTCGCCGAGTTCGCGCTGCATCCCGCCGCTCGGCGGGCGCGGGATGCGCGGCTCGCGCACGCCTCCGCCGCCCTCGCCCTCACCGAAGTCGAACCACACGTACACCATCGAGTCCGGCGGCACCTCGGCACCGGGCTGCGGGTACTGGCGTACGACGTAGTCGACGACGGTCAGGTGGAAGTCCGGGCGGTCCGGCGCGTTGAGCAACAGGCCCCGCGCCCGGGCCGTTTCGCGCGCGTCCACGGCCATCAGTCCGACCAGCCGTGGCACACGCACTTCAGGTGTTTTGGGTGTTATGCGCACAGATGTCACCCCCAGCGGTACTCGAAGGGTAACTCCCGCGCGCCCCACCCGGAAGGCGCCGGTGTCTTTCTGTAGCAGGCGACTACTCTGAGTTACGAGTCGGGCCGAGGTCGTCGGAGCGGGCGCCGAGGGCGAGCCGGAAGCACAGGGCCGACTCGTCCAGCGTCGGGTGCTGATAGGTCTCCGCCGGCCGCATGCCGAGCCGCCGGGCCACCGCGATCGACCGCTCGTTGCCCGGCCGGACCACCGCGACCACCTCCGGCACCCCGGCCGCCCGCACCCGCGTGAGGGTCTCGCGCGCGGCCGCGGTGACGTATCCCCTGCCCCAGTGCGCCCGGCCGAGCCGCCAGCCGATCTCCGTCTCCCCGACCGGGCCCCAGCCCGGCCGCCAGGGCTGGGCGCCGGTGAACCCGATGACCTCGCCGGTCTCGTCCAGCATCGTCCACAGGCAGAAGCCGTGCTCGGCGTCGTGCCGCCGCTGCCGCGCGGTGAGTTCCTCGTAGACGGACAGGGCCGCCGGCCTGCCGCCGTAGAACTCCATGACCTCGGGGTCGGCGAAGACCCGGTGCCAGGCGACCGCGTCCTCGTGCGTGGGGACGCGCAGCCGTACCGCGGGGAGTGGTCGGTTCACAGGGCAGCCCTTCAGCCGGGTGATCAATTCTGCTGAATAGACTGCCCATGTCCAGTGCCCGTCGGCACGCAGATTTCGAACCTTGGGGAGATCCCGCCGTGACCGAGCCCCTCTCCGACCACACCGCCGATGTGATCGTCGTGGGCGCGGGGCCAGCCGGCTCCACGACCGCGTACCACCTCGCCAAGGCCGGTCTCGACGTCCTGCTCCTGGAGAAGACCGAGTTCCCGCGCGAGAAGGTCTGCGGCGACGGCCTCACCCCGCGCGCGGTGAAGCAGCTCGTGGCCATGGGCATCGACATCTCCGAGGAGGCCGGCTGGCTGCGCAACAAGGGTCTGCGCATCATCGCCGGCGGCACCCGCCTCCAGCTGGACTGGCCGGATCTCGCCGCGTACCCGAACTACGGACTGGTCCGCAAGCGCGACGACTTCGACGAGCAGCTCGCCCGCAACGCCCAGAAGGCGGGCGCCCGCCTCCACGAGCGCTGCAACGTGAGCGGTCCGGTCATCGACGACCGCACCGGCCGCATCACCGGCGTCACCGCCAAGCTCGGCGAGGAGAAGCGCGAGGTCACCTTCCACGCACCGCTCGTCGTCGCCGCCGACGGCAACTCCACCCGCCTGTCCCTCGCGATGGGCCTGCACCGCCGCGAGGACCGCCCCATGGGCGTCGCGGTCCGGACGTATTTCGACAGCCCCCGCCACGAGGACGACTACCTGGAGTCCTGGCTGGAGCTGTGGGACCGCCGAGGTCCCCAGGACCGCCTGCTGCCCGGCTACGGCTGGATCTTCGGCATGGGCGACGGCACGAGCAATGTCGGTCTGGGAGTCCTGAACACCTCCGATTCCTTCAAGGAACTGGACTGGCGGGAGGTGCTCAAGGCCTGGTGCGCCTCCATGCCCGAGGACTGGGGCTACACCCCCGAGAACATGACCGGCCCGATCCGCGGCGCCGCCCTGCCCATGGCCTTCAACCGCCAGCCGCACTACACGCGCGGGCTGCTGCTCGTCGGCGACGCCGGCGGCCTGGTGAACCCCTTCAACGGCGAAGGCATCGCCTACGCCATGGAATCCGGCCAGATCGCCGCCGACGTCATCGTCCAGGCCCACGCGCGCGCCACGCCCGCACAGCGCGAGATCGCCCTGCAGCGCTACCCGCGCGTCCTCAAGGACACCTACGGCGGCTACTACACCCTGGGCCGTGCCTTCGTGAAGCTCATCGGCAACCCGAAGGTCATGCAGATCGCCGCCCAGCGCGGCCTCTCGCACCCGCTGCTGATGAAGTTCACCCTCAAGCTCCTCGCGAACCTCACCGACCCCACGGGCGGCGACGCGATGGACCGCATCATCAACGGTCTCAGCAAGGTCGCGCCGAAGGCCTGAGCCGCTCCTGGCTCCGGCTCAGTTCCCCGGCCCTGGCGGCCCGGCGGGCGAGCACGTCCTCCCGCCGGTCCGCCATCTGCCGCAGCGCGTCCTTCTTCTCCCGCTTGGAGAGCCGGTCCAGGTAGATGTACCCGTGGGTGTGGTCGGTCTCGTGCGCGAGGCAACGGGCGAAGTATCCCGTTCCCTCGACGACGAGCGGGTTGCCGTCCTTGTCCTGCCCGCGCACGACGGCCCGGTCCGGCCGCGGTACGGCCATCACGGCGCCCGGCACCGAAAGGCAGCCCTCGCCCTCGTCGATCAGCCGGCGCCCGGCGACCGAAGCGGACTCCAGCACGGGATTGATGATGTGTCCGACATGCCGGATTCCGTCGTCATCGGGGCAGTCGTACACGAACAGGCGCAGATCGACGCCCACTTGATTGGCGGCCAGCCCCGCTCCTTCGGCGACATACATGGTGAGGAACATGTCGTCGATGAGTGCGGCGAGGTCGGGCCCGAACTCCGTGACGTCCCGGCACGGCTTGTGCAGCACCTCTTCACCGACCTCGGTGATCCGGCGCACCGCACCACGCCCGGACTCGGGGGCGTAGCGCGGGTAGTGGTCGGCGGGACTTCCCTGCACGAACACGCGTGGCATCGCGCGATCTCCTTCACTCGTGGACGGGCCGCAGAACGGCGGCCCGGACCGAGCATGTCAGGAAAGTCCGGCCAGGTGCCGGAAACGGCGCGAGGGCCGCTGCCCCCGAGCGGCTGCGGCCCTGCACGCGTGTGTGGTGCGTGGTGGCGCTCAGAGCACCCGCACGGCGCCGGTCGGCGGGTCGTACGACAGGGGGTGCTCCCCGACGCCGCTGGAGGGGTTCTGCGCGCCGACGAACATGCCGTCGCCCACGTACACCGCGACGTGGTACGCGCTGCCCGCGCTGCCCCAGTACAGGATGTCGCCCGGCTGGAGGTTGCTCAGCGAGACCTGGGTGCCGGCCGTCGACTGGTCCTGGGAGACGCGCGGCAGGCTGACGCCCACCTGCTTGAAGGCCGTCTGCACCAGACCGGAGCAGTCGTAGGCGGAGGGACCGGTGGCACCGGAGACGTACGCCTTGCCGATCTGCGCCTCCACGAAGCTGATGACGGCCGCGGCCGAACCGGTCGCCGTGGAGGAGCCGGTGGAGGTGGAGGAGTCGGTGCTCGCCGAGGCGGAGAGGGTCGTGCGCTCCGCGTTGCGCGAGGCGCGCGCGGCGGCCTCCAGGCGAGCGGCCTCGTCGGCCTTCTTCTTGGCGTCGGCAGCCTTCTGCTTCGCCTCGGCGAGGTCCGCCTTGGCCTGCTTTGCGGCATTCGCGGCGGCCGCGTCACGCTCGGCCTGCAGCTGGTAGTTCGCGGCGGCCTGCTGCGTGGCGTCCGCCGACTGAGCGGTCTGAGCGGCCAGGTCGGCCGTCAGGGTGGGCAGTTCGAGGGTCTGCGTCACCGGCTCGGCCGCGTTCGCCGAGCCGGACGCCCCGGCGACTGCCAGGGTGCCGAGGACGCCACCGGCAACTCCGGCCCGCATCGCGAGGGTCGACGCGCTGCGGCGGGGCTTCCGGTGGCTGCGTATGTGAGCGGTGTGGGACATGAGGACAACGGGTACCAGGGGCTCCTTCATATCTTCAAGAAACGTGTGCTGCGCCACAGTTGCTCAATCGAGACCATGAATCCCGGGCGTGTCGCTCTTTATTGACGCCGTAACGGACATTGCGGACGGTCGCGATCAAGCCCTTGATCACGCTCTTTGATCATTACGCCCGAATTGCCCCCCGCCTACCACTGCTTGGGGTGGTTGGCCAAGCCCGGTTCTCGGGGGCCTCTCGCCGGTGTGGCGGAGGTCACGGAACGGTTACCGGAAAGCCCGCGTCCTGTGCGCGACCAGCTCGTGAATGTGTGCACGCGCCCCACCCCGCGTCCACGCCCCGCCCTGCGCTCCCCCCTGATGTGTGAATGCGGGCCCTTATCAGGGGTCCACGTCCAGCGCCAATTTGCATGCAGGCGAACTCTCTTGATATTGAGACGCCCCCCTCCGGCCTGCGGTGACAAGCCAGAATGTCACTTCTGGTGATCAACTGAACGCTTCGCGTATGAAGATCACCCATCATCCGACTTCATGATCCTTCGTCAGGTGGTGGAGATCACAAAGCTTGTGGAATACCCCGTGTCGCAGATCACAGAGCGGCGGGCATAAGATGCGAGGCAGTTGGTCTTGTGACCTGCTTCACATGTTCTCGATCTTCGCCCGGGACGAGCGGGGCTCGTGGGACCGGTGAGGCGGGTGCGGGCCCTGTGCAACCGCCAGCAGTCAGTGCCGACTGAGAGGAGCGAGGAGCGGTGAACGCGTATGCGCCCATCCTCGTACTGGGAGCCCTCGGGGCAGGCTTTGCGATCTTCTCCGTGGTCATGGCCACGCTGATCGGTCCGAAGCGGTACAACCGCGCCAAGCTCGAGGCCTATGAGTGCGGCATCGAGCCGACCCCCACGCCGGCCGGCGGCGGGCGCTTCCCCATCAAGTACTACCTGACGGCGATGCTCTTCATCGTCTTCGACATCGAGATCGTCTTCCTCTACCCCTGGGCCGTCACCTTCGACGCCCTGGGGATTTTCGGGCTCGTGGAGATGCTGCTCTTCGTGCTCACCGTCTTCGTCGCGTACGCGTACGTATGGCGGCGCGGCGGCCTGGAATGGGACTGAGGGGCCTACAGACATGGGACTCGAAGAAAAACTGCCGAGCGGCTTCCTGCTGACCACCGTCGAGCAGGCCGCGGGCTGGGTGCGCAAGGCGTCCGTCTTCCCCGCCACCTTCGGCCTCGCCTGCTGCGCCATCGAGATGATGACCACCGGCGCCGGCCGGTACGACCTGGCGCGCTTCGGCATGGAGGTCTTCCGCGGCTCACCGCGCCAGGCCGACCTGATGATCGTCGCCGGCCGGGTCAGCCAGAAGATGGCGCCGGTGCTCCGGCAGGTCTACGACCAGATGCCCAACCCCAAGTGGGTGATCTCCATGGGCGTCTGCGCCTCCTCGGGCGGCATGTTCAACAACTACGCGATCGTCCAGGGCGTCGACCACGTCGTCCCGGTCGACATCTATCTCCCGGGCTGCCCGCCACGCCCCGAGATGCTGATGGACGCGATCCTCAAGCTCCACCAGAAGATCCAGACCTCCAAGCTCGGCGTGAACGCCAAGGAAGCCGCCCGCGAGGCGGAGGAGGCCGCGCTCAAGGCCCTGCCCACGATCGAGATGAAGGGGCTGCTGCGGTGACCGATGCGAACGGCAACGCCAACGGCGTCAACCCCGAGAAGGACCTCTCGGCCTCCAACCTCCCCGGCCAGCGTGGCCAGGGCGGCGAGGAGATCCGCGTCCAGCACGGCATGTTCGGCGCCAACAACGGCGGCGACACCTCCGGCTACGGCGGACTCGTCCGCTCGGTCCGGCTCCCGGGACCGGCGAACAGGCCCTACGGCGGCTGGTTCGACGAGGTCGCCGACGAACTCGAAGGCGCCCTGGAGGAACAAGGACTCCTCCCGGACAACGCCATCGAGAAGACCGTCGTCGACCGCGGCGAGCTGACCTTCCACATCGAACGCGAACACCTGGTCCGCGTCGTCCGCACCCTGCGCGACGACCCGGCCCTGCGCTTCGAGCTGTGCACCGGCGTCAGCGGCGTCCACTACCCGAGCGACAAGGGCCGCGAGCTGCACGCCGTCTACCACCTGCGCTCGATCACCCACAACCGGCTGATCCGCCTCGAGGCCAGTGCCCCCGACGGCGACCCGCACATTCCCTCGCTGGTCTCCGTCTACCCGACCAACGACTGGCACGAGCGCGAGACCTACGACTTCTTCGGGATCGTCTTCGACGGTCACCCGGCCCTGACCCGGATCATGATGCCGGACGACTGGCAGGGCCATCCGCAGCGCAAGGACTACCCCCTCGGCGGCATCCCCGTCGAGTACAAGGGCGCCCAGATCCCGGCTCCGGACCAGCGGAGGTCGTACTCGTGAGCACGCAGTCAGCATCCGCGGCCGACGCCGCCTCGGCGCGCGAGACCACCGAGGGCACCGTATATACGGTCACCGGTGGCGACTGGGACGAGATCGTCCAGTCCGCGACCCGCGCCGACGACGAACGCATCGTCGTCAACATGGGTCCCCAGCACCCCTCCACCCATGGAGTGCTCCGCCTCATCCTGGAGATCGAGGGCGAGACGGTCACCGAGGCCCGCTGCGGCATCGGCTATCTGCACACCGGCATCGAGAAGAACCTCGAGTACCGCACGTGGACGCAGGGCACCACCTTCGTCACGCGCATGGACTACCTGACGTCCTTCTTCAACGAGACCGCCTACTGTCTCGCCGTCGAGAAGCTCCTCGGCATCGAGGACCAGATCAGCGAGCGCGCCAAGATCATCCGGGTGCTCCTGATGGAGCTGAACCGGCTCTCCTCCCACCTGGTGTGCATCGCCACCGGCGGCATGGAGCTGGGCGCCACCACGATCATGATCTACGGATTCCGTGATCGTGAAATGATTCTCGACCTCTACGAGCTGATCACGGGCCTTCGGATGAACCACGCGTACATCCGCCCCGGCGGACTCGCGCAGGACCTGCCGCCCGGAGCGGTGGACCAGATCCGCGAGTTCGTGAAGAAGATGAAGAAGAACCTCCCGGAGTACGACAAGCTCGCCACCGGAAACCCCATCTTCAAGGCCCGCATGCAGGACATCGGCTACCTGGACCTGGCCGGCTGCATGGCCCTCGGCGCCACCGGCCCGATCCTGCGCTCCGCCGGCCTGCCGCACGACCTGCGCAAGGCACAGCCGTACTGCGACTACGAGACGTACGACTTCGAGATCCCGACCGCCGACACCTGCGACGCCTACGGCCGCTTCCTGGTCCGCCTGGAGGAGATGCGCCAGTCGCTCGGGATCGTCGAGCAGTGCCTGGACCGGCTCCAGCCCGGACCGGTCATGGTCGCCGACAAGAAGATCGCCTGGCCCGCCCAGCTCGCCCTGGGACCGGACGGACTCGGCAACTCCCTCGACCACATCAAGAAGATCATGGGCACCTCCATGGAGGCCCTGATCCACCACTTCAAACTCGTCACCGAGGGCTTCCGCGTCCCGCCGGGACAGGCGTACGCGGCCGTCGAGTCCCCCAAGGGCGAACTCGGCGTGCACGCCGTCTCCGACGGCGGCACCCGCCCCTACCGGGTCCACTTCCGCGACCCGTCCTTCACCAACCTGCAGGCCATGGCGGCGATGTGCGAAGGCGGCCAGGTCGCCGACGTGATCGTCGCCGTCGCGTCCATCGACCCCGTGATGGGAGGCGTCGACCGGTGACCACCTCTTCTTCGGAGCGGGGCGTCAGCCTGGGCATGCCCGAACTGCCCGCGCCCGCCTACCCGGACGACATCCGGGCCCGACTGGAGGCGGACGCGCGCGACGTCATCGCGCGCTACCCGGACTCCCGTTCCGCCCTGCTGCCGCTGCTCCACCTCGTGCAGTCGGAGGAGGGCCATGTCACGCGCACCGGAATGCGGTTCTGCGCGGACATGCTGGACCTGACCACGGCCGAGGTCACCGCCGTCGCCACCTTCTACTCCATGTACCGGCGCAGGCCCTCCGGTGACTACCAGGTCGGCGTGTGCACCAACACGCTGTGCGCGGTGATGGGCGGCGACGAGATCTTCGAGACCCTCCAGGAACACCTGGGCGTCGGCAACGGCGAGACCACCGACGACGGCAAGGTCACCCTGGAGCACATCGAGTGCAACGCGGCCTGCGACTTCGCGCCGGTCGTGATGGTCAACTGGGAGTTCTTCGACAACCAGACGCCCGGCAGCGCCAAACGCCTGGTCGACGACCTGCGCGCGGGGCGGCCCGTGCAGCCCACGCGCGGGGCGCGGCTGTGCACCTTCAAGGAGACCGCGCGGATTCTGGCCGGCTTCCCCGACGAGCGGCCCGGGGCCGTCGAGGAGGGCGGCAGTGCGGGACCCGCGTCGCTGGTGGGCCTTCGCCTGGCAAGGGGAGAGGCCGCACCCGCGCGCGTGGTCCATCCGCGTACGCAGGAACCCCAGGATGCGCCGTCCGCGGACCAGGCCACAGAGGAGGGGGAGTGATGAGCGTGGCAGCCGAACTCAAGGACACCAGCCCCGAGAAGCTGCTCGCACCCGTGCTGTCGGCCTTCTGGGACGAGGACCGGTCCTGGACTCTGGACATCTACCAAAGGCACGAGGGGTACGAGGGGCTGCGCAAGGCGCTCGCCATGTCACCGGACGACTTGATCGCGTACGTCAAGGACTCCGGGCTGCGAGGCCGCGGCGGCGCGGGATTCCCGACCGGAATGAAGTGGCAGTTCATTCCCCAGGGTGATGGAAAACCGCACTATCTAGTTGTCAACGCCGACGAGTCGGAGCCAGGGACCTGCAAGGACATCCCGCTCCTCTTCGCGAACCCGCACAGCCTCATCGAGGGCATTGTGATCGCGTGCTATGCCATCAGGTCGTCGCATGCCTTCATCTATCTGCGTGGTGAAGTCGTCCCCGTTCTGCGACGGTTGCACGAGGCCGTGCGCGAGGCCTACGCGGCGGGCTACCTCGGCGAGAACATCCTGGGCAGCGGACTCGATCTCGATGTCACCGTGCACGCGGGCGCCGGCGCGTACATCTGCGGTGAGGAGACCGCACTGCTCGACTCGCTCGAAGGCCGCCGTGGTCAACCGCGGCTGCGTCCTCCTTTCCCTGCTGTCGAAGGGCTCTATGCCTGCCCGACTGTAGTGAACAACGTCGAGTCGATCGCGTCGGTTCCCGCCATCCTGAAAAACGGGAAAGACTGGTTCAGGTCGATGGGCAGCGAGAAATCCCCGGGCTTCACGCTCTACTCGCTCAGCGGCCACGTCGCGAGCCCCGGCCAGTACGAGGCCCCGCTCGGCGTCACGCTGCGCCAGCTCCTCGACATGAGCGGCGGGATGCGCCCCGGCCACCGCCTCAAGTTCTGGACACCGGGCGGGTCCTCGACGCCGATGTTCACCGAAGAGCACCTCGACGTCCCCCTTGATTACGAAGCAGTGGGCGCCGCCGGTTCCATGCTCGGCACAAAAGCCCTGCAGTGCTTCGACGAGACGACCTGCGTGGTGCGGGCGGTGACCCGCTGGACCGAGTTCTACGCCCACGAGTCCTGCGGCAAGTGCACACCCTGCCGCGAAGGGACGTACTGGCTGGTGCAGTTGCTGCGGGACATCGAAGCCGGCAAGGGCACCATGTCCGACCTCGACAAGATCGCCGACATCGCCGACAACATCAACGGCAAGTCGTTCTGCGCCCTTGGCGACGGTGCCGCGGCCCCGATCGCCTCCTCGCTGAAGTACTTCCGCGAGGAGTACCAGCAGCACATCACGGGCCGGGGCTGCCCCTTCGACCCGGCCAAGTCGACGGCCTGGGCGGACCGCCCGGAGGTGAACGCATGACCGTGACCACCAACGCCCCCGGCGCCGGGGGAGAGGCGGCGGTCCCGCCGGAGGACCTCGTCACGCTGACGATCGACGGCGCCGAGATCAGCGTGCCCAAGGGCACATTGGTCATCCGCGCCGCCGAGCAGCTCGGCATCGAGATCCCGCGGTTCTGCGACCACCCCCTCCTCGACCCCGCCGGTGCCTGCCGCCAGTGCATCGTCGAGGTCGAGGGCCAGCGCAAGCCGATGGCGTCCTGCACCATCACCTGCACCGACGGCATGGTGGTGAAGACCCAGCTCACCTCGCCGGTCGCTGAGAAGGCCCAGCACGGCGTGATGGAACTGCTGCTCATCAACCACCCGCTGGACTGCCCCGTCTGCGACAAGGGCGGCGAGTGCCCGCTGCAGAACCAGGCCATGTCGCACGGCAACGCCGAGTCCCGCTTCGACGGAAAGAAGCGGACCTTCGAAAAGCCCGTACCGATCTCCACCCAGGTCCTGCTCGACCGCGAGCGGTGCGTGCTGTGTGCCCGCTGCACCCGGTTCTCCAACCAGATCGCGGGAGACCCGATGATCGAGCTGCTCGAGCGGGGCGCGCTCCAGCAGGTCGGCACCGGCGAGGGCGACCCCTTCGAGTCGTACTTCTCCGGCAACACCATCCAGATCTGCCCGGTCGGCGCCCTCACCTCGGCGGCCTACCGGTTCCGCTCCCGCCCCTTCGACCTCATCTCCTCGCCGTCCGTGTGCGAGCACTGCTCCGGCGGCTGTGCCACCCGCACCGACCACCGGCGCGGCAAGGTCATGCGGCGGCTCGCCGAGAACGACCCCGAGGTCAACGAGGAGTGGATCTGCGACAAGGGACGCTTCGCGTTCCGGTACGCGCAGATGAAGGACCGGCTCGAAACCCCGCTGGTGCGGGGCGCGGACGGCGTCCTCGCGCCCGCCTCCTGGCCGGAGGCGCTGGACGCGGCCGCGCGCGGGCTGAGCGCCGCCCGCTCCAGGGCCGGCGTCCTCACCGGCGGCCGGCTGACCGTCGAGGACGCCTACGCCTACAGCAAGTTCGCGCGCGTGGCGCTCGACACCAACGACATCGACTTCCGCGCGCGCGTGCACAGCGGTGAGGAGTCCGACTTCCTGGCGTCCCAGGTGGCCGGCCGCGGCCGTGACCTCGATGGCACGGGCGTCACGTACACCTCCCTGGAGAATGCGCCCGCCGTCCTGCTGGCCGGCTTCGAGTCGGAGGAGGAGGCGCCCGGCGTCTTCCTACGGCTGCGCAAGGCGTGGCGCAAACGCAAGCAGAAGGTGTTCGCGCTGGCCACGCACGCGACCCGGGGCCTTCAGAAGGCGGGCGGCACCCTGCTGCCGGCCGCGCCCGGCACCGAGACCGAGTGGCTGGACGCCCTCGCGAGCGGCGTCGGCCTGGAGGAGCCCGGCACCCGCGCCGCCCAGGCCCTGCGCGCCGCGGGAGCGGTCATCGTCGTCGGCGAGCGGCTCGCCTCGGTCGCGGGCGGCCTCACCGCCGCCGTACGCGCCGCCACCGCGACCGGCGCCCAGCTGGTGTGGATCCCGCGCCGTGCCGGTGAGCGCGGTGCCGTCGAGGCGGGCGCGCTGCCGGCGCTGCTGCCGGGCGGCCGCCCGGCGACCGACCCGCGCGCGCGGGAGGAGGTCGCGGCCGCCTGGGGGATCGCCGAACTCCCGCTGCGCTACGGCCGCGACACCCACCACATTCTCGAGGCCGCCGCCACCGGTGAACTGTCGGCGCTGGTCGTCGCCGGCGTGGAGGTGGCCGACCTGCCCGACCCGGCACGCGCGCGTGAGGCACTGGACAGCGTCGGCTTCCTGGTGTCGCTGGAGCTGCGGCCCAGCGAGGTCACCGAGCACGCCGACGTCGTCCTGCCGGTGGCCGCCGTCGCCGAGAAGGCGGGCACCTTCCTCAACTGGGAGGGCAGGGTGCGCTTCTTCGACGCCGCGCTCAAGCCCGACCAGATGACCCGTCGCCTCGCACCGACCGACGCGCGCGTGCTGCAGATGCTCGCCGACGCCATGGACGTCCACCTGGGCCTGCCGGATCTGCGCACCACGCGCGCGGAGATCGACCGGCTCGGCCCCTGGGACGGCCGGCGCGCCACCGAGCCGCACGAGTCCTCGGGCGTGCTGCCGCGTCCGGCCGCCGGCGAGGCCGTACTCGCCGGACACCGGCTGCTGCTCGACCAGGGCGTCCTCCAGCAGGGCGACGAGGCGCTCGCCGGCACCCGGCACGCCGCACACGCGCGCGTGTCCGCTGCGACAGCAGCCGAAGCAGGCGTCAAGGACGGTGACCTCCTCGCCGTCACCGGCCCTGAGGGCACCGTCGAACTCCCGCTCCAGATCACCGAGATGCCCGACCGGGTGGTCTGGCTCCCGCTGAACTCCGCCGGCACCGGCGTCGCCTCCGACACCGGGGCACAGCCCGGAAAACTCGTCCGCATCGGCCCGGCGGCAGTCGCCGAAGAGGCCCCCAAGGAGGTGGAGGCATGAGCCCGTACCTCGCCGCTGAAAACCTCTCGATGTTCGGCCGCGACCCCTGGTGGCTGGTCGTCATCAAGGCCGTCTTCTGCTTCGCCTTCCTGATGGTGACTGTGCTGTTCTCCATCGTCTGGGAGCGCAAGGTCGTCGCCTGGATGCAGCTGCGCATCGGCCCCAACCGGCACGGCCCCTGGGGCATGCTCCAGTCACTCGCCGACGGCGTGAAGCTGATGCTCAAGGAAGACATCATCGTCAAGCGCGCCGACAAGGTGGTCTACATCCTGGCGCCGATCGTCGCGGCCATCCCGGCCTTCATGGCGATCGCGGTGATCCCCTTCGGTCCGGCCGACAACGAGATCTCGGTCTTCGGTCACCGCACCACGATGCAGCTCACCGACCTGCCGATCGCGATGCTCTACATCCTCGCGGTCGCCTCCGTCGGCATCTACGGCATCGTCCTCGCGGGTTGGAGTTCTGGATCCACCTACCCGCTCCTCGGCGGCCTGCGCTCCTGCGCGCAGATGATCTCCTACGAGATCGCCATGGGTGCCGCGTTCGCCTCGGTGTTCCTGTACTCGGGGTCGATGTCGACGTCCACGATCGTGGCGCAGCAGCACGACCGCTGGTACATCCTGCTGCTGCCGGTCTCCTTCATCCTCTACATCGTCACGATGGTCGGTGAGACCAACCGTGCCCCCTTCGACATGCCGGAGTCCGAGGGCGACCTGGTCGGCGGCTTCAACACCGAATACTCGTCCATCAAGTTCGCGATGTTCATGCTCGCCGAGTACGTGAACATGGTGACGGTCTCGGCCGTCTCCACCACTCTCTTCCTCGGCGGCTGGCGCGCCCCCTGGCCGATCAGCGCCTTCTGGGAGGGCGCCAACCACGGCTGGTGGCCGCTGCTCTGGTTCGTGATCAAGGTCCAGCTGCTGCTGTTCTTCTTCATCTGGCTGCGCGGCACGCTCCCGCGTGTCCGCTACGACCAGCTGATGAAGCTCGGCTGGAAGGTCCTCATCCCGGTCTCCGTGACCTGGCTGATGCTGGTGGCGACCGTACGGGCCCTGCGCAACGAGCACTACGACTTCGCCGACATCGCCCTCTACGTCGGCGGCGGTGTCCTCGCCCTGCTGCTGCTCTCCTTCGTCGCCGACATGTTCCGCGAGAAGGCGAAGACGGCCGAGCAGCCCGCGGTCCAGGAGGGCGGATTCGACCCGATGGCGGGCGGATTCCCGGTTCCGCCGCTGCCCGGACAGGAACTTCCGCCGGTGCCGAGGCGCCGCCCCCGCCGCGAGCACGAGCTGATTGTCAGTGGCGGGTCGGACACTGTCAGTGACGGATCTTCGGATGGAAAGGAGGCGTCCGATGGCTGAGGAGCCCAAGGAGACCAAGCCCGGTTTCCTGAACCCCGTGGCCGGCTTCGGCGTGACCTTCAAGGCCATGTTCAAGAAGCGGCTGACCGAGCAGTACCCGGAGCAGAAGAAGACCACGGCCCCGCGGTTCCACGGACGGCACCAGCTCAACCGCCATCCGGACGGTCTGGAGAAGTGCGTCGGCTGCGAGCTGTGCGCCTGGGCCTGCCCGGCCGACGCCATCTACGTGGAAGGCGCCGACAACACCGACGAGGAACGCTACTCGCCGGGCGAGCGGTACGGCCGCGTCTACCAGATCAACTACGCCCGCTGCATCCTGTGCGGCCTGTGCATCGAGGCGTGCCCCACGCGCGCGCTCACGATGACCAACGAGTTCGAGCTGGCCGACTCCAGCCGCGCCAACCTCATCTACACCAAGGAACAGCTCCTCGCCGGGCTGGAAGAGGGCATGGTCGACACGCCCCACGCGATCTTCCCGGGGACGGACGAACAGGACTACTACCGGGGCCTGGTGACGCAGGCCGCGCCCGGCACGGTCCGCCAGGTCGCCGTCTCCAAGGGGGAGACCCCCGAGGACCATGAGCAGGAGGTGGACGCATGAGCCCGCAGCTCGCCGCCTACACCACCTCCACCGGTGAGGCCTTCCAGTTCTGGGTGCTCGGCACGGTCGCGGTGATCGGCGCCCTCGGCACCGTCTTCATGAGGAAGGCCGTGCACAGCGCCCTCTGCCTTGCCGGCACCATGATCGTCCTGGCGGTGTTCTACCTCGCCAACGGTGCCTACTTCCTGGGAATCGTGCAGATCGTCGTCTACACGGGCGCGATCATGATGCTGTTCCTGTTCGTGGTGATGCTCGTCGGCGTGACGGCCGCGGACTCGCTGAAGGAGACCATCAAGGGCCAGCGCTGGCTGGCTCTTCTCTGCGGGGTCGGCTTCGGCGTCCTGCTGCTCGCCGGCATCGGCAACGCCTCCCTGAAGGAGTTCAACGGCACCGGCCAGGCGAACGCGAACGGCAACGTGGAGGGCCTCGCCTCCCTCATCTTCACCAAGTACGTCTTCGCCTTCGAAATCACCGGTGCCCTGCTGATCACGGCCGCCGTCGGCGCCATGGTGCTCACGCACCGGGAGCGCACCGAGCGTGCCAAGACCCAGCGCGAGCTGGCCGAACAGCGCATCCGCGAGGGCAAGCACGTCCCGCCGCTGCCCGCCCCCGGCGTCTACGCCCGGCACAACGCCGTGGACATCGCCGGCCTGCTCCCCGACGGCACCCCGTCCGAGCTGACCGTCAACAAGACGCTGCGCGAGCGCGGCCAGATCCGTGACGTGTCGGCGGAGGCGCTCAACGACCTGCGGGCGCTGGAGCAGCGCGCGGCGGAGCGCCTGGAGCGCACGGCGATCGAACCGGCGACGTTCAAGCGGTCCGAGGAGGCGTCGAAGTGAACCCGGTCAACTACCTCTATCTCGCCGCCCTGTTGTTCACGATCGGCGCGACCGGCGTCCTGATCCGGCGCAACGCCATCGTGGTCTTCATGTGCATCGAGCTGATGCTGAACGCCTGCAACCTCGCGTTCGTCACCTTCTCCCGGATGCACGGCAACCTCGACGGCCAGATCATCGCCTTCTTCACGATGGTCGTCGCCGCCGCGGAGGTCGTGGTGGGCCTCGCGATCATCGTGTCGCTGTTCCGTACCCGCCACTCGGCCTCGGTCGACGATGCCAGCCTGATGAAGCTGTAAGGGGTCGGAAGAATCGTGGAGAACCTGATCGCGCTGCTCATCGCGGCGCCCCTGCTCGGAGCGGCCGTCCTGCTGGTCGGCGGCCGGCGCCTGGACCGCGTCGGCCACTGGATCGGCACCGGTCTGTCGGCCGTCTCCTTCGTGTTCGGCCTGATCCTCTTCGCCGACCTGCTCGGCAAGAACGCCGAGCACCGCACCCTGATCAAGCACTTGTTCAGCTGGGTCCCGGTGGCCGGCTTCCAGGCGGACGCCACCCTCCGCCTCGACCAGCTGTCGATGACGTTCGTTCTGCTCATCACGGGCGTCGGCTCGCTGATCCACCTGTACTCGGTCGGGTACATGGAGCACGACGAGCGCCGCCGCCGCTTCTTCGGCTACCTGAACCTGTTCCTCGCGGCGATGCTGCTGCTCGTCCTCGCCGACAACTACCTCCTGCTGTACGTCGGCTGGGAGGGCGTCGGTCTCGCCTCGTACCTGCTGATCGGCTTCTGGCAGCACAAGCCCAGCGCCGCCACGGCCGCGAAGAAGGCCTTCCTGGTCAACCGCGTCGGCGACATGGGCCTGTCGATCGCGATCATGCTGATGTTCGCGACGTACGGGACCTTCGCCTTCGGTCCGGTCCTCGGGCACGCGACCGAGGCCTCCCAGGGCAAGCTCACCGCGATCGGCCTGATGCTGCTGCTCGCCGCCTGCGGCAAGTCCGCCCAGGTGCCGCTGCAGTCCTGGCTCGGGGACGCTATGGAGGGCCCCACCCCGGTCTCGGCCCTGATCCACGCGGCGACGATGGTGACCGCGGGCGTGTACCTGATCGTCCGCTCCGGAGCCATCTTCAACGCGGCCCCGGACGCCCAGCTCGCCGTCACCGTCGTCGGCGCGGTCACGCTCCTGTTCGGTGCGATCGTCGGTTGCGCCAAGGACGACATCAAGAAGGCGCTGGCCGGCTCGACCATGTCGCAGATCGGCTACATGATCCTCGCCGCGGGCCTCGGCCCCATCGGCTACGTCTTCGCGATCATGCACCTGGTGACGCACGGCTTCTTCAAGGCCGGGCTGTTCCTCGGCGCCGGTTCCGTCATGCACGGCATGAACGACGAGGTCGACATGCGCAAGTACGGCGGTCTGCGCACGTACATGCCGGTCACCTTCGTCACCTTCGGCCTCGGCTACCTCGCCATCATCGGCTTCCCGGGCCTGTCCGGCTTCTTCTCCAAGGACAAGATCATCGAGGCGGCCTTCGCCAAGGGCGGCACCGAGGGCTGGATCCTCGGCGGTGCGGCCCTCCTGGGCGCGGCCATCACCGCGTTCTACATGACACGCGTGATGCTGATGACCTTCTTCGGCGAGAAGCGCTGGCAGCCGGACGAGAACGGCAACGAGCCGCACCCGCACGAGTCCCCGAGGGTCATGACGATCCCGATGATCGTGCTGGCCGTCGGATCAGTCTTCGCCGGTGGCCTCTTCAGCATCGGCGACCGCTTCCTGCACTGGCTGGAGCCGGTCACCGGACACAGCGAGGGCCACTCCCCGGTCGGCGCCTGGACGGTCACCGGAGCGACCATGGTGTGCCTGCTCATCGGCGTCGGCATCGCCTGGGCGCAATACGGCCGCAAGCCCGTCCCCGCCGTTGCCCCGCGCGGTTCCCTGCTCACCCGCGCGGCCCGCCGTGACCTGCTCCAGGACGACTTCAACCATGTGGTCCTGGTACGGGGCGGCGAGCACCTGACGCGCTCCCTCGTGTATGTCGACCACACCCTGGTCGACGGTGTCGTCAACGGCACGGCGGCCGGCTTCGGCGGCCTGTCCGGACGGCTGCGCCGGCTCCAGAACGGCTTCGCCCGCTCCTACGCGGTCTCGATGTTCGGCGGTGCGGCACTCCTGGTCGCCGCGACCCTGCTGATGAGGGCGGTCTGATACCGATGTCCTTTCCTCTGCTGACAGCGACGGCGGTACTCCCGGCCGTGGGGGCCGTCGCCACGGCCGCCGTACCGGCCGCGCAGCGCACCGCCGCCAAGTGGCTGGCGCTGCTCGTCTCGCTCGCCACCCTCGGCCTGGCGATCACCGTCCTGGTCCGCTTCGACCCGCACGGCGCCCGCTACCAGCTCACCGAATCCCACGCCTGGATCAAGGACTTCGGGGTGCGCTACGAGCTGGGCGTGGACGGCATCGCGGTGGCCCTGGTCGCGCTGACCGCCGTCCTGATCCCGTTCATCATCCTCGCCGGCTGGCACGACGCCGACCCACTGGAGACCGGAAGCCGCCGCTGGCGGCCCACCCAGGGATTCTTCGCCCTGATCCTGGCAGTCGAGGCGATGGTGATCATCTCCTTCGAGGCCACCGACGTCTTCCTCTTCTACATCTTCTTCGAAGCCATGCTCATCCCGATGTACTTCCTCATCGGCGGCTTCGGAGACCGCGCCCATGCACAGGGCGAGAAGGCGGCGTCGACGCAACGCTCGTACGCGGCAGTGAAGTTCCTGCTCTACAACCTGGTCGGCGGCCTGATCATGCTGGCCGCGGTGATCGGCCTCTATGTGGTGGCCGGAAACTTCAGCCTCGCGGAAATCGCGCACGCGCGCGCGAACGGCTCGCTGCACATGGCGACGAGCACCGAACGCTGGCTGTTCCTCGGCTTCTTCTTCGCCTTCGCCGTGAAGGCGCCGCTGTGGCCGCTGCACACCTGGCTGCCCAACGCCATGCAGGAGTCCACCGCCCCGGTCGCCGTCCTGATCACCGCGGTCGTCGACAAGGTGGGCACCTTCGCGATGCTCCGCTTCTGCCTCCAGCTCTTCCCGGAGGCCAGCAAGTGGGCGACGCCCGTCATCCTGGTGCTGTCCCTGATCAGCATCGTCTATGGTGCGCTGCTCGCCGTCGGCCAGCGGGACATCAAGCGCCTGGTGGCGTACGCGTCGATCTCGCACTTCGGCTTCATCATCATGGGCATCTTCGCGATGACCAGCCAGGGCCAGTCCGGCGCCACCCTCTACATGGTCAACCACGGCATCTCCACGGCCGCGCTGATGCTGGTCGCCGGCTTCCTGATCTCCCGGCGCGGCTCGCGGCTCATCGCCGACTACGGTGGTGTGCAGAAGGTCGCCCCGGTGCTCGCCGGCACCTTCCTGATCGGCGGCCTCGCCACTCTCTCGCTGCCGGGCCTCGCCCCGTTCGTGAGCGAATTCCTGGTCCTGGTCGGCACGTTCACGCGCTACCCGGCGATCGGCATCATCGCCACCCTCGGCATCGTCCTCGCCGCGCTCTACACCCTCGTGCTGTACCAGCGGACGATGACCGGCCCGGTGAAGCCCGAGGTCTCGGCGATGCCCGACCTCCGCGCGCGCGAGCTGGTGGTGGTCGCCCCGCTGATCGTGCTGCTGATCTTCCTGGGCGTCTACCCGAAGCCCGTCACGGACATCGTCAACCCGGCGGTCAAACAGACCATGTCCGACGTACACAAGACCGACCCCAAGCCCTCGGTGGAGGCGGCCAAGTGAGCACAGCAGCCGTCCACAGCCTGTGGACAACCGCGGCCGACCCGATCGCGAAGATCCCGACGCCGAAGATCGAATACGGACAATTGTCGCCGACGCTGATCGTCGTCGGTGCGGCGCTGGTCGGGGTGCTGATCGAGGCGTTCGTCCCGCGCAAGTCCCGCTACTACGCCCAGGTGTTCGTGTCCGTCGTGGCCCTGTGCGCAGCGTTCGCCGCGGTGGTCGGGCTCGCCGCCGACGGTTACGGCACCACCAAGGCGCACATCGCGGCCATGGGCGCGCTCGCGGTCGACGGGCCGTCCCTGTTCCTCCAGGGCACGATCCTGCTGGCCGGTCTGGTCGCCCTGTTCACCTTTGCAGAGCGGCGCCTGGACCCGGCCGCGCACGGCAACCGCGTCGACTCCTTCGCCGCACAGGCCGCATCCGTACCGGGCAGCGACAGCGAAAAGGCGGCGGTGAAGGCCGGCTTCACCACGACAGAGGCCTTCCCGCTCCTCCTCTTCGCGATCGCAGGCATGCTGGTGTTCCCCTCGGCCAGCGACCTGCTGACGCTCTTCGTGGCCCTGGAAGTCTTCTCCCTGCCGCTGTACCTGCTGTGCGCACTGGCCCGCCGCAAGCGGCTGATGTCGCAGGAGGCCGCGGTCAAGTACTTCCTGCTCGGCGCGTTCGCCTCGGCGTTCACCCTGTTCGGCATCGCCCTGCTCTACGGCTACGCGGGCTCGGTGTCGTACGCGCGCATCGCACAGGTCGTCGAGGGCACGGTGACCAACGTCGACCCGGCGCTCGCCAACACCATGGGCAATGACGCACTGCTGCTCATCGGCGGCGCCATGATCGTGATGGGGCTGCTGTTCAAGGTCGGCGCGGTGCCGTTCCACATGTGGACGCCCGACGTCTACCAGGGCGCGCCGACCCCCGTGACCGGCTTCATGGCGGCGGCGACGAAGGTGGCCGCGTTCGGCGCGCTGCTGCGGCTGCTGTACGTCGTCCTGCCGGGCATGCGCTGGGACTGGCGGCCGGTGATGTGGGCAGTGGCGATCATCACCATGCTGGGCGGTGCGATCGTCGCGATCACGCAGACCGACATCAAGCGGCTGCTGGCGTACTCGTCCATCGCACACGCCGGATTCATCCTCGCGGGTGTCATCGCCACGTCGAAGGACGGCGTCTCGTCGGTCCTCTTCTACCTGGCCGGCTACTCCTTCGTGACGATCGGCGCCTTCGCGGTGGTCACGCTGGTGCGCGACGCGGGCGGCGAGGCGACCCATCTGTCCAAGTGGGCGGGGCTCGGCCGCCGCTCTCCACTGGTGGCGGCCGTCTTCGCCGTGTTCCTCCTGGCCTTCGCAGGCATCCCGCTGACCTCCGGCTTCGCCGGGAAGTTCGCCGTGTTCAAGGCGGCGGCGGACGGCGGCGCGGCCCCGCTGGTCGTCATCGGTGTGATCTCCTCGGCGATCGCCGCGTTCTTCTACATCCGCGTGATCGTCCTGATGTTCTTCAGCGAACCGCGTCCGGAAGGCCCGACCGTGGCCGTCCCCTCCCCGCTGACCATGGCGGCGATCGGCCTGGGCGTGGCCGTGACCCTGGTGCTCGGTGTCGCCCCGCAGTACTTCCTGAACCTGGCGAGCCAGGCGGGAGTGTTCGTGCGCTGACATACCTTTCGCACAGGCCGCTGCCCGGCATCTCCGAACAGGAGGGCGCCGGGCAGCGGCCTGTGCGAACGCCGTGCTGCGCTCGTGTGCGATTGCGGTGCCGAGCCCTGCCGATCGCTTCAGGTGAGTGCCGGGTCACGGAGGAGAACGGATCGAGCCTGTGGATAACTCCGTGGCTGTCGGTGCGGCCCCCTATCGTGGAGGCAGCGGTCGGGAAACGACACACGGGGGACCGGCGGGGGACAGGACCATGGAAGCGACGGGCGGGATCTGCGAGATGCCAAGGGTGACCGAGGGGCCGGGCGCGGCCGGCAGCGAGGCGCTGGCCACGCTGCACCGGGTCTTCGGATACGAGGCTTTCCGGAGCGAACAGCAAGCGATCATCGAGCACGTGGTGGCCGGCGAAGACGCCGTCGTCCTCATGCCGACCGGCGGCGGCAAGTCGCTGTGCTACCAGATCCCGGCCCTGGTCAGACCAGGTACGGGCGTGGTGATCTCTCCACTGATCGCGCTGATGCAGGACCAGGTGGACGCCCTGCGCGCCCTCGGCGTGCGCGCCGGCTTCATCAACTCCACGCAGGACTTCGACGAGCGCCGCCTGGTAGAGGCCGAGTTCCTCTCCGGCGAGCTGGACCTGCTCTACCTGGCCCCGGAGCGGCTGCGCCTGGACACCACGCTCGACCTGCTCTCGCGCGGCAAGATCTCCGTCTTCGCCATCGACGAGGCACACTGCGTGTCCCAGTGGGGCCACGACTTCCGCCCCGACTACCTCGCCCTGTCCCTCCTCGGCGAGCGCTGGCCCGACGTCCCGCGGATCGCCCTCACCGCCACGGCCACCCGCGCCACCCACGAGGAGATCACCCAGCGGCTCAACCTGCCGACGGCCCGGCACTTCGTCGCCAGCTTCGACCGGCCCAACATCCAGTACAGGATCGTGCCCAAGGCCGACCCCAAGAAGCAGCTGCTCGCCTTCCTCAGGCAGGAGCACGCGGGCGACGCCGGCATCGTGTACTGCCTCTCGCGCAACTCGGTGGAGCGGACGGCGGAGTTCCTGTCCGACAACGGCATCGAGGCGGTGCCGTACCACGCGGGCCTGGACGCGGGCACGCGCGCCGCCCACCAGTCCCGGTTCCTGCGCGAGGACGGCCTGGTCGTGGTGGCGACCATCGCCTTCGGCATGGGCATCGACAAGCCGGACGTACGGTTCGTCGCCCACCTGGACCTGCCCAAGTCGATCGAGGGCTACTACCAGGAGACCGGCCGGGCGGGCCGCGACGGACTGCCGTCCACGGCGTGGATGGCGTACGGCCTGAACGACGTCATACAGCAGCGCAAACTGATCCAGTCCGGCGAGGGCGACGAGGCGTTCCGCCGCCGCGCCTCCGCCCACCTGGACGCGATGCTCGCGCTGTGCGAGACCGCCCAGTGCCGCCGTGGCCAGCTGCTTGCCTACTTCGGCCAGGACCCCGATGCGGCGGGCTGCGGCAACTGTGACACCTGTCTCACCCCGCCGGAGACCTGGGACGGCACGATCGCCGCGCAGAAGGTGCTGTCGACGGTGGTGCGGCTGCAGCGTGAACGCGGGCAGAAGTTCGGCGCCCTGCAGATCGTCGACATCCTGCTCGGCAAGCGCACCGGCAAGGTCATCCAGTTCGATCACGACCAGTTGTCCGTCTTCGGCATCGGGACAGACCTCACCGAGGCCGAGTGGCGGGGCGCCATCCGACAGCTGCTGGCCCAGGGGCTGCTCGCGGTCGAGGGGGAGTACGGCACGCTGGTGCTCACCGAGGCGAGCGGCTCGGTCCTGCGCAGCGAGCGCGAGGTGCCACTGCGCAAGGAGCCGAAGAAGCCGGCCGCCACCCGGTCGCGGTCGGCCGGCACATCCGGCGGCGACCGCAAGGCCAAGACCGCCGCCGCCGAACTGCCCGACGAACTGCTGCCCGCCTTCGAGGCCCTGCGCGCCTGGCGCGCCGAACAGGCCCGCGAACAGGGCGTTCCTGCGTACGTCATCTTCCACGACGCCACCCTGCGGGAGATCGTCACCGTGAGACCTGCCTCAGTGCGCGAGCTGGGCACGGTGAACGGCGTCGGCGAGAAGAAGCTCGCGACGTACGGCGAGGGTGTGCTGGCGGTGCTGGCCTCCATGGACAGTCCGGAAGGTCCGGAAGGTCCGGAAGGTTCGGACGGTCCGGCCGGACCCGTCCCGGCCGTCGGCGACGCCCAGGACGCCGACTGGCCGGAGCCGGACGATGAGCCGGAGCCCGACGACTGGATATAGGGGGTCGGGCGGGTCGGTCCGCGGCGATGCGGGGGAGCGTCACAGCCCCCGCGCCGCGTAGGCCCTGACGTCCGCGTCCGAATCGGCCGTGGCCGTGGCGAGCGCCGCGCGGGCCTCCGCCGTGGCCCGGTGCCGGGTCAGGGCGAGCACGGCAGCCTTGCGCACGTCCGCGTTGGGGTCGGCCAGGGCCTTGGCCAGGGCGGGGACGGCGCCGTCGGCGGTCGCGGCCGACAGCGCCGCAGCGGCACCGGAGCGGACCTGCCAGGCCGGATCGGACAGGGCGGCCACGGCACGGGCGGCGAGCGGCGGCGGGCAGCCGGTGCCGGCCAGCGCACCGAGAGCGGCACCGCGTACCAGGGCATCGCCGTCCTCGGTGAGACGGTCCAGCGTGGCCGTGACCAGCTGCCGGTCGGCCCCCGTCAGCGCCGCCGGTCCGAGGGCCGCCAGTGCCTTGGCCAGGCTGACCCGGACCTCCCGGGAGGGATCGTCCGCGGCAGCGGCCAGCGGCCGGACGGCGTCGACCGAGACCAGCGCCCGTACGGCCTCGGTGCGGACGCCGATGTCGGGGTCGTCCAGCGCCGCCGCGAACACACCGGCCTCACCGAGCCGCAGGACGCGCAGCACATCGAGCGCGGCAGCCCGGACCACCGGGTCGGCCTGGGCGAGCACGCCGGTGAGTGCGGCGCCCAGGGCAGGGTCGGGCGGCAGTGTCTCGACGACTTCGCGCAGGCAGGCCGCGGCAGCTGCGCGGACCTCGGCATCGGGATCGGCGAGGGCACCGGCCAGCGCCTGCCCGGTGCCGGGCGGCACGGTCTCGGTGAGCACCGAGACGGCCGTACGGCGCACAACAGGGTCGAAGTCCGCCAAGTAGGGCTCCAAAGCAGCAAGTTCGGGCTCCTCCTCGGCCAGCTCCAGCAGCTGGAGAAGCCGGGGCGAGGCGGGGCCGGGGGTGCCGGGCCGTCCGCCGGAGGCGGTGGCACGGGCGGAGGCCGGTCCCACGGCGACAGGCGCCACCTCACGCGGCCCGGCCGTGGCCACGTGCTCGGGACGGACCTCGCCGATCCGCCGGCACGGGCCGCCGACGGGCGTGAACTCCTCGATCGGAACCAGATAGGGAGCCACGGGACGGGCCGTGAACTCCATAGCGCCAGAGGGGGACTTGTGCAGATCGAGATGGTGGAACCAGGAGACGTCGTCGCGTCCGGGGTGGTCGCGACGGTCGTGGTAGAGGCCCCAGCGGGACTCGGTGCGGGCGAGAGAGGCGCGGGCGGCCATTTCGGCGCAGTCACGGATGAAAGTGACCTCGGCGCAGCGCATCAGCTCGTGCGGGGTGCGGGCGCCCATGGCGGCGATGTCGGCGCGCATCCGCTCGAACGCCTCCAGGGCGAGCGAGAGCCGCGCACCGGACTTCGGCGGTGCCACGTAGTCGTTCACGAAGCGGCGCAGCTTGTACTCGACCTGGGGCTGCGGCGGGCCGTCCGGGTTGCGCAGCGGGCGGTAGATCAGCTCGTGCGCCGCACGCACCTGGTCCGCGGGCAGTTCACCCGCGTACGCCGTGTACTGGGCGGCGTCCGCGCCCGCGAGGTCGCCGAAGACGAAGGCGCCGATCATGTAGTTGTGCGGGACACAGGCGAGGTCGCCGGCGGCGTACAGGCGTGGGACGGTCGTACGGGCGTGGTCGTCGACGCGGACGCCGGAGGCGGAGTGGCCGCCGCACAGGCCGATCTCGGAGATGTGCATCTCGACGTCGTGAGTGCGGTAGTCGTGCCCGCGCCCGGCGTGGAAGGTGCCGCGGGTGGGGCGTTCGGTGGAGTGCAGGATGGACTCCAGGGCGGAGACCGACTCCTCGGGGAGATGGCTGAGCTTGAGGTAAACGGGTCCGCGGTCGCCGGCGACCTCGGCGGCGAACTCGGCCATCATCTGCCCGGACCAGTAGTCGGAGTCGACGAACCGCTCCCCGTTCCTGTTGACCTGGTAGCCGCCGAAGGGGTTGGCGACGTAGGCGCAGGCCGGCCCGTTGTAGTCCTTGATCAACGGGTTGATCTGGAAGCACTCGATGCCGGTCAGCTCAGCGCCCGCGTGGTACGCCATGGCGTACCCGTCGCCGGCGTTGGTGGGGTTCTCGTATGTGCCGTAGAGGTAGCCGGAGGCGGGCAGGCCGAGCCGGCCGCAGGCGCCGGTCGCGAGGATCACCGCGCCCGCGCGGACGGTGACGAACGCGCCGGTACGGGTGTGGAAGCCCGCGGCGCCCACGGCCCGCCCCTCGGCGGTCAGGACCCGGACCGGCATCACCCGGTTCTCGATCCGGATCCGCTCCCGCATCTCGCGCCGCCGCAACTGCCGGTACAGGACCTTTTTGACGTCCTTGCCCTCTGGCATGGGCAGTACGTACGAGCCGGAGCGGTGGACCTGGCGCACCGCGTACTCACCGTGCTCGTCCTTCTCGAACTTGACCCCGTACGACTCCAGCCGCTGCACCATCGCGAAGCCGCGGGTGGCGGTCTGGCGGACGGTGGACTGGTCGACGATGCCGTCGTTGGCGCGGGTGATCTCGGCGACGTAGTCGTCGGGTTCGGCGCGGCCCGGGACGACCGCGTTGTTGACGCCGTCCATGCCCATGGCGAGTGCGCCGGAGTGGCGGACGTGGGCCTTCTCCAGCAGCAGGACCCGCGCACCGCGCTCGGCGGCAGTCAGGGCGGCCATGGTGCCGGCGGTGCCACCGCCGATGACGAGGACATCGCAGGTCAGCTCCTCGGCGTCGGTGACGGCGGGAATCTCCGGGGGAGTGGTGGCGGGGGTAGTCACCGGGGTGCCTTTCAGGAGCCGAGCGAGGTGAGGATGTCGCGGCGCAGGGCCACGCGTGCGGGGTCGTCCAGGGCGCCGCGGTCGCGGGGCCCTGGGACGTCGCGTACAGCGGCCACCCGGCCCGTGCCGAGCAGGGCCACACGGTCACCGAGGAAGAGGGCCTCGTCCACGTCGTGCGTGACGAAGACGACGGTCGCGCCCGTGCCGCGGAGCACCTCCACCAACAGGTCCTGCATGCCGGAGCGGGTCTGGGCGTCGAGGGCGCCGAAGGGCTCGTCCATGAGGACCGCGCGCGGACTGTCGGCCAGCGCGCGGGCCAACTGGGCACGCTGGCGCTGCCCGCCCGACACCCGGTGCGGCAATTGCCCTGCCTGCGCGCTGAGTCCGACACGCTCGAGCCAGGAATCGGCCCGGGCACGGCGTTCACCGCGTGGTACGCCGCTGATGGCGAGCGGCAGTTCGACGTTCCCGCGCAAGGTGCGCCACGGCAGCAGCGCGTCCTCCTGGAAGACCAGCGCACGGTCGGCCGACGGCCCGGTCAGCGGGCTGCCGTCCACCTCGGCCGTGCCGCCCAGCGAAGGCAGCAGTCCGGCGAGGGTGCGCAGCAGCGTGGACTTGCCGCAGCCGGAGGGGCCGACGACGGTGAGGATCTCTCCAGGAGCGACGTCCAGGTCGACGTCGTACAGCACCGGCGCGTCCGGGCGGCCGAGCACGGCGGAACGGAACGTGAGCCGGGTGCCGCGTACGGCCTCCGCGGGCGGCGTCGGCGCGTCGGGAGCGGTGATGGCCTCAGACGAAGTGCTCATGGCGGGCCTCCTCGGAGTCCTTCTGGCCCTGCTGCTCGGGCTGGGAGTAATGCTCGGCATCGCGGTCGGCGCGGACGGGGGAGTCGGCAGGCCAGGGCACGCGGGCGCGGCCACCGGGGACGTGCGAGGTGCGGGGCAGCCAGCGGGTCAGGCGCCGGCCGAGGAGTTCCACGGCGGTGGAGGTCACCCAGCCGAGGACGCCGATGGTGACCATGCCGACGAAGACGCCGGGGTAGTTCACCACCGTGTAGTCCTGCCAGGTGCGGTAACCGACCCCGTACTGGCCGGAGATCATCTCGGCGGAGATCACGCAGATCCACGACACGCCGATGCCCACCGACAGCCCCCCGAAGATGCCGGGCAGTGCGCCGGGCAGTACGACCGACCCGAGGATCCGCAGCCGGCCACCGCCCATCGTGCGCACCGCTTCCTCCCAGAGGGGGGTCAGCGCACGGACCGCGTGCCGGGTGGAGACCAGCACGGGGAAGAAGGCGGCGGTGCAGGTGATGAAGACGATGCCCTGCTCGTTGGAGGGGAACAGCAGGATCGCGACCGGGACGAGGGCGATCGCCGGGATCGGGCGGATCACTTCCAGGACCGGACCGAGCAGATCCTCGGCGAGCCGCGAGCGGGCGACGAGCAAGCCGGTCGCCACACCCAGGACGGCCGCCAGCGCGAAGCCGGTGACGATGCGGGTGAGGCTGTCGGTGAGGTCGGTCCAATAGTCGCTGCCGGAGAGCCGAGCGGCGAAGGCACGGGCCACTTCGGTGACCGTCGGGAACTGCGAGAAACGCAGCCACAGGTCGACCTTCAGGCTGGTCAGCAGCTGCCACAGGCAGAGGAAGGCGGCCAGGGATGCGGTGCGCAGCGCATACCGGGCAAGGGGTGGCCGGATCATGAGGCCCGCTCCAGAGCCTCGCGGTACGACACGGTTCGGGCGCCGCCATGGGCGGTGATGTAGGCCTGTGCGGTCGCCGGGGTGACGAAGGGCAGCAGTTGGCCGCGGTCGGCCACCCAGACCGCCTTGTCGGCGAACCAGAGCGTTCCGGTGGTGGCGTCGGGCACGTAGGCGGCGCGGATGCCGCCCTCGTGTCGGGCCACGTAAGCCAGCAGCTCCCGGGCGGATTTGAAGGAGAGGGTCCTGCCGCTGCCCTTGGCCCACACCTCGCTCGCGGCTGGCGGGGGCGTGGCGGTTAGCCGCTTGGGGTAGGAGGCGCCGATGGCCTTCTTCACGTACTGGTCGTCGACGAACGAATCCACGTCGATGTCGCCGGTCAGCTTGGCGGCCTTCAGGACGGACACGTCCTGCTTCAGCGCGGAGACGAGCTGAGGCTTGACCGCGGGGTCGAAGGTCGCGATGCCGTGGGCGCCGTTGTAGAGGTAGACCACCTCGGCCGGCAGGCCGGTGGCCTGGGCGACCTTCTCCGCGGCGGTGACGGGGTGGGCGTCGAGGTAGTCCGTCGCCTCGGCCTGGGCCTTGAGGAAGGCTTCCAGGACCGCCGGGTGCCGGCGGGCGAAGTCCTCGCGGGCGGTCACGCCGTGGAAGGTCGGCAGGTTCAGCTGTGCGCCGTCGTACAGGGCTTTCGCCTTGCCCTGGTAGGCGAGCAGGCCGGGCCAGGCGACGAACTGCGACAGTGCGTCCACGCTGCCGGAGGGGAGCGCCGAAGCGCCCACGGCGGGCTGCTGGTTGAGTTTGGAGATGTCCTTGTCCGGGTCGATACCGGCGCGCTGCAGGGCCCGTACGAGAGTGCCGTCGGCTGCGGATCCGATGCTTGTGGAGACCTTCTTGCCCTTCAGGTCCTTCAGCGAGGTGAGCTGCGAACCAGGCGCGACGACCACGGTGTTGAGGCCGCCGCGCAGGTTGTAGCCCGTCACCGACACCAGGTGGGTGGGGCGGCCGAGCTGCTTGCCGCGGGCCGCGTTGAGCAGCAGCGGGAAGTCGCCCATCGAGCCGATGTCGACCTTTCCGGCGGTCATCTGGGCGGTGATCGGGGCGCCGGTGGCGTAGTCCTGCCAGTCGACCTTGTAGGTGTGGCCGTCATGCAGGGAGTTGAGCTGCTGCTCGAAGTAACCGAGGGAGCGCAGGAGCGTCCCCGCGGTGACGGTGTTGATGGTCTTGGACTGGTAGCCGACGCTCACGGTGACTGTGGAGCCGCTGCCCGCTTCGGCGCTGCCGCCGCAGGCGGACAGGGGAAGGAGCAGCGCGGCGGCGGACAGGGATACTGCCGTGCGTTTCATGGTGGTTGTACCTCTCACCGCAGCAGATAGGGCATGTTGACCGTGACGGCGCCGGTGGGGCAGCGGGCTGCGCAGGGGCCGCAGTACCAGCACTCGTCGACGTGCATGTATGCCTTGCCGGTGCTGTCGTCGATGGCGAGGGAGTCCAGCGGGCACATGTCCACGCAGAGGGTGCAGCCGTCGATGCACTTCGACTCGTCGATGGTCACGGGCACGTCGGCCCGCTGGGGCGCCAAGGGCATGGCTGTCTCCAGGAAACGTGCGGGCAGGGCGGGCGCGGCGGCCGGTTACAGCGACCGGTGGAGCAGGCCGCTCATGGTGATGCGGTCGCCGCGGAAGCGGATGAACTCCAGGTCGACGGGGCGGCCGTCGGCGAGGTGGGTGAGGCGTTCCAGCATCAGTACGGCGGCGCCGCGCGGTGCCTGGAGGACGGCGGCGGAGTGGGCGTCCGCGTTCACCGCCTCCAGGGTGATCTCGGCGTGGCCGAGACGCTGGCCGGTGATGGCTTCCAGGAGGCGGAAGACATCGGTGTTCTCCAGGTCGGCGCCGAGCAGGGCGGTGCCGAGATCGAGCGGGATGTAGGTGAGGTCGAGGGAGAGGGGGAGGCCGTTCAGGCGGCGCAGGCGCTCGATGTAGAGCACGTCGGCGCCGGCCGGGACGCCGAGGCGGTCGGCCACCGGGGCGGGTGCGGGTGCGGGGCCCATGGTGCGGACCTCGTTGGTGACGCGGCCGTGTTCGCGGAGGGTTTCCGCGAGGCCCATCAGACGGTCGAGCCCGTGCGGGTATTTCCGGGCGATGACCACGGTGCCGACGCCCGGCAGGCGTTCCACCAGACCCTCGGCCCTGAGGAGGTCCAGGGCCTGGCGGACGGTGTTGCGGGAGGCGCGGTAGTCGGCGGCGAGGGTCGACTCGTGGGGGAGGGGGCCGTCCTGGAAGGCGCCGGTGAGGATCTGGCGGCGCAGCAGGTCGGCGAGTTGCCGGGCCCGGTCCGCACGCAGCCGGCGACGCGTGCGGTGGGCGGCGACGGTGGTCGCGGCGCCCTGACCGGCGTGGTCGCGGGGGCGGTCGGTGGGTGGCATGGCTGGAACCATACCGATGCGGTAGGGAAAGTCGTGTTGCCGAAGTGTTGCGCCAGGTGAGGGGGCGTGGGATGCGTCGCTGAGCTGCGGTTTTGCTTCTTCGGTCGGGAAGATCTGCCACTCTGCGGGTCCGCTCGGGGCCCGTCAGGACCGGTCAGGACAGTGCCGTCAGCCCCGGGGCGAATGTGATCAGCAGCGGCAGCAGCGGCACTAGGGCGGCCACCGTCGTCGTCAGGGCCCGGTGCCGGCGCAGCAGCCGCGGCGGGGGCTCCAGCAGCCGGTCCACGCGCTCGCCCAGCAGGCGGCGGCTGGAGTCACAGGACAGGACACCCCGGTGCTGGTTCAGCTCGATCAGGGCGAGGGCCGTGGTGAGGTGGCCGCAGCGCCGGGACGCTGTGTCGTCGGCGGCCAGTTCGACCAGCCGGTGGGTCTGGTCGCAGAAGTGGGCGAAGAGCGGGACGCGCGGGAAGCCTGTGGCGAGCGCGGTGGACAGGTGCAGCAGCCAGTCGTGGTGGGCACGCGCGTGCCCGCGTTCGTGGGTGAGGACGGCGTCCAGCTGGTGGTCGGTGAGCCGCTGCAGCGCTCCTGTGGTGACGACCAGCTGCGGCGGGTGGCCCGGCATCCACCAGGCGTCCGGGTACTCGTCCTCGAGTACCAGCATCGGGCCGCGTGCCGCAGGAAGCCCGGCCGGCAGGTCGGGGGCGCGTTCGCGCAGTTGTGCCCGGGCCTGGCCGCGGCTGCGCCGGGCCTCGACGAGTTCGCGGGCCAGCATCGCCGTCGTCCAGGCGGCCCCGAAGGCCAGCAGCAGGGTGAGGGCGGTGGCCCACACCGGTGCGGCGGAGAGGTCGTACGCGGCGGTGACGGAGGGCGGTGCGGGGGCGAAGACGCGGTCGCGGACGGTGTGGAAGACGGCGGCCGTGCCCAGGATGAGTGCGGCCAGGCAGCACAGCAGGACGGTGGCCACCAGGCACTGCCACACCCACAGCCCGACCACGGGTTCCCGCTCGGGCCAGGTGGCACGGGTCAGCGCGCGCGGTGCCGGCAGCGCGGCCGTCAGGGCGACGACGCTCAGCAGGAGCAGGCAGACGGTCATGCCGGGGCTCCGGTTCCTGGTCGGAGAGTGTGCGGGTGCGGGTGGTGCGGGGCGATGCGCCAAGGGCGCGTCGGGTGGTGCCGGTCCGCCCAGTATGACGGTGAGGGGCGACGCGAGTCAGGCCTCGGAAGTGATCCGTTGCGGAGTTCCCGCCTCCTGCTTTCCGCCGTGTCCGGCTTGTCTGCCCAGCCCAGGTCGTCCGGTGAGGCCACCGGGCCGGCCGTGGTCGGCAGCGCCACCAGGGCGAGCGCGTGGACGACCAGCTGCCAGGTCGGCCGGGGTGGCATGTCGTCGCGGACCCGGCTTGGTGCGAGCCCGGCGGTGCGCACGGCTCTCCGGGCCGGCGCGGTCAGCGCGTCGTCGGCGAGGACGCCAGTGAGCGCGCACACTCCGCCACGGCAATGGCGTACAGCACGCCGTTGCCGTGGCGGAATGTGGACAGCCGGCGGGCCCGACGGGGAGGCCGTGGCGCCCCCCGTTCAGCGCGCGTGGCGGTCGACCGGGCCCCGGGAGGCGGTACTCACCGCTTGTACCAAGCGGTGAGTACAAGATGCTCGCTCCGGCGAACTCGTGCCGGATCTCTTGCTACAAGGGTCGGGTCATCCCGCCACGACCCGCCCGCCGGCCTCTCCCAGCCCGACCCGGCGTCCGTCCGGACCAGGGGCCCACGCGGACAGCGTCACCACGTCCCCGTCCTCCAGGAAGGCCCGCTTGCCGTCGGGGAGTTCGAGGGGCTCGCCGCCGTTCCACGTCAGCTCCAGCAGTGAGCCGCGCTGGCGTTCCCCGGGGCCGCTGACCGTGCCCGAGCCGTACAGGTCGCCGGTGCGCAGCGAGGCGCCGTTCACGGTCATGTGGGCGAGCTGCTGGGCGGCGGTCCAGTACATGGTCGAGAACGGTGGTTCGGCGACCACGTGGCCGTTGATCGCGACGGAGATCCGCAGGTCGTAGCCGCCCGGCTCGATGCCCGGTGCGGAGTCGTCCAGATAGGGCAGCAGCGGGTGCGTGCGCTCCGGGGCGGCCACGCGCGCGTGCTCCAGCGCTTCGAGCGGGGTGATCCACGCCGACACCGAGGTCGCGAAGGACTTGCCGAGGAAGGGGCCGAGGGGGACGTACTCCCAGGCCTGGATGTCCCGCGCGGACCAGTCGTTCAGGAGGCAGAGACCGAACACGTGGTCACGGAAGTCGCCCAGTGGGACCGGGCGGCCCATCTCGGACGGGACGCCCACGACGAAGCCGACCTCGGCCTCGATGTCGAGCCTGATCGACGGGCCGAACACGGGTGCCGGGTCGCCCGGGCCCTTGCGCTGCCCGGACGGCCGTACGACGTCCGTGCCCGAGACGACGACCGTGCCGGAGCGGCCGTGGTAACCGATCGGCAGATGCTTCCAGTTGGGGGTGAGGGAGTCCGCGGCGTCCGGGCGGAAGATCCGGCCGACGTTACGGGCGTGGTGCTCCGAGGAGTAGAAGTCGACGTAGTCCGCGACCTCGAAGGGCAGGTGCAGCGTCACCTCGGACAGGGGGTGGAACAGCGGCTCCAGTGTCGTGCGGTGCGCGGGGTCCGTGACCCAGGCCGTGATCGCCTGCCGTACCTCCGACCAGGCCGTGCGGCCGGCGGCCAGCAGGGAGTTCAGGGTGGGGCGGGCGAGCAGTGACTGGTGCGGCGAGCCGAGGGAGGCTGCCGCGGCGCCCGCGTCGAGGACGTGGTCCCCGAGCCGGACACCGACCCTCCGCTCCGTGCTGCCGGAGGGCGAGAACACGCCATAGGGAAGGTTGTGCGGGCCGAAGGGGTCGCCCTCGGGGACGTCGAAGGGGGGCATGGGGTACTGCCTCACTCTCATCCGGGCCATGCATGGCGATGCGTTCCATGTGGTCGCGCCACACGTTACGGCCGTGATGCGTGTCTTGGGCAGAGCCCCGAGCCGCGCCCCGCACCGTGACCCGGGTGCACCCCAAGAGGTACCCCGAAGGTTGCCCGCGTGATGTCTAAAGGGTTCGCAATGTCCGAATAGACGTCGAATAGGCCTTGTCGGAGTGGGCAATTCCGGCTTAGCGTCCTTTGGGGACACGGACGGGCTGAATCCGTTCCGTTGGGGGGACACGTGGGGGGACCCGTGGCCGGAGACGCCGTCGGTGTGCCGTTCGAAGCGGACCGTGACGTGCCGGGACTGATCGTCAAGTTCGGCGACTATCCGCTGCATCACGGCGGAGTGGGAGCCATCCGAAGCCTGGGTCGCCTCGGCGTGCCCATGTACGCCATCACCGAGGATCCGTACACGCCCGCGGCTTCCTCGCGCTATTTGGAGAGGGCCTTCGTGTGGCCCACGACCGGCGCGGAGGACCCGGACCACCTGGTCGAGGGCCTGCTGCGCATCGGGCGCCGGATCGGCCGCCCGGCCGTTCTGATACCCACCGACGAGGAGGCCGCCGTCCTGATCGCCGAGCATCAGGACGAGCTGGCCGGATCTTTTCTCTTCCCGAGGGTCGAGCCGGGGCTGCCGCGCCGGCTCGCGAGCAAACAGGGGCTGCACGAACTGTGCGTCGAGCACGGCATATCGAGTCCGTCGGCCGCGTTCCCGGAGTCGTACGAGGACGTCGTCGCCTTCGCGGACACGGCCCGCTTCCCGGTGGTGGCCAAGAACCGTGAGGCGTTCGTCCGGCGGCGCCGGCCCGCCGTCAACGGCACCACGCGGATCGCCACCCGCGAGGGCCTGCTCACCCTGGCCCGCGACTGGGGCGAGGAACCGGGCGTGATCCTCCAGGAGTACCTGCCGCGCGAGGAGGCCGAGGACTGGATCGTGCACGCCTGCTTCGGCCCGGACTCCGCTCCGCTCGCACTGTTCACCGGCGTCAAGGTCCGCTCGTGGCCGCCGCACGCCGGCATGACGGCGAACGCGTACGTCGTCGACAACCCGGAACTCGCCGACCTCGCCGCGCGTTTCATCAAACAGATCGGCTTCAGCGGCATCATCGACCTCGACCTGCGCTTCGACCGGCGCGACGGACAGTACAAGCTCCTGGACTTCAACCCGCGCATGGGCGCCCAGTTCCGGCTCTTCGAGAGCGAGTCGGGGGTGGACGTCGTACGCGCCATGCACCTCAGTCTCACCGGCCGCGCCGTACCGGAGGGGGAACAGCGCGCCGGCCACCGCTACATCGTGGAGAACATCGACCTGCCCGCCCTCCTCGCCTACCGCCGCAGCGGCTATACGACGCCGCACGCGCCGGCGAAGGCGAGCGGGACGGAGCTGGCCTGGCTCGCGGGTGACGACCCGCTGCCGTTCCTCACGATGCTCGCCCGCTTCGTGCGCCCGGGCGCGAAGCACCTGTATCAGCTGTGGCGGACCCACCGCCGCGGCAGCGGCACCTCCACGAAGTAGGCAAGGCCACCACGTGTGGCACACCGTGTCCTGGGGAGGGACTTCGTGACTCGACCGGTTGCAGTCATCGGGGCCGGGCCGTTCGGCCTGTCCACCGCCGCCCATCTGCGGGCGCGCGGCATTCCCGTCCGTGTCTTCGGCGACCCCATGGTCAGCTGGCGCGGCCACATGCCCGAGGGCATGATCCTGAAGTCGACACCCGCCGCCTCCAGTCTGGACTGCCCGCAGCCCGGCCACACCCTCGCGGACTACTGCGACGCGGCCGGGATCCGCCGCCTGGTGACGGACGAGGACGTCATCCCGGTGGAGACCTTCATCGCCTACGGCGAGTGGTTCCAGCAGCAGTTGCTGCCCGGCCTGGAGCGGGTGCGGGTGGTCTCCGTGGACCGCGTCGCGGCTCGCGGCACCGACGGCGGCTTCGAACTGAAGCTGGATTCAGGGGAGATGTTCACCGCGCGCGCGGTCGTCGTCGCCACCGGGCTGTCGGGCCTCGCGCACCTGCCGGCCGAGCTGGCGGCAGCCGCGGCCGACGGACCGTCCCCCACGGGCCCGGTCTCGCACAGTTCCCAGCACCACGACCTCGGCCGGTTCGCCGGCCAGGAGCTGATCGTCGTCGGCGCCGGCCAGTCCGCGCTGGAGACGGCGGCACTCGCCGCCGAAGCGGGCGCACGCGTGCGCGTGGTCGCGCGCGGCCGCGGCCGGGTCGCCTTCGGTGCCCCGCCCTGGGAGCAGCCGAGGCTGCGCCCCGAGTCCCCCTTCGGCCGCGCCTGGTCGCTGTGGGCGCTCAGCTACTACCCGCAGCCCTACCGCCATCTGCCCGAAGCCACCCGCCACTACCTGGTCCGCCGGGTCCTCGGACCGCTCGGCGCCTGGTGGCTGCGCGAGCGGTTCGAGGCGAGCGTGCAAGTCCAGGAGGTCGAGCGGATCGTGTCCGCCGAGGTGTCCGGCAACAGCCCCGTCCTCACCGTCCGCACGCCGGCGCACTCTCGAACCGGCTCGAGCGGGGGGACCCCCGCCGGCCGTATCGAGCGGCTCACCGCCGACCACGTCATCGCGGCGACCGGCTACCGCGTCAGCCTCGCGGCGATGGACTTCCTGGGCCACGGACTGCGCACCCGACTCGCCGTGAGCCGCGGCACGCCGAAGCTCGGCCCCGGCTGTGTGTCGTCCGTCCCCGGCCTGTACTTCACCGGCCTCCCGGCGGCGTCCTCGTACGGCCCGGTGATGCGCTTCGTGTGCGGTACGCGGTTCGCCTCCCCGCGCCTGGCGAAACACCTGGCGGCCGCTCACGGCTGACCTGTGCCGATCGCCGCGCGGATGGTCAACAGGGTGACATCGTGCGCCACTTGGGGCTGATGAGCACGTAAGTACGCAGGACGACAAGGTGAGTCGGAGGGGCGCCGGATCCGTATTCTCTGATCATGGCAGCCTCCCCCGCATATGCACTGATCGCCACTGACCTGGACGGAACGCTGCTGCGCGGCGACGACACGGTCTCCGACCGGTCGCTCGCGGCGCTGGGGAGGGTGGCGCGGGCCGGCGGACGGCACCTGGTGGTGACGGGCCGGCCCGCCCCGCGGGTACGGCCGCTGCTGGCCCGCCTCGGCTGCACGGGGCTCGCGGTGTGCGGGCAGGGCGCACAGGTCTACGACGCCGCGGCCGGCCGCCTCTTGTGGTCGGTCAGGCTGGACCGGGCACTGGCCGAGACAGCGCTCGGCAAGATCGAGGCAGAGGTGGGGCAGGTCTACGCGGCCGTGGACCAGGACGGCGTCGACGGGCTCACGCTCATCGAACCGGGGTACCGGATGCCGCACCCGACGCTGCCCGCGGTGCGGGTCGGCCGGCGCGACGACCTGTGGAGCGAGCCCATCAGCAAGGTGCTGCTGCGCCATGCCGCCCTGTCCGACGACGAGTTGGCGGACATCGCGCGCGCGGTGGTGGGTTCGCTCGCGACGGTCACCATGTCGGGGCCGGGGACCGTGGAACTCCAGCCGTGCGGGGTGACCAAGGCGACCGGGCTGGCACTGGCCGCCGAGCGGCTGGGGATCGAGGCCCCACAGGCCCTGGCGTTCGGGGACATGCCCAACGACATCCCGATGTTCGACTGGGCCGGACACGGGGTCGCCATGGCCAACGCCCACCCCGAACTCAAGGCGGTGGCCGACGAGATCACCTTGTCGAACGAGGACGACGGCATCGCCGTCGTCCTCGAACGACTCTTTCCGGCCGGCTGACCGGCACATCAGTGCGCACCGGGCAGCCGGGTCCGGGGCGGCCGTGTCTCAGGCCGCCGTGGTGTCTCAGTACGCGCTGTAGACGTTGTCGATGGAGCCGTAGCGCGCGGCGGCGTAGTTGCAGGCCGCGGTGATGTTGGCCACCGGGTCGTAGATGTTGGAGGAGGTGCCGGGCACGTGGTACGCGTTGAAGGTCGGGTCGATGACCTGGAGCAGTCCCTTGGACGGGATGCCGGCGGCGGCGTTGGAGTCCCAGAGGTTGATGGCCAGCGGGTTGCCGGAGGACTCCCGCATGACGTTGCGGTAGATGCTGCTGTAGCTGCCCGGGATGCCCTTCTGGGCCATGACCGCGAGCGACTGGCGGATCCAGCCGTCGAGGTTGTTCGAGTATCCGGTGGTGGTGGAGGCCTTCGTGGTGGCCGTCGTGCCGGTGGTGGCGGAGGCGCTGGTGGCCCCGATGACCGGCAGTGCGAGGACGGCGGCACCGGTGCCGACGACGGCGAGGGTGCGGACGAGACGGCTGGTCCGGGTACGGCGGTGCTGAGCGGTGGCACGCATGGGGAGTTCCTCTCCGCCGCCTGCGAGGTGAGCTGTCGGGTTCGGGCGGGGAGGTGCCCGGCCGCGCCTTCCGGAGAAGGCGAGGCTTCACCCCAAGCCGTTCCGGTGCGACGTGGGCCGACCGGTCCGGCGACTTACCTGGGTCCCCCGCTCCTGCCGTACGAAATGAGTTCGCGGATGGTTATGCGGGTGGCGGCAGGATTCGGCGTCCACCCGATGGCCGGGAACGTATGCGAGAGCACATGTCCGGAACAAGTGCCAGATTCACGGAAAACCCTATTTGACCTTGGTCTATGCCCTATGGGGTACTTGATCCTTTGCGGTTGCCAACCATCAACTCGTCAGCGGGGCAAGGGGGGAGGGAGGGTTCGGCGACGGGCGTGCGGGGATGGGGTCCGTGACCCAACTCACGAAATGGCAAATCACCTCAAATCGGATATGAGGTTTTTAGGGCATTTGCAGCCGAGTGAGACGTATGCCGGGGCGCGTGGAGGGGTGTGCAGGGAGTGGGAGTGGTCGAGTGGGGGTCGGGATGCGATCGGGAAGCGGTGGAGGGGGCGGCGGCAGGGGTGACGGAGAGTGGAGGGCGGGATGGTCGGCGGACGACCCGGAAGCGGCCCGCGCAGGCCTGCGGAGGGGGCGGATCGGGGGACGGTGGAACCTGTGACGCGACGCCCGTCGTTGTCCTGGTGACCGCGGGTGCCCGGGGAAGGGGTGGAGGTGTTACTCCGCTCGCCCCTCGGTTCGAGACAAAGCGCAAGGGTTCCTGTTAAGTCGATGAATGTCCGTTCTTACCGTCCGATCAGAAACATGCCGGTCGTGATCCAATACCGCCCGGGCTGGACCGGTGGGCGCTATCGGTGATCGAAACGGGACCGGATACGCTGACTCGAGTGATGGCAGCGACCTATCGACAAGCCGTGTAATCGCCAGCAGACACCAGCAGACAGGAGACCCCTCGTGACCGTCGTCGGGCCGTTCGGGCTGAGCGTGCGGGACCAGGCTCTCGAAGCCGATGTCCAGGCCGGATTGGCGGCTGTCGAGGAAGGCTTGCTCGAGGCCACCAAGAGCGAGGTCCCGTTCATCACGGAGGCCGCGCAGCACCTCGTACGGGCCGGCGGGAAGCGGTTCAGGCCGCTGCTCGTGATGCTCGCGGCCCAGTTCGGCGACCCCTACGCGCCGGGCGTGGTGCCGTCGGCCGTCGTCGTGGAGCTGACCCACCTCGCCACGCTGTACCACGACGACGTGATGGACGAGGCGGCCGTGCGGCGCGGCGTGGACAGCGCCAACACCCGCTGGAACAACTCCGTCGCGGTCCTCACCGGCGACTTCCTCTTCGCCCGCGCCTCCCAGATCCTCGCCGACCTCGGGCCCGAGGCGGTCCGGGTGCAGGCCCTCGCGTTCGAGCGGCTGGTCACGGGTCAGATCCTCGAGACCGCCGGCCCCTCGGACGGCCGCGACCCGGTCGAGCACTACCTGGACGTGCTCGGCGGCAAGACGGGCTCGCTGGTGGCCGTGTCGTGCCGGTTCGGCGCGATGATGTCGGGCGCCGACGAGACGGTCGTCGACGTCCTGTCGCAGTACGGCGAGCGGCTCGGGGTCGCCTTCCAGCTCTCCGACGACGTGCTGGACATCGCCTCCGACTCGCACGAGTCCGGCAAGACCCCGGGCACCGACCTGCGCGAGGGCATCCCGACCCTCCCGGTGCTCCGGCTGCGCGAGCGCGCGGCCCGGCTGGGGCTGCCCGAGGACCTCGCGCTGTGCGAGCTGCTCGACTCCGACCTCAGCGACGACGCCCGGCACGCCGAGGCGCTGACCGCGCTGCGCGTGCACCCCGCACTGGAGCAGGCCCGCCGCGATGCCGTCCGCTACGCCGAGGAGGCCCGGGCCGCGCTGTCGCCGCTGCGGGACTGCGACGCCAGGGCGGCGCTGGAGGACCTGTGCGACGCGGTGGTGCACCGCGCGGGCTGACACCACCGGCGCTTCGGCCGACGTGTTCAACGTGTTCACGACCTGCCGGCCGGCGTTCGGCGGTCCCACGTCCTGCGGCGCGATGGCGTGCCCGCCCGGTGCGACGTGCCGTACGGCGTCGTACGGCACCCCGGCGATCCGATCCGGCCCCCTAGGGGGCGGGGGAGCCGTCGCCCCCTGCATGTCATACCGCAGTCGTACACGGAGTTGGCTCCGTGGTCTGACGCTTCTTCATGGCCGATTTGGTGAGATGGAGAACACGGACATCACCACTCCTCACCGATTCGGGTGAGAATGGCGGCTCGGGTGGACCAGCGTGAGGACAAGCCGCCGCCGACGACGGAGGTAACGCACACATGGCACCGTACGAATCCGACGACGCAGTGGACGACGCGCGGGGGGACGCCGCGCCGGAAGGGGTCCCGCACGCCGGACGCCGCAAGGCCGCGCGGTACGCGGTCCCGGTCGCGGTGGTGGGCGTGGCGGCGGCCACGATCGGGCTGGTCCCGGCGCTCGCCGCCTCGGGCGACCCCGACCTGCCCAAGATCACCGCACATCAGCTCATCGACAAGATCGCCAAGTCGGACGTGCAGCAGCTGTCCGGCACCGTGAAGATCAGCACCGACCTCGGCCTGCCGAACCTCGGCGGCCTGGAGAGCGGCCTGGTCTCCGGAGCGGCCAAGGGCTCCGGCGACGGCTCCTCCGCCGACCCCCAGGCCAAGCTCACCGAGCTGGTCTCCGGCGTGCACACGCTGCGCGTCGCCACCGACGGCCCCGAGAAGCAGAAGCTGTCGCTGCTGGAGAGCGGCTCCGAGTACAGCCTCATCCACAACGGCACGAACGTATGGGGCTACGACAGCAAGACCAACTCGGTCTTCCACGGCACCTCCGCCGACTCCGGCAAGGACCACCGGGCCGAGCCCCCGGCCACGCCCAAGGACTTCGCCGACCAGGCGCTGAAGGGGGTGGACGGCACCACGTCCGTCACCGTCGACGGCACCGAGCAGGTCGCCGGGCGCGCCGCCTACAAGCTGCTGATCAAGCCCCGGCAGTCCGGTACCACGGTCGGCGCGATCAGCATCGCCGTCGACGCCAGGACGGGCATGCCGCTGAAGTTCACGCTGACCCCGAAGAGCGGCGGCGCCGCCGTCGTCGACGCGGGCTTCACCGAGGTCTCCTTCGCCAGGCCGGCTGCCTCCGCCTTCGCCTTCACCGCGCCCAAGGGCGCGAAGGTGACGGAGCAGAAGAAGGACGCCACGGCACGGCAGCACGCGCCGAAGGCCGGCGAGGGCTTCGCCGGGGGCCGCGAGGGATCCACGGTCCTCGGCAAGGGCTGGACGTCCATCGCCACCTTCGACACCGGCGCCAAGGGCGGCCTGCCGGCCGGCGGTTCCAAGGCCGGTGACCTCAGCGGCTTCCTCGGCTCGCTCGGTGACCACGTCTCCGGGAAGTTCGGCAAGGGCACGGTCTTCTCCACCCGCCTGGTCAACGCCCTGATCACCGACGACGGCAAGGTCTACGCCGGCGCGGTGACCAAGGACGCCCTGGTGAAGGCGGCGAACGAGGGAAAGTGACCCCTTGCGGGCACTACGGGCCGTGACCGTGCGTTGACCCTTCACGGGAGGACGAATCGAGGAGGGGGAGCCGATGGACGGACCGTCCGCCACGGAGCGTGAGGCGGGGGACGCGGGGGAGCGTGCCCCGGGGCAGGCGGAGGCGAGCGTCATCGCCACGCACGGCCTCACCAAGCGCTACCGCGGCGGACAGCTCGCCGTCGACGGTCTCGACCTGACCGTCCCGGCGGGCAGCGTCTTCGGCTTCCTCGGCCCGAACGGCTCGGGCAAGACCACCACCATCCGCATGCTGATGGGCCTGATCGAGCCGACCGCCGGCACGGCCAGCGTGCTGGGCCGCCCGATGCCCCGGGCGGCCCGTGCCGTGCTCCCTGAGGTCGGCGCGCTCATCGAAGGCCCCGCCCTGTACGGCTTCCTCTCCGGCCGGGACAACCTGCTGCGCTACGACGCCGCCGACCCGACCGCCGACCCCCGCACCCGGCGCGCCCGCGTCGCCGCCGCCCTGGACCGGGTGGGCCTCACGGCCGCCGCCGGCAAGAAGGCGAAGGCGTACTCGCTCGGTATGAAGCAGCGCCTGGGCCTCGCGGCCGCGCTGCTCCAGCCGCGCCGGCTGCTCGTGCTGGACGAGCCCACCAACGGCCTCGACCCGCAGGGCATGCGGGAGATCCGCACCCTGATCAGAGAGCTGGCCGCCGACGGTACGACCGTATTCCTCTCCTCCCATCTCCTCGACGAGATCGAGCAGGTGTGCACCCACGCGGCGGTCATGACGCAGGGCCGGCTCGTCACCCAGGGCGCGGTGGCCGACCTCGCGGCGGGTGCGCGCGGCCGGCTGGTGGTGACCACCCCGGACACGGCCGAGGCGGCCCGGGTGCTGAAGGAGCAGGGCGTCGCGGACGTCACCGCCGACGGCGACCAGGTCACCGGCGAACCGCCCGCGCGGGACCTCGCCGAGGTGAACGCGGCCCTGGTCGCGGCGGGGGTGCGGGTCCGCGGCTTCGCGCTCGAACGGGCCTCGCTGGAGGACGCGTTCGTGGCACTGACGGGGGAGGGCTTCGATGTCGCGGGCTGAGACACTCCCGGCGGCCCCGGTGGCCGAGGCGCGTCGGCCGAGTCCGCTGTGGACGTTCGGGCTGCTGCGCAGCGAGCTGGTCACGACGCTCCGCCGCTGGCGCACGCTCGCCCTGCTCGGGGTGCTGGCCGCGGTGCCGGTGCTGGTCGGGATCGCGGTGAAGATCCAGACGCGCGGCGGCGGTTCGGCGGACCACGGCGGCCAGGGCCCGGCGTTCATCTCGCAGATCACCAACAACGGTCTGTTCCTGGTGTTCACGGCGCTGGCCGCGACCCTGCCGTTCTTCCTCCCTATGGCCGTCGGGGTCGTCGCGGGCGACGCGATAGCCGGCGAGGCGGGCGCGGGCACCCTGCGCTATCTGCTGGTCGCCCCGGCCGGCCGGAGCAGGCTGCTGCTCACCAAGTACACGACCGTGATGGCCTTCTGTCTGCTGGCCACCCTGGTCGTCGCCGTCTCGGCACTGATCACCGGTGCGCTGCTGTTCCCGCTGGGCGGCCTGACGACGATATCCGGCACCCGGATCAGCTTCGCCGAGGGCCTCGGCAGGGCCCTGCTGATCGCGCTGGTCGTCGCCGCCTCACTGGTCGGCGTGGCCGCGCTCGGCCTGTTCGTGTCCACGCTCACGGGCAGCGGGATCGCGGCGATGGCGACGACGGTCGGACTGCTCATCACCGTCCAGATCCTCGACCAGATACCCCAGTTGCACGCGCTGCAGCCGTACTTCTTCTCGCACTACTGGCTGTCGTTCGCCGACCTGATGCGCGACCCGGTCTACTGGGACGACCTGGAGAAGAACCTCGGCCTGCAGGCGCTGTACGCGGCCGTGTTCGGCTCGGCGGCCTGGGCGAGGTTCACGACGAAGGACATCAGCGCGTAGGGGCCGGGGTGCTAGCGGGCGGCCGTCTCGTACGGGAAGCGCGCGAGGGGCGCTTCCCGCTCGAAGAAGGTCTTGGCGCGCGTGAGCGCGTCGGCGTCCTTCAGTACGTCGCCCGGCCCGCTGCCGTTGCCGAGCAGGACCCCGCCGAAGCGCATGCCCATGTAGGCGGCCGAGTTGTTGAGGGTGCCGACGTAGGGATCGGCGACGGACGGCTCCCGGTCGGCCAGCGCGGCGATGCCCCAGAGCGTGCGGCCCGCCAGGGTCGCCTTGAAGTCCAGGCCCGGGGTGCGCAGCCAGCCCGACCAGTGGTCGAGGTAGCGCTTGGTGAGGCCGGACACCGAGTACCAGTACAGCGGCGAGGCGATCACGATGTCCGTGGCCGCGAGTGTGGCGTCCAGCAGCAGGCTGGTGCTGCCGTCCCGCGGCGGCCGTACGTGATCGGCATCGTGCCGCAGGTCCACGAAGTCGGGCAGCGGGTGCTCGGCGAGGCGGATCCAGCGCTGTTCGACATCGCCGGGCAGCTGCTCGGCCGCCGTGCGGGCCAGCAGCTCGGTGTTGCCTCCAGTGCGGGCACTGCCGAGCACGAACAGGAAACGGCGGCTCATGGGGTCCCCCAGGGAGTGCTGTCGTACCAGGATTAAAAGCGTGTGCATCTTATGCATGTGCAAGCAATTTTGACCAGGGCGCGCCTGGTGCGAGGCTGTGACGCTGCGGTGACGCGGAAGCCGGGCGGAGCCGACACACTGGTGGGCAGGACGCGTACGACCGGATCGCGACGCCGGGGGAGTGAGGGAAAACCGATGTCTCGACTGAGCTTCGAGAAGAAGCGGGCGCAGCAGCCTGCGGAACACCCGGCGGTGGTACCGGTCCGGGTGTTCGGCGCGGGAGGTGCGTCGGTGGGTGGGACGTCGGTGGTGGTCGCGCCGGGCGAGGAGATCCAGCAGGCGGTCCTGAACCACCTCCAGCGCCTCGCCATCAGCCTGGGCGCCCCGATACGCGCCACGATTCATGACGAACAGGCCGGCTGCGTGGTTCCGCTGGAGGTCTCGGCGGACGGCTCCAGCCGCGTCACGGGTGAGCCGGAACGGACGGCTTCCCGGCAGGAGCCGCGGCGGCCGACGCAGCCGGGGGTCGTGCCGGCCGGGACGGCGCCGGCCGGCATGGTGCAGGCGCCGACGGGACAGTTCGGCCCTCCGCCGGTCATGACGCCGACCTCAGCCTCGACCCCGGCCTCGACCCCGGCAGCCGTCATCGGCGTCCCGAAGGCCGACATCCCGATGGTCATCGGCGTCCCGAAGGCCGATGTCCCGGAGGCCGTTGGCGTTCTGAAGGCTGAGGAGCCCGCGCCTACGGCGTCTGCATCCGCATCTGTATCCGCCGTCGCCGACTCCTCCGACTCCGCCGACTCCTCCTCCGTGCCCGCCTATATCCCCGCCGAGGCTTTCGACGCCCCTGCCCACACCCCTGCCCGCGGGTTCGACGCCGTGGCCGAGGAGGTGCTCGGGGACGCGCCCGTGACCGAGACGGCGGAGGGGGCCGAGTTGCTGACCGAACCGATGACGCGGATCAACGAGGCCGTGCGGGCGGGCCGGATCGAGGCGGCGGCGGAACTGGCCGACCGTACGGTCACCGAGGCGGCCACCGTGCTCGGCCCCGGTCACGCCGAGGTGCTGCACCTGCGCGAACTGTCCGCCTACATCGCGTATTTGGGCGGCAATCCGGTCCGCGCCTTCGAGCAGTCCCTGGATCTCGCCAGGCTGCGCCGGCAGTCCCGGGACGCCGAGGCCGCCTACGGCAACGTGCGGAGCGCGGCGACCGCCTGGCGTGCGGTACGCGACCCCGAGGAGGGACTGCGGCTGGGCCACGACCTGATCGCGCTGTGGACGGACCTCACCGCCGAGCCCGGCCCCGCCGCCGCCGACCCGCAGCCGCTGGAGTCCGCCCGCGCCCGCATGGTCCGCCTGACCGAACGGGCGGCCCGCGCCGCACAGCCGTAACCCCGCTCTGCACCAGGCCTACTGCAAGCAGAATTCGTTGCCCTCGGGGTCCGTCAGCACCAGCCACTCGCCGGCGGGCTCCTTCACCTCGCGTACGACCCGTGCGCCCAGCGCCTGGAGCCGGGCCAGCTCCGGCGCGCGCCGCTCGGGGCCGGCGTGCAGGTCGAGGTGGAGGCGGTTCTTGACCGTCTTCGGCTCCGGGACGCGCTGGAAGAGCAGGCGCCGGCCCAGCCCGGTGCCGGACCCGGGGTCGTACGGATCGTCGGGATGCCGTACGGCGATCAGGTCGCGGAAGGCTGGGCGGCCGTGGTACTCGACGGTGGCGTCGCCGGGCAGCGCGCCGGCGGACAGCAGCCGTTCGATCAGGGCGCTGTTGTCCTCGGCCGTGTAGTGCAGCGCGGCGGCCCAGAAGTCGGCCTGCGTGTGCGGGTCGGCCGCGTCGATGACGAGCTTCCAGTGCAGGGGTGCGGGCGTCTGTGTCGACATGGCTGCCACTTATAGCGCGCGGCACTGACAACAGCCGCCCACCACACCGGCCGTCGGACAGCCGCCGGACAGCCGTTGGACTGCCGTCGGACAGCCGTCAGGCGTCCACCGCGGTGGACGCGGACTTTCCACCGCGCGCCACCACCAGCGATTCCCGCGTCCGCCGCGCGGAACGCAGCGCCTCACCCGTGAGCAGGATCAACGCCAGCCAGACCAGCGCGAACCCGGCCCACCGCTCGGGCGGCATGGCCTCGTGGAAGTACAGGATGCCGAGCAGGAACTGGAAGACGGGGGCGAGGTACTGCAGCAGGCCCAGCGTCGACAGGGGCACACGGATCGCCGCCGCGCCGAAGCAGACGAGCGGCAGCGCGGTGACAAGGCCGGTGGAGGCGAGCAGGACGGCGTGCCCGGCGCCGTCGTTCACGAAGCTGGCCCTGCTGTGGGCGACGAGCCACAGCAGGTAGCCGAGCGCGGGCAGGAACTGGATCGCGGTCTCGGCCGCCAGCGACTCGATGCCACCGAGGCCGACCTTCTTCTTCACGAAGCCGTAGGCGGCGAAGGAGAAGGCGAGGACGAGCGAGATCCACGGCAGGCGGCCGTAGCCGACGGTCAGGACGACGACGGCGGCGAAACCCGTCGCGACCGCCGTCCACTGCACGGGCCGCAGCCGCTCCTTCAGCAGCAGCACGCCCATCGCGATGGTCACCAGCGGGTTGATGAAGTACCCGAGCGAGGACTCGACCACATGGCCTGAGTTCACGGCCCAGATGTAGACGCCCCAGTTCACGGTGATGACGGCGGCGGCCACGGCGACGAGCGCGAGCCGGCGCGGCTGGCGCAGCAGTTGTCCGGCCCAGGCCCAGCGCCGCACCAAGAGCAGAGCGACGGCGACGACGACCAGGGACCAGACCATGCGGTGGGCGAGGATCTCCACCGCACCGGCGGGCTTCAGCAGGGGCCAGAACAGGGGGACGAGCCCCCATATGCCGTAGGCGGCGAAGCCGTTCAGCAGGCCACTCCGGTTCTCGCTCCCGGAGTTCTTGGACGTTCCGCTCACGGCCCCTCCTTCTCGTCACACCCGCGCGCGCGAGAAAGAAGGTAGCGTCGCGGACTCCCGGCTGTCATGCCCGTATCGCCATACGGTCATGACAGCCGAGTGTGATGTTCAGCTCTTGAGCGCGGCGGCGACCGCCTCGGCCAGCCGCTGCGCCGGACGACCGGTCAGGCGGGCGAGGTCGCCGGAGGTGACGACCAGCTCGCCCTTCTCGATCGAGGCGTCCACGCCGGCCAGGATCTCGGCCAGCGGCCCGGGCAGCCCGGCGCCGGTCAGGATGCCGGTGAAGGCCTCGGGGGAGACCGGGGTGTAGGCGATCTCCCTGCCGGTCTGCCGGCTCAGCTCGGCCGCGTACTCGGCGAAGCCGAACGGCTCGTCGCCGCCCAGCTCGTAGATCTTGTTCTCGTGGCCCTCGCCGGTCAGCACCGCGACCGCGGCGGCGGCGTAGTCGGCGCGGGAGGCGGCGGAGATCCGGCCGTCGCCGGCGGACTGGACGACGGCGCCGTGCTCCAGCACCGGGGCGAGGTTCTCGGTGTAGTTCTCGAAGTACCAGCCGTTGCGCAGCAGCGTGTAGGGCAGGCCGGAGGCGAGCAGCACCTCCTCCGTCGCCCGGTGGTCGTCCGCGAGGGCGGCCTTCAGGGTGCCCGGGGCGCTGGTGTACGCGAGCAGTGCCACGCCCGCCGCCCCGGCGGCGTCGATGACGGCCTTGTGCTGCCGCACCCGGCCCTTGTCGAACTCGTTGCCCGAGATCAGCAGGACCTTGTCGCCGGCGGTGAAGACGGTGTCGAAGGTCTCGGGTGCGTTGTAGTCGGCGACAGCGAGCTTCACGCCGCGGGCCGCGAGGTCGGCGGCCTTCTGCTCGTCGCGCACGACGGCGGTGATCTGCTCCGCCGGAACCTTCTCCAGCAGCTGCTCGATGACGTGGCGGCCGAGGTGTCCGGTGGCTCCGGTGACGACGATGCTCATGGTTCGCAAACTCCTTGTGGGGTGCCCGGTGTCGTAATGCCGTATGGCACTCACCCTAGGAGTGGCACTAACCAAGCGAAAGTACCCACTTTGAAGTAAGGTACTGGCATGACGGTAAGCAATCAGATGACGGATGCCGAGGCTCTGTGCCCCTACCGGCTCGTCCTGGAGCACGTCACCAGCCGCTGGGGCGTGCTCGTCCTGATCGAGCTGCTGGAGCGGCCGTACCGGTTCAGCGAGCTGCGCCGGGCGATCAGCGCCTTCGGCGGGCGCGGCGTCAGCGAGAAGATGCTCACCCAGACCCTCCAGACCCTGGAGCGCGACGGCCTGGTCCACCGGGACGCCAAGCCGGTCATCCCGCCCCGCGTCGACTACTCCCTCACCGGCCTCGGCCGCGAGGCGGCGGAGCAGGTGCGTTCCCTCGCCCGGTGGACCCACGACCGCATGGGCGCGGTGGAGCAGGCCCGCCAGGCCTACGACGACAGGCGCCGGGCGTACGACGAGGCCCGGGAAATCCAGTCCCGGGCCTCGTAGCCGAGCGATGGACGTCTAGATGGACCTCTAGAGGGACGTCTAGACGGACGTCTAGCCGACGACCGTCCAGGTGTCGCCGCCGGCCAGCAGCGCGGCGAGGTCGCCCTTGCCCTTCTGCTCGATGGCGGTGTCGAGCTGGTCGGCCATGGCGGTGTCGTAGACCGGCCGTTCGACGTTACGGAAGACGCCGATGGGGGTGTGGTGCAGGGTGTCGGGGTCGGCGAGGCGGGACAGGGCGAAGGCGGTGGTCGGGGACGCGGTGTGCGCGTCGTGGACCAGGATGTCCGTCTCGTTCTGTGCCGTCACCGTGACGACCTCCAGGTCGCCGGTGTCCCGGTTGCGTACGACGCCACGTGCGTTGTCGGTGCCGAAGCGGATCGGCTGTCCGTGCTCGAGGCGGATGAGCGCCTCTGTGGCCTGCTGCTTGTCCTTGAGGGCGTCGAAGGCGCCGTCGTTGAAGATGTTGCAGTTCTGGTAGATCTCGATCAGGGCGGTGCCGGGGTGGTCGGCGGCCTGGCGCAGGACCTCGGTGAGGTGCTTGCGGTCGGAGTCGATGGTGCGGGCGACGAAGGAGGCCTCGGCGCCGATCGCGAGGGACACCGGGTTGAACGGGGCGTCCAGGGAACCCATCGGCGTCGACTTGGTGATCTTGCCGAGTTCCGAGGTCGGGGAGTACTGGCCCTTGGTCAGGCCGTAGATCCGGTTGTTGAACAGCAGGATCTTGAGGTTGACGTTGCGGCGCAGGGCGTGGATGAGGTGGTTGCCGCCGATGGACAGGGCGTCGCCGTCACCGGTGACCACCCACACGGACAGATCGCGTCTGCTGGTGGCCAGGCCGGTGGCGATGGCGGGGGCGCGGCCGTGGATGGAGTGCATCCCGTAGGTGTTCATGTAGTACGGGAAGCGGGAGGAACAGCCGATGCCGGAGACGAAGACGATGTTCTCCTTCGCCAGGCCCAGCTCGGGCATGAAGCCCTGCACGGCGGCGAGGATGGCGTAGTCACCGCAGCCCGGGCACCAGCGCACCTCCTGGTCCGTCTTGAAGTCCTTCATCGACTGCTTGGCCTCGGCCTTGGGGACCAGCTGCAGCAGCCCGTGGGTGGCGTCAGTCATCGATGGCCTCCTTCAGCGCCGTGGCGAGCTGTTCCGCCTTGAACGGCATGCCGTTGACCTGGTTGTAGGAGTGGGCGTCGACCAGGTACTTCGCCCGGATCAGGGTGGCGAGCTGCCCCAGGTTCATCTCCGGGATCACCACCTTGTCGTAGCGCGCCAGGACCTCACCGAGGTTGCGCGGGAAGGGGTTGAGGTGGCGCAGATGGGCCTGCGCGATCGAATCGCCGGCGCGGCGCAGCCGCCGTACCGCCGCCGTGATCGGGCCGTACGTCGAGCCCCAGCCCAGGACCAGCGTCTTCGCGCCGTCGGGGTCGTCGACCTCGATGTCCGGGACGTCGATCCCGTCGATCTTGGCCTGGCGGGTACGGACCATGTAGTCGTGGTTGGCCGGGTCGTAGGAGATGTTGCCCGTGCCGTCCTGCTTCTCGATACCGCCGATGCGGTGCTCCAGCCCCGGTGTGCCCGGGATCGCCCACGGCCGGGCGAGGGTCTTGGGGTCCCGCTTGTACGGCCAGAAGACCTCGGTGCCGTCCTCGAGGGTGTGGTTGGGGCCGGTGGCGAACCGCACGCGCAGATCGGGCAGTTCCTCCAGGTCCGGGATCCGCCACGGCTCCGAGCCGTTGGCCAGGTAGCCGTCGGAGAGCAGCATCACCGGCGTGCGGTACGTCAGCGCGATCCGGGCCGCCTCCACGGCGGCGTCGAAGCAGTCCGCCGGCGTTCTCGGCGCCACGATCGGCACCGGCGCCTCGCCGTTGCGGCCGAACATCGCCTGCAGCAGGTCGGCCTGCTCGGTCTTGGTCGGCAGACCGGTGGACGGGCCGCCGCGCTGGATGTCGACCACCAGCAGCGGCAGCTCCAGCGAGACCGCCAGACCGACCGTCTCGCTCTTCAGCGCCACACCGGGACCGGACGTCGTCGTCACCGCGAGCGAACCGCCGAACGCCGCGCCCAGCGCCGCCCCGATGCCCGCGATCTCGTCCTCCGCCTGGAAGGTCCGCACACCGAAGTTCTTGTGCCGGCTCAGCTCGTGCAGGATGTCCGAGGCCGGTGTGATCGGGTACGACCCCAGGAACAGCGGCAGGTCCGCCTGCTGGGAGGCGGCGACCAGGCCGTAGGCCAGGGCGAGGTTGCCGGAGATGTTGCGGTAGGTGCCCACGGGGAAGGCCTTGGCGGCCGGGGCGACCTCGTAGGAGACCGCGAAGTCCTCCGTGGTCTCACCGAAGTTCCAGCCCGCCCGGAACGCGGCGATGTTCGCCGCCATGATCTGAGGCTTCTTCGCGAACTTCGACCTCAGGAACTTCTCGGTGCCCTCGGTGGGCCGGTGGTACATCCACGACAGAAGACCCAGCGCGAACATGTTCTTGCTGCGCTCGGCCTCCTTGCGGGAGAGGTCGAACTCCTTCAGCGCCTCGACCGTGAGGGTCGTCAGCGGCACCGGGTGCAGGCCGTAGCCGTCGAGGGAGCCGTCCTCGAGCGGGGAGACGGCATAGCCGACCTTCTGCAGGGCACGCTTGGTGAACTCGTCCGTGTTGACGATGATCTCCGCCCCGCGCGGCAGGTCACCGACATTCGCCTTCAGCGCGGCCGGGTTCATCGCGACCAGCACGTTCGGGGCATCACCCGGAGTGAGGATGTCGTGGTCCGCGAAATGCAACTGGAAACTGGAGACTCCGGGCAGGGTGCCGGCGGGAGCACGGATCTCGGCGGGGAAGTTCGGCAGGGTGGAAAGGTCATTACCGAAGGAAGCGGTCTCCGAGGTGAAACGATCACCCGTGAGCTGCATACCGTCACCCGAGTCCCCCGCGAACCGGATGATCACCCGGTCCAGGCGCCGCACGTTCTTCGCGTCACCCGGGTCGCGCTGCTCTCCTACGACGGATCCGTCGGTCTGCTCCGCTGGGCTGCTGACCTGGCTGGTCACTGAACTGGACCTCCTTCGAGGCGGCTGTCCGGGGTGTGGCCGTCCCACCGACCATCCCAGGATCAACCCTACGTCGGTTAGGGTCGCCTTCCCGAGGTTGTCCATGAATTGGACGACTTTTCGAGATGGCCTTTCGCGCTGGCTTCGCTGTGGCTTCCATGATGTCCCGCGGCACTCAAGCGCGGATCAAGGCACTCCCCGCGCGTCCCACGGTTCTCAGGGGTTCGGAGAGGCCCTCAGGAGTTCAGGTAGGTGAGAACCGCCAGAACACGCCGGTGGTCCCCGTCACTCGGTGTCAGGCCGAGCTTCAGGAAGATGTTGCTGACGTGCTTCTCCACGGCGCCGTCGCTGACCACCAGCTGCCGGGCGATCGCCGAGTTCGTCCGGCCTTCGGCCATCAGCCCGAGCACCTCGCGCTCGCGCGGGGTCAGTCCGGTCAGCACGTCCTGCTTGCGGCTGCGGCCGAGCAACTGCGCGACCACCTCGGGGTCCAGCGCCGTACCGCCCTGCGCGACCCGCACCACCGCGTCCACGAACTCGCGCACCTCGGCGACCCGGTCCTTGAGCAGATAGCCCACGCCCCGGCTGGAACCCGCGAGCAGCTCGGTGGCGTAGCGCTCCTCCACGTACTGCGACAGCACCAGCACCCCGAGCCCCGGATACGTCTTGCGCAGCTGTACGGCCGCGCGCACGCCCTCGTCGGTGTGGGTCGGAGGCATCCGTACGTCCGCCACGACCACGTCGGGCAGCGTGCCCTGAGCGTCCAGGTCGGCGATGGTCTTCACCAGCGCCTCCGCGTCCCCGACACCGGCCACGACGTCGTGCCCACGGTCGGTCAGCAGCCGGGTCAGGCCCTCTCTGAGCAGCACCGAGTCCTCGGCGATGACCACCCGCACCCTGTCCTCCACGATCTCCCGGCCCCCCATGCCCGCTCTGCGACGACGTGCGTCCGTACGGAGGCCAAGCATTCCAGCAATCGCCCCGGCCCGCCGCCCCACCAGGGAATTCCATCGCCATGGCAGCGGGCGTACGGGCCGGGGAAAGGGGGGCGGGCGTACGGGCCAGGGACAAGGGGGGTGCTGTTGTGCTGTCAGGTCCGCAAGGATGTGCGGTCAGGCCCGCCAGGGCAGTTCCGCGATCACCCGGGTGGGCCCGCCCTCCGGGGAGTCCACCACGAGGACGCCGTCCACCGCGTCCAGGCGTCCGGCGAGCCCGGCCAGGCCCGAGCCGCGCGAGACGTCCGCGCCGCCGACACCGTCGTCCACCACCTGGATCAGCAGCCGGTCCTCGGCGCGCCAGACGTCGACGGAGGCCGACCGGGCCCGGCTGTGCTTGCTGATGTTCTGGAGCAGTTCGGAGACCGTGAAGTAGGCGATGCCCTCGATGGCCGGTGCCGGCCGGCCCGGCAGGTCGACCTCGACCTTCACCGGCACCGTGCAGCGGGAGGACACGGAGGACAGGGCCGCGTCGAGTCCGCGGTCGGTCAGTACGGCGGGGTGGATGCCGCGGGCGAGGTCGCGCAGCTCCTGCAGCGCCGTCTTCACCTCGCCGTGCGCCTCCTCCACCATCTGCGCCGCAGCCCGCGGATCCTCCCGGAGCTTCTCCTTCGCCAGCCCCAGGTCCATGGCCAGGTTCACCAGCCGGGCCTGTGCCCCGTCGTGCAGGTCCCGCTCGATGCGCCGCAGGTCAGCGGCGGCCGTGTCGACCACGACCCCGCGGTCCGACTCCAGCTCCACCACCCGCGCCGACAGCGGCGAGGGCCCCAGCAGCCCTCGTACCAGCAGCCCGTCCACCGTCGTCAGGGCCCGTACGATCCACGGCGTGGCCAGCGTGAACAGCAGGCCCACCAGCGCGGTCACGCTGATCTCGAAGGGGTTGTCGAGAAAGACCCGGTGGTGCTCGTCGCCGTACAGCTGCAGCCCGCCCTGACCGACGTAGGCCGGGAAGACCCAGAACCACAGCGGGTAGGTCAGCAGCGCCCAGCCCATGGGCCACAGGGTCACGGCCACCGTGAACGAGAACACGGCCCAGGGGAACTGCACCAGCGCGTACAGCAGATTCCGCCAGGAGGTGCCGCTCTTGAGCACCGCGCCCATCCAGGCCAGCGCACCCGGCTTGTGCACCCGCAGCGGCTCCGGCGCGGCCACGTCCAGTCCCAGCAGCCCGCGCGCCCGCGCCCGCTCCAGCGCACCGAAGCCCCGGCAGCCGGCGAGCGCCGCCGCGAGCACCGGGACGCCGAGGAAGGTCACGAGCAGGCCCGCCCCCAGCGACACCATCGTGACCGTCCAGGTGAACAGCACGACCGAGATCGGCAGGCTCAGCAGGACGTACCCGAACTCGCGCCAGCTGCGCGCCTCGAACGGCGCCCGCAGCCCGGCGGGCAGCAGCCGGTAGCCGGTTCCGGCGGGCCGCCCCTGCCCCCGCTCATACCCGTGTCCGTACTCCGTGGCCATCGAATCCCGTTCCGTTCTCGTCGTTTTCCCGCTCGCCGTCCGAGCGAGGCGGCGGCCGTGCCAGCCGTGGCCTCCACAGCCGTGTCAGCCGTGCTCGTCACGGCCGTGTCGGCCGCGTCTTCTACGGTCGTGCGTCGCGGCGTTCCAGGCCATGGAGGCCGTCGGCGTCCTGCCCCGGGGGTTTTCCCCACCCCCGCACCACGTGAGGGCGGCCGGGGCTACTCCGTCCGGTCCCGCCACGGCAGTTCCGCCGTGACCACCGTCGGGCCACCGGCCGGGGAGTCGAGGACGAACAGGCCGTCCACCGCGCCCAGCCGCTCCGAGAGGCCCCGCATCCCGCTGCCGCCCTCCAGCCGGGCGCCGCCCTGGCCGTCGTCGCGGACCTGGATCAGCAGCCGGTCCTCGGCGCGCCAGACGTCGACGGAGGCGTTACGGGCGCGGCTGTGCTTGCTGATGTTCTGGAGCAGTTCGGAGACCGTGAAGTAGGCGATGCCCTCGATGGCCGGTGCCGGCCTGGCCACCAGGTCCACGGTGACCTTCACCGGCACCGTGCAGCGTGTGGCCACGGAGGACAGGGCCGCGTCCAGTCCGCGGTCGGTCAGTACGGCGGGGTGGATGCCGCGGGCGAGGTCGCGCAGCTCCTGCAGGGCCAGCTTTACCTCGCCGTGCGCCTCGTCCACCATCGCCGCCGCCGAGTCGGGATCCTCCAGCAGCTTCTCCTTGGCCAGGCCGAGCCCCATGGCCAGGTTCACCAGCCGGGCCTGCGCCCCGTCGTGCAGGTCCCGCTCGATGCGCCGCAGGTCGGCGGCGGCCGTGTCGACCACGACCCCCCGGTCCGACTCCAGCTCGGCGATACGGCGTTCCAGCCCGTCCGAGGGCGACAGCAGGCCGCGCACCAGCGCCCGGTCCACATTGGCAAGACCGCGCGCCAGATACGGCAGCACCGGCCACAGCACGATCAACGAGGTCAGCACGGTGCAGAAGGTGAGGATGCCCCAGGGCAGCCGGATCAGGTCGTACAGCAGCGTCCGCCAGCCGACCGGGTCCTTCAGCGCCATCCACAGCCGCTGCACCAGGCTCCCGCCCCTGGCAAGCGGCAGCGGAGTCGGCTCCTCCACCCGTACCCCGAGCAGCCACCGGGCGCGTGCCCGCTCCAGTTTCCCCAGCTGACGCGCGCCCAGCAGGCTCAGCGCGAGCAGCGGCAGGCCCACCACGGTGACCGTGAGCGACCCGCCCACGGACAGCGTGGTGACCGCGTACACGAAGCCGAACACCGTCACCGGCAGGTTCAGCAGGAGGTACGCGATCTCCTTCCAGGTGTGCGGGTCATAGGCCGGCCGGAGCGGGGGCAGACGGTCGGTGCCGTCGGCCGGTCCGGCGGCGGTACGGGGAGCGGTCATACCGGTCAGCCTGCCGTGCGCGGCACCCTCCGCGCCATGCGGTACGCCGCCCTCCGCCGCCGGGGGAAAACCCCACCCTCCCGTCCGTCACTCGTCTCATGCCGTGACTGGCTGCTTACCGGCTCTTTATCAGGGCCTAGACTCCCGTGCGTACAGGTCCTCGAACAGCGGGGATCACAGAGTTCACTCAGGGCACAGGCAAACAGGCCAGACCAAGCAGGTCACAGGCCACAGGTCACAGGTCACGAGGTCAGGGAGCGAGGCGCGTACGGTGCGGGAGACGTTGGGGGACTCGACGGTCGCCGCGGCGAACGTCATCGCGGCCGGCTACTTCCGGTCCTACTCGGTCGTGGGGCTGCTCGCGCTCATCGGCGTGCTGTTCGTCGCCGTCGCCTTCGGCGCCGGCCGGCTGCTGCGCCCCGTGGTGCCGACTCCTGAAAAACTCCTGACCTACGAGTGCGGCGTCGACCCCGTCGGCGAGGGCTGGGCTCACACCCAGGTCCGCTACTACGTCTACGCCTTCCTGTACGTGATCTTCGCGGTCGACTCGATCTTCCTTTTCCCCTGGGCGACGGTCTTCGCCGCCCCCGGCTACGGCGCGACGACACTCGTGGAGATGTTCGTCTTCCTGGGCTTCCTCGCCGTCGGCCTGCTGTACGCATACAAGAAGGGCGTCCTGGCATGGACGTGACCCCCACTCCCGTGTCGCTCCCCGAGCCGAAGCGGCTGGGCGCGCTCGCCCGGCTGGCCCCCGAGCCGATGAAGGTGATCCTCAACTGGGGCCGCCGCTACTCGCTCTGGGTCTTCAACTTCGGCCTCGCCTGCTGCGCGATCGAGTTCATCGCCGCGTCGATGGCCCGCCACGACTTCATCCGGCTCGGCGTCATCCCGTTCGCGCCGGGCCCCCGCCAGGCCGACCTCATGGTGGTGTCGGGCACGGTGACGGACAAGATGGCCCCGGCCGTGAAGCGCCTGTACGAGCAGATGCCCGAGCCGAAGTACGTCATCTCCTTCGGCGCCTGCTCCAACTGCGGCGGCCCCTACTGGGACTCCTACTCCGTCACCAAGGGCGTCGACCAGATCATCCCCGTGGACGTCTACGTCCCCGGCTGCCCGCCGCGCCCCGAGGCACTGCTCCAGGGCATCCTCAAGCTCCAGGAGAAGATCGCCCGCGAGTCGCTGGGGGAGCGCTACGGCGACTCCCGGCCGTCGGTGGCCGAGCTGACCAGCGATCTGGTGAAGCCGCCGGCGCCCGCCGCCGAGGGGGACGCGCGATGAGCACGGTCGGCTGGCTGCCCGCCCCGGTCGAGGACCTCTTCGGCAGGGACGCCACGGCCGAGGAGTCGTACGACCTGCTGACCGTGGACGTACCGCCCTCCGCCTGGCTCACCGCCCTGGAGACGGCCCGTACGACCCTGGGCTGCACCTACTTCGACTGGCTGAGCGCGGTCGACGAACCGGGCACGGGCTTCCGCGTCTCGGCCCACGTCGTCGCCCTGCACCCGGTCCGCCGTCTCCTGGTCCGTACGACCGTCCCGCACGAGGCACCGGCGCTGCCCTCCGCGGTCGGCGTCTACGCGGGCGCCGCCTGGCACGAGCGCGAGACCCACGAGATGTTCGGCGTCCGCTTCGAGGGCCACCCGTCGCTGGAGCACCTCCTCCTCCCCGAGAACTTCGAGGGCCACCCGCTCCGCAAGGACTTCGTCCTCGCCGCCCGCGTGGCCAAGGCCTGGCCCGGCGCGAAGGAGCCCGGCGAATCCGATCACGGCGGCCCCAGGCGACGCCAGATGCTGCCCCCGGGCGTCCCCGACCCCAACGAGTGGGGTCCGCTGAAGGGCCAACTCCCGCCCGCCCCGGCCCGCCCGGCCCGCGGCGCGGGCGCGGCGGGGCGCGCCGCCACGAGCGTCCGGCCCGCGCGGCCGGGGAGCGCCCGGTACGGCGCACCCGTACGGCGGTGGAGGGCTCGGCGAGCCAGACGACACCGGCGGCCGACTCGACCGGGGAAGCCGCCCCGGGGGACGGCGCTTCTGCCGGTGCCGGTGCCGGTGCCGGTGCCCGGCCGCGCCGGATGCGGAGCGCGAGTCAGGGCTCGGTGAGTCAGACGCCGGCCCGGGCCGCGGCCGAGGGTGAGGCCGGTCAGACGGCGGCGGACAGCGCGGCCACCGAGACAGCTTCGCCTGCGGCGACACCAGCCCCGGCCCCGGCACGCCCGCGCCGCTCACGCAGCACCTCGGAGGGTTCCGCTTCACAGCGGGCCGGGACTCAGGCTCAGGAGCCGACGCAGGCGACGGAACCGGGGCAAGGGCAGGGGCCGGTGACCGAGCAGGGGCAAGCACCCGCCGAACCGGACGGCGCGGCTCCCCCGGCCCGCCGGAGCGCAGCCCCGCGCAGCTCGGACGCCCCATGGCACCACGCCCGGCCGGCTTTCGACGAGCCGGAGCAGAAGCCGACGGCGCAGCCGGAACCCGAGCGGGAACCGGATACGGGGCGACCGGAGCCGGAGCGGACGCCGGAAGCGCCGCCTCAGCCGAAGACACCCGAGCCGGATCCCGAGGCGACGCCTCAGCCGAAGACACCCGAGCCGGATCCCGAGGCGACGCCTCAGCCGAAGACACCCGAGCCGGATCCCGAGGCGACGCCTCAGCCGAAGACGCCCGCGCCGGATCCCGGAGCGACGCCTGCGCCGAGGACGCCTGAGCCGAAGTCACAGCCCGAGTCGCAGCGTGAGGAACCGGAGCCGCAGCGCGAGGCTTCGGAGCCGCAGCGTCGGCACGGGCGGCCGGAGCCCGAGCCGCGGCCCGGGCAAGCCGAACCGCCCACTCCCGAAACCCCCGACGGCACCACCGCCGACGACCCCACAGGAGGCCCGCAGTGAACGACGCGCTGGACGTCGCCCTGCGACTCCTGGTCGTGTTCGTCGTCTTCCTCACCTTCCCGTTGATCGTCGGCCAGACCGAGCACAAGGTGATGGCCCATATGCAGGGCCGCCTCGGCCCGATGTACGCGGGCGGCTTCCACGGCTGGGCCCAGCTCATCGCCGACGGCGTGAAGTTCGCGCAGAAGGAGGACGTGGTCCCGGCCGGCGCCGACCGCCGTGTCTTCCAGCTCGCCCCCGCCGTCGCCCTGCTGCCGTACCTCCTCGTGCTGCTCGCGATTCCGATCGGCCCGAGCGAGGGCGCGGTCGGCCAGGTCCTCGACGCGGGCGTCTTCTTCGTGCTCGCGGTGATGGGCGTCGGCGTGCTCGGCTCCCTCATGGCCGGCTGGGCCAGCGCGAACAAGTTCTCCTTGCTCGGCGGCCTGCGCACGGCCGCCCAACTGCTCGCCTACGAACTGCCGATGCTGCTGGCGGCCGCCTCGGTCGCGATGGCCGCGGGCACGGTTTCCCTGCCCGGCATCCTGCATGCCTTCCACTGGTGGTGGGTGCCCTGGCAGATCGTCGGCGCGCTCGTCTTCTTCGTCGCCGGCCTCGCCGAACTGCAACGCCCGCCGTTCGACATGCCCGTCGCCGACTCGGAGATCATCTTCGGCGCGTACACCGAGTACACCGGTCTGCGTTTCGCACTGTTCCTCCTCGCCGAGTACGCCGGCATCGTCGTCCTGTGCGGTCTGACCACCGTCCTTTTCCTGGGCGGCTGGCACGGCCCCTGGGGTGCCGCCGGCCTCGGCTGGCTGTGGACCCTGCTGAAGACCGCGATCCTCGCCTTCGTCGTCATCTGGCTCCGCGTCACCTACCCCCGCCTGCGCGAGGACCAGCTCCAGAAGCTCTCCTGGACCCTCCTCGTCCCCCTCTCCCTCGCCCAGATCGCCCTCACCGGCATCGTCAAGGTGGTGATTTCCTGATGGCTGAGTCCCTCCCGCCCACCCGGTCCCGCATCCCCGGCTCCGGCCTCGCCAAGGGCCTGGCCGTCACCCTCCGCACGATGACGAGGAAGTCCGTCACCCAGCAGTACCCGGACGCCCAGCCCGAGCTGCCTCCGCGCACCCGCGGCGTGATCGGCCTGTTCGAGGAGAACTGCACGGTCTGCATGCTGTGCGCCCGCGAGTGCCCGGACTGGTGCATCTACATCGACTCCCACAAGGAGACCGTCCCGCCGGCCGCCCCCGGCGGCCGCGAGCGCAGCCGCAACGTCCTCGACCGGTTCGCGATCGACTTCTCCCTGTGCATGTACTGCGGTATCTGCATCGAGGTCTGTCCTTTCGACGCGCTGTTCTGGTCCCCGGAGTTCGAGTACGCCGAGACCGACATCCGTGACCTCACCCACGAGCGCGACAAGCTCCGCGAGTGGATGTGGACCGTCCCGGCCCCGCCCGCTCTGGACCCGGCCGCAGAGGAACCGAAGGAGATCGCCGCCGCCCGCAAGACCGCCGAGAAGCTGGCGGCCGCGCAGGCCGACCCGGGGGAGGACCAGTCGTGAGCCTCGCCGCAGCCATGAGCCTGGCGGCAGCCCGGCACGGCTTCCTGTCCCCGACCGGTGTCGAGATCGCCTTCCTGCTCGTCGGCCTGGTGACCTTCGGCGCGGCCCTGGTCACCGTCACCACCCGGCAGCTGGTGCACGCCGCCCTGTGGCTGGTGGTCGCGCTCGGCGGCCTCGCCGTCGAGTACCTCCTGCTCACCGCCGAGTTCATCGCCTGGGTGCAGGTCCTCATCTACGTCGGTTCCGTCGTCGTCCTCCTTCTGTTCGGGCTGATGCTCACCAGGGCGCCGATCGGCCGCTCCCCGGACGCCGACTCCGGCAACCGCTGGATCGCCCTCGCGGTCGCGGTGGCCGCCGCCGTGGCCCTGGTGTGGGTGGTCGTCGACGCCTTCCGCGCGACGTGGATCGACCTGAGCGGTCCCGCGTCGGGCACCACCCGGGTCACCGGCGAGAGCCTGTTCCGGCACTGGGTGCTGCCCTTCGAGGCCCTGTCCGTCCTCCTCCTCGCGGCCCTGGTCGGCGCGATCGTCCTGTCCCGCAAGGCGAAGGCGGAGTCGAGCCCTCCCCCTGTGAACTCCCGGACGGTCACCGAGAGTTCCCCTTCCGTCGCGGATTCCGGAATTCACCCGGCCGACAAGGAAGGCGCCCGCTGATGCACCTCGCCTACCCCGCAGTACTCTCCGCCCTCCTGTTCTGCACCGGCCTGTACGGCGTCCTCGCCCGCCGCAACGCGATCCTGGTCCTGATGTCGGTCGAGCTGATGCTCAACGCCGTCAACCTCAACCTGGTCGCCTTCGACGTCTGGCTGAGCCGGGCCGCCAAGGACACCCTGCACTCCGGCCAGGCGCTGACCCTGTTCACCATCGCCATCGCCGCCGCCGAGATCGGCATCGGCCTCGCGATCGTGCTCGCCGTCTACCGCAACCGCGGCACCTCCGACATCGACAAGCTCCGCGACACCGCCGAGGGCCCCGGGACCGGTGGCCCCGGCACCGAGGGCCCCGGCACCTCCGCGGCCGAGAAGGCTGAGGCCACCGCGTGACCACGACCCACCTCGCCGTCCTCGTCCCCCTCCTGCCGTTCCTGGGCGCCGCGGCCGGCCTGCTGCTCGGCCGCACCGCCCCCGGCTTCGTCCGTCCGCTCGCCGTGCTGCCGCCGCTGGCTTCGCTCGTCCTGGCCGCGCTGGTCGCCACGCACCAGGGCGGCGGCCGCGCCCTCGACGCCCACACGGAGCTGACGCCCACCGGCTCGGTCCCGGTCGAGCTGGCCCTGCACATCGACGGTTTCGCCGCGCTCGTCGCGATCCTGGTCGCGTTCATCGCGTCCTGCGTGCAGATCTACTCGACGGGCTACCTGCGCGACGACCCGCGCTACCCCTCCTACGCCGCCCTCGTCTCCCTGTTCACCTCCGCGATGCTCCTGGTCGTCTACTCCGGCGACCTGATCGTGCTGCTGGTCGGCTGGGAAGTCATGGGCATCTGCTCCTACTTCCTGGTCGGCCACTACTGGGAGACCGCCGAGGCCCGCGCCGCCTCCCTGAAGGCCTTCCTGGTCACCAAGCTCGGCGACGTGCCGTTCCTCATCGGCCTGTTCGCCCTCGGCACCGACGCCGGGTCCTTCCGCATCACCCGCGTCCTCGACACCGTCGCCGGCGGAAACCTGCACCACCCCACGCTGATCGCCCTGCTGCTCCTCGCGGGCGTCGCGGGCAAGTCCGCGCAGTTCCCGCTGCACACCTGGCTCCCGGACGCGATGGCGGGTCCCACGCCCGTCTCGGCGCTGATCCACGCCGCGACGATGGTCGCCGCCGGTGTCTACTTCATCGCGCGTCTCCTTCCCGTCTTCGAGGCCTCCCGGGCCGCGATGGTCGTGCTGGCCGTCATGGCCGCCGTCACGATGACCGGCTCGGCGCTCGCCGCGCTCGCCCAGGACGACATCAAGCGCGTCCTCGCCTACTCGACGATCGGCCAGCTCGGCTACATGACCGGCGCACTCGCCGTCGGCGACCGCGGTGCCGCCGTCTTCCACCTCCTGTCCCACGGCGCCTTCAAGGCGCTGCTCTTCCTCGCGGCCGGCGTGATCATCCACGCCGCCGGCACCAACTCGCTGGCCGCCATGTCCCGCATGCGCGGCCTGCGCGACCGCGTCCCGGACGCCTACTGGACGATGACCGTGGCCCTGCTCGCGCTTGCCGCGATCCCGCCGTTCAGCGGCTTCTTCTCCAAGGAGTCCGTCCTCGGCGCCGCCGAGCACGTGGCCACCGGGAGCACTGGCCACGCGCCCGGCCCCGCCGGCTGGATCGTCCTCGTCGCCGGTCTGCTGACCGCCCTGCTCACCGCCTCCTACGCGACCCGCCTGTGGCTGCTGGCCTTCCGCGGCCGGGGCGCCGAGGTACCGGATCACGGCCGCCAGCCGCTGACGATGACCGTGGTGCTGTGGGTCCTGGCCGTGCCCTCCCTGGCCTTCGGCGGCCTCGCCTACCGTGCGCTGCCCGGCTGGTTCGACGGCCGCGACCTGACGCCGACCCTGCTCACCTCCATCCTCGGCACGGGCCTCGCCCTGGTCGGCGGTCTGCTCACCTTCGGCGCCTGGCAGCGCACCAGCCCGCTCGCCGCCCGCGCCCCGCTGGGAGCCGTCGCCGCACACCCCGAGGGCGACGCCGCACTGGTCGAGGCCGAGGCCATCGCCGGTCACGCGCCGGCCTACGGCGACATCGCCTCCGCGCCCGACCCGGCGGACCCCGGTCGGTTGCTGCTCGGCCCCCTGCACCGGCACGCGGCCGCCGGCTTCCACCTGGACGCCGTGTACGACGTGCTGTTCGTCCGCCCGGTCCAGGCCGGAGCGAGTCTCGTCCGGTTCCTCGACCGTGAGGTCGTCGACACCTACGTACGCGGCGCGGCCGCCCTGCCGCGGCTGCTGGGGGCCGCCGTACGGCGGGCGCAGACCGGCAATGTGCAGACCTATGTGAGCGCGCTGCTCGCCGGCACCGTCGTCCTGGCGGTCGCCGTCGTCCTCGTCGCCACGGGAGCGTGAGCAGACGTGATCCATATCAACGAGTCCGTGATGCAGTTCCTTCTGGCATTCGTCGTCGTCGGCCCGCTCCTCGGTGCCGTCGCCGCTCTCCTGCCGGCCCCGCCCGGGCTGAAGGGGAAGTCGCCCGAGCAGGCCGTGCTGCGGCACGGCGTGACCGTGACCGGCGCGATCCTCGTCGCCGCGATCGTCCTCGCGCTCGGCTTCGACCACGGCCACCCGTCGAAGATGCAGGCCACGACCGACATCAGCTGGATCCCCGCGCTCGACGTGCGGATCCACCTCGGCATCGACGGCATCTCGCTCCCCCTTGTCGTCCTGACCGCGCTGCTGACCTTCCTCTGCGCGCTGTACTCCTACTTCAAGCCGCCCGCGGGAGGCTCCCCGAAGGCGTTCGTCGCGCTGTTGCTCCTGCTCGAGTCCGGCACCCTCGCGACCTTCGCCGTCCTCGACCTGCTGCTGTTCTTCCTCGCGTTCGAGATGGTGCTCATCCCGATGTACTTCCTCATCGCCCGCTGGGGCGGCGAGGGGCGGACCCGGGCCGCGTGGAAGTTCATCCTGTTCACACTGCTCGGCTCCGTCGTCATGCTGCTCGGCCTGCTCCTGATCGGAATCAAGGCGGGCACGTTCGACATGGTGGCACTCGCCACTGACAACGGCCGGTCACTCACCGCATCCGTGCAGGTCATCGCCGTTCTGGCGATCGGGATCGGGCTCGCGGTCAAGGCGCCGATGTGGCCGCTGCACAGCTGGCTGCCCGACGCTCACACCGCCGCCCCGACCGTCGGCTCGGTCCTGCTGGCCGGTGTCCTGCTGAAGATGGGTACCTACGGTTTCGTCCGCATCCTGCTGCCGATCGCGCCCCACGGCTTCCACACCTTCGCGCCGTACCTCGCCGCGTTCGCCGTGGTGGGGATCATCTACGGGTCTCTGGCCTGCCTGGCCCTCGCCAAGCGGGGTGCGAAGGGCGACCTCAAACGGTTGATCGCCTACTCCTCCGTCGGCCACATGGGCTTCGTCCTGCTGGGCATCGCCACCATGACCCCGACCGGCGTGAACGGCGCCCTGTTCGCCAACATCGCCCACGGCCTCATCACCGGCCTGCTGTTCTTCCTGGTCGGCGCGTTGAAGGACCGCACCGGCACCACCGACCTCGACTCCCTGGCCGAGGAGACCGGTGCCGCGCTGTACGGCAAGGCGCCCCGCCTCGGCGGCCTGCTCGCCTTCGGCGCCGTCGCCTCGCTCGGCCTGCCCGGACTCGCCGGGTTCTGGGGCGAGATGCTGGCTCTGTTCGGCGCGTTCAAGCCCGCCGCAGACCTCAGCCGCCCGGCCTTCCTCACCTTCATGGCGATCGGCGCGTTCGGCACCCTGCTGACGGCCGCGTACATGCTGATCGTCGTCCGCCGCGTCTGCATGGGCGGCGTTGAGCAGGAGGTCCCGAAGATCGCCGACGTCCACGGCTACGAGTTCGCCGCCTGGACCCCGCTCGTCGCCCTCACCGTCGGCGCCGGGCTGTGGCCGAAGGCACTGCTCGGCCTGACCGACCCGGCCGTGCACCAGCTCCTCGCAGGAGGCACCCGATGAGCGTCCAGCCCCTCGCCGAGTCGCTGGTCCAGACCGTCGACTGGCTCGCCGTCGCCCCGCCGACCATCGCCGCCGCCGTGGGACTGGCCGTCCTGGTCGCCGACCTGTTCCTGCCCGAGGCCCGCAAGCCCGTCCTCGGCTGGGTCTCGGTCGCCGGACTGACCGTGGCCGCACTGATGCTGCTGCCGCTCCTGGACGGCGACCGCAGCACCTTCTGCGTGAACCGCGCCACGCGCGCGTGCAGCTACACCGCCGACCACTTCACGCTCGTCATCCAGTTCCTGGTCCTCGGCGGCGCCCTGCTCGCGGCCCTGCTGTCGGTCACGAGCCTCAAGGACGACCAACGGCGCGTCCCGGCGGGAGAGTTCTGGTTCCTGCTGCTGTCCTCGGCGGCCGGCGCCGCCCTGCTGCCCGCCTCGCGCGACCTGGCCACGCTCATCGTCGCCCTGGAGGTCGCCTCCCTGCCGGCCTTCGCCCTCGTGGGCATCCGGCACGGCGACAAGCGCTCCTCCGAGGCCGCCCTGAAGTTCTTCCTGTCCTCGGTCACGGCCACCGCGGTCAGCCTGATGGGCATCAGCTTCGTCTACGCCTCCACCGGCACTCTCTACCTCACCCAGGTCGCCCAGCGCCTGACGCACGTCGACGGACAGCTGCACACCCTCGCCCAGACCGGCGTCGTCCTCACCCTGGTCGGCTTCGCCTTCAAGACGGCCGCCGTCCCGTTCCACTTCTGGGTGCCCGACACCTACGTGGGCGCGCCGCTGCCCGTCGCCGCCTACCTGTCGGTGGTCGGCAAGGCGGTCGGCTTCTCCGGCCTGATCCTCGTCACCGTCGTCGCGTTCCCTTCGTACGCCGACGTCTGGGGCCCCGCGCTCGCCGCCCTGGCCGCCCTCACCATGACTGTGGGCAACGTCGGCGCCCTGCGCCAGCAGGCCACGCGCGCGTACAGCGCCGTACGACTGCTCGCCTGGTCCTCCGTCGGCCAGGCCGGCTACCTGCTGGTGCCGATCGCCGCCGCCGGCTACGCCAGAAACCCCCAGAAGGAGATCGGCTCCACGGTCGCCTACGCGCTGATGTACGCGGCCGTGAACCTCGGTGCGTTCGCGGTGGCCGTCGTGGTGGGCCGCAGCCGGGCCCTGAACCGGATCAGCGACTACCGGGGCCTGTACGCCACCAACCCGCTCACCGCGCTCCTCCTGGCGTTCTTCCTGCTGTGCCTCGCCGGACTGCCGCCGGGCATCATCGGCCTGTTCGCCAAGGTCACCGTGTTCTCGGCGGCCGTCGACGCGGGCCTCGGCTGGCTCGCCGTCGTCATGGCCGTCAACGTGGTGATCGCCCTCTTCTACTACCTACAGTGGACGGCCCTGCTGTTCCGCGCTCCCGAGGGAGAGCCCGCCCGGCACCGCGTCCCGGCGCCCCTCACGGCCGCCATCGCCCTGACCGGCGTCCTCGGCGTCGCCCTGTCCGGAGCACCCCAGCTGGTCCTCCGCTTCGCCGCCACCGGACTGTTCTGACACACCGCCCCGCGCGCGTGGAGCATCCGCGCCCCACCCGCGCGGGAGGGAGAAACAGCACGTCACCCGTACAGCCGAGCGACGCCCGCGCGGACACAGGGAACTCGTGACCGTCGCCTGGCGTTGTCACAAGCGGGAGGGTCCACTGGACCAAAGTGTTCCCCAGCTGCACGATTTGGAGGGCGTACGGTGCACCGCCGGCACAACGGGCTCAGGACCGCAGTACTCCTCGGGGGACTGTCCGCACTCATCATCGTCATCGGCAGCTTCTTCGGCCGCGCCGGACTGATCGTCGCGGTCCTGGTCGCGCTCGGCACGAACGCGTACGCGTACTGGAACAGCGACAAGCTGGCGCTCCGCGCGATGCGCGCCCGCCCGGTCAGCGAGTTCGAGGCTCCCGCGCTCTACCGGATGGTCCGCGAGCTGTCCACGCAGGCCCGCCAGCCCATGCCCCGCCTGTACATCTCGCCGACGGAGGCCCCCAACGCGTTCGCCACGGGCCGCAACCCCCGCAACGCGGCCGTGTGCTGCACCGAGGGCATCCTGCGCCTGCTGGACGAACGCGAACTGCGCGGCGTGATCGGCCACGAGCTGAGCCACGTCTACAACCGGGACATCCTCATCTCCTCGGTCGCCGGCGCCCTCGCCTCGGTGATCATGTTCCTGGTGAACTTCGCCTGGCTGATCCCGGTCGGCCGTTCGGACGACGACGACGGCCCCGGCCTGCTCGGCATGCTCCTGATCATGATCCTCGGTCCGCTCGCCGCCTCCCTCATCCAGCTGGCCATCAGCCGCTCACGCGAGTACGAGGCGGACGCCTCCGGCGCTCAGCTCACTGGCGACCCGCTGGCCCTCGCCGGCGCCCTGCGCAAGCTGGAGGCCGGCACCCAGCAGCTCCCGCTGCCGCCCGAGCCCCGGATCGAGACCGCCAGCCACATGATGATCGCGAACCCCTTCCGCGCGGGCCAGGGACTGACGAAAATGTTCTCCACGCACCCGCCGATGGCGGAGCGCATCGCCCGGCTCGAGAAGATGGCAGGACGCATCCGGTGAAGACCATCCTGAACGTCATTTGGCTTGTCCTGAGCGGCTTCTGGCTGTTCCTGGGCTATCTGTTCGCCGGCGTCCTGCTCTGCATCACCGTCCTCGGCATCCCGTTCGGCATAGCGGCTTTCCGTATCGGCATCTACGCCCTGTGGCCCTTCGGCTACACCACGGTCGAGCGCCGGGACGCGGGCGCCCCGTCCTGCATCGGCAACGTCCTGTGGCTGATCCTGGCGGGCTGGTGGCTGGCGCTCGCCCACATCGTCACCGGCCTCGCCCTGTGCATCACGATCATCGGCATCCCGTTCGGCATCGCCAACTTCAAGCTGATCCCGGTCTCCCTGCTGCCGCTGGGCCGCGAGATCGTCCCCACGGACCAGCCGTTCGCCACCCGCTGAGCAGACCACCGGTCCGCAGGGCGGCACGTGCGCGTGCCGCCACAGACCCGTTGACGGCGTGTCACGCGCGCGTGCCGTGGCCGGCGCACAGGCGGGGCGTCACGCCGGGGTGTGGTTGATCAGGCGCTCCGCCGGCGTGCGGTTGGCGGGCGTCCTGCGGGCATGTCATGCGCCGCGCCGGGCCGCCCACCACCGTCGTACGCCATAGGCCGCCACGCCCACGGCGAGCACGCCTGCTCCCGCTGCCACCGAGACGGCGGGCAGCGCGAACGCCAGCGTGGCGCAGCCCAGCAGGCCCACCACGGGCACCGCGCGGGACAGCGGGGCCGGATCCAGCGTCCACGCGGACGCGTTGGCGACGGCGTAGTAGGCCAGCACACCGAAGGAGGAGAAGCCGATCGCGCCGCGCACGTCCACCGTCGCGGCCAGCACGGCGACCACCACCCCCACGGCCAGCTCCGCCCGGTGCGGCACCTGGAACCGGGGGTGCACGGCCGCCAGCGCCCCGGGCAGATGCCTGTCGCGGGCCATGGCGAGCGTCGTGCGGGACACCCCGAGGATCAGCGCCAGCAACGAACCCAGCGCGGCCACCGCCGCCCCCGCGCGCACCACGGGCACGAGCCCCGGCGCCCCGGCCGCCCGCACCGCGTCGGCCAGCGGCGCCGCGGCGTGCCCGAGCCGGCCCACGCCGAGGACGGCGAGCACCGCGACGGCCACGCACGCGTACACCGCGAGTGCGATCCCCAGGGCCAAGGGGATCGCGCGCGGGATGGTCCGCGCCGGATCCCGCACCTCCTCGCCGAGGGTCGCGATCCGCGCGTACCCGGCGAACGCGAAGAACAGCAGCCCGGCCGCCTGCAGCACTCCGCCCGCGCCCGACGACAGCCCGATGGCCAGCCGCCCGGCCTCCGCCCGCGCGGAAGTGAGGCAGAAGGCGACCACGGCCGCGAGGACGGCCAGTACGACGGCCACGATCGCCCGTGTCAGCCACGCGGACTTCTGGATCCCGCCGTAGTTCACGGCGGTCAGGGCCACCACGGCCGCGACGGCCACCGCATGCGCCTGCCCCGGCCAGACGTACGCGCCCACGGTGAGCGCCATGGCCGCACAGGACGCCGTCTTGCCGACTACGAAGGCCCAGCCGGCGAGATATCCCCAGAAGGCACCGAGCCGCTCCCGCCCGTACACATACGTCCCGCCGGAGGCCGGATAGCGGGCGGCGAGACGAGCCGAGGACATGGCGTTGCAGTAGGCCACGACGGCCGCGAGCGCCAGGGCGGGCAACAGCCCCGTGCCGGCCGCACGCGCGGCCGGCGACAGGGCCGAGAAGACGCCGGCCCCGACCATCGAGCCGAGACCGACGACCACGGCGTCCCGCACTCCCAGCGTGCGTCGCATACCGGTGCGGGCAGGTGTCATGCGCGGCACCCTACTGACCGCCGCAACCAGGTGGTGGACCGGTGACGTCCTCTCCACCAACGGGGCACGAACGCGCGCGCAAGCACAGCGGGTCCTCACCGGATTCTCAGCAGCCGGACAGTGCGAAGACAGTTCCGAAGGGCAGGTTCACGGCATGAGCATCATCGGTTGGATCATCCTGGGACTGGTGGCCGGAATCATCGCCAAGGTCCTCCTGCCGGGACGCGACCCCGGCGGCTTCATCGGCACGACCCTCATCGGCGTCGCGGGCGCGTTCATCGGCGGCTGGATATCGGCACGCTGGCTGCACCACCCGATCACGAAGAACTTCTACGACGGCGCCACCTGGGCCGCGGCCATCGGCGGCTCCCTGGTGCTGCTGATCGCTTACCGCATCCTGTTCGGCAACTCACGCGACTGAACGCAGCACGACGCGCAAGGGTGGGCCGCCCGGCACCGGGCGGCCCACCCTTGCTGCTGTCCCTCCCGCCGGTCTCCTACCGGTAGTTCACGAACTGCAGCGCGAAGTCGAAGTCCCTGCCCTTCAGCAGCGCGATCACGGTCTGCAGGTCGTCGCGGCTCTTGGAGGTGACCCGCAGCTCCTCACCCTGGACCTGGGCCTTGACGCCCTTCGGGCCCTCGTCGCGGATGATCTTCGCCACCTTCTTCGCGTTCTCCTGGGAGATGCCCTCCTGGATCGACGCGAAGATCTTGTACTCCTTGCCGGACAGCTGGGGCTCGCCCGCATCCAGCGCCTTCAGCGAGATACCGCGCTTGATCAGCTTGGACTGGAAGACGTCGAGGACAGCGCTCACCCGGTCCTCGGAGTTCGCCTCCATGAGGATCTTTTCACCGGACCACGAGATCGAGGCACCCACGCCCTTGAAGTCGTAGCGCTGCGAAATCTCCTTGGCGGCCTGGTTGAGGGCGTTGTCGACCTCCTGCCGCTCGACCTTCGAGACGATGTCGAAACTGGAGTCGGCCATGTCCTGTGGCTCCTTGTATCGGGGTGTGAATCGAGTGCGTGCCGGCGTGCGCGGCGGCGGCCGCCGGGTCCGGCATGACGCCGGGCCGCATCCGCACCAGCCTAGCCACCCCGCGAGCCGACGGGTGGAGATCAACCGGGTGGCGAAGCACCCCTGTGCATCGGGTATTGTTTACGTCGTTGCCAGCGAGCACCGCCGAAAGCGGGTTCGGTCGGCAGCGAAACCCGGCGGTGTGCCCGAGCGGCCAAAGGGAGCAGACTGTAAATCTGCCGGCTCAGCCTTCCCAGGTTCGAATCCTGGCGCCGCCACACGGGAACAAGGGCCCCGTGACCTGCGAGAGCAGGTCACGGGGCCCTTGTCGTTCTGTCCGGCGGGTCCGGGTGCGGGGGCCGGTCGTGCGGACGATGCTGGAGGCATGGCCGGGAAGCGACCCATCATCGTGCACCTGCCGTCTCCGACCGGCGGGCGTCGCGTCCGCGTGGACGGCGAGATCCTCGGCCTGGCGCACAGCGTGCGGGACCTGGTGGAGTTCCTGCGCCGGGCGGGGCTGGAGATCGAGCCGGAGCAGGTGGCCGACTCGCCGCTGATCGACTGGCGCGGGGTGGGACCCGACCGCTGGGAAGCCGAGACCCGCACGTGATGGCGCTGTCGTGTGCCGCCTGCGTGCGGGCACACTGACGGCATGTCCTCCCGACGCAGAACCTGTCCTGTGTGCCGCCGCGACATCGCCGTCGTCGCGGGCCGTTTTGCGCGGCACGACCCGCCCGGGGCGCGGGAGAACGGGGGGCTCGTCTCCTGCGCCGGGTCGCGGCAGCAGGCGCAACTCGGGGCGGTCCAGCCGGCGTTGGACGGTTACGCCGTACCGGAGTTTCCCGGGCAGCTGCCCTTGTTCTGATGTGCTGACTCCTGACGGGGTGACAGCGGGAGGTGTCAGGCGGCTCGGTGGTGGCTTCGGTCGTTCAACGGCCGGTGGCCCGGCTCAGTTCCCGGCGACCGACTTCACCGCGACCGACACCGGCTGCGAGCCGCTGATCAGCTCCAGCGTCAGGCCGGTCGTCGCCGGGGTGTCCACCAACTCCGCGAGGACGGCCGCGACGTCGTCTCGCGGGACGGGACCGCGCCCGGTGTGCGCCTCCAGCCGGACCAGGCCGGTGCCGGCGTCGTTCGTCAGCGAGCCGGGGCGCACGATCGTCCAGTCCAGGGCCTCCTGACGGGTCACGTACGCGTCCGCCTCGCCCTTGGCGCGCAGATAGGCGTCGAAGACGTCGTCGCCCTGGTGGGCGGGATCCGCGCCCATCGAGGACACGAGCATGAAGCGGCGTACGCCCGCGCGGACGGCCGCGTCCGCGAAGAGCACCGCCGCGCCCCTGTCCACCGTCTCCTTGCGTGCCGTACCGCTGCCCGGGCCGGCGCCGGCCGCGAAGACCGCCGCGTCGGCGCCCTGCAGATGCGCCGCGACCTCCTCCACCGAGGCGGACTCCAGGTCGAGCAGGACCGGCTCGGCACCGGCCGCTCGCAGATCGTCGCCCTGCTCGGACTTGCGGATGATTCCCGCGACCTCGTCCCCGCGCGCGGAGAGCAGGCGCTCCAGCCGCAGCGCGATCTGACCATGACCACCAGCGATGACAATGCGCATGATTCCGACCGTACGCCCGAAGAGGCGCATCCGCCGCACGAGTTAACCGGCATGGGCGGCGCGCGCCGGGCTCGCCTCCACGTCCACGCAACCGGCGCGCGCCGAGCTGCAAGCGGGGCGGGTGAACGTGGTCGTGCGCCCGGTGATTACGGGCTCGGCGTGCGGCGGATGATCGCGTGCCCGGCGTGCGGTGGCGGACCGTGCGCCCGGCGGTCACCAGGCGTCGCGCGCCCGCGCCGAGCCGGGAGCACCGGCGCTCGTGCCGAGCCTACGCAGTCGGCGCCCGCGCCCGCATGACCGGTGCGCGCTCGATCACCACGACCGGCCTGCGCTCCCATGCGTGCGCCGCCCTGGACAGGCCGCGCGGGGCACGTCTCGCACCCCGTGCCCGTTCATGACGGTCCGCTCCGCCCCTGTCGCGGCAGCCCCAGTTCCGCTGTGGCCGCCGAGTTGCAGTACTCGCGGACCGCGCTCGTGCGGGCGACCACGCGACCCCGGTGCACCACGATGCGGCTGTAGGCCAGGGAGAGGGCGCCGGGCAGGCCATCGCCGCGCACGGCCAGCAGCTCGGCGGGGAAGCCCGCCTCCACGCGTACTTCCGGCAGGCCCAGGACGGCGCGGGCCGAGGTGCTCACCGTGTCGTAGGCGTCCTGCGGGCGAAGGCCATGGGCGGAGGCGAGGAGGTAGGCCGACTCCAGGGGGTCACCGCGGCCGACGGGGTTGGAGATGTCGCGCAGGGCGCCGCAGCCGGCGGCCACCCGCACCCCGGCCGAGCGCAGCAGCCGTACCGGAGCCGGGTATCCGCGGTCGGTGGCGCAGCAGCCGCCCTGGGGCAGGCACACCACCGCGACCCCGGCCGCGGCGAGCTGGTCGGCGGCGCGGGAGGCGGCCTCGGTGGACAGGCGCGCGAGACCGGCGCACGGCCCGATCGTCACGCCAGGGCGCAGGCCCCCGGCCATGGCCGCGAGCCGGGACAGCCGGGCCGGGTCGGCAGCGTCCGTGTGCAGGTCCACCGGGCAGCCGTGCTCGGAGGCCACCTCCAGGACGGCCTCCACGTAGCCCGCGGGATCGGGGTCCAGGTCCGGGCAGCCGCCCACCACGGAGGCGCCCATCTTCAGCGCGTCGCGCAGCATCGCGAGCCCGTCGGCGCCTGCCACGCCGGTCAGCAGGCGTGGCGTCGCCACCGTGGTCAGCTCCGCGAGTCCTCGTAGCGACCGCCGGGCCTGCAGGACGGCGCCCAGCGCGCCGAGTCCCTGGACGTCGCCCACGCGCACGTGCGCGCGTACCGCTGTCGCCCCGTGCCCGAGCTGCAGCAGGGCCGCCTCCGTCGCCCGGCGCTGGACGTCCTCGGGGGCGTACGACACCGGGCCCGGTGGTTCGGCGGACAGGGCGGTGTCGCCGTGGGCGTGCGGTTCGGCCGGGGCAGGAAGGAGCAGGTAGCCGCTGAGGTCCACGCGGGAGGCGCTCGTGCGGGCCGGGCCCGGCGCCAGGCTGCCGGCCGTGCCCACCGCCTCGATTCGCCCGCCGCCCAGCCGTACGTCCACGGTCCGGCCGTCGGTGAGCCGCGCCCCGCACAGCAGCAGGGCGGCCGGGCCGGACTGTCCCGGGGAGCCCGGGGAGTTCGACGGCGGATGGGGCTGCGGCTGGCTGTCGGGCATCGCTCTCCAGGGTCGGGGCCGGGGGGCTCGGGGTGGCCCGCGTGAGGGATGCGGGGCGCCGACCCGCAAGATCACGCAGAGTGAGTCGAGCCTAGGGTGGCCGGGCGTGCGGGGCGCGCAGGAGCGCAATAGTCGTACCGGTGTGGTCCGCCCTGGACGGTCCACGTGCCGCCCACCCACGCGGCCGCTGTTCCCGTCGAGGTCCACGCGCGCGTGCCGCGTCGCGCACGGTCTACGCGCGCGTGCCGTGTGCCGCACGGTCCACGCGTGCGTGCCGCGTCGCGCACGGTCCGCTCCGGCATGTCGTCCCTGGCGGCTGTTGTTCCCCATGGGAGCCGTCCGGCGCAGGGGTGTGCGGTGGCCCCAGCTCCTCTCGTCCCGTGTCTCAGGAGGGGGCTGCGAGGGCTGAGATGGGGGGTGCGGCGGGCGGCCGGATACGGATTTGGGTGAACGGCGGCGGACCGTGTAATGTCTTCATCGCTCGCCCCAATAGCTCAGTCGGCAGAGCGTCTCCATGGTAAGGAGAAGGTCAACGGTTCGATTCCGTTTTGGGGCTCTGGTGTGAGAGGTTCCCGTCGCAAGGCGGGGCCGATCTCATCAAAGCGGTGTAGCTCAGTCGGTAGAGCAAGCGGCTCATAATCGCTGTGTCACCGGTTCAAGTCCGGTCACCGCTACTCACAGTAGCCGATTGCGGGGTCGGTCCTTCGATCGGCTACTCTTTCTTGCGTTGAATTAGTCCATCCGTTCGTCTTAGGAGCACTCACGTGGCTGCCACCGACGTCCGCCCGAAGATCACGCTGGCCTGCGTGGAGTGCAAGGAGCGGAACTACATCACCAAGAAGAACCGGCGTAACAACCCGGATCGTCTTGAGATGAAGAAGCACTGCCCGCGCTGCAATGCGCACACCGCGCATCGCGAGACGCGCTAAACAGGCTCGTACGCGAGGCCGTCCCCTTCCGAGGGGGCGGCCTCGCGGCGTTTCACCCGCTCACCGGCCTCACCGGCTCATCGGCCCACCTGCCGGGCGCGCTTCGTCGCTCCACGCGGGCTCGTCCCTCCACGCGGGCTCTGGGCGGGTGCGGTTAATTTGGGGCCACCACAGCAGATATCAGGAGGTGCCGGGCCATGGCGCTCGACCAGTCCTTCGTTGGACGGACCTATCCGCCCACCGCGCCCTACGAGGTGGGCCGGGAGAAGATCCGCGAATTCGCCGAGGCGGTGGGCGAGGCCAACCCGGTGTACACGGACCCGGAGGCCGCGAAGGCGTTCGGTCACTCCGATGTGATCGCCCCGCCGACGTTCGTGTTCTCCATCACGTTCCGGGCCGCGGGCCAGGTCATCGAGGACCCGCAGCTCGGCCTCGACTACAGCCGCGTGGTGCACGGCGACCAGAAGTTCGCCTACAGCCGTCCGGTGCGCGCCGGCGACCGGCTCACGGTCACCTCCACCATCGAGGCGATCAAGTCCCTCGCGGGCAACGACATCCTGGACATCCGCGGTGAGGTGCACGACGAGGCGGGCGAGCACGTCGTGACCGCCTGGACCAAGCTCGTGGCCCGCGCGGCCGAGGAGGCGTGAGGACCTGATGACGGCGAAGATCGCGTACGACGACATCGAGGTCGGCACCGAACTGCCGGCGCAGACCTTCCCCGTGACCCGCGCCACGCTCGTGCGCTACGCGGGTGCCTCCGGGGACTTCAACCCGATCCACTGGAACGAGAAGTTCGCCAAGGAGGTCGGCCTGCCGGACGTCATCGCGCACGGCATGTTCACCATGGCCGAGGCGATCCGCGTGGTCACCGACTGGACCGGGGACCCGGGCGCGGTCGTGGAGTACGGCGTCCGCTTCACCAAGCCCGTCGTCGTGCCCAACGACGACCAGGGCGCCCTGATCGAGGTCAGCGGCAAGGTCGCGGCCAAGCTGGACGACAACACCGTGCGCGTGGACCTGACGGCGACCAGCGGCGGCCAGAAGGTGCTGGGCATGTCCCGGGCGGTCGTGCGGCTGGCCTGACGGCCCGTACGGAGTGCCGGAGCGAGGGGCGTCCTCTCCGGGGGCGCCCTGCGCTTCCCCCTCCGTACCCCGTCCGTCGTGGCGGAGTACGGCCGTGGCGGGCCGGGAAGTGCCGTCCGTGCGTGTGTGCGGGGCTGTCGGAGCCGTCTCGTAGTCTTGGGCCCGTGCAGGTACTCCACGACGCCCCCCTTGCCCCGCTGACCACGTTCCGGCTGGGCGGTCCCGCGACGCGGCTGGTCACCGCCGTGACCGACGCCGAGGTGATCGACGCCGTCCGTGAGGCCGACGACAGCGGGACGCCGCTGCTGGTCATCGGCGGTGGATCGAACCTGGTCATCGGCGACAAGGGTTTCGACGGCACCGCCCTGCGCATCGCCACGCGCGGTGTCGAGCTGCGCGGTACGACGCTGGAACTGGCCGCCGGTGAGGTGTGGACGGACGCCGTGGCCCGCACGGTCGAGGCCGGGCTCGCCGGGATCGAGTGCCTGGCCGGCATCCCCGGATCCGCGGGCGCCACGCCGATCCAGAACGTGGGTGCCTACGGCCAGGAGGTCTCCGCCACCATCACCGAAGTGATCGCCTACGACCGGCGGGCCGGCGCGAACGTCACGCTGGCGAACGAGGAGTGCGCCTTCTCGTACCGCCACAGCCGCTTCAAGGCCGACCCGGAGCGCTATGTCGTACTGCGCGTCCGCTTCGGGCTGGAGGACGCGGGCGGGCTGTCCGCGCCCATCAGGTACGCCGAGACCGCCCGCGCGCTCGGTGTCGCGCCCGGTGACCGGGTGCCGCTGGCCGACGCCCGCGAGACCGTGCTGAAGCTGCGCGCCGGCAAGGGCATGGTCCTCGACCCCGAGGACCACGACACCTGGTCGGCCGGGTCCTTCTTCACCAACCCGATCCTCACCGAAGGCCAGTCGGCCGCGTTCCACGCGCGCGTGCGCGAGCGGCTGGGGGAGGGCGTCGAGCCGCCCGCGTACCCGGCGGGCGAGGGCCTTACGAAGACCTCCGCGGCCTGGCTGATCGACAAGGCGGGCTTCACCAAGGGGTACGGCACCGGGCCCGCCCGCATCTCCACCAAGCACACCCTCGCCCTCACCAACCGGGGCGACGCCACCACCGAGGACCTGCTGGCCCTGGCCCGCGAGGTCGTCGCCGGCGTCCACGAGGCCTTCGGGATCACGCTCGTCAACGAGCCGGTCACGGTGGGCGTCAGCCTGTAGTCGCACCGGTCCGCCGGTAGGCGCGCCGGTCCGCCGGTAGGCGCGCCGGTCCGCCGGTAGGCGCGCCGGTCCGCACGGGTCCGCGCCGTCCCGCGCCGGTCCCTGCAGTCCCGCGCCGGTCCCTGCAGTCCCGCGCCGGTCCCTGCAGTCCCGCGCCAGTCCCTCCCCTCCCTCCCCTCCCTCCCGTCCCGCGCCAGTCCCCGTTCCGCACCGGCTCAGTACGCCACGCCGACCCCCTGCTTCACCGTCCGCTCGTCGTCGATCATCGACAGCATCGCGTGCGCGACGTCCGCGCGCGCGATGAAGCGGCCCCTGCGCGGGAAGCCGCCGACGACGGTGCGGTAGCGGCCGGTGAGGGGCTTGTCCTGCAGACGCGGGGGCCGTACGGACGTCCAGTCCGTGCCGCTGCGGGCCAGCTCGGCCTCCATCTCGCCGAGGTCGGCGTAGATGTCCTTCAGGGCGGCCTTCACCAGGGCGCGCGCCCCGCGGTCCAGAGGGCCGTCGCCGGCGGGCGCGGGGCCGACGGGACCGGCGCTGACGACCAGCAGCCGTCGTACGCCCTCCGCATCCATGGCGCGCAGGACCGTGCGGGTCAGCCGGGTGGCGACCCCGGCGTCCTTGCGGCTGCGCGCGCCCAGGCCGGAAAGGACGGCGTCCCGGCCCGCGACGGCGGTGCGCAGCGGCTCCGGGTCTGTCAGGTCGGCGCGGAACACCTCCAGCGCGTGGCCCGCAGCGGCTGAGACAGCCAGCCGCGCCGGGTCGCGGACCACGGCGGTGACCCGGTGGCCGGCGCCGAGCGCCTGACGGACGACCTCCCGGCCGATTCCGCCGGTCGCGCCGAAAACGGTGAGGTTCATGAGTGCTCCCGTACTCGGGACTGGTGGGTGAGTATTCACTCACCCCTGCCGCCTCTAGAGTGGGTAAGCACTCACCCACCCGTCAAGCCCGATTGGACGCCCCATGGAGCCGAAGCCGGCGCGTGTCCGCATCCTCGACGCCGCCCACGAGCTGATGCTGACCGTCGGACTCGCCCGCGCCACCACCAAGGAGATCGCGCGCGCGGCCGGCTGCTCGGAAGCGGCCCTCTACAAGTACTTCGACAGCAAGGAAGAGCTGTTCGTCCGGGTGCTCACCGAGCGACTGCCCCGCCTCACCCCGCTGCTCGGCAGCCTCGCCGCCGAACCCGGACGGGGCACCCTGGAGGGCAACCTCACCGAGATCGCCCGCCAGGCCGCGCTCTTCTACGAGCAGAGCTTCCCGATCGCCGCCTCCCTGTACGCCGAGACGCAGCTCAAGGAGCGCCACTTCGAGGCCCTGCGTCAGCTCGGCTCCGGCCCGCACCGGCCCATCCGGGACCTGGACGCCTACCTGCGCGCCGAACAGGCCGCCGGCCGCGTCCGAGCCGACGCCGACACCTTCGCGGCCGCCTCCCTGCTGCTGGGCGCCTGTGCGCAGCGCGCGTTCGCCTATGACGCGACCGACACGGGGGAGCGGCCGCCGGTCGACGAGTTCGCCGCGCGGCTCGCCAGGACGCTGCTGGGCGGAATCCGCGTTGCGTCGGCCTCCGTGTGACCCTCACGCCGGGTGCATGACAAGCACCTGTGGGACCACGACCGTGTGCGGCTGAGGCTGCGCGAGTCCCGGCCCCGCACCGGGCCGTACGCACACCGGATACCTTGTAGAGGTGCTCGTCCGCTTCAAGCCCTGGCCGCCCCCTGCCCACCTCGGACGGCCGGGAGAACCCTTCACGCGGCCGGGAGAACCCTTCACGCGGCCGGGCGCGCCAGCCACTCGTCCACGCCGGCCAGCAGTCGCGCCCTGACGCCCTCAGGAGCGGCCGAACCGCGCACCGACTGGCGTGCCAGCTCCGCGAGTTCGGCGTCCGAGAAGCCGTGGAAATGCCGCGCGATCTCGTACTGGGCGGCCAGCCGGGAGCCGAACAGCAGCGGGTCGTCGGCGCCGAGCGCCATCGGGACGCCCGTCTCGAAGAACTTGCGCAGCGGCACGTCCTCGGGCTTCTCGTACACGCCGAGCGCCACATTGGAAGCCGGGCACACCTCGCAGGTCACCTGCCGGTCCGCCAGCCGCTTCAGCAGCCGTGGGTCCTCCGCCGCGCGGACCCCGTGCCCGATCCGCGAGGCGTGCAGGTCGTCCAGGCAGTCGCGCACCGAGGCCGGGCCGGTCAGCTCGCCGCCGTGCGGGGCCGACAGCAGGCCGCCCTCGCGCGCGATGTGGAAGGCCCGGTCGAAGTCGCGGGCCATGCCGCGCCGCTCGTCGTTGGAGAGCCCGAAGCCGACCACGCCCCGGTCCGCGTACCGCACCGCCAGCCGGGCCAGCGTGCGCGCGTCCAGCGGGTGCTTCATCCGGTTGGCGGCGACCAGGACGCGCATGCCGAGGCCGGTCTCCCGGGACGTGGTCTCCACCGCGTCCAGGATGATCTCCAGGGCCGGGATCAGACCGCCCAGCCGGGGCGCGTACGACGTCGGGTCCACCTGGATCTCCAGCCAGCCCGAACCGTCCTTCAGGTCCTCCTCCGCGGCCTCCCGGACCAGGCGCCGGATGTCCTCCGGTTCGCGCAGGCAGGAGCGTGCCGCGTCGTACAGCCGCTGGAAGCGGAACCAGCCCCGCTCGTCCGTGGCCCGCAGCTTCGGCGGCTCACCGCTCGTCAGCGCCTCGGTCAGGGCGTCGGGCAGATGCACGCCGTACTTGTCGGCCAGTTCCAGCACGGTGCCCGGTCGCATCGAGCCGGTGAAGTGCAGGTGCAGGTGGGCTTTCGGCAGCTCAGAGAGATCACGTACACGCTCCATCCCAGGATCCTGCCGTACGGACGTGTCGTCCCGGTAGCCGTTTCCCCGTTCGTGGTCTTGCTCGCACACAGATGCGCTCACACAAGCGGACCGCCTCCCCGGAGGGAAACGGCCCGCACGCGCGCGTGGAGCGCAGAAGCAGAAACGGGAACCAGTCCTGAACTAGTCCTGCGCCTCCGCCAGCAGCTTCTGCATCCGGCTCACGCCCTCGACGAGGTCCTCGTCACCGAGTGCGTACGACAGCCGCAGGTAGCCCGGCGTGCCGAAGGCCTCGCCCGGGACGACCGCGACCTCGGCCTCTTCCAGGATCAGCGCGGCCAGCTCGACCGTGTCCTGCGGGCGCTTGCCGCGGATCTCCTTGCCCAGCAGGGCCTTGACCGAGGGGTAGGCGTAGAAGGCGCCCTCGGGCTCCGGGCAGAGCACGCCCTCGATCTCGTTGAGCATCCGCACGATCGTCTTGCGGCGCCGGTCGAAGGCCTCGCGCATCGTCGCCACGGCCTCCAGGTCACCGGAGACGGCGGCCAGGGCGGCCACCTGGGCCACGTTGGAGACGTTGGAGGTGGCGTGCGACTGCAGGTTCGTCGCGGCCTTGACGACGTCCTTCGGGCCGATGACCCAGCCCACGCGCCAGCCGGTCATGGCGTACGTCTTCGCGACACCGTTGACCACGATGCACTTGTCGCGCAGCTCGGGGAAGAGCGCCGGCAGGGAGACCGCGGCGGCGTCGCCGTACACCAGGTGCTCGTAGATCTCGTCGGTGAGCACCCACAGGCCGTGCTCCAGGGCCCAGCGGCCGATCGCCTCGGTCTCGGCCTCGGAGTACACCGCGCCGGTCGGGTTGGACGGGGAGACGAACAGGACGACCTTGGTCTTCTCCGTGCGCGCCGCCTCCAGCTGCTCCACGGTGACGCGGTAGTCGGTGGTCTCGTCGGCCACGACCTCCACCGGGACACCGCCGGCGAGCCGGATCGACTCCGGGTACGTCGTCCAGTACGGCGCGGGGACGATGACCTCGTCGCCCGGGTCGAGGATCGCCGCGAACGCCTCGTAGATGGCCTGCTTGCCGCCGTTGGTGACGAGGACCTGCGAGACGTCGGGCTCCCAGCCGGAGTCGCGCAGCGTCTTCGCGGCGATCGCGGCCTTCAGCTCGGGCAGGCCGCCGGCCGGGGTGTAGCGGTGGTACTTGGGGTTCTTGCAGGCCTCGACGGCCGCCTCGACGATGTAGTCCGGGGTCGGGAAGTCGGGCTCACCCGCGCCGAAGCCGATCACCGGACGCCCGGCGGCCTTGAGGGCCTTGGCCTTGGCGTCCACGGCGAGGGTGGCGGACTCGGAGATCGCGCCGACTCGGGCGGAGACCCGGCGCTCGGTGGGAGGGGTTGCAGCGCTCATGGGCCCATCGTTCCAGACCGGAAATGTCCCCGGCACGCGGGTTTCACAGACTGAACAGCCAGGGGTCGAGGGGTGAACAAGGGTCCGAATCCGGTCCCCGGCCAGGACGATCTTCGGCCGTACGTCCCCGGACGGGCGCTTTCTGTTCGACGCCGGGCCCCGGACCACGTACACTCTCACCTCGTTGGCCTTCAGCGGCCGCCGCCGGAACAGGTGCACGCCGAGCACCCGGCCGGATGCGGTACGTTGGGTGGCACACAAAGGGTCGTAGCTCAATTGGTAGAGCACCGGTCTCCAAAACCGGCGGTTGGGGGTTCAAGTCCCTCCGGCCCTGCTACACACACCGCCAGGATGTGTGCGCTTGTACGTACAGCAATGCACCGCCGTGCGGCTCAGAAACCGGGCGCGGCACGGCCATGACCCGGGACCAGGTGAGGACGCATGACGGACGCCGTGGGCTCCATCGACACGCCTGACGCCCAGGACGAGGTGTCCGAGTCCAAGAAGAAGGCCCGCAAGGGCGGTAAGCGCGCCAAGAAGGGCCCGCTGAAGCGCCTCGCCACCTTCTACCGCCAGATCGTCGCGGAACTCCGCAAGGTCGTCTGGCCGACTCGCAACCAGCTGACGTCGTACACCACTGTGGTGATCTTCTTCGTCGCCATCATGATCGCCCTGGTGACCGTGATTGACTATGGGCTCAACCACGCGGCCAAGTACGTCTTCGGCTGAGCCAAGAGCGAAGGGCGCCGTGGTACCGGCGCCCGTTTTCGCATGTTCCACCTCTATGTATCCAGGAAGAAGCAGCCACCGTGTCTGACCAGAACCTGAACGACGCCGTCGAGCCGGATGAGTCCGTGGACGACGAGCTCGACATCGTCGAGGGCGCGGACGAGGACCTGGACGAGTTCGAGGCTGCCGAGGCCGACGCCGGCGAGCCGGCCGAGGAGGCCGCGCTCCACGTCGAGGACGAGGACGGCGAAGGCGCCGAGGACGCCGAGTCCGGTGCGGAGGCCGCCGCCGAGGAAGAGCCGGCCGAGCCCGTCGACCCCGTCGAGGCCCTGCGCCAGGAACTGCGCACCCTGCCCGGCGAGTGGTACGTCATCCACACCTACGCCGGTTACGAGAACCGCGTGAAGACCAACCTGGAGCAGCGCGCCGTCTCGCTGAACGTCGAGGACTACATCTTCCAGGCCGAGGTGCCCCAGGAAGAGGTCGTCCAGATCAAGAACGGCGACCGCAAGACGATCAAGCAGAACAAGCTGCCGGGTTACGTCCTGGTCCGCATGGACCTGACCAACGAGTCCTGGGGCGTCGTCCGCAACACCCCGGGTGTCACCGGCTTCGTCGGCAACGCCTACGACCCGTACCCGCTGACCCTGGACGAGATCGTCAAGATGCTCGCTCCGGAGGCCGAGGAGAAGGCCGCCCGTGAGGCCGCCGAGGCCGAGGGCAAGCCCGCCCCGCAGCGCAAGGTCGAGGTCCAGGTGCTGGACTTCGAGGTCGGCGACTCGGTCACCGTCACCGACGGCCCGTTCGCCACGCTGCAGGCGACGATCAACGAGATCAACGCCGACTCCAAGAAGGTCAAGGGCCTGGTGGAGATCTTCGGCCGCGAGACGCCGGTCGAGCTGTCCTTCGACCAGATCCAGAAGAACTAGTTCTTTCTGGACCTACCGCTTCCGAACAGGTCAGGCGGGCTGCTCCAGCCCGTCTGACCTGCTCGGTTTCAGGCCGCGCATTCATACCCGTTATCGTTGTGCGGTATGCCTGCGTCAGGATCGCGATCCTCGCGCGTGCATGGACCCGATTGAAAGGACCCGGAGAGCTATGCCTCCCAAGAAGAAGAAGGTCACGGGGCTCATCAAGCTCCAGATCAACGCCGGTGCGGCGAACCCGGCCCCGCCGGTCGGCCCCGCGCTCGGCCAGCACGGCGTCAACATCATGGAGTTCTGCAAGGCCTACAACGCCGCGACCGAGTCGCAGCGCGGTTGGGTCATCCCGGTGGAGATCACGGTCTACGAGGACCGCTCCTTCACCTTCGTCACCAAGACCCCGCCGGCCGCGAAGATGATCCTCAAGGCCGCTGGTGTCGAGAAGGGCTCCGGCGAGCCGCACAAGACCAAGGTCGCCAAGATCACCGAGGCGCAGGTCCGCGAGATCGCCCAGACCAAGATGCCCGACCTCAACGCCAACGACCTGGACGCCGCGTCGAAGATCATCGCCGGCACCGCCCGCTCCATGGGCATCACGGTCGAGGGCTGAACCCACCCCAGTAGCAATGCGGCCGTAGCCGGTCGCACGTGGCAGGGCCTGCTCGGCCCAGGGACCACGACTCCTTTCAGAACACACAGGAGCAAGTTGTGAGCAAGCGCAGCAAGGCTCTCCGCGCTGCGGACGCCAAGGTCGACCGGGAGAAGCTGTACGCCCCGCTCGAGGCCGTCCGTCTCGCCAAGGAGACCTCCACGACCAAGTTCGACGGCACCGTCGAGGTCGCCTTCCGCCTGGGTGTCGACCCGCGCAAGGCCGACCAGATGGTCCGTGGCACCGTGAACCTCCCGCACGGCACCGGTAAGACCGCCCGGGTCCTGGTCTTCGCGACCGGTGACCGTGCCGAGGCCGCGCGTGCCGCGGGCGCCGACATCGTCGGCGCCGACGAGCTGATCGACGAGGTGGCGAAGGGCCGTCTGGACTTCGACGCCGTCGTCGCCACCCCGGACCTCATGGGCAAGGTCGGCCGTCTCGGCCGCGTCCTCGGCCCGCGTGGTCTGATGCCGAACCCGAAGACCGGCACCGTGACCCCGGACACCGCCAAGGCCGTGACCGAGATCAAGGGCGGCAAGATCGAGTTCCGCGTCGACAAGCACTCGAACCTGCACTTCATCATCGGCAAGGCGTCCTTCGACGACGCCAAGCTGGTGGAGAACTACGGCGCCGCGCTGGAGGAGATCCTCCGTCTGAAGCCGTCCGCCGCCAAGGGTCGCTACATCAAGAAGGCCGCCATCACCACCACGATGGGCCCCGGCATCCCGGTCGACCCGAACCGCACCCGCAACCTCCTCGTCGAGGAGGACCCGGCCGCCGTCTGAGCCTCCCGCTCACCCCGGTAGCCGCGTCAGGTACGCGTACGTAGAGGGCGGGCCCTGCAACCTTCCAGGTGCGGGGCCCGTCCTTTCTTTGTGCGACCTTTCGCACGACTGTCAGTGGCCTGGGCTACGGTGCAGGCACACGACTCGCATGGGGGTAGGACAAGATGAAGAGCACGACGGCGCGCCGGATCACCCTTTCCGTGGCGGTGGTGGCCGCGCTGACCGGAGTGGCGGCCTGCGGCTCCTCGGGCTCCGGGAAGGGCGACAAGGCGGCCGGCGGCACCGCGATCAACGTCAGCCCCATCGCCGCGCTGCGCACCGCCGAGCAGTCCACCGACAAGGCTGACTCGTCCAAGGTGCGCTCCACCACGTCCCTCGGCAACCTGATGACGATGACCGGGAACGGCGCCCTGACGTGGGGCAACGGCCTCAAGGGCGACCTCACCATCACGTACACCGGCGGCCAGATGGCCGAGATGATGAGCAAGCTCGGTACGTCGTCCATGGAGGCCCGGTATCTGCCGGACGCCTACTACGCGCACATGAGCGACGCCTACGCCCAGAACACGGGCGGCAAGCACTGGATCAAGTACTCGTACGACGACCTCGCCAAGTTCGGCGGTGCCTCCGGCTCGTACATGAAGGACCAGCTGCAGAGTTCCTCGCCGAACCAGTCGGTGAAGATGCTGATGGCCTCCGGTGACGTGAAGCAGGTCGGCGAGGAGACGGTCGACGGCGCCCACACCAAGCATTACTCGGGCACGGTCAACGTCGCCGACCTCGCGGGCAAGAGCAGCAACCTCAGCGCGGACCAGATGGCGGCCCTGAAGCAGCAGCTCAGCCAGGCGGGCATCACCACCGACACCATCGACATCTGGATCAACGACCAGAACCTGCTGGTGAAGAAGTCCGAGAAGGCCAACACGTCGAAGGGCGTGATGACCAGCACCGCCTACTACAGCGACTACGGCGTGAAGGTCACGGCAGTGGCGCCGCCGGCCGCCGACACGGTCGACTTCGCGAAGATGCTGAAGTCCGGCGGCGCCGGCACCGTTTCGGGCGGCTCCGGCACCCTCTCGGGCGGCTCCGGCACCGCCTCCTGAAACGGCACCGGCACCAGTTCCTGGGGCCGGTGACACAGCCGTACCGGGGCGCCGTGGAGCCCGATTTGCTCGACGGCGTCCCGGTCCCGTACTCTCCTACAGAAGCCAAAGACCGCTGGTCGTTGCCGCGCGCTCCCACGAGGGCGCGGTGGCCGAAGGATCCGCTGAAAAGTGGGCGACCCGCGCAGGTGACTGTGGAAGAACTCCCGGGACATACGCGCTCTCGCGTGTGTGGCCGGTCGAGTCCGCCCCGTGCGCCTGCGCCGGGGCGTTTCGTTTTACCCAGTCCTCCTTCGGGTCCGCGCGGTCAGAATCACCCGGAAGGAGGCCGAGGCTCTATGGCGAGGCCCGACAAGGCTGCCGCGGTTGCCGAGCTGACGGACAAGTTCCGTAGCTCCAACGCCGCCGTGCTGACCGAGTACCGCGGTCTCACCGTGGCGCAGCTCAAGACGCTGCGCCGGTCGCTCGGTGAGAACGCCCAGTACGCCGTGGTGAAGAACACGCTGACCAAGATTGCGGCCAACGAGGCCGGGATCACGCTGGACGACCAGCTCTTCGCTGGTCCGACGGCTGTCGCCTTCGTCACCGGTGACCCGGTGGAGTCGGCGAAGGGTCTCCGTGACTTCGCCAAGGAAAACCCGAATCTCGTCATCAAGGGCGGTGTCCTTGACGGCAAGGCGCTGTCCGCCGACGAGATCAAGAAGCTTGCGGACCTCGAGTCCCGCGAGGTTCTGCTCGCCAAGCTGGCGGGCGCCATGAAGGCCAAGCAGTCCCAGACTGCCGCGCTCTTCCAGGCGCTCCCGTCGAAGCTCGTCCGCACCGTGGACGCGCTGCGCGCCAAGCAGGACGAGCAGGGCGGTGCCGAGTAATTCGGCTCGCATCATGACCGCCGCCTGAGGCAGCGGTCGTAGCGGGCCGAACGTACGCCCGCCATTCATGTACATCCGGCACCAGCCGAATTAGTGGAAGGAAAGCCATCATGGCTCTCACCCAGGACGAACTGCTCGCCGAGTTCGAGGGCATGACCCTCATCCAGCTCTCCGAGTTCGTGAAGGCGTTCGAGGAGAAGTTCGACGTCACCGCCGCCGCCCCGGTCGCGGTTGCCGCCGCCGGCGTCCCGGGTGCCCCGGCCGCCGAGGCCGCCGAGGAGAAGGACGAGTTCGACGTCATCCTCACCGGCGCCGGTGACAAGAAGATCCAGGTCATCAAGGTCGTGCGCGAGCTGACCTCCCTGGGCCTCAAGGAGGCCAAGGACCTGGTCGACGGCACCCCGAAGCCGGTCCTCGAGAAGGTCAACAAGGAGGCCGCCGACAAGGCTGCCGAGGCCCTCAAGGGCGCCGGCGCGTCCGTCGAGGTCAAGTAAGACCTTCCGGGTCCGCACGGACTCGAACGCGCGCCGACCACAGCCTCATGGCCCCGTAAAAGGTGCCCCGTAGGGCTGTAACGCGAACGCACCGAAGAGCGATCATCCATCCGGGTGGTCGCTCTTCGGCGTATCCGGCGGGCCCGACCACGGTTGCCTTGCACTCGCGACGGCGAGGGGTATGGTGATCTTCGTCGTGTCTCCGGACCGTGCGCGGACCGCCCGCTTCGGACTGGGGGGCCTTGACGAACCGCACGCAGCGCGCAATTCTCAGGACGCGTCGTCACAAGGATCCGAATCCGAGGCATGGATCGGCGGCGAAGAGGGCAGTATCAACGTGCGTTGAGGGCAGGCATGCCGAGGGCGTTGACGAAGGCGTTGAGAACAACGAGGGTCACAAGGGTCTCAGCAACCCGGGACTGGACATCAGTGTGCCAAGTGGCTACACTGACCCTTTGCGCTGCCTGTTAGCTGTCCCCTGCCCGTCACCAGGGGTCTGCCCTCACTCGAGCACCGACGACAAAAGCTCCCTTGACCTGGGGTTTCTGTCTCTGTGTGTGGGCGAGGGGCCGGCACGCGCGTAGTGAGTCCGAGCCCTCGGAAGGACCCCCTCTTGGCCGCCTCGCGCAATGCCTCGACCGCGAATACGAACAACGGCGCCAGCACCGCCCCGCTGCGCATCTCCTTTGCAAAGATCAAGGAGCCTCTCGAGGTTCCGAACCTGCTCGCGCTGCAGACCGAGAGCTTCGACTGGCTGCTCGGCAACACCGCCTGGCAGAGTCGGGTCGAGGAGGCTCTGGAGAACGGTCAGGACGTCCCCACCAAGTCCGGTCTGGAGGAGATCTTCGAGGAGATCTCCCCGATCGAGGACTTCTCCGGGTCGATGTCCCTGACGTTCCGGGACCACCGCTTCGAGCCGCCGAAGAACTCCATCGACGAGTGCAAGGAGCGCGACTTCACGTACGCCGCCCCGCTCTTCGTCACCGCCGAGTTCACCAACAACGAGACCGGTGAGATCAAGTCCCAGACGGTCTTCATGGGCGACTTCCCGCTCATGACGAACAAGGGCACCTTCGTCATCAACGGCACCGAGCGTGTCGTGGTGTCTCAGCTGGTCCGTTCCCCCGGTGTCTACTTCGACTCCACCATCGACAAGACGTCCGACAAGGACATCTTCTCCGCCAAGATCATCCCGTCCCGGGGTGCCTGGCTGGAGATGGAGATCGACAAGCGCGACATGGTCGGTGTGCGCATCGACCGCAAGCGCAAGCAGTCGGTCACCGTGCTGCTGAAGGCGCTCGGCTGGACGACCGAGCAGATCCTCGAGGAGTTCGGCGACTACGAGTCGATGCGCGCCACCCTGGAGAAGGACCACACCCAGGGCCAGGACGACGCGCTGCTCGACATCTACCGCAAGCTGCGTCCGGGCGAGCCCCCCACGCGCGAGGCCGCGCAGACGCTGCTCGAGAACCTCTACTTCAACCCCAAGCGCTACGACCTCGCCAAGGTCGGCCGCTACAAGGTGAACAAGAAGCTCGGCGCGGACGAGCCGCTGGACGCCGGCGTGCTCACCACCGACGACGTCATCGCCACCATCAAGTACCTGGTGAAGCTGCACGCCGGCGAGACCGAGACGACCGGTGAGTCCGGCCGTACGATCATGGTCGAGACCGACGACATCGACCACTTCGGCAACCGCCGTATCCGCAGCGTCGGTGAGCTGATCCAGAACCAGGTCCGTACGGGTCTCGCCCGTATGGAGCGTGTCGTGCGCGAGCGCATGACCACCCAGGACGTCGAGGCGATCACGCCGCAGACCCTGATCAACATCCGCCCGGTCGTGGCGTCGATCAAGGAGTTCTTCGGCACGTCGCAGCTGTCCCAGTTCATGGACCAGAACAACCCGCTGTCGGGGCTGACGCACAAGCGTCGTCTGAACGCCCTCGGCCCGGGTGGTCTGTCCCGTGAGCGGGCCGGCTTCGAGGTCCGTGACGTGCACCCGTCGCACTACGGCCGCATGTGCCCGATCGAGACGCCGGAAGGCCCGAACATCGGTCTGATCGGCTCGCTCGCCTCCTACGGCCGGGTCAACGCGTTCGGTTTCGTCGAGACGCCGTACCGCAAGGTCGACGAGCACGGTGTGGTCACCGACGAGGTGGACTACCTGACCGCCGACGAGGAGGACCGCTTCGTCATCGCGCAGGCCAACGCCCCGCTGAACGACGAGATGCGGTTCGCCGAGAACCGCGTCCTGGTCCGCCGCCGTGGCGGCGAGGTCGACTACGTCGCCCCCGAGGACGTGGACTACATGGACGTCTCGCCGCGCCAGATGGTGTCGGTCGCGACCGCCATGATCCCCTTCCTCGAGCACGACGACGCCAACCGTGCCCTCATGGGCGCGAACATGATGCGCCAGGCCGTGCCGCTCATCAAGTCGGAGGCCCCGCTCGTCGGCACCGGCATGGAGTACCGCTCCGCGGTCGACGCCGGCGACGTGGTCAAGGCCGAGAAGGACGGTGTGGTCCAGGAGGTCTCCGCGGACTACATCACCACCGCCAACGACGACGGCACGTACATCACGTACCGCCTGGCCAAGTTCTCCCGGTCCAACCAGGGCACCTCGGTCAACCAGAAGGTCATCGTCAACGAGGGCGACCGCGTCATCGAGGGCCAGGTCCTCGCCGACGGCCCGGCCACCCAGAACGGCGAGATGGCCCTCGGCAAGAACCTGCTCGTGGCGTTCATGCCGTGGGAGGGTCACAACTACGAGGACGCGATCATCCTGTCGCAGCGCCTCGTGCAGGACGACGTCCTCTCCTCGATCCACATCGAGGAGCACGAGGTCGACGCCCGTGACACCAAGCTCGGCCCCGAGGAGATCACCCGGGACATCCCGAACGTCTCCGAGGAGGTCCTCGCCGACCTCGACGAGCGCGGCATCATCCGCATCGGTGCCGAGGTCATCGCCGGCGACATCCTCGTCGGCAAGGTGACCCCGAAGGGCGAGACCGAGCTGACCCCCGAGGAGCGCCTGCTGCGCGCGATCTTCGGTGAGAAGGCCCGGGAGGTCCGTGACACCTCGCTGAAGGTGCCGCACGGCGAGACCGGCAAGGTCATCGGCGTGCGCGTCTTCGACCGCGAGGAGGGCGACGAGCTGCCGCCGGGCGTGAACCAGCTGGTCCGCGTCTACGTCGCGCAGAAGCGCAAGATCACCGACGGTGACAAGCTCGCCGGCCGGCACGGCAACAAGGGTGTCATCTCGAAGATCCTGCCGATCGAGGACATGCCGTTCCTGGAGGACGGCACCCCGGTCGACATCATCCTCAACCCGCTCGGTGTCCCGTCCCGAATGAACCCGGGACAGGTCCTGGAGATCCACCTCGGCTGGCTCGCCAGCCGCGGCTGGGACGTCTCCGGCCTCGCGGACGAGTGGGCCCAGCGCCTGCAGGCCATCGGCGCCGACCAGGTCGCCCCGCGCACCAACGTCGCGACCCCGGTCTTCGACGGTGCCCGCGAGGACGAGCTGGCGGGTCTGCTGCAGCACACCATCCCGAACCGCGACGGCGAGCGCATGGTGCTCCCGTCCGGCAAGGCGCGGCTGTTCGACGGCCGTAGCGGTGAGCCGTTCCCGGACCCGATCTCGGTCGGCTACATGTACATCCTGAAGCTGCACCACCTGGTCGACGACAAGCTGCACGCCCGCTCGACCGGTCCGTACTCGATGATCACCCAGCAGCCGCTGGGTGGTAAGGCGCAGTTCGGTGGCCAGCGCTTCGGCGAGATGGAGGTGTGGGCCCTCGAGGCCTACGGCGCCGCGTACGCCCTCCAGGAGCTGCTGACCATCAAGTCCGACGACGTCACCGGCCGCGTGAAGGTCTACGAGGCCATCGTCAAGGGCGAGAACATCCCCGAGCCCGGCATCCCCGAGTCCTTCAAGGTGCTCATCAAGGAGATGCAGTCGCTCTGCCTGAACGTGGAGGTGCTGTCCAGTGACGGTATGTCCATCGAGATGCGCGACACCGACGAGGACGTCTTCCGCGCTGCGGAGGAGCTCGGTATCGACCTGTCCCGGCGCGAGCCGAGCAGCGTCGAAGAGGTCTGACGGGAGTCCGGCAGGGGCCGCGCCGGTGCGCGTGGCCCCCGCCGACCCCCAGGCCCCCGTTTCAGACCAAAGACTTTCGACCCTGAGAGGGATTGACGCATAGTGCTCGACGTCAACTTCTTCGACGAGCTCCGGATCGGCCTGGCCACCGCTGACGACATCCGTCAGTGGAGCCACGGTGAGGTCAAGAAGCCCGAGACCATCAACTACCGCACCCTGAAGCCCGAAAAGGACGGACTCTTCTGCGAGAAGATCTTCGGTCCGACCCGGGACTGGGAGTGCTACTGCGGCAAGTACAAGCGCGTCCGCTTCAAGGGCATCATCTGCGAGCGCTGTGGCGTCGAGGTCACGCGCGCCAAGGTGCGCCGTGAGCGGATGGGCCACATCGAGCTGGCCGCCCCCGTCACGCACATCTGGTACTTCAAGGGTGTCCCGAGCCGTCTGGGCTACCTGCTCGACCTGGCTCCCAAGGACCTCGAGAAGGTCATCTACTTCGCGGCGTACATGATCACGTACGTCGACGAGGAGCGCCGTACCCGCGACCTGCCCTCCCTGGAGGCGCACGTCTCGGTCGAGCGCCAGCAGATCGAGAACCGCCGCGACGCCGACCTCGAGGGCCGCGCCAAGAAGCTCGAGACCGACCTCGCCGAGCTGGAGGCCGAGGGCGCCAAGGCCGACGTGCGCCGCAAGGTGCGCGAGGGTGCCGAGCGCGAGATGAAGCAGCTGCGCGACCGCGCGCAGCGCGAGATCGACCGCCTCGACGAGGTGTGGAACCGGTTCAAGAACCTCAAGGTCCAGGACCTCGAGGGCGACGAGCTGCTCTACCGCGAGCTGCGTGACCGCTTCGGCACGTACTTCGACGGCTCGATGGGTGCCGCGGCGCTGCAGAAGCGCCTGGAGTCCTTCGACCTGGAGGAGGAGGCCGAGCGGCTCCGCGAGATCATCCGCACCGGCAAGGGCCAGAAGAAGACCCGTGCCCTCAAGCGCCTGAAGGTCGTCTCCGCGTTCCTGCAGACGTCCAACAGCCCCAAGGGCATGGTCCTGGACTGCGTCCCGGTGATCCCGCCGGACCTGCGTCCGATGGTGCAGCTGGACGGTGGCCGCTTCGCGACCTCCGACCTGAACGACCTGTACCGCCGTGTCATCAACCGCAACAACCGCCTGAAGCGCCTTCTCGACCTCGGTGCGCCCGAGATCATCGTGAACAACGAGAAGCGCATGCTCCAGGAGGCCGTCGACGCGCTCTTCGACAACGGCCGTCGTGGCCGCCCGGTCACGGGCCCCGGCAACCGTCCGCTGAAGTCGCTGTCCGACATGCTGAAGGGCAAGCAGGGTCGCTTCCGGCAGAACCTGCTCGGCAAGCGAGTCGACTACTCGGCGCGTTCCGTCATCGTCGTCGGCCCGCAGCTCAAGCTGCACCAGTGCGGTCTGCCGAAGGCCATGGCGCTGGAGCTGTTCAAGCCGTTCGTGATGAAGCGCCTGGTGGACCTGAACCACGCGCAGAACATCAAGTCCGCCAAGCGCATGGTGGAACGCGGCCGCACCGTCGTGTACGACGTCCTCGAAGAGGTCATCGCCGAGCACCCGGTGCTGCTGAACCGTGCTCCCACCCTGCACCGCCTCGGCATCCAGGCCTTCGAGCCGCAGCTGGTCGAGGGCAAGGCCATCCAGATCCACCCGCTCGTCTGCACCGCGTTCAACGCGGACTTCGACGGTGACCAGATGGCCGTGCACCTGCCGCTGTCCGCGGAGGCGCAGGCCGAGGCCCGCATCCTGATGCTGTCCTCGAACAACATCCTCAAGCCCGCCGACGGCCGTCCGGTGACGATGCCGACCCAGGACATGGTCCTCGGTCTGTTCTTCCTCACCACCGACGGCGAGATGCGGGGCGTCAAGGGCGAGGGCCGTTCGTTCGCGTCCGTGGCCGAGGCGATCATGGCGTTCGACGCCGGCGAGCTGTCGCTGCAGTCGCGCGTGGACATCCGCTTCCCGGTGGGCACCATCCCGCCGCGCGGCTGGACCCCGCCGGCCCGCGAGGAGGGCGAGCCGGAGTGGCAGCAGGGTGACAGCTTCCGGCTGAACACCACCCTGGGCCGTGCGCTCTTCAACGAGCTGCTGCCCGAGGACTACCCGTTCGTCGACTACGAGGTCGGCAAGAAGCAGCTCTCCGAGATCGTCAACGACCTCGCCGAGCGCTACCCGAAGGTCATCGTGGCGGCGACGCTCGACAACCTGAAGGCGTCCGGCTTCTACTGGGCCACCCGTTCCGGCGTCACCGTCGCCATCTCCGACGTCGTCGTTCCCGAGGCGAAGAAGGAGATCGTCAAGGGCTACGAGGCGCAGGACGAGAAGGTCCAGAAGCAGTACGAGCGCGGTCTGATCACCAAGGACGAGCGCACGCAGGAACTCATCGCGATCTGGACCAAGGCGACCAACGAGGTCGCCGAGGCCATGAACGAGAACTTCCCGAAGACCAACCCGATCTTCATGATGGTGAACTCGGGTGCACGAGGCAACATGATGCAGATGCGTCAGATTGCCGGTATGCGTGGTCTGGTGTCGAACGCGAAGAACGAGACCATCCCGCGTCCGATCAAGGCCTCGTTCCGTGAGGGCCTGTCCGTGCTGGAGTACTTCATCTCCACGCACGGTGCCCGTAAGGGTCTGGCGGACACGGCCCTGCGTACCGCCGACTCGGGTTACCTCACCCGTCGTCTCGTCGACGTCTCCCAGGACGTCATCATCCGTGAGGAGGACTGCGGCACCGACCGCGGCCTCAAGCTCAAGATCGCGGAGCGGGGCGCGGACGGCGTGCTGCGCAAGGCGGACGACGTCGAGACGTCCGTGTACGCGCGCTGCCTCGCCGAGGACATCGTGGTCGAGGGCCAGGTCCTGGCCCCGGCCGGCACCGACCTCGGTGACGTCCTCATCGACGAGCTGGTCGCCCGTGGCGTCGAGGAGGTCAAGACCCGCTCGGTCCTGACCTGCGAGAGCGCCGTCGGCACCTGCGCGATGTGCTACGGCCGTTCGCTGGCCACCGGCAAGCTGGTGGACATCGGCGAGGCGGTCGGCATCATCGCCGCCCAGTCCATCGGTGAGCCCGGTACCCAGCTGACGATGCGTACCTTCCACACCGGTGGTGTGGCCGGTGACGACATCACCCAGGGTCTGCCGCGTGTCGTCGAGCTGTTCGAGGCCCGTACCCCGAAGGGTGTCGCCCCGATCTCCGAGGCGAGCGGCCGCGTTCGCATCGAGGAGACCGAGAAGACCAAGAAGCTCGTCGTCACCCCGGACGACGGCAGCGACGAGACGGCGTTCCCGATCTCGAAGCGTGCCAAGGTCCTGGTCCGCGAGGGCGACCACGTCGAGGTGGGCCAGCAGCTCACCGTGGGTGCCACCAACCCGCACGACGTGCTGCGCATCCTGGGTCAGCGTGCCGTCCAGGTCCACCTGGTCGGCGAGGTCCAGAAGGTCTACAACTCGCAGGGTGTGTCGATCCACGACAAGCACATCGAGATCATCATCCGGCAGATGCTCCGCCGCGTGACGATCATCGAGTCCGGCGACGCCGAGCTGCTGCCCGGCGAGCTGGTCGAGCGCTCGAAGTTCGAGACCGAGAACCGTCGCGTGGTCCAGGAGGGCGGTCACCCGGCCTCCGGTCGTCCGCAGCTGATGGGTATCACCAAGGCCTCGCTGGCGACGGAGTCCTGGCTGTCGGCCGCCTCCTTCCAGGAGACGACCCGAGTCCTGACGGACGCGGCGATCAACGCCAAGTCCGACAGCCTCATCGGCCTCAAGGAGAATGTCATCATCGGTAAGCTCATCCCGGCCGGTACGGGCCTGTCCCGCTACCGCAACATCCGGGTCGAGCCGACCGAGGAGGCCAAGGCCGCGATGTACTCGGCCGTCGGCTACGACGACATCGACTACTCGCCGTTCGGCACCGGCTCCGGCCAGGCCGTTCCGCTGGAGGACTACGACTACGGTCCGTACAACCAGTAAGCGAGCAGTATGAAGGGCGGCCACTCCGACTGCGGGGTGGCCGCCCTTCGGCGTGTTCAGAGGCTCTGCGGTGCCGGGCCCTGTGCCGGTCCCTGCGGCTGGAGATAGGGCTGGAGATGGTGCAGCCGCGTGTAGTGGTCCGGGTGCGAGGAGAGCAGCTTGGCCAGCGCGCTCTCCTCGACGGGCCGTCCGCCGTTCTGGGCGGCCTGCTGGGCCCGCTGCCACTGTTCCTGCTGGTGCAGCTTGTCGAGTACGGCAGCCAGCATGGGGGCGAAGCCGAGTACGGCGGCATGTTCGTCGGCCCGCAGCTCGGAGCGGCGGCCCACGGCGGCCAAGGCGTAGGGCACCGCCAGGATCAGCAGCGGCAGGCCGTAGAACGTGGTGATCGTGGCCAGCGCGACCGCGCCCACGAAGATCACCAGGGTGCCGACGCCGACGCAGCCGAAGGCACGCGAGACCTTGAACATGACGCCGGAGGACGCCTTCAGCACGCGCCAGGCCACCCGGCCGGGCAGGGCGTACCAGTAGCCGAGCAGCGAGGACCAGGCGTGGCCGCCGACATGGTGGCCCAGCTCGTGCGCCATGACGGCGGCCAGCTCGCCGTTGGGCAGCCCGTTCATGGCGAACCGGGTGACACCGACGATGTGGCCGGCGGCCGCGACCGCGTTCAGGGCGTCGCTGTCCTCCACCCACAGCTCGTAGGTGCGGCCCTCGATCCCGGCGCGGGCCGTGACCTCGCGCCAGACCGGCTCGAGTTTGGCGCGTTCTTGCGCAGTGGGGTAGCGCAGCCGTAGCACATGGCGCGCGAGGGCGCTTTCGGTGGGCCGGTGGAACACGAGTGCGCCGCTGGCGAGCCAGGCGAGTACGACGACGATGCCCAGGCCGCCGAAGAACAGCGAGACCAGGGAGACGACCAGGAGGCTGCACAGGAAGTTGGGCACGTGCAGCAGCAGGTTCCCGACGGCCGTGGCGTCCGTCCGGCGCTGGTCGCTGGAGAGGAAGACCCGGCCCCGGTCGGTGTCGATGTGATGCGGATGCTGGGCGGGGGCCGGGGGCAGGGCGGCCGGAGCCTGCGGGTACTGGGGCGCCGCTTGCGGGTTCTGCGGGTTCTGCGGGTTCTGCGGGTTCTGCGGGTTCTGCGGGTACTGAGGCGGTGGCGGCGGTTGCGTCTGCGGGTACTGGGGTGCCGCCTGCGGGTACGGGGGCGGTGTCTGCGGGTACTGGGGTGCTGCCTGCGGGTACTGCGGTGCCGTCCCGGGGTACGGGGGTGCGGCGGGCTGTGGGGGCTGCGGGTACGGCGGGGGTGTGTGCGGGCGCGGCCCCGGCGGTCGCGGGCAGGGGTCGGGCCGGTGGGCGGGTGGCTCGGGCAAGTCGGGCGGTGTCGGCGGCGGTTGGGTCATGGTGGTCGTTCGTTCCTTCACGTGGGGACGGCTGCCGGCGGGCTGGTCAGCCGATCAGCAGGGATGCGGGGAGCAGGACCGTGCCGGCGCAGAAGGCGATGAGCCCGGTGCGGATCCACTGGTGCTTGCGTGCGGCGATCCGGCTGTTCTCGGTGAGGGCGCGGGTCAGCCCGGCCGTGGAACGGCGCTGGGTGTCGGCGAGGGCGGAGTCCAACTCGCCGCTGCGGACGGCCTGTTGGATGTCGCCGAAGTACGACAGCGGTTCCCCGGCCGTCCAGGTGCCCAGCCGGTAGCGCGGCAGTACGGCGAGCAGCAGGGCGAACAGCGAGAGCAGCAGCGACAGGGCCCCGGCCCACCACACGACGGCACCGGCCCCGGAGAGCGCGGACGGGGACCAGTTCCGCCCCGCGAGCAGAGCGCTGAACACGCCCGCGGTCATACCGAGCGCGGCGACCAGGACGGAGGCCTTGTTGTCGGCATGGGCGATCTCGCCGCGTGTCTCCGCGAGCAGCCGCTCGCAGAGCTGTGCGGCGGCTGCGCGGTCACCGGGGGCATCCGGGGCGGTGCTGGTCATGGGGCGTTCCTGTCGCTGTCGTTCTCGGCGGGCGCGGTCGGCGGCTTCGTGTCCTCCGGCTCCGCCGTGGCCCGCGGATCCGGCGCCGTCGGCGTCGTGCCGTACCCCGGGGGCGGCTGCCAGGCCGGGGGCGGCGGGGTGTGGGCGGGCGGGGCAGGCGGGGGCGGAAAGCCGGGGGTGGCGTACGGCCCGGGCATTCCCGGCGGCGGTGCGAAGGGGGCGGCCGACGGGGCGGGCGGGGCGGCAGGAGGGGCCGGCGGCGGTGGGCTCGCGGGCATCGGGGGAAGCGGAGCGGCGGGGGCCTGCGCCTGGGCGCCCGGCGCCGGCGACGCCCCTGCCAGCTCTTGCGTTCCTTGCGGTGACTGCGACTGCGAATGTGGCTGTGGCTGTGGAGTCGGCACCGGCTGTGCCGGCGGGCCGTATCCGGTCCCCTCGGGCAGCAGGGGCGGGTTCTGCGGGACGCCCGGGAGGCGCTGGTTGAGGATGTCGCTGACCGTGCGCAGGGCCAGCTGCTTGGGGCCCTCCAGCTCGTAGCTCTCGGCCGTGTCGCCGCTCAGCAGCTGCTTCACCAGGTCCATCTGGGCCTGGATCATGCGGAGTTGGTCTTCGCGCATGCTGGACATCACCAGCCGGGAGTCCTCGGGGTGCTGGGCGAGATGGAGGGCCCAGGAGTGCACACCGCCCTGCTGGAGGTGGTACTGGTAGAACTCGATCTTCTGGGCCTCGATCCGCTGCAACTCGATGTCCTGCCGCCCCTGTTGGAGGGCCAGCTCGTGCTGCTGCCCGCTCGCGAGCATGGCCTGTTCGTGCTGCCAGCGCTGCTGCTGCAGGAGCAGCTCCTGCTGCTGCGTGCCGTACGCGACGGCCCGCTCGATCTGCAGGGAGTCCTGGTTCCGCAGCCGGCGGTCCATCTCGATGTCGACCTCGGTGCCCCGCTGGGCCGCGCGGACCTGTTCGGCGGCGGAGTGGTCGATGGCCCGCAGCCGCTGCTGGTGCTCGATGTCGGCCTGGTCGCGCCTGAGCCGCAGGGTCCAGGTGACCTGGAGTCCCGCGGTCGCCCCGAGCGGCCCGAGCACGGTCACCGCCTGGAGCAGTTCCTGTTCGGCGGAAGCGCTCTGCGCGACCGGGAAGCGCCGGGTCACCGGCCGGGCCGCCTGCTGGAGTTCGCCGAGCACCAGCGCGGGCACGTCCCGGTGCCCGCTCGACACGAACCGGGCCGGGTCCAGCACCTGCCAGGACAGATCGACCTCGGCGGTGAACTCGAAGGCGTCGTTGTCGCTCGGCAGCGCGAGGGTCGAGGTGTACGGGTGGACCCCCATGTCCACCTCGTAGACGGCGGAGTAGCGCTTGGCCGTGATCTCGGCGCGGGTCGGCCGGTGCGGCGGCAGATAGGCCTCGTAGGTGCCCTTCGGGGTGGAGAAGACGAGCGCGTGGTCGATGCGGACCAGGGATCGGAAGTTGAACTCGAAGCGCGACAGCTGCCGCACGGTGAGCACCGGGTCGACCAGCTGGGTGTGCCGGTCGGCGGGCTGCTGCCACTCGGGTTGCCGGAAGGAGGGCATGGTCTCTCGTCCTGGGTTCTCAGAAGTCGGAAAGTACGGTCAGCAGTTGGGCCGCGACCCGGGGCGGGGGAGTGCCGTCCTCGCCCGGCATGGTGCGCAGCAGATGACTCAGCCGCTGGTGCTCGGTGGTCGTGGTGGCGAGCGTGGGCAGCAGCGCGGCCAGGGCCCACTCGACGGCCGTCGACCGGTCGGCGATCAGCACCCACTCGCGCAGGACCTGCAGCGCCTGCTGGGTGGTGCGCGGATCGGCCAGGGCGGCCCGCCACAGGAACGGCACGCCCTGTGCGGCGGGCCCGCCGTCGGCGGCCGCGCGGGCGAACCAGCCGAGGACGAGCGGATGGCCGTACCGCTCGTCGCCCTCGGTGTGCCGGCACGCGCGGACGAAGCCTTCCAGCGTCATGACGCGTACGGCACGGTCGTCGTCGAGGTGGGCGCGCAGTTCGGCGAGGACCTGGTCGCTCGCCGCCGAGAGCAGCAACAGCTCGACGGCCTCGGCCAGTTCCCGCTCCAGTTCGCCGTCGGCCGTGAGCGTCTCCTCGTGGTGGCCGCGTACGGCGCCGCGCAGCGCGGCAAGGGCCTGCTCCGGGCGCTCCGCACCGATCAGCGCGTACGCCCGTACGGCCACCCAGCGCAGCCTCGGGTCGTCGCCGTCGCACCAGGTGTCGAGGATGCGCGGGATGTTGGGCGTGCCGACCATGTGGGACAGGGCGAGCGCGTTGACCGCGACCAGTCGCTGCCGGTACCGCTTGGAGGCGCCCCACGGCTCGATGACCAGCGCCATCGCGGACGGCAGATCGGTGCGCGCGAGGACGGCCACGGTGGAGGCGGCCCGGGTGCGCACCAGCGGGCGGCCGTCGTCGGCGAGCCGGCGCAGCCAGGCGATCAGCGCGGGCCGGGCGGAGGGGTGGCCGGTCCACACCTCGCGCAGCAGCACCAGGGAGGCGCGCTCGTCACGGAACGCGGCCTTCTGCTGGTCCACCGGGCCCCACTCGGTGTGTTCGGGCTCCCAGTACATCTCCGCGCGGGCCAGCTGCAGCCGTTTGCCGACGTGTGTGCCGAAGACGGGGACCTCGGGGACGCGGGCCCGGTTCTCGGTCTCCTGCAGGAAGCGGTAGAGCAGGTCGCTCAGCTCGGCGGTGAGCGCGTACGGCCCGCCGTCGAAGGCGGCGAGGGCGACGAGGAAGGCCTTGTCCCGCAGGTGGAGTTCGGACTCCTGGGCCTCGAACCACTCCTGGACCTGGTTCTCCAGCGACACCAGCGAGAACTGTCCTACGGCGTCCTCGGCGACCTCTCCGGCCGCGTGCCGGGCGAGCAGCCGGGCGAACTCGGCGACCTCGCGCGGCTGGTGGCTGCGCCCCAGGAACTCCGCCACCTGCGGCAGACCGAGCAACTTGCCGGCCGTCTCCTCGTCGGTGCGGGCGCGCAGCTGGACGGCGAGCACGTCGGCGGCGCCCGGCGGGTGCCACTCCTCGGCGGTCACGTCATCGAGCGCGGCGCCGGGATCGAGGGTGACGACCAGGTAGGCGTCCTGCTCGGCGAGGCGCGCCCGGGCGGCGAGCAGATGGGTCCAGCGCAGCGGCTGGTCGCGGCGCGGGGCGAGGTCGCACAGCACATGGCCGCGGGCCCTGCCCCTGCCCTGCGTGCCCTGCCCGCCGTGCGTGTCTTGCGCGCCGTGCGTGCTGTGCATGACTTGTGCGCCTTGCTCGCCGCCGAGCCGGTCGGCGAGGCTGTCGACGGCGGTGTCGCCGGCCAGGGTGCGCACCGGCAGGGCGCCGAGACGGCGCAGCAGCATCAGGGCGGCCGTGCGCCGGCCGGTGAAGCGGCCCCCGGACAGCACCAGGACCCGGTCGTCGCGCAGCCGGCGCAGCAGCCGGGACATCAGCTGTTCGTCGGCCGCGAAGCCGCGCTCCAGTTCCTCCAGGGTGGCCTCGGGCACCTCGCCGGTGGCCGGGGCGGCGGTGCCGGGCACGGCGAGCTGGTAGACCTCCGTCTTGCCGCCGAGGATGACGTCGCCGGTGAAGTGGCCGCCGCTGATGCCGCCGTGCTGGTCGCCGCCGAGCAGGCCGCCGCTGAAGCGGGCCCGGGCGCCGACGTTCATGGTGCGCGGACTGTGGTCGACCAGGTCGCGCCGTGCCGACCAGGCGTTCTGCGGCTGGTCCCGCTCCTCGGACTCGTCCGGGTCCGCAGCGCCGTCCGAAGGCCTGGGCTCGTCCGCGGCGGCCGGCTCGTCCGCCGGTGCGCCGTCCGCGCGGGGCGGGGCCTGCGCCTCGGGCGTGCTCACGCGCCCTCACCCCGCCCGCGTGCGTCGCGTTCGCCGCGGGCGTCGCCCTCACCGAAGACGACGTCCCCGTTGAAGCAGCCGCCGCTGATCCCGCCGAACTGGCTGCCACCGAGCAGGCCGCCGGAGAACGTGCCGCCCTGGATGTTGATGACCGGGCCCGGCGCCGGGGCTCCCCCTGATCCGTCCGGCGCCGGGCCGTTCTGCGCGGGGGTGCCCGGTGCGGGCTGCCGCGGTGCCGGGCGGTCCCCCGAACCGCCCGGCACCTCCCCCGTCTCACCGTGGTCCTGCTGCCCGTGCCGGTCCGGACCGACGGGCAGCGGTCCGTGCAGCCAGGCCGTCAGCGGGCCGTTCTTGCTGTCCACCGTCATCGGCCGGAAGTCGGCCGCGGGAACGCCCGGGTGGTCGTGGCGCACCACACCGGCGTACAGGGCGTCCGAGACGCACAGCGCGAAGTCGTCGGGCCGCTCGCGCAGGGCCTGGCGCAGCAGGGCGGCGTCGAGCAGCCGGCAGGCGTGGTTCAGATCGGAGCCGACCCAGCCGTCGTGCTCGTCCACGGCGACGTAGCCGCTGGCGACGACACCGCGCAGCCGGATCTGGGCGGAGCGGGACGCCATGCGGTTGACGGCGCGCAGTTCCGCCGGGACCTCCGCGAGCAGGACGCGCAGCAGCGCGGTGACCGAGGCGTTGGCGTCGATCAGCTCCATCACCGCGTCCCCGCGGTCGGCGCGCAGCCGCAGGGTCTCGTCGATGCCGGCGCGCTCCAGCGTGCGGTCGGTGATGTCGTAGAGCATGCGCCGCAGATAGGCCTGTTCCACGTCGTCTCGATCGCTGAACCTCTCGATGTCCAGCAGCAGGATCGTGCGGCTCACGGGGTCGGTCATGGTCGCCTCTCGGATGGTTCCGTCGTGCTGAGCAGCAGAGTGGCGGCACGGCGGCGGCAACCGTGAGGGCGGATGACGCAGTCGAAGTGTGACCGTGTGCACAGAGTGAACCCGGGGACCGCAGTCACCCTTCGGGCGGCATGCTCGCTGCTGTCGCTCCCTGGGCGCAGACCTTGTCCGCGCTCTGTCACTCCTGCCGCACGCCTGCCGCACCCCTGTCGCGGCCCTGGCCGGCCCGTCACGCCTCCTCGGGTGCCCTCGGCGGTGAGGGGATGCCCGGTGCGCCCTGGGCCGGGGGCAGGGGGGATGCCGGTGGTGCGCCCGGGGCCGGCAGCGCGCCGGTCCCCGGTGTGCCCAGGGCGGAGGCCGCGCCAGCTATCTGGCGCAGTACGTCGGGGCGGTGGATCAGCATGGCCCGGCGGCCCGTGGTGACCGCCTGCTTGTCGCGCAGCTCCCTCAGCAGTCGCTGCACCATCTCGCGGGAGGCCCCCACCGAGCCCGCCAGCTCCTGCTTGCTCAGCGGGACGGAGACCTCGATGCCCTCCTCGGTGCGCCGGCCGTGCGTGCGGGCCAGGTCCAGCAGCAGGACGGCGAGCCGCTCGCGCACGTTCATGGAGGCGAACTCCAGGCGGCGCCGGTCGGCCGCGCGGGTGCGGTCGGCGGTGAGGCCGAGCAGGGCGAAGGAGGCGGCGGGGGAGCGGCGCAGGAAGTCCCGGAAGCGCTCGTGCTCCACGGCCAGCGAGCGCACCGGCTCCAGCGCGGTCACCGTGGCCGAGCGCGGCCGTCCGGTCAGCGCCGACGACTCGCCGACGATGTCACCGGGGCCGCGCAGCGCGAGCAGCGCCTCGTAGCCGTTGGCCGCCGCCGCGGTCACCTTGGTCCAGCCCTGCACCAGAAAGAGCACGTGCGAGGACGGCTCGTGCTGGTGGATCAGCACCGTGCGCGCGGTGAAGGTCAGCTCCCGGCCGAGGGCCAGCAGCGCCGCCCGGTCCTCCGCCTCCAGCCGGGCCAGGAAGGGCACCCGGTCGTCCAGGCCCCCGTCGTCCCGTGCGGACGCGGTCGTCCACGTGCTCGCCATGCCGGCCCCCCGAATGTTCACCCGCAGCGGACGGATCAACGTACTGAAAGCGCACCGGGCGCATCCCCGGCAAGAGCGAAAATCGGCCAGAAGTGGCCGAAGGTTCCTTCCGGCCCTGCGACCAGGCCTGACGCCCTGCCGTACGGCCCGGACGGCAGGGGCGGGACAACTCGGACGAAACCTGGCTTACGAGGTGAGAAGTCCGGCGTGTCGGGGGCCGCTCCATTTGTTTTGACCGAAGTCCGTGAGGTAGGTACGCTCAGACCTTGTGCCTGGGGTGTGCCCTGGCTCTCGTGCGTGCCTTCAACCGCATGGCGAGCCGTGTTATGGCCACCGTAATCTGCGCTCTTTTGCCTTGCGGCAAGGTCTGCGGGATTCGACACACCCGACCGCGTGGGTCGGCGATGTTCCGGGTTAGCTGTACTCATCGGCACACAGAAACCGGAGAAGTAGTGCCTACGATCCAGCAGCTGGTCCGCAAGGGCCGGCAGGACAAGGTCGAGAAGAACAAGACGCCCGCACTCGAGGGTTCCCCTCAGCGTCGTGGCGTCTGCACGCGTGTGTTCACGACCACCCCGAAGAAGCCGAACTCGGCCCTGCGTAAGGTCGCGCGTGTGCGTCTGACCAGCGGCATCGAGGTCACTGCTTACATTCCGGGTGAGGGACACAACCTGCAGGAGCACTCCATCGTGCTCGTGCGCGGCGGCCGTGTGAAGGACCTGCCGGGTGTTCGCTACAAGATCATCCGTGGCTCCCTCGACACCCAGGGTGTCAAGAACCGCAAGCAGGCCCGCAGCCGTTACGGCGCCAAGAAGGAGAAGTAAGAATGCCTCGTAAGGGCCCCGCCCCGAAGCGCCCGGTCATCATCGACCCGGTCTACGGTTCTCCTCTGGTGACCTCCCTGATCAACAAGGTGCTGCTGAACGGCAAGCGCTCCACCGCCGAGCGCATCGTCTACGGCGCCATGGAGGGCCTGCGCGAGAAGACCGGCAACGACCCGGTCATCACGCTGAAGCGCGCTCTCGAGAACATCAAGCCGACCCTCGAGGTCAAGTCCCGCCGTGTCGGTGGCGCCACCTACCAGGTCCCGGTCGAGGTCAAGCCCGGCCGTGCCAACACCCTGGCGCTGCGCTGGCTGGTCGGTTACTCCCGCGCCCGTCGCGAGAAGACCATGACCGAGCGTCTGCTCAACGAGCTTCTCGACGCTTCGAACGGCCTCGGTGCGGCCGTCAAGAAGCGCGAGGACACGCACAAGATGGCCGAGTCCAACAAGGCCTTCGCGCACTACCGCTGGTAGTCGCTACCCCATCGAGAACCGAGAGAAGACTGAAGCCTTATGGCTACCACTTCACTTGACCTGGCCAAGGTCCGCAACATCGGGATCATGGCCCACATCGACGCGGGCAAGACGACCACCACCGAGCGGATCCTGTTCTACACCGGTGTGTCGTACAAGATCGGTGAGGTCCACGACGGCGCTGCCACCATGGACTGGATGGAGCAGGAGCAGGAGCGTGGCATCACGATCACCTCTGCTGCCACCACCTGTCACTGGCCGCTGGAGAACGTCGACCACACCATCAACATCATCGACACCCCGGGGCACGTCGACTTCACCGTCGAGGTGGAGCGCTCCCTGCGCGTGCTCGACGGTGCCGTGACGGTGTTCGACGGCGTCGCCGGTGTCGAGCCCCAGTCCGAGACGGTGTGGCGTCAGGCGGACCGCTACGGCGTTCCCCGCATCTGCTTCGTGAACAAGCTCGACCGCACGGGCGCGGAGTTCCACCGCTGCGTCGACATGATCGTCGACCGCCTGGGCGCGCAGCCGATCGTCATGCAGCTCCCGATCGGTGCCGAGGCCGACTTCAAGGGCGTCGTGGACCTGGTCCGCATGAAGGCCCTGGTCTGGTCCGCCGAGGCCACCAAGGGCGAGATGTACGACGTCGTCGACATCCCGGACACGCACACCGAGGCTGCCGAGGAGTGGCGCGGCAAGCTGGTCGAGGCCGTCGCCGAGAACGACGAAGAGATCATGGAGCTGTTCCTGGAGGGCCAGGAGCCCACCGAGGAGCAGCTGTACGCCGCGATCCGTCGTATCACCATCGCCTCGGGCAAGGGCACCGGCACCACCATCACCCCGGTGTTCTGCGGTACCGCGTTCAAGAACAAGGGCGTCCAGCCCCTGCTCGACGCGGTCGTGCGCTACCTGCCCTCCCCCGTCGACATCGAGGCCATCGAGGGCCACGCGGTCAATGACGCGGACGAGGTCATCAAGCGCAAGCCGTCCGACGACGAGCCGCTGTCCGCGCTGGCGTTCAAGATCATGAGCGACCCGCACCTCGGCAAGCTCACCTTCGTCCGGGTCTACTCGGGCCGCCTGGAGTCCGGCACCTCGGTGCTGAACTCCGTCAAGGGCAAGAAGGAGCGCATCGGCAAGATCTACCGCATGCACGCCAACAAGCGTGAGGAGATCGAGTCGGTGGGCGCCGGCGACATCGTCGCCGTCATGGGCCTGAAGCAGACCACCACCGGTGAGACGCTGTCCGACGACAAGAACCCGGTCATCCTGGAGTCCATGGACTTCCCGGCGCCGGTCATCCAGGTCGCCATCGAGCCCAAGTCGAAGGGTGACCAGGAGAAGCTGGGCGTCGCGATCCAGCGCCTGGCCGAGGAGGACCCGTCCTTCCAGGTCCACTCGGACGAGGAGACCGGCCAGACCATCATCGGTGGTATGGGCGAGCTGCACCTCGAGGTGCTGGTCGACCGTATGCGCCGTGAGTTCAAGGTCGAGGCCAACGTCGGCAAGCCCCAGGTGGCCTACCGCGAGACGATCCGCAAGGCCGTCGAGCGCGTCGACTACACCCACAAGAAGCAGACCGGTGGTACCGGTCAGTTCGCGAAGGTGCAGATCGGCATCGAGCCGCTCGAGGGTGGCGACACCTCGTACGAGTTCGTGAACAAGGTGACCGGTGGTCGCATCCCGAAGGAGTACATCCCTTCGGTCGACGCCGGTGCGCAGGAGGCCATGCAGTTCGGCATCCTCGCCGGTTACGAGATGACCGGTGTCCGCGTGATCCTGCACGACGGTGCCTACCACGAGGTCGACTCCTCCGAGCTGGCCTTCAAGATCGCCGGTTCGCAGGCCTTCAAGGAGGCCGCGCGCAAGGCTTCGCCCGTGCTGCTCGAGCCGATGATGGCCGTCGAGGTCACCACGCCCGAGGACTACATGGGTGAGGTCATCGGCGACATCAACTCCCGCCGTGGCCAGATCCAGGCCATGGAGGAGCGGGCCGGTGCCCGCGTCGTGAAGGGCCTCGTGCCCCTCTCGGAGATGTTCGGTTACGTCGGCGACCTGCGCAGCAAGACGTCCGGCCGTGCGAGCTACTCCATGCAGTTCGACTCCTACGCCGAGGTTCCGCGGAACGTCGCCGAGGAGATCATCGCGAAGGCCAAGGGCGAGTAACGCACCGCGTTCACACGCCGTAGGCTTGACTCCGGAGCCTCCCGGGGCATTCCCCCGCAAACGCGGACGGAATGCCCCCGGGTTCCGGGCCTTTACAGCAAAGATCACCTGGCGCCGATGAAGTAAGGCGTACAGAACCACTCCACAGGAGGACCCCAGTGGCGAAGGCGAAGTTCGAGCGGACTAAGCCGCACGTCAACATCGGCACCATCGGTCACATCGACCACGGTAAGACGACCCTCACGGCCGCCATTACCAAGGTGCTGCACGACGCGTACCCGGACCTGAACGAGGCCACCCCGTTCGACAACATCGACAAGGCGCCCGAGGAGCGCCAGCGCGGTATCACCATCTCCATCGCGCACGTCGAGTACCAGACCGAGGCGCGTCACTACGCCCACGTCGACTGCCCGGGTCACGCGGACTACATCAAGAACATGATCACCGGTGCCGCCCAGATGGACGGCGCCATCCTGGTGGTCGCCGCCACCGACGGCCCGATGCCGCAGACCAAGGAGCACGTGCTCCTGGCCCGCCAGGTCGGCGTTCCGTACATCGTCGTCGCCCTGAACAAGGCCGACATGGTGGACGACGAGGAGATCCTGGAGCTCGTCGAGCTCGAGGTCCGTGAGCTCCTCTCCGAGTACGAGTTCCCGGGCGACGACGTTCCGGTCGTCAAGGTCTCCGCTCTCAAGGCCCTCGAGGGCGAGAAGGAGTGGGTGGACTCCGTCCTCAACCTGATGAACGCCGTCGACGAGTCCATCCCGCAGCCGGAGCGCGACGTCGACAAGCCGTTCCTCATGCCGATCGAGGACGTCTTCACGATCACCGGTCGCGGTACGGTCGTCACCGGCCGTATCGAGCGTGGTGTCCTGAAGGTCAACGAGACCGTCGACATCATCGGCATCAAGACCGAGAAGACCTCCACCACGGTCACCGGCATCGAGATGTTCCGCAAGCTGCTCGACGAGGGCCAGGCCGGTGAGAACGTCGGTCTGCTGCTCCGTGGCATCAAGCGCGAGGACGTCGAGCGCGGCCAGGTCATCATCAAGCCGGGCTCGGTCACCCCGCACACCGAGTTCGAGGCGCAGGCCTACATCCTGTCCAAGGACGAGGGTGGCCGCCACACGCCGTTCTTCAACAACTACCGTCCGCAGTTCTACTTCCGTACGACGGACGTGACGGGCGTTGTGACCCTCCCCGAGGGCACCGAGATGGTCATGCCGGGCGACAACACCGAGATGTCGGTCGCGCTGATCCAGCCGGTCGCCATGGAGGAGGGCCTGAAGTTCGCCATCCGTGAGGGTGGTCGCACCGTGGGCGCCGGCCAGGTCACCAAGATCACCAAGTAAGTTCCGCTTGCTTGAGGGTCACCTGACCCAAGGTCTTTGACCTAAGGAGAGGCCCGTACGACTTCGGTCGTACGGGCCTCTTCCGCGTTGTCGAAACTATTCGGCGGCCACGACAGGTTCCGCCGGCCGGGCCTTGCCTCCACTATTTGTCATGGCAGTGAGCAAATAGGGAGCGGAGGGGGACGCATGTCCGTGGCGCGCAGGACTGTGCTGGGGGCGGGGCTGGCCGCCGCGCCGGTGCTGGCTTCGGGGGCCGCCCGGGCCGCGGCGGGCGAAGGGCCGGCCGTGACGGACCCGGGGGCGTACATCTCCTTCACGGGCGGGGCGTTCTCCCTGGTCGGTGCCCCCGTGGTGGTCAGCCCCGAGGATCACCCCGGAGTCGTACGGGTGGCAGGGGATCTGCGGGACGACCTGGAGCGGGTGACGGGCGTCCGCCCCGGCGCGACGCCGGGCCGATGGCCGGTGCTGCTGGGCACGATCGGCCGCAGCCCGCTGATCGACGGCCTGGTGCGATCCGGGAAGCTGGACGTCACCGGCGTACGCGGGAAGTGGGAGACGTCGCTGCAGACGGTCGTGGAGCGTCCGATGCCCGGTGTGGAGCGGGCGTTCGTCATCGCGGGCAGCGATCCGCGGGGCACGATCTTCGGCGCGTACGACGTCTCGTACGGCATCGGGGTCTCCCCCTGGCACTGGTGGGACGATGTGCCGCCGGTGCGGCGCGCCGGGGTGTGGGTGCGGGCCGGCCGCCATACGCAGGGCACCCCGGCGGTGAAGTACCGGGGATTCTTCATCAACGACGAGAATCCCGCGCTCGGCACGTGGGCGCCGGCGTACTTCGGCCCAGGGAAGGCACCGGGACATCCCGGAGGTTTCAACTCGGCTTTCTACGCGAAGGTGTTCGAGGTCCTGCTCCGCCTGAAAGGCAATTACCTCTGGCCCGCCGTCTGGGGCCGGGCCTTCGCGGAGGACGACCCGGAGAACCACCGCCGGGCCGCGGAGTGCGGCGTTGTCATGGGCACGTCTCACGAGGCGCCGATGATGCGGGGCATCGAGGAGTGGAACCGCCACGCGAGCCCCGGGCACGACCCCTACGGGGGCACCGGCGAATGGTCGTACCGCCGCAACGCCCCGGCGATCAGGGCGTACTGGCGGGCCGGCATCCAGCGCATGGTGGACCAGGGCTTCGAAGGCGTCGTGACGCTCGGCATGCGCGGCAACGGCGACACGAGCCTGCCCGACGGCGACGGCATCGAGCTGATGCGGGAGATCATCACCGACCAGCGGCAGATCATCGAGGAGGTGACGGGAAAGCCGGCCGCCGAAACCCCCCAGGTGTGGACCCTCTACAAAGAGGTGCAGCGGTACTGGGACCGTGGCCTGCGCGCACCGGACGACGTCACGGTGGTCCTCACGGACGACAACTGGGGCAACATCCGCAAGCACCCGGACGGCGCGCGAGGCGGCGGATTCGGCTTGTACTACCACTTCGACTACGTCGGCGCGGGCCGCAACTACAAGTGGGTCGACACGGCCAACCTGCGCAACGTCTGGGACCAGCTCCACCAGGCCCACGCCTACGGCAACCACGGCCTGTGGGTGGCGAACGTGGGCGATCTGAAGGGCAACGAGCTGCCGGCGGAGTTCTTCCTCTCGTACGCCTGGAATCCCGACGGCCTGCCGTTCGAACGCCTCGGCGGGTGGGAGGAGCGCTATGCCCGGCAGAACTTCGGGGAGGCGCCGGCGCGCGAGATCGGTTCGCTGCTCGCGGAGTACGGCCGCCTCCAGGCCCGCCGCAAGCCGGAGCTGCTGAACCGCCGGATCACCCTGTCCGACGGCCAGGTGGTGTACGACGACCAGCAGACCCCGTACTACTTCGCGCACCGGGAGCTGGAACGGGTGACGGACGAGTGGCGGGCGCTGGGCGAGCGGGCCGAGCGCGTCGCCCGTCGGCTGCCGGACGAACTTAAGGACGCCTGGTTCGAGTTGGCGGGCTACGAGATGACGGCGACCGCGAACCTGTACGCGCTGCGGTCGGCGGAGTTCACGAACCTGCTGTACGCGGCGCAGGGCAGAGCAGCGGCGAACGACCGTGCGGCACAGGCGCAGGCGGCCCTGGCGAGGGACTTCGCGCTGGCCGACCGCTTCAACTCGCGGGTGGCGGGCGGCAAGTGGCGGGGCTTCCAGACCCAGCCGCATATCGACTACGGGGACGTGGACCGCTACGGCCCCGACGCGGGGTGGCAGGAGCCGGAGAAGGACAACGTGGCGCTGCCGGATGTGCTGTTCCCGGCGGTTCGGCGGATCGAGGTGCCCTCGGGCGCGGAACTGGGGGTGTCGGTCGACGGGGCGGAGGACGCGGGAATGTGGTGGCCGGGGGGTGCGTCGGGGGAGGCCGCTCTGCCGGCGTTCAGCCCGTACCAGACGCGTCCGCAGCAGTACGTGGAGATCTTCAACAGGGGTCGTACGCCGTTCGCGTACGAGGTGCGGTCGTCGGTCCCGTGGCTGGTGGTGGACCGCCCGCGCGGCCGGGTGGCGCAGCAGGTGCGGGTGGAGGTGCGGGTGGACTGGTCCCGGGCCCCGTCCGGCCGGGCCGAGGGGACGCTGACGGTGCGCGGGGCAGGGACGTCGGTGACCGTGCGCTGCGTGGCGGACCGCCCGACCGGGCCTTTGCGAGGCTTCGTGGAGGCCGGCGGCTATGTGGCCGTCGACGCGGAGCACTACGACCGGGCCGTCGGACAGTGGCGCCGGCTCGACGGCATCGGCCGGACGGGCGCGGGGATGACGCCGTGGCCGGTGACGTCACCGAGCGTCGCGCCGGGAGGCTCGTCACCCCGCTTGGAGTACGAGGTGAGCCTGGTGACGGATCCGGGCGAGGTGACGGTGTGGACGTACGTCTCCCCTCGTAACCCGGCCCTGCCGGGGGTCACGGGCCTGAGCTACGGGGTGTCACTGGACGACGGCCCGATCCGCACGGTCGACATCACGGCGGGCGCGGACGACGGGGCGCTGAACGCGGTGTGGGCCCGCAACACGTCGGACAATGTGAACCGTTCGGCGACCAGGCACTTTGTGGGGTCGGCCGGGGTCCATCGGCTGACGTTGTGGATGGTGGATCCGACGGTGGTGGTGCAGCGGTTGGTGATCGACACGGGCGGGATGCCGGAGTTGTACCTGGGGCCGGGGGAGAGCCGGAGGGTGGGGAGCGGTCAGCCGTAGAGGGGCAGCCCCTCCGTCGAGATGGTCCAGTCGGCGATCGTGACGTCCTCGCCGTAGACGAAGTCCTTGCGGGTGGCGTAGCGGGGGCCGTCCGGCGTGGGGTGGATGTCCGTGAAGACGGCGCCGGTGCCGGTGCGGGGATCGAAGACCGCGTAGACGGGGATGCCCATCAGGGGGTAGTCGCGGACCTTGCCCACCCAGTCGTTGTCAGGGTTGGAGCGGGAGACGATCTCGATGGCGGCGATGAGTGTACGGGGATCGAAGGACCCGTCACCCTCCATATCTGCCCAGGCGATCACCATCACGTCGGGGTGCCGCAAGATGGTTTCGGGCTCGTCCTCCACGTCGGGCTCGCCCGTGTGGGCCACGATCTCCTCCGGCATGACCTTCTCCAGACGCTTCCGGAGGTGCAGCGCGGTCAGCTCGTGCTGCTTCACGGGCGACATCATGTCGTGGACGAGTCCTTCCTTGGTGATCTCGAACTTGCCGGGAAGCGTGTCCTCCACGGACTGAACGAAGTCCCGCATGGCTCGGTAGGCATGGGAGGGGCCCTGCCGCGCGCTGTCCGGTGCGATGGTCATGGCGCTCGCTCCTCGTCGTCTGTGCCCAGGGGCAAGGATCGTCGCATTCATGCTAGGCGGCCTCCGGGAGATCGGTTCGGCAGTCGCGGCAGCGGCCGGGGTGGGGTGCGCGGAAGGCGCGGTCGCAGTTGTCGCAGGTCTGGAGGGGGTGTCGTACGGGTGGCGGGGTGGTTGGTGCGCGGAACGGGGGCGGGGGTGGCAGCTGGGTGGCGAGGCGGTGGGCCAGGAGGGCGGCCGGGCGGCACAGGGGTTCGTCCGGCAGGCCAGTGGTCAGGGCGTGGCGCACGGCGGTGGGGCTGACGTCGCGTTCCAGCCAGGCGGCGACGCCGGGGGCCAGGTGCGCGGTGTCGCACTCGGAGAGGAGCAGGCGTGGATCCTGGCGGCGCAGGCCCGCGAGCAGGTCCATGGCTGTGCGGAGGAGCGAGGGGGAGGGACACCCCGGGCGTGGGACCGGCGGCAGCGCCTTGCGGCGTTGCTGCTCCTTGCGCTTGCGGGGCGCGGGCCTGGGCTCATGAGTGTCCCGCGGGCCGCCCGGCTGGTTGCAGGAGATCGTGCGGGTGACGATCCGGCCGCCGGGCACGCGGGTGCGTTCGCGGCGCAGGTAGCCGTGGGTCTCCAGCTCGCGCAGGGCTGCGGCGATGCGGGTCGCGCCCTCGGGGAAGCGGGCGGCAAGGGTCTTGATGTCGACCTGTGCGCCCGGTGGCAGCGACTGGATGTGCACCCCCAGTCCGATGGCGAGCCCCGACAGCTCCGGGTGCTGGGCCAGGTGGTTGCCGATCACCGTGAAGCGTGTGGTGTGACGGGTGTGCTCGTGAATGAGCCCGCCGACACTGGAACGGGGGCCCCGGTTCGGGTGTTTGTTGCCCGTAAAACCGGACTGGGCGTGCGAGGGCGCGCTAGGGTGCTGGGTATCCATCGGGAAGTCCTTACCTTCCTCGGTGGTCAGGCCCTCGCAACGGGATTGCCCGTCCCGGCGAGGGCCGTCGCATGTCTGCGGCTGTGTCGCGCCGAGCGTAAGGCAGGCAATAGGCCCCAAATCCAGTCGAGTTGGCGATGTTCACCCTCGTGAGTGAGTTTGCGCCGTGGGCGGGAGGGGTGGGGCTTGGCCGGGTTCTTTCACCCTTGTTTTTCCTTGGGAAAGACCGCCCGTCGCACCGGAGCAGGGGCGGCCGGGTGCCGGTGCCGGAACGGCGACCTCGGCCCAGACGGTCTTGCGCGGGGTGGGGCCTTCGGTGACTCCCCAGCGGTCGGCGAGTGCGGCCACGAGGAGCAGTCCGCGACCGGATTCGGCGTCGGGGGCGGCGGGTTGGGCGCACGGCAGCCGGTCACCCCGCGTGTCGGTCACCTCGATACGAAGGGTGCCGCCGACGACGTACAGCGTGAGCCGGAAGTCCCGCCCCGAGACCTTGCCATGGGTGGCCGCGTTGGCCGCCAGCTCGGCCACGACGTGCTCCGCTGATTCGAACGGAAGCCCCCAGTGGCGGAGTTGCTGAGTGGCGAGCAGCCGGGCGAGGCGAGCGCCGCGAGGGGTGGGGGACAGCAGGACCGTGAAGTTGGGGATGGCGGTTTCTGGAATCACGTCACTCAGCGTGGCCGGACTTGCTCCCATGGGTGAGTGCCAATGCCCTTACGGACGGTGACTGTCCCTGCTTTGTCTCGGCTGTCTCGGCTGTCCCAGGCGTTGTACGGGTACGGGGTGCGCGTCGGAGGAGGAGCCATGAACGACGGTGTGGACGAGGCCGGCTGGGACGTCGAGCCGGGCGACGAGATCGAGCCTGTGGTGCAGGCGGTGGGGCGCCTGCTCAAGGTCTGCCGGGAGGCGGCCGGAGTGAGCGTGCCCGAGCTGGCGGCCGCCCTCGGGTACGGCGAGGACATGATCCGCAAGATCGAGCGCGGGGCGCGCATTCCCCGGCCGGAGGCCCTGGACAGGGCGGACCAGATCCTCAAGGCACAGGGGCACTTGAGGGCGTTCATGGAGGACATGAGGAAGGCGCGGTATCCGAAGAAGGTGCGGCAACTGGCCGAGCTGGAGGGGAGGTCGGTGGAGATGCTGCTGTACAGCAACCACAACGTCCATGGTCTGTTGCAGACGCAGGAGTACGTGCGAACGATGTTTGAGATGAGGCAGCCGGCGCTCGCCGAGGATGTCGTGGAGCGGGAGGCTGCGGCTCGTGTGGCTCGGAAGGCTGTCCTGGAGCGGGAGCCCGCCCCCACGCTCAGTTTCGTCCAGGAACAAGTGACGCTCGAACGTCCCTACGGTGGGAAGATGGTGCTGCGCCGACAACTCGAACACCTCCTGGAAGTATCGAAGTTGCGAAACGTCACCCTTCAGGTCATGCCGACCGATCGTGAGGAGCACGCCGGAACGCAGGGCCTGATCGAGGTGTTGAAGTTCGCCGACGGCACGGCGATCGGTCGTTCCGACGGGGCGTTCAACGGCCGTCCGGTCTCAAGCCCGAAGGATCTCCGGATCCTTGAACTGCGCTATGGCATGATCCGGGCGCAGGCTCTCACGCCGAGGGAGTCACAGGCCTTCATCGAGCAAGCGCTGGGGAGACTATGAGTACCGCCGAACTCCACTGGTTCAAGAGCAGCTACAGCAGCAGCAGTGAGCCCGGCGACTGCATCGAGGTAGCCGAAGCCCCCACCACCATCCACATCCGAGACTCCAAGAACCCCACCGGCCCCCGCCTCGCCCTCGCGCCGGAGGCCTGGTCGGAGTTCGTGCGCACGCTCTGACGGGACCCATACCGGTAACAACGCCCTCGTCACGCACGCCGCCGGAAGCCGACGGCCCACACCAGCAGCGCCACCACCAGCAGCGCCGCTCCCGTCGCCGGTACGGCCCCCCAACCGCCGAACCGGTACGCGGTGACGCCGATCGCCGAGCCGGCCGCGCCGCCGAGGTAGTACGACGTCATGTAGACCGAGGCGATCCGGGCGCGCGGATGGTCCGGGAGGTCGTAGACCACGCTCATGTTCAGCAGGTGGACGCCGTGCACCGCGGCGTCCAGCACCAGGACCCCGGCCACCAGCCAGGCCAGACTGTGGCCGCCCGGCCACAGCGCGGCGAACCCGGCCACGCCCAGGGCGAGCAGGACACCGGTGGCCACCGCCTCGCGACCGGCGTCGACGAGGCGGCCCGTCGCCTTGGCCGCGATCGCGCCCGCCGCGCCCACCAGGGCGAACAGACCGATCGCGGAGGCGTCCCAGCCGTAGTGCGGACCGGCGAGCAGGAACGCCGAGGTGGCCCAGAAGGCGCTGAACGACGCGAAGCAGCACGCGCCGATCAGTGAGCGCCGCCGCAGGACCGGCTCGGCGGCGGCCAGCCGTAGCGTGGCGGCGAGCTGGGCGCCGTAGCCGAGCGGGACGTCCGGCGCGGACGACGGCATTACGCGGACGAGGAGCAGGGCAACGGCCACCAGCGTTCCGGCCGCGGCCAGGAACACCGTGCGCCAGCCGAAGGCCCCGCCGACCAGCCCGGCCGCCGTGCGGGAGCACAGGACGCCGAGCAGGAGGCCGGTGAGCAGGCTGGCCATCGCCCGGCCGCGCTGGTCCGCGGGCACGACGGAGGCCGCGTACGGGATGAGTATCTGGATGACGACCGCCCCGGCGCCCACGGCGAAGCCGCCGGCCAGCAGCACCCCCAGCGAGGGGGCCGCTCCGGACAGGAGCATTCCGGCACCGGCCGCGCCGAGCAGGATCCCGGTGAGGCGACGGCGGGCGACGATGTCGCCGAGCGGGACGATCAGCAGCAGGCCGAGCGTGTAACCGGCCTGGGTGGCGGTCACCAGTGCTCCGGCGGCGGAGGGGGAGGCGCCGAAGGACTCCGCGATCCGGGGGAGCAGGGGCTGGCAGTAGTAGAGGCAGGCGGCGATCAGGCCACAGGCCGAGGCGAGGAGGGTGATCAGGCGAGGATGCGTCTTGGCCTGGACGGTAAGGGACATGACACAGACGCTAGGCGTCTCCTGGACCCCACCCAAGATCCGATACGCCCCGCCGTGAGTGATCCAATCCGCCAGGGGGCGACTCGGGTGATGGCGCCCCCGGTTTGACCTACGTCACGCGCGGGGTATTCTCTCCGGCTCGATTGGCGGACGGCCTGCCGTGTATGGCAGACTGTCCGAGTTGCTCGGTCGAGTGTTGATGCTGCGCGCCTCCCGCCGGGAGGACCGGAAGCGAGTCCCACAGTACTCGTCGCCCTAACTGCCTGCGGGCAGCGCTGGGGCGGACGTACGGGAATCTTCCGGGAAGTGCGGTGCGGCATCGGCCAGGCACCCGGTGGGCCTTCGCCCCCGGCTTGCGGTTCCGGAAGGGCCGTGTGCATTCCCCGCAGGGATGTTCGAACAAGGGACATCCGTGTCAGCGGGAGCGCGACACGCCCGACCGCGTGGGTCGGAGGAGAGGGAACAGGGACCTGCCGGGTTCCAGAGCGTAAGAGAGACAGGACTACTGAGTAGCCATGGCGGGACAGAAGATCCGCATCCGGCTCAAGGCCTACGACCACGAGGTCATCGACTCCTCGGCGAAGAAGATCGTCGAGACGGTGACCCGTACTGGTGCGTCGGTCGCGGGCCCGGTGCCGCTGCCCACTGAGAAGAACGTGTACTGCGTCATCAAGTCGCCGCACAAGTACAAGGACTCGCGCGAGCACTTCGAGATGCGCACGCACAAGCGCCTGATCGACATTCTCGACCCGACCCCCAAGACCGTTGACTCTCTGATGCGACTCGACCTCCCGGCCGGTGTCGACATCGAGATCAAGCTCTGAGGCTGGTGGGCTGAGAATGGCTAAGCAGATCAAGGGCATCCTGGGCGAGAAGCTCGGCATGACGCAGGTGTGGGACGAGAACAACCGTGTTGTTCCGGTCACCGTCGTCAAGGCCGGCCCCAACGTCGTGACCCAGGTTCGTACCAACGACGTCGACGGCTACGAGTCGGTTCAGATCGCCTTCGGCGAGATCGACCCGCGCAAGGTGAACAAGCCCCTCAAGGGCCACTTCGCCAAGGCCGACGTCACCCCGCGTCGTCACCTCGTCGAGATCCGTACGGCTGATGCCGCCGAGTACACGCTCGGTCAGGAAATCACCGCCGAGGTCTTCGAGGCCGGCGTGAAGGTCGACGTCACCGGCAAGAGCAAGGGCAAGGGCTTCGCCGGTGTCATGAAGCGCCACAACTTCCGTGGCCTCGGCGCCGGACACGGCACCCAGCGCAAGCACCGCTCCCCCGGTTCCATCGGTGGCTGCGCCACCCCGGGCCGTGTGTTCAAGGGCCTCCGCATGGCGGGTCGCATGGGCAACGAGCGGGTCACCACCCAGAACCTGACCGTCCACGCCGTTGACGCGGAGAAGGGTCTGCTGCTCATCAAGGGCGCGGTTCCCGGTCCGAACGGCGGCCTCGTCCTGGTCCGCACCGCGGCCAAGGGGGCCTGAGGTAACCGATGAGCACTGTTGACATCCTTTCGCCGGCTGGCGAGAAGGCCGGTTCCGTCGAGCTCCCCGCGGAGATCTTCGACGCCAAGGTCAGCGTTCCGCTGATCCACCAGGTCGTCGTCGCGCAGCTGGCCGCTGCCCGTCAGGGCACGCACAAGACCAAGACCCGCGGTGAAGTCCGTGGTGGCGGCAAGAAGCCGTACCGCCAGAAGGGCACCGGTCGCGCCCGTCAGGGTTCGACCCGCGCGCCGCAGTTCGCCGGCGGTGGCGTCGTCCACGGCCCGCAGCCGCGTGACTACTCGCAGCGCACCCCGAAGAAGATGAAGGCCGCCGCCCTGCGCGGTGCCCTCACCGACCGGGCGCGTCACAACCGCATCCACGTCGTCTCCGGCGTGGTCGAGGGTGACATCTCCACGAAGGCCGCCAAGACGCTGTTCGGCAAGATCTCGGAGCGCAAGAACCTGCTCCTGGTCGTCGAGCGCACCGACGAGGCCGCGTGGCTGTCCGCCCGCAACCTGCCCCAGGTCCACATCCTGGAGCCGGGCCAGCTGAACACGTACGACGTTCTCGTCTCGGACGACGTGGTCTTCACCCAGGCCGCTTTCGAGTCCTTCGTCGCCGGCCCGAAGGCCAACGACACCGAAGGGACCGAGGTCTGATGGCTACCCGTCACCCGAGCATCGCCTCGAAGGCCGCCAAGGCCGCCAAGGCCGCGCGCGTCGCCAAGGCGCGTCGCCACGCCACCGAGGGCAAGAACACCGTCGAGACCCCGCTGAGCAAGTCGTACACGGACCCCCGTGACGTCCTGCTGAAGCCGGTCGTCTCCGAGAAGAGCTACGCGCTCCTCGACGAGAACAAGTACACGTTCATCGTCGACCCGAACGCCAACAAGACCCAGATCAAGCAGGCCGTCCAGGCGGTCTTCTCGGTCAAGGTCACCGGGGTCAACACGATCAACCGCCAGGGCAAGCGCAAGCGGACCCGCACCGGTTTCGGCCAGCGTGCCGCGACCAAGCGCGCGATCGTGACCCTCGCCGAGGGCGACCGTATCGACATCTTCGGCGGTCCGACCGCCTAAGGGCGGTCCGGATCGTCCGATATCGGACGAGGACTGAGAAATGGGAATCCGCAAGTACAAGCCGACTACGCCGGGCCGTCGTGGCGCCAGCGTCGCCGACTTCGTCGAGGTCACGCGGTCCACGCCGGAGAAGTCGCTGGTCCGCCCCCTGCACAGCAAGGGCGGCCGTAACAACGCCGGTCGTGTGACCGTTCGCCACCAGGGTGGCGGACACAAGCGCGCCTACCGAGTGATCGACTTCCGTCGTCACGACAAGGACGGCGTGCCGGCGAAGGTCGCGCACATCGAGTACGACCCCAACCGCACCGCGCGCATCGCGCTGCTGCACTACGTGGACGGCGAGAAGCGCTACATCCTCGCCCCGCGCAACCTGCAGCAGGGCGACACCGTGGAGAACGGTCCCGGGGCCGACATCAAGCCGGGCAACAACCTGGCCCTCCGCAACATCCCGGTCGGTACCACGATCCACGCGATCGAACTCCGTCCCGGTGGCGGTGCCAAGTTCGCCCGCTCCGCCGGTGCCTCCGTGCAGCTGCTCGCGAAGGAGGGCGCCTACGCCCACCTGCGCATGCCGTCCGGCGAGATCCGTCTCGTCGACGTCCGCTGCCGCGCCACCGTCGGTGAGGTCGGCAACGCCGAGCAGAGCAACATCAACTGGGGTAAGGCCGGCCGTAAGCGGTGGCTGGGCGTCCGCCCGACCGTCCGTGGTGTCGTGATGAACCCGGTTGACCACCCGCACGGTGGTGGTGAGGGCCGGACCTCCGGTGGTCGCCACCCTGTGTCCCCGTGGGGCAAGAAGGAAGGCCGTACTCGTTCGCCCAAGAAGGCGTCGAACAAGTACATCGTCCGCCGCCGCAAGACGAACAAGAAGCGCTAAGGACGGGTTGAGATGCCTCGTAGCCTGAAGAAGGGGCCCTTCGTCGACGACCACCTGATCAAGAAGGTGGACGCCCAGAACGAAGCCGGCACCAAGAACGTCATCAAGACCTGGTCCCGCCGCTCGATGATCGTCCCGGCCATGCTGGGCCACACGCTCGCGGTGCACAACGGCAAGACCCACATCCCGGTGTTCGTCACCGAGTCGATGGTCGGCCACAAGCTCGGCGAGTTCTCGCCGACGCGCACCTTCCGGGGTCACGTCAAGGAAGACCGGAAGTCGAAGCGCCGCTAGTAGCGGATCGCATTCAGACACGTAAGTAACTGAGAGGGACAACCATGGAAGCCAGGGCCCAGGCGCGGTACATCCGCGTTACGCCCATGAAGGCCCGCCGCGTGGTGGACCTTATCCGTGGCATGGATGCCACGGAGGCTCAGGCTGTTCTGCGATTCGCTCCGCAGGCAGCCTCCGTGCCGGTCGGCAAGGTGCTCGACAGCGCCATCGCCAACGCCGCGCACAACTACGACCACACCGACGCCGACAGCCTCTTCATCTCCGAGGCGTACGTCGACGAGGGTCCGACCCTGAAGCGGTTCCGTCCGCGTGCCCAGGGCCGTGCCTACCGGATCCGCAAGCGGACCAGCCACATCACCGTGGTCGTCAGCAGCAAGGAAGGAACCCGGTAATGGGCCAGAAGGTAAACCCGCACGGGTTCCGGCTCGGTGTCACGACCGACTTCAAGTCGCGTTGGTACGCCGACAAGCTGTACAAGGACTACGTCAAGGAAGACGTCGCCATCCGTCGGATGATGACGTCCGGCATGGAGCGCGCCGGTATCTCGAAGGTTGAGATCGAGCGCACCCGTGACCGCGTGCGTGTGGACATCCACACCGCCCGTCCCGGCATCGTCATCGGCCGCCGTGGCGCCGAGGCCGACCGCATCCGCGGCGACCTCGAGAAGCTCACGGGCAAGCAGGTCCAGCTGAACATCCTCGAGGTCAAGAACCCCGAGACCGACGCTCAGCTCGTGGCCCAGGCCGTTGCCGAGCAGCTCTCCTCCCGCGTCTCCTTCCGCCGTGCCATGCGCAAGAGCATGCAGTCGGCGATGAAGGCCGGCGCCAAGGGCATCAAGATCCAGTGCGGCGGCCGCCTCGGCGGCGCCGAGATGTCCCGCTCGGAGTTCTACCGCGAGGGCCGCGTGCCCCTGCACACGCTCCGCGCGAACGTGGACTACGGCTTCTTCGAGGCCAAGACGACCTTCGGCCGCATCGGTGTGAAGGTCTGGATCTACAAGGGCGACGTCAAGAACATCGCCGAGGTCCGCGCCGAGAACGCTGCGGCCCGTGCGGGTAACCGCCCGGCCCGTGGTGGTGCCGACCGCCCGGCCCGTGGTGGCCGCGGTGGCGAGCGGCGCGGTCGCAAGCCGCAGCAGGCTGCCGGCGCCGAGGCCCCCAAGGCCGAGGCTCCCAAGGCCGAGGCTCCGGCTGAGAGCACCGGAACGGAGGCCTGACCGACATGCTGATCCCCCGTAGGGTCAAGCACCGCAAGCAGCACCACCCGAAGCGTCGCGGTGAGGCCAAGGGCGGTACGACGGTCGCGTTCGGCGAGTACGGCATCCAGGCCCTCACGCCGGCGTACGTGACCAACCGCCAGATCGAGGCGGCCCGTATCGCAATGACCCGCCACATCAAGCGTGGCGGCAAGGTCTGGATCAACATCTACCCGGACCGCCCGCTCACGAAGAAGCCGGCCGAGACCCGCATGGGTTCCGGTAAGGGTTCGCCGGAGTGGTGGATCGCGAACGTGCACCCGGGACGGGTCATGTTCGAGCTGTCCTACCCGAACGAGAAGATTGCGCGTGAGGCTCTCACTCGTGCGGCCCACAAGCTGCCGATGAAGTGCCGCATCGTCAAGCGCGAGGCAGGTGAAGCGTGATGTCGGTCGGTACCAAGGCGTCCGAGCTGCGCGAGCTGGGCAACGAGGAGCTTCTGGCGAAGCTCCGCGAGGCCAAGGAAGAGCTGTTCAACCTCCGCTTCCAGGCGGCGACCGGTCAGCTCGAGAACCACGGCCGTCTGAAGGCGGTCCGCAAGGACATCGCGCGGATCTACACCCTGATGCGCGAGCGTGAGCTGGGCATCGAAACGGTGGAGAACGCCTGATGAGCGAGAAGAACGTGACTGAGAACGCAGAGGCGCGCGGCTTCCGCAAGACCCGTGAGGGTCTCGTCGTCAGCGACAAGATGGACAAGACCGTCGTCGTCGCCGTCGAGGACCGCGTCAAGCACGCGCTGTACGGCAAGGTCATCCGCCGTACGAACAAGCTCAAGGCGCACGACGAGCAGAACGCCGCGGGTGTCGGCGACCGCGTCCTCCTGATGGAGACCCGGCCGCTGTCCGCGACGAAGCGCTGGCGCGTCGTCGAGATCCTCGAGAAGGCCAAGTAATTCCTGCGGGGCAAACCCCGCAGGTCAGTTCCGCCAGGCTCGGCAGGGGCTCTCCTCGTAAAGAGGCGGCCCCTGCCGGGAACCGGCAGACAAACAGGAGATAGACGTGATCCAGCAGGAGTCGCGACTGCGCGTCGCCGACAACACTGGTGCGAAGGAGATCCTTTGCATCCGTGTGCTCGGTGGCTCCGGTCGCCGCTACGCGGGCATCGGTGACGTCATCGTCGCCACCGTCAAGGACGCGATCCCCGGTGGCAACGTGAAGAAGGGTGACGTCGTCAAGGCGGTCATCGTTCGCACCGTCAAGGAGCGCCGCCGTCCGGACGGCTCGTACATCCGCTTCGACGAGAACGCCGCCGTCATTCTGAAGAACGACGGCGACCCTCGCGGCACCCGCATCTTCGGCCCGGTCGGCCGTGAGCTGCGCGAGAAGAAGTTCATGAAGATCATCTCGCTCGCGCCGGAGGTGCTGTAAGCATGAAGATCAAGAAGGGCGACCTGGTCCAGGTCATCACCGGCAAGGACAAGGGCAAGCAGGGCAAGGTCATTGCCGCTTACCCGCGCGACGAGCGTGTCCTGGTCGAGGGTGTCAACCGGGTCAAGAAGCACACCAAGGCCGGTCCGACCGCCAGCGGTTCGCAGGCCGGCGGCATCGTCACGACCGAGGCGCCGATCCACGTCTCCAACGTCCAGCTGGTCGTTGAGAAGGACGGTCAGAAGGTCGTCACGCGTGTCGGTTACCGCTTCGACGAAGAGGGCAACAAGATCCGCGTTGCCAAGCGGACGGGTGAGGACATCTGATGGCTACCACCACCACTCCGCGTCTGAAGACGAAGTACCGCGAGGAGATCGCGGGCAAGCTGCGTGACGAGTTCAAGTACGAGAACGTCATGCAGGTTCCCGGCCTCGTCAAGATCGTGGTCAACATGGGTGTCGGCGACGCCGCCCGTGACTCGAAGCTGATCGAGGGCGCGATCCGCGACCTGACCACCATCACCGGTCAGAAGCCGGCCGTCACCAAGGCCCGCAAGTCCATCGCGCAGTTCAAGCTGCGTGAGGGTCAGCCGATCGGTGCCCACGTCACGCTCCGTGGCGACCGCATGTGGGAGTTCCTGGACCGCACCCTGTCGCTCGCGCTGCCGCGCATCCGCGACTTCCGTGGTCTGTCCCCCAAGCAGTTCGACGGCCGTGGCAACTACACCTTCGGTCTCACGGAGCAGGTCATGTTCCACGAGATCGACCAGGACAAGATCGACCGTACCCGGGGCATGGACATCACCGTGGTCACCACGGCGACCAACGACGCTGAGGGCCGCGCGCTCCTTCGTCACCTCGGCTTCCCGTTCAAGGAGGCGTGAGCGAGATGGCGAAGAAGGCTCTGATTGCCAAGGCTGCTCGCAAGCCCAAGTTCGGTGTGCGTGGCTACACGCGCTGCCAGCGCTGCGGCCGTCCGCACTCCGTGTACCGCAAGTTCGGCCTGTGCCGCGTGTGCCTTCGTGAGATGGCTCACCGTGGCGAGCTGCCGGGCGTGACCAAGAGTTCCTGGTAATCCCTGCTTTTAGGGATTCCTGGACCTCTCGGTAAGCAACTGGGTCGGCGGAGGCCCCCACCTTCCATGCCGTAGGCTAGGAGGGTTGGGCCTCTGCCGCCCTGGATCACTTACTACGCCGTAGGTCCCCGCGCCGCACCCGTCCCGTCTGCAGAAGTACGGGGAGAGGGATGGCGCATATAGGAAACCCCGGCGAGAAAGGCCACAGGCCAATTCATGACCATGACTGATCCGATCGCAGACATGCTGACGCGTCTGCGGAACGCGAACTCGGCGTACCACGACTCCGTGACGATGCCGGCGTCCAAGATCAAGTCGCACATCGCGGAGATCCTCCAGCAGGAGGGCTTCATCACGGGCTGGAAGGTCGAGGACGCCGAGGTCGGCAAGAACCTCGTTCTCGAGCTGAAGTTCGGCCCGAACCGTGAGCGCTCCATCGCGGGCATCAAGCGGATCTCCAAGCCCGGTCTCCGGGTGTACGCGAAGTCCACCAACCTGCCGAAGGTGCTGGGCGGCCTCGGCGTGGCGATCATCTCCACGTCGCACGGGCTCCTCACCGACAAGCAGGCCGGCAAGAAGGGCGTGGGTGGGGAAGTCCTCGCCTACGTCTGGTAGCAGAAGGGAACGGAGGAAACAGCTATGTCGCGCATCGGCAAGCTCCCCATCGCGGTTCCCGCCGGCGTGGACGTCACCATCGACGGCCGTACGGTCTCGGTCAAGGGCCCCAAGGGCTCGCTGACCCACACCGTCGTGGCGCCGATCGACATCGCCAAGGGCGAGGACGGCACCCTGCAGGTGACCCGCCCCAACGACGAGCGTCAGAGCAAGGCCCTGCACGGCCTCTCCCGCACGCTGGTGGCGAACATGATCACCGGCGTGACCCAGGGTTACGTGAAGAAGCTCGAGATCAGCGGTGTCGGTTACCGAGTGACCGCCAAGGGTTCGAACCTGGAGTTCGCTCTCGGTTACAGCCACCCGATCCTGGTCGAGGCCCCCGAGGGCATCGCCTTCAAGGTGGAGTCCCCGACCCGTTTCTCGGTCGAGGGCATCGACAAGCAGAAGGTCGGCGAGGTTGCGGCCAACATCCGCAAGCTGCGCAAGCCCGACCCGTACAAGGCCAAGGGCGTCAAGTACGAGGGCGAAGTCATCCGCCGCAAGGTCGGAAAGGCGGGTAAGTAAGCCATGGCATACGGGCAGAAGATCCTCAAGGGCGACGCCTACAAGCGCGCCGCGATCAAGCGCCGTCACATCCGGATCCGCAAGAACCTTTCCGGTACGGCGGAGCGTCCCCGTCTGGTCGTGACCCGCTCCAACCGCCACATCGTGGCGCAGGTGATCGACGACCTCAAGGGCCACACCCTGGCGTCGGCGTCCACGCTGGACAGCTCGATCCGCGGTGGCGAGGGCGACAAGTCCGCGCAGGCCAAGCAGGTCGGCGCCCTGGTCGCCGAGCGTGCCAAGGCCGCCGGTGTCGAGGCCGTCGTGTTCGACCGTGGTGGCAACCAGTACGCCGGGCGCATCGCCGCCCTGGCGGACGCCGCCCGCGAGGCCGGGCTCAGGTTCTGAGCCGCCGTAGCTAGCGGAAAAGAGAGAGGTAAATCCAATGGCTGGACCCCAGCGCCGCGGTGGCGGTGCCGGTGGCGGCGAGCGGCGGGACCGGAAGGGCCGTGACGGCGGCGCTGCTGCCGCCGAGAAGACCGCGTACGTTGAGCGCGTCGTCGCGATCAACCGCGTCGCCAAGGTTGTGAAGGGTGGTCGTCGCTTCAGCTTCACCGCGCTGGTCGTGGTGGGCGACGGTGACGGCACCGTGGGTGTCGGTTACGGCAAGGCCAAGGAGGTGCCGGCCGCCATCGCCAAGGGCGTTGAGGAGGCCAAGAAGCACTTCTTCAAGGTCCCCCGTATCCAGGGCACCATCCCGCACCCGATCCAGGGTGAGAAGGCTGCCGGCGTCGTGCTGCTCAAGCCCGCGTCCCCCGGTACCGGTGTTATCGCCGGTGGCCCGGTGCGCGCCGTGCTCGAGTGCGCCGGTATCCACGACATCCTGTCGAAGTCGCTCGGCTCCGACAACGCGATCAACATCGTGCACGCGACCGTGGAGGCCCTGAAGGGTCTGCAGCGTCCGGAGGAGGTCGCGGCCCGCCGTGGCCTGCCCCTCGAGGACGTCGCTCCCGCGGCTCTTCTCCGTGCGCGTGCCGGGGCGGGTGCGTAATCATGGCGCAGCTCAAGATTACGCAGGTCAAGTCCTACATCGGCAGCAAGCAGAACCACCGCGACACCCTGCGCTCCCTTGGTCTCAAGGGCATCAACACGCAGGTCGTCAAGGAGGACCGCCCCGAGTTCCGCGGCATGGTGCACACCGTCCGCCACCTCGTGACGGTCGAGGAGGTCGACTGATCATGGCGGAGCAGAACCCGCTCAAGATCCACAACCTCCGTCCGGCCCCCGGTGCCAAGACCGCCAAGACCCGTGTCGGTCGTGGTGAGGCATCGAAGGGTAAGACGGCCGGTCGTGGTACCAAGGGTACGAAGGCCCGTTACCAGGTTCCGGAGCGCTTCGAGGGTGGCCAGATGCCGCTGCACATGCGCCTCCCGAAGCTGAAGGGCTTCAAGAACCCGTTCAAGACCGAGTACCAGGTCGTGAACCTCGACAAGCTGGCCGCGCTGTACCCCGAGGGTGGCGAGGTCACCGTCGAGGGCCTGGTGGCCAAGGGTGCCGTTCGCAAGAACAGCCTCGTCAAGGTCCTCGGCCAGGGCGAGGTCTCCGTGGCGCTGCAGGTGACGGTCGACGCCGTCTCCGGCTCCGCCAAGGAGAAGATCACCGCCGCCGGCGGTACGGTCACCGAGCTGGTCTGAGTCCCTCAGGTCCCTCGATGACGTGAACGATCCCGACCGGGGATACCCCACATATGGGGTATCCCCGGTCGGTCGTTCCTAGGGGGGTGCTCTCGCCGGTAAGGTGGCCAGCACTGCCCACTTTCATTGGGCGCTCCCCATGGGGCACCCTGAGCGGCAGTTGGCCGTTATCCATGTCGTTGTTCCATTGGACTCTCAAGACCGTCACCCTTGACGCACTTGCGCGGGGGTCGCAGGAGGCACCGTGCTCACCGCGTTCGCCCGGGCGTTCAGGACGCCCGACCTGCGCAAGAAGCTGCTCTTCACGCTGGCCATCATCGTGGTCTACCGGGTCGGCACCCACATCCCGATCCCCGGCGTCAACTACAAGGCCGTCCAGCAGTGTGTGAGCGAGGCGGGGGCCAACCAGGGCCTGTTCGGCCTCGTGAACATGTTCAGCGGCGGCGCGCTGCTGCAGATCACGGTCTTCGCGCTCGGCATCATGCCGTACATCACGGCCAGCATCATCCTTCAGCTGCTGACCGTGGTCATCCCGCGCCTGGAAGCCCTGAAGAAGGAGGGCCAGGCCGGCACGGCGAAGATCACGCAGTACACCCGGTACCTGACCGTGGCGCTCGCCATCCTCCAGGGCACCGGCCTCGTCGCCACCGCCCGCAGCGGCGCGCTGTTCAACGGCTGCTCGGTCGCCTCGAGCATCGTTCCGGACCAGGCGATCTTCACGACGATCACGATGGTCGTCTGCATGACCGCCGGCACCTGCGTCGTGATGTGGCTCGGTGAGCTGATCACCGACCGCGGCATCGGCAACGGCATGTCGATCCTGATGTTCATCTCGATCGCCGCGACCTTCCCGTCCGCGCTGTGGGCGATCAAGAAGCAGGGCACCCTGGCCGGCGGCTGGATCGAGTTCGGCACGGTCATCCTGATCGGCCTGGTCATGGTCGGGCTCGTCGTCTTCGTCGAGCAGGCCCAGCGCCGCATCCCGGTGCAGTACGCGAAGCGCATGATCGGCCGTCGTTCCTACGGCGGTACGTCCACGTACATCCCGCTGAAGGTGAACCAGGCAGGTGTGATTCCTGTCATCTTCGCCTCCTCGCTGCTCTACATTCCGGCGCTCGTGGCGCAGTTCGCGGGGGGCAAGTCGGGCTGGAAGACCTGGATCACCCAGAACCTGACCAAGGGTGACCACCCGATTTACATCACTCTGTACTTCTTGCTCATCGTTTTCTTCGCGTTCTTCTACGTCGCTATCTCCTTCAACCCCGAGGAAGTAGCCGACAACATGAAGAAGTATGGTGGCTTCATCCCGGGCATCCGGGCTGGCCGACCGACCGCTGAGTACCTCAGCTATGTGCTCAACCGGATCACCTGGCCGGGTTCGCTGTATCTGGGTCTGATCGCTCTCGTACCGACAATGGCGTTGGTGGGCTTTGGGGCAAGCCAGAACTTCCCGTTCGGCGGGACCAGCATCCTGATCATCGTGGGTGTCGGTCTCGAGACGGTGAAGCAGATCGAGAGCCAGCTCCAGCAGCGCAATTACGAAGGGTTCCTCCGCTGATGCGTATCGTCCTCGTCGGGCCGCCCGGTGCCGGTAAGGGAACGCAGGCCGTCCGGCTCGCCAAGGAGCTGGCCGTCCCGCACATCTCCACGGGAGACCTGTTCCGGGCCAACATCAGCCAGCAGACCGAGCTGGGCAAGCTCGCCAAGTCCTACATGGACCGCGGCGAGCTGGTGCCGGACTCGGTCACCATCGACATGGCCAAGGACCGCATGGAGCAGCCGGACGCCGAGAACGGCTTCCTGCTGGACGGCTTCCCGCGGAACGTGGACCAGGCCAAGGCGCTGGACGAGCTGCTGACGACCGAGGGCATCAAGCTGGACGCCGTCCTGGACCTGGAGGTCCCGGAGGACGAGGTCGTCAAGCGCATCGCCGGCCGGCGCATCTGCCGCAACGACTCCTCCCACGTGTTCCACGTGACGTACAGCCGCCCGAAGAAGGAGGGCGTGTGCGACGTCTGCGGCGGTGAGCTGTACCAGCGCGACGACGACCGCGAGGAGACCGTCCGCACCCGGCTGGAGGTCTACCACACGCAGACCGAGCCGATCATCGACTACTACAAGGCGCAGGGCCTGGTCGTGACGATCTCCTCCCTGGGCCCCGTCGACGAGATCACGCAGCGGGCGCTGGAGGCCCTCAAGCGCGAGAAGGCCGAGCAGTAGAGTCACGGCCCTTTCCGGCCGCGGTGCCCTTCCCGGGTGCCGCGGCCGTAGTGTTGTACCGGTATCCCAGTCGACGTGAGTGACGGAGAGCGCAGGCCCCCATGGTGCAGATCAAGACGCCCGAGCAGATCGCCAAGATGCGTGCGGCGGGCCTGGTCGTAGCCGCCATCCACGCGGCCACCCGTGAGGCGGCGGTGCCCGGGGCCAGCACCAAGGACCTGGACGAGGTCGCCCGCAAGGTCCTCGCCGAGCACGGCGCGAAGTCGAACTTCCTGGGCTACGGCGGCTTCCCCGCCACGATCTGCACGTCGGTCAACGACGTGGTCGTCCACGGCATCCCCTCCGACGAGGTCGTGCTGAAGGACGGCGACATCATCTCCATCGACTGCGGCGCGGTCATCGACGGCTGGCACGGCGACGCGGCCTACACGGCCTTCGTGGGTTCCGGTCACGCCCCGGAGCTGGTCGAGCTGTCCCGGGTGACGGAAGAGTCCATGTGGGCCGGCATCGCGGCCATGAAGCAGGGCAGCCGCCTGGTCGACGTCTCCCGCGCGATCGAGACGTGCATCCGCCGCCAGCCGAGGCCCGGCGGCGGCAAGTACGGGATCATCGAGGACTACGGCGGCCACGGCATCGGCACCGAGATGCACATGGACCCGCACCTGCTGAACTACGTCGACCGCCGCCGCGGCAAGGGCCCCAAGCTGGTCCCCGGCTTCTGCCTCGCGATCGAGCCGATGGTCTCCCTCGGCACCCCGCGCACCGAGGTCCTCTCGGACGACTGGACGGTCATCACGACGGACGGCACCTGGTCCTCCCACTGGGAGCACTCGGTGGCGCTGACGGAACAGGGCCCGCTGGTCCTCACCGCCCCCGACGGCGGCAAGGCGAAGCTGGCGGAGCACGGCATCACGGCTGCGCCGGACCCGCTGGCTTAGTGATCTCCCCCGTAGGGCAGACTTCCTCGATTCGCCTTTCAGGGTGCGCCGACGTAGACTGACTCGTCGGCTCTCGTGCACCCGCATGTCCGCATGCTCGCAGGAGAGTCGATCAAGGTAGTCGATTCGAAGGGCGAAGCGTGGCCAAGAAGCAAGGTGCCATCGAGATCGAGGGCACTGTCGTCGAGTCTCTGCCGAACGCCATGTTCAAGGTCGAGCTCCAGAACGGCCACCAGGTCCTGGCACACATCAGCGGCAAGATGCGTATGCACTACATCCGCATCCTCCCTGACGACCGGGTCGTGGTGGAGCTGTCTCCGTACGACCTGACGCGTGGCCGGATCGTCTACCGCTACAAGTAGATCTTGCCCGCATCCCGCTCACGCGGGGTGGTGGCACTGACCCGGAGAACCTCAATCCCATGAAGGTCAAGCCGAGCGTCAAGAAGATCTGCGACAAGTGCAGGGTGATCCGCCGTCACGGCCGGGTCATGGTCATTTGCGAGAACCCGCGCCACAAGCAGCGCCAGGGCTGACGCACGACCTCACCCTCTGCACCTCTATCGCAGAGATTCGCGCGACGCGAGCTGAATTTGTTCATACGCAGGACCCGAGCCGTCGCGAGCGGCTCGACACCCCCGGTTCGGAGGCCGGGGACCCGGTTCGTACCTCGTACGGCGGCCGGGAGCCGGTTCTGCGGAAGACCTCCGAAGATCACCAGGAGCCATTGAATGGCACGCGTTTCCGGTGTTGACATCCCGCGCGAAAAGCGCGTGGAGGTCGCCCTCACCTACGTGTTCGGCATCGGCCGGACGCTCTCGCAGCAGACGCTGGCCGAGACCGGCATCGACCCGAACACCCGCGTTCGCGACCTCTCCGAGGAGCAGCTCGTCGCGATTCGTGAGTACGTCGACAACAACATCAAGACCGAGGGTGACCTCCGTCGCGAGATCCAGGCCGACATCCGCCGCAAGGTCGAGATCGGCTGCTACCAGGGTCTGCGCCACCGTCGCGGTCTGCCCGTCCGCGGTCAGCGCACCAGCACCAACGCCCGCACCCGCAAGGGCCCGCGTCGCGCCATCGCCGGCAAGAAGAAGCCGGGCAAGAAGTAGTCCGCAGCGGACTCGCCGTCCAGCGGTCTTCGCTGTAGGACCGACCACCTCCCGTAGGAGTTATAGATGCCCCCCAAGGGTCGTCAGGGCGCTGCCAAGAAGGTGCGCCGCAAGGAAAAGAAGAACGTCGCTCACGGCCACGCGCACATCAAGAGCACGTTCAACAACACGATCGTCTCCATCACGGACCCGTCCGGCAACGTGATCTCCTGGGCCTCCGCCGGCCACGTCGGCTTCAAGGGCTCCCGGAAGTCCACGCCGTTCGCCGCGCAGATGGCCGCCGAGTCGGCTGCCCGCCGCGCCCAGGAGCACGGCATGCGCAAGGTCGACGTGTTCGTCAAGGGCCCGGGTTCCGGTCGTGAGACCGCGATCCGCTCCCTGCAGGCCACGGGCCTCGAGGTCGGCTCCATCCAGGACGTCACCCCGACCCCGCACAACGGCTGCCGCCCGCCGAAGCGCCGCCGCGTCTGACGCACGGCCGCTTGGGCTGAGGATTTTCGGGCGGTACGGCTCCGTAAATGGGCCGTATCGCCCGTACCCTTGCAGTACCCGCGCTTCTCACAGGGTGCGGTTTCCGTCGGACGTCAAATAGCGGGCGTCCACGAATGAAGGATCTGATCCACACATGCTGATCGCTCAGCGTCCCTCGTTGACCGAAGAGGTCGTCGACGAGTTCCGCTCCCGGTTCGTGATCGAGCCGCTGGAGCCGGGCTTCGGCTACACCCTCGGCAACTCTCTCCGCCGTACCCTCCTGTCGTCGATCCCCGGCGCTGCTGTCACCAGCATCCGCATCGACGGTGTCCTGCACGAGTTCACCACCGTGCCGGGCGTCAAGGAGGACGTCACCGACCTGATCCTCAACATCAAGCAGCTGGTCGTCTCCTCGGAGCACGACGAGCCGGTCGTGATGTACCTGCGCAAGCAGGGCCCGGGCCTGGTCACCGCCGCCGACATCGCGCCCCCGGCCGGTGTCGAGGTGCACAACCCCGACCTCGTCCTCGCCACCCTCAACGGCAAGGGCAAGCTGGAGATGGAGCTGACCGTCGAGCGCGGTCGCGGTTACGTCTCCGCTGTGCAGAACAAGCAGGTGGGCCAGGAGATCGGCCGTATCCCGGTCGACTCCATCTACTCGCCGGTTCTGAAGGTCACGTACAAGGTCGAGGCCACGCGTGTCGAGCAGCGCACCGACTTCGACAAGCTGATCGTCGACGTCGAGACCAAGCAGGCCATGCGTCCGCGTGACGCCATGGCGTCCGCCGGCAAGACGCTGGTCGAGCTGTTCGGTCTCGCCCGTGAGCTGAACATCGACGCCGAGGGCATCGACATGGGCCCGTCCCCCACGGACGCCGCCCTGGCCGCCGACCTCGCGCTGCCGATCGAGGAGCTGGAGCTCACCGTCCGCTCCTACAACTGCCTCAAGCGTGAGGGCATCCACTCCGTGGGTGAGCTGGTCGCGCGCTCCGAGGCCGACCTCCTGGACATCCGCAACTTCGGTGCGAAGTCCATCGACGAGGTCAAGGCGAAGCTGGCCGGCATGGGCCTGGCCCTCAAGGACAGCCCGCCCGGATTCGACCCGACCGCCGCCGCCGACGCCTTCGGCGCCGACGACGACGCGGACGCGGGCTTTGTGGAGACCGAGCAGTACTGATCCGGTACTGGGCGTGATCCCCTTCCGGGTGCCTGGCAACAGGCACCCGGATCTCCGACGGACAACCGTCTGCTCGGATACTGACCCCGGTACCTGACACGGCCGGGGCAGACACACAGGAGAAAGAAATGCCGAAGCCCACCAAGGGTGCCCGTCTGGGCGGCAGCGCCGCGCACGAGAAGCTGCTCCTCGCGAACCTCGCGAAGGCGCTCTTCGAGCACGGCCGTATCACCACCACCGAGGCGAAGGCCCGCCGCCTGCGCCCGTACGCCGAGCGTCTGGTCACCAAGGCGAAGAAGGGCGACCTTCACAACCGCCGTCAGGTGCTCCAGGTCATCACGGACAAGAGCGTCGTCCACACGCTCTTCACCGAGATCGGCCCGCGCTACGAGAACCGTCCCGGTGGCTACACCCGCATCACCAAGATCGGTAACCGCCGTGGCGACAACGCGCCCATGGCTGTCATCGAGCTGGTCGAGGCGCTGACGGTCGCGCAGCAGGCGACCGGCGAGGCCGAGGCCGCCACCAAGCGTGCGGTCAAGGAGGCCGAGGAGGCCAAGGCTGCCGAGACCACCGAGGCGCCGGCCGAGGAGGCCGCTGCCGAGGAGTCGAAGGACGCCTGAGGCTCTGCCTGACGCGGGAAGCGGGTCCGCCCTTCGGGGCGGGCCCGCTTTCGCGTTTTTTGAAAGGGCACTGCCTTGAGAGGATCTGTTCCGTGAGTGACGAAGTACAGCCCGGTTACGTCCGTGTCCGCCTCGACCTGTCCTACGACGGGAGCGACTTCCACGGCTGGGCCAAGCAGGCCGGCGGCCGGCGGACCGTGCAGGGGGAGATCGAGGACGCGCTGCGTACGGTGACCCGGTCGCGGGAGACGTACGAGCTGACGGTCGCCGGACGGACCGATGCGGGGGTGCACGCCCGGGGACAGGTCGCCCATGTCGATCTGCCCGAACAGGTCTGGCGTGAGCACCACGACAAGCTGCTCAAGCGGCTCGCCGGGCGGCTGGCCAGGGACGTGCGGGTGTGGGCCCTCAGGGAGGCGCCCAGCGGCTTCAACGCCCGTTTCTCGGCGGTCTGGCGCCGGTACGCCTACCGGGTCACCGACAACCCCGGGGGAGTGGACCCCCTGCTGCGGGGCCACGTGCTGTGGCACGACTGGCCGCTCGACGTCGACGCCATGAACGAGGCCGCGCGGGCGCTGCTCGGCGAGCACGACTTCGCCGCGTACTGCAAGAAGCGGGAGGGCGCGACCACCATTCGCACCCTTCAGGAGCTGAGCCTCGTGAAGGGCTCGGACGGGATCATCACGGCCACCGTCCGCGCCGACGCCTTCTGCCACAACATGGTGCGCTCGCTGATCGGTGCGCTGCTGTTCGTCGGGGACGGCCACCGCGGTCCCGAGTGGCCGGGGAAGGTGCTGGCCGCCGGGGTGCGGGACTCCGCCGTCCATGTCGTACGGCCGCACGGGCTGACCCTGGAGGAGGTCGGCTACCCCGCCGACGAGCTGCTGGCCGCGCGCAGCAAGGAGGCGCGGAACAAGCGCTCGCTTCCGTCGGCGGGGTGCTGCTAGTGCCCCTGTTGGGGCACTGGCTACCGGTTCGCCGCCGCGGAGGCCTGGGCCTGGCCGCGGCGGTAGATCTGGTTGAAGGTGAACTGCTGGAGGTCGTTGCCGACGTTGAAGACCTTCGAGTCCTTGTTGGTGACGTTCTTGCCGTCGGTGAAGCCGACGGTGGTGAAGTAGGCGTAGCGGCCGACGGCGTTCGCGGTGGTCAGGCAGACCGCGGCGTTGCAGAAGTCCTTGACGCCGTTGCCGGGCAGGGAGCGCACCATGGCGTTCTTGGCGGCCTGGGACTTGACCTTCGTCGCCTGGGCCTGGTCGTCGAAGAGGGCGACGCCGACGGTGACCGCGATGCCGCCGCCACCGCTGTAGGTCGCGCGGATCAGCCGGGTGCAGTGGCCCGCGGTGAGGATCTGCGGCAGCTTGCCGCCGGCGGCGGAGGCGCAGTTGGCGGTGTCGGCCGTGGCGCCCTTCTTGTACACCGTGTTCCCCATGGTCAGCTGGGTGCCGGGGAAGAGGGTGCCGGCGCTGATCGGGGCCTTGTCCTTCGCGGCGCTGGATATGAATTCCCTCGGGTCCAGCGGCGGCGGGGCGCTGGTGGGCGCGAAGGACGGCGTGGCCGAGCCGCTTGGCACGGTGGCGTTGGCGGGGAGGTTGGTCGGGTTGCCCGAGGCGTTGTTGCTGCCGTTCGCGGACACCACGGCCATGGCCACGGCGGTGCCGACGGCTATCGTGGCGATCGCGCCGCCGCCCACGAACAGCAGCTTGCGACGCTTGTTGCGGGTCTCGGAGGCCTCGGCGAGCGCGGCCCAGTCCGGGGTCCCGTCGTCACCGCCGCTGCTCCAGGGCTGCTGGGAATGCGGTTTCCAGGGATCCCACTGAGACTGGGGTCCCCCCTGCCCGTAACTCATGGGGCGCATCTTAGACGGGGTACCGGGGGCGTCGGAGCGCGTGCGGCGGCATGCCACGTTTGTCCGCCGGAGTGAGCGGGAAGAGCGTCGTTTTGACCCGTCCGGGGCCCTGCAGGTAACCTGCTTCTTCGTTGTGTATTGGCTTGCTCATTCTCACGGGACGGGCCCTTACACCGGTCCACCGGGCCGATGACCAGCGACCAGCACGCGGTTTGCGTCACCGCGGTGCGGTCAAGGCTGTCGTGATCGTTTCGGTGACCTGTTCAGGACCATTCACTCGAAGCGAAGGCTACGAACCGTGCGTACGTACAGCCCCAAGCCCGGCGATGTGACGCGCCAGTGGCACGTCATCGACGCTCAGGACGTTGTCCTGGGCCGTCTCGCCACCACCGCAGCGACCCTTCTGAGGGGCAAGCACAAGCCGATCTACGCGCCGCACGTCGACGCTGGTGACTTCGTCATCATCATCAACGCCGACAAGGTGCACCTGTCCGGCAACAAGCGGACCCAGAAGATGGCGTACCGCCACTCCGGCTACCCGGGTGGTCTGCGCTCCGTCCGTTACGACGAGCTGCTCGACAAGAACCCCGAGAAGGCCGTCGAGAAGGCCGTCAAGGGCATGCTCCCCAAGAACTCCCTGGGCCGTCAGATGCTCTCGAAGCTGAAGGTCTACAAGGGTGACCAGCACCCGCACGCTGCCCAGCAGCCGGTGCCGTTCGAGATCACCCAGGTCGCGCAGTAAGTCCGGCCACCCCCTAAGACTGAAGAGAATCTGAGGAGAATCGTGGCCGAGACCACTGCCGAGCAGCCGCTCGAAGAGCTTGACATCGACAGCTACACCACCGAGTCCGAGGTGCCGCTGGAGGGTGAGTACACCTCCGAGTCCCTCGCCTCGCGTTTCGGTGAGCCCCAGCCGGCCGCCGGCCTGGGCCGCCGCAAGAACGCCATCGCCCGTGTCCGGATCGTCCCGGGCACCGGCAAGTGGAAGATCAACGGCCGCACCCTCGAGGACTACTTCCCGAACAAGGTGCACCAGCAGGAAGTCAACGAGCCCTTCAAGGTGCTCGAGCTGGAAGGCCGTTACGACGTCATCGCCCGCATCGCCGGTGGCGGTGTCTCCGGTCAGGCCGGTGCGCTCCGTCTCGGTGTCGCCCGTGCGCTGAACGAGGCCGACGTCGACAACAACCGCGGCCCGCTGAAGAAGGCCGGCTTCCTCAAGCGCGACGACCGTGCGGTCGAGCGCAAGAAGGCCGGTCTGAAGAAGGCCCGCAAGGCCCCGCAGTACAGCAAGCGTTAATCGCCAGCTGCCTGCTCGTACGTATACGGGTGCTTACCGGCCCGCACGTACTCCGAACGCCCCGGCGGCACGCCACATGTGCTGTCGGGGCGTTCGTTTATCCCAGTCAAGGGCGTATAACGACACAAGACGCTCGAAGGCTTGTGTGATCGGAAGTTTCCTCGGGAGGACAAGTGGGACGACTCTTCGGTACGGACGGCGTGCGCGGTGTCGCCAACGCGGATCTGACCGCCGAGATGGCACTCGGCCTCTCCGTCGCCGCGGCGCACGTGCTGGCCGAGGCGGGTACCTTCGAGGGCCACCGGCCGACGGCGGTGGTCGGGCGGGACCCGCGCGCGTCCGGGGAGTTCCTGGAGGCCGCCATGGTCGCCGGCCTCGCGAGCGCCGGTGTGGACGTGCTGCGGGTCGGCGTGCTGCCGACGCCCGCGGTGGCGTTCCTGACCGGTGCGCTCGGCGCCGACCTGGGCGTGATGCTCTCCGCCAGCCACAACGCCATGCCGGACAACGGCATCAAGTTCTTCGCCCGCGGCGGCCACAAGCTCGCCGACGACCTGGAGGACAGGATCGAGGCGGTGTACGAGGCGCACCGGCACGGCGAGCCGTGGGAGCGGCCGACGGGTTCCGGGGTCGGACGGGTGCGCTCGTACGACGAGGGCTTCGAGCAGTACGTCGGCCACCTGCTGTCCGTCCTGCCCAACCGGCTCGACGGGCTGAAGATCGTTCTGGACGAAGCGCACGGCGCGGCCTCGGGGGTCTCGCCGGAGGCGTTCTCCCGGGCGGGCGCCGAGATCGTCACGATCGGCGCGGAGCCGGACGGGCTCAACATCAACGACGGGTGCGGTTCGACCCACCTCGACAAGCTGAAGGCCGCGGTCGTGGAGCACCGCGCGGACTTCGGCATCGCGCACGACGGTGACGCCGACCGCTGCCTGGCCGTGGACCACACCGGCGAGGAGGTCGACGGCGACCAGATCCTGGCCGTGCTCGCGCTGGCGCTGCGGGAGCGCGACGAGCTGCGGGCCGGGACGGTCGTGGCCACCGTGATGTCCAACCTCGGCTTCAAGCTGGCGATGGAACGGGCCGGGATCCGGCTCGTGCAGACGGCGGTCGGTGACCGGTATGTGCTCGAGGAGATGAAGGAGCACGGGTACGCCCTCGGCGGCGAGCAGTCCGGGCATGTGATCATCCTCGACCACGCGACCACCGGTGACGGCACGCTGACCGGGCTGCTGCTTGCCGCTCGGGTCGCGCAGACCGGACGTTCGCTGCGGGAGCTGTCGTCCGTGATGGAGCGGCTGCCGCAGGTGCTGATCAACGTGCCGGACGTGGACAAGTCACGGGTGCGCACCTCGGCCGACCTCGCCGCTGCTGTCACCGAGGCCGAGCGTGAACTCGGCCAGACCGGGCGGGTGTTGCTGCGGCCTTCCGGTACCGAGCCGTTGGTGCGGGTGATGGTCGAGGCCGCGGACATCGATCAGGCGCGGTCCGTCGCCGGGCGGCTGGCCGACGCCGTGAAGTCTGCGCTCGGATGATCTGCCGGGTTCCCGGTTCCCGGTTCCGGGTGCCGGGAACCGCGCGTCTCGGGCTGCGGGCCGTCCGTGGCCCGTCGCGCAGTTCCCCGCGTCCCTCCGGGGCGCCTACAGCTTCCGGAGCCTCAGTCTTTGGACCTTGTGGTCCTGGCCCTTGCGGACGATGAGGGTGGCCCGGCCCCGGGTGGGGGCGATGTTCTCGATCAGGTTGGGCTTGTTGATCGTGCGCCACAGGGTGCGGGCGTAGTCGAGGGCCTCTTCCTCGGAGACCTGGGTGTACTTGCGGAAGTACGAGTCCGGGTTCTGGAAGGCGGTCTGGCGCAGCTTCTTGAAGCGGTTGAGGTACCAGCGCTCGATGTCCTCGGCGCTCGCGTCGACGTACACGCTGAAGTCGAAGTAGTCCGCGAGGCCGACGCGGGTGCGGCCGTCCTTGCCGGGCAGGGCGGGCTGGAGGACGTTGAGGCCCTCGACGATCAGGATGTCGGGGCGGCGGACGGTGAGCCGCTGGTCGGGGACGATGTCGTAGATCAGGTGGGAGTAGACGGGGGCCGTGACCTCGTCCTTGCCCGCCTTGATGTCGGCGACGAAGCGGGTCAGCGCCCGGCGGTCGTAGGACTCCGGGAAGCCCTTCCGCGACATCAGGCCGCGGGCTTCCAGTTCCCGGGTGGGCAGGAGGAAGCCGTCCGTGGTGACCAGTTCGACCCGGGGGTGTTCCGGCCACCGGGAGAGCAGGGCCTGCAGGAGACGGGAGACGGTGGACTTGCCGCAGGCCACGGAGCCGGCGACGCCTATGACGAACGGGGTGCCGGACTGGGAGCCCTGCTCGCCGAGGAACGTGTTCAGTGCCCCTCTGAGTCCGTCCGTGGCGCCGACGTAGAGGTTGAGGAGCCGGGAGAGCGGGAGGTAGATGTCGCGCACCTCGTCGAGGTCGATGACATCGCCCAGGCCGCGCAGCTTCTCCACCTCCTCGGCGGTGAGCGGCAGCGGCGTCTTCTCGCGCAGCGCGCTCCACTCGGCGCGGGTGAGGTCGACGTAGGGAGTCGCCTCCGGCCTGTGCCGGTGGGCGCTCCGGGAGATCGAGGAGACCGGTGAGATCACATTCCATTGTTAACGGAGTTTGAACCCGGCGGTGGGTGGGGTCCGTCACGCGCACGCACACCTCCGCGCAAGAGGGCCTTCGGAGGCCTTCGTACGACGGTGGGAATTTCCGATTTCGGGCAGGCGGAGGCCTGTTCGGGCGCTTTCCGGGCCGTAGGCTGCGGCGCATGTGCGGAATCGTGGGTTACGTGGGATCGCAGTCGGCGCTCGATGTCGTGATGGCCGGGCTGAAGCGACTGGAGTACCGGGGGTACGACTCGGCGGGCGTCGCCATGCTGGCGGACGGCGGGCTGGCCGCCGCGAAGAAGGCCGGGAAACTGGTCAATCTGGAGAAGGAACTGGTCGAGCGGCCGCTGCCGGCGGGCTCGACGGGCATCGGCCACACCCGCTGGGCCACGCACGGCGGGCCGACCGACGGCAACGCCCATCCGCATCTCGACAACGCGGGACGCGTCGCCGTCGTCCACAACGGGATCATCGAGAACTTCGCCGTCCTGCGCGCCGAACTGGCCGAGCGGGGCCATGAGCTGACCTCCGAGACGGACACCGAGGTGGTCGCCCATCTGCTCGCCGAGGAGTTCTCCTCCTGCGCGGACCTCGCGGAGGCCATGCGGCTGGTGTGCCGGCGGCTGGAGGGCGCGTTCACGCTGGTCGCGGTGCACGCCGACGAGCCGGACGTGGTCGTGGGCGCGCGGCGGAACTCGCCGCTCGTGGTGGGCGTCGGGGAGGGCGAGGCGTTCCTGGCCTCCGACGTCGCCGCGTTCATCGCCCACACCCGCTCGGCGATCGAGCTGGGCCAGGACCAGGTGGTGGAGCTGCGCCGCGACGGCGTCACGGTCAGCGGGTTCGACGGCCGCCCGGCCGAGGTCCGCAGCTATCACGTGGACTGGGACGCCTCCGCCGCCGAGAAGGGCGGCTACGACTACTTCATGCTCAAGGAGATCGCCGAGCAGCCGAAGGCGGTCGCCGACACGCTCCTCGGCCGGATCGATCCCTCGGGTTCGCTGACCCTGGACGAGGTGCGGATCTCCCCGTCCGAGCTGCGCGAGATCGACAAGGTCGTCATCGTCGCCTGCGGTACGGCCTTCCACGCCGGCCTGATCGCCAAGTACGCCATCGAGCACTGGACGCGGATCCCCTGCGAGGTGGAGCTGGCCAGCGAGTTCCGCTACCGGGACCCGATCCTGGACGGCCGTTCCCTGGTGATCGCCATCTCCCAGTCCGGCGAGACCATGGACACGCTGATGGCCCTCAGGCACGCCCGGGAGCAGGGCTCCAAGGTGCTGGCCATCTGCAACACCAACGGCTCGACCATCCCGCGCGAGTCGGACGCGGTGCTGTACACGCACGCCGGGCCCGAGGTCGCCGTGGCCTCCACCAAGGCGTTCCTGACCCAGCTGGTGGCCTGCTACCTGGTCGCGCTGTACCTGGGCCAGGTGCGGGGCACCAAGTGGGGCGACGAGATCCAGGCCGTGATCAAGGACCTCTCCCGGATCTCCGAGGACGTCGAGCGGGTCCTGGAGACGATGGAGCCGGTACGGGCGCTCGCGCGGACGCTGGCGTCGAAGAACACCGTGCTCTTCCTCGGCCGGCACGTGGGCTACCCGGTGGCGCTGGAAGGCGCCCTGAAGCTCAAGGAACTCGCCTACATGCACGCCGAGGGCTTCGCGGCGGGCGAGCTGAAGCACGGGCCGATCGCGCTGATCGAGGAGGACGTGCCGGTGGTGGTGGTCGTACCGTCGCCGCGCGGCCGGTCGGTCCTGCACGACAAGATCGTCTCCAACATCCAGGAGATCCGGGCCCGCGGGGCGCGCACGATCGTGATCGCGGAGGAGGGCGACGAGGCGGTCGTCCCCTACGCCGACCACCTGATCCGCATCCCGGCCACCCCGACCCTGCTGCAGCCGCTGGTCGCGACCGTGCCGCTGCAGGTCTTCGCCTGCGAGCTGGCCACCGCGCGGGGCAACGAGGTGGACCAGCCGCGGAACCTGGCGAAGTCGGTCACGGTGGAGTAGGCATCCGGTTCAGTGCACCGAAAGGCCGCCGTCGACGAAGAGGGACTGGCCGGTGACATAGGCGGAGGCGCGGCTCGCGAGGAAGACGGCCGCGCCTTCGAAGTCCTCGGCGAGGCCGTTGCGGCCGGTCATCGTGCGCGCGGCCAGGGCGGCCACCTGCTCGGGGTCGCGGGAGAGCCGCTCGTTCAGCGGGGTCATCACAAAGCCCGGCACCAGCGTGTTCACGGTGACGCCGTACGGCGACCAGGCCTCGGCCTGCGAGCGGGCCAGGGACTCCAGCGCGCCCTTGGAGACGCCGTAGGCACCGCTGTGCACGAAGGCGCGGTGGGCCTGCTGGGAGGAGATGTGGATGATGCGGCCGAAGCCGCGCTCCGCCATGCCGGGCCCGAACCGCTGCCCGAGCAGGAAGGGTGCCTGAAGGTTCACGGCCATGGTGGTGTCCCACACGTCCTCGCCCAGCTCGCCCATCGGCGGCCTGAGGTTGATCCCGGCGCAGTTGACGAGGATGTCCGGCTCCCCGAAGACACCGGCGGCCTCCTCGGCCGCCGCCCGCACCCCGGCGCGGGTGGCCAAGTCGCCCGCGACCCACGCCACCCGGGCGCCCGCGGCCGTCAACTCATCGACGGTCTCGGCCAGTTGCTCCTTGCCGCGGGCCACGATCACCACCTTGGCACCGGCCCGCGCCAGCGCCCCGGCGATGGCCCGGCCGATGCCGGAACTGCCCCCGGTCACCAGCGCGGTGCGGTCGTCCAGCGCGAACAGGTCGCAGAGATAGGCCTGGGACGTCATGACCGCAGCGTAGAGGGCACGCGCCCGGTGCCGCACAGGGTATTCCCGCCGCCCGGCCGTAGGCTGCCCGGCATGAGCATCATCGGAGTGGGGATCGACGTCGCCGAGATCGACCGGTTCCGGGCGTCGCTCGAGCGCACCCCCGGGATGGCCGGCCGGTTGTTCGTGGCGTCGGAGCTTCTGCTGCCCAGCGGGGAACGGCGGGGCATCGCCTCGCTCGCGGCCCGGTTCGCGGCCAAGGAGGCGCTGGCGAAGGCCCTGGGGGCGCCGCCCGGGCTGCACTGGACCGACGCCGAGGTGTACGTCGAGGACAGCGGGCGGCCCCGGCTCAGGGTGCAGGGGACGGTGGCCGCCCGGGCGGCGGAACTGGGCGTGCGTTCCTGGCATGTGTCGCTGAGTCACGACGCGGGCGTGGCCTCGGCGGTGGTGGTCGCCGAGGGGTGAGGCCCGGGTGTGACGGGCGGGGGTGGCGGGGCAGACTCGGTGCCATGCGTACTGCGTACAGCGTGGAGACGGTAAGGGCGGCCGAGCGGGCCCTCATGGCACGGCTGCCGGAGGGCGCGCTGATGCAGCGGGCCGCCGCGGGACTGGCCGCGGCCTGCGCGGACCTGCTCGGCCGGGTGTACGGCAGCCGGGTGGTGCTGCTCGTCGGCAGCGGGGACAACGGCGGGGACGCGCTGTACGCCGGGGCGCGGCTGGCCCGGCGCGGGGCCGGCGTCACGGCCGTACTGCTCGCGCCCGAGCGGGCGCACGCCGGGGGACTGGCGGCCCTGCGGCGGGCGGGCGGCGCGGTGGCCGGCGACTCGGCCGGGGAACTGGTCGAGCGGGCCGATCTCGTCGTGGACGGGATCGTCGGGATCGGCGGCAGGGGCGGGCTGCGGCCCGGGGCGGCGGCCCTGGCCGAGGCGGCCGGGCGCTCCCGTGCCGCGGTGGTGGCCGTGGACCTGCCCAGCGGGGTCGAGGCCGACACCGGGGAGGTGCGCGGGGCCGCCGTCCGGGCCGACCTCACCGTCACCTTCGGCGCGTACAAGCCCGGGCTGCTGATCGATCCGGCGCGCGAGTACGCCGGGGTCGTACGGCTGGTCCGCATCGGACTCGAGCTGCCCGGCGAGGGCGAGCTGGAGGCCCTGCAGCACGCCGACGTGGCGCGGCTGCTGCCGGTGCCGGGGGCGGAGAGCGACAAGTACCGGCGCGGGGTGGTCGGCATCGCGGCCGGCTCCGCCCGCTATCCGGGGGCCGCGGTGCTCGCCGTCTCCGGGGCGCTGCGCGGCGGTGCGGGGGCCGTGCGGTACGTCGGTCCCGCCGGGGACGCGGTGATCGCCCGGTTCCCGGAGACGCTCGTGTCCGACCGGGGGCCGGTGCAGGCGGGGCGGGTGCAGGCCTGGGTGGCCGGGCCGGGTGCCGGGGACGACGCGGCGACCGTGGCCGAGGTGCTCGGGACGGACGTGCCGGTGCTGCTCGACGCGGACGGGCTGCGGCTGGCCGAGCGGGACGCGGTGCGGGGACGCACGGCCGCGACGCTGATGACCCCTCATGCCGGGGAGGCGGCCGCGCTGCTGGGGGTACGGCGGGAGGAGGTCGAGGGGGCCCGGCTGGCCGCGGCGCGGGAGCTGGCGGCGGTGTACCGGGCGACCGTGCTGCTGAAGGGCTCCACGACGCTGGTGGCCGATGCCGGCGGCGGGGCGGTGCGGGTGAACGCCACGGGGACGTCCTGGCTGGCCACGGCGGGCAGCGGTGACGTGCTGTCCGGCCTCGCCGGGTCGCTGCTGGCGGCGGGGCTGCCGGCGCTGGACGCGGGGAGCACGGCGGCGTATCTGCACGGCCTGGCCGGCCGGTTCGCCTCGGCGGGGGCGCCGGCGGGGGCGCATGACATCGCGGCGCGGATCCCGCAGGCCTGGAGGGACGTGCGGGACTGAACCGGGGCGCGGGCCGGGAGGGGGCGGGCTCCTCGGCCGCGTACGTGTCCAACGGGCCGTACCCGGCTCCACCCCCCGGGTGACCCCACCGCGCGGCACCGCTGATCCGGCGGAGCCGCACGTTTGGCTGACTGCATGATCAGCAGACGAATCGCGTCCTGGGGTGTCGCGGTGCTGCTCGCCGCCACGACGGCTCTCCCGGCGGCCGGAACCGCCCTGGCCGCCGCGCCGTCGGCCGCCGTCCCCGCGCCCCCCGCCCCCGGTCCCGAGCTGGTGCCGGGCATCGGCCCCGGTGCCGCCCGGCCCTGGCAGATCGACACGCCCGACCAGGCGCTGCCGCCGAAGGTGTACACGCCGCCGCTGCGCGAGGACCGTATCGAGCCGCGGGAGGCGCCGGCGGGGGCGTACGACCTCATCGAGTACGTGCCGCTCGACGACGCCGTCGCCAAGGTCGCGTGCAGCAGGCGGACCGGGCCGTACCAGCGGCAGGTGGAGCGGTGGCTGAAGCTGCGGGTGGACGGCAAGCAGTCCGCCGCCGACTGCAAGGCCATCCGCGCCTTCCAGCTCAGGTACGGCATCAAGCCCGCGAGCGGGTTCGCCGGGCCGGTCACCTGGTCGACCATGATGCTGGTCTCGGCCAGAAGCAATCCGAACGCGGCCAAGAAGTGTCCCGTGCGGTCGTACACCGTCGCCTGTGTCGATCTGGACCGGCAGCTCACCTGGGTGCAGAAGGGCTCCGAGGTGGTGTTCGGGCCGGTGCCGATGCGCAGCGGACGCAAGGCACACGTCACCCGCACGGGCTGGCACACCGTCTACTGGCGGCACAAGAACCATGTGTCCACGCTCTACAACCAGCCCATGCCGTATGCCCAGTTCTTCGACGGCGGCGAGGCCTTCCACGGCGTGTACGGCAGCATCTACACCACCGTCGGCTCCTACGGCTGCGTCAATCTGAGGCTCGGCGACGCGCGCACGCTGTGGGACGTGCTGAAGAAGGGCGACCATGTCTACGTGTGGGGGCGGCGGCCCGGTACCTGAGACTGCGCAAGGGGCCCGCGCGGCCCTCTGAGAGACTGGGGGCGCCATGAGTGAGACAGCAGCTGAGCCGACCGCCCCCCTGCGCGCCCGGGCCGAGATCGATCTGGGTGCCCTGCGCGCCAATGTGCGGGCCCTGCGCGCCCGGACGCCGGGCGCGGCCCTGATGGCCGTCGTCAAGTCCGACGGATACGGCCACGGGGCGGTGCCGTGTGCCCGCGCGGCCCTCGCGGCGGGCGCGACCTGGCTCGGCACGGCCACGCCCGAGGAGGCCCTCGCCCTGCGCGCGGCCGGGCTGCCGGGCCCGGTCCTGTGCTGGCTGTGGGCGCCCGGCGGGCCCTGGCGGCAGGCGATCGAGGCCGGTATCGACGTGTCCCTGAGCGGGATGTGGGCCCTGCGGGAGGCCGTCGCCGCGGCCCGCGAGGCCGGGCGGCCCGCGCGCGTGCAGCTCAAGGCCGACACCGGGCTCGGCCGCAACGGCTGCCAGCCCGGCCCGGACTGGCGGGAGCTGGTCGGCGAGGCCCTGCGCGCGGAGGCCGCGGGACTGGTGCGGGTGACCGGCCTGTGGTCGCACTTCGCCTGCGCCGACGAGCCCGGGCATCCGTCCATCACCGCCCAGCTCGACCGCTTCCGGGAGATGCTGGCGTACGCCGAGGAGCAGGGCGTGCGCCCCGAGGTGCGGCACATCGCCAACTCGCCCGCCACGCTCACCCTTCCCGAGACCCACTTCGACCTCGTCCGCACGGGCATCGCCATGTACGGCATCTCGCCGATTCCCGAGCTGGGCACGCCGGCCGACTTCGGGCTGCGCCCGGTGATGACGCTCAGCGCCTCGCTGGCCCTGGTCAAGCGCGTCCCGGGCGGGCACGGGGTCAGTTACGGCCACCACTACGTCACGGCCGGCGAGACCACCCTCGGCCTGGTGCCGGTGGGCTACGCGGACGGCGTTCCCCGGCACGCCTCGGGCACCGGCCCGGTGCTCGTCGAGGGCAAGTGGCGTACCGTCGCCGGGCGGGTCGCCATGGACCAGTTCGTGGTGGACCTCGGCGGGGACGAGCCCGCGGTGGGCAGCGAGGCCGTGCTGTTCGGGCCCGGCGACCGCGGCGAGCCCACCGCCGAGGACTGGGCGCAGGCCTGCGGCACGATCGCGTACGAAATCGTCACGCGCATCGGAACCCGGGTTCCCCGCGTCTATGTGAACGGGGAAGAAATCGGGTAACCGCTCCGAGAGCGGCTCCCGGAGCGACGGTTGACCGCGGCGCACGGCGGCACTCCAGCACCACACGAGCAATCTTCGGTTCCATCTCTTTCACCCACCCGGACGAACTGCAGTACGGCGAAGAGGAGCGGTACGTGAGCGAGAGCAGCGCGGAGGCCGTGGCGGACGTCGTCGCCTCGGCGGCCGCCGCCTCCGCCGCGGGAGCGGCCGGCGGCTGGCGCCGGGCGACCGGCATCGCCGGAGCCGCGATAGGCGTCCTCGCCGCGGGCGCGGCGGCCGGAGTGGCCGTCGAGCGGATGACGGTGGGGCGCGGCATGCGCCGCAAGGCCCGGCTGGCCCTGGACTCCGCGGGCCCCTACGGCACCCTGCGCGGCACCTCCGGCAAGGCACACGCCGACGACGGCACCGAGCTGTACTACGAGGTCGACGAGGCCGAGCCCGACACCGGGCCGAACGTCTCCCCGCGCAGGCGAAGGCTCTTCGGCCGAAAGGCCCCCGCCCCGGTCACCGTCGTCTTCAGCCACGGCTACTGCCTCAACCAGGACTCCTGGCACTTCCAGCGCGCGGCCCTGCGCGGGGTGGTGCGGACCGTGCACTGGGACCAGCGCAGCCACGGCCGCTCCGGCCGGGGCGTGGCCCAGACCCGGGACCGGGTGCCGGTCACCATCGACCAGCTCGGCCGCGATCTGAAGGCCGTGCTCGACGCCGCCGTGCCCGAGGGACCGATCGTGCTGGTCGGGCACTCGATGGGCGGGATGACGATCATGGCCCTCGCCGCCCAGTACCCGGAGCTGATCCGGGACCGGGTCGTCGCCACCGCCTTCGTCGGCACCTCCTCCGGGCGGCTCGGCGAGGTCAACTTCGGGCTGCCGGTCGCCGGGGTCAACGCGGTGCGCCGGATCCTGCCGGGCGTGCTGAAGGCGCTCGGACAGCAGGCGGAGCTGGTGGAGAAGGGCCGGCGGGCGACCGCCGATCTGTTCGCCGGGATCATCAAGCGGTACTCGTTCGCCGGGCGGGACGTCGACCCGGCCGTCGAGCGGTTCGCCGAGCGGATGATCGAGTCGACGCCGATCGACGTGGTCGCCGAGTTCTACCCGGCCTTCTCCGACCACGACAAGACCGAGGCCCTCGACTGCTTCCGGGACATGCCCGTGCTGGTGCTGGCCGGCGTCCAGGACCTGGTCACGCCCAGCGAGCACAGCGAGGTCATCGGCGATCTGCTGCCCGAGTGCGAGCTGGTGCTCGTCCCGGACGCCGGACACCTGGTGATGCTGGAGCACCCGGAAGCGGTCACCGACCGTCTCGCGGATCTGCTCACCCGCGCGGGTGCCGTGCCGGCAGGGGCTACGGTTAGTGGCTATGGAACGACCGGCAGCACCAGCAGCACCGCAGGACCCCGCTGAGACCCGGCTGACGATCACCTCGCCCGAGCAGATGCGCGAACTGGGCCGCCGCCTGGCCAAGCTGCTGCGCGCGGGCGACCTGGTGATGCTCAGCGGGGAACTGGGCGCGGGCAAGACCACGCTGACCCGAGGGCTCGGCGAGGGCCTGGGCGTGCGCGGCGCGGTCACCTCGCCGACCTTCGTGATCGCCCGGGTGCACCCCTCCCTCGGCGACGGCCCGCCCCTGGTGCACGTCGACGCCTACCGGCTCGGCGGCGGCCTGGACGAGATGGAGGACCTGGACCTCGACGTCTCGCTGCCCGACTCGGTGATCGTCGTGGAGTGGGGCGAGGGCAAGGTCGAGGAGCTGACCGAGGACCGGCTCCAGGTCGTCATCCACCGCGCCGTCGGCGACACGTCCGACGAGGTACGGCACGTCACGCTCACCGGGCTGGGGGAGCGCTGGGCCGGGGCGGACCTGGACACGCTCACAGCCTGAGCAGCGGAAGCGGCGGGATTCCGACAGCCCGTCGGCAAGATATTGCGCAGCACGTCCCCGGCATGGTCACATGGTGTCCAGCCCGTAGTTAGGTGTGCCTAACTGCGCCGCCCCCGCACCTCAGGAGGCGTCCATGACCACAACCCGCCCCACCGGGGTCTCCATGCACGACCTGCTGGCCTCGTGCGCGGCGGCGGACGCGATCTCGAGACCGCCGCGGGCGCCGGAACGCCCCGAAACGCCACGGGGGACCCGGGGCCGCGCCGGACATACGGCTGCCGCCGCGCCTGCGCGAGGGTCCACGGACCCGCGGCCGGACCCGCGTCCGGGCGACGGGCCGCGTCCCCGCGCCGACAGGGCCTAGAAGGGTCATGAAGATCTTGGGGTTCTGGCCCCGCCGCGTGAACGGCGGGGCCAGACTCGTTTCGTGGTGATGGGGGAATGGGCCGGGGAGACGGTCGGACCGGATGTGTGGGAGACCTGCCGGGAGTTGATCCCGGCGGGGAGTGTGTTCGCGTTTCTGGCCGAGCACCGTGGTGCGCTGTTTCCGGCTGAGATGTTCGCGGACATGTACCCGTCGGCGAACGGGCGGCCGAGCATGCCGCCGCAGATCCTGGCCGCGGCGATCACGCTGCAGTCCCTGCACGGGCTGTCGGACTTCGAGACGGTCCAGGAACTGCGGTGTGACCTGCGATGGAAGGCCGCCTGCGGACTCGGTCTGCATGACATGGCGTTCGATCCGTCGTTGCTGGCCTACTTCCGGCGCCGGCTATCGCGTTCGCCCCGGCCCAACCGGGTGTTCGAGGCGGTGCGGGAGGTCGTGAAGGCCACCGGCGTGCTGAAGGGCAAGCACCGGCGGGCTCTGGACTCCACCGTGCTGGACGACGCGGTCGCCACCCAGGACACCGTCACCCAGCTCATCGGCGCCGTCCGCGCGGTGATCCGCGAGGTCCCCGGGGCCGGCGAGGTGGCCGCGGTGCAGTGCACCGCGCATGACTACACCGATCCCGGCAAGCCCCGTATCGCCTGGAACGACGAACAGGCCCGCGCCGCACTCGTCGACGCTCTGGTCACCGACGCACTCAGGCTGCTGGGCCACCTGCCCGAGCAGGAACTGGGCGAGAAGGCGGCCAACGCACTCGGCCTGCTGGCCCTGGTCGCCGGGCAGGATGTCGAGCAGGCCGAGGACTCCGACGGCCGCGACGGACGCTGGCGCATCAGCCAGGGGACCGCTCCAGGCCGCGTCGTGTCCACCGTCGACCCCGAAGCCCGCCACATCCACAAGACCCGCACCCACCAGCAGGACGGATACAAAGCCCACCTGGCCATCGAGCCCGAGACCGGCTTATACACCGCCGTGGCTCTGCGGCCCGGCGCCGGAGCCGAGCACCACGAGGCCACCGTCGGCCTGGACCTGCTGGCCGACGAGGAGAACCCGGTGGACGCCTTCGGCGACACCGCCTACTCCGACACGCGCCAAGCCCTCCACCAGGCGGGACACCGGCTGTTCTTCAAACCCGCCCCGCTACGGCCCGCCGTCCCCGGCGGCTTCACCTGGACGACTTCACCATCAACACCACCGCCGCCCTCGTGACCTGCCCCGCCGGGCACACGGTCCCCCTGTCGGACCCCGGCGGACAGCACCACCAGCGCAAGGCCGCCTTCAAGGACCTGTGCACCCGATGCCCGCTGCGTGAGCGGTGCACCAAGGCCAAGGCCGGCCGCATCCTGACCATCCGCCCCCACCACGACCTCCAGGCCGCGGCCCGCCACCAAGCCGCCACCGACCCGGACTGGCAAGCCGACTACCGGCGCTGGAGACCACCGGTCGAACGAGCCGTCGCCTGGCTCGTCCAGCACGGCAACCGCCGCCTGCGCTACCGCGGAACCATCAACAACAACACCTGGCTCCACACCCGAGCCGCCGCCCTCAACCTCCGCCGACTGATCAACCTCGGACTCACCCACACCGGCGGCCGCTGGCAACTCGCCCCGCCAACCGCATAGCAACAGGGGCTGCCCGGCCTCCGGCCGGACAGCCCCCCACCAAGATCTTCATGAGGCTTCTAGTGCCCCAACAGGCAACATTCGCCCCGGGCAAACGTTGCCTGCCGGGGCACTAGCGGATCACCACGACCCGCTCCCCGATGGTCGCGAACCTCCACATCGCGTCCCCGTCCACCCGGGTCTCGCGGATGCCCCCGGTCTTCAGGGCCGGATCGACCGACGGGTGCGCGCGCTCTGTCACCGCCGCGCTGAAGCCGATCGCCAGCGCGCCGACGCTGGCGAACCGCACGACATGCTCGACCGGTGTGCCGTCGGTGCCGATGACGGCGCTCGAGCGGGACGTGACCCAGTACGAGCCGGGCAGCGGGTCGATGGTGCCGGGCTCCACCGTGAAGGTGCGCTCCACCCGGTTCCCGTGGCCGACCAGCCAGACCCGGTCGTCGTCCAGCGAGTACACGACCCGCTCTCCCATGCCGGAGCCGCTCGGCAGGGCCGTCGGGTGGCGGGGGTCCCGGGGCGCCTTGCCGGCGGTGGCCGAGGGGGACGCGCTCGCCCCGGGCCGGCCGGCCAGGCCGGCGGGCGCGGTGGTCCGGGCCTGGTAGGCGAGGAAGCCGACGGTGCCGACGGCCGCCGCGGTGAGGCCGACCACGACTGCGGTGCTGGTCCGTGCCACGTGCACCCACCTCTGCTTCGTGCGATATGTCGTACTTCGTACAGACCGTAGCAGCCAGTGACCGTACGACCCGGACGGCGATGCACGAGGGCTTGGGCCTGTGTCGGAAATCCCGCCTGCCGCGCTTCGGGCGGACGCCGGGATTTCCGACACAGGCCCCTCGGCGCCGTAGGCTGTTCGCGTGCTCTTGCTCGCTCTGGATACCGCAACACCCGCCGTCACCGTCGCGCTGCACGACGGCACGGACGTCATCGCCTCGTCGAGCCAGGTGGACGCGCGCCGGCACGGGGAGCTGCTGCTGCCGGCCGTCGACCGGGTTCTCGCCGAGGCCGGGCTCACGCCGGCGGCGGTCACCGGCATCGTCGTCGGCGTCGGGCCCGGCCCCTACACCGGCCTGCGCGTCGGCCTGATGACCGCCGACACCTTCGGTCTCGCGCTCGGTGTCCCGGTGCACGGCATGTGCACGCTGGACGGCCTCGCCTACGCCGCCGACATCGAGAAGGGCCCCTTCGTCGTGGCGACCGACGCCCGGCGCAAGGAGGTCTACTGGGCGAAGTACGCCGACTCGAGAACCCGGCTGACCGACCCGGCCGTGGACCGCCCGGCGGACATCGCCGAACAGGTCGCGGGCCTCCCGGCCGTCGGCGCGGGCGCGCTGCTCTACCCGGACACGTTCCCGCGCGTCCACGAGCCCGAGCACGTCACCGCCGCCGCCCTCGCCTCGCTGGCCGTGGAGAAGATGGCCGCGGGCGAGGAGCTGCCGGCCCCCCGGCCGCTGTATCTGCGCCGCCCGGACGCCCAGGTCCCCAAGAACTACAAGGTGGTCACCCCGAAGTGACCGTGCGACTGCGCGAGATGCGCTGGTGGGACATCGACCGGGTCCTGGAGCTGGAGAAGGACCTCTTCCCCGAGGACGCCTGGTCCCGGGGCATGTTCTGGTCCGAGCTGGCCCACGCCCGGGGCGCCGAGGCGACCCGCCGCTATCTGGTCGCCGAGGAGGACGGGATCGTCGGTTACGCGGGCCTCGCCGCCTCCGGCGACCAGGCCGACGTGCAGACCATCGCCGTCGCCCGCGCCCACCAGGGCACCGGCCTCGGCGGGCAGCTGCTGACCGAACTGCTGCGCGCGGCGACCGCGTTCGAGTGCCACGAGGTGCTGCTCGAGTGCCGGGTCGACAATGTCGCCGCCCAGAAGCTCTACGAGCGCTTCGGCTTCGAGCCCATCGGGTTCCGCCGCGGCTACTACCAGCCGGGCAACGTGGACGCCCTGGTCATGCGCCTGATCACCAACCAAGCCACCGAAGAAGCAAGCGAAGAGAAGAACCATGGCTGACTCACGCGACGAGCCTCTCGTACTCGGCATCGAGACCTCCTGCGACGAGACCGGCGTCGGCATCGTCCGCGGCACCACCCTCCTGGCGGACGCCGTCGCCTCCAGCGTCGACGAGCACGCCCGCTTCGGCGGGGTCGTGCCCGAGGTGGCCTCCCGCGCGCACCTGGAGGCGATGGTCCCCACCATCGACCGGGCGCTGAAGGAGGCGGGCATCTCCGCCAGGGACCTCGACGGCATCGCCGTGACCGCCGGCCCCGGTCTCGCGGGCGCGCTGCTCGTCGGCGTCTCGGCGGCCAAGGCGTACGCCTACGCCCTGGGCAAGCCCCTGTACGGCGTCAACCACCTCGCCTCGCACATCTGCGTCGACCAGCTGGAGCACGGCCCGCTGCCCGAGCCGACGATGGCCCTGCTGGTCTCCGGCGGCCACTCCTCGCTGCTGCTGTCCGAGGACATCACCTCCGATGTCCGCCCGATGGGCTCGACCATCGACGACGCGGCCGGCGAGGCCTTCGACAAGATCGCCCGCGTGCTGAACCTGGGCTTCCCCGGCGGCCCGGTCATCGACCGGTACGCGCGCGAGGGCGACCCGGGGGCGATCGCCTTCCCGCGCGGCCTGTCCGGTCCGCGCGACCCCGCCTACGACTTCTCCTTCTCCGGTCTGAAGACGGCCGTGGCGCGCTGGATCGAGGCCAGGCGCGCGGCCGGCGAGGAGGTCCCGGTCCGCGACGTGGCCGCCTCCTTCCAGGAGGCCGTCGTGGACGTCCTGACCCGCAAGGCCGTGCGGGCCTGCAAGGACGAGGGTGTCGGCCACCTGATGATCGGCGGCGGTGTGGCCGCGAACTCGCGGCTGCGGGAACTGGCCCGGCACCGCTGTGAGGCGGCGGGCATCGAACTGCGCGTCCCGCGCCCCAAGCTGTGCACGGACAACGGCGCGATGGTGGCCGCCCTCGGCGCCGAGATGGTCGCCCGGGGCCGGGCCGCCTCCAGCTGGGACCTGTCGGCCGACTCCTCGCTGCCGGTGACCGACCCGCACGTGCCCGGCAACCACGACCATGTGCACGAGGTCAGCAAGGAGAACCTGTACCGGTGACCGTCGCGCTGATGTGGGAGGCCCGGGCGGCCGCGGGCCGGGGCGAGGAGCTGCTGGCCTGGGTGCGTGCACAGCGGCCGGCTGCCGAGCCGCTCAGGCGCGAGACCTTCCGGGCGCCGCAGGACCGGGTGCTGGTCATCACCTGGTGGGACGCGCCGTACGACGCCGAGCTGCCCGAACTGCCCGAGCCGAGCGGCGAGTTGGTGACCCGGGCCGTGCACCGCTGGCGGTTCGAGCCGGTGCCGGACGACTGAGGTTTGGCGGACCCGGCCTCAGTGGGCTATGATCATCACACAGCGAACGGCCGGAACACCCGATCGGACGCAGTGCGTTGGTGGTCCAAGGAAAGACGTCCCGCTTCCTGCGGGGAGATGCAGGTGCAAGGCCTGCCCGGCGCTCCACATGAAGTCCCGCCCCGTTCCTCGGGGCGGGACTTTCGCTTTACCGGTGCCCGGCCCGCTGCGGCTCGGCCGCCTCCGCCTCGAGGCCCCCGTACCCCACTGCCACAGAACGCCGTTCCTTCAGGTGCGCATACGCCATCAGGCCGAACAGCACCGCGAGCAGCACCGCCGAGGAGCCCATCGTCCCCAGATCCAGGCCGCCCTTGGCGACCGGCTTGGTCAGGAAGTCGCCGGCCGTGGCGCCCAGCGGGCGGGTCAGCACGAACGCGATCCAGAAGAGGAGCACGTTCGGCACGGCCGGGACCTTCATCAGGGCGACCAGGACCAGCAGGACGCCGGTCACCAGGGCCGCGCCGCCCAGGTAGCCGAGGCCCGAACTGTCGGAGAGGAAGTCGCCCATCGAGGTGCCGAGGGTGTTGGAGACCAGGATCGCCGACCAGAACAGGGCCTCGCCCCGGAAGGTGACGATCTCGGTGATCTGGAAGGTCATCCCGCTCAGCTTCCAGCCGAGGAAGATCAGCAGCAGGAGCGAGATGAGGATCGCGGCGCCCTCCGGGTAGCCGAGGCCGAGGCCCTGCGGTCCCCAGCCGAGCGAAGTCGCGCCGTTCGCGAGGTACTTGGCGCTGGCGTCCCGGTTCATGAAGTCGGACATGGTGGTGCCGGCCATCGAGGTCGACAGGATCACCGTCCAGTAGAAGAACGGGTTGTAGCGCGCGGAGCGCAGCTGGACCACCAGCGTCACCACGAAGACCAGGAACAGGGCGATGGTGGTGAGGAAGTAGCCGAGCTTGAGGGTCTGGGAGAACAGGTCTCCGGCGGTCTCGCCCAGGGTCGTCGCCGCGATCTTCATGATCCAGAACGCGAGGGTGACCTCGGGCAGTTTCTTCATGACGGATTTCGTCGTCGTCAAAACCGCTCCTGCCGGGTGGGGGGTGATCATTTACTGCCCGACCCTGCCAGGGGCAACCTGAAAGCAGCCTGAACGCCCGTGTCAGGGGTCTTGCGGAAATTGGTTCGATATGCTTCCGCCGCAGCCCCATACGTTCCACCCGGCCCCCGGCGTTCAATCCGTTCCCTCGGACACCGTTCCCTCGGACACCGTTTCCCCGGACACCTCCACCTCGCACCGCAGCCGCCGAACGGCCCCCACCGCTCGTACCGGCCCGGTGAGCCGGATCCGCGCCGTGTGCCGTACGTCCGTACTCGACGCGCCGAGCCGCAGCTCCAGCGCGCCGGGCTCCACCACCCGTACCCCCGTGCGGTCCGTGAACGAGGACAGGTCCGCGTGGAAGCGGAAGACCAGTCGGCGGGACGCGCCGGGGGGCAGCTCCACGCGCTGGTAGCCGATCAGCCGCATGTCGGGGCGGGTCACGCTCGCCACCGGGTCGTGCAGATACAGCTGGACGACCTCGGCGCCCGCGCGGTCACCGGTGTTGCGGACGGTCAGCGAGAGGTCGCACGAGCCGTCCGTCGGGATCACGGGCTCGGGCCCCCGTACGTCCTCCCAGGTGAACGTCGTGTAGGAACGGCCGTGCCCGAAGGGGTACAGCGGGGTCGGGTCCAGGCTGCTGACGTCGCCGGCCAGGCCCAACGGGGGCTGGAGGTAGGTCCAGGGCTGGCCGCCGGGCAGGCGCGGGACGCTCACCGGGAGCCGGCCGGAGGGGTTCACCCGGCCGGACAGGACCCCCGCCACCGCCGGGCCGCCCTCCTCGCCGGGGAAGAAGGCCTGCACCACCGCGCCGAGCCGGCCCTGCCAGCGCCCCAGCGCGTACGGCCGTCCGGTCAGCAGGACGAGGACCACCGGGACACCGGTCGCCACCAGCGCGTCCAGCAACCCGGCCTGCACGCCGGGCAGTTGGAGGTCGCTGACGTCGCAGCCCTCGCCGGAGGTGCCCCGGCCGAACAGGCCCGCCCGGTCGCCGAGCACCGCCACGCACACATCCGCCTCCGCCGCCCGGGCCACGGCCTCCGCGAAGCCGCCGGTGTCCGGATCGCGGACCCCGCAGCCCGGAGCGAACGTGACCTTGGCGTCCGGGAGTTCGCCGCGCAGGGCGTCCAGCAGGGCCGGGATCTCGATGCCGAGCGGGACGTCGGGGTGGTGGGTGAGGACGTGGGAGGGGAAGGAGTAGCAGCCCAGCATGGCGAGCGCGTCCGCCGCGCGCGGGCCGACGACCGCGATCCGGGTGTCCGGGGCGAGGGGCAGCAGACCGCCGGGGTTGTCCAGCAGGACCACCGACTCCTCGGCCAGCCGCCGGGCCAGGGCGCGGTTGCGCGCCGAGTCCAGCTCGACCGGGCCTGCCGGCTCCGGCCGCCAGTCCTCGTCCAGCAGGCCCAGCTCGCACTTCTGCAGCAGGACGCGGCGGGCCGCGCGGTCCACGAGCGACTCCGGGACGCGGCCCTGCCGTACGGCGGTCACGAGCGGGGTGCCGTAGCACTGCACGGTCGGCAGCTCCACGTCGACGCCCGCGGCCAGCGCCAGCCGCGCCGCCTCGGCCTCGTCCGCCGCGACCCGGTGCAGGGCCTGCAGGAAGCCGATGCCGAAGTAGTCGGCGACCACCGTGCCGGTGAAGCCCCACTCCTCGCGCAGCAGTTCGGTCAGCAGCCGGGGATCGGCGGAGGCGGGCACGCCGTCGGTCTCGGTGTAGGCCGCCATCACCGAGCGGGCCCCGCCCTCGCGCAGTGCCATCTCGAAGGGGGGAAGGGTGATGTCCGCGAATTCGCGCACGCCCGCCCTGACCGGCGCCAGGTTCCGGGCGCCGGCCGAGGACGCGTACCCGGCGAAGTGCTTGAGCGTGGCGACGATCCCGGCCGACTCCAGGCCGCGCACGTAGGCCGTGCCGATCGTGCCGACCAGGTACGGGTCCTCGCCGATCGTCTCCTCGACCCGTCCCCAGCGCGGGTCGCGGACGACGTCCAGGACGGGGGCCAGGCCCTGGTGGACCCCGCAGGCGCGCAGGTCGTCGCCGATGCGCCGGCCCATCTCCTCGACCAGCACCGGGTCGAAGGAGGCGCCCCAGGCGAGCGGGACCGGGTACGCCGTCGCGCGCCAGGCGGTGAAGCCGGCCAGGCACTCCTCGTGCGCGACGGCGGGGATGCCGAAGCGGCCGGCCGCCGCGATCCGCCGCTGCGCACGGGCCAGGGCCTGTGCGGCGAGGGCCGGGTCCACGGGGGCGGTGCCGAACGAGCGGGTCAGCTGGCCGAGGCCGCGGGTGATCAGCTCGTCCCAGTCGTGGCCGGCGGGGCCGGCCGCCATCTCGCGCTGCAGGGGCGCGACCCCGTCGCCGTCCGTGGCGGCGCCCACCCACACGCCGTACAGCTGGGCGGCCTTCTCCTCCAGGGTCATCCGGGAGAGGAGGTCGGCCACGCGGGCGTCGGCGGGCAGGGCGGGGTCACGCCAAGGGGCGATGGTCATGGGACTCCCGTCTGGCTCGGTCTTGCTCGGTCTTGCTCTGGTGGCTCTGATGAACTCGTGCGCGAATGTTTCGTAGATAGTTCCGAATGTTCCGGGAAACTATGGCGCGCACGGGCCTTCGTCAAGAGGTCCGGCGGGGATACGATCGCGGGCATGAAGCCTTCGAAGCCCGCAGAAACCCAGACGGCGACCCTCGCCGAAATCGCCCGCGAGGCCGGGGTGTCCGCTCCGACTGTTTCGAAGGTGCTCAACGGCCGCGCCGATGTCGCCCCGGCGACCCGCACCCGCGTCGAGGAGCTGCTGCGCGCCCACGGCTACCGGCGCCGTCGCGCCGAGGCGTCCCGCTCGCCCCTGATCGACCTGGTCTTCCACGAGCTGGAGAGCGCCTGGGCGATGGAGGTCATCCGGGGCGTGGAGAACGTGGCCCGGGACGCCGGGCTGAGCGTCGTGCTGTCGGAGTCGGCCGGGCGACTCACGCCGGGCCGGACCTGGGCCGACCAGGTCGCCGCGCGCCGCCCGCACGGGGTGGTGCTGGTGCTGTCCGGGCTGGACGAGTCCCAGCGGGCGCTGCTGACCAGCCGGTCCATCCCGTTCGTCGTGATGGACCCGGCCGGCGACCCGGGCCCGGACGTGCCCTCCATCGGCGCCACCAACTGGCAGGGCGGCCTCGCCGCCACCCGCCACCTGGTGGAACTCGGCCACACCCGGATCGGCGCGATCAGCGGCCCGTCCCGGATGATGTGCTCCCGCGCCCGGGTCGACGGCTACCGGGCCGCGCTGGAGACCGCCGGCCTGCCCGTCGACCCCTCGCTGATCGTGGGCGGCGACTTCCATCACGACGCCGGATACCGCCTCGGCCTGGAGCTGCTCGGCCGCGCCGACCGGCCCACCGCCGTCTTCGCGGGCAACGACCTGCAGGCCCTCGGCCTGTACGAGGCCGCCCGCGAGCTGGGCCTGCGCATCCCGGAGGACCTCAGCGTGGTCGGCTTCGACGACCTGCCGGTGGCCCGCTGGGTGGGCCCGCCGCTGACCACCGTGCGCCAGCCGCTGACCGAGATGGCCGAGGCGGCGGCCCGGCTGGTGCTGGAACTGGGGCGCGAGCAGGAGGAACGGGCGGCGACCCGGGTGGAGCTGGCGACGAGTCTGGTGGTGCGCAGCAGCACCGACGCGCCCGCGGCGGTCCGGCAGGGCGCGCACTGACGGGCGCCGAAGGCCGCCCCGCACTGCTCCGAAGCCAGTCGGACAGGTGATCGAAACTTTCGGGGCGGGCGGTGCATGAGAATTTCCGAAGAAAGCCGATTCTCACCGCTACCGCTAACAGTCCCCTAATAATTCGGACTTACGTTCCTGCCGTGACGCGACACGAGGAGCACGGCGAGACGGGCGGACGGGCGGGCCGGCGGTCGAGAGCGCTGAAGATCGTCGGCGTGACCCTGGCGGGGGCCCTGGTGCTGGGCACGGCCGCCGCGGGCTGGGCGTACTGGCACCTGAACCACAACATCAAGAGCGTCGACATCAACGGCGCCCTCGGCGACGACCGCCCCGCCAAGGCGATGATCACCCCGTCCGCGTCGGCCTCCGCCGCCCCGCTGCCGAGCGGCTCGGTGAACATCCTGGTCCTCGGCTCCGACTCGCGCAGCGGCAAGGCCAACCAGGAGCTGGGCGGCGGCGACAGCTCCGGCGCCCGCTCGGACACCGCGATGGTCGTGCACATCGACGCGGGCCGGACCCGGGCCACCGTGGTCAGCATCCCGCGCGACACCCTCGTCACCCGCCCGTCCTGCCCGCTCGCCTCCGGGAGGTCGACGGCGGTGGCGTACGGCGCGATGTTCAACACCGCCTACGAACTGGGCGGGCCGGTGTGCGCGGTGAAGACCGTCGAGTCCGTCACCGGCGTCCGCATGGACCACTACCTGGGGATCGACTTCTCCGGCTTCGCCAAGCTGGTGGACGCGCTCGGCGGGGTCACCGTCACCACCGGCCAGGACATCCACGACGACTACAGCCATCTGGACCTGGCCGCCGGCACCCACCACCTCGACGGCAAGCAGGCCCTGGCCCTCGCCCGCACCCGCCACGGCATAGGCGACGGCAGCGATCTCGGCCGCATAGGGCTCCAGCAGAAGCTGGTGAAGGCCCTGCTGGCACAGATGGCCGGCACCAGCCTGCTCACCGACCCGGCCAGGCTGTACCGGGTCGCCGACGCGGTCACCGCCGGCCTCACCACCGACACCGGCCTGGACTCGCTGGGCGAACTGACCCGGCTCGGCCAGAGCCTGAAGGGCCTCGCCTCCGACCACGTGAAGACGGTGATGATGCCGGTCGTCACGGCCCCCTCGGACCCCAACCGGGTGATCGCCGAGGAACCGGCGGCGAGCGAGCTGTGGGCGTCGCTGCGCTGAGGGGTCCCGGGGAAACCCGCGGAAAAATTCTCCGGGCGCGTGTCGATCCCGGGACTTCCCGTTCGACGCATGGGTGAGTGGCGGGGACGGACCCCACCACCCGGACCGAAGGAGTCACCATGCCCCGTTACCTGTCGATCGTGCACATCGACGAGTCCACCGCTCCCGCCACAGGCCCCAGCGAGGAGCTGATGCGGCGGATGGGCGAGCTGATCGAGGAGGTCACCAAGGCCGGCGTGATGCTCGAAACCGCAGGGCTGACCCCCGCCGTCCAGGGCACCACGGTGCGCTGGGAGGGCGGAAAGCTGTCCGTCACCGACGGGCCGTTCACCGAGTCCAAGGAGGTCATCGGCGGCTACGCGATCATGCAGTGCAAGGACCGGGCCGAGGCCGTCGAGTGGGCCAAGCGGTTCCTGAAGGTCCACGAGGACTACTGGACCGTCTCGTGCGAGGTGCGGGAGATCGCCGAGGCCTGAGTGTTCGCTGGCCCCCTGGCACGGAGGGGTGTTGCATGGTGGGCTGTGGAACCACAGCCCACCGCGGCACACGCCATCGAGACCGTCTTCCGGCTGGAGTCCCCCCGCGTCGTCGCCGGTGTCGCCCGGATCGTCCGGGACGTCGGCATCGCCGAGGAGCTGACCCAGGACGCCCTGGTCGCCGCCCTGGAACGGTGGTCCCGCGACGGCGTGCCCGACAACCCCGGTGCCTGGCTCATGGCCACCGCACGGCACCGCGCCGTCGATCTGGTCCGCCGCCGCGAGACCTACGCCCGCAAGCTCGCCGAGATCGGCCGGGACCTGGAGACCACGGCGCCGCCGGAGGAACCGGCCGACCCGGAGGACATCGACGACGACCTGCTCCGGCTCGTCTTCACCACCTGCCACCCGGTGCTGTCCCCGCAGGCCCGCACCGCGCTCACGCTGCGCCTCGTCGGCGGCCTGACCACGGCCGAGATCGCCCGCGCCTACCTGGTCCCGGAGCCGACGATCGCCCAGCGCGTCGTGCGTGCCAAACGGACCCTGGCCACGAAGAACGTCGCCTTCGAGGTGCCGTACGGCCCCGGCCGCGAGGCCCGCCTCGGCTCGGTGCTGGACGTCATCTACCTGATCTTCAACGAGGGGTACGCGGCCACCGCCGGCGACGACTGGCTGCGCCCCGGCCTGTGCGAGGACGCCCTGCGCCTGGCCCGCGTCCTGTCCGCCCTGATGCCCAAGGAGCCGGAGGTGCACGGCCTGACCGCGCTGCTGGAGTTCCAGGCGTCCCGGACCGCCGCCCGCACCGCCCCCGACGGCACCCCGGTCCTCCTGGAGCACCAGAACCGCCGCCGCTGGAACAGGCGGCTCATCGCCCGGGGGATCCGGGCCCTCGACCGCGCCACGGGCCCGGGCGCCCCCGGCCCGTACGCCCTCCAGGCCGCCATCGCCGCGTGCCACGCGCACGCGTTCCGCTACGAGGACACCGACTGGCGCGCCATCGCGACCCTGTACGGCCTGCTGGCGGCCCGTGCCCCGTCCCCGGTGGTCGAACTGAACCGCGCGGTCGCCGTGTCGATGGCCGACGGCCCGGCCGAGGGCCTGAGACTGGTGGACGCGCTGGCCGCCGAGCCCGCCCTGCGCGACTACCACCTGCTGCCCAGCGTCCGCGGCGACCTGCTGGCCCGCCTCGGGCGCACGGCCGAGGCCCGCGAGGAGTTCGTCCGGGCGGCGGGCCTCGCACGCAACGAGAAGGAACGGGAACTGCTGCTGCGCCGGGCCGACGGGCTGCCGGGCTAGTGCCCCAACAGGCAACGTTCGCCCCGTCGCGACGCCCGGCACGCTCCCCCAGCCTTCGGCCGGGAGGTGCCCCCACTCGCCGCACGCCCGGAAGCCCAAGTACGTCCAGTACGAGGGCTTCCGGCCGGCACACCGAGAGCACGCACCGGACGCCGCTCCTTGACGGGCAAACGTTGCCTGCCGGGGCACTAGGCGGGCTGCCCGACCAGCATCGTGGGCGCGCCGGCCACCCGGGTCAGGAACACCGTCGCGGAGTTCGGCCCGTGCGGCTTGACCTTCTTGCGCAGTTCCTCCGGCTCGACCGCCGACCCGCGCTTCTTCACGGTCAGGGTGCCGACCTCCCGCTCCCGCAGCAGGGCCTTCAACTTCTTCACGTTGAAGGGGAGTTGGTCGGTGATCTCGTAGGTGGTGGCGTACGGGGTCCGATGGTGCCGGTCCGCGGTGACGTAGGCGATGGTGGGGTCGATCAGCCCGCCCCCCAGCTCCTCGGCCACCTCGGCGACCAGGTGCGCCCGGATGACGGCGCCGTCGGGCTCGTACAGATACCGCCCCACCGGCCGGACGCCGGGATCGGGCAGCCCGCGGCCGAGCAGTGTGCGCGGGCCGGGCAGCAGCGTGGCCCGTACGGCGCCCGGCGCGCCGGTCCCGAACCACAGCACGGCCTCCTTCACGTCCCCGCCGTCGGAGATCCACTCGGCCTCGGCCTCGGCGGGGACCGCCTCGTGCGGGATCCCGGGGGCGATCTTCAGGGCGGCGCGGGGTGCCGTACGGGCCGCGCCGACGGCCCACGACAGCGGCGGCGAGTACGCCTCGGGGTCGAAGATCCGCCCGCGGCCTCCTCTCCTCGCCGGGTCCACGAACACCGCGTCGTACCCGGCGGTGTCCACCTCGGTGACGTCGGCCTCCCGCACCTCGATCAGCTCGCTCAGCCCCAGGGCCTCGGCGTTCGCCCGGGCCGTGGCCGCCGTCAGCGGATCCCGGTCCACGGCGAGCACCCGGATGCCGGCCCGCGCCAGCGCGATCGCGTCCCCGCCGATCCCGCAGCACAGGTCGGCGACGCAGGCCACGCCCAGCTCCTTGAAGCGTCCGGCGCGGTAGGCGGCCACGGTGGTCCGCGTCGACTGCTCGACCCCGTTCGGCGTGAAGAACATCCGCTCCGCGTCCGCCGCCGTGAACTTCGCCGCGGCCCGCTGCCGCAGCCGGGCCTGGCCGAGCGCGGCCGACACCAGCTCGGCCGGGTGGTCGCGGCGCAGCCGGGTGGCGACGGCGAGTTCGTCCGCCGGGGCGATGCCGCGGACCTCCTCGAGGAGGGCGCGGCCTTCGGGGGTGAGGAGCAGAGCGAGGTCGTTCACCGGCTCATTGTGGGCCAGCCGGTGGACGGCGTGCCTGCGGCGGCGGTGTCGGCCCGGGATCCGGGTGCGGGCCTGGGAGGATCCGGCACCATGCGAGCAGTCGTACAAAACGATAAAAATTGGTCGCGTATGGCACGTCTGGCGCTCGGCCGCGGAGCCGCCGCGCTGGCCTGTGCCGCCCTGCTCCCCGGCTGTGCGGGCTCCGCCGCCACTCGTCCCGCACCCGGCCAGGGCGGTCCCGTGCAGGTCCTGAAGCCCCGGCCCCACCAGGCCACCGAGTACGAGCGGCTGGCCGCCGCCGCCAGGCGCTGGGGGCTGAAGGAGGTTCCGCTCACGCCCCCGCCGCCGCCCAGGAAGAAGCCGCAGATCACCGCCCGGGCCGGCTTCGAGGTGGCTCACCAGGAGGACTGGGACCTGCCCCCGGTCTTCACCACGGTCCCCACCGACCAGAAGATCGTCTTCCTCACGATCGACGACGGCTCGGAGAAGGACCCCGACTTCCTGCGGATGATGCAGGACCTGAAGATCCCGTACACCGCCTTCCTCAGCGACTACCTGGTGAAGGACGACTACGGCTACTTCCGCAGGATGCAGTCGTACGGTCACACCCTCAACAACCACACCCTGCACCACCCCTACATGCCGGGCCTGTCCTACGAGGACCAGAAGGCCGAGATCTGCGGCATGCAGAAGATCATGAAGAAACAGTTCGGCAAGGCGCCCACCGTCATGCGCTTCCCGTACGGCAACTACAACCAGGACAGCCTGCGCGCCGCCAAGGCCTGCGGCATCAGGTACGCGCCGATCTGGAACGAGGAGGTGTACGTCGACCACTGGGAGTACCGCGAGGACGACCAGAAGATGCGCCGGGGCGACATCGTCCTCACCCACTTCCGCGGCCGCTCCGACTGGAACGGCACGATGGTCGACGACATGCGCCGCTTCCTGAACAAGGTCACGCGCGAGGGCTACGCCGTGGCCCGCCTGGAGGACTACCTGTGAGGCCCGGGAGGAGCCCGCGGGCGGGGCGCGTACGCCAGGCCGGCCCTGGGCGGCGCCCGCGGCGGGCCACGGCCGCGCTCCTCGCCTCGGCCCTCCTCCTCGCGGGCTGCGCCCAGTCCGTCGACCCCATTGAACGCCTCGGCCGCAAGGCCGCCGAGCAGGTCCGCCCGCACGGCCCGCACGCTCCGCACGGCCCGCGCGGCCCTGCCCCGGACCAGGGCTACCGCCGCTGGGGCCTGGCCGAGCCCCTCGTCCGTCCGCCCCGGCCGGAGGCCCGCCCGCTCGCCCTCTCCCCGAACGGCGCGGGCCGCTCCCTGCCCCGCGTCATGGACCACGTCCCCACCCGTGACCCGGTCGTCTTCCTCACCTACGACGACGGCGCCGACAAGGACCCCCGCTTCGTCGACATGGTCCGCGAACTGCGGCTGCCGGTCACCATGTTCCTCACCGACAGCGTCGCCGGCCCCGGCTACGGCCACTTCGCCCGCCTGCACCGGCTGGGCGCCGGCATCCAGAACCACACCCTCGACCACCGCATGCTCGCCGGGCTGCCCTACGCCGGCCAGCGCGCCGAGATCTGCGGCCAGCAGGACCGCCTCCAGTCCCGCCTGGGCCTGCGCCCCCGCCTCTTCCGCCCGCCCTACGGCGCGTTCGACACCACCACCCTGCACGCGGCCACCGACTGCGGCATCTCCGCGATCGTCCTGTGGCGGGCCGCCATGACCCCGACCGACCTGGCCTACAGCCGGGGCGACCACCGCCTGCGCCCCGGCGACATCGTCCTGGTCGGCCCGGACGAGACGACGGGCAGGCCCCTGCGGGACCGCACGATCGGGGTCCTGCGCAGGGCGCAGCAGCGGGGGCTGACGGTGGGGCGGCTGGAGGATTACCTGTAGCCGCGCCGGCCCGCCGGCCGCGCCGCCCTGTCCCGGGCCCGGGGTTCCCCCTGCCGGGGGGTCCGGGAACGGGGCCGATCAGGCCGAAATCCGCGGACGCGCCGCACGGATTGGCACTCCGCTTGACCGAGTGCTAATCCCGGTCATAGTCTCGGCTCTGGCACTCGACGCGTGAGAGTGCCAAAAACGCGACGGGCAGGTCCGGCACCCGCGACGACGGATCCACCTGGTCGCCACCTCAGACAGTTAACCCCGTGAGATCTCCGAAGGGGGAGGTCGGATCGTGACGACCACCAGCTCCAAGGTTGCCATCAAGCCGCTCGAGGACCGCATCGTGGTCCAGCCGCTCGACGCCGAGCAGACCACCGCCTCTGGCCTGGTCATTCCGGACACCGCGAAGGAGAAGCCCCAGGAGGGCGCCGTCCTCGCCGTGGGCCCGGGCCGCTTCGAGAACGGCGAGCGCCTTCCGCTCGACGTCAAGGTCGGCGATGTCGTCCTCTACAGCAAGTACGGCGGCACCGAGGTGAAGTACAACGGCGAGGAGTACCTCGTCCTCTCGGCCCGCGACGTGCTCGCGGTCATCGAGAAGTAATCACCTCGAGCATTCCTTTGCTCTTGAGCTGCGCCCCTGGCCCCCGCGACCGATAACGAAGCCGGGCGCCCGGGGCGCAGTTGTCTTACCACTCAATAGATTTCCGAGAGGGCTTCCGCTGTCATGGCGAAGATTCTGAAGTTCGACGAGGACGCCCGTCGCGCCCTTGAGCGCGGCGTCAACAAGCTGGCCGACACGGTGAAGGTGACGATCGGCCCCAAGGGCCGCAACGTCGTCATCGACAAGAAGTTCGGTGCCCCCACCATCACCAACGACGGTGTCACGATCGCCCGCGAGGTCGAGATCGAGGACCCGTACGAGAACCTCGGCGCCCAGCTGGTGAAGGAGGTGGCGACCAAGACCAACGACATCGCGGGTGACGGCACCACCACCGCCACCGTGCTCGCCCAGGCGCTGGTGCGCGAGGGCCTGAAGAACGTCGCCGCCGGCGCCTCCCCGGCCGCTCTGAAGAAGGGCATCGACGCCGCCGTCAAGGCCGTCTCCGAGGACCTGCTCGCCACGGCCCGCCCGATCGACGAGAAGTCCGACATCGCCGCCGTCGCCGCGCTGTCCGCCCAGGACCAGCAGGTCGGCGAGCTGATCGCCGAGGCGATGGACAAGGTCGGCAAGGACGGTGTCATCACCGTCGAGGAGTCCAACACCTTCGGTCTGGAGCTGGACTTCACCGAGGGCATGGCCTTCGACAAGGGCTACCTGTCGCCGTACTTCGTGACGGACCAGGAGCGCATGGAGGCCGTCCTCGAGGACCCGTACATCCTCATCAACCAGGGCAAGGTCTCCTCCATCCAGGACCTGCTGCCGCTGCTCGAGAAGGTCATCCAGGCGGGTGCCTCCAAGCCGCTGCTGATCATCGCCGAGGACGTCGAGGGCGAGGCCCTGTCGACCCTGGTCGTCAACAAGATCCGCGGCACCTTCAACGCGGTCGCGGTCAAGGCCCCCGGCTTCGGCGACCGCCGCAAGGCGATGCTGGAGGACATGGCGATCCTCACCGGCGCCACGGTCATCTCCGAGGAGGTCGGCCTCAAGCTCGACCAGGTCGGCCTCGAGGTGCTGGGCTCCGCCCGCCGCGTGACGGTCACCAAGGACGACACCACCATCGTCGACGGTGCCGGCAAGTCCGAGGACGTCCACGGCCGCGTCGCCCAGATCAAGGCCGAGATCGAGAACACCGACTCCGACTGGGACCGCGAGAAGCTCCAGGAGCGCCTCGCGAAGCTGGCCGGCGGCGTGTGCGTGATCAAGGTCGGCGCCGCCACCGAGGTGGAGCTGAAGGAGAAGAAGCACCGTCTGGAGGACGCCATCTCCGCGACCCGCGCCGCGGTCGAGGAGGGCATCGTCTCCGGTGGTGGCTCCGCGCTCGTCCACGCCGTGAAGGTCCTGGAGGACAACCTCGGCAAGACCGGCGACGAGGCCACGGGTGTCGCGGTCGTCCGCCGCGCCGCGGTCGAGCCGCTGCGCTGGATCGCCGAGAACGCCGGCCTCGAGGGCTACGTCATCGTCTCCAAGGTGGCGGAGCTGGAGAAGGGCAACGGCTACAACGCCGCCACCGCCGAGTACGGCGACCTGGTCAAGGCCGGCGTCATCGACCCGGTGAAGGTCACCCGCTCCGCTCTGGAGAACGCCGCCTCCATCGCCTCCCTCCTCCTGACGACCGAGACCCTGGTCGTCGAGAAGAAGGAAGAGGAGCCGGAGGCCGCGGGCCACGGCCACAGCCACGGCCACGCCCACTGAGCCACGCCGCTCTCGAGCGAAGGCCCGGCACCCCGTGAGGGGGGCCGGGCCTTCGCCCTGTCCGCCGCCGCGCGGGCCTACTTCTCCAACTCGTCCAGCGCGCCCAGCTGTTGCATCAGCCCCAGCGTGTCGTCCTGCCACCAGATCTCGGTGATCTTGCCGTCGGCGCCGAACCGGAACATCGTCGTCCCGGTCATGGCGACCTGCCTCCCGGTGGGCGCGATCCCCAGGAAGTCGCCCTTGTGCGAGGCGTTCCAGCTCCACCGCGCGCAGGCCCGGTCCCCCTGGGTGAGCACGTCCTCGACGGTGAACGCGAAGTCGAAGGCCGCGCGCCACATCCGGTACTCGGCGCGGGCGTTGTCCAGCCCGAGGGTGTCCTGCGGATTGATCGGGTCGTGGCTGTGGATGTCCTCGTCCAACAGGTTGTTGAGCGGCGGCAGTTCACCGGGAGCCGCCAGCGCCGCGAAGAACCGCCGTACGGTCTCCTCGGCCAGCCGCTCGTCCCGCACGACGTCCAGGTCCGTGAACGTCGGCATCTCGTCGCACAGGGCGAGGATCCCCTGGAAGACCGCGCCGGTCTCCGGGAGATTCGAGTTCCGCATCGCCTCCTCGTACGACGGGAACTCCACGACTTCCACGATGTGCGACGCGTCCGAGCGGTCCTTGCCGACCAGCGCGTGCGTCGCCGTCCGCTTCCCCTTGGTCTGCTCGACCCAGTCGTCCATGAGCCGGTTCATCTCGTCCAGCCGGCTCGTCCTGCACTCGATGAGCTGTACGAAGGTCATGACGCCGCCTCCCGGCCCCCCTGGCCCGGTTCCTGTCACGCTCATTTTCGCCCCATTTCCACACCGGAGCGACGGCGTCACCCGCCTGTCCGCAGCCCTTCACCCGCCTGTCCGCGGGGCTGTGGCCTGCTCGTCCGCGGGGTTGCCGCTCGCTGGTGCGCGGGGTTCGGCCTGTTCGTCCGCGGGGTTGTCGCCGGTGTCCGCCCCTGCGCCGGGCTACTGCGGCCCGTACTTGCGGCCCGTCCTCGAGGAGATCCCGCCCAGGAGCCCACGGGGCGTCACCTTCACCAGGCCCATCAGCGTCTTGTAGCGCGGGTCGGGGATCGACAACGATTTCCCGCGGGCCAGGTCGGCCAGGGCCGCCGCGACCAGCTTGTCGGCGTCCAGCCACATCCAGCCCGGGATGTTGTCCGTGCCCATCCCGGCCCGCTGGTGGAACTCGGTGCGTACGAAGCCGGGGCACAGGGCCATCAGACGGACGCCGCTGCCCGCCAGGTCCCGGGCCGCGCCCTGCGTGAACTGCACGACCCACGCCTTGGAGGCGCCGTACGTGCCGCGCGGCACGAAGGCGGCCACGGAGGCGACGTTGACGATCCCGCCCCGGCGCCGCTCGCGCATCGCCTCGGCCGCCGCCGACGTCAGCCGGAGCACCGCCTCGCAGTGCACCTTGAGCATCCTCAGCTCGTCGGTCATGGCCACGTCCAGATAGCGGCCCTTGTTGCCGAACCCGGCGTTGTTGACCAGCAGGTCGACCGGGTTCTTCCGGTCACCGAGCCGGTCGGCCACCGTCTCGATGCCCTTGTCCTCGGACAGGTCGGCGCTCAGCACCTCCACCTCGATGCCGTGCCGGTCGTGCAGTTCGGTCGCCTGCTCGCGCAGCCGCTTGGTGTCCCGTGCCACCAGGACGAGGTCGTGCCCGTCCGCCGCCAGCCGCCGCGCGAACGCGGCGCCGATCCCCGCGGTCGATCCCGTAATCAGAGCCGTTGTCATGGCCCAAGGGTAGTGACCCGGACCGACGGCGTCCGCTGCCACGGGCCCCGCGCGAGGGCACCGGTGACGGTCTTTCAGCCCTGCTGCGCCGCCACGTACTTGCGCGCCCGCGCCAGCGCCTCCGAGTGCAGCGCCTCGCCCGCCACGAGCAGCCGCGGGAGGAGTTCCTGCTCGGTGGTGACCGCGCGGAACTGCATCTCCACCGTCACCCCGTGGTCCGGCCGGTACACGACCTCGACCGGATCGCCCGCCCGGATCTCACCCGGTTCGATCACCCGGAGGTAGGCACCCGTCGCGGCCTTCCGGGTGAATCTCTTGACCCAGCCGCGCTCGCCCAGATGGCCCTGGAACGTACGGCACGGAATCCGGCCCGAGGTCACCTCCAGGACGAGGCCGCCGCCGATCCGCCAGCGCTCTCCGATCAGCGCCCGGGAGACCTCCAGCCCCTCCGTCGTCAGGTTCTCCCCGAAGCAACCATTGGCCAACGATCTGTCGAGTTCGCGCTCCCAGTCGTCGAGGTCCTCGCGCGCGAACGCGTACACCGCCTGCTCGTCCCCGCCGTGATGCCGCAGGTCGCACACGGAGTCTCCGGCGAGCCCGCTCGCGCCGACCCCCTTGGGGCCCGGCGCCGCCACCCGCACCGGCCCCTCGGCCGGCCTCTTGTCGATGCCCGTCACGCCCTCCGCCTGGTCCGTGTACGGCACCGGCTGCGGGCGGCCCAGATTGACCGAGAGAACCTTCATGCACGCACGGTATGTGAGCCCGCCTCAAAGTGTCGAGCGAATATTGGGCACCTACCCCAAGCTGGGCTTATGCTCGAAGGGTGATAGAGGCCCGTCATCTCCGCGTCCTGCGCGCCGTCGCCACCACCGGTTCCTTCTCGGCGGCGGGGCGCGAGCTGGGCTGCACCCAGCCCGCCGTCAGCCAGCAGATGAAGGCCCTGGAGGCCTCGGTCGGCACGCCGCTGCTGGTCCGCAGCGGCCGAGAGATGCGCCTGACCCAGGCCGGTGAGGCCCTCGTCCGCCACGCCTCCGGCATCCTCGCCGGGCTCACCGCCGCCGAGGAGGAGGTCGCCGCCATCGCGGGCCTCAGGGCCGGCCGGGTCCGGCTGGTCTCCTTCCCCAGCGGCAGCTCCACCCTGGTCCCCACCGCGCTGGCCGCCCTGCGCGCCGCCCACCCCGGCACCCGCGTCTTCCTGGAGGAGGCCGAGCCCCCGAAGTCGGTGACCCTGCTGCGCGAGGGCGACTGCGACCTGGCGCTCGCGTTCCGCTACGAGGGCGCGGCCGTCGCCGAGGACTGGGACGACCTGGTCGTACGCCCCCTGCTGACGGACCGCCTGGTGGGCCTGGTGCCCGAGCGGCACCGCCTCGCGCGCGCGGAGAGTGTCGCCATCGGCGAACTGGCCGAGGAGCCCTGGATCGCGGGCTGCCCGCGCTGCCGGGGTCAGCTGGTCGAGGTCTGTGAAGGGGCCGGCTTCACCCCGCGCATCGACTTCGCCACGGACGACTACCCGGCCGTGGCCGGCCTGGTCGGCGCGGGCCTCGGGGTGGCCGTACTGCCGCAGCTCGCGGTGGAGTCGGTGCGGCCGAGGGGCGTGCGCACGGTGCGGCTGGAGCCGGCGGTGCGCCGCGAGGTCGTCGCCCTCACGCTGCCCGACCTGGCCCACGTGCCGGCCGTGGCGGCGACGCTGGAGCAGCTGGCCCGGGCGGCCACGCGCACGCAGGGACGCTAGCGCACGACCATGCGCGCGCGTGCCCGTCGGGAGAGTGATTGCAGAAACGTTCCTTCAATGGCTCGAGGCGGTGTCCCCGCTGGTGGTCGACGCCGACACCAGGCGGTTACGAGCCCGTCCCATCAACTCTTCGCGTTCGTCCTCGGTCAGGCCGCCCCACACGCCGTACGGCTCGCGCACCGCCAGCGCGTGCGCCGCGCACTCCGCACGGACGGGGCACCTCATGCAGACCTCTTTGGCCGAGTTCTCACGAGCGCTCCGAGCCGCCCCGCGCTCGCCCTCCGGGTGGAAGAAGAGCGAGCTGTCCACCCCGCGGCAGGCAGCCAGCAGCTGCCAGTCCCACAGGTCAGCGTTCGGTCCGGGAAGGCGGGAGAAATCTGCCATTACGTGACCCCTTGTAGCCGTTCTGGGCGGATCCGGTGCCAACGACCGTACATCTCCGGTCTAAGAAGATGAAAATATGACTCATTGCGAATCTAGCCTCGGACATCCCGAAACGGGAAGAAATGCGGCCGAATGGGGCATAGGTTGTGATGAAAAGTTGAGAGTCTGTTGGGCATGTCTGCACCGTGTCGAGACCCTCACGTAGAGTGCCGATGACGGCATGCAGCCCCGTAACTCTTTCGAGTGACCGTCGTTGAGAGTGCGGAGGCGGTTGAGAACACCGGCACTCGGGCAGGCGTCCGAGGCGGTCGACCGCACAGGTGACGATTCCGTACCAGCCTGGAGGCTCAAGGTGACGCGCATCAGCTGCGGAGGGCGGTCATGACATCCGTCCTCGTCTGCGACGACTCCCCGCTTGCCCGAGAGGCGCTGCGCCGCGCGGTGGCGACCGTGCCCGGTGTCGAGCGTGTGACGACGGCGGCCAACGGCGAGGAAGTCCTCCGCCGCTGGGGCGCCGACCGCTCCGACCTCATCCTTATGGACGTGCGCATGCCCGGTCTGGGCGGCGTGGAAACCGTGCGCCGGCTGCTGTCCGCCGACCCGGGCGCGCGCATCATCATGCTCACCGTCGCCGAGGACCTCGACGGCGTGGCCCTCGCGGTGGCCGCCGGCGCCCGGGGCTATCTGCACAAGGACGCCTCGCGGGCGGAGCTGCGTGCCACGGTGACGCAGGCGCTGGCCGACCCGACCTGGCGGCTGGCCCCGCGCCGGCTCCGGTCGGCCGAGATGGGCGCCGCGCCCACGCTCACCGCGCGCGAGATCCAGGTCCTGGAGGGCATGAGTCACGGCCGCTCCAACGCGGAGATCGGCCGCGAGCTGTTCCTCTCCGAGGACACCGTCAAGACGCACGCGCGCCGCCTGTTCAAGAAGCTCGGCGCCTCGGACCGGGCCCACGCGGTGGCGCTCGGCTTCCGCTGGGGACTGGTCCGGTAGCCGGTGCCCGGCCCTGCGGGGCAGGCGGGCCCGGCCGCCACCGGACACCACACCCGAACCCGACGACGGATCCGCCGCCCCGGCCGACAGCCGCCGACACCGGCACCGCTCACGGCCCGGGCCCCGGTCCGGCGCCCATGCCGCCCGACCCACCCGGGCTCCCGAACGCGACGCCCCCTCGACGCCGCGCTCGCCCCCGGGAGGACTTCGGCACGGGCAGACGGCCTGCACAGACAGGTGCCTTCCGGCGGCATCCAGGTGCCTTCCGCCGCCGTCGGCACCACCTGGGCCGTGACGGCGCGTTCGTGCGGTGGCCGGTGGGGGCGCGTGTCCGACGGCAGTGCTTTCGGCGCCGAGGCCGTAGCGGTGTGCTCCGGCTGGGGTGCGCAGAGGTGGATCCGCCGGCGGCATCCCCGTGTGTGGGGGCCTGTCGCCGTGGTCCGCCCGTCCGTGCGGGCGAGTGGGTGTGCCGCGGTGTGGCGGTCCCGGCGCTTCGGTGAAATCCCGGGACGAGCGTTCCGGTTGCCCGGGGAAGCGGTGGTGACGTGTTCGCGCGGGGTGGACCCGGTCACACTCGAGGCCGGATCCGCCGGGGCCCCGGCAGGCTGTCCTTCCGCGCGCGGGAGCGGGATCGCGTGCCGCGCGGAGGGCGCCGTGCCCCGCCCGTGCGAGACGGAACTGCCGTACGGCAAGGCCCAGGCCGGCGCGGCTTCGCCGGTCCGGGCAGGAGTGTCCGCGCCCGGCGTCGTCCGGCCTGTGCCCTGGCGCACATGGCCGGCCTGTGCGTGCCCTGTGCGTACGACCTCGTCGGACGCCCCGGCGGGTGGTGCACAAGGCGGCCCGCCGCACGCGCGCTGCTCGTTTCGGCGCGGATGCCGCATCCTTGAGATGTGGAGTCTCTCGGGGACGAGTCGGTCGAGCGGAAGGGGAGGGCGCAGGAGATGAGTGCCGGCGCACCTGCTCATAACGCTTCGGTGCACAACCACGAACACGATGCAACGGACCGGACGGCCGCAAGGCACCATGGACCGATGCGCGAGGACGATGCGGGCACGGCCCACGGGGCGATCGGTGCGCTCGTGCATCGCGCCGTCGACGGCGACGAGCAGGCCACGCACGATCTGCTCGCCCATGTCCACCCCCTCGCGCTGCGCTACTGCCGCACCCGGCTGTCCCGGCTCCCGGGCGACGCGCGCCACTTCGTCGAGGACCTCGCCCAGGAGGTCTGCGTAGCCGTCCTCCTCGCCCTGCCCCGCTACCGCGACACCGGCCGCCCCTTCGAGGCGTTCGTCTTCGCCATCGCCTCGCACAAGGTCGCCGACCTGCAGCGCGCGGCGATGCGCCACCCGGGCTCCACGGCCGTCCCCTCGGACGAGATGCCCGAGCGCCCCGACGACTCCCTCGGCCCCGAGGAGCGCGCCCTGCTCAGCAGCGATGCCGCCTGGGCCAAGAAGCTGCTGGCCAACCTCCCCGAGAACCAGCGCGAACTGCTCCTGCTGCGTATCGCCGTGGGCTTGACCGCGGAGGAGACCGGGCAGATGTTGGGAATGTCACCCGGCGCCGTCCGGGTCGCCCAGCACAGGGCGCTGAGCCGCCTGCGCGCGCTCGCCGAGCAGTAACACCCTTGGCCGAAGCCCCTGTCACCCTGCCGTGAACAGGCGCGCTTTGATTTCCGTACGAACATACGAAGCCTGAAGTCACCCGCGGCCGTGGAATTTGCTAGCGACGCTTCCCGTTAGCATGGACATCCGCACCGATCAAGGCCATTTGGGGAAGGTGTCATGACTGCCAACGTCGACGGAGTGCCCGGTAAATTCGCGACACTCGGGCTGACCTACGACGACGTGCTGCTGCTGCCGGGCGCATCCGAGGTGCTCCCCAACGCGGTCGACACCTCGTCCCGCATCTCCCGCAACGTCCGGGTGAACATCCCGCTGCTGTCGGCGGCGATGGACAAAGTGACCGAGTCCCGTATGGCGATCGCGATGGCCCGGCTGGGCGGTGTCGGTGTGCTGCACCGCAACCTGTCCGTCGAGGACCAGGTCAACCAGGTCGACCTGGTGAAGCGGTCGGAGTCCGGCATGGTCACCGACCCGATCACGGTGCACCCCGAGGCCACGCTCGCCGAGGCGGACGCGCTGTGCGCGAAGTTCCGCATCAGCGGTGTTCCGGTCACCGATCCGGCCGGCAAGCTGCTCGGCATCGTGACCAACCGTGACATGGCCTTCGAGAGCGACCGCAGCCGCCGGGTGCACGAGGTCATGACCCCGATGCCGCTGGTCACCGGCAAGGTCGGCATCTCCGGCTCCGAGGCCATGGAGCTGCTGCGCAAGCACAAGATCGAGAAGCTGCCGCTGGTGGACGACGAGGGCGTCCTGAAGGGCCTGATCACGGTCAAGGACTTCGTCAAGGCGGAGCAGTACCCCAACGCGGCGAAGGACGCCGAGGGCCGGCTGCTCGTCGGTGCCGCGGTCGGCGCCAGCCCGGAGGCGCTGGAGCGCGCCCAGGCGCTCGCCGAGGCCGGTGTGGACTTCCTGGTCGTCGACACCTCGCACGGCCACAACAGCAACGCCCTGAGCTGGATGTCGAAGATCAAGTCGAGCGTGAACGTCGACGTGGTCGGCGGCAACGTCGCCACGCGCGACGGCGCCCAGGCGCTGATCGACGCCGGTGTGGACGGCATCAAGGTGGGCGTGGGCCCGGGCTCCATCTGCACCACCCGTGTGGTCGCCGGCATCGGTGTCCCCCAGGTCACGGCCATCTACGAGGCGTCCCTCGCGGCCCGCCCCGCCGGCATCCCGCTGATCGGCGACGGCGGTCTGCAGTACTCCGGCGACATCGGCAAGGCGCTGGCCGCCGGCGCCGACACGGTGATGCTGGGCAGCCTCCTCGCCGGCTGCGAGGAGTCCCCGGGCGAGCTGCTCTTCATCAACGGCAAGCAGTTCAAGTCGTACCGCGGCATGGGCTCGCTGGGTGCGATGCAGTCCCGCGGCCAGGGCAGGTCGTACTCGAAGGACCGCTACTTCCAGGCCGACGTGACCGCCGACGAGAAGCTCGTGCCCGAGGGCGTCGAGGGCCAGGTGCCCTACCGCGGTCCGCTCGCCAACGTCCTGCACCAGCTCGTCGGCGGCCTGCGCCAGACCATGGGCTACGTCGGCGCCGCCACGATCGGCGAGATGGAGTCCAAGGGCCGGTTCGTGCGGATCACGTCGGCGGGCCTGAAGGAGAGCCACCCGCACGACATCCAGATGACGGTCGAGGCGCCGAACTACAGCACCAAGGGCTGAAACGGCGTCCACACGCGCGCGTGACGGACATCGACGGCGGTCCCGGAGCATCCGGGGCCGCCGTCGCCGTACCTGCGGAGAGCTTCTGTCGTACCCGTCGGCGATACTGGAAGGCGCTGCAACGCATAGGGAAAGGCCACAGACGTGACTGAGATCGAGATCGGGCGCGGCAAGCGCGGCCGCCGGGCGTACGCCTTCGACGACATCGCCGTCGTCCCCAGCCGCCGTACGCGGGACCCGAAGGAGGTCTCGATCGCCTGGCAGATCGACGCCTACCGCTTCGAGCTGCCGTTCCTGGCCGCCCCCATGGACTCGGTGGTCTCCCCGGCGACCGCGATCCGCATCGGTGAGCTGGGCGGCCTGGGCGTCCTCAACCTCGAGGGCCTGTGGACGCGGCACGAAGACCCGCAGCCGCTGCTGGACGAGATCGCCGAACTGCCCTCCGAGCGTGCGACCCGCCGCCTGCAGGAGATCTACGCGGCGCCGATCAAGGAGGAGCTGATCGGTGCCCGCATCAAGGAGGTGCGCGACTCCGGCGTGGTCACGGCGGCCGCGCTCTCCCCGCAGCGCACCGCCCAGTTCTCCAAGGCGGTCGTGGACGCGGGCGTGGACATCTTCGTCATCCGCGGTACGACGGTCTCGGCGGAGCACGTGTCGTCCTCGCACGAGCCGCTGAACCTGAAGCAGTTCATCTACGAGCTGGACGTCCCGGTGATCGTCGGCGGCTGTGCCACCTACACCGCCGCCCTGCACCTGATGCGCACCGGCGCGGCCGGTGTCCTGGTGGGCTTCGGCGGCGGCGCCGCGCACACCACGCGCAACGTCCTGGGCATCCAGGTCCCGATGGCGACCGCGGTGGCGGACGTGGCCGCGGCCCGCCGTGACTACATGGACGAGTCCGGCGGCCGGTACGTGCACGTGATCGCGGACGGCGGCGTCGGCTGGTCCGGCGACCTGCCCAAGGCGATCGCCTGCGGCGCCGACGCGGTGATGATGGGCTCTCCGCTGGCCCGCGGCACGGACGCGCCCGGCAAGGGCCACCACTGGGGCATGGAGGCGGTCAACGAGGAGCTGCCCCGCGGCAAGAAGGTCGACCTCGGCACGGTCGGCACGATCGAGGAGATCCTCACCGGCCCGTCCCACACCCCCGACGGCTCGATGAACTTCTTCGGCGCCCTGCGCCGCGCCATGGCCACGACTGGCTACAGCGAGCTGAAGGAGTTCCAGCGGGTCGAGGTCACGGTCGCGGACAGCCAGCACCGCCGCTGACCCCCACGACGAAAGGGCCCGGCCACCGATGAGGTGGGCGGGCCCTTCGCATGGCCGGCACGCCTTAGGCGGCGGCCTTCTTGGCGCCCGAGAACGCGGCGAACGCGGCGATGGCGAAGAACAGGAAGGTCAGCGGGTCCGCGTCCTGCTTCCACGCCTTCTGCACGATGTCGAAGTGCTGGAAGAACACCTCGTTGAAGCCCACGTTCAGCGCCTTGGCGCCGATCATGGCCTCGCCGACCAGCTGGCCGAAGTACACCGAGGCGAGCGCGAGGAGGGCGCTCGCGACGGGCAGCACCGCGTTGCGGCCGCCCGCCTTGCCGGCCGCGAGGCCGATGACGAAGCCGACACCGACGGCCGCGTAGCCGATCTCGTGCTTGGTGGCGCCGATGACGACGCCGTAGAGCGCGGCGGCGACCACGGCGGCCGCGACCGCGGCGACCACGCCGAGGGCGAGGTTGTTCCTGCCCGGCGCGGGCGCCGCCGGCGGCGCGGCGAAGCCGCCGGGCTGGGGCGCGAAGACGCCCTGCTGCGGCGGGTACGGCGCACCGGTCGGCGCCTGCTGGGCATACGGGTTGCCGTCGGCCTGACCGTACTGCGGCTGCGGCGATGGAGCTGACTGGCTCATGACAGGAATTCCCCCGTGACGTGCACAACTGGATGGCGAAAAGGAGACGTACGCGCACGCGTGTGCGGCGAGTCCGGGGGAGACTAACAGCCGAGGACGACAATGCCCTTGGCCGTTTTCCCTTCGTGATCGTTCAGCACGGTGCTCAGAGCCGGTGCGCCGCCCCCGTCGGGGTCGCCCCGCGGGTGTCCAGCAGCAACTGGGCCTTCACCGACAGGCCCTGCAGGTCGTAGGTCCGGTGCTGCTGGAGCAGGATCGTCAGGTCCGCGTCCGTGGCCGCCTCGTAGAGCGAGTCCGCGCGCGGGACCGGGCGGTCCAGCACGCTCCACGCGGACACGTACGGGTCGTGGTAGCTCACCGAGGCGCCCAGTTCCATCAGCCGGATCGCGATCTCCTGGGCCGGAGTGCCCTGCAGGTCGGCGAGGTCGGCCTTGTAGGTGATGCCGAGCAGCAGCACGCGCGCGCCCCGGGCGGACTTGCCGTGTTCGTTGAGGAGGGTGGCGGCGCGCTGGACGACGTAGCGGGGCATGCGGTGGTTGACCTGCTGGGCCAGCTCCACGATGCGCAGGGTGCGGGTGGCGTGGCCGGTCAGGTCCTGGGGAACGCCGTGTCCGCCGACGCCGGGCCCCGGGCGGAACGGCTCGAATCCGAACGGCTTGGTCTCCGCGCACCGGATGACGTCCCAAAGGTCGACGCCCAGTTCATGGCACAGGACCGCCATCTCGTTGACGAGCGCGATGTTGACGTGCCGGAAGTTGGTCTCCAGCAGCTGCACGGTCTCCGCCTCGCGCAGTCCACGCGCGCGTACCACCTTGTCGGTGAGCCGGCCGTAGAACGCGGCGGCCGACTCGGTGCAGGCCGGGGTGAGGCCGCCGATGACCTTGGGGGTGTTGGCGGGGGTGTGGTCGCGGTTGCCGGGGTCGACGCGGCTCGGCGAGTAGGCGAGATGGAAGTCGCGGCCCGCGCGCAGCCCCGAACCCTTCTCCAGCAGGGGGAGCAGGAACTCCTCGGTCGTGCCGGGCAGTACGGGTGACTCCAGGATGACCGTGGTGTGCGGACGCAGCCGCTCGGCCAGGGTGCGGGCGGCGCCCTCCACCTGGCCGAGGTCGAGTCCGCCGTCGGCGCCGCGCGGGGTCGGCGCACAGATCACGGCGGTGCGCACCCGGCCGAGCAGGGCGGGGTCGGTGCCGGGCCGGAAGCCCGTGGAGTGCATCCGGCGCAGCTCTGCGGGGCTGAGGGAGCCCGCCTCCGGACCGGTGGCGTAGCCGACGGTGTGGATGCCGGCGGCGACGGCGGCCTGGGCGAGCGGCAATCCGTAGGGGCCGAGTCCGATGACAGCGAGGTCTGCGGGCATGGCGTGGGCCGTCCTTCCCAGTAGCCGAAGCAGGACAGGTGCGCAACCGTGGTGGACAGGCTGAGCACGCGCAGTGCCAGGCTAGGTACAAATATGACCGTTATGTGTGATTGTGTTCGTGTGTCTTCCGAGGGTTGTGCGCGAGTTGTCCACAGGTTGGGAGCCCGTGGTGGCTGAAGCCGGGCAAGCCGGTCAGAATTTGGGCATGAGGAGGGGATGAACCGGGCTTCGCCCACCGGGTGCGGCCGACGCGAGCGAGTGTGCACAGCGGGAGGCAGCGGTGAGGACAGCGACACTGGGGCCGGAGCAGCGTGCCGAGGCACTGGCGGCGATGGCGGAGCGGGAGCTGGACCTGCTGGTGGTCGGCGGCGGAGTCGTCGGTGCCGGAACGGCGCTGGACGCCGTCACGCGAGGCCTGTCCACCGGCCTGGTCGAGGCCCGCGACTGGGCGTCCGGCACCTCCAGCCGCTCCAGCAAACTCATCCACGGCGGTCTGCGCTACCTGGAGATGCTCGACTTCGCGCTGGTCCGCGAGGCCTTGAAGGAGCGCGGCCTGCTCCTGGAGCGGCTCGCCCCGCACCTGGTCAAGCCGGTGCCGTTCCTCTACCCGCTCCAGCACAAGGGCTGGGAGCGGCTCTACGCCGGTTCCGGCGTGGCCTTGTACGACGCGATGTCCATGGCGCGCGGCCACGGCCGGGGCCTGCCTCTGCACCGTCACCTGACCCACCGTCACGCCCTGCGCGTCGCCCCCTGCCTGAAGAAGGACGCCCTGGTCGGCGCCCTGCAGTACTACGACGCCCAGATGGACGACGCCCGCTTCGTGGCCACCTTGGTGCGCACCGCGGCGTCCTACGGCGCGAAGGTGGCCAACCGCGCGCGCGTGAGCGGGTTCCTGCGCGAGGGCGACCGGGTCGTCGGCGCGCGCGTGCAGGACGTGGAGGGCGGCGGGGAGTACGAGATCCGCGCCAAGCAGATCGTCAACGCGACCGGCGTGTGGACCGACGACACACAGGCCATGGTGGGCGAGCGCGGCCAGTTCCACGTCCGCGCCTCCAAGGGCATCCACCTGGTCGTGCCCAAGGACCGCATCCACTCCACCACCGGCCTCATCCTGCGCACCGAGAAGTCCGTCCTCTTCGTCATCCCCTGGGGCCGGCACTGGATCATCGGCACCACGGACACCGACTGGGACCTCGACAAGGCCCACCCGGCCGCGTCCAGCGCCGACATCGACTACCTGCTGGAACACGTCAATTCGGTGCTGGCCGTGCCGCTCGGCCGCGACGACGTGCAGGGGGTGTACGCCGGACTGCGCCCGCTGCTGGCCGGGGAGTCCGACGCCACCAGCAAGCTGTCCCGGGAACACACGGTCGCCCACCCGGCGCCAGGGCTCGTGGTCGTCGCGGGCGGCAAGTACACCACCTACCGGGTGATGGCCAAGGACGCCGTCGACGAGGCGGTGCACGGCCTGGACATGCGCGTCGCCGACTGCGTGACGGAGGAGACCCCGCTGCTGGGCGCGGAGGGGTACCAGGCGCTGTGGAACGCGCGAGCGCGGATCGCCGCCCGCACCGGACTGCACGTGGCCCGCGTCGAGCACCTCCTGAACCGATACGGCTCCATGGCCGAGGAGGTCCTGGACCTCGTCGCCGCCGACCCCGCCCTGGGCGAGCCGCTCGCGGCCGCCGACGACTATCTGCGCGCCGAGGTGGTGTACGCCGCCTCGCACGAGGGCGCCCGGCACCTGGACGACGCGCTGACCCGCCGTACCCGCATCTCCATCGAGACCTTCGACCGGGGCACGCGCAGCGCCCGTGAGGCGGCCGGGCTGATGGCGCCGGTCCTCGGCTGGGACAAGGACCAGATCGAGCGCGAGGTCGAGCACTACGAGAAGCGGGTGGAGGCCGAGCGTGAGTCCCAGCTCCAGCCCGACGACCTGACGGCGGACGCGGCCCGGCTGGGCGCGCCGGACATCGTGCCGCTGTAGCGACGCCGTGCCGCGGCAGGACCAGGACCCGGCAGGAGCCGACAGGAGCCGACAGGACCGCGGACAACATCACTCGAACGGGTGAGTGGTATCGGGATCTCCGCCCGGACCCCGGCCGTTCTACCAGGTGCGAGGGCAGAACCCGGCGGCGAGCAAGGCCGGTTCGAGGCGGGGGTCTGCGATCGCGTCCGTGTTCACGCGGAAGGTGAGGACACGGCGGCCGTCGGCGGTGGCTGCGCTGCGCACGTAGCTTCCGGATATCCGGCCGTTGTGCCCCCACACCGTGATGCCGCACGGAAGCCTCACCGGAAAGACCCCCATGCCGTACGAGCCGTGTGCGGTACGGGTGTCGAGCATCTCGCGCAGCCGGCGCGAGGGCAGTAGCCGGCCGCCGAGCAGCGCCGCGTAGAAGCGGTCGAGGTCGGCGAGCGTGCTCACCAGCTCACCCGCCGCGCCGGCCACGCGCGGGTCGAGCCCGGTGACGTCGGAGCCGTCGGCGGCGAAGGCACGGCCGTGCGGAGCGGGCAGGGTCGTACGGGATCCCGGAAAGGAGGTGCCCGTCAGACGCAGCGGAGCGAGGATGCGGCGCTCGGCCTCGGTGGCGTAGGAGTGGCCGGTGACCTGGCGGATGGTCATGCCGAGCAGGACGTAGTCGGTGTTGGAGTAGGAATAGCGGCCCGGGCGGGCCGGAGGGAGGGCGAGAGCGATGCGGACGGCCTGAAGCGGCGTCAGGGGCACGGTGCCATGGGTGGCTTCGGTGAAGTCGGCCAGCCCGCTGGTGTGGGTGAGCAGGGCGCGCAGGGTGATGTGCCGGCCGTCGGCGCCGGGGCCGCGCAGCAGCCCCGGCAGGTGCCGTTCCACCGGGTCGGACAGCGAGAGCCGGTGCTCCGCGGCCAGTTGGAGCACGGTCGTCGCGATGAAGGTCTTGGTGAGGCTGCCGGCGCGGAAGTGGTCGGCGCGGCCGATGCCCTGTCCTGCGGCCGCGAAGTGGAAGCGGCCTCGGCTGAGGTCCAGCAGGGCCGCGGCGGGAGCCCCGCCGGAGGTGACGAGCCGCGGCAGGACGGCGTCCGCACCGGCGGCCGGGGAGGCCACCGGGGAACCGGTCCGGAGCGTGGCCGCAGCGAGCAGCAGCGCCAGGGACACCGGTATGGACAGGAGTGTCCGAAGCGTCGGCATCCCGGTTCCTCCTCTCTTGCGGCCCATCATCCCGGTAAGCGGAGCACTCGCTTCAGGGGGGTTCCGGGTGCGCGGCGCGCGGGCCGGCGACACGGGCACCCTGGGCGTTGGCCACTTGTCGGGTGAGAGACAATGGAGGCTCTGTCAGGGCGGGTTGTATGAGGGGACGCATGTCGGAGGCGGAGCGGGCGGGAACATCTCGTCAGGAGACTCGTCAGGGCAAGAACGAGCGTCGTCTCCTCGCCGGGCGGTACCGGCTGGGAGACGTGCTGGGCCGGGGCGGCATGGGCACGGTCTGGCGTGCCGAGGACGAGACCCTGGGCCGGACGGTCGCCGTCAAGGAGCTGCGGTTCCCGTCGAACATCGACGAGGAGGAGAAGCGGCGCCTGATCACGCGCACGCTGCGCGAGGCCAAGGCGATCGCCCGGATCCGCAACAACAGCGCGGTGACGGTCTTCGACGTGGTCGACGAGGACGACCGGCCGTGGATCGTCATGGAGTTGGTGGAGGGCAAGTCCCTCGCCGAGGTCATCCGCGAGGACGGCCTGCTGGAGCCGAAGCGTGCCGCCGAGGTCGGGCTCGCCGTTCTCGACGTGCTGCGCTCCGCGCACCGTGAGGGCATCCTGCACCGGGACGTGAAGCCGTCCAACGTGCTCATCGCCGAGGACGGCCGGGTCGTGCTCACCGACTTCGGTATCGCACAAGTCGAGGGTGACCCGTCCATCACCTCCACCGGCATGCTCGTCGGCGCCCCGTCCTACATCTCCCCGGAGCGCGCCCGTGGCCACAAGCCGGGGCCGGCGGCCGACCTGTGGTCGCTCGGCGGCCTGCTGTACGCGGCGGTGGAAGGCGTCCCGCCCTACGACAAGGGTTCGGCGATCGCCACGCTCACCGCGGTGATGACCGAGCCCCTGGAGGAGCCCAAGCACGCGGGCCCGCTCCGGGACGTCATCTACGGTCTGCTGACCAAGGATCCGGCCAAGCGGCTCGACGACGCCGGGGCCCGGGCCATGTTCAACCGGGTGATCCACGAGCCCGAGCCGGAGCCGATGGACGCCACGCGGGTCGTTCCGCTGCCGCCGCAGCCGGCACCGTCCGAGGGCAAGCGGGGCGAGGAGGCCGCGGAGAAGCTGCGCGGCGCGCTGCGTTCGGTCCGCAAGGCGGCGGGTGCCGCCTCCGCCGCGGCGGCGACGCGGGCGAAGAACGGCGGCGACGCGGCCGCGCCCTGCGGCGGTGCCGCGGGCACGAGCGGCGCGGCGGGCGCGGGCGGTCCGGCGGGCGCGGGCGGCGCGGCCGCAGGCCCGGCGCGCCCGGGTGTGCCCGGCGGCGCACGGTCTGCCTCCTTGGGTGGCACACCCTCCTCCGCTCCCGGTGGTGGACGGCCGGAGTCCTCCGGTGGGCGTCCCGCGGCTCCCGGTGGGGCGCGGCCGGGTTCCTCCGGCGGGCCGGGTGGGGCGACCGGCACGAGACCGACGGGCCCGGCCTCGGGCGCGGCCGGCGGGGCGAACCCCGGCTCGGGCAAGGCGAGTTCGGGCTGGCCCGTGATGCCGCCGCCGGACCTGGACCTCCCGCCGCGACCGGTGCCGAGGGCACCGCTGACCGACGTGGTGCCCAGGCGCACGCTGGTGATCATCGCCGTGGTGGTCGTCCTCGCGGTGATCGGCACCATCCTGGCCTTCGCCCTCAGCGACAACGGCAGCAAGCACGACAACGGCAGCGGGGCCAGGAGCGCGGTGAGCGCCGGTGCGTCCACCAAGCAGGACCGGAGCGCCGGCAGCGGGTCGCGCGCGGGCGGCGCGAGCCCGTCGTCCGGCGGTCAGCGTTCGGCGTCGGACAGCAAGGCCGACGGCAGTGCCAGTGCGTCCGCCGCCGCCCCGGGCTCGTCCGGGGCCAAGGGCGGCGGGAGCGCGCCGGCGGTGTCGACCCGGAAGGGCGGCCAGGGGTACTCGATCGGGCTGCCCAAGGGCTGGTCGTACACGTCGAGCGACGGCGACGGTGACCGCTACACCGGCCCCGACGGGCAGAAGCTGCTCGTCGCGTGGACGACCACACCCAAGGACGACCCGGTGGCGGACTGGAAGAACCAGGAGCACTTCATGGTGCGCTCCCAGTACCAGAAGATCCACATCGAGAAGGTGGACTACCGGGGCTGGAACACGGCCGACTGGGAGTTCACTTACGTCGACGGCGGCACCAAGTACCACACCATCGACCGGGGTTTCGTCGTCAACGGCCACCTCGGCTACGGACTGATGTACACCGCGAAGGACGCGGACTGGGACAGCGCGCTGCGCAAGGACACCTGGAACACGCTGACGGCCTCCTTCGACCCCAAGTCGTAATCTCCACGCGATGGTTTAGGGCGTCACATTCCGGCATCCACTCAATGCGGGTTGCCTCCGGCACGTATCGTGAATCGTTGCGGACCGTACGCAGCCGCATGAGTGTGCGAAACGGGTCGCGAGGCGAACGGATGTGACCAACCGGGCGGCCGGGGGAGGCAAAGTGGACGACTACGCGGGTCGGGTGCTCGCCGACCGCTACCGCCTGCCGTTGCCACCGTCCGACGAGTACGAACTCACCGAGACCCGCGCCTTCGACACCTACAGCGGCCAGGAAGTGCTCGTCCGGCAGGTGCCGTTGCCGGAGGTCGTCGAGGCCGAGGTGCTCGACGCGGAGGGGCTGCCCGAGGGGTTCACCGCGCGTGAACGCGGGGCCCGGCGGGCGACGGACGCCCGGACGGCCACCCGCAGGCCCGCCGACCCGGCCGTGCGGCGCGCCGTCGAGGCCGCGCAGGCGGCCGCCCGCATTCCCGACCATCCCCGCCTGGACCAGGTCTTCGACGTGTTCGCCGAGGGCGGGTCCCTGTGGATCGTCAGCGAGTGGGTGGCCGCGCGCCCGCTGTCCGCGTTCCTCGCCGAGCAGCCGCTGTCGCCGTACCGGGCGGCCGAGGTCGCCTCCGACGTGCTCATGGCACTCCGGGTGCTGCACGCCCACGGCTGGGTGCACCGCAACATCACCGCCCGTACGGTGCTCGTCTGCGAGGACGGCCGTGTGATGCTGACCGGCCTCGCCGTCGGCGCCGCCGAGGAGGCGTTGTGCGGGTACGACCCGGTGCCGGGCCAGGACGGCCAGGACGGGCCGGACGAAGGGGTTCCGCAGGGCGCGGCGGCAGGGGCGGGACGAACCGAGCGGGGCACCGGGCCCGGTGGCGGCCGGGGCGGCGCGCCGTTCGCCCGACAGCGAGCGGTTGCCCCACCGCCCGGCGGCCTGCCGGGCGGTGCGGGTGATGCGGGTGATGCGGGTGATGCGGCCGGGGGCGACCCCGCCGGAGCCGGTGGTGTTCCCTCCGCCGACGTCGATCCCGAGGCCGCGCGGCGGGCCGCGATCCAGGCGCGGGCGGCCGGCGGGCTGCAGGTGCCGGGCGCGAACGGGGCGTCCGGCGGGGCCAGGGTGCCCGGACCGGCCGGCCAGCGGGCCCTGGAGACCGGGGCGGACGTCCGTGCCGCCCGCGCCGGGGCCATCGCCGCGTACCGCGCGGGGCGCGTGCCGCGGCCCGGGTGCAGGAGTCCGGGCAGAGCGGGCGCCCCGCGCTGCCCGGGGCCCGGCCGCCCGTCGAGGGCGACACCGGTGCGGGCCGGGCCGAAGGCGCGGAGCGGCCGTCGTACCCCGGCGGGCCGGGCCTCACGACACCGCCCGGGCGGACGGCCGACCCCTACGGCGTGCAGGGCCCGCCCTGGCACGGTGCCGCACCGCGGGCCAGGGCGGCCGGCGGAACCACTCCGGTCCTGCCAGGCGGCCCCCAGCGCACCGGCCTGTCCCCGGGCGATGCACACCCCGCACACCCGACGGTCCCGGACCAGGCCCCCGCCCCGGACCCCGGCCCCGCTTACGGGACCGCCCCCGATGCCGGCGGCCCGGGCTCCGCGTTCCCTTCCCACGGCACCGACCCCGGCCATGGAGGCTCCGGCCACGCGCCCGGCGTCGGCCCCGGCGCGGACCCCCTGCCCCAGGGGGAGTTCCCGCAGGCTTCCGCCGGCTCCCGCTGGGACGACGCCGGTGCGCTCGCCGGTCCCCGGCGTGGGCCCGCGACCGCGCTGGCGGCCGAGCGGGCGCGGCAGGTGCGGATGACCGTCGTCGGGCCGGTGACCGAGCGGTGGGCGCCGGAGCAGGCCGGGCCCGTGCACGAGAACTGGCAGCTGGCGGCGCCGATCGGGCCGGCGACCGACCTGTGGGCGCTCGGCGCGCTGCTGTTCCGGGCCGTCCAGGGGCACGCGCCCTACCCCGAGGAGTCCACGGCCGAGCTGGTGCAGCTGGTGTGCGCCGAGCCGCCCGCCTTCGCCGAGGAGTGCGGCCCGCTGCGGCCGGTCGTCGAGTCGCTGCTGCGCCAGGACCCCACCGAGCGCCTGGACTTCGAGGAGCTGAGCGGCTGGCTGCGTTCGCTGGTGCGCTCCGCGCCCGAGCCCGACGCCGGTACGCATGTCGTGCCCGTCCCGCCCGCCGACCCGCGCCGGCTGCCGATCGTCCGGCGCCGCGGCGAGCTGGTGCGGCTGCGGCGCCGGCGTGCCGCGTTGCCCGAGGTCCATCCGCACGGCCGGCACAAGCGGGCCCGGCAGGAAGCCCGTTCGCCGCGCAGCCTCGGCCGCACCCTGCTCCTGCTGGTCCTGCTCCTGCTGGCCGGCGCGGTCGTGTACGCGATGCTGTTCATGCCGAAACAGGGGCACGACGGAGCGGCGGGCAGCGACCGTACCGGCAGTGCGGGGCAGGCGAGTCCCGAGCCCTCCCGCACCCAGCAGCCTTCCTCCGGGCAGTCCGCGGACGGCGGCCCCTCCGCGTCCGGGTCCGCCACCGAAGCACAGACGGGCGGCGACCCGTCCGTGGCCGACGGCTTCACCCTGCGCACGGACCCCGAGAACTTCAAGATCGCAGTGGCCAAGGGCTGGGACCGCACCCCGAAGAACGGCAGCGGCGAGATCGCCTACGGCCAGGGGGACTTCGAGCTGATCGTGGTGCCTGGGAGGGACAGCGCCGCCGCGTACGGCAGTGATCCGATGGTCTACCAGCGGGACAAGGAGAGCGAACTCCAGCCGTACCGGGACTCCAGCTGGGCCACGGCGACCGGGCTGAGGACCATCGAGGTGGGCGGACGGACCATGGCCGAGGGGCAGTTCACCTGGACCGACGGGCAGGGCCGCGACCTGTTCGTGCGCAACATGGCGATCCTGCTGAACGGCCGTTACCACATCATCCAGGTCCGCGGCCCCGAGGCCCAGCGCGACAGGGTGACGCAGCTGTACGAGCAGGCTACGGCGACGTACCGCTACACCGGTTGAGCGCCCCGTATACCGGCGGGCGAAGCGGCGGGCGACAACCGTCACAGTGCTGTCACCTTGGCACCCCGCTGGTTCCCTGCGGGCAGGCCGGTCCTTAGTCTGACCCTGTCAATAGCATTGCGGGGCAACGTGAATCAGATGCAGGGCCTGCTGATAGCGGGCCGCTACCGGCTCGCCGACTCGATCGGCAGCGGTGGCATGGGCCGGGTATGGCGTGCCCACGACGAGGTGCTGCACCGGACGGTGGCCGTCAAGGAGTTGACCGCAGCCCTCTACGTCTCCGACAGCGACCGGGCGGTCCTGCTCGCCCGTACCCGGGCCGAGGCCCGCGCCGCCGCGCGCATCAACCACTCCGCCGTCGTCACCGTGCACGACGTCCTCGAGCACGACGGCCGCCCCTGGATCGTCATGGAGCTGGTCGAGGGCCACTCCCTCGCCGACGCGGTCAAGGAGCGCGGGCGCGTCGAGCCGCGGGAGGCCGCGCGGATCGGCCTGTGGGTGCTGCGGGCGCTGCGCGCCGCGCACTCCGCCGGTGTGCTGCACCGGGACGTCAAGCCCGGCAATGTGCTGCTGGGCAAGGACGGCCGTGTCCTGCTCACCGACTTCGGCATCGCCCAGATAGAGGGCGACTCCACCATCACCCGCACCGGAGAGGTCGTCGGCTCGGTCGACTACCTCGCGCCCGAACGGGTGCGCGGCCACGACCCGGGCCCGTCCTCGGACCTGTGGGCGCTCGGCGCCACGCTGTACACGGCGGTCGAGGGCCGCTCGCCGTTCCGCCGCACCTCACCGCTGAGCACCATGCAGGCGGTGGTCGAGGAGGAGGCCGACGAGCCGCGCCACGCCGGTGCGCTCGGCCCGGTCATGTCCGCCCTGCTGCGCAAGGAACCGGACCGGCGGCCGAGCGCCGAGGAGGCGGAGCAGATGCTCGCCGAGGCGGCGGAGGGCCGCCGGCCCTCCGCGGCGCAGGTCTACGTCCCGACCCAGAGTTCGGGCGTGCACACCGGCCCGGGCACGACGGCGGGCCACCCCGCGTACGGCACCTCCGCGGCCGGTTACGGCTCCGGCGACGGTGTGCCGGCGGACGGCCACTCCGGCACGCGGGCGAGCGGCTACGGCACGGGGGCCACCACCCCCGGATACGGCGCCGGCGCGGTGGCGGGCGTCGGCCGTTCGGCGACCGGGCCGACGGCCGTGGCACCCACGCCGCCGGGACCGGTCGCGGGTCCGGCGGGCCGGGCTGCCGCGGGCCGGACCCGGCCGCGACGCCGGCTGCGGACACTCGCGCTCGTCGTCGCCGTCGCGGCCGTGCTCGGCGGCGGTGCGGCGGTCGCCTTCCAGGAGTGGGGCGGCGGCTCGCGGAGCGACACCGGCTCCGCCGGCGGCGCGGGCCCGGCCACGGCGCCCTCCGGGAGCGACACCGGCACGCCGGGTCCCGAGGGTACGGTCCCGGACAGCTGGCAGACCTACCGCGACCCGCTCGGCTTCAGCCTCTCCCTGCCCAAGGGCTGGAAGCGGCAGGTGTACGAGATCCAGGGTCCCCTCAAGCAGATCGACTACACCCCGGACGGCGGCAAGCACTTCGTCCGCATCGCCATCGACAGCTCGCCGGACTTCGCCGACCCCTACGAGCACCAGAAGGACCTGGAACAGCAGCTCCAACGGCTGGTCGACTACAAGCAGGTGGCCCTGAAGGCGAACATCTACCGCGACCGCAAGGGCTCGCTGTGGGAGTACACCTGGAACGCGCTGAAGAAGGACCCGCCGCACGTCGCCGGTCCGCGCCACGCCGTCGAGGAGACGTACTACTCGCGCGCGGGCATCGAGTACGCCATCTACATGTCGTCACCGGCCCAGGACTGGGCCAGGACCGGCAAGCAGTTCAAGTGGGTGCTGCAGAGCTGGCAGCAGCCGAACGACGGCTGACGGCGTCCGGCGAAGACGTGTGGGGGGGCGCCGAGGGCTGATACGGCCGAAATACGCTGGTTGAGCGGCCCGGCTTGGCCGATCGGTGCCCCGGAGCGCATGGGTCCGGTGCGGCATGATGGGGCGCATGGGGACCGAGGGCGCCGACTTCCGGGTCATCGCGGGCCGTTACCGCCTGGAGGCACGCATCGGGCGTGGCGGCATGGGCGTCGTGTGGCGGGCGAGCGACCAGCTGCTGGCGCGCCGGGTCGCGGTCAAAGAACTCCTCGCGGACGACTCGCTGTCGGACGACGACACCCGGCGCCGCCGGGACCGCACCCTGCGCGAGGCGCGGGCGGTCGCCCAGCTGCGGCACCCGCACATCGTCGTCGTGCACGACGTCGTGGAGCAGGACGAACGACCGTATCTGGTCATGGAGTTGATCGAGGGCACATCGCTCGCCGACCGGATCGCCCGGGACGGCCCGGTCGACGCCGCTGAGGCCGCGCGCATCGGGGCCGCCCTGCTCGGCGCGGTGCGCACCGCGCACGAGGCGGGGGTGCTGCACCGGGACATCAAGCCGGCGAACGTCCTGGTCGAGTCCGGCACCGGCCGGGTCGTGCTCACCGACTTCGGTATCGCGCAGGTCGCGGGCGCCACCACGCTCACCGAGACCGGCTCGTTCGTCGGCTCGCCCGAGTACACCGCGCCGGAGCGGATGTCCGGGGTGCGCACCGGGCCGGAGTCCGACCTGTGGTCGCTGGGCGCGCTGCTGTGCACGGCGCTCAGCGGCGAGTCGCCGTTCCGGCGCGACTCGATCGGCGGCATCCTGCACGCCGTCGTCGCCGCCGAGATCCGGCCACCCGCCGAGGCCGAGCCGCTGCTACCCGTCGTACGGGGGCTGCTGGAGCGCGATCCCGACCGGCGGCTCGGCGCGGCCGACGCCGAGCGGATGCTGCGGACGTACCTGGAGACGGGCCGCACCCCCGAGACACCGGGGACGCCCGGCGCGGCCGGTGGCGGGCGCACCCACCGGATCGGCGGCGGCCGTACGCCCAGGCCGGGGAGCGCGGGAAGCCGGACGGGAAGCCGTACCACCGGGGCCGCCGTTCCCTACTCGCCGACCCAGGCGGACGTTCCGTACGGCAGCCCGCAGCCGTCCGCCGGGTCCGCGCCGCCGGCCGACGCCCCGGCCCGCACCACCACACGCGGGGTGCTGGTCGTGGCGCTGCTCGTCGCGGCGCTGGCCGGGGCGGGGGTGTCGGCGGCGCTGCTGCTGCACCGGGGCGGGGACGGGGGCGGCGGCAGCCCGGGCGGTACGGCGACCTCCCCGGCGACCGGGACCGGCAGCGGCAGCGGTACCGGCAGCGGCTCGGGCTCCGGCAGGAGGCCGGCCTCGTCGGCGCCGGCCACCTCAGCGGGTCCGTCGGCCACCGGCCCGTCCGCCGGCGCGCACACGGCGCCGTCCGGCTACCGCACGGCCCGGGACCCGGCCGGCTTCTCCCTCGCCGTACCGCAGGACTTCACCCGCAGTGCGCAGGGCGAGCGCGTCTTCTACCTCTCGCCGGGGCAGACCTTCCGCCTCGGCGTCAAGGTCTCCGAGCCCCAACCGGGCGGCCCGCAGGGCGTGATGGAGCGGTCGGCGGCCGACGGCCCGGACACGAACCCCGGTTACCACGACGGCCGGATCACCCGCACCGCGCGCGCCGGACACCCCGCCGCGCTCTGGGAGTTCACCTGGGACGGCTTCAGCGCGGCGGAGGGACCCCGGCACACCTACGACCTGTGCTGGGAGGAGTCCGGGCGGCTGTACGACGTGTGGGTGTCGGCGCCGGTCGGGAAGGTGCGGGAGGCGCGGGAGTACTTCGACGTGGCGGTCGACACCTTCGCGCCGGGGACCTGACCGGCCGCTCGGTCACGGCCGCGTGCCGGTGCGGTGGAGGTGCGCGCGGCGCGGCACGGCTCCAGAGCGCACCGCTGGGCCGCCCGACCGCCCCGCTTCGACAACCGCATGGTGCGCACGGTACTCATGTGACATGACTGGAGACGGCGAACACCCGCGCGGCGTACGTCTGATCGGTGGCCGCTACCGGCTGGCGGAGCGCCTCGGAGCCGGGCCCACCGCGACCGTCTGGCGGGCCCGGGACGAGCAGGGGCGGGGCGGCCCGGTCGCCGTCAAGGAGCCGCTGCTGCCCGGCGATCCGGCCGAGGACGAGGAGAGCCGCCGTATCGCGCACCGGCTCATCACCGAGGCCCGCGCCGCCGCACGGGTGCGCCACCCCTCCGCCGTCGTGGTGCTGGACGTCGTCACCGAGGATCAAATCCCTTGGATCGTCACGGAGTTGGTGGAGGGCGAGTCGCTGCGTGAGGTGCTGCGGCGGGGTCCCCTGCCGCCTGCCGAGGCCGCCCGGATCGGCCTCGCGGTCCTCGGCGCCCTGCGTGCCGCACACGCCGTCGGCATCGTGCACCGGGACGTGAAGCCGGCCAACGTACTGCTGGAGTCCGGTACCGGACGGGTGGTCGTCACCGACTTCGGAACCGGTGGCGGCCACCCGCAGGACGCGCCCGCCGGGTTCGTCGCCCCTGAACGCGCCGCGGGTCCGGGCGCCGGCCCGGCCTCCGACCTGTGGTCCCTGGGCGCGCTGCTGCGCTTTGCGGCCGGGACGACGGACCCGGTACGGCTGGGCGCGCTCGGCCCGCTGCTGGAGCGGCTGCACGCCGACGAGCCGGCGGCCCGCCCGGACGCGGCCGAGGTCACGGCGGCACTCGAGGAATACCTGGGCCTCACGCCCGAACCGGACCGGGTTCCCGCCCCCGTCCCCGAAAACGCTCCTGTCCCCGAAAACGCCACCATCTCCGAAAACGCCACCGTCTGCGAAAACGCCCCCGCCACCCCCGTCCCCGTCCCGCGTCGCCGCACCCCCCGCACCGCGCTCGGGCTGCTGCTCGCGAAAAAAGCCGGACTCGAATGATCGTTCTGTTCGGACGGCCGTCAACACCCTGATCAGCATATTTGCTGCCAGTGATCACTGGCAGTGTGTGAGCAGGTCGTGAATCCCCGTTACCGATGGGTACACAAAGCCTGCGCTCCGGCATACCCTGCGCCTCATGACGGACACGCAGGCCTCGGACATCGCCGGTACCAACCCCCTCGCGCCCGCTCCCGAAGGCGCCCGCACCGCCGCCGACGTGGTCACCCCGGAACTGGTGGCCCAGCTCACCAAGGGCGTCGTCGGTTCCGGCCGGACCGCCAACCACACGCCGTTCACCGGCGAGCAGCTGGCCGATCTGCCCGAGTCCACCCCCGAGGACGTACTCAAGGCCTTCGAAGCCGCCCGCACCGCGCAGGCCGTGTGGGAGAAGACCCCGGTGAGGCAGCGGGCCGCCGTCCTGCTGCGCTTCCACGACCTGCTGCTGGAGCGGCAGGCCGAGGTCCTCGACCTCGTCCAGCTGGAGACCGGCAAGGCCCGCCTGCACGCGCACGAGGAGGTGCAGGCCGTAGCCGTCGCGGCCCGTCACTACGGCCGCCGGGCCGCCGCCTATCTGAATCCGAAGCGGCACACCGGCGCCATCCCCACCCTCACGAAGGTCGTCGAACTGCGCCACCCGCGCGGGGTCGTGGGCCAGATCGCCCCCTGGAACTACCCCCTGGAGCTGTCCGTCGGCGACGCCCTGCCCGCCTTCGTGGCCGGCAACGCGGTCGTGATGAAGCCGGACACCGAGACCTGCCTGACCGCGCTGTGGGCACGTGACCTGCTGATCGAGGCCGGCCTGCCCGAGGGCGTCTTCCAGGTCGTGCTCGGCGAGGGCCCGGTCATCGGCCCGGAGGTCGTCCGGCACGCCGACTACGTCTCCTTCACCGGCTCCACCCGCACCGGCCGGGAGGTGGCCCAGGGCGCCGCCGCCCGCCTGGTCGGCGTCTCCCTCGAACTCGGCGGCAAGAACGCCATGCTGGTGCTGGACGACGCCGACATCGAGAAGGCCGCCGCCGGTGCCGTGCGCGCGTGCTTCTCCTCCGCCGGACAGCTCTGCATCTCCATCGAGCGGCTGTATGTGCACGAGTCCGTCGCCGACGCCTTCCTGGAGCGTTTCGCCGCCCGCACCCGGGCCATGCGGCTCGGCAACTCCCTCGCCTACGGCGCCGACATGGGCTCGCTGGTCGGCGAGCGCCAGCTGAAGGCCGTCGAGCGGCACGTGGAGGAGGCCGTCGCGAAGGGCGCGAAGGTGCTCGAGGGCGGCAAGGCGCGCCCCGACATCGGTCCCTACTTCTTCGAGCCCACCATCCTCGACGGCGTCGAGGACTCCATGGCCGTCTGCGAGGAGGAGACCTTCGGCCCGGTCGTCTCGGTCTACCGCTTCTCCTCCGACGACGAGGCGGTCGAGCGCGCCAACGCCACGCCGTACGGCCTCAACTCCTCGGTCTGGACGGGGAACGCCCGGCGCGGCCGCGAGGTCGCCGCCCGCCTGCGCACCGGCACCGTCAACGTCAACGAGGGCTACGCCTCCGCCTACGGCAGCGTCCAGTCCCCGATGGGCGGCATGAAGGACTCCGGCCTCGGCCGCCGGCACGGCTCCGAGGGCATCCTCAAGTACACCGAGGTCCAGACGGTCGCCCAGCAGCGGCTGCTCCCGATGGCGCCGTCGCTGGGGATGGACGACGCGGGCTACGCCCGCTTCATGAGCACCAGTCTTCGGCTGATGAAGGCATTCCGCTTCCGCTAGAAACACCCGTTCTCGACGAGGAGAGCACGTGCCCCAGGACACCTACGATTACGACGTCATCGTCGTCGGCTCGGGCTTCGGCGGCTCCGTCACCGCCCTGCGCCTGACCGAAAAGGGCTACCGGGTAGGGGTGTTGGAAGCGGGGCGCCGTTTCACCCGCGAGGATCTGCCGAAGAACTCCTGGGACCTGAAGAACTACCTGTGGGCCCCGAAACTCGGCCTGTACGGCATCCAGCGCATCCACCTGCTCGGCAATGTGATGGTGCTCGCGGGGGCGGGCGTCGGCGGAGGCTCCCTCAACTACGCCAACACCCTCTACATACCGCCGAAGGCCTTCTTCGAGGACCCGCAGTGGAAGGACATCACCGACTGGCAGGAGGAGCTGAAGCCGTACTACGACCAGGCCCAGCGCATGCTCGGCGTCCGCCTGAACCCGACGATGACGCCGTCCGACGTGCATCTGAAGGCGGCGGCCCAGCGGATGGGCGTGGGCGACACCTTCCACCTCGCCCCGGTCGGCGTGTTCTTCGGCGACGGCAAGGACGCCGACGGGACGGCGAGGACGGGCCCGGGCCAGGAGGTCGCCGACCCGTACTTCGGCGGAGCCGGCCCGTCCCGCAACGCCTGCACGGAGTGCGGCGAGTGCATGACCGGCTGCCGCCACGGCGCGAAGAACACCCTCAACGAGAACTACCTCCACCTCGCTCAGCAGGCGGGCGCGGTGGTCCACCCCATGACGACGGTCGTGTCCGTCACGGACGACTCGCGCGGCGGGTACGCGGTGGCGACCCTGCCGACGGACCGGAAGAAGAAGGGCGAGGGCCGCCTGTTCACCGCCCGTCGGGTCGTCCTCGCGGCGGGCACGTACGGCACCCAGACCCTGCTGCACCGGATGCAGGCCGGCGGCCAGCTGCCGTACCTGTCGAAGAGCCTGGGCAGGCTGACCCGGACCAACTCCGAGGCACTGGTCGGCGCGCAGACCGACAACCGCCGTTACCGCAGGGCGCAGCACGGCGCGGCGGAGGCCGACTTCACCCGGGGCGTGGCCATCACGTCCTCGATCCACCCGGACGAGAACACGCACATCGAGCCGGTCCGCTACGGCAAGGGCTCCAACGCGATGGGCGGCCTGTCGATCCTCCAGGTGCCCTACGCGGAGGGCTCGTCGCGCGCGCTGGCCTGGCTGGCGAACGCGGCCAGGCACCCGCTGCTGGTCCTGCGCTCGCTGTCCAACCGGCGCTGGTCCGAGCGGACCATCATCGGCCTGGTCATGCAGTCGCTGGACAACTCCCTGACCACGTACCTGAAGCCGGGCGGGGTCGGCAAGGGCCTGCTCACCGCCCGCCAGGGCCACGGCGCCCCCAACCCCAAGCAGATCAAGGCCGCCACGGAGGCCGCCACCGCCCTCGCCGCCGAGATCAACGGCTTCGCGGGCAGCAACGTCGGCGAACTGATGGGCACCCCGCTGACCGCGCACTTCCTCGGCGGCTGTCCCATCGGCGACTCGGCGGAGACGGGCGTGATCGACCCGTACCACCGCCTCTACGGCCACCCCGGTATCTCGGTCGTGGACGGCGCCGCGGTCTCGGCGAACCTGGGTGTGAACCCCTCGCTGACCATCACCGCGCAGGCCGAGCGCGCGATTTCCTTCTGGCCGAACAAGGGCGAGGAGGACCCGCGTCCGGCGCCGGGGGCGGCGTACGAGCGGCTGAAGCCGGTGGAGCCGCAGGCCCCCGCGGTCCCGGAGCACGCCTTCGGCGCCCTGCGCCTGCCGTTCCTGGGGATCCCGGCGGTGCCGCCGAAGAAGTAGTCGGCGCACACGGAAGGGGCCTGCACCCCCCTCCTGGCGCAGGCCCCTTCAGCGGGGCGGGGGCGACGAAGGCCGCCCCCGCCCGGTGGCGCGACGCGCTTACGCGGCCGCGTTCGAACCGGCGCCCTTGCGGCGACGGACGGTGAACATCGCTCCGGCGCCGACGACGACGGCAGCCCCGCCGGCGAAGGCGATCGCCGGCAGCACGGAGCTGGAACCGGTGTGCGCGAGGGTGCCGGTGGGCGCGATCTCGGCGGCACCGCCCTGCGGCTCCTTGCCGCCGGCCGGCTTTGTGCCCTTGCCGGGCTTGGCCTGGCCCGGGTCCGGGTTGCTGCTGCCGGGCCTCAGCACGGTGAAGTCGTAGAAGCCGAACGCGCTGTGCACGCAGTTCTTCTCCTGGTCGACGTAACCGCCGAAGCCCATGCTGAAGCCGTCGCCGGCGGGGGCCTTGGCGGTGATGTCGACACGCAGCTTGATGCCGACCGTCTCCTTGGGGCCGAGGGGGGTCGTGCCGAAGTAGAGGCCGTTGCCGACCTCGTCGGCCATGGACTCCCACGCCTTGGCCTGGGGGTTGAAGTACTCGAGCTTGGCGTAGGTGCTCAGCCAGTCCTTCTCGTTGTCGCTCGCCGTGTCGTTGTCGACGGTCGCGAGCCACTGCACGGTGCCGAGCGACTTGTCGCTGTGGTTGGCCGCCGTCATCGTGAAGTTGTGCCAGCCGCTGCCGGCGACGATCTTGCCGGGCAGGCCGGAGACGTCGATGCTCAGCTGCGAGCCGGGGTCGACCATGTTGCCGTCGAGCGGGCATTCGCTGGGCTCGGCGGTGGGCTCGGCGCTCTGGCTCGGCGAGGCCGGCGCGGACGTGCTCGCGCTGTCGCTCGGGGTGGCGGAGGCGGTGGCGGACTCTGAGGCGGAGTCCGAGGGCGAGGCCGATGCGGACGAACTCGCGCTGTCGCTCGGGGAGGCGGAGGCGGCGGCGGACTCTGAGGCGGAATCCGATGGAGCGGCCGAGTCGGTGGGCGAGCTGCTCACGGCCCCGGTGGGGGACTCGTCCGCGAACGCGGCAGGGGCGCAGAGCAGGGCGATCGGGGCTATGACCGCCGTCGCGGCCGCGGTGACCATGGCGCGGCGAAGCTTCATGAAGACCTCTGTGGGACAAGCATGCTGCGGTACCGCAGCACGTGGCGGGAGGCCTCCGCGTGTGGGGCGCGGGCGTGGCCGTTGACTTGCGTAAGGGAGACCTGTGACCGAGGTAAACGGTTGTGCTTACCTTGGTCATTTTCATGTGACGTGAGTCACTTTCAGGAACCCGTCGGACCTCGATGCCATCGGGCCTTCCCCTGCGCGAATTACGGGAATTTGTTGATGAATCACCTATGGCGTTGATCACTTCACGGTCGTCTGCACATGTGTGCGACTTGTGCGTCTTCCGTGTGGTCGTTTAGTACTGACCCCCGTTTGCAGTAAGTAAGAGTTGAGGGGGATCAGTGCGTCCGGCACGTCCGCTTGTCTTCGCGGTGGCGTTCATGACCGCCGTCCTGGCCGGAACCCAGCAGGCCGCCCTCGCGGTCGACAGCTGGCCGGGCACGTCCGGCGGGAACGCCCCGGACCAGCACTGGGGATCGGCGGCCGGCCGTCGGCACACCGCTTCCGCGAACGCCACCGAGGCGTTCGCGAAGGGCGGTCACGCCGGACCCCGCACCGGGCGCGGCGAGTTGCCCGCCCAGGGCGAGACGGGGACGACCCGGCTGGCCGGGGCCGCTGTGAAGCTGCCGAAGCCCGGGCCGGTGCGGCGGACGAAGGCCCCCGGGGCGGCCGTCGCCAAGGGTTTCGACCCCAAGCGCAGCAAGGAACTCACGAATCGGCGGGGGCAGCGCCGGCGTGTGTTCCGGAACACGGACGGCACGTACACCACCCGTTTCTACGACGAGCCGGTCAACTTCCGTGCCAAGGACGGCAGCTGGAAGTCCATCGACACCACCCTGGTCCCCCGGGACACCCGGAGCGGGCCCGGCGCGCACACGATGAGCGTGAGCGACGGCGCGGGCTGGCAGACCCGTTCGACGCAGGCGCCGCTCGACTTCGCCGGCACGGCCGACGCCGCCGACGTCGTACGGATGCGCATGGCTGACGGCTTCTCGGTCGGCTACGGCGTGTCCGGCGCGGCAGCGTCCCCGGCGCGGGCGGACGGCAGCACCGTCACCTACCCCGAGGTGCGTCCGCACGCGGACCTCGAACTGCTCGCGGGCAACGACTCCGTGAAGGAGACCCTGGTCCTCAAGGACAAGAACGCGCCCACCGAGTGGCGCTTCCCGCTCGACCTGCAGGGACTCACCGCCCGACCCGACGGCCACGGGGGCATCGAGTTCACCGACGCCGAGGGCCGGCAGCGCGGCTGGACCCCCGCCGGATGGATGCAGGACTCCCACTTCGCCGGGGACTCCCACGAGGGCGCGATCTCCTCCAAGGTCACCTACGGCCTGGACGAGGAGAACGGCCGCCAGGTCCTGGTGGTCAAGCTCGACAAGGACTGGCTCCACGACCCCGGCCGGGTCTTCCCCGTCCGCGTCGACCCCTCCGTGCAGTCCTTCGACTCCACCTCCGGCACGTACGTCGAGTACCCGTACGACCAGAACTTCGCCTCCGACACGGTCCTGAAGGCGGGCACCTACGACGGCGGCAGCCACAAGGCCGCGGCCTTCCTGCACTTCTCGGGCGTGGAGAGCACGCTGAAGAACGCCTGGATCCTGGGCGCCGACCTGGCCCTCTACAACACCTGGTCGCAGTCGTGCTCCGCCCGTCCGGTGACCGTGTCGCCGATCACCTCCAACTGGTCGGAGTCCACCACCAGCAAGTACCCGGGCCCGGCGACCGGTTCGTCGCTCGCCTCGAAGAGCTTCGCGCACGGCTGGCGCCCCTCGGGCACGACGACCTGGTCGTGCGGCCCCGCCTGGGAGAGCATCAAGCTCGGTTCGGCCGGCCGCAAGCTGGTCGACGACTGGACCCACGGCCGCAAGAAGAACTACGGCCTCGCGGTGAAGGCCTCCACGACGGACTCCAACGGCTGGAAGCAGTTCGGTTCGGACGACTACCCGAACGGCAAGCCCAGCCTGGACATCACCTGGACCAAGTACGGCGCCACCTACGCGATCGGCGACTTCACGACTCCGGTCACCGCCACCTCACAGGGCGTGGAGAAGGTCACCGTCACCAACGAGGGCCAGGAGACCTGGACCAAGGGCGGCAACTACAAGCTGCGCTACAACCTGTTCGACTCCACGGGCAAGGAGATCACCGACAGCTCGAAGATCGCCTGGACGGCCATGCCCCAGGACGTGGCGCCGGGTGACAGCGTGACCCTGGACGCGAAGATCGCGCCCCTGGACCCCGCCACGTACACCGTGCAGTGGACGATGGACGACTACGGCACCAGCCGCTTCACCTCCGCCGGTGTCCCCGGACCGGCGGTGAAGATCACGTCGGTCAACATCCCGCCCCAGCTGACCGCCGAATCGCCGGGCAGCGGTATCACGGCCGACTCGCTCACCCCGACCCTCTGGGCCGAGGGCACGGACGCGGACGACTACCCCAAGTCGGCGCTCCAGTACACCTTCGAGGTCTGCGAGGTCGAGGGCAGCAACTTCCGCAAGAACTGCAAGACCGGCACCCGCGGCTCCGAGCAGCAGTGGGCGGTGCCCTCCGGCTGGCTGTCCTGGGGCAAGGCCTACGCCTGGTACGCGTACGCCTACGACGGTTCCGCCACCTCGGCCCGGCCCGGCCCCGCGCTGCTGACCACCCAGGTGCCGCAGCCGACCGTCACCAGCCACCTCGGCGGCGCCGACGACGGCAAGGAGATCGGCACCCGCGCCGGCAACTACGTCACCGCCGCCACCGACGCGGCGATCACCACCGTCGGCCCCGAACTGTCCGTCACTCGCACCTACAACTCCCTCGACCCGCGCCAGGACGGGGCCTTCGGCACCGGCTGGTCGACGTCCTGGGACATGAAGGTGCGCGAGGAACCGGACACCTCGACGGCGCTGGTGACCCTGGCGGACGGTTCCCAGGCGCGCTTCGGCGAGAACACCGACGGAACGTACACCGGCCCGCCCGGCGGTTCCCTCACGCTGGCCCATGAGACGGACGGCGGCTGGGTTCTGCGGGAACGTTCCGGCACGACGTACCACTTCCTGCCGGGCGGCGAGCTGGACCGCATCGCGGACGTGGCGGGCCGCGAGCAGACCGTCACGCGCGCGACCACGAGCGGCGGCCCGGTGCAGAAGGTCACCGACAAGCTCTCGGGCCGGTCGCTCGCCCTCACCTGGACCGGCAGCCACGTCACCTCCGTGACCACGAGCCCGGTCGACGCCGGGACACCCGGCCTGACCTGGACCTACACCTACACCGGTGACCGCCTGACCACCGTCTGCCCGCCGACGTCGACCACCAAGTGCACGGTCTACGGCTACGGCGACGGCTCCGTCTACCGCAGCGGCGTCCTCGACGCGGCCCCCACCTCCTACTGGCGGCTGGGCGAGAGCGAGGGCTCCGCGGCGGTCAGCGAGTCCGTCTCGCGCACCGGCCGCAACGAGGCCGTCTACCGGGACGTCCAGCTCGGCACGGACTCCGCGATCGCGGGCACGACGGACACCTCCGTCGGGTTCGACGGCACGAACTCGGTCGTCGAGCTTCCCGCCGACACCCTGAAGGCCGCCGCCTACCCGGCGATCGAGCTGTGGTTCAAGACGAGCACCCCGTCCGGTGTCCTCGTCGGCTTCCAGAACGCCGAGCTGGGCGACAAGCCCACCTCGTGGCGCCCGGTGCTGAACATCGACGGCAGCGGCAAGCTGCGCGGCGAGTTCTACCTCACCGGCTCCCCCGGGGCGACGCCCATCGTCTCCCCGCAGGCCGTGACCGACGGCCAGTGGCACCACGTCGTGCTCTCCGCCGGGGCGACCGCGCAGACCCTCTACCTGGACGGCGCCAAGGTCGGCTCCCTCACCGGCGCGCTCACCGAGCAGTCCCGTGACTACGCCTACCTCGGCGGTGGTTACGGCAGCACCGGCTGGATGGGCCTCGCCACCGGCACGTACCGCTACAAGGGCGAGATGGACGAGGTGGCCTTCTACGACCACCCGCTCGACGCGGCGACCGTCGCCGAGCACTACGCCGCGCGCACCACGATCGGGCAGCTGACCAAGGTCACCCTGCCCTCGGGCCGGGTGCACGCCACGGCGGCGTACGACCCGGTCGGCGGCCGGCTCACCCAGTCCACCGACGACAACGGCGGCACCTGGAAGGTGTCGGCACCCTCCTACTCGACGGCCTCGGCGTCCTACGCGGACACCATCGAGCGCAGCGGGCCGACCGGTTACTGGCGGCTGGGCGAACGGGCCGGCGCCGAGGCGGCCAGCCCGCTGGGCGACGCGCTCGCCGGTGAGTACGGGGACGGGGTCCGCCTCGGCAGCCCCGGCATCTTCGCGGACGGCGACGACACCTCGGCGAGCTTCACCGGCGACGGGGCGCTCGAGGTGCCGGCCGAGTCGCTCGGCACGCAGAGCGCGATGTCCCTGGAGCTGTGGTTCAAGACCAGCACGCCCGGCGGTGTCCTGGTCACGAACCAGGACGCGGACTTCGGCGACACGCCGGCCTCATGGCGGCCGATGCTGCTGATCGACGCGGACGGCAAGCTGCGCGCCCGGTTCTCCGGCGGTGCGAGCAGCCTCCTGTCCACGGACGCCGTCACCGACAACACGTGGCACCACGTGCTGCTGACGGGGAACCAGGGCGCCCAGGCGCTCTTCGTGGACGGCGTCTACCAGGCCGGCGAGTCCACGGGCGTCGACACCAACCGCTTCGCGCACGTCTTCGTCGGCGGCGGCTACTCCTCCACCGGATGGGACGGCCAGAGCGCGGGCTACCGCAACTTCACCGGACAGATCGACGAGGTCGCCTTCTACGACAAGCCGCTGGTGACCTTCCTGTCGACGACCAACTCCGACGGCAGCGTGACCTGGCGCTACGTTCCCTGGGCCAGCCGGTTCGGGTACACGGACACCCCCAACCTCCACATCCAGGCGCGCAGAGCCCTGGTCGAGGGCATGGGCGACCAGTACCGGGGCGTCGCCGTCGCGGACGCGCCCGCCGCGTACTGGCGGCTCGGTGAGACCAGCGGCACCGCCCTGCACAGCGAGGTCGGCGGGACCGGCCTGAACGCCACGTTCCGGGGCGACACCGGCCAGGTCTTCCAGTCCAAGCTGGACACCCCCGGCGTGTTCGGCGTCGGTGACGACCGGGCGGCCCACCTCGGCAACACCGGCCACATCGACATACCGGGCTCCGTCCCGGCCGGCGCGACGGACCTGTCGGCCGAGATGTGGTTCCGCACCTCCACGCCCTCAGGCGTCCTGATGAGCTTTCAGAACGCGCCGCTCGGGCAGACACCGACGTCCTGGCGGCCCGTGCTGAACATCGACGGCGACGGCAAACTGCGCGGCGAGTTCTATCTCACCGGCGCCTCCGGGGCTACGCCCATCGTCTCCTCGCAGGCCGTGACCGACGGCCAGTGGCACCACGTGGTGCTGTCGGCCTCCGGCAACACGCAGTCCCTGTACCTGGACGGCGTAAAGACCGGGTCCCTGACCGGCACCATCACCGACCAGGCACGCGACTACGCCTACCTCGGCGCCGGCTACGCCAGCACCGGCTGGATGGGCCAGCCCTCGGGCACCTACTACTTCACCGGCGACATCGACGAGGTCGCCCTCTACCGCAAGGGACTCACCGCCGACCAGGTCTCCGCGCACTACCGTGCCCAGGCCGAGTCCGCCGCCTCCGGCCTGACCAACACGGTCACGGTCACGGACCCGCAGCAGCACACCAGCACCACCAGCTACGACGCCCTGCACGGCCAGCGCATCGTCTCCCACACGGACGAGACCGGCGCGAGAACGGCGTACGCCTACGACATCGCGGGCAACCTCCACACCGTCACCGACCCCGACGGCCACTCGACCGTCACCGGCCACGACGCCCGCGGCAACATCGTCTCGACCACGACCTGCCGGGACGCCGACTCCTGCTGGACGAGCTTCCGTTCCTCCTACCTGAACGCGAGCGACCCCCTCGACCCGCGCAACGACAAGCCGGTGAGCTACAGCGACCCGCGCTCGGCCGACGACAAGGACGCCCGCTACCGCACCACGTACGCCTACAACAGCCTGGGCCTGCTCACGGCCACCGTCCGCCCTGACGGGAGCACCGCCGCCACCACCTACACCACCGGCACCGAGGCCGCGGTCGGCAGCGGCACGGCCCCGGCCGGCCTGGTGCTGACCCGGACCACCCCCGGCGGCGCGCGGACGTCGTACCGCTACTACGCGAACGGCGACGTGGCCGAGGTGACCTCACCGTCCGGGCTGGTCACGAAGTACACGTACGACGGGCTGGGCCGCAAGACCTCCGAGACCCAGGTCCTTGACACCTTCCCGAACGGCGTGACCACCACCTACGCCTACGACGCCGTTTCACACATCGTCACCGAGACCGGCGCCGCCGTGAAGAACGAGATCACCGGCACCACCCACACGGCCGGCCTCACCCGCTCGTACGACGAGGACGGCAACCTGCTGTCGGAGACGACGCAGGACACCTCCGGCGGCGACCCCGCCCGCACCACCACCTATCACTACGACACGCACGGCCTCAACGACAGCACCACCGACGCCGAACAGCACACGACCCACCTCGAACACGACGAACTGGGCCGCGTCGACGGCATGACGGACCCGGCGGGCACGCACGTCACGTACACCTACACCCCCCGCGGCCAGCACGCGACGACGGTCCTGAACAACTGGACCGGCGACCCGTCCGGCACCGTCCACGACCTGACCGTCGTCTCCGACGCCTACGACCCGGCCGGCCGCCTCGCCTCCACCACGGACGCGATGGGCGCCACCACGGCGTACACGTACTACGACGACGGCCTGCCGGCGACCACGACCGCGAAGCAGGTCACCCAGTCCGACGGCAGCAAGCACGACATCGTCCTGGAGAGCGACGCCTACGACCCCGCGGGCAATCTGACCCAGCAGGTCACCGGCGGTGGCGGCACGACCCGGACCTTCACCGTGGACGCCCTCGGCCGCACCACGCGCACCGTATTCGACCCGAACGGCCTGAACCGCGTCAGCACCTTCGGCTACGACGGCGACGACCGCGTCAAGCAACAGACCCGGTCGATCACCGGCGCCGCCTCGCTCACCGTGTCGTCCGAGTACGACGCCGCGGGCGACGCGACGAAGCAGACCGTCACCGACGGCACCACCACCCACATCACCACCCACACCTACGACGACCGCGGCCTGCCGCTGACCACCGTCACCCCGCGCGGCAACGAGCCGGGCGCCGACGCCTCCGCCTTCACCACCACCAACCGCTACGACGAACTGGGCCGCCTGGTGGCGCAGACCGCCCCGGCGGTCGCGGCGGAGGAGAACGGCGGCGCGCCCGCCACGGTCCACCCCACCACCCTCACCGGCTACGACACCTTCGGTGACGCCACCGACACCAAGGACGCCCGCGGCCAGGTGACCCGGGCGACGTTCGACCACCTCGGCCGGACGACCGCGACGACACTGCCCGACTACACCCCGCCGGGCGCCACGACGGCCCTGACCGCGACGACCCACACCACCTACAACGCGCTGGGCCTGCCCGACACGGTCACCGACCCGCTGGGCCGCGTCACCCAGTACGGCTACGACCAGTTCGGACGGCTGACCAGCAAGACCGACCCGGTCGCCGACCCGGCCGACGCGCTGACGGCCCAGTCCGCCGCCGGCTCCGGCGTGGTCGCGGGCCCGGTCACCGGTGCCGCCGGCGGCGGCGTCACCCAGTACTCCTGGACGCCGACCGGCCTGCAACTGGCGGCCACCGACCCGACGGGCGCCCGCACGGAGGCCACGTACGACGAACTCGGCCGGCAGCTCACCGCGACGACGGTCGAGCGCTACCCGACGACCCAGAACCTGACCAGCCACTACACCTGGGACGACGCGGGCGACCAGACCGCCTCGACCACCCCCCTCGGGATCACCACGACGGCCGGCTACGACCCGGCGGGCGAGGTCACGTCCGTGACCGACCCGGCCGGCACGACCGGCTACGGTTACGACGGCCTGGGCCGGCGCACCGAGACCACGGACGCCACCCACCGCAGGACGACGACCTCGTACGACGCCCTCGGCGACGTCACCGCCACGACCGACTACGGCACCGGCGCCACGGCACTGCGGGGCGCGACGGCCGAGTTCGACGCCGACGGCAACCGCACGGCGGTGACCGACCCGCAGACCAAGGCCCGCACCACGTACGCGTACGACGCCCTGGGCCGGCTGACCAGGCAGGTCGAACCGGTCTCGGACACCAAGTCGGTCACGACGACGTTCGGTTACGACGCCGCGGGCAACCGCACCCGTGTGACGGACGGCCGCGGCGACACCACCGTCTACACCTTCACCAGCCGGGGCCTGCCCGAATCGACCGTCGAACCGGTCACCGACGCCGACCCGTCCGCCGCGGACCGCACCTGGACCACCGTCTACGACACGGCGGGCCAGGCGGTCACCGAACTGCTGCCGGGCGGCGTGCGCCGCGACCGCACCTACGACGGGCTGGGCCACCTCACCCACGAGACCGGCACCGGCGCGGCGGCCACCACGGACCGCGGCCTCGGCTACGACCTGGCGGGCCGCCTGACCTCGGTCACCGCGGCGGACGGCACCAGCCAGAACACGTACACGTACAACGACCGCGGCGAACTGCTGACCGCGTCCGGCCCCGCGGGCGACGCGAGCTACACCTATGACGCCGACGGCGACATGACCCGGCGCAAGACCACCGCGGGCACCACCGACTACGGCTACGACAGCGCCGGCCGGCTGGACCTCGCCTCGGACTCGATCACCGGCAGCCAGGTCCAGTACGACTTCGACCCGGCCGGACGCCCGGCCGCGGAGCGCTACGCCACCAAGCCGGCCGGCGCCACCGGGTACACCGTCACGGCACAGCGCGGCTACGGCTACGACGCCCTGGGCCGGCTGACCGCCGACACGGTCACCAGCCCCGACGGCACGCGCACGGTCACCTCCACCACGTACGGCTACGACCTGGACGACCGCCTGACGTCGAAGAAGACGACGGGCACGGCGGGCGCCGGGGACAACTCCTACACCTACGACGACGCCGGCCGCCTCACGTCCTGGACGAAGGACGGCACCACGACCCCGTACGTGTGGGACGACGCGGGCAACCGCACCCAGGCGGGCACGACCACGTCCACCTACGACGCCCGCAACCGCCAACTCACCGAGGGCGCCACGAAGTTCACCTACACCCCGCGCGGCACCCTGGCCTCGGTGGACGACGGCAGCGGCACCACCCGCACCTCGGCCTTCGACGCCTTCGACCGCAAGGTCACCGACGCAGGCACCAACTACACCTACGACTCCCTGGACCGCGTCCAGACCCGTGGCTCGACGGCCTTCACCTACGACGGAGGTTCCGACAACCTCGCCGGCGACGGCACCACGGCCTACGACCGCACCCCGCAGGGCGCCCTGCTCTCCTTCGCCACCGGCACCACCAAGCAGCTGGCCGTCACCGACCAGCACACCGACCTGGTCGCCGGCCTCAGCGCCGACGGCACCCAGGTCACCGGCTCGACGTCGTACGACCCCTTCGGCACGAGGACCGCCACCAACGGCACCACCCCCGCCGTCGGCTACCAGTCCGCCTGGACCGACCCGGACTCCGGCGCCGTCGACATGGCCGCCCGCTGGTACCAGCCGGGCACGGGCTCGTTCGAGTCCCGTGACTCCTGGCAGCTGGATCCGAGCCCCTCGGTCCAGGCCGACCGCTACACCTACGCCGACGCCGACCCGCTGAACGGCACCGACCCGTCCGGGCACTGCCTGGAGGACGCGTGCGTGATCGAGGGCTACGCGGCGGTCGTGGGACTGACGGCTCTGGCCGGATGGGCCTCCCAGCAGCTGCAGCACGTGCACATCGGCTCCTGGGACGACTCCGGAACCACGACCGGCCACTACTCCCACACCGGTTCCTACTCGCTGTCCAACCTGTTCCCGAACACCAGCAGCCTCGCGGACGCCCTCGAGGCGCAGGCCAGCGCCCAGGCGGCGATGGCCGGCTACTCCTCCCTCACCTACACGGGCAGCTACGGCGGCGGCTACGCCGGCAGCTACGGGTACACCTGCACGTACTCCTGCCGCGGCACCGCCACCTACGCCCGGCCCCGGGTGATCCCCCGGCCGCGCCCGGTCATCGACCAGAACCCCAACAACGGACCGCACCCGAAGCCCGCTCCGACGCGGCCCAAGCCCACGCCCGAAGGAGGCGGGAACGGCGGCTGGAAGCCGGGCGACGGCATCAAGCTCGTCGTCAGCGCGCTGAAGATGCTCCAGCTCGCGCACGACGACCGCTACTCGCCCGAGGGCCTGCTCCAGCAGCTGCCCGACCCGTACCTCAACGAGTCCCGCAACCCGAACGGGGACTCCGACAACCGGAACATGTGCGACGACCAGGCCGGTGAGAACGCCACGGGCAACATCGTCTACCTGCCGAGAGAACGCTTCCGGCCCGGCCCCGACGGCTGTCGTGCCACGGGCATCGTCGGCGACTTCTCCGGGCCGCAGGACATGGCCGACGGCAGCAGGACCGCCTGGAACAACGACTGCGAATCCGGCATGATCACACCGCCCGACTACTGGAAGCTCCCGCCGGGCCGCAACCGCGCACGTGGTCACCTCGCGGGCTGTCAGTTCGGCGGCTCGGGCACCGACCTGCGCAACCTGGTGCCGTTGCACCGGGCCGCGAACAGTCCGGTGATGAGTAGCATCGAGAACCGCATCGCCGGCCAGATCCGGGTCGGCCAGGCAGTGCACTACGAAGTGACGCCCGTCTACGCGGACCCCCGTTCCGGAATCCCGAGCCTGATCCACATGGAAGCGCACGGGAACCGCGGGATGGATGTCGACTGCTACGTGATCAACTCGGCTGCCGGCAAGGATCCGGTGTGCTCCTCCCAGACATACGAAAGGTGATCGACGTGCCGGGTGCCATCCGCTCGCTTCTCGGCGAGCGGGAGCGTTTCCGTCCGGCCGCTCCGGAGTCCTGGCGGGCCGTGGAGGAGTGGGTGGGATGCGAACTTCCCAGTGACTACAAGGAGCTTGTCGACGGCTTCGGGGACGGAGTCCTGTTCCGGCACCTCTTCATCCCGCACCCCGAGGGCAGCGATCCGCTGCTGACGTTCATGCGGGAGGAGCGGCGATACCTGCATGCCGCCTTTCAGGAGGTGCCCGACATCCCGCCGCCTGTGGCGTCGGCCTGGGACAGTGTCGTGCCCTGGGCGTACCACGACGGGAACGGAGACGTCTGCCTGCTGGTGCGCGATCCGGCCGAGGAGCGGTGGCACGTCGCCGTTGCCTTCCGCCAGTGCCCCGGCTTCCTTCTGATCGACGGGGGAGTGGCCGAATTCCTGCGGCTGATGGTGCGGGAGAAGAGGTTTCCGCGGGGATGGCCGACGGGAGATCCGCGATGGGAGTCGTTGCCGGACAGTCCCCTCGTGTGACCGGTGGTCTCGTGTGACCGGTGGCGGGCGGTGCGGCCGTGCCGGTGTCCGCGAGGGTGTTCCGCCGACCGGCTCCGGGCGTCCCCGGAGCCGGTCGTTCTCTTGGGTGACCGGGCTGCTGTCCCCTGCCGTCCGGTCACTTGCCCGGAGCGAGGTCCCACGGCGTACGGCACGACCCGTACGCCTCATCGCTCCAGCGAGCCACGCGTGGTTCTGTCGGGCCCGCCCCTGGCTGGCACGGACACCCCCCTCAACGAGGCGGTGCGCGGGCCGGTCACGCGCCGTACGGGTGAGACGATGACCGAACTCAGATGCGGCCCCGGGACAGTTCGAGCAGGGTCATGGCGAGCGAGGTGCCGGGCTTGCCGAGGGCCTCGCGGTAGCGGCCGAGGATCTCCATCTCGCGGGACAGGTGCACGCGCCGCCCGCCGGAGGCGATCCGGGTCTGCTGTACGACGGCGGAGACGGCCATCCGCTCCTGGATGAGGCCGATGATCCGGTCGTCGAGCACGTCGATCCGCTCCCGGGCGTCGGTGATGATCTCTTCCGGGGAGGTGGTGGTCATGTCGGGGCTCCTTGACGAGGGTGTCGGTGATGCCCCGGAACGACAGGACCCGGAAAACGCAAGACGCCCCGGGCCTTGTCGGCCCGGGGCGCCTGGGAAGTCGCTTGGCGTTCGCTCAAGCAGCACGACCATGGCAGCCGGCGGGCCGGTTGCCATAGGTAAAGACGAAGGTCGAGTGCGTGAGCATGGGTGCAGTATGCCACGGCTCCTTCCGGAGAGGGTCCCCGGCCGCCCCCGTTAGAATCGGAACCACAGACCCCCGCCCGACCGCCGGAAGGCACCCCGTGTCATCAGCGAACCCCGCTGCCGCCGCCCCCGACACCGTCCTGGTCGTCGACTTCGGCGCGCAGTACGCCCAGCTCATCGCCCGTCGTGTCCGCGAGGCGCGGGTCTACAGCGAGATCGTGCCGAGCACCATGCCGGTCGAGGAGATGCTCGCCAAGAACCCCGCGGCGATCATCCTCTCCGGCGGCCCCTCGTCCGTGTACGAGGAAGGCGCCCCCCGCCTCGACCGCGCGCTCTTCGAGGCCGGCGTCCCCGTCTTCGGCATGTGCTACGGCTTCCAGCTGATGGCCCAGGCCCTCGGCGGCACCGTCGACAACACCGGCGCCCGCGAGTACGGCCGTACCGACCTGCACGTCTCCAGGACGTCCTCCACCCTCTTCGAGGGCACCCCGGCCGAGCAGCACGTGTGGATGTCCCACGGCGACGCCTGCTCCGCCGCCCCCGAGGGCTTCACCGTGACCGCGTCCACGGACGTCGTCCCGGTCGCCGCGTTCGAGAACGACGAGCAGAAGCTCTACGGCGTCCAGTACCACCCCGAGGTCATGCACTCCACGCACGGCCAGCAGGTGCTCGAGCACTTCCTGTACCGCGGCGCGGGCCTGACCCCGTCCTGGACCACCGGCAACGTGATCGAGGAGCAGGTCGCCGCGATCCGCGAGCAGGTCGGCGACAAGCGCGCGATCTGCGGCCTGTCCGGCGGCGTGGACTCCGCCGTCGCCGCCGCCCTCGTCGCCCGCGCCATCGGCGACCAGCTGACCTGCGTGTACGTCGACCACGGCCTGATGCGCAAGGGCGAGACCGAGCAGGTCGAGAAGGACTTCGTGGCCGCGACCGGCGTCAAGCTGGTCGTCGTCGACGCCGAGGAGCGCTTCCTCGGCGCGCTGCAGGGCGTCTCGGACCCCGAGGAGAAGCGCAAGATCATCGGCCGTGAGTTCATCCGCGTCTTCGAGCAGGCGCAGGCCGAGATCATCGCCGACGAGGGCCCGGCCGTGGAGTTCCTGGTCCAGGGCACCCTGTACCCGGACGTGGTCGAGTCCGGCGGCGGCACCGGCACCGCCAACATCAAGTCGCACCACAACGTCGGCGGCCTGCCCGAGGACCTCGAGTTCAAGCTGATCGAGCCGCTGCGCAAGCTGTTCAAGGACGAGGTCCGGATGGTCGGCCAGGAGCTGGGCCTGCCGGAGGAGATCGTCCAGCGCCAGCCGTTCCCGGGCCCGGGCCTCGGCATCCGTATCGTCGGCGAGGTGACCAAGGAGCGCCTGGACCTGCTGCGCGACGCCGACGCTATCGCCCGCGAGGAGCTGACCGCGGCCGGCCTGGACCGGGACATCTGGCAGTGCCCGGTGGTCCTGCTCGCGGACGTCCGCTCGGTCGGCGTCCAGGGCGACGGCCGCACCTACGGCCACCCGATCGTGCTGCGCCCGGTGTCCTCCGAGGACGCCATGACCGCCGACTGGTCCCGGCTGCCGTACGACGTCCTCGCCCGCATCTCGACCCGCATCACCAACGAGGTCCGGGACGTCAACCGCGTCGTCCTCGACGTCACCTCGAAGCCGCCGGGCACCATCGAGTGGGAGTAGGCCCTACGCGCGCCTGAACGTGCGCAGGGACCCACCGGGCGTCCAGACCTGGACGACCAGATACCGGTCGTCCTCGACGCAGGTCCGCACGACCTCCGTCAGCTCGGTACGGAAGAGGTGGAACGGTTGCGGCGGTTCCACCTCTTTCGCATACCGGGACTTCCGCTCGCCCTCGACCTCGTACGCCCGCCCCGCGATCCGTACGTCCCCGCCGCCCATCCCCGTGCCCTCGCCCGGGTTCGCCTGGAGCGCGAAGCGCGGATCGCGCCGCAGGTCGAGGGCCTTCAGCGAGCCCGGCATCATGCCGAGCCACAGCTCGCCGTCGCGGAAGCCGGCCTCCAGGCCGGAGGTGCGCGGTGAGCCGTCCTTGCGCAGGGTCGCGAGGACGTGATGCCGGTGGGCACCGAAGCGCTCCTCGGCGATCCGTGCCAGTGCGGGTTCGGCGGAGGCGAAGGCCGCCCAGTTCACCTGTGTCATGCGCGCCAGTCTGACCGGCAAACCGGACAACCTCTGTCGTGTATTCGCTGCGTACGTCATCTTTACAAAACACCTCTGCCCTTTTGCGCTGACCGGCGGTAACTTCCGGCGCAGACCGCAATTCCAGTGCTGGAGGACCTATGCACGGGCCGACCCCGCCCCTGCCGCTGCCCACCGACCAGCTGCAGTTCGCCATGCCGCCGATGCACGACTCGGCCGACGACGAACGCCGGCACCGCAAGGAACGGCTCGCCGGTGCCCTGCGGATCTTCGGACGGACCGGGCTCGAGGACGGGGTCTCCGGGCACATCACGGCACGCGATCCGGAGTTCACCGACTGCTTCTGGGTCAACCCGTTCGGCATGCCGTTCAAGCACGTCACCGTCGGCGATCTCGTCCTCGTCAACCAGGACGGCCAGGTCGTCGAGGGCCGCTACCACGTCAACCAGGCCGCCTTCACCGTCCACGCCCAGGTGCACGCCGCGCGCCCGGACGTCGTCGCCGTCGCCCACTGCCACTCCGTGCACGGCCGCGCCCTCGCCGCGCTCGGCGAGCTGATCGACCCGATCACCCAGGAGAGCTGCGCCTTCTACGAGGACGTGGCCCTCTACGACGGCTACACCGGCGTCACCGTCGACGCCGAGGAGGGCCGCCGTATCGCCACCGCCCTCGGCTCCCGCAAGGCGCTCGTGCTGCGCAACCACGGACTGCTCACCGTCGGCGACTCGGTGGACGCCGCGGCCTGGTGGTTCCTGTCCATGGAGCGGTCCTGCCAGGTGCAGCTGCTGGCGAAGGCGGCCGGTCGCCCCGTCCTCATCGACCACAAACAGGCCGTCGCCACCCGCGAACAGCTCGGCGGCGACCTGGTGGCCTGGATCAACTACCAGCCGCTGTGGCAGGACATCAGCCGCAGCGAACCGGACCTGCTCAGCTGAAGCCCCTGAGCACGACGGCCTTCGTCCTCGCGAACTCCTCGTCCGTGAGCACCCCGGCCCGGTGCAGCTCGCCCAACTCGCGCAGCCGGCGCAGCAGTACGTCATGGAGATCGGCCTGTGCCGGTACGGCCGGACGGGGACGGCCCTGTCCGTCGCGGGTGCCGTCCGCACGAGTGCTGGGATGCGGCAGCCGGGCGGTGACGGCGGTCGCGACCAGCGCGGTCAGCAGGTCGCGCCGCACACTGCCCCACAGATCCAGGGTGTAGGGGTCCCGCTCGGGCGGCAGCTTGGAGAACGCCGTCTCCGCAGTCACGAACCGCAGAAAGCCGTCCTCGTACCCGGAGTTGGGCAGCCACTCCACCTGCACCAGATCGCCCAGGCCGATGATCCGCGGGCCGGTCGCGCGCTTGACCCGGTCGGAGGTGTCGGACCAGTCGATGCGCACCTGGGTGCCGTCGAAGGAGACCGTGCCGTCGGAGGACCGCACCGACACCGGCACCGGCGGCCCCGGCAGCAGATAGCCCGCCGTGGGCTCCTGCGGAATCCGGTCGATGAGCAGCGCGTGCCGGATCTCCTGCGCGACGTATTCCGCGACCCCCGAGCGGTCCGCGTCCACCGCCAGCCGGTAGGGGTCGGCCGGCTCGGGCAGCCGTCCGCCCGTCGCCTGGAGCAGGGGGTCGGCGCCTTCGCGCAGCCGCATCCGCAGCCGGCCGCGCTTGCGCTCCGGTGCGTAGACGACGCCCGAGACCGCCTCCAGAGGCACGGAGATCTCCCCGTACGTCTGCCGGAACAGCGGCACGGACCGGTGCAGTCCCGGGGTGATCCGGATCGTGCTGCCGTCGAAGGCCCAGGTCCCGTCCCGCGCGATGATCTCGGCCATAAGGGAATTCTCGCAGCCGGGTCAACACGGACGCTCCTGCTTCACCCGCCCTGACCCGGTCCGACGAACCCGAAGGGCCGTTCGTAGGGCACAATTCGCTGACGGCACAGGCGAGTTGCGCGGCGACGGGACGGCCCGGCGAGGGGCCGCCGGCCGTGCCGGCAAGTCGTTGGGAAGGCAGGCGTCCGGCATGGCGGTGCAGGAGGCGAGACAGGACACGGGTGCCTATGGGGCCCACGAGGGCGGCTGCACCTGCGGGGACTGTCCGCACGGCGCGCGCGAGGGGCACCGGCGGGCCGTAGCCGCGTTCCTGCGCCGCCGTGACGAGTTCGCGGCCGGACAGGGGCTGCCGCCGGCCGTGGCGCACTCGGCCTCGGCGTCCCGCCAGTGGGTTTCCGAGGAGCTGACCCTGCGGGCCGAGGCCGTCGCCGAACGCGGCCGCGCCGAGGGCGCGGCGTGGCTGGCCGGGCTGTGGCTGCGGACGGTGGCCGCCGTGTGGTGCGCCGTCGTCGCCCTGCTGCTCGGTGAGGCACTCACCGCGATCGGTGCGGGCTGGACCGCTGCCCGCACCGCGGCCCTGCTCGCCGCGCTCGTCGTCGCGGGCACGTTGACCACCGCCTGCCGGCTGCACCGGGCCCGTGGCGGAGCGCTCGCCCCGGTGATCGGCGAGGACAACCGGATGTCCACCTCCCGCACCGTGGCCGCCTGTTGGGTGCTGTTCGTCGGCTACGCCGTCCTGCTGCTCGCCGCCCGGCTGGCCGCCGCCTCCCACCACGCCGAACGGGACACGCTGATCTCGGGACTCGACCTCGCGCGCGGCACGGGCGTGGTGACCGTACTCGCCGTGGTGTGCGGCATCGCCGTGCTGGTGCGCCGGGTGGTGGGCGTGCGCATCCTCGCCCAGCGGCTGCAGAAGGTGCCGGCCCACCGGCCGCGCGCCGCCGACCTGCTCACCGACGACTCCGGCCGGGGCGCCTTCACCGACATCCAGTACGTCGCCGTCAGCGCCGTGGCCCTGCTCTTCGCCGCCGTACGGCTCGCCCGCCGCCCGGACCAACTGCCCGACCTGCCCTGGGGACTGGGTGTGATCGTGCTGATCTCGGCCGCGACCTACCTGGCCGGCAAGTACGCCGAGGGCGGCCGCCCGGTCGTCCTGTCCGTGGTCCGCGCCCGCGAACCCGGCGATCTGGACGGGCCGATCCGCACCGGCGACGACATCGAGATCCGCGGTGCCGGCTTCGTCCCGCCCGGCGCCCGGACCGCCGACCGGCTCTCCCGCACGGTGGTCCGCATCGGCAGTGTCGATGTGCACGTCCCGCTCGTCCCCGTCACCGGCGGTTTCCGCAACCCCGCCGACCACGTCCTGACCGTCCCCGTACCGGCTGAGGTCGAGCCCGGGGCCGTGGAGATCCAGGTGGTCACCGCGGCCGGAGTGGCGACCAACCGCTGTGTCGTCCAGGTGACGGAGTGAGCGGCGGGGCAGCGGCGGACCGATGAGCGAGAGCGCCCTGTCGGTCATACCGAGTGGATACCGGGACCTGCTCGACACGTACGACGACCAGGGCGACGGCCTGCCCGCCCCCGACATCACCACCCTCTGCTGCACCACTGCCACCTCCCTGGACTCACCGCCGTGGGCCGGGTCCGTCCGAAAAAAGCTCCGGGCAGGGATTGAACCGGCACCGCTTGTCGTACGTATCGTCGAGTGAGGGGCGGGACGGCGGGCGAGAGGCGGCTGGCGACGATGACTCACGGCATTCGGACCGACACGCACATGAACCGGCTGAACGGCCCCCGCGGCTGGCGGGACACCGCCGGCCACTACGCCCTGCTGCCGCTGCGGGTCTTCCTCGGCGTCACCTTCATCTACGCCGGCCTGGACAAGCTCACCGACAGCGCCTTCATGAAGTCCGGCGGCACCGGTTCGGTCGGCGACACCATGCGGGCGGCCCGCGACTCCGCCGCCATCCCGGCCCTGGTCGACCTGGCCCTGAAGAGCCCGGTCGGCTTCGGCTACGCCATCGCCCTCGGTGAACTGGCCGTCGGCATCGGCACCCTGCTCGGCCTCCTCGCCCGGCTGGCCGCGCTCGGCGGCGCGCTGATCTCCTTCAGCCTCTGGATGACGGTCAGCTGGGCGACGACCCCCTACTACTACGGCAACGACCTCGCCTACCTGATGGCGTGGCTGCCCCTCATCCTCGCCGGCGCCCCCTACCTCTCCCTGGACGCGGCCTGGCGGTCCCGGCGCCGACAACGGCAGGGCGCCTGGTAGCCCAGGGAGGCGACCCCGGCCATCCACAGAAGGCCACGCGGCCCCGCCCCCGGTGACAACGGCCGGACGGCCAACGGTGGGCAGCCGCCCGGTGCGGCGAGAGTGCGTGCCAGGCGTCGTGGGCCAGACGGGATTTGACGACAGAGCCTAGCCGTGGCCTAGCCGCCCTCCGCGCCGCCCCGTCTGCGTATCGCCCGAGCCACGCCCGCCGTCATCCCGGCCAGGAACAGACCGCCCACGACCAGCGGCACGATCGCGAACCACGGTGTCACCCACAGGCCGCCCGCGTCTCCGGCGTAGAGCGCACCCGCGGTGGTGAGGGAGAGCCCGGCGACCAGCTTCCCGGGCTGGAACTCATGACGCAGCACGGCTGACCTCCACCTGTCCCAGACCGACCCCGAGCGTGAGGTCCAGCGTGCCGGCGTCCTTGGCGCCCTTGGCGGGCACCAGTGTCACGTTCGCAAGCCTGCGCGGCTGCACGTCCACGTCCTTCCTGCTGTCCCCGGGCAACCGGATGTCGCCCACTCCCACCTCGATGTCCATCCGCACGGTCCCGCCCGCCGGCAGGATCACCTTGAGCTGGCCCGCGCCGACATGGGCGTCCGTCGCCACCGTCTGTCCCTTGGCAGGGCGTATCCGGGTCAGGTCCAGGGTGCCCCTGCCGGTGCCGAGGTCGTATCTCGGCTGCACCTGCGCCGTCGCCGCGGGTGTCCAGGAGGTGTCTTTCCAGTGCGTGGTGATGTCCTTGGGCATGGCCGACGCCCCGGCGAGCAGCGCCGCCGTGACGAGTGCCAGGAACACCGTCCCCGCTCCCGTACGCCCCAGGAAGGCGCTGATCGTCAGGCCCAGGCCGAAGACCGCCAGCGCACCGGCGAGACCGGTCTGGAGGCTGGTGCCCAGCGGGTGCGTGTCCCAGGTCAGCCCCGTGCCCAGGCCGCCCACCAGCAGGGCGAGCAGGAACACCCAGCCGCCGATCCAGCGCGGGCCGCGCGGTCTCGCAGGCGCGGCCGGCCGCGGCTGTATGGAGCCCTGGTGGGTCCAGGGAGTGGCGACGCGGACGTCGACGACCGAGGTGAGTTCCCGCTCACGGGTGTCGCCCGGCCCCCACAGATAGCCCGTGCCGCCGACATGGGTGCCGTCCTTGACGATCGGGTCCCGCCACCACGACGGATAGGTGGTGACGACCGGCGGCGCCTGTGCCTCGGGCGGGGCGTCGGCCGCGGCCTGCGCGGCGAGCGGATCGGGGTCGGCGGCGCCGCGGCGCCGCGACCAGTACCCGGCGCCCGCGAGCAGCAGGGAGACCACCACGGCGAAGGTCAGCACCCCGCCGTTTCTCAGCATGGTCAGGAAGATCCCGCAGCCGACGAGGGTGAACAGCACGGCGGCGAGCGCCTGTCCGTCGACCCGGCCCGTCAGCAGCTTGCGCAGCTCGTTCTCCTCCTCGTCCCCGTACGGCACGAGGAGCCAGGCGAAGCCGTAGAAGATCAGGCCGATGCCACCGGTCGCGGACAGCACGGCCAGCGTGATCCGGAAGATCACCGGGTCCATGTCGGTCTGCCGGCCCAGGCCCGCGCACACGCCCGCGATCATCTTGTGCCGGCGGTCGCGCCGGAACCGGTCGGGGGCCGTGGCGGCCTGCTGCTCCTGCTCCCGCTTCTCCTGCTCCTCTTCCCCTGGGCGGGGGTGGGTGCCGGGGCCGGCCGCTCCCGTCCGCTGCGTCGCGGCGGGCCCGGCATCCGTCGGCCCGGTGCCCGGGGCCGGGCGTGGGCCGGGGCCGGGTCCCGGACCCGTCGCGGCGTGCTCGTGATCCGTCATGCGTCCATGGTGACGGCCCGGCCGCCGCGACGGCAGTCGGGACGACCCTGGGCGAACCCTGAAATCGGCCCTGAGCCGGGGCGGGGAAGCGTTCGAGCAGCACAGGAGCGCCGCTGCCCGGCGCTCCCCGACCCGGTCCCGCCGAAGATCAGGGGCGTCTCGGGGGCCGACCCTGATGCCTGGCCGCGCCGGCCATGTGACCATCATTGGCATGCCGGAAGCCGCAAGCCTGCCAGTCGACGACCCGCGGCCGCCGCGCAAGCTCTACCGCAGCAGCGACGGACGCTGGCTCGGCGGAGTGGCGCGAGGCCTCGCCGGGCATCTCGGGCTGCCCGTCATCTGGGTGCGGCTCGCCTTCGTCGGCCTGTTCATGGCCAACGGTCTCGGCGCGCTGCTGTACGCGGCGTTCTGGTTCTTCGTCCCGCTCGGTGTCGGCGGCGTCGGCGACCACAAGCCGCCGGTCGCCACGGGGACCGCGCCGGGCGGCCGCCGCAGACTCGTGGCCCGCAAGCCGGACCGCGGGCAGATCGTCGCGCTGCTCCTCATGGTCATCGTGTCCATGGTCTTCGTCGGCAGCGTCAACCTGGGCAGCGCCGCCAAGGCATATCTGCTGCCCGCCGTCCTCGTCGCGGCCGGTGTCGCCCTCGTCTGGCGCCAGGCGGACAACGCCCGCCGGGCCCGCTGGGTCGAGGTCGGCAGCCGGCGCCGCACCCTCACCCTGCTGCGCGCGGCCGGTGGTGTCCTGCTCGTCACGGCCGGTGTCTCCGCCATCTTCGTGATGCAGGGCTCGGCAGCCCATCTCGGCGCGGTCCTCCAGGCGGCCCTCGCCGTCCTCGTCGGCATCACGCTCCTCGCCGGGCCGTACCTGGTCCGTATGACCCAGGACCTGTCCGAGGAGCGCCTGATGCGCATCCGCGCCCAGGAGCGCGCCGAGGTCGCCGCCCATGTCCACGACTCCGTGCTGCACACCCTCACCCTGATCCAGCGCAACGCCGACAACGCGAACGAGGTGCGCCGCCTCGCCCGCGCCCAGGAGCGCGACCTGCGTACCTGGCTCTACAAGCCGGAGGGCACCGGCAAGGACGAGGCCGACGAGCCGGACACGGTCGCCGAGGCGGTGCGGCGCAACGCCGCCGAGGTGGAGGACAAGCACGGTGTGCCCATCGAGGTCGTCATCGTCGGTGACTGCCCGCTGGACGAGAGGACCGGCGCGCAGATGCAGGCCGCGCGCGAGGCGATGGTGAACGCCGCCAAGTACGGTGGCGAGGGCGGTGCCGTACAGGTCTACGCCGAAGTCGAGGGGAAGACGGTCTTCGTGTCCGTGCGCGACCGCGGCCCGGGCTTCGACCTGGACTCGATACCCGCCGACCGGATGGGTGTCAGAGAATCGATCATCGGCCGCATGGAGCGCCACGGCGGTACGGCCCGGCTGCGGGCGGTGCCGGGCGGCGGCACGGAGGTCGAGCTGGAGATGGAGAGGGCGGAGAAGACGTCATGAGCGACACGACCGAGGCGAACGGCACGACGGGGGCCGGCGCGGGCGGACGGCACGTACGGGTCGTGCTCGTGGACGACCACCGTATGTTCCGCACCGGTGTCCAGGCCGAGATCGGCCAGACCGCCGAGACCGGTGTCGAGGTGGTCGGCGAGGCCGCGGACGTCGACCAGGCGGTCACGGTCATCACCGCGACCCGGCCCGAGGTGGTCCTCCTCGACGTCCATCTGCCGGGCGGCGGCGGTGTCGAAGTGCTGCGCCGGTGCGCGGCGTTGACGGCGGACGCCGAGCAGCCGGTCCGCTTCCTCGCGCTGTCCGTGTCGGACGCGGCGGAGGACGTGATCGGTGTGATCCGCGGCGGCGCCCGCGGTTATGTCACCAAGACCATCACCGGCACCGACCTGGTCGACTCGATCTTCCGGGTCCAGGAGGGCGACGCGGTCTTCTCCCCGCGGCTGGCCGGGTTCGTCCTGGACGCCTTCGCCTCCACCGACGCCCCGCCCGTGGACGAGGACCTGGACCGCCTCACCCAGCGCGAACGCGAGGTGCTGCGCCTGATCGCCCGGGGCTACGCGTACAAGGAGATCGCCAAGCAGCTGTTCATCTCGGTGAAGACGGTCGAGTCCCATGTCTCGGCGGTCCTGCGCAAGCTCCAGCTGTCCAACCGCCACGAACTGACCCGCTGGGCGACGGCGCGACGGCTGGTGTGACTGTCTGGCAGCCGCGCCGACGATCACACCGCCACGCTGGGCCCGTCGGGAGGAGGGGCGCATGCTGCTGCGTTTCCGTACAGCGAACGTGCGGTCACTGCGCGATGAGCAGGAGCCGTCCTTCGTCGTCCCATCCGGCGAGGAATCCGACGCGGGGCGCACGGTCAGGTTGTCGGACGGCAAGCAGCTGGATATCTATCCGGTTCTCGGAGCCTTCGGTGCCAACGCTTCGGGCAAGTCGAACGTCATTACCGCGTTGAAGAAGATGAGAAGCGCGGTCCTGGACTCCTACGGATTGTGGACCTCCTACACCGGTGTCCCCGAGCGCGAGCCTTTCGCTCTTGACGCCGAGTCGGCAGCACAGAGCACGTTCTATGAGGCGGACTTCGTCCTGGACGACGGGGTGCGTTGGACCTACGGGTTCGAGCTGGGGGACCGGCGGGTCGAGTCGGAGTGGCTCCGCGCCTACCCCAAAGGCCGCCGACAGGTCTGGCTGGACAGGGACGCCACCAGGGACAACCCCTACGACTCGGGCGCAAGGTGCTCGCGGCACTGGCAGGGGAGGCAGAGCTTCCTGATGGCGAAGGACAAGGGGCGGGACAATCCGGAACGCGTCAAGCGACGCCGTTTGGCGGAGCCAGAATTCTCAAGTCGAGGGCTGCATGACGACCTGCTCACCCTCTCCAGCCGGCTCCTCGAACTTGGTCAAGTAGCGACTGAACAGGGTCTCGTCCACTGTGACGGAGTTGGGGCCCTCCTCGTCGTTCCGTGATTCAAGGCGACGTTCCAGCGTCGTCCGATCCGCCTTGAGATGGATCAGTTGCCAGCAGCCGCCGTGCTTCTCAATCAGCGCCTTGTAATCATCGCGGGCGGCACGACTCCAGAAGCTGTAGTCCACCACCACATCGCGCCCGGCCAGCATCAGCTCGACCAGTTCCTGCCGCTGCTCGCGGCGGACCTCTTCCTTGAGCTGGTCGAACGCCTCCGCATCCAGCACCAGACCGGCGTCACGCCTTCCCAGTCGCTGCCAGACCACCTCGTCGATCGACAGGCGAACGTAACCGCGTCGCACCAGGTCCATCGCGTAGGTGGTCTTGCCCGCTCCCGGAAGACCACACATCAGCACCACCGTGCTCAATCGCTCCGTCACCGAGACAGATTAATCCCGAGGACGCGCCGACTTCAGCGGCCAGCAGCGCGCCCGCTGAAGCCCAACCCGGCCAACCTATGTGGTCAGAGCACTAGAGGCGAAACAGAAGCGCATCGTTGAGCAGATCTGGGCTGTGCGCACGAAGAAGGCGTCGCTAGGGCCTGTCCGGCGGATCATCGCCCGCGGCAGGTGAGCCCGGGCAGTGATCCACCGGACGCGACTGGGAAGGGAACGTCACGCCATGGCGAACTTGGCGACGTACTCGTCGAAGGGCTCGATGCCGACTTCCGCACGGAGTTCGTCCACGCGCTCGGGCTCCTCACAGGGCCACGGAACCGGTGCCCCGTCCTTCACGCCGGCGATCTGAGTGCCGTAGACCTGTTTGCGGCCCTCATTGATCAGCGTGCGGTCGCGCAGAAAGGCCAGCTCGCGTGGGCTGGCCGAGCCTGCCGACACCGCCTGTTGCATCAGCCGGAGGGCACGACGCTGAACGTCGAGCTGCCGGTCGGCGTGCTGAGCGATCAGCCATGCCGCGCGTGCGGCCTCCTCGCCGACCAGTTCCGCTGTCGGCCAGCCGTATTCCTCCATGATCTGGTCAAGCCGGTCACCGTGCCGGGCGGTCAGCCGTCGCCACGCCAACTGCTCGGCTGGGTCGTCGCTGTTCGCGCGGACTGCGGATTGATGATCGGCCGCAGCCATGTCCGTGAGTTCCACCGCCAGCGCGGCAACATCGTGCGCCACTCTCAACTCCCAGGTCAGATCCGTGCTTTGTGTCCGCCCGCAAGCCTAGAGGCACAAAAGGGATGTAAAGATCATTCCGGAGAACGGTGACAGGCGCCTCGCCGCACAGGGATAATGGATCTACCTCCGAAGCCAGAGCCGGATCGCCGCGACGGTCACGGTGCCCTGGAAGACATAGGCACGCTTGTCGAACCTCGTGGCCACGGCCCGGAAGCTCTTGAGGGCATTGATCGTCCGCTCGACTTCATTTCTGCGCTTGTAGATCGTCTTGTCGAAGCCCGCGGGGCGCCCGCCCTTGCTGCCGCGACGTTGGCGGTTGGCCCGCTGGTTCTTCGGCTCGGGGATGGTGTGCTTGATCTGCCGTCTGCGCAGGTAGCGGCGGTTACGCCGGGAGGAATAGGCCTTGTCGCCGCCGAGGTGATCAGGACGGGTGCGGGGACGTCCGCCACCGAGCCGGCCGATACGGATGCGTTCCATGACGGGGATGAGCTGCGGGGCGTCGCCCCGCAGGCCCGGGGTGATCAGCAGAGCCAGAGGGTGGCGCCCGCCTTCTCCGGCGAGGTGAATCTTGCAGGTGAGGCCGCCCCGGGAGCGTCCGAGTCCCTCATCGGGGCGGTGCTGCCAGGGCGTGCGTCTTTTCCCGGTACCCGCGGTGGTTTCTTGCGTGCTCCGGCGGCGTGCTGGTGGGCCCGGCAAGTGGTGGAGTCCACGCTCACCATGGACCAGTCGATGCGGCCCTGGGCATCCGCTTCGGCCAGGACGGCCGCGAAGATCTTGTCCCACGTGCCGTCCGCCGACCAACGCCTGTGCCTCTCATACACGGTCTTCCACTTGCCGAACCGCGCAGGCAGATCCCGCCACGGCACCCCAGTCCGGTTCCGGTACAGGATGCCGTTGATGATCCTACGGTGACTCACCCAACGCCCACCGCGCCGCCCGGTCTTGGGCAGATGCGGCTTCAGCCGGGCCCATTCCTCATTCGTGAGATCTCCCCGCCCCATGGACATGCCAACGCGCCGGAATGCGAGAAGTCACATGATCCGCCGGACAGGCCCTAGTCACCGAGAAGGCGAAGCTGGGTAACTTGAAGGCAGCTCTCACCAGTGATCTGCTTCCGGTGGTTTGACGGCGTCGTAACGAACTCGAACCACACCTCCTTGCCGATGCCGCACTGCCTCCTCTCCGTACCCCAGTCATCCGCCAGTGCCGCCACCAGCGCGAGGCCCCTGCCCGATTCGTCCTCCAAAGATGCCGTGCCTGGTGTCGGGAGGGTGTCGTTGGCGTCGGTCACCGTTACGCGGATTCGGTCCTCCGCGACCGTGCAGCGGGCCCAGATTTCCCGGCCGGCCGGGACCTTCGCGTGGCGGTACGCGTTTGTCATCAGCTCGCTCAGGAGAAGTTCGGCCGTGTCCGTCACCCCTTGCGGCAGGCCCCAGGAAGCCACCTGTTCACGGAACAGCTCGCGTGCCCTGCCCACGCTCCGGGCACGGCGCGGCAGGCGCCACTCGATGTCCTTCCGGGGCGTCGTGGGCAGCGGGGGCCACGGGGTCTGCATGCGCTGTTCATCCCTTGCGTGGAAGTTCTGGCGTTCGGCCAGATCACGGTGGCGGTTCGCGCGTAGCCTCACGAGTAACGGCGCAGGTACAGAAGGTGGTTGTACCCGGTGTGGACCCGGCGGAGGTGTGCGTGTCGACCGAGGTGAACTCCCAGCCGCCCATCGCCTGGCGGTACTGCGGCAGCCAGATCAAGATGTGGCGTACGGAAGCCGGTATCGGTCGGGAAGCGCTGGCCAAAGAGGCCGGTTACGACTACGAGTACGTCAAGTCAATGGAGAACGGCCGCCGTCGGCCGACGCTGCGGTTACTGCAAGTCGCTGACCAGGTGTGTGGGGCGGGCGGGAAGCTCGTGGCGGCGCAGGAGTACCTGAAGCCGGAGCCGTTCCCGACATTCTCGCAGGACTTCATTCGGTATGAGTCTGAAGCCATCTCGTTGAGTTCGTACGAGCCGCTACTCATCCCTGGGCTTCTGCAAACGGAGGAGACCGCCCGGTCCCTACTCAAGGCCCACTGGCCGCCCCTGGATGACGAAACGGTCGAGGAGCGCGTGACGGCCCGGCTCAAACGTCAGGCTCTTCTGGCGAAGCAGACCAGGTCTTTCAGCTTTGTCATTGGCGAATCGGCGCTGCGGAACAAGGTCGGAGGAGCCGAGGCGCACTCGCGTCAGTTGCGCCACCTGCTGGCAGCGGCCGAGCAGCGGAACGTGACTGTGCAGGTGCTGCCGATCGTCGGTGCGCATCCGGGCCTCAACGGGCCACTCGTCTTGTTGGAGACGTCAGAGCATGAGCACTTTGGGTACGAGGAAGGGCAGACGACCGGAGTGCTCTACTCGGACCCCGATCGAGTCAGCATCGCCTCGCAGCGCCATGCAATGATCCTTCGTCAGGCGCTGAGTCTTTCGGAGTCCGCGCGATTCATCGGCGAGGTGGCGGAGGGGCAATGAACAGGGACCTGCGATGGTTTAAGTCCAGCTACAGCGGCACCGAAGGCGGCAACTGCCTCGAAGTCGCTCTCGACTGGCACAAGTCAAGCCACAGCAGCGACTACACCGGCAACTGCGTCGAAGTCGCCCCCTGCCCCCACACCATCCACGTCCGGGACTCGAAGCTCGGCCCCCAGAGCCCTCATTTCTCCGTCGCCGGGGCCGCCTGGACAGCGTTCGTCGCCCACGCCCGTACCGGCGCTTGAGCTTCGAGCCCCAACGCCCAAGAGCCGAGCGCCGTTTGTGAGGAATGGGTGGTTGGTTTGAACCCACCACCCACCCTTCCTGCCAGCCCCCATGACTTTTCGTGACCGGCTTGCAACACGCCGTCGTCACCCTCTAGCGTTCGCGACAACAAACAACCCCGGCTAGGTGCTGCAACACCCGCCGGGGTCTCACCCCAAGATCGAAGTGGACCGATCTCGTGGCTTGCGAAAACTCTAACGCCGCCCTGCCCGCCCCCGCACACCCCTCGGCCAGCCCCGGCTACGGCAAACGAACCGTCCCGGCCGAGCCCGGCTCCGTCTCCCGCGTCCCCGCCGACTTCTCGCATCTGCCCGCCCGTGAGGCGTACATCGCCGCGTTCATCGACCGGCTGCCCGACGGCGCGGCCATGGACATCAAGAGCCTCGCCAAGGTCCTGCCCCTGTACGGCCAGCAGGCAGTCCGCAGTGCCCTCAACGCCCTGTCCCGCGCCGGGCACCTGCATCGTGCCCGTGGCCTGGCCGCCACCGGCGAGGGCGGCACCCGCTGGGTCTTCCGTACGTACTGGTCCCGCGCTGCACGGGACGACGCCTGGTGGGCCGCCTTCCTGGAGGCCGGTGAGGCCCCGGACAGCTCATTCGTCGCGCCCGTCAACCCGGCGCCCGACCGCACCGCCCCATCCACCGACACTCCGGCCGCGCCCCCGCCGACTGAACCCGCGCTCACCGAGCCCAACGCCGCCACCGCCTACCGCTTCCTCGCTCGGCTCGGAAGCTACGAACCCCGGCTCATCCTCTCTGCCTCCGACTGCGACGCGCTCACCGACTTGGTCATCCCCTGGCTGGAGCGCGGTGCGAGCACCGACTCCCTCGTCCAGGCCCTCACCGTCGGTCTGCCCGACACCGTCCACGCCCCGCGTGGGTTCGTCGCCCGGCGGCTGCGGGACAAGCTGCCGCCCCAACCTCTGCCCACCCTCGCATCGGCGGCTTCCGACGAGCCCCTCTCGGACCGCCCCCGCCGTCTCATGCCCGAGTGCACCGAGTGCGGTGTCCCAGGGCGCCCCGCTGCCTTCGTCGGTGGTCTGTGCCGGGGCTGCCGTGCCGCCTCGCCGGGTGCTGCCATGGCAGTGCCTCAAGCCGGTTCACCGCTGCACCGGCATAGCGCCGTCGTCCTCGCCCGGGAAGCTCTAGCCAGCCGCGACCGTCGACAATCGGCCAAATCCCGTCCCATCATGGCAGGACAGCTGTCGTAGCTTTGCAGACTCGTGTCACCCCCGGGCGGACCGTGGACGATCCGGCCGCTGAGCACGACGAGCGCGGCGGCGTCGTCTGGCACACCCAGGGCTCCGGCAAGAGCCTCACCATGGCCTTCCTCGCCCGTAGGCTCCAGACCAGCCGCGATCCGCAACTCAACCGCTTCACTGGACTACTGGTCTCTGCTTCGACAAGCCATCCCCGAGTGTGAGGAACGCAAGGGGGAGCTGGATGACCTCGGGCGCAGGCTGTGGCTCGGCGAGATCCGGGAAGAGTCCTGAAACTCCGATCGCGAAGGTGTGCCGCCCTGCCTTCACGCGGGTGTCTCACACCACCCGGGTCGCCCCCGCGAACGGCATGAGGTCGACGGGGGCCAGCCGGACCGGTGCCGACGGGTTCGGGGCGTGGATCATCTGTCCGTTGCCGACGTAGATGCCGACGTGGCTGACGCCGGAGTAGAAGAACACCAGGTCCCCGGGCTGCAGTTCGGAGCGGGAGACGCGCCGGCCCGCATCGATCTGGGCGTAGGTGGTGCGAGGCAGGTGGATGCCGGCGGAGCGGTAGGCGGCCTGGACGAGGCCTGAGCAGTCGAAGGCGTTCGGGCCGGTCGCGCCCCACACGTAGGGGCTGCCGAGCTTGCCGTAGGCGTAGGCGACGGCCGCCGCCGCGCGCGTGTCGGGGGCCGTGACGGACCCGGCCCGGGCCAGGTCGTCACGGGGGTCTGAGGCCGACCGGGAGGCGCGTCCCGGGGTGCCGTCGTCACCGGTGACCTCGGTCCGCTGCCGCGGGGTGAGCAGTGCCAGCAGCCGCCGTGCCTCGGCCAGCTTGCCGGTGATGGTGCTCTTCTGCCGCCGCAGCTCCGCCTGCCGGGAGCGCAGCGACGTCAGCTGGACGCGCGCGGCGCCGCGCAACTGCTCGATCTCCCGCAGCTGTTCACGCACCTGGGAGACGGCGGTGGCCTGTCTCTCGTCCGCCCGCTCGGCGAACGAGGCGTCGTCCAGGTACCGTTCGGGGTCGCTGGAGAGGGCCAGCTGCCAGGCCGGGGCGAAGCCGCCGTCGCGGTACTGCGCGTCGGCGAACGAACCCAGGGCGTCCCGGGACGAGTTGAGCACGTCCTGCTTGCGGGCGGTCTCGTCCCGCAGTGCGTTGAGCCGCCGCTGGGCCGTGTCCGCCTGTTCCTTGGCGCCGTCGTACTTCTCGGTCGCGGCCCCGGCCTGCTGGTACAACCTGTCCACCTCGGCCTTCACCTGGGCCGGCGTCAGCTGTGGTTCGGCGTGCGCCGTCCCGTCGAACGCCGTCGCGGTGGCCGCGCCCGCCAGGGCGAGCGTGGCGGCCCTCCAGGCCGTGGGGCCGCCGATCGGGCGTTGCCGGGGCTTGCGGTGCGCTGCCACCTGGACCGTCACGTCCTTCCGTACGACTCGACGACCGAGCGGTCCGGCCGACCGGGCGGTCCGGCCGCGCGGTCCGTCCGGCGGCGGCCCGCACAGGGGGAGTGGGCCGCCGCCGGACCTTTCTCGGCGGTGGTGGCCGGACGCCGCCCCTGGCCCGGGCGGCGGTGAGGAGCCGGTCACCTGGGGGAGGACGCTAGGCCGGACTGTGACGACCAGGTAACGCGGTGTACGGAACTGGCTTCGACGGATCGATTCGCGACCGTATGCGATCGCGTCACCTCCGCAGAATCGTCTCCTTCACACAGCGTGGTGACCGAAGCGCGGAATGCGGGACGAGCGGGCGGCCTGGAGTGCTATGGGCCGCATATATGCAAGGTCCGCGCGACGACCCTCACCGCGCGAACACCCGGGAACGGCACCCTGCCGTCCGTGGGGCCGTCAGCGACGAATTAGGCTCCGGCCCCATGGACGTACTCATCCATCTCTTCGTCGGCCTGCACATCATCGGCATCGCGGCGCTGCTCGGCGGTTTCCTCACCCAGGTGAAGGCGATGGGGCAGGGCGCGGCCCGCTTCGTGCCCGGGATGCTGCACGGCGCGCTGACCATGCTCGTCACCGGTGTGGTCCTCGTCGGCCTCAACCAGGCCGACGACCACCACATCAACACCATCAAGATCGGTCTGAAGCTGGCGCTGCTGATCGTGATCCTCGGGCTGGTCTACGTGAAGCGCGACGAGGAGAAGGTCGACAAGGCCGCCTTCGGCGTGGTCGGCCTGCTGACCATGACGAACATCTTCGTCGCCGTCCTGTGGACCTGACGGGCAGCGCCTGACGGACGCCTCAGCCCGGGCGGACCACGCTGTGGATGATCGATTCGCCGCCGTAGTACACCGATTCCTCGCGGACGTACGCGCCCGGCTTGGGAGCGTGGATCATCATGCCGTTGCCGATGTAGAGGCCGACGTGGCTGATGTCGTCGTAGAAGAAGATCAGGTCGCCCGGCCGCGCGTTCGCCAGGGAGACCGTGGTGCCCGCGTTGACCTGGTCGTACGTGGTGCGCGGGAGCGTGACGCCGGCGGCCTTCCAGGCGGCCTGGGTCAGGCCCGAGCAGTCGTAGGAGCCCGGCCCGGTGGCGCCCCACACGTACGGCTTGCCGATCTGGGCGCGGGCGAAGTCGAGGGCCTTGGCGGCCTTCGCGTCGTACGAGCTGGAGGACCCCGAGGACCCCGAGGACCCCGAAGCCGTGGAGCCGGCCGAGCCGGACGATGACGAACTGCTCGAGCCGGACGAGCTGTTCTGCTGCTGAGCGGCCGCCTGCTGCTTCGCCAGCTCGGCCGCCTTGCGGGCCGCCTCCTGCTGCTTCTCCCGCTCGATGGCGGCCAGCCGCGCCTTCTCCTGGGCGGTCAGCTGCGACAGCAGCTCGCGCGCGGAGGCGAGCTTCTGCTGGACGGTGGCCTTGGAGGTCTGCAGGTCGTGCTGCGAGTCGGTCAGCGTCCGCAGGCTCTGCGCGGCCTCTCGCCGCTCCTTCAGGGTGGCGGCCTGCTCGCCGATGTAGGCGTCGACCGCGCTCTTCTCGCGTGAGGTCAGCCGGTTCATCAGCTGGGTCTGGTCGAAGTAGTCCTGCGGGTTGTCCGCCAGCAGGAAGGTGGCCGTGCCGGGAGCGGCGGCGCCGGTGCGGTACTGGGCCGCGGCGAAGGAGCCCAGCTCCTCGCGGGCCTTGTTCAGGCGGCCGGTGCGGCGGGCGACCTCGTCCCGGAGGGCGTCGACGCGCCGTTGCTGCTTGCCTGTCTGGTCCTTGGCCGCGTCGTACTTCTCGGTGGCCGACTCCGCCTGCCGGTAGAGGTCGTCGACCTTCTTCTCCACCTCCTCCAGGCTGGGCCGGGCATGGTCCGTGCCGGGGGCGGCCTCGGCGGTCTGGGACAGCATGGCTATGGAGGTGAGGGCGGCGGTGGCGAGGACGGGGGTGCGAAGACCCACTCCGTTGTTCCCGCCAGGGCGCGGCTTGCGGTGCGACGCCAAGGGAGGCGACTCCTTCCAATGGGCCGCCTACCGGGTTAGCTGTCGGGTTCGGGCGCGGTTCGGAAGGGTTGCCCTACGGCGTCGTCCCGGACGGGAGTCGGCCGATTCACCCCGGGATCGGTGGGTCCCCGGCTCCAGGCACCCCGAGGGGGCGCGCCGGACTCGGCGGGGGCCGCGCACGCGGCCCGACGGCAACCTAGCCAACTGGTGTGACCAGTGTGAAGGTTGGTGCGTGATATGTCCGATACATTTTCGTGATCCGAGACAGGTTTCACGTTCCTGTCATTGGACGATTCCGCTGCGTAAGGGGCGTTCGGCGCTCGGCCCATGGGGTCTTCTTCCCGGGACGGCGACCGGTTGTCGGTGGGGCGCCCTAGACTCGGAGAGCGATGAGCAGCCTCTTTGACGACAGCTTCCTGGCGGACCTCCAGCCCTCGCGCGGGCACGAGGAGGAGCCCCCGCCGCCGCCCGAGGACGATCACGCTCCGGAGCCGCTTCCGGACGATCTGTTCGGCGGGAAGTTCGACGCGCCACCGGACCGGGACGCCTACTACCGCGACGGCGCCCCGCGCCCCGCGCTCGACGCGGCGGCACTGCTGGAGGGGCTGAACGGCAACCAGCGCGCCGCGGTCGTGCACGCCGGCTCCCCGCTGCTCATCGTCGCCGGCGCCGGCTCCGGCAAGACCCGTGTGCTCACCCACCGCATCGCCCACCTCCTCGCCGAGCGGAATGTGCACCCGGGCCAGATCCTCGCGATCACCTTCACCAACAAGGCCGCGGGCGAGATGAAGGAGCGCGTCGAGCACCTCGTCGGCCCGCGCGCGAACGCGATGTGGGTGATGACCTTCCACAGCGCGTGCGTGCGCATCCTGCGCCGGGAGAGCAAAAGGCTCGGCTTCACGTCGTCGTTCTCGATCTACGACGCCGCCGACAGCAAGCGCCTGATGGCCCTGGTCTGCCGCGATCTGGACCTCGACCCCAAGCGCTTCCCGCCGAAGTCGTTCAGCGCGAAGATCAGCAACCTGAAGAACGAGCTGATCGACGAGGAGGACTTCGCCGCCCGGGCGAGCGACGGTTTCGAGAAGACCCTCGCCCAGGCCTACGCGCTCTACCAGTCGCGGCTGCGCGAGGCCAACGCGCTCGACTTCGACGACCTGATCATGACGACGGTCAATCTGCTGCGCGCCTTCCCGGACGTCGCCGAGCACTACCGCCGCCGCTTCCGGCACGTCCTCGTCGACGAGTACCAGGACACCAACCACGCCCAGTACGCGCTGGTCCGCGAGCTGGTCGGCACCGGCGAGCGCGTCGGCGAGAACACCGCCACCCCGCCCGGCGAGAACACCGCCACCCCGCCCGGCGAGTACGACATCCCGCCCGCCGAGCTGTGCGTCGTCGGTGACGCGGACCAGTCGATCTACGCCTTCCGGGGTGCGACGATCCGCAACATCCTCCAGTTCGAGGAGGACTACCCGAACGCCACGACGATCCTGCTGGAGCAGAACTACCGCTCCACGCAGACGATTCTGAGCGCCGCCAACGCGGTCATCGAGCGCAACGAGTCCCGCCGCCCGAAGAACCTGTGGACCAACGCCGGCCAGGGCGCGCGGATCACCGGCTACGTCGCCGACACCGAGCATGACGAGGCGCAGTTCGTCGCCGACGAGATAGACCGCCTGGTCGACGCGGGCGACGCCAAGGCGGGCGACGTCGCCGTCTTCTACCGCACCAACGCCCAGTCCCGTGTCTTCGAAGAGGTCTTCATCCGCGTCGGCCTGCCGTACAAGGTCGTCGGCGGTGTCCGCTTCTACGAGCGCAAGGAGGTCCGGGACGTCCTCGCCTACCTGCGCGTCCTCGCCAACCCCGAGGACTCGGTGCCGCTGCGCCGCATCCTCAACGTCCCCAAGCGGGGCATCGGCGAGCGCGCGGAGGCGATGATCGACGCGCTCTCCCAGCGCGAGAAGATCAGCTTCCCGCAGGCCCTCAAGCGCGTGGACGAGGCGTACGGCATGGCCGCGCGTTCCACCAACGCGGTCAAGCGGTTCAACACGCTGATGGAGGACCTGCGCACGATCGTGGAGTCCGGGGCCGGACCGGCCACGGTCCTGGAGGCGGTGCTCGAACGCACCGGCTACCTGGCCGAGCTGCAGGCCTCCACCGACCCGCAGGACGAGACCCGTATCGAAAACCTCCAGGAACTCGCGGCCGTGGCCCTGGAGTTCGAGCAGGAGCGCGCGGAGGGCGAGCAGAGCACGCTCGCGGACTTCCTGGAGCAGGTGGCCCTCGTCGCCGACTCCGACCAGATCCCGGACGAGGAAGAGGGCGGCGGCGTCATCACCCTGATGACCCTGCACACCGCCAAGGGCCTGGAGTTCCCGGTCGTCTTCCTGACCGGCATGGAGGACGGTGTCTTCCCGCACATGCGCGCCCTCGGCCAGACCAAGGAGCTGGAGGAGGAGCGGCGCCTGGCCTACGTCGGCATCACGCGTGCGCGGGAGCGGCTGTATCTGACGCGCTCGGCGATGCGCAGCGCCTGGGGCCAGCCGTCGTACAACCCGCCCTCCCGCTTCCTGGAGGAGATCCCGCCCGCCCACGTGGAGTGGAAGCGCACGGGCGCGGCGGCGCCGGTCTCCTCGGGGCCGGCCTCCGGGATCGCGGCCTCACTGTCCTCGTCCCGCTCGCGCTCGTCGGCGGCGGGCGCGTCCGGGTTCGCCACCCGGCGGGCCTCCGACAAGCCGGTGGTGTCCCTGGCGGTCGGCGACCGGGTCACCCACGACCAGTTCGGGCTCGGCACGGTCGTCGCGGTGGCGGGCGCGGACGACAAGGCCCAGGCGACGATCGACTTCGGCGACGGCAAGCCGAAGCGGCTGCTGCTGCGGTACGCGCCGGTGGAGAAGCTGTAGACGAGACGAGGTGAGCCCCGCGGGTCCGGCGGGGCTCACCTACCTCGTGCCGGGCTCAGGTCGGGTCCAGCCCATGGCTGCGCAGCCAGGGCAGCGGGTCCACGGCCGCCCCGCCCGCCGGGTGCACCTCGAAGTGCAGGTGCGGGCCGGTGGAGTTGCCGGAGTTGCCGGAGTAGGCGATCGGCTGGCCGGCCTTGACGGTCGTACCCGCGGGGACGCGGTAGCTGGACAGGTGGCAGTACCAGGTCTGCGTGCCGTCCTTCGCCGTCAGTATCAGCATGTTGCCGTAGGCGCTGTTCCACTTGGTGGTGACGGTGCCGTCGGTCGCGGCCATCACCGTGGTGCCGTAGGAGACGGGGAAGTCGATGCCCGTGTGCACCGACATCCAGTTGACGCCCGCCTGGCCGAAGTAGGCGCTGAGGCCCTTCTGCGTGACCGGCAGGACGAACTTGGGGCGCAGCCGCTCCTTGAGCGCGGCCTCCGCGGCGGCCTTCCTCTTCTCCAGGTCCTGCTGGTTCTTGAGGTCGATCCGCTCCTGCGTGCGGCTGGCCCGGTCGGCGAAGTCGTCGGCGCCGGCGGAGAGCGTCCTGAGCTGGGTGTCCAGCTTGCTGTTGGCGGCGGCCGGCTTGACCGCCTGCGCGTCCGGGGCGGAGGCGGTGGTGTCCTTGCTGTCGTCGGTCAGCGCGCCGACCGAGGCGGCGGCGATCCCGGCGACCCCCATCACACAGGCCGAGGGCACGGCGATGGTCAGCAGCGCGGAGCGCTTGGCGGGCGTGCGGCGCCGGGAACGCGCCGCGCTGCGCACGCCCGCGCGTGTCGCGGGCGCCGGCGTGACCTCTTCCTGGTCCTCCAGCAGGCCGGGTGCGCCGGGCAGTTCACCGGTGCCGTCCGGACGGTCCTCGCCGGAGTGCGGCTCGCCGAAATCGGTGTCCGCGTACGGCGCCTGGTCCTCGTACTCCACCTGAGGAAAGGCCGCGGTCGCGTCGCCCACCTGCTCGAACGTGGCGGTGGCCTGCTGGTCGAACGGTTCGGCAGCCTGCCCGGACTCCGCCGTCACGGTCGGGCCTGCGGAGTTCCACTGGGTGGCGTCGTACGCGCCCGTCTCGAAGCTCTGGGTGCCCCACTCCCACTGCTGGGCCGGGCCGGAACCGCCGGACTGTTCGGGCTGCAGCCAGGCGCTCGTGTCCCAGTGGCCGCTGATGTCGTTGCCGGTGGCCTGCGCGGGGAGTGTCCAGGCGGTGGTGTCGTAGGCGCCGGAGTCATAGGCGGCGTGGTGCTGGGCCGCGTACGGGTCGTAGTGCGGCGTATGCCCGGTCTGCCACTGTGTGCTGTCGTACGTGCCGGTGCTCTGCTGGCCGGGCAGGCTGCCGAAGAGCGGATCGCTGTGGAAGGCGCCGGTGTTGTCGTGGCCGGATGCAAAACCGGTGGCGTCGTAGCCGCCGTACGTGGTGAAGTCGCCGTAGGGGGCTTCATGGGTCGCGTACGCCGCGTGCTCGTAGCGCGCGGAGGAGGCGTCGGAAGCCGGGGCCGGGGTGATCAGGGTCCCCGACGGGTGACGGTCGTTCACCAACTTCTCTTTCGCCTCGACAACAGGGGCTGCCAGAGCAGTGCGGCGACTGTACCCGCCGGTACCTGGGCTGGACAATCTTCGGTCGGTTTCGCGTTGGCCGGAAACGGGCATTCGGCGGTCTTTCGGGGGACCCCGGGCGTGAGTTTGGCCGAGAGTTCGATGAGCGTTCGATGTGCGGTGACTGTTGGTCACCTGTAGGTCACGCCACCGTCATGCCACGGTCAGACCGTCGGCGACCGCGTCCCCGGGCAGCGTGGTGTCGAGGACTTCACGTATCCCGGCCGCGACCGCGGGGTGCACGGGCAGGGCGAGATGCCCGATGCCGGTCACCTGGACGTTCTGCACGTCGAGGTCGGGGTGCTCGAGGCGGGCCGTCTCCACCGGATCCATGATGGAGTCCAGGTCGCTCCAGAAGCTGACGAACCGCGTGCGGCAGCCGGGCGCAGGCCGGGCCAGCTCCTCGATCACTCCCGAACCGGGCCGCATCTGGCGCACGATCGGATGGGCGTCTGCCAGCGGCACCGCCCTGGTCCCCGCGTGCGGGGTGCCCAGTGTGACGAGCGTGCGCACCCGCAGGTCCCCGCCGAGACACTGCACGTAATAGCGGGCGATCAGCCCGCCGAGGCTGTGGCCCACGATGTCGACGCGGGGACTGCCGGTGCGCTCGCAGATCTCCTCGACATGCCGGCCGAGCAGCTCGGCCGCGGCGCGGATGTCGCAGGTCAACGGCGAGTAGTTGAGCGACTCGACACGCTGCCCGCCGTGTTGGGCGAGGCTGCGGCGCAGCAGCACGAACACCGAGCGGTTGTCGATGAAGCCGTGCAGCAGCACCACCGGCGGCCCCGGCCGGACGGGCAGGTGGGCGGTGCCGTCCGCGGTGGGCAGGGCCGGGGAACGGCGTTCCTGGATGAGGCCGGTCGGATACAGCAGGAGGTGGCCGGCCAGGATCGCGGCCTCGAGGGCGGTCGCCTTGAGCAGCGCCATGGAGATTCCGGCGAATCTGCCGGGCCACAGGCGCCGGCAGAGGGGGAGGAGAAGTGGCGGTACTCCGGTGACCTTCATGGCCGACCTCCTGTCGGCACGCCGGAGGACGGCTCCATCCCCCGTGTGCCCTTATGTCCCACCGTGTGATTTCCCCCTCGCTGCGCACCGTAAAACTGCCGGTTGCGGGATGCTGGAGATAACGTTCGTTCACTTCGCGACGGGTGGCGGAACGCGCCAAAAGTGCGGTACTTGTCGTTACGGACGGAAGCGATCGCTTCCGGGGTCGTCTGATGGAGGCAGTGATGGGTGTGGCAGCCGGTCCGATCCGCGTGGTGGTCGCCAAACCGGGGCTCGACGGCCACGATCGCGGGGCCAAGGTCATCGCGCGTGCCCTGCGCGACGCCGGTATGGAGGTCATCTACACCGGGCTCCACCAGACGCCGGAGCAGATCGTGGACACCGCGATCCAGGAGGACGCCGACGCGATCGGCCTGTCCATCCTCTCGGGTGCGCACAACACGCTGTTCGCCGCGGTGATCGACCTGCTCAAGGAGCGCGACGCCGCGGACATCCTCGTCTTCGGCGGCGGCATCGTCCCGGACGAGGACATCCCGCCGCTGAAGGAGAAGGGCGTCGCGGAGATCTTCACTCCGGGTGCGACGACCACGTCGATCGTGGAGTGGGTGCGCGAGAACGTGGGTCAGCCGGCCGCGTCCGGGGGCTGAGCCGGCGGTGCCACCGGGGAGGCAACGCGGGTGGTGCCGGGCGGCGTCAGCTCGTCCGCCATCGCCGCCCGCAGCCGCAGCGTGGTGACCAGCCGCTGGAACGCCTCCGCCCAATACCCCCCGGCGCCCGGCGCCGCGTCCTCGCCTTCGTCGGGTATCGCCAGCAGAGCCTCCAGCCGGGCGGCCTCCGAGGGGTCCAGGCAGCGCTCCGCCAGCCCCATCACACCGCTGAAGCTCCACGGGTAACTGCCCGCGTCGCGGGCGATGTTGAGCGCGTCCACGACCGACCGGCCCAGCGGCGCGGCCCACGGCACCGCGCACACCCCGAGCAGCTGGAACGCCTCCGACAGGCCGTGCGTCGCGATGAATCCGGCCACCCACGCGGCCCGTTCCGCCGGGGCCAGGGCCGCCAGCAGCTTCGCGCGCTCCGCCAGGGACACCGCCCCCGGTCCGCCCGCCTCGGGTGCCGACGGTGCGCCGAGCAGCGCCCTCGACCAGTCGGCGTCCCGCTGCCGCACTGCCGCCCGGCACCAGGCCGCGTGCAGTTCGTCCTGCCAGCCGTCCGCCACGGGCAGTGCCACGACCTCCCGCGCCGTGCGCCCGCCCAGCCGCCCGGGCCAGGTGCCGAGCGGTGTTGCCTCCACCAACTGCCCGAGCCACCACGATCGTTCTCCTCTGCCTGCCGGAGGTGCGGCCACCACACCGTCGCGCTCCATGCTCGAGTCGCACTCGAGGGGCGGCTCGACCACGATCGCGGGCGCGCGCCGTGTGCGGTCGAGGGCGACACAGGCCGCGGCCCGTACGGCCATGCGCGCGGCGAGCGCCGAATCCGGCAGCGCCGACAGCAGTTCCGCCGCCGTCGCCCGGACATTGCGGCTGCGGTCGCCCAGCGCCCGTTCCAGGAACGGCTCGTCCTCGGCGGACAGGCCGGCGCGCAGCGCGTCGAGGAACATCAGCCGATCCTCCGCGCGCTCCTGCGGCCAGGTCGATGCCAGCAGCTCGCGCGCGAACGCGGGTTCACGCGCGCGCAGTGCGCCCAGCAGCGCCACCCGCTCGGCGAACAGCCCTTCCTGCCACAGCCGGCGCACCGCCCCCGCGTCCTCGGGGCCGGGCAGCGCGGCGCCGCCGCCGGGGGCCGCGCGCAGGGCGAAGCGCCAGTCCCCGTTCAGCCGGGCCAGCCACATCGCGCGCGGGCCCGCGAACGCCAGTGCCGCCGGGCGCAGGTCCGTACGGCCCCGGGCCGCGTCCAGCAGAGCGGGAAGCGCCTGCGGGGGCGGTGCGTACCCGTGTGCGACGGCCGCCGCGAGCCACTGCGGGAGCAACTCCGTCAGATCCGGCGCGCTGCCCCTGCGCCCGCCGCCCGCCCCGCCCGAGCGGTCGGCCAGCAAGGTGGCGAGCCTGCGCGCCGCCGCCGCGGGCAGGGGCGGGCGCGGGTCCTCGGGCGCGCTCCGGCCGCCCGGCCGCCCGCGCGGGCCGCAGCCCGGCCCGTCGCCTCACGGTCGCCACGGCGGCCGCGTCCAGCAGCGCCAGGGGAGCCTCCCGGCCGGGCGCGGCACTCGCCGGAGGGCGCCGGCCGGTGCCGAGCAGGGCGGCGGTGACCAGGTCGTCCCAGGTGTCCGCGGGCGCCGCGCCGGCCCGGATGGTCGAGGTCGTGTTCATGTCGTGCTCCTTCTGCCGGCGTAGGGCTGACGCCGTGGGGCGTCGCCCTGCGCTTCGGGCCCGGTCAGCACAGCGGCACCGCCGCGTCCGTCCCCGCGGCCCAGGCCGTGAGCGGGGTGAAGCCGCGGTGGCCGCACTCGCCGAAGACCGTCACGGGCGAGCCGCCGGACAGGGCGACCAGCCGCCACAGGCCGGGGCGGGAGCGCACGGCCCGGGTCAGCGGCAGCGCCGAGTCCGCATCGGCGTCCGCCAGTTGCCACATCTCGCCGTCCGGGACCGGTATCACCTGCTCCAGCGTGACGGGGACGGACTCCAGCCAGGGATCGTCGCGCAGCGCCTCGCCGTAGCGGGCCGCCGCCTCGGCCGTGGACACGCCCGGCGGGCGGAACGCGGCCGGCGCCGGCGGGCCGAACCGCTCGCCCAGAGCGGCCCGGGCCCGGCCGGACCCCGGATGACCGGTCAGCTCCGCCTCCAGGGCCAGGCCGACCGGCAGGGACAGCTCCGGCGCCCGGCCCGCCGCGCCGTACGACAGCAGCAGCCGCGTGGTGGCCGATGCGGCGCCGTGCAGCCAGATCCGGCGGGTCGTCAGTTTCGCGTCCACCGTGTCGTACTGGGCGAGGACCAGCCAGCGGTCGCGCACCGGCGCACCGTCCGCCGGAGCCGGCAGGCCGATCCGGGAGCGGACCGTCGCCGCGAGTGCCTCCGGCAGCCGGTCGCGGCGCAGCCAGCCCTGGTCGAGCAGATGCAGTAGCGCGCACTCCTCCAGCAGCCTTCCCGGCCAGCCCGGCCCCGACGCCGGTATCGCCCCCAACTCCCGTACCCGCGCGGCGAGTCCGGGCGCCTGCGCGTCGACCATGCGGGCCGCCGTCTCGTCCCACACCCCGTATCCCGACTGCTCTGCCGAGGCCAGGCCGCCGCGCAACAGGTCGGCGAGGCGCTGCTCCAGCTCCGTCGCGCCCGCGGTGACCCGCTCGGCCCGGCGCTCCGCGCGCCGCCGCGCCGCCCCCGGATCCACGGGCCCGGCCGCCGGACTCCCCTCGTCCCGGCCCGGTGTGCCCTCGGCCCGCTCGCGTCTCCCCTTGAGCCACCGCTCGGCCCAGTCCGGCGGCTCGGCGGAGACCGGCACCGCACCGTCGCCGTCCGCCCACAGCAGAAGCAGCCCGAGCGCGTGCTTGCACGGGAACTTACGGCTCGGGCAACTGCACTTGCACGCCGGTCCGGCCAGATCGACCACCGTCCGGTACGGCCTGCTGCCACCGCCCTTGCACAGCCCCCACACCGTCCCCTCTCCACTGCCGGCCTCGGACCACGGACCCGCCGTGCCGAGCTTGCTCCCCGCTGTGCGTGACGCGGCGTCAGGCGCCAGTGCCAGCACCTGCTCCGCGGTCCAGCGCACCCCCTGCCCAGTCATGCCTCCGACGGTAGGTCCCGCCACTGACAATCGGCCCGGAGTCGGCATTTGTGCAGGTCAGAGCGATTGTCAGTGGCGTGGTGCACGGTTGGTGGCAGATCCGAACCGGCCGAGCTGGAGGGGGCCTTAGCCATGACTGTGTCCATGGAAGCGACGTCCGTCGAAGCGAACGGGACCAAGGAGCCGCAGGCGCTGCGACCGCACGCCGAGCACACCTTCGCCGCCGAACTGGCCGCACTCGCCGGGCAGGACGACCGCCCGCGCCCGGCGCGCTGGAAACTGTCCCCGTGGGCGGTGGCGACGTACCTGCTCGGCGGCACCCTGCCGGACGGCACGGTGATCACACCCAAGTACGTGGGCCCGCGCCGCATCATCGAGGTCGCCGTCACCACGCTCGCCACCGACCGCGCCCTGCTCCTGCTCGGTGTCCCCGGCACCGCGAAGACCTGGGTCTCCGAACATCTGGCGGCGGCGGTCAGCGGCGACTCCACCCTGCTCGTCCAGGGCACGGCCGGCACCCCGGAAGAGGCGATCCGGTACGGCTGGAACTACGCGCGGCTGCTCGCGCACGGCCCGAGCCGCGACGCCCTCGTGCCCAGCCCCGTCATGCGGGCCATGGCCGAGGGCATGACGGCGCGCGTCGAGGAGCTGACCCGTATCCCGGCCGATGTGCAGGACACGCTGATCACGATCCTGTCGGAGAAGACGCTGCCCGTCCCGGAGCTGGGCGAGGAGGTCCAGGCGGTCCGCGGGTTCAACCTCATCGCCACCGCCAACGACCGCGACAGAGGAGTCAACGACCTCTCCAGCGCGCTGCGCCGCCGCTTCAACACCGTGGTGCTGCCGCTGCCGGAGAGCGCCGAGGCCGAGGTCGACATCGTCACGCGCCGGGTCGGGCAGATCGGCCGCTCCCTCGACCTGCCGGCGGCGCCCGACGGCATCGAGGAGATCCGCCGGGTCGTGACCGTCTTCCGCGAGCTGCGCGACGGCGTCACCGCCGACGGCCGCACGAAGCTGAAGTCGCCCAGTGGCACGCTGTCCACGGCCGAGGCGATCTCCGTGGTCACGAGCGGCCTCGCCCTGTCGGCGCACTTCGGTGACGGCGTACTGCGCCCGGGCGACGTCGCCGCCGGCATCCTCGGCGCCGTGGTCCGCGATCCGGCGGCCGACCGGGTCGTCTGGCAGGAGTACCTGGAGACCGTGGTCCGCGAGCGTGCGGGCTGGACGGACTTCTACCGCGCCTGCCGGGAGGTGAGCGCATGACCGACTCCGCCCGGCCCGCGGGGTACGGCTCCGGGCCGCTGCTGCTCGGTGTGCGGCACCACGGGCCGGGCTCCGCCCGCGCGGTGCGGGCCGCGCTGGCCGCCGCCCGTCCGCGCACCGTCCTGATCGAGGGCCCGCCCGAGGCCGACGCGCTGATCCCGCTCGCCGCCGACCCCGGTCTGCGGCCCCCGGTCGCCCTGCTCGCCCACGCGGTGGACGAGCCCGGCCGCTCGGCGTTCTGGCCGTTCGCCGAGTTCAGCCCCGAGTGGGTGGCGATCCGCTGGGCCCTGGAACACGGCGTCCCGGCCCGCTTCATCGACCTGCCGGCCACGCACACGCTCGCGTGGGAGCAGAAGGAGGAACAGGGAGAGCAAGTCCCGCAGGACGCCGGCGAGTCCCTGGGCACCGACGGCCCCCGGGCCGATGACGGGCCCCGGGCCGGCGACGGGCCTCAGGTCGGCGAGGAGGCTCAGGCCGGCGACAAGCCCCAGGACACCGACCCGCTGGCCGCGCTCGCCGGGGCCGCCGGGTACGACGACCCCGAGCGCTGGTGGGAGGACGTCGTCGAGCACCGGGGGCCGGGCGGGCGGGACCCCTTCGCGCCGTTCGCCGCCCTGGAGGAGGCCATGGGCGCGCTCCGCGAGCGGTACGGCACCGGCGGGCACGCGCGCGATCCGGTGCGGGAGGCGCACATGCGGCTCGAACTGCGCGCCGCGCGCAAGGAGTTCGGGGACGAGGTGGCCGTGGTGTGCGGGGCCTGGCACGTGCCCGCGCTGCGCGCGAGGACCACCGTCGCCGCCGACCGCGCCCTGCTGAAGGCACTGCCCAGGATGAAGGTGGATCTGACCTGGGTGCCATGGACGCACCGCAGGCTCGCCAGGGCCGGCGGATACGGCGCGGGGATCGACTCGCCGGGCTGGTACGGCCATCTGTTCCACGCCCCCGACCGGCCGGTCGAGCGCTGGCTGACCAAGGTGGCGGGGCTGCTGCGCGCGGAGGACCGGATCGTCTCGTCCGCCCATGTGATCGAGGCCGTCCGGCTCGCCGAGACCCTGGCGGCGCTGCGCGGCAGGCCGCTGCCCGGGCTGAGCGAGACCACCGACGCCGTGCGCGCGGTGATGGGGGACGGCTCCGACGTGCCGCTGGCCCTGGTGCACGACCGGCTGGTCGTCGGGGACGTCCTCGGAGAGGTGCCGGAGTCGGCCCCGGCGGTGCCGCTCCAGCGGGACCTGGTCCGGCAGCAGCGGGCACTGCGGCTCAAACCTGAGCCGCTGGAGCGGGAGTTGGAACTGGACCTGCGCGGGGACACCGACGCCGGCCGCAGCAGGCTGCTGCACCGGCTCCGGCTGCTCGGCGTCGGCTGGGGCGAACCGGCCCGGTCGCGGGGGAGCACGGGCACTTTCCGCGAGACCTGGCGGCTGCGCTGGGAACCGGAGCTGTCGGTGCGGGTCGCCGAGGCGGGTGTGTGGGGGACGACCGTACGCGGTGCGGCGCAGGCCAAGGCGGAGGCGGACGCGGCGGTCGCGTGCGCCCTCGCCGATGTCACCACGCTCGCCGAGCACTGTCTGCTGGCCGGTCTGCCGGACGCCTTGCCCGTGGTCATGCGGGTGCTGGCCGACCGGGCCGCGCTCGATCCGGACGTCGGCCAGCTGGCCCAGGCCCTGCCCGCCCTGGTCCGCTCCCTGCGCTACGGCGATGTGCGCGGCACCGACACCGGTGCGCTGGCCGGAGTCGCGGCGGGCCTGGCCGAGCGGATCTTCGTCGGCCTGCCGTCGGCCTGCACCGCGCTCGACGCGGACGCGGCGGAGGAGATGCGCGCCCAAGTGGACGCCGTGCACGCGGCGGTGGGGCTGCTCGCGGAGACACAGGCGGGTGCGAGCGCCGGTGCCGACGGCGCTGGTCCCGGGGCGGCCGGCGGCCATCTGAGGGACCGCTGGCGTGCCGTGCTGCGGACGCTGGCGCTGCGCGACACCGTGGCCGGTGTCCTGCAGGGGCGGGCGGTGCGACTGCTGCTCGACGACGGCGCGCTGGAAGCGGAGAAGGCGGCGCGGCTGATGGGGCTCGCCCTGTCGCCGGGGACACCGCCCGCCGACGCGGCCGCCTGGATCGAGGGCTTCGCCGGCGGCGGGGGCGGACTGCTGCTGGTGCACGACGAGCGGCTGCTCGGCCTGATCGACAGCTGGCTGACGGCAGTGCCGGCAGAGGCGTTCACGGACGTACTGCCGCTGCTGCGGCGGACGTTCGCGGCGTACGACCCGGGGGCGCGCAGAACCCTGGGCGAGCTGGTCCGGCGCGGGCCGGAAGAGGCGGGAGGGCGGGCCGGGGCCGGGGGCGGAACACCGGGCTTCGCCACGGAGGCCGACGCCGGGCGCGCCGATGCCGTGCTGCCGGTGCTGCGGCTGCTGCTCGGCATGGACGACGCCGAGCCCGCGACGACCGACGACAACAGCCTTGCGGGGGTGGGCACATGACGACCGAGCCGACGACGACCGCAGTCGGCACTGGCACTGATAGCGGCGATCCGGCGCGGGAGCGCCTGCGGCGGTGGCGGCTGGTGCTCGGCGGGGACCAGGCCGACGGCACCGGGTGTGCGCTGTCCGGGCGGGACGCGGCGATGGACGGCACGCTCGCCGCGCTCTACGGCAAGGGGGACAAACCCCAGGCGGGCAGGGACCGTTCGGCGGGGCTCGGCGCCTCGGCGCCGTCCGTGGCGCGTTGGCTCGGTGACGTCCGCCGCTACTTCCCGTCCTCCGTCGTCCAGGTCATGCAGCGTGACGCCATCGACCGGCTCGGCCTCTCCTCGCTGTTGCTGGAGCCGGAGATGCTCGAGGCGGTGGAGGCCGACGTGCACCTGGTCGGCACCCTGCTGTCGCTGAACAAGGCGGTGCCGGAGACGACGAAGGAGACGGCACGCGCGGTCGTCCGCAAGGTGGTCGAGGACCTGGAGAAGCGGCTCGCGACCCGCACCCGGGCCACCCTCGACGGTGCCCTCGACCGCAGCGCGCGCATCAGCCGCCCGCGCCACCACGACATCGACTGGAACCGCACGATCGCGGCCAACCTCAAGCACTACCTGCCCGAGTACCGCACGGTCGTGCCGGAACGGCTCGTCGGATACGGGCGGGCGGCGCGGTCGGTGAAGAAGGAGGTCGTGCTCTGCATCGACCAGTCCGGCTCGATGGCCGCGTCCGTGGTCTACGCGTCCGTGTTCGGCGCGGTGCTCGCCTCCATGCGGTCGATCAGCACGCGGCTCGTCGTCTTCGACACGGCGGTGGCCGACCTCACCGACCAGCTGGACGATCCCGTCGACGTCCTCTTCGGCACCCAGCTCGGCGGCGGCACGGACATCAACCGGGCGCTCGCCTACTGCCAGTCGCAGATCACCCGGCCCGCCGAGACGGTGGTCGTGCTCATCAGCGACCTCTACGAGGGCGGCATCCGCGACGAAATGCTCAAACGGGTGGCGGCGATGAAGGCGTCCGGGGTGCAGTTCGTGGCGCTGCTCGCGCTGTCGGACGAGGGAGCGCCCGCGTACGACCGGGAGCACGCGGCGGCACTCGCCGCGCTCGGCGCACCGGCCTTCGCCTGCACGCCCGACCTCTTCCCTGAAGTCATGGCGGCGGCGCTGGAGAAGAGACCGCTGCCGATACCGGACAACGCATGACACCAGGCAGGAAAGGGGATATGGGTACCCATCAGTAACAGGGGGGTTGCGCGGCCCGAGGCGTGCCGTGCAAGGATCGGCGGAGCCCCTGTCGCGCCGATCCGAGGATGTTCCTCTCCTTGTTGACCTTCCCAGCAGCCCTTCTCGGTACCACCGTGCGCGTACTGCGTACGGCGGCCGGGCGGCGTGTGCTCCAACTGGGGCTGCTGGTCGGCACGCTGTTCGCGCTGGGGTTCCTCTGCGGCGAGCAGGCACACGCGGCCGACGGGCCCCCGGTGCGCGGGACGTTGGCCAGCGCGCCGGAGACGGTGACACCGGCGCGGCCCGGGACGCCCGGGACGGCCGGGTCCGAGGATCCGGTGCGCGCGGTGCGCGCGGGTGGCGAGAAGGCCGTGGGCTCCGTCCTTGCGGGCGGCGAGCGGATCGTCACCCCCGTGCGTGCGACCGGTGAGAAGGCCGTCGGCTCCGTACGGGGCGTGGTGTCCGCTGTGGGCGCCGTGTCCCGGTCCGTCGTCGGGGAGCCGACGGCGCGGCCCGAGGTGTCCTCCCTGCCCCTTCCCGACCTCGGCCGGGCCGTGGAAGTGCCCGTCCAGGTGCCGCAGGGGGCGAACACCCCGGTGGCCGGCCCGCGGCACCACGACGGTGCGGCGGTTCCGGCCCGGGGCACGGTCTCGGCCGCGCCCCACCAGCGGCACGCCCACGCCGGGGCCGGCACCGCCGCCACCGCGCCGGCGCCGTTCGACTCGTACGGCCCGGCGGTCACTCCCGCGCCACGGACCTCGGCGCACACCTCCGCGCACCACGGCACCGCCGCCGGCCACCCGGGCCGCCCGGCGCCCACCGGAGACCCGGACGGTGCGCTGGGCAAGCAGGCGGTCGGCGGCAGCGCCTCCCGCCACGGTGACGCGCACGCCGTCACCTTCGGCAACCGGGCGCCCCTGCGGCTCGTGCTCGGCGCCGCCGCGCGCGTCGACGCGCCCCGCACCCGGGAACGGCACCGGGACATCCCCGTCTTCCCCGGCTAGGCAGTACGGCCGACCTCCCCGCCACGGACCTGCCGCGCGGGGGCGGAACAGGTCTGCCCGTCCGTCCGGGCCTCAAGGATCAGCCCCGTCGATCAGCCCCTCGCTCCACCGGCTCCCTGATCCCACGGCTCCCCGAACTCCCGATCCCCCGATCTCCTGATCCCGGGATCCGCTGGATCCCCGGATGCTCGGATCCTCGGATCCCAGGTCAATGATCGGCGATTCCCGGACGGAACCCCCTAGCCAGCCGTTTCCGAAGGAATTGACGCACGCAATGAACAAGAACATCCGCCGTTCGATCGTGATTGCCGCCGGCGTCACCGGCGCGTGGGCGCTCGGCTCGGCCGCCGCCAGTGCCGACGAGTTGTCCGCCACTTCCCAGTCCGTCCCGGACGCGGGCACCGATTCTGTGGCCGGGACCGTGGACGGACTCCTCACGGGCGTCCACGACACGGTCTCCGGTGTAACGAACACCGTGAACGACACGGTCTCCGGCGTGGCCGGCACGGCCGCGTCGGCCACGCCGGCCGCCTCGGACACCACCGCGCAGGCCACGCGGCCCGCACAGGCCGTGTCCGGCCTCACCAGCACAGCCGACCAGACAGGACGGTCCACCGGCGCCAAGGCCCCGGCCGCCGCGAAGACGAAGACGCGGAGCATGCGGGGCGCCGAGGCCATCAGCGGCGCGCGGGTGGCCCGTGCGGCGCAGGGCTCCGCGCGGGTGCGCGTCCAGGCCGGTCAGGACCGTGCCCAGGCGCGCGTCCAGGCCGAAGGGGCGCACGGCGTCGGCCAAGCCGCCCACGAGGTCGCGCACGTCGCCTCGTCCGCTCCCCACAGCGCGATCGACTACCTCTTCGGCCCGCTCGCCTCCTTCGCCCCCGAGGTGGAGGAGGTGCTGGCCGCCGCCCAGACCAAGCTCCAGGCCACCCAGGCGACCGCCCGTGCCCAGGCTGAGGGGGTCCAGGGCGCCGTACGGACGACGGTGCGGCAGACCGTCGCCGGTGCGCAGGGCCGGACCGCCGGTGCCACGGGCTTCGCGCGCGGCGCGGCAGCCGAGGCGGCCGGCGCGGCACAGGCTTCCGTCGCCGCCGTGCCCGGGCATGTCACCGGCTCGGTCACGGGTGTCGAGCAGCGGGCGGTCGGCACGGTGCGGTCGGTGCCGGGCGCCGTCACACCGGTGGTGGACGAGACGACCGCGGCGGTTGTCCCGCCGGCCGCCGCCACGGCCCTGCACGGTGCCGTGCCGATCGCCGGCCAGGCGGTGGCAGGCGTACGGCCCACGGCCACGCACGCGTACGAGACGGCCGGGTACGCCGCCACAGCCGTGCACGGGACCGCCGGGTACGCCGCCTCTGCTGTGGACGGGACGGCCGGGTACGCCGCCTCCACCGTGCACGGGATCACCGCCGATGTGTGGAGCGTCGCGACGGGTGCCGTGGCCGATGTGCGGCCGGGCGTCAGCGGCGCTGTCGACGGCGTGCCGGGCTACGCCGGCGGGCTGGCCGGGCAGGTCGTACGGGACACCACGGATGCCGTGCTGCCGCCGGTGGCCGCCGGTGCCGTGCACGGAGTCGTGCCGGTCGCCGGGCAGACCGCGGCCGACGCGGGCGCCCTCGGCCACGGTGCGGCCGATGACGTCCACCTCTTCGCGGGAGGCGTCGTCGGCGCCGTACCGCCGCTCGCGCACGGGGTGGCCGGGCGCACCGCCGCCTTCGCCGCGGGAGCGACCGGGCACACCACCGCTGTCGCCCAAGGTCTGACGGGCCAGGCCGACGCCGTTGCCACGAGCGCGGCCGGGCAGGCGGGCGGCTTCGCCGGTAGCGCGACCGCGCAGGCCGTCGCCACGTACCCGCAGGACACGGTCCACCACCAGGACCCGTACGGCGTCCATCAGAACCGGTACGGCGTGCAGGGCGTCTGAGAGCCGGGCCGAGCGCCCGAAGCTGCGCTCCGCGGGGTGACCGGACCCGGACGGCCGAATGCCGTCGGACCGTCCGGCCGGGGCCCCGCGGGCCGGGCGGGTGGTCCTCATTGGGGTGGGGATCAACCGCCGCGGGCCCCGGCACCACCGGGGCCCTCCAGAGGCCTCACCGGGTCAACCCCAGCCCGGTGAGGCCTCGCACATCTCCCCGTACGGCACACCTGTCGCGGCACGCCGTGCCAATGAACCCGGCATCATGTGACAGGTATCACCGCTCAGGTGTGACCCTCGATTTAGGGAGCCCCCGCAACCGGCGATAACCTGCGAGACGGACATGCCGCGCGCTCGGACACCGTGTGCGCCCCCCTTGTGACAAGCGGACGTCACGTTGCCCTTCGCGGCACGCCCACGCATCCAACGAACCGCGAGATCACTGATAGGGACGGAAGCGCGTGGACCTGTTCGAGTACCAGGCGAGGGACCTCTTCGCCAAGCACGATGTACCGGTGCTGGCCGGTGAAGTCATCGACACGCCTGAGGCGGCGCGCGAGATCACCGAGCGGCTGGGCGGCAAGTCCGTCGTCAAGGCGCAGGTGAAGGTCGGTGGTCGCGGCAAGGCCGGCGGCGTCAAGCTGGCCGCCTCCGCGGACGAGGCCGTCGCCCGTGCGACGGACATCCTCGGCATGGACATCAAGGGCCACACGGTCCACAAGGTCATGATCGCCGAGACCGCTCCGGAGATCCTCGAGGAGTACTACGTCTCCTTCCTCCTCGACCGTGCCAACCGCACCTTCCTCTCCATCGCCTCCGTCGAGGGCGGCATGGAGATCGAGGAGGTGGCCGCCACCCGTCCGGAGGCCGTCGCCCAGACGCCGATCAACCCGATCGACGGTGTGACCCCCGAGAAGGCCCGCGAGATCGTCGCGGCCGCGAAGTTCCCGGCCGAGGTCGCGGACAAGGTCGCGGACGTCCTCGTCAGGCTGTGGGACACCTTCATCAAGGAGGACGCCCTCCTGGTCGAGGTCAACCCGCTGGCCAAGGTCGCCTCCGGCGACGTCATCGCCCTCGACGGCAAGGTGTCGCTCGACGACAACGCCGAGTTCCGTCACCCGGAGTTCGAGGAGCTGCACGACAAGGCCGCGGCCAACCCGCTCGAGGCCGCCGCCAAGGCGAAGAACCTCAACTACGTCAAGCTCGAGGGCGAGGTCGGCATCATCGGCAACGGCGCCGGTCTCGTGATGAGCACCCTGGACGTCGTCGCGTACGCCGGTGAGAAGCACGGTGGCGTCAAGCCCGCCAACTTCCTGGACATCGGCGGCGGCGCCTCCGCCCAGGTCATGGCGAACGGCCTGGAGATCATCCTCGGCGACCCGGACGTCAAGTCCGTGTTCGTCAACGTCTTCGGTGGCATCACCGCCTGCGACGAGGTCGCCAACGGCATCGTCCAGGCCCTCAAGCTCCTCGAGGACCGCGGCGAGAACGTCACCAAGCCGCTCGTCGTCCGCCTCGACGGCAACAACGCCGAGCTGGGCCGGAAGATCCTCACCGACGCCAACCACCCGCTGGTGCAGCGCGTCGACACCATGGACGGCGCGGCCGACAAGGCCGCCGAGCTGGCCGCCGCCAAGTAAGCACTCAGGACGAGGACACCAACACACCATGGCTATCTGGCTCAACAAGGACAGCAAGGTCATCGTCCAGGGCATGACCGGCGCCACCGGCATGAAGCACACCAAGCTCATGCTCGGCGACGGCACCGACGTCGTGGGCGGCGTGAACCCGCGCAAGGCGGGCGAGGTCGTTGACTTCGACGGCAAGAAGGTACCGGTCTTCGGTACGGTCGCCGAGGCCATCGAGAAGACCGGCGCCAACGTCTCCGTCATCTTCGTGCCGGAGAAGTTCACCAAGGACGCGGTCGTCGAGGCCATCGACGCCGAGATCCCGCTGGCCGTCGTGATCACCGAGGGCATCGCCGTGCACGACACGGCGTCCTTCTGGGCGTACGCCGGCAAGAAGGGCAACAAGACCCGCATCATCGGCCCGAACTGCCCCGGCATCATCACCCCGGGCCAGTCGAACGTCGGCATCATCCCGGGCGACATCACGAAGCCGGGCCGCATCGGCCTGGTCTCGAAGTCCGGCACGCTGACGTACCAGATGATGTACGAGCTGCGTGACATCGGCTTCTCGACGGCCGTGGGCATCGGCGGTGACCCGATCATCGGCACCACCCACATCGACGCCCTGGCCGCGTTCCAGGACGACCCCGACACCGAGCTGATCGTGATGATCGGTGAGATCGGTGGCGACGCCGAGGAGCGTGCCGCGGCGTTCATCAAGGAGAACGTGACCAAGCCGGTCGTCGGCTACGTCGCGGGCTTCACGGCGCCCGAGGGCAAGACCATGGGCCACGCCGGCGCCATCGTCTCCGGCTCCTCCGGCACCGCACAGGCCAAGAAGGAGGCCCTGGAGGCCGCGGGCGTCAAGGTCGGCAAGACCCCGACCGAGACGGCGAAGCTCGCCCGCGAGATCCTCGGCGGCTGAGCTTCCCGGCGCCACCCGGCTTCCCAGCCGGCCGTTGGTGGGCCCGTCCCCTTGCCCGGGGGCGGGCCCACCGGCGTTCACCGGGCGATCGGCGCCAGCCTCTCCGGCCCGCCCGACACCGACTTGCGCAGCTTCTTCAGCAGGGCCTGTTCACCTTGGGAGAGGGGACCTGGGACATACAGGGGCGGCAGCCCCTGCACCGCCTGGGCGGGGGCGATCGGCGCCTCGTAGTGGGTCGGTGCCGTGCGCAGCGTGAGCGTCGTCGCGCCGATGATCGCCACCGTGAACGCGACCGCCGCCCGGGTCCACAAGACGCTGCGCCGCTCGCCGACGGTGCGCACCACCGCCGGCCTGGCCGCGCACAAGCGCTCCGCCGAGCCCAGTTCGAGCAGCCGCCGGTGGAGCGCGGCGGGGTCGGCCAGTTCCGGGATGCGGTCCGCCACGGCCTGACGGGCGTGGGTCAGCCGGCTCGCCGCCGCCGGCGTGCTGGCCTCCGTCTCCGCCGCCGTCTCGGGCAGGTCGAGGCCCACCCCGTCGTACAGGACGAGCGTGCGCCGGTACGACGGCGGCAGCGTGAGCAGCGCGTGCAGCAGCGCGCGGTCGGCCGGGTCGGCGGGCGGCGGCTCCGGGTGCCGGTGGCGGGGGCGGAAGCGGTGCCAGGGGGACAGCACGCACTCGTACGCCACCGCCCGCACCCAGCCGGCCGGATCCCGGTCCCGGGCCACCTCGGGCCAGCGCTGCCAGGCCAGCTGGAAGGCCCGCTCCACGGCCTCGCGGGCCAGCTCCCGGCGCCCGCACAGCAGATAGGCCTGGCGCACGAGGGCCGGGGTGCAGAACGTGTACAGCGCGTCGAAGGCCTGAGCGGGCGTCAGGGACTCGCGCTCACCCATGCGTTCCTTCGGCGGTGGCTGCGGACCGGCAGCGTTCTGTTTCGTCACCGCGCCCTTCCGTACGAAAAAGAACATAAAAATATATTGGGCGACACTTCGGTGGTTCGCCTGTTACGACGGGAAAGCGCGTGTCGTTGGGAGCATGGCGGGCGTGATCCCGATGACCGTTCGCCGACCGTCGCTGTCGCTCCTGCTGAACCGGCTGCGCGACCGCTCACCCGGACTGGCCGCGAGCATCCTCGGCGGCGCCCTCGCCGCCGGACTCGGGCTCGGCTCGTTCGCCGTGCTCGTGATGGCGCTGTGGGTCAGCTCGCCGTACCCCGACAGCGGTCCGGGCGGCGCCATGCACGTCGCCGCCGCCCTGTGGCTGCTGGCGCACGGCGTCGAACTGGCCCGCACCGACACGCTCTCCGGCGCGCCCCTGCCGGTGGGCGTGACCCCGCTGCTGCTGCTCGCCCTGCCGGTGTGGCTGCTGTACCGGGCGGCCCGGGACGCCGTCGACGCGCCCACCGACGCCGACGGACCGCCCCCGGTGCCCGCCCAGACGGTGTGGACGGGGGTCGTCCTCGGCTACCTCGCGGTCGGCATCCCGGCCGCGCTGTACTGCGGGGGTGCCGAACTGCGGCCCTCCTGGCTCTGGGTGACGGTGTGTCTGCCGCTCGTCGCGACGGCCTCGGCGGCGGCCGGGGTGTGGTCGGCGTACGGCTGTCCGCGCGAACCGGTGCTCAGCGCGCTGCGGGTGGTGCCGGATCCGGTGCGGCGGCTGGTGTTCGGCGCGGACGCGCGGCCCCGGCTCGGTACGGCCGTGCGGGCGGCCGGTGCGGCGACGACCGTGCTGCTCGGCGGCGGGGCGCTGCTGCTCGCGGTGTCGCTGGTGTGGCACGGCGGTGCGGCACGGGCGTCCTTCCTCCAGCTGACGGAGGGCTGGACCGGACGGTTCGCCGTGCTGCTGCTCGGGATCGCCCTGATCCCCAACGCGGCGGTGTGGGCCGCGTCGTACGCCCTCGGCCCCGGGTTCGTGCTCGGCGCCGGACACCTGGTGCATCCGCTCGCCTCGCATCCGGCCCCGCTGCTGCCCCCGTTCCCGCTGCTGGCGGCGGTGCCGGACGCGGGGCCCGGGGCGCTGCCGAACTGGCTGACGGGGCTGGTGCCGGTGGCGGCAGGGGTGACGGCGGGATGGTTCGTGGCGCGGGGTGCCGTGCGCGGGCCGGTGAAGGGGAAAGAGGTCTCGGCCCGTTGGCCGGCCGCCCGTACCGCCGGGGTGGTGCTGCTGACCGCGGCGGTCTGCACGGCGGCCTGCGCCCTGCTCGCCACGCTGGCGGGCGGCCCGCTGGGCGTGGCCGCGCTGGCCCGCTTCGGCCCGGTGTGGTGGCAGACCGGGGGAGCGACCGGGGTCTGGACGGCGGTGCTCGGGATGCCGGTGGCGCTGACGGTACGGGCGTGGCGGCTGTGGGCCGGGCGCATGCGGTCCGGGGAGATCCCGGCGCAGGACACGGGGGCGGGGCGGACGGCCCAGGGCGCCTCGGCGGACTCCGGTCCGGCGGACGGCGCCCCGGCGGGCGCCGGGGACGCGATGGACCAGGGGACGACGCGGACGGAGGCGAAGGACCGGGCCACGGCCGAGGCCGAGGGCACCGGTCAGGGCAAGGACAGCGACAAGGGCGGGAAGGACAAGGGCGGGAAGGACAAGGGCAAGGAGGACAAGGAGGGCGAGGGCGAGGGGGCCCGGGCCGTGCTCCAGGTGTCCGGCGACGCCGACGAGGAGCCGTACGGCGTCCTCCCGGCGGAAGACCCGTTCGGCCCCGACTGGCACGACGACGTCGCCCGCGCCTCCCGTTGGGCGGCCCTGCGGGAGGCAGCCGCCGAACCCCGGCCAGAGCCGGCCGACCCTCCGTCCGGCACCCCGGAGCCCCCCGACGCCCCCCGCTGACCCCGCCCGGTCCCGAAGGGCCCGGGAGCGCGGTGCTTCCGCACGCCGCGGGCGTAAGGGAACGCGACCCGCCTCAGCTGTTGGCCGTCCCCAGTACCCCCCGCAGCTCCCTCGGCAGCAGCTGGTCGCAGGATTGCTTGGCCTCGTGCGTGAGGGCGTCGTTCACGCACGTGTAGTAGTCGCGGTAGACGAACTGGACGGTGAAGGTCGAGGCCACCAGGACCAGGGCGAGGGACGCCGTGACCAGGCCGCCGACGGCCGCCGTCACCTGGGGCCGGGCCGCAGTGGGCTGCGCCGGGCTGTCCGGCGACGGTGTGCGCGGCTTGGCGCGCAGCGCGCTGATGCCCCAGTACAGGGCCAGCGCGCCCAGCAGGAGGGCCACGTACGGCCAGCTGAACAGGGCGAAGAAGACGGCCCACATGCCCGACAGCAGGGCGTAGCGCGCGCGGCGCTGGGCGGGGTCGGTCGGATCCCAGCGCATGCCGGGGCCGGCCGGTCCGCCGGGACCCTGGGGGCCGCCGCCGGGCCGCTCGCCGAAGCCGCCGCCGGGGGCGCGTCCGGGCTGCCGGTCGCTCCACCGGCTGCCCCACGGGGAGTCGTCGCCGGGGCCGTGTCCGGGAGCACCACCGGAGTCGGAGCCGTCACCCGGGTCGCCGGAAGGACCGCCGGAAGGACCGGGGTGGTGGCGGGGCTGCCAGGGCCGGTCGGGGGTGCCCTCGGGCGGAGGGGCGAAGGGGTTGTCGTCCTGCTGCCCGGTGCCCTGGCCGTCGCCGTCCTGGCCGCCCCTCGGCGCCTGGGGCGGCGAGGCCGGCCGCTCCCGCAGCAGCACGGCACCACGCTCTCCCCCCTGATCCGGGCTGGAGGGGAACGTGCGGAGTCGCAGGCTGCGATCGGGCATCAAGAGAGCGTCTTCCCCTAGGTGAATACGGCTGTCCGACGTGAGCTTCCACCCCGGAAACGCACCGCGGTGCGAACGCGTTCCCGAGCCGGTTCCTCCCGAACGCTACCTTCCGGCCACGCCCCCGTCCCGTGGGGGTTGTCCAGTGTGCCGGTATCGTTGCTGCCGGTCGGCTGCTTCGTAGAGTTCCCCGTATCCAGGGGCGCGAAGCATTCGTACGAATGTACAAGTACCCGAGAAAGGGCCTCCCGTGGCCGCCACCCCCGCTGCCCCCGCGGTCAAGCGTCTCGTCGTGCTGGTCTCCGGATCCGGCACCAACCTCCAGGCGCTGCTGGACGAGATCGAGCGCACCGGAGCCGAGCGGTACGGCGCCCGGGTCGTCGCCGTGGGGGCCGACCGTGACGGTGTCGAGGGGCTCGCCCGTGCCGAGCGGGCCGGGCTGCCGACCTTCGTGCGCAAGGTCAAGGACTTCGGCAGCCGACAGGAGTGGGACGCCGCCCTCGCCGAGGCCGTGAGCGCCCACGAGCCCGACCTCGTGGTCTCCGCCGGGTTCATGAAGATCGTCGGGAAGGAATTCCTCGCGCGCTTCGGCGGCCGCTTCGTGAACACCCACCCGGCGCTCCTGCCCAGTTTCCCGGGGGCGCACGGCGTGCGCGACGCGCTCGCGTACGGCGCCAAGGTCACCGGCTGCACCGTCCACTTCGTCGACGACGGCGTCGACACGGGCCCGATCATCGCCCAGGGCGTGGTCGAGATCCGGGACGAGGACGACGAGAGCGCGCTGCACGAGCGCATCAAGGAAGTCGAGCGAAGGCTGCTCGTCGAGGTCGTGGGGCGGCTCGCCCGCAACGGCTATCGCATTGAGGGACGAAAGGTAGTTATCCAGTGACCGCCACCGCCGAGAGCACCAAGCGGCCGATTCGCCGGGCGCTCGTCAGCGTCTACGACAAGACCGGTCTGGAAGAGCTGGCCCGCGGGCTGCACGAGGCCGGTGTCCAGCTGGTGTCCACCGGCTCCACGGCCTCCCGCATCGCCGCCGCCGGCGTCCCCGTCACCAAGGTCGAGGAGCTGACCGGTTTCCCCGAGTGCCTGGACGGCCGGGTCAAGACGCTGCACCCGAAGGTGCACGCGGGCATCCTCGCCGACCTGCGGCTCGAGGACCACCGGCGGCAGCTCGCCGAGCTGGGTGTGGAGCCGTTCGACCTGGTCGTCGTCAACCTCTACCCGTTCCGCGAGACCGTCGCCTCGGGCGCGAGCGACGACGAGTGCGTCGAGCAGATCGACATCGGCGGCCCCTCCATGGTCCGCGCCGCCGCCAAGAACCACCCCTCCGTCGCCGTGGTCACCAGCCCCGAGCGCTACGCCGACGTCCTCGCGGCCGTCCAGGACGGCGGCTTCGGCCTGCCCCAGCGGGCTCGGCTGGCCGCCGAGGCCTTCCAGCACACGGCCGCCTACGACGTGGCCGTGGCCTCCTGGTTCGCGTCCTCGTACGCCCCCGTGGACGAGTCGCAGTTCCCGGACTTCCTCGGTGCCACCTTCGAGCGCGCGAGCACCCTGCGCTACGGCGAGAACCCGCACCAGCCCGCCGCCCTCTACGTCGACGGCAGTGCCGGTCTCGCGGCGGCCGAGCAGCTGCACGGCAAGGAGATGTCGTACAACAACTACACGGACACGGACGCCGCCCGCCGTGCCGCGTACGACCACGACGAGCCGTGCGTCGCGATCATCAAGCACGCCAACCCCTGCGGTATCGCGGTCGGTCCGGACGTCGCCGAGGCGCACCGCAAGGCGCACGCCTGCGACCCGGTGTCCGCGTACGGCGGTGTGATCGCCGTGAACCGCCCGGTCAGCAAGGAGATGGCCGAGCAGGTCGCGGAGATCTTCACCGAGGTCATCGTCGCGCCGGACTACGAGGAGGGGGCCCTGCAGGCCCTCGCCAAGAAGAAGAACATCCGTGTGCTGAAGGCCCCGAACGGCCCCTGCAACCGCGTGGAGGCCAAGCAGATCGACGGCGGTCTGCTGCTCCAGGCCACCGACCGGCTCCAGGCGGACGGCGACGACCCCGCCAACTGGACGCTGGCGTCCGGCGAGGCGCTTTCCGCCGAGGAACTCCAGGAGCTGGCCTTCGCCTGGAAGGCCTGCCGCGCTGTGAAGTCCAACGCGATCCTGCTCGCCAAGGACGGCGCCTCGGTCGGCGTCGGCATGGGCCAGGTCAACCGCGTCGACTCCTGCAAGCTGGCCGTGGAGCGGGCCGGCGAGGAGCGCGCCCGTGGCTCGTACGCCGCCTCGGACGCGTTCTTCCCCTTCCCCGACGGCCCGCAGATCCTGATCGACGCCGGTGTCCGGGCGATCGTCCAGCCGGGCGGCTCGATCCGTGACGAGCAGGTGGTCGAGGCCGCGAAGAAGGCGGGCGTGACCATGTACTTCACGGGCACCCGCCACTTCTTCCACTGACGGCTGCCGGTCCGCCGGCGACGACGGCCTCCGGCCCTCCCCCGAGGGGGCCGGAGGCCGTCGGGCTGTCAGGTCAGCAGGGGCGCAGGGAGTAGACCGGGTCCCAGCTGGCCGTGCCGGCCTCGTAGGCCGTCGAGGTCCAGCGGACGCTGCCGTCCTGGTTGTAGAACCTGGCGACCGTGCCCGGGGTCTGGTTGTTGGTGAACGGGCCGTCGCCGGTCCAGTTCTGGACCGTCCAGGTCTGGCACTTGTAGAAGTCGAACTTGGTGCCGTCGACGAGCATGCACAGGTGGCCGTACGCGCAGTCCAGGTCCTTGGCGGCCGCCTTCCCCCGCGGGGCCTTGGTGAGGGTCAGGCCGTCGTAGCGGACCTGGCCGGCGGAGGACGAGAGCGGCTTCGGGTGGCCGGCGAGGACGTGGTCGGCGACCTGCTGGACACCGGTGACCCGGGTGCCGTCCGGGGCGGTGCCGGCGACGGCCGCGACCGTGGAGCCGGCGACGAGAGCGGTGGCCGCGACGAGAAGCGCGGCGGGCTTGGCGATGTTCACGTGTTCCCCCATGTGAACGGTGGTGCATGAACTGTTCTGGTCGCTCCGCCGGGGTGCCCCGGTGGAGTGGTCCAACAGTCCCAGCCGTCCCCGCCCGTCGGTACCTCGGAAGTCTCAGGGTCACTTCTTTCCCGGGGGCGTGTACTCCTTGAGGTAGTGGACGACACGGGCGCAGTAGTCGCGGTACTTCGGGGGAACTCCGCCCGTGTCGTTCACCCTGCCGGCCGACGTCCGGTAGCCGGCGGCGACCAGCACCCGCTTGTCGCCGGGCAGCCCGGGCTTCAAGTGGTTGTCGATGTAGCACAGGTAGCGGCCCATGGCCGGGATGGAGACGGAAGGGGTGAGCGGTGGCGTGGGGGTCGCCGACGCGGGAACGCCGTTGTCCTGCATCCACCAGCGCAGCACGCCCGGAGTCCAGCGGGCGATGCCGAACTCCTGCTTGCCGGGGTCGGAGAGGTTCGGGTCGAAGTCGCTCTCGGACTTGAGCATCGCCGCGATGAGAGCCGGCGTGACATCGGGCTCGGAGCAGGCGTGGGCGGCGTCCACGATCAGCCGCCGGTACTGCACCGGAACGCCTCGGCCGGTACGGAGTTCCGGGGCGCCGTAAGTCGCCAGTGCAGCGGTCGCCGCCTTGCCCCCGTGCGTGCTCCCGTCCCCGGTGCGGACGCCGATGCCGATGCCGTAGGCGAGAGCCGCCGCGGTGACGGTGGCGGCCACGATCCCCGCCACGGGGCGCCCGCGGCGCCGGAGCAGCCGGGGCAGGCGCGGCGAGGCGCCCGGGCCGGCGGCGGCCGCCACACGGCGGGACAGCGCCTTCGTCGTGATGCGGTCCGCGTGCGTGCGGGCCAGACATCCGCGGACGATCTCCCGCCAGGCGTCCGGGAGTTCGGGCGACAGGCGCAGCTCGTCGGTGCCGCGCGCGTAGCTCGCCGCCGCGTCCCTCCGGGCCGTGGGCGTGGCGCCGGGCAGCGGGAAGGAGCCGGTGAGGACGAGGTGGGCGAGCACGCCGAAGGCCCAGACGTCGGCGGACGGGCGGATCCGCCGGCCGCGTTCGCCGATCTCCCCCCACAGCAGCTCGGGCGGGGTGTAGTCGGGGGTGGAGAAAGCGGGGGTGTAGGCGTGGGTGCCCTCCAGCTCGGCGGCCATGTTGAAGTCGGCGAGCCGTGCCGAACCGTCCGCCATCAACAGCACGTTGGCCGGTTTCAGATCCCCGTGCACCCAGCCCGCCCGGTGCAGCTGGACCAGCCCCTCGCAGACCTGGGCGAGCAGCGCGGGCCCGGCCGCCGGGCGGGGCGTGGCGGTGAGCAGGGCGGAGAGGGAGCCCTCGGCCCGCTCCAGGACGAGCACGGTGGCACCGTCGAGGACGGGCCGGGCCGGGTCGTCCACGACGAGAGTCTCGTACATCCGGATCAGCCGGGGCCTGCTGAGCCGGCGGAGCAACGCGACCTCGCGCTCGACCAGTTCGTCCAGGTGGGCCAGCCGGCGCGGGGTGTTCGTGCCGGTGGGCAGGAACTTCAGGGCGGCCGTGCGCGGCAGTTCGCGCCCGCCGGCGCGCTCACCGGTGCCGACGCGCCGGCCCGCGTAGACGCTGCCGAAGGCGCCCGTCGCGATCGGCTCGCGCACCTCCCAGGCGCCGACCCGGTAGCCCTTGGGCACCGGCACGGCGTACGGCTCGGTCACCGGGCCGCCCGGCTGGCCGATGTGGTCAGCACGACCAGGTCGTCCTCGCGCACGACGTCGAAGCGGAGCGCGAGCGAGACCAGGGACTCCTTCTTGCCGTTGAGGCGGGGACCGGGGTCCGCGCTCTCCGGGCCGGGCTTGAGCCGCAGCTTCACGGCCAGATAGTCGATGTTCCACTGCACCGAGGTGCGCGAGGCGGCGGGCCAGGCGGGGCGCAGCCGGTCGACGACCTGGTCGACGGTGGGCAGCGGGGCGTGCGGGTCGCCGCGCAGCCGCGGTTCGCACAGGGCGGCCAGGACGGCGAAGTAGCGCTTGGTGCGGTCGACGGCGAAGGCCGCGGCGGTGGTGTCGCCGGCCGGCCGGCGGCCGTCGTCTTCGCCGTCGTCGTGCAGGTGGTCGGGGTGCAGATAGTCGTGGCGCGGCGCCCAGACCTCGAGCGCCAGCAGGTCGCCGGCGGCGGGCAGCACGATCCGCGAGAACTCGAACGGGACGGGGGCGTCGAGCCGGCCCGGGCCCACCTTGATGTGCTCGCCCGCGCCTTCCGGGTTCTCCACGACGTAGGTCTGCCGCGCAGAGAGGTTGCTCAGTATCCAGAACGTGCCCTGGGCGGTGACCTCGCCGGCCCGGCGGGAGACCCCGTCGTGCGGGATCCGCAGGCCGCTGCCGGGCGCCCGCCCGAAACCGAGGCGCTCGCCCGGGGCGAGCCGGACCTGGGTCTGCTGGTGATCGTCCTCCGGGGTCGGCGGAGGTACGACGATGATGCTGTACACGGTGCGCTCCCCGCGCCTGACGGCAACCCGGTCAGTACGGCTACCCAGGTCAGACTAGGGCGATACACCAGGGCCGTGCCTCCCCTGGACGGGTGAGACACGGCCCTCGACGGTGAATGGCGTGAACTGTTCTGTCGCGCGGGTGACTTCAGTAGCGCGGGCGGTTGAACCAGGCCGCGCCGCTCGAGGTCATCATGGCCGCGGCCATCACGCAGGCGACGGCGACCCACAGCAGCCCGTAGAGCACACCGGCGGGGGCACCGTTGCTAGCCCCGCTGAGCAGGACGAGGAGGCCGACGACGGCGCCGACGATGCCGTAGACCATCGTCGTGATCCGGATGCCCTGGCGCCCGCTGGACATCTTGACACCCAGCGTGATGGACAGCGGGATGAGCGCGAGGAAGAGCACACCGAAGAACTGGAACATGTGGATCAGGTCGGAGACGGTCATGCTGGAGGAGGTGGGGAGCCAGTCCGCGCTCGATCCGTACTTGTCGCGGAGGTCGCCGGCCGCGGCGAAGGAGCCGATGCCGCTGAGAACCTGCCCGCCGGCCACGACGAAGAGCAGAACGCGTGCGGTGATCACCAGGCCCGGCATCGTCTGCGGCATCGAGTAGCCACCGGGGTAGGCACCGTACGGGGGCTGCGGCGGATAGCCGTAGCCCTGCGGCGGGAAGCCGGGCTGCTGGGGGTAGCCGTACGCCTGAGGCGGCGCCGGCGGCTGCGGAGGCGGCGGGCCGTAGGGATTGTTCGGGTCGCCGAAGCTCATGGCGGTGTTCCTCCGTCGCTCGAGTGCTGGGGACGAGGCGGGACACCGCATGGAGGAGGAGTCTCTACAGATGCGGTACGTCCCCCCGTTGAGCTGCCCGCTGCACTGTTGCGTTCATCGTTCTTCAGGCCGGTCTCGCTTGTCCAGCCGGAATCGTCAGGTGTTGTGCAAGTGCAACAGAGTTGATCAAAGGGTGAGCGAGGTGATACTCGGATTGGAACCGGGGGCGGGTCATCCGCGAGGATGGGGGTATGACCGCCCAGATTCTCGATGGCAAGGCCACCGCAGCCGCGATCAAGTCCGATCTGACCGCCCGCGTGGCGGCGCTGAAGGAGAAGGGCATCACGCCCGGCCTCGGCACGATCCTGGTCGGGGACGACCCCGGCAGCCAGAAGTACGTAGCGGGCAAGCACCGCGACTGTGCGCAGGTCGGCCTCGCCTCCATCCAGCGTGAACTGCCCGCCACCGCCACCCAGGAGGAGATCGAGGCCGTCGTCCGGGAACTGAACGAGGACCCGGCCTGCACCGGCTACATCGTCCAGCTGCCGCTGCCCAAGGGCATCGACGAGAACCGCATCCTGGAGCTGATGGACCCGGCCAAGGACGCCGACGGCCTGCACCCGATGAACCTCGGCCGGCTGGTGCTGAACGAGCCGGCGCCGCTGCCCTGCACCCCCAACGGCATCCTCTCCCTGCTGCGCGCCCACGGCGTTGAGATCAAGGGCGCCGAGGTCGTGGTCGTCGGCCGCGGTGTCACCATCGGCCGGCCGATGCCGCTGCTGCTCACCCGGCGCAGCGAGAACGCCACCGTGACCCAGTGCCACACCGGCACCCGCGACCTGTCCGCCCACCTCAAGCGGGCCGACATCATCATCGCCGCGGCCGGTGCCCCGCACCTGATCTGCGCCGAGGACGTCAAGCCGGGCGCGGCCGTCCTGGACGTCGGTGTCTCCCGCAACGCCGAGGGCAAGATCGTCGGCGATGTGCACCCGGACGTCACCGAGGTGGCCGGCTGGATCTCCCCGAACCCCGGCGGCGTCGGCCCGATGACCCGGGCGCAGCTGCTGGTCAACGTGGTCGAGGCGGCGGAGCGCAGTGCCGGCTGAGGACGCCCGCGCGGGGGCGGCCACCCGCGTCACGCAGCACGCCGGGCAGACTCCCCGGCGTACCACCCGGCGCTTTCCGCGGATCACCCGGGACACCGCCCGGCCCGAGGGCGGCGGCCGGGCCGCGTCCGGTGCCTCGCCGGCCCCCGCCCGGCAGTGGCCGTTGCTGGTCGTGCTGGGCGCGGTCGCGCTCGGCCTGCTGCTGACCGCGCTGGACGTCTTCCGCTGGGGCACACTGCTGATCGGCGCCGCCCTGCTGGCCGGCGCGGTCATGCGCTGGACACTGCCCAGCGTCGGCATGCTCGCCGTACGCTCCCGGTTCACGGACATCGCCACCTACGGCATCCTCGGCCTCGCGATCGTCCTGCTGACGATGATGGCCCAGCCCAAGCCGTGGATCGAGATCCCGTTCCTGAAGGACACCCTGCACTTCACGCTCAACGGCAAGTAGCGGTGACGGCGGCTCGTCCCCTCCCCCGAGGAAGGACGAACCGCCGTCGGTATTCAGCCTTCCGCCCGTGAACTGCCTGTTCAACGGCTGTCCTTGCGCTGTGGCACGGAAGTGACCGTTCCGCTACGGTGTCCGCGCGCGCCCCCACCGATGCTCCCGTGCGCCCCCGCTCCGGGAACTGGGACCCTTAGGCAGCGCATCCCTGTGGGTAGCCAGGACGGGTACCTGAACGCGGGGCCCGGCCGGGGGGCCGGGCGCGAGAACCAAGAGCACCGACCGGGGGGAAGAGGGGGGAAGCGATGCCTCGCTGGAAAGAGCTGCCCGAGGATCTGGACCCGCAGATCAAGGAGTTCACCAGCCAGGTGCGGCGGCTGGTGGACAGAAGCGGGCTCAGCGTCGCCGCACTGGCCGACCGCACGGGCTACAGCAAGACGTCCTGGGAGCGCTATCTGGGCGGCCGGCTCCTCGCGCCCAAGGGCGCGGTCGTCGCGCTCGCCGAGGTCACCGGCGCCAACCCCGTCCATCTGACGACGATGTGGGAGCTGGCCGAACGCGCCTGGAGCCGGGCCGAGATGCGGCACGACCGCACCATGGAGGCCATCCGGATCTCCCAGGCGCGCGCCGCGCTCGGCGACTTCGGCGCGGCCGAGGCGACCGGGGGCCCGTCCGCGGCCCCGTCCGCAACCCCGCCGGGCCGCAAGGGCACCGGCGCGATCCCTCCCCTGGGCATCGCCGGCCCGGCCGGTGTCTCCCCGACGATCCCGCCGCAGCCGACGGGCGCGGACGCCGACGCCAGGGACGGCGGGGGGCGCGGCCCGGCCGGCGGTGGCGCGGGGCGTGGTCCGGCGGACGGCGCGGGCAGTGACCTGCTCGATCCTCCGGGGCGGGGTCCGGCCGAGGGCGCGGAGCGTGGCCCGGGCGGTGACGCGGGCGGCGGCCGGGCCGACGGTGACGGGCCGGGCGCGGACTTCGCCGCCGGCTCCGGTGGCTCCGTCGGTTCCGGCAACTCCTGGGGTCTGGCCGGGTATCAGGGACCGTCCCCGGCGAGCGCCCGTGCTGGTGCTGGTGCTGGTGCTGGTGCTGGTGCCGGGGCGGGGGCTGCGGCCGGGTCCGGTGCGGGTTCCGCCGACGGGTCGCAGCGGCCCGGCGACGCGGGGGAGCGGCCCGCCTGGACGCCGGACAGCCCTAACCCGTACGACGTACCGGCACCCCGGCCCGCCGCGGACGGCGGTGGCCGGCAGCGGCTGATGATGTTCCTCGCGGGGCTCGTCGGTGTGAGCGTCGTGATCGCCGCCGTCTTCTTCCTCACCCACCGGGGCGGCGGCAGGCACGAGGGTGCGGCCAGGCCGCCGTCCCCGGCCGCCACCCGCCACGCGAGCCCGCCGCCCGGCGTCAAGTGCGCCGGCTCCGACTGCACCGGCAAGGACGCCGAGGCCATGGGCTGCACCGGTGACCTGGTGACCACCGCCAAGACCGCCACCGTCGGCGCCATCACCCTGGAGGTCCGCTACAGCAAGGCCTGCGGTGCGGCCTGGGGCCGGATCACCGGCGCCGCGCAGGGCGACAAGGTGGAGGTCTCCGTGGGCACGCTGCGCCAGACGGGCGGGATCACCGCGGTCGGCGACGCCATCGCCTACACCCCGATGGTCGCCGTGCGGAACGGGGCGGAGGCCAGGGCCTGTGCGACCCTCGCCGCCGGGGGGACAGGGTGCACGAAATAGCGCACAACGGGTGCGGCGCGCCGGGCGAACGGCCCGTGTGACACCGCCGGAGTGAAATTCCTGGATCGGGTGCATGGGTCGCCGGATCCTGGGCACGCGAACGATACCCCCCACGGGAGTCCGGCATGCCGGTACCTCCCCCCACCGGCGGCCGCCTCCGTCCCCCTCTCCCGGACCGGCGGCCGCCGTCCCGTCTCCACTCGTTCCGGCCGTCTCGTCATGACCCTTGTCCGCCCTGTGGGGTGAGCCACACGGCCCCTGACGTCTCGCATGCCGGATGCGCGATAGCCTGACCGCTGGATCGATCTCTTGGCGTCAAGAGATCGATCATCCGCCCGGGGCGGGACGCCCCACCGCCAGCTGTCATACGGAGAACGCCATGACCCGCACTCCCGTGAACGTCACCGTCACCGGCGCGGCCGGCCAGATCGGTTACGCCCTGCTCTTCCGCATCGCCTCCGGCCAGCTGCTCGGCGCGGACGTGCCGGTCAAGCTGCGCCTCCTGGAGATCACCCCCGCGCTCAAGGCCGCCGAGGGCACGGCCATGGAGCTGGACGACTGCGCCTTCCCGCTGCTCCAGGGCATCGACATCAGCGACGACCCGAACGTCGCCTTCGACGGCGCCAACGTGGCCCTCCTGGTAGGCGCCCGCCCGCGCACCAAGGGCATGGAGCGCGGTGACCTGCTGGAGGCCAACGGCGGCATCTTCAAGCCGCAGGGCAAGGCCATCAACGACCACGCCGCGGACGACATCAAGGTCCTCGTCGTCGGCAACCCGGCCAACACCAACGCGCTCATCGCGCAGGCCGCCGCGCCGGACGTCCCGGCCGAGCGCTTCACCGCGATGACCCGCCTGGACCACAACCGCGCGCTGACCCAGCTCGCGAAGAAGACGGGCAGCACGGTCGCCGACATCAAGCGCCTGACCATCTGGGGCAACCACTCCGCGACCCAGTACCCGGACATCTTCCACGCCACGGTCGCCGGCAAGAACGCCGCCGAGGTCGTGAACGACGAGCAGTGGCTGGCCGACGAGTTCATCCCGACCGTCGCCAAGCGCGGTGCCGCGATCATCGAGGCCCGCGGCGCGTCCTCCGCCGCGTCCGCCGCGAACGCCGCCATCGACCACGTCCACACCTGGGTCAACGGCACCGCCGAGGGCGACTGGACCTCCATGGGCATCCCGTCGGACGGCTCCTACGGCGTCCCGGAGGGTCTGATCTCCTCCTTCCCGGTCACCACCAAGGACGGCTCGTACGAGATCGTCCAGGGCCTGGAGATCAGCGAGTTCTCCCGCGCCCGCATCGACGCCTCCGTCAAGGAGCTGGCGGAGGAGCGCGAGGCGGTCCGTTCCCTGGGCCTCATCTGAGAGTTCCGCGGACACGGCTGACGCTCGGCATCCCGCCGCAGGGGTGCCGAGCGTCTTGCCGTGCGGGGGCGCGTCGCGGCTACCCGCCGTGGGCCTGCGGCGCCGTTGCCGGGTGCCGGTCCGTCGTGGTCGTTCGCGCCGCGCGGCGCAGCCGCATGCCGAAACGGCCCCGCGCCCCTTCGCGGCGCCTCCCGTACCCGGCGATCACCAGCACCGTCGCCCCCAGCACCACCACCGCCGCCGTCCTCAACGCCGGGCCCATGCCGTGCAGGAGGTCGGCGTGGGTGGACAGGATGGTGCCGGTGACCGCGACGCCGAGGGCCGCGCCGGTCTCGCGGGCGGTGGTGCCGAGCCCGGAGCCGAGGCCCGCCTGCTGCGCGGGGAGCGAGGTGACCACGCCGAGGGTCAGGGCGGGCATGCACAGCCCGGCGCCGGCCGAGATGACCAGCAGCCAGCAGACGAACTGGGCGTACGGCGTTCCCGCGTCGGCCGTGGACGCGCCGAGCAGGCCGAGTCCGATCAGGGCGAGACCGGCGCCGATGACCGCGCGGGGGCGGCCGGCCCAGCGGGTGGCCAGCTTCTGGGCGCCCGCCATGCCGATCACCAGCGGCATGATCGCCACCCCGGTGACGGCGGCGCCGTAGCCCTTGACGCCCTGCAGGTACTGCGAGTTGACGAAGAACAGGGCGAACAGGCCGAAGAAGCCGGTGGCCGTGCCGAGGGAGGCCGCCCGCAGCCGGGCCGAGCCGAAGACCCGAGGGTCGAACAGCGGGGCGGGCGAGCGCAGGGCGTGCCGGGTGAAGCCGGCGATCAGCAGCGTGCCCGCAGTGAAGGCACCGAGGATGCGCGCGGAGGTCCAGCCGTAACCCGGGCCCTCGATGATGCCGAACAGGACGGCGACCAGGCCCGCGGTGAGCAGCACGGTGCCGAGCGGGTCGGGGTTGCCGCGGGCGGAGCGCTCGGTGCGCGGGGTGGTGACGCAGACGGCCGCGGCCAGTACGGCCGTCAGCGGGACCATCGCCGTGAACAGGGCACGCCAGCCGAGGAACTGGCCGGCCAGCCCGCCGCCCAGGTTGCCCGCCGCGCCGCCCACGCCGATCGCCAGGGTCCAGGCGCCCATCGAGCGGGCCCGGTGCTCGGGCGCGGACAGCTGCATCAGGATCGACAGGGTGGACGGCGTGATCAGCGCGGCCCCGGCGCCGGACAGGCCCCGGCCGGCTATCAGCAGGGCCGGGCCGGTGGCGAGCGCACTGGTGGCGGCGCCCGCCGCGAACAGGCCGAGCCCCGCGAGCAGGGCGCCCTTGCGGCCGTACCGGTCGCCGAGCGCGCCGGCCGGGATCAGCAGGCCCGCGAAGACGATGACGTAGGCGTCGACCGTCCACAGGATCTCGGTGTGCGAGGGGTGCAGGGAGGACGAACTCAGTTCTGGTATCAGGAGGTTGACGGCGGCGACCATGCTCTGCGCGACGAGGACGCAGGCGCACAGCGCAAGCAGGGTGGGGCGTTTCAGGGCGTGCGCGGGCACGGCTCCTCCCGGGAGCTCGGACGACTGGTGCGGGATGCGCTCTCACCGTAGGCTCGCCGGTGACCTGCACTCCAGTGCAACCTTTGCAAGGGATACCTGCACATGACGCAATCCACCGGGCTGGACCTGAACCTGCTGGTCGCGCTGGACGTGCTGCTGGAGGAGCAGAGCGTGCAGGGCGCCGCGCGCCGGCTGCATCTGTCCGAGCCCGCCATGAGCCGCACCCTCGGCCGGATCCGCAGGGCGCTCGGCGACCCGGTCCTGGTGCGCGCCGGACGCCGGATGGTGCCCACCCCGCACGCACTCGCCGTACGCGCCGAGGTGAGCGCGGTGGTGGAGCGGGCCCGGGCCCTGTTCGCGCCGGGCCGGGACACCGATCTGCGCACGGTGTCCCGGACGTTCACGATCCTCGGTCACGACGCGATCGCCGCCACGCACGGCGCGACCCTCTTCGCCCGTGCCGCTCGCGAGGCTCCCGGGATCCGCCTGCGCTTTCTGTCCGAGAGCCACGTCGACGCCCCGTTCCTGCGGCAGGGCACCGCCGATCTGGAGGTCGGGGTGATCGACTCGACCGCGCCCGAGGTGCGGGTGGAGACGGTGTACGAGGAGCGCATGCTCGGCGCCGTACGCGCCGGACACCCGCTGCTCACCGGGGAGTTGACGCCCGAGCGGTTCGCCGGCGAGGCGGGACACCTGATCGTCTCGCGGCGCGGCAGGCAGCACGGCCCGATCGACGCCGCCCTCGCCGAACTCGGCCTGGAACGCCGGGTGGTGGGCAGCGTGGGCACCTACCCCGCCTCGCTCTTCGTCCTGCGCGAGACCGATCTGATCGGCCTGATCACCTCCTACGGCCGCGCGCTGGCCCACGCCCTCGGCCTGCTCACCTTCGAGATCCCCCTCAGGCTGCCGGTGGTGAAGGTGGGTCTCGCCTGGCACCCGCGCCACGACGCCGACCCCGCCCACGCCTGGCTGCGCCGCTGCGTACGCGAGCTGATGACCGCGGAGCCGGCCGCCTAGCCGCCTTCTCGTACGCCGCCCGTGCCTCGGTGCGCACGGCGCGGGTATCCGGGCGTACGGCGTCCGGGCTGCGCGGGCGCCCCGCGCTCCAGCCCGTCGAGAGCCCGCCGAGAGCCCGTCGGGCAGCCGCCGCGAGAGCCCCGGCCGCCCGCTCCCGCCGGGATGCGGCATCGAGGTGGTCTCACTCGTTCGCGGCGCGTGCCGGGCGCCGGGCCGTCTCCGCTCCTACCGTGGCCTCATGACGACCGTCCCCGCCTCCTCCCCGCCGACCGCCCGGCCGGCCGTCCAGCCCGTCGGATACTGGACCTGGGCCGCCCACCAGGCCGTCGTGCGTCATCTGCGCGGCGCCCTGGCCGGAATCGATCTCACCCAGCCGCAGTGGTGGGTCCTGAAGGACATCGGCGCCGAATCCGCTCCCCGCACCCGGGCCGAACTCCAGCACCTCCTCGCCCCGCACCTCGACGCGGGCCCGGAGGAGATCGGCCGTGCCATCGACACGCTGACCGCCCGGGCGTGGCTGACCACCGACGAGGCCGGGAGGCTGCACGCCACCGATGCCGGCCGGGCGGCGACCCGGCGCGCCGTCGAAGTCCTCGAGCGGGTGCGCGCCGAGATCCACGACGGCATCCCGGAGGAGGAGTACGCCACCACGCTGGACGTCCTGCGCCGGATGATCCGCAACCTGGGCGGCCGGACCGACCTGTACCCCTGACCACGGTGCCGTCCTGATCACCGTGCCGTCCTGACCGCCCTGCTGTCCCTGGCCGCCCTGCGTTCCTGACCACCCTGCGTTCCTGACCACCCTGCGTTTCTGGCCACTCTGCGTTCCTGGCTACCCCGCCGTTCCTGGCCATCCTGAGTTCCTGATCACCGCCGTCCGCCGGGCGAGCCGGACCCCGGGCGATGGCAGCCCCCCCATTTGTCCCTTTTCGCCCGCGTTTTCAGTGACGAGGCGCACTTTCGGACATGGATTACGCATGCCCTCCGCAGGCCCTGGGCAGGCGGACGCGGTCCCCGAGAGTGACACGTGTGTGACACAGGGGCACGGATCAGGAACGGAAGGCAACACCGATCATGGCGGACAGAACGGAACGGCCGGCCCAGGCGACCATCCACGCGGCAGGTGCGTGGCTGGAAGCGGTCTCCGGTGCGACGCGCGAGATCCTGGACCCTGCGGACGGCCGGCCGTTCGCCGTGGTCGCCGAGGGTGACGAGAAGGATGCGGAGCGGGCGGTGGCCGCGGCCCGGCAGGCCTTCGACCAGGGGCCCTGGCCCTCCACCCCGGTCGCCGAGCGGGCCGCGCTGCTGCGCCGCGTCGCCGACCTCCTCGTACGCGACCGCGAAGCGCTCGGCCTGCTGGAGAGCAGGGACGCGGGCAAGACCGTCGAGGAGGGCCGGATCGACATCGACTGTGTCGCCGACGCCTTCCGCTACTTCGCCGACCTGGTCGCCGCCGAGGCCCCCGGCCGGGTGGTCGACGCGGGCTCGCCCGACATCCACAGCGTGGTCGTGCACGAGCCGGTCGGCGTCTGCGCGCTGATCACCCCCTGGAACTACCCGCTGCTCCAGGCCAGCTGGAAGATCGCCCCGGCGCTCGCCGCCGGCAACACCTTCGTCGTCAAGCCCAGCGAGATCACCCCGATGACCACCATCGCGCTGATCGAGCTGCTGGCGGAGGCCGGTCTGCCCGCCGGTGTCGCGAACATCGTCACCGGACCCGGCCACACCGTCGGCGCCCGGCTCGCCGAGCACCCCGACGTCGACCTGGTCTCCTTCACCGGCGGCCTGGTCAGCGGCACCAAGGTCGCCCAGGCCGCGGCGCCCACCGTCAAGAAGGTCGCGCTCGAACTCGGCGGCAAGAACCCCAACGTCGTCTTCGCCGACGCCTGCGCCACCGAGGACGGCTTCGACACCGCCGTGGACCAGGCGCTCAACGCGGCCTTCATCCACAGCGGCCAGGTCTGCTCGGCCGGTGCCCGGCTGATCATCGAGGAGTCGGTCCGGGACCGCTTCGTCACTGAACTCGCCCGCCGGGCCCAGAAGATCCGGCTCGGGCGCGGCACCGCCGACGGCGTCGAGTGCGGTCCGCTCGTCTCCGCGCAGCAGCGCGAGAAGGTGGAGGGCTACGTCGCCTCCGCGCTCGCCGAGGGCGCCGTGCTGCGCTGCGGCGGCAAGCGGCCCGAGCCGGGCGAAGTCCGCCCGGAGACCGGGTACTTCTACGAGCCGACCGTCCTCGACGCCTGCCACCGCGAGATGAGGGTCGTACGGGAGGAGGTCTTCGGGCCCGTCCTCACCGTCGAGACCTTCCGCACCGAGGAGGAGGCCGTCCGCCTCGCCAACGACACCGAGTACGGCCTCGCCGGCGCCGTGTGGACCGCCGATGCGGGCAGGGCCCGCCGGGTCGCCGGACGCCTGCGCCACGGCACCGTCTGGATCAACGACTTCCACCCCTACCTGCCGCAGGCGGAGTGGGGCGGCTTCGGCAAGAGCGGCACCGGCCGCGAGCTGGGGCCCGCCGGACTCGCCGAGTACCGCGAGACCAAGCACGTCTACCAGAACCTCGCGCCCAAGGCCGTGCGCTGGTTCGCCGGCTGAGCCCCGCGCCCTGACTTCCGAGACCCCTCTGGAGTAGTACCCCCCATGTCCCCTTCCTCGCCCCCTTCCCCTTCGCCGTCCCCCGCCGCTGACCACCTCTACGACTACGTCGTCATCGGCGGCGGCACCGCGGGCTCCGTCATCGCCTCCCGCCTCACCGAGGACCCGGACGTCACGGTCGCCGTCATCGAGGGCGGCCCCAGCGACGTCGGCCGCGACGACGTCCTCACCCTGCGCCGCTGGATGGGCCTGCTCGGCGGCGACCTCGACTACGACTACCCGACGGTGGAGCAGCCGCGCGGCAACTCCCACATCCGGCACAGCCGCGCCCGCGTCCTCGGCGGCTGCTCCTCCCACAACACGCTCATCTCCTTCAAGCCGCTGCCGTCCGACTGGGACGAGTGGGAGCAGGCCGGCGCCAAGGGCTGGGGCGCCGTGCCGATGGAGGCCTACTTCGCCCGCCTGAAGAACAACATCGTCTCCGTCGACGAGAAGGACCGCAACGCCATCGCCCGCGACTTCGTCGACGCCGCCCGGTCGGCGCTCGGCGTCCCGCGCGTCGAGGGCTTCAACAAGAAGCCGTTCACCGAGGGCGTCGGCTTCTTCGACCTCGCCTACCACCCCGAGAACAACAAGCGGTCCTCCGCCTCCGTGGCGTACCTGCACCCGGTCATGGACGAACGGCCGAACCTGCGTGTCCTCCTGGAGACCTGGGCGTACAAGCTGGAGCTGGACGGCACCCGCGCCGAGGGCGTGCACGTGCGCACCAAGGACGGCGAGGAACTGCTGATACGCGCCCGCAAGGAGGTCGTGCTGTGCGCGGGCGCCGTCGACTCCCCGCGCCTGCTGCTGCACTCGGGCATCGGCCCCCGGGCGGACCTGGAAGAGCTGGGCATCCCGGTCGTCCACGATCTGCCGGGTGTCGGCGAGAACCTGCTCGACCACCCCGAGTCGGTCATCGTCTGGGAGACCCACGGGCCGATCCCGGAGAACTCCGCGATGGACTCCGACGCGGGCCTGTTCGTGCGCCGCGACCCCGAACATGCGGGCCCGGACCTGATGTTCCACTTCTACCAGATCCCGTTCACGGACAATCCGGAGCGCCTCGGCTACGAACGCCCGCAGTACGGCGTCTCGATGACCCCGAACATCCCCAAGCCGAAGTCCCGCGGCCGCCTGTACCTGACCAGTGCCGACCCGGAGGTGAAGCCCGCCCTGGACTTCCGCTACTTCACCGACGAGGACGACTACGACGGCCGGACCCTGGTCGACGGCATCCGCATCGCCCGCGAGATCGCCAAGGCCGAGCCGCTGGCCGGCTGGCTCAAGCGCGAGGTGTGCCCCGGCCCGGAGATCACCGCGGACGAGGAGCTGAGCGAGTACGCCCGCAAGGTCGCGCACACCGTCTACCACCCGGCCGGCACTTGCAAGATGGGCGCCGTCGATGACGAACTCGCCGTGGTGGACCCGGAGTTGAGGATCCGCGGCCTGGAGGGCATCCGGATCGCCGACGCCTCCGTATTCCCGACGATGACCGCCGTGAACCCGATGATCGGGGTGCTCATGGTCGGGGAGAGGGCCGTCGACCTGATGGGTGGTGAGGTCCGATGACCGCCACCGTCCCCACCCGCAAGCCGCCCACCGCCACCGGCAGCGACGCCCCGGTCTTCTCCGTCTCCGGCCTGTGGAAGGTCTTCGGCCCGAAGCCCGAGCGCGTGCCCGCCGACCCGGAACTCACCGCGCTGGACCCCGCCGGCCTGCGCGCCCGCACCGGCTGCACGGCCGCCGTCCGGGACGTCTCCTTCGACGTCCGCAAGGGCGAGGTCTTCGTCGTCATGGGTCTGTCCGGCTCCGGCAAGTCCACCCTGGTGCGCTGCCTGACCCGGCTCATCGAGCCGACGGCCGGGACCATCGCCATCGACGGCGAGGACGTCCGCGCGATGGACAAGTCCCGCCTGCGCGAACTGCGCCGGCACCGCGCCGCCATGGTCTTCCAGCACTTCGGCCTGCTCCCGCACCGCACGGTCCTCGACAACGTCGCCTACGGCCTGGAGATCCAGGGCGTCGGCAAGGCCGAACGGCGCGAGCGTGCCGCCGAGGTCGTGCGCAAGGTCGGCCTGGAGGGCATGGAGAAGCGCCGCCCCAGCCAGCTCTCCGGCGGTCAGCGCCAGCGCGTGGGCCTGGCCCGGGCGCTGGCGGCCGACCCCGAGGTCCTCCTCTTCGACGAACCGTTCAGCGCCCTCGACCCGCTCATCCGCCGTGACATGCAGGACGAGGTGGTCCGGCTGCACCGCGAGGAGGGCCGCACGATGGTCTTCATCACCCACGACCTCGCCGAGGCCCTGAAACTCGGCGACCGCATCGCCCTGATGCGCGACGGCGAGGTCGTCCAGCTGGGCACCCCGGAGGAGATCGTCGGCTCCCCGGCCGACGACTACGTCCGCGAGTTCGTCCGGGACGTCCCGCGCGAGCAGGTCATGACGGTCCGTACGGCCATGAGGCCGGGCGACTGCGGCGGCCGCGAGCACCCCGGCGCGCTGGCTCCGGACGCGGTGGTCGCGGACGCGATCAGGACGGTGGCCGAGACCGGCACACCGGCGTGCGTGATGGACCACGGCAAGTGCGTCGGGACCGTGGACCACGAGTTGCTGCTGGACGTCGTGGCCGGCATCGACGTACGCGTGGCCGGCGGTGCGGCGCCCGCCGCGCAGCAGGCGGCACCCGGCAAGCGCCGGCAGGCGACCCCGCCCGGCCCTCGCACCACCCCGGAGGCCGTCTGATGGCAACGCTCTCCGTCTCGGCCTCCCGCACCGCCGCACCCCGCGTCCTGAAGAGCCGGGCCGTGGGCAAACTCCTCCTGCTCGCGCTCCTCACCGCGGTCCTCCTGCCCTTCCTCAGCCGCTGGGGCAACGGAAGCTGGCCCCACGAACTGACCGTCAGCCTCTCCAGCCCCCTGACGTCGGCCAGCAACTGGGTGATCGACAACCGGGACAGCCACCCCCTGTTCCTGTACTTCTTCGGCTACATCAGCAACGCGGTCGTCCTCTCCGTCCGCGCCGTCTACCTCACCCTGCTCGCCGCGGGCTGGACCGGCGTCACGGTCTTCGGCGCCCTGGTCGCCTGGCGCGTGGCCGGGGTCCGGCTCGCCGCCGGCACGGCCGTCGCCTTCCTGGCCTGCGGAGCCCTCGGCATGTGGGTGCCGACCATGCAGACCCTCGCGCTCATGGTCGCGGCCGTCCTCGCGTCCGTGATCGTCGGCGCGCTGCTCGGCCTCGCCGCCGGGCTGTCCGACCGCCTGGACCGCGCCCTGCGCCCGGTCCTGGACACCATGCAGGTGCTCCCGGCCTTCGCCTACCTCCTCCCCGTCGTCCTGGTCTTCGGCATCGGCGTCCCCGCGGCGGTCCTCGCCACCGTCGTCTACGCCGCCCCGCCGATGGCCCGCCTCACCGCGCTCGGCCTGCGCGGCGCCGACCCCGAAGTCCTGGAGGCCGTGGAGTCGCTCGGCGCCACCCGCCGCCAGCGGCTGCTGAGCGCCCGTATCCCGCTGGCCCGGGGCGAACTCCTGCTGGGCCTCAACCAGACGATCATGATGGCGCTGTCCATGGCCGTCATCGCCTCGGTCATCGGCGCCGGCGGCCTCGGCGACCGCGTCTACCAGGCGCTCGCCTCCGTCGACGTCGGCCAGGCCCTCGCGGCCGGCATCCCGATCGTGCTGCTCGCGATCGTCCTTGACCGCGTGACCGCGGCCGCGGGCGACGACCGTACGGCGTCCACGGCGCCCACGGCGCACCCCCGGACGATCGGCTGGGCGTACGTCCTCGCCGTCACCGTGGCCGTCGCCCTCGCCGGGCGCCTCCTGCACGGCCTGAACTGGCCGGCCGGCTGGACCCTTGACATCGCCGCACCGGTCAACCGCGCCGTCGACTGGATGACCGCCCACCTCTACTCCGGCGTCCCGGTCGTCGGCGGTACGGCCGACTGGGCGGGCCACTTCACCACCTGGATCCTGGACCCGGTCCGCAGCGGTCTGCAGTGGCTGCCCTGGTGGTCCGTGCTGCTCGTCGTCGCCGCGCTCGCCTGGCTGATCGGCACCTGGGCGACCGCCCTGACCGCCGTCCTCGCGATGGCCGCGATCGGCGTGCTCGGCGTCTGGGACCCGGCCCTCGACACCCTCTCCCAGGTGCTGGCCGCCGTCGCCGTCACCCTGGTGCTGGGCTTCGCCACCGGTATCGCCGCCGCCCGCAGCGACCGCGTGGAGCGCGCCCTGCGTCCCGTGCTGGACGTCTTCCAGACGATGCCGCAGTTCGTGTACCTGATCCCGGTCGTCGCGCTGTTCGGCGTCGGCCGCGCGCCCGCCGTCGCCGCGGCCGTCGTCTACGCCCTCCCGGCCGTCGTCCGGATCACCGCGCAGGGCCTGCGCCAGGTCGACCCGGCCGCGCTGGAGTCGGCGCGCTCGCTCGGCGCGACCGGCCGCCAGCAGCTGTGGCAGGTCCAGCTCCCGCTCGCCAGGCGCTCGCTGCTGCTCGCCGTCAACCAGGGCGTGGTCCTGGTCCTCGCGGTCGTCATCATCGGCGGCCTGGTCGGCGGCGGCGCCCTCGGCTACAACGTCGCCTTCGGCCTCGCCCAGGGCGACCTCGCCACCGGCCTCGTCGCCGGTGCCGCCATCGTCTGCCTGGGCCTGATGCTGGACCGGGTGACGCAGCCGACCGGGCGACGCGCGAAGAAGGGAGCCTGACATGCGACGCCGTACGACTGCCTTGACCGCGACCGCCGTGGTGGGCTCGCTGGCGCTGCTCACCGGCTGCGGTGCCGCCGACATGACCAAGCAGGCCTCGCCGTTCGCGAACGCCCAGGGCGCCAAGTCCGTGACCCTGTCCGTGCAGTCCTGGGTGGGCGCGCAGTCCAACGTGGCCGTCGCTCAGTACCTCCTGGAGCACAAGCTCGGCTACCGCGTCGACACCGTCCAGGTCGACGAGGTGCCCGCGTGGGACGCGCTCAGCCAGGGCCGCGTGGACGCGATCCTGGAGGACTGGGGCCACCCGGACCAGGAGAAGCGGTACGTCGAGGACAAGAAGACCATCGCCCGCGCCGGCGACCTCGGGGTGACCGGCCACATCGGCTGGTTCGTCCCCACCTACCTGGCCAAGCAGCACCCGGACATCACGGACTGGAAGAACCTGAACAAGTACGCCTCCCTCTTCCGCACCGCGGAGAGCGGCGGCAAGGGCCAGCTGATGGACGGCTCCCCGTCCTACGTCACCAACGACAAGGCCCTGGTGAACAACCTGAAGCTGGACTACCAGGTGGTCTTCGCCGGTTCCGAGGCGGCGCAGATCACCCAGATGAGGCAGTTCGCCAAGGAGAAGAAGCCCTTCCTGACCTACTGGTACTCACCCCAGTGGCTGTTCAAGAAGGTCCCCATGACGGAGGTGAAGCTGCCGCCGTACAAGGAGGGCTGCGACGCGGACGCGGCGAAGATCGCCTGCGCCTACCCGCACACCCCGCTGCAGAAGTACCTCAACGCGGACTTCGCGAAGTCCGGCGGCAGGGCGGCCGCCTTCCTCAAGAAGTTCACGTGGACGACCGAGGACCAGAACGAGGTCTCCCTGATGATCGCCGACCAGAAGCTGTCCCCCGAGGACGCGGCGAAGAAGTGGGTGGACAGCCACCCCGGCGTGTGGCGGAAGTGGCTGTCCTGAACACCCCTACTTCTTCAGGCTGTCGGCCATGCCCTTCAGCGCCAGAGACGCCCAGCGCTGGAGCCCCGGCCCGAACGTGATGCGGGTGGCCCCGAGTTCGCCGAGTTCGGTGAGCGAGGGGCCACCGCCGTCCAGCCGGGCGTTGATGTTGACCGGGCCCTGGATCCCGGCCCGCAGCAGCGGCAGCGCGTCCGCCGGGGCGAGGATCGGGTAGATGCAGTCCGCACCGGCCGCCACGTACAACGCGGCCCGCTCGATGGCCCGTTCGGGATCCCCGTCGCCGCGCACGAAGGTGTCGACACGGGCGTTGAGGAACAGCCGGCCGCCCGCGGCCGAGCGGAACTCGGCGAGGAACTCCGCCTGCTCGTGCGGGTCCTTCATGACGCCCTGGGCCGAGTCCTCCAGGTTGCAGCCGACGGCACCGGCCTCCAGCAGCCGCTCCACCAGCTCCTTGGGCGCGAGCCCGTACCCGCTCTCGATGTCCGCCGACACCGGCACGTCCACCGCCCTGGAGATCCGGGCGACCGCCGCGAACATCTCGTCGGCCGGGGTCGACCCGTCCTCGTACCCGAGCGACGCGGCCACCCCCGCGCTCGGCGTGGCCAGCGCCGGGAACCCGGCCTCGGCGAACACCCGGGCGCTGGCCGCGTCCCACGGACCGGGCAGGACCAGCGGATCGTCCTGGGTACGCCCCAGATGCAGCGCGCGGAACACCTCGGCCTTGCTCATGGCAGGTAACCCCCTGGCGGTACGCGACGGCTGACCATCAGACGGTTCCAGCCGTTGATGACGGTGATCAGGCCGATCAGATGGGCGAGTTCGGCCTCGGTGAAGTGTTGCGCGGCCCGCTCGTACACCTCGTCGGACACGCCGTCGGTGAGCAGGGTCACGGCCTCGGTCAGCGCCAGCGCGGCCCGTTCCCGCGCGCTGTAGAGGTCCCCGGTCTCCTCCCAGGCGCCCAGGAGCTGGATGCGGTCCTCAGACTCCCCGTTCTTCCGGGCCGCCGTCAGGTGCATGTCGAGGCAGAACGCGCAGTGGTTGATCTGCGAGGCGCGGATCATGACCAGTTCGGCGAGGGCGGGATCGCCGAGCCCCCTCTTCGCGGCCGCGCTGAGCGCGGACATCGACCGGCCGACCTCCCGGTCCAGTGTCTGAGTGCGGCTCACTTGTGCTGCCCCGGCCGGTAGTGGCCCGGCACCGCGCGGGTGCTCACACCGAACCGGTTCCACGCGTTGATCACCGCGATGGTGGCGATCAGCTGGGACAGTTCGGCCTCCTCGAAGTGCTGCGCGGCCCTCTCGTACACCTCGTCCGGCACGAAACCGTCGGTGAGCACGGTGACCGCCTCGGTCAGCTCGATCGCCGCCAGCTCCTTGGGCGTGTAGAAGTGCTTCGACTCCCGCCACGCGCCGAGCTGCACGATCCGCTGCACGCTCTCCCCGGCCGCCAGCGCGTCCTTCGTGTGCATGTCCAGGCACAGCGCACACCGGTTGAGGGTGGAGGCCCGCAGCCGGACCAGCTCCACCAGCGCGGGGTCCAGGCCCTGCTTGGCCGCCGCGTCGAGGCGGACCATCGCCTTGTAGACCTCGGGCGCGGCCTGGGCCCAGCGCAGCCGGGGCGTGTGCTCGGGGGCGTACTCGCCGCTCTCAGCGGCTTTCCCGGTGCCGGTGTCCGTGCGTGTGTCAGTGCTCATGACCTCGACCCTACGAGCGGGGCAGCCCACGGGTATGGTCCAGTTCCATGGCGGAATCCTGGGCCACTCTCGGCGTCGACCTGCACCTCGAACCGACCGGCTCGGGCGGCCTGCGCCGGGGCCTGACCGACGCCCTGCGGGACGCGGTCCGCACCGGCCGGCTCGCCCCCGGCACCCGGCTGCCCTCCTCACGCAGCCTCGCCGCCGACCTCGGCATCGCCCGCAACACCGTCGCCGAGGCCTACGCCGACCTCGTCGCCGAGGGCTGGCTCACCGCCCGGCAGGGCTCGGGCACCCGCGTGGCGCAGCGCGACGCCGTCCCGTCGCCGGGCGCGTCCCGGGACAGGGGAGCGGCACCCCGGCGCGAGCACCCCGCCCGCCCGGCGTACAGCCTCCTGCCCGGCAGCCCCGACCTGTCCGCCTTCCCGCGCGCCGAGTGGCTCAGAGCCGCCCGCCGCGCCCTCGCCGCCGCCCCGCACGACGCCCTCGGCTACGGCGACCCGCGCGGCCGCGTGGAACTGCGCACCGCCCTCGCCGGCTATCTCGCGCGCGTGCGCGGCGTCCGCGCCGACCCGGAGACCGTGCTGATCACCTCCGGCTTCGCGCACGCCCTGCGCATCACCGGCGGGCTGCTCGGGGCGCGCGGGGTGCGCACGGTGGCGGTCGAGTCGTACGGCCTCGACGCGTACCGGGACGTGCTCCAGCAGGCCGGACTCGCCACGCCGGCCCTGCCGTACGACGAACTGGGCACTGACACACGGGTGTTGGGCGAGGCCGGTGCGGTGCTGCTGACCCCCGCGCACCAGTTCCCGATGGGCACGCCCCTGCACCCCGACCGGCGGGCCGCCGTCGTGGACTGGGCGCGGCGCGCCGGCGGACTGGTCCTGGAGGACGACTACGACGGGGAGTTCCGCTACGACCGCCAGCCCGTCGGCGCCCTCCAAGGGCTCGACCCCGACCGCGTGATCTACTTCGGCACCGCCAGCAAGTCCCTGGCCCCCGGACTGCGCCTGGGCTGGATGGTGCTGCCGCCGGCCCTGGCCCAGGAGGCGGCCTCGGTCAAGGGCACCACCGACACGGTCGGGATCATCGAACAGCTCACTCTTGCCGAGTTCCTCACCTCCGGCGCGTACGACCGCCACGTCCGCGCCTGCCGCCTGCGCTACCGCCGCCGCCGTGACGCCCTGGCCGAGGCGGTCGCCGCCCGCGCCCCCGAGGTCACGGTCACCGGGATCGCCGCCGGCCTGCACGCGGTACTGCGCCTGCCCGACGGCCTGGAACAGTCGGTCGTCCAGGCCGCCGCCTGGCAGGGCCTGGCCCTGCACGGCCTCTCCTTCCACCGCCACCCGCAGGCCGCGGCCGAACCCCTGGACGCCCTGGTGGTGGGCTACGCGACCCCACCGGACAGCGCGTGGGCGGGGGCCCTGGAGGCCCTGTGCCGGGTGCTGCCCTAGTGCCCCGGCAGGCAACGTTCGCCCGTCAAGGAGCGGCGTCCGGTGCGTTCCCCCAGCCTTCGGCCGGGAGGTGCCCCCACTCGCCGTACCGGGCGAAAGCCCAAGTACGTCCGTCAGGCGTCCGGTTCCTGCGCGGCCGGCGCCTCGCCGAAGCGGCCGAGCGCCATCGCTCCCGCCACCGCCACCAGGAAGCCCAGGACCGCCAGCCAGGTCAGCCCCTCGCGCGTGCGGTCGCCCAGCCAGACCACGCCCACCGTCGCCGGGCCGATCGTCTCGCCGATCACCATGCCGGCCGTCGCCGCGGTCACCGCACCGCGGTGCAGGGCGGAGGTCAGCAGCATGAAGGCGGCGCCGGAGCCGATCACCAGCGCGTACGTCGCCGGGTTGGTGAGCAGGGAGGCCGGCCGGAGCGAGTCGATCAGGCGCACCGACACCTCCACCACCCCGAACCCGAATCCGGCTCCGAGCCCGAGGACCAGCGAGCGCCCCTTCCCGGACAGCCGCCCGCCCGCGAGCGCGAGCAGCAGCATGCCCACCGCCACCGCGAGCATCACGTACCGCAGGGTGTCCGACCCGTCCTGCTTCCCCTCGGGCCCGGACGCCAGCGCCAGCATCGCGAGCCCGGCGCACACCACGGCCACCGCGCCCCACTCGGAGCCGTTCAGCCGCACCCGCAGCAGGCGCGCCGCGACCACCGCGGTCACCGCCAGGCTCGACGCCAGGGCGGCGCTGACGGCGTAGATCGGAAGGGAGCGCAGCGCCACGATCTGGAACACGAAGCCGAGCCCGTCCAGGGCCAGCCCGGCGATGTACCGCCACTGTCTGAGCGCGCGCAGCAGCAGCGCCGCCTCGCCTCCCTTGCCCGTACCGGCCGTCCGTGCGGCCACCGCCTGCAACACCGTCGCGGTGCCGAAGCAGACCGCCGCGCCAAGGGCGCACACCATTCCAAAGAGCACGAAGGGACTCTAGGAGAAGGCCGATCAAGCCACCCACCGTGGTCTGCGGTCTTACCGTTCTCTAGGCTGGCCGCCGGTATCCGGCCACGACAACACGGGGGAGACACCACGATGGCTGACACGCGTCGCCGGCTGCGCTCGGGCACGGTCGTCCTCGGCGGCATGGGCCTGCTGGCCGCCGCCCTCACCGCCTGCTCGTCCGATCCGGACAAGCGCTGCGTCGACCGGGACAGCTACCGGCTCACCAAGGGCTACAAGGTCGTCTCCGACAAGAACTGCACGTCCGCCAAGGCGTCCGTCGACGGCGACTGGTACTACGGCGGCACCAGGAAGGCCGGCTACGTCAGCGGCGGCTCCTTCACCAAGCCCCACAGGCATTCCGGGGGCGGCAGCCACGGCGGTGTCCACCGCGGCGGCTTCGGCGGCGGCCACCACAGCTCCGGCAGCTGACCGGAAACCGCCGCGTGCGACGCCGTACGATCACCCCCCGCCCCGGCTGGCAGCAGACCGTCGAGGCACAGGGACTCGTGTATCCCCTCACCCGCCACCCCGACGGCACCCTGCGCCCGTACTGGGACGAGAGCGCCTGCTACGTCTTCGGCCTGGACGAGGTCGAGGCGCTGGAGGAGACCGTCGCGGAACTGCACGGCATGTGCCTCGAGGCCGCCGGGCACATCGTGGCCAAGGACCGCCTCGCCGACCTCGGCATCACCGACCCGCGCGTCGCCGCGGCGGTCACCGAGGCCTGGCACCGCCGCGCCGAACTCCCCAGTGTCTACGGCCGGTTCGACCTGCGCTACGACGGCACCGGGCCGGCGAAGCTCCTGGAGTACAACGCCGACACCCCGACCTCGCTGGTGGAGGCCGCCTCCCCGCAGTGGTTCTGGATGGAGGACCGCTTCCCCGGCGCCGACCAGTGGAACTCCCTGCACGAGCGCCTGGTCGACGCCTGGCGGACGCAGGCCCGGCTCCTGCCGCCCGGCGGCCCGCTCCACTTCGCCCACTCCTCGGCCGACGAACTCGGCGAGGACCTGATGACGGTCGCCTACCTGAAGGAGACCGCCGAACAGGCCGGCCTCGACACCGACTGGCTGGCCATGGAGGAGATCGGCTGGGACAGCCTCTCCGGCCGCTTCGTCGACAACCGGCTCCGGTTCATCCGCGGCATCTTCAAGCTCTACCCGTGGGAATGGCTCACCGCCGACGCCTTCGCCGGGCACGTCCTCGACACCCTCGACAACGGCGGCGGCACCGGCAGCACCCTGTGGATCGAACCCGCCTGGAAGATGCTGCTGAGCAACAAGGCCCTGCTGGCGATCCTCTGGGAGCTGTACCCCGGCCACCCGAACCTGCTCCCCGCCTACCTCGACGGCCCGCGCGAGCTGGCCACGGCCGCGGGCTACGTCGCCAAGCCCCTCCTCGGCCGCGAGGGCGCGGGCGTCACCGTGCACCGGCCGGGCGAGCCCCCCGCCCCGCGCGAGGAACCCTGCTGCAACCAGCAGCTCGCCCCGCTGCCCGCCTTCGACGGCAACCACGTCGTCCTCGGCGCCTGGGTCGTCCAGGGCGAACCGGCGGGCCTGGGCATCCGCGAGTCCTCGGGCCTGATCACGGACGAGTACGCCCGCTTCCTGCCGCACGTGATCCTCTAGTGCCCTGTTGGGGCACTAGACACCGAGCACGCCCGCCAGCTGTTCCAGCCCCCAGTCCAGGTCCGTCTCGCCGATCACGAGGGGAGGGGAGAGCCGGACGGTCGCGCCGTGGCTCTCCTTCGCCAGCACCCCGCGCCCCATCAGCCGCTCGGCGGCCTGCCGCCCCGTGCCGAGCCGCGGGGCGACGTCGACACCCGCCCACAGCCCGCGCCCGCGTACGGCCGTCACCGTGCCCGTGGCCGGCAGGGCCGCCAGCGTGCGGTGCATCCGCGCGCCCAGCTCGGCCGCCCGCGCCTGGAACTCGCCGGTCCGCAGCATCGCGATCACCTCCAGCGCCACCGCGCAGGCCAGCGGGTTCCCGCCGAACGTCGACCCGTGCTCGCCCGGCCGGAACACCCCGAGCACCTCCGCGCTCGACACCACCGCCGACACCGGCACGATCCCGCCGCCGAGCGCCTTGCCCAGCACGTACATGTCCGGCACCACACCCTCGTGCTCGCAGGCGAAGGTCCGCCCGGTGCGGCCGAGCCCGGACTGGATCTCGTCGGCGACGAAGAGCACGTTCCGCTCGCGCGTCAGCTCCCGCACGCCCGGCAGATAGCCCTCCGGCGGCACGATCACCCCGGACTCGCCCTGGATCGGCTCCAGCAGCACCGCCACGGTGTTCTCCGTCAGCGCCTCCCGCATCGCCGTCAGATCGCCGTACGGCACGATCTGGAAGCCCGGCGTGTACGGCCCGAAGTCCGCCCGCGCCTCCGGGTCGGTCGAGAAGCTGATCACGGTCGTCGTACGCCCGTGGAAGTTGCCGGAGGCGACCACGATCTTCGCCATCTCCGAGGGCACGCCCTTGACCCGGTACCCCCACTTCCGGGCCGTCTTCACCGCGCTCTCCACCGCCTCCACGCCGGTGTTCACCGGCAGCACCATCTCCATCCCGCACAGCTCGGCCAGTTCCGCGCAGAACGCGGCGAACCGGTCGTGCAGAAAGGCGCGGGAGGTCAGCGTCACCCGCTCCAGCTGCGCCCGCGCCGCCTCGAGCAGCCGCCGGTTGCGGTGCCCGAAATTGAGCGCCGAGTACCCGGCCAGCAGATCCAGGTACCGGCGGCCCTCGACGTCGGTCACCCAGGCCCCCTCGGCCGTGGCCGCGACGACCGGCAGCGGATCGTAGGTGGGCGCGCAGTGCGCGTCGGCGGTGGCGATGAGGTCGGCTGAAGCGGTCACGGCGTCTCCCGGGGGCGTGAGGGACACGGGGACGAAAGAGGCGTGGGTGCCCCCTTCGGATGAGAGTGCTCCTCTTCCTATCCTCGCTCGCATGGTGGACGCGGGACCTGCCGTCCGTGGCGTGCCCGGTAGGCTGATCAGCGGGCCGTGACTGGCGCGCTGGGATGGGACGGACCATCGGGGAGCGGCTCCAGCGGGAAAGTGCCGTGCGCCTGGGCCGAACGTGAACGCTGTACGCACACCGTCCGGAGGTCCTCATGCCAGAGCAGCAGTCCCTCTCCACCGAGTCCACCGCCTTCCGCGCCGCCCTCGACGTCATCCGCGCCGTCGAGCCGCGCGTCGCCGACGCCATCGGCCAGGAGGTCCACGACCAGCGCGAGATGCTCAAGCTGATCGCCTCCGAGAACTACGCCTCCCCGGCCACGCTGCTCGCGATGGGCAACTGGTTCAGCGACAAGTACGCCGAGGGCACCATCGGCCGCCGCTTCTACGCCGGCTGCCGCAACGTCGACACGGTCGAGTCGCTGGCCGCCGAGCACGCGAAGGAACTCTTCGGTGCCCGCCACGCCTACGTCCAGCCGCACTCCGGCATCGACGCCAACCTGGTCGCCTTCTGGGCCGTCCTCGCCGACCGCGTCGAGGTCCCCTTCCTGGAGAAGGCCGGCGCCCGCCAGGTCAACGACCTGACCGAGGCCGACTGGGCCGAGCTGCGCCAGGCCTTCGGCAACCAGCGCATGCTCGGCATGTCCCTGGATGCCGGCGGCCACCTCACCCACGGCTTCCGCCCGAACATCTCCGGCAAGATGTTCGACCAGCGCTCCTACGGCACCGACCCGGCCACCGGCCTGATCGACTACGAGGCGCTGCGCGCCCAGGCCCGCGAGTTCAAGCCGCTGATCATCGTCGCGGGCTACTCGGCGTACCCCCGTCTGGTGAACTTCCGGATCATGCGCGAGATCGCCGACGAGGTCGGCGCGACCCTGATGGTCGACATGGCCCACTTCGCGGGCCTGGTCGCCGGCAAGGTCCTGACCGGCGACTTCGACCCGGTCCCGCACGCCCAGATCGTCACCACGACCACCCACAAGTCCCTGCGCGGCCCGCGCGGTGGCATGGTCCTGTGCGACGACTCCCTCAAGGACCAGGTCGACCGCGGCTGCCCGATGGTCCTCGGCGGCCCGCTCCCGCACGTCATGGCCGCCAAGGCCGTCGCCCTGGCCGAGGCCCGCCGGCCCGCCTTCCAGGAATACGCCCAGCGCATCGTCGACAACTCCCGTGCGCTCGCCGAGGGCCTGATGCGCCGCGGCGCCACCCTGGTGACGGGCGGCACGGACAACCACCTCAACCTGATCGACGTGGCGACGTCGTACGGCCTCACCGGCCGCCAGGCCGAGGCGGCCCTCCTCGACTCGGGCATCGTCACCAACCGCAACGCCATCCCGGCCGACCCCAACGGCGCCTGGTACACCTCCGGCATCCGCGTCGGCACCCCGGCGCTCACCACCCGTGGCCTCGGCACGGCGGAGATGGACGAGGTCGCGGGCCTGATCGACCGCGTCCTGACGACGACGCAAGCGGGCACGACCAAGTCGGGCGCCCCCTCGAAGGCGGCCCACGTCCTGGACGAGAAGGTCGCCCAGGAGATCGCCCAGCGGGCGACGGACCTGGTGGCGGGCTTCCCGCTGTACCCGGAGGTCGACCTGGGCTGAAGCGCCCACCATCGCGCGGGGCCGCATCCGGTGTGCGGCCCCGCCGCGGGGCCGCAGCAGCCAGAACGGTCCGCGGTTGCCCACGCACCGAACCCGCCCGTCACTCTGCGACAATGAGGGGCATGGCTTCAGACCGTCCTCGCGTGCTCTCCGGCATCCAGCCCACGGCCGGCTCGTTCCACCTCGGCAACTACCTCGGCGCCGTCCGCCAGTGGGTGGCCCTCCAGGAGTCCCACGACGCCTTCTACATGGTCGTCGACCTGCACGCGATCACGGTCCCGCAGGACCCGGCCGAACTGCGCGCCAACACCCGGCTGGCCGCCGCCCAGCTGCTGGCCGCGGGCCTGGACGCGGACCGCTGCACGCTCTTCGTGCAGAGCCACGTCCCCGAGCACGCCCAGCTCGCCTGGATCATGAACTGCCTCACCGGCTTCGGCGAGGCCAGCCGCATGACCCAGTTCAAGGACAAGTCGGCCAAGCAGGGCGCGGACCGGGCGTCCGTCGGACTGTTCACGTACCCGGTCCTGCAGGTCGCCGACATCCTCCTCTACCAGGCCCACGAGGTGCCGGTCGGCGAGGACCAGCGCCAGCACATCGAGCTGACCCGTGACCTGGCCGAGCGTTTCAACGGCCGCTTCGGGCAGACGTTCACGATCCCGTCGCCGTACATCCTCAAGGAGACGGCGAAGATCTACGACCTGCAGGACCCGACGATCAAGATGAGCAAGTCGGCGTCCACGCCGAAGGGCCTCATCAACCTCCTCGACGACCCGAAGACCACCGCCAAGAAGGTCAAGAGCGCCGTCACCGACACCGACACCGTGATCCGCTACGACGTGGAGAACAAGCCGGGCGTGTCGAACCTCCTCACCATCTACTCCACGCTCACCGGCAAGCCGGTCGCGGAGCTGGAGCGGGAGTACGAGGGCAAGATGTACGGCGCCCTGAAGACCGACCTCGCCGACGTCATGGTCGACTTCGTGACGCCGTTCAAGGAGCGCACCCAGCAGTACCTGGACGACTCCGAGACGCTCGACTCGATCCTGGCCAAGGGCGCGGAGAAGGCGCGCGCCGTCGCCGCCGAGACGCTCGCGCAGGCGTACGACCGCGTGGGTTTCCTGCCGGCGAAGCACTGAACCGGCCGCCGCACCGGCAGAGCGCTGCACATCACTTCCCCTGCGCCTGCCCACAGGACACCCATGGCCGTACAGTCGATAGCCGACGGGGTGGCGGAACAGACGGCTGAGCGGCCGGGAAGAACACAGGCGCGGACGACAGGAGACGACGTTGGGGACCGTAACGATCGGCGTGTCGATCGCGGTCCCGGAGCCTCACGGCAGCCTGCTCCAGGAGCGGCGCGCGGGCTTCGGCGACGCCGCGGCCCACGGCATTCCCACGCACGTCACGCTGCTGCCGCCGACCGAGGTCGACCAGGCCGGCCTGCCGGCCGTCGAGGCGCACCTGTCCGGGGTCGCCGCGGCCGCCCGGCCGTTCCCGATGCGGCTCGCGGGCACCGGCACCTTCCGGCCGCTGTCACCCGTCGTCTACGTCCGTGTCGTCCGGGGCGCCGAGGAGTGCGCCCGGCTCCAGCAGCGGGTGCGGGACGCGTCCGGACCGCTGGCGCGCGAGCTGCAGTTCCCGTACCACCCGCATGTCACTGTCGCGCACGGCATCGACGAGGCCGCCATGGACCGTGCCTTCGAGGAACTGGCGGGCTTCGAGGCCGACTGGCCGTGCACCGGCTTCGCGCTCTACGAGCAGGGCCCGGACGGGGTCTGGCGCAAGCTGCGGGAGTACACGTTCGGGGGATCCGTCGTCCCCCCGCAGGCGGGCCGCGCCGACGTCGGGCTCGGGACCATCGCCAGCCGGTAGGCGCCGGCCGTCACACCGGCAGCCTGCGGAACAGCGCCCGCGGGGTGTGCCGCAGCGCCGCCATCACCACCCTGAGCACGCCCGGCACCCACACCGTCTCCGAGCGGCGGCGCAGGCCCAGCTCGATCGCGGTGGCGACCGCCTCCGGGGTGGTGGCGAACGGGGTCTCCGGCCGGCTGACGGATCCGGGGCGGACGACCAGCACGTGCACGCCGGTGCCGTGCAGGGCGTCGCCGAGGCCCTGGGCGAAGGCGTCGAGGCCGGCCTTGCTGGAGCCGTAGATGAAGTCGGCGCGCCGGGCCCGCTCGCCGGCGACGGAGGAGAGCACCACGAGGGAGCCGTGGCCCTGCGTCTGCAGGGCCCGGGCGGCGACCAGGCCGGCCGAGACCGCCCCGGTGTAGTTGGTCTGGGCGACCCGGACGGCGCGCGCCGGCTCGCGCTCGTCATGGGCCTGGTCGCCGAGAATGCCGAAGGCGAGCAGCACCACGTCGATGTCGCCCTCGGCGAAGACCTTGCCGAGCGCCGTCTCGTGCGACTCGGGGTCGAGGGCGTCGAAGCCGACGGTGCGGATGTCCGCACCGAGCGCGCGCAGGTTCTCGGCGGCCCTTTCCAGGGCGGGGGAGTGCCGGCCGGCCAGCCACACGGTGCGGGTGCGGCGGGCGATCAGCCTGCGCGCGGTGGCCAGCGCGATCTCGGACGTGCCGCCGAGGACGAGCAGGGACTGGGGCAGACCGAAGGCGTCCTTCACATCAGCTCCTAGAGGGCGAGCCGGCGGGCGAGGTCCGAGGCGAAGACCGCGCGCGGGTCCAGCCCGGCGCGCAGAGCGCGGAAGTCGGCCGCGCGCGGGTACATGGCGGTGAACAGGTCGGGGCGCAGCCGGGCGTCCTCGGCGAGGCCGACCCGGCCCCCGGCCGCGGCGACCTCCTCGTCCAGTGCGTCGAGGAAGGCGGGCAGTTTGGGCAGCCCGGCCGGGAGATCCAGGGTCAGCGTCCAGCCGGGCACGGCGCAGGAGAGCCAGCCGGGGCCGGCCTCGCCGGGGCGCTGGAGGACGGCGTGGGCGGTCGGGCAGCGGCGGGTGGCCAGGCGCCGCACGATGCGGTGCAGGGTCTCCTCCTGGCCGTCGCCGACGGTGAACCGGTAGCGCACGCGGCCGGTACGGCCGTGCAGGCGGCTTTCGAGCGGGACGGTGTCCAGCGGGTGGAAGAAGGCGGACAGGTGCCGGAGCGCACCGGTACGCGCGCGTGGCGCCGACCGGTACCGGATCGAGGCGGGGACGAGGGTGCCGACGGGCGGCAGCCGGAGGGGGCGCGGGGGGAGCAGGCGGCGCCACGCGCGCGTGCCCGTGCCGAGGGCGTCGAGCGGGGCGGGCTCGGCGCGGGTGAGCACCCCGCGTCCGGTGGCCGCGCCCCGGGCCGTCAGGTCGATCCGGGCGGCCGCGTAGCGGTTGCCCCGGCCGGTGGCCGTCAGGCGGGCCAGCAGGTCGTCCAGGCCGGCGGCGCGCTCGGTGCCGACGCTCAGGTACGCCGTCTGGACCGGGAGCAGCCGGATCGTGGCCGTCAGGATCACTCCGGTCAGGCCCAGCCCGCCGGCGGTCGCCTCGAAAAGCTCGGTGTCCGGGCGGACGGCGCGGACCTCGCCGTCCGCGGTGAGCAGCTCCAGGGCCTGGACGTGGCGGGTGAAGGAGCCGGAGACGTGGAGGTCGGCGGCGATGGCCCCGCCGACCGTCGTGTGCCGGGCGGCGGGGACGGCCGGCACCAACCAGCCGAGCGGGAGCAGGAGTTCGGCCAGCCGGCGCAGGGGGACGCCGGCCGCGCACAGGACGACGCCCTCGTCGGCGTCCACCACATGGACACGGTCGAGGCCGGTCATGTCGAGGACGGTGCCGCCCGCGTTCCGCGCCGAGTCCCCGTGGGACCGGTTCGGGCCGCCCCGGGCGACGGCGCCGCGCGCACCGCATGCGCGCACGGCGACCGCGGCCTCCTCGTATGTCCGCGGACGGATGACGGAAACCGTGTCTCCAGACATGTCGGCGACCGTATCGTCCCTGTATAGAAGGTTAGTTGCGGAACATTCGCGTGCTGCACACAACGGGTGATTAGTGGGATGTCATACGAGCGCGCCGACAGGGGCAGGAACGGATCATGGACTGGCTGAAGAAACTCCCCGGCATCGGGCCGGTCGTCACCCGCCTGATGACGACGCACGCGTGGCACTGCTACGAGCGGCTGGACCGGGTGAAGTGGTCGCGGCTGGCCGCGGCCATGACGTTCATCAGCTTCGTGGCGCTCTTCCCGCTGCTGACCGTGGCCGCCGCGATCACCGCCGCCACCCTCAGTCCGTCCCGGCAGAAGACCGTCGAGCAGAAGATCGCCGAACAGTTCCCGGGCGTCGTGTCGGACCAGCTGAACATCACCTCGCTGGTGCACAACGCCGGCACCGTCGGCATCATCGCGGGCGCGGTGCTGCTGCTCACCGGCATCAACTGGGTCGGCCAGATGCGCGACTGCCTGCGCACGGTGTGGGAGCTGCCCGACAAGGCGGAGAACCCGTTCCTCGCCAAGGCCAAGGACGCCGGCATCCTCGTCGGTCTCGGCGGCGCCCTGCTGCTCACGTTCGCCGCGTCCACGCTCGCCTCGGCCGCCGTCGGCCTGGTCGCGCGCCATCTGGGCCTCGCCGAGTACGGCTGGGGCAGCCTGCTGCTGCGGATCGCCGCGTTCGCCGTCGCCGTGCTCGGCGATTTCCTCGTCCTGCTCTACGTCCTGACCCTGCTGCCCGGGGTCGAGCCGCCGCGCCACCGCCTGGTAGTGGCCGCCCTGCTCGGCGCGGTCGGCTTCGAACTGCTGAAACTGCTGCTCAGCGGCTATATCCAGGGAGTCGCCGCGAAGAGCATGTACGGCGCGTTCGGTGTCCCCGTGGCGCTGTTGCTGTGGATCAACTTCACCGCGAAGCTCGTCCTGTTCTGCGCCTCCTGGACGGCGACACAGAGCGACGCGCAGGCCGCGGAAGAGAGCGGGGAGGAGAGCGGGGAGGAGAGCGGTGAAGAGGGCGGGGAGGAGGGCGGGCTCAGCGGTTACGGCGGCGCATCAGGTCCGGCAGCGGCCAACGGCGGTTGATCAGGAACACCGCACCCGCGAGCAGGACCACCAGCCCGCCCGCGATGGCCGCGGCGGTGCCGGCACCCCGGCCGGAGCCGGCGGCGGCGCCCGTCAGTGATTTCGCCCCGGACCCGGCGGCCCCGGCGGAGGCGCTGGGCGCGGGGCTCGGCAGCGCGCTCTTCGGCGGCACCAGCTCGCCCACCGGACTGACCTTGCCGGCCGCCTGGAAGCCCCAGTCGAACAGCTTCGCCGTCTCCTTGTAGACCTCGTTGTGCTCGTGCTTCTCCGGGTTCATCACCGTGACGAGCAGCACTCTGCCACTGCGTTCGGCGACCCCGGTGAAGGTGGCGCCCGCGTTCGTGGTGTTGCCGTTCTTCACTCCCGCGATGCCCTGGTAGACGGGGACGTCGGTGTCGCCGCTCAGCAGCCGGTTGGTGTTCTGGATCTCGCCGGTGCCGAACTTCGCCCGTACGGTCGAGCAGTACTCGCGGAAGTCCTTCTTCTGCAGCCCGGACCGCGCGAACAGCGTCAGGTCGTACGCCGAGGAGACCTGGCCCTTCTCGTCGTAGCCGTCGGGCGTCACCACATGCGTGTCGAGGGCCTGCAGCTCGTCGGCGTGGTCCTGCATGTCCTTGACGGTCTGCTGGACCCCGCCGTTCATCGCGGACAGCACGTGCACGGCGTCGTTGCCCGAGCGCAGGAAGACCCCGAGCCACAGGTCGTGGACGCTGTAGGTGCTGCCCTCCTTTATCCCGACCACGCTGGAGCCGGTGCCCATGCCCGCGAGGTCCGACGGCACCACCTTGTGCGTGGTGTCCCTGGGGAAGCGGGGCAGGACGGTGTCCGCGAACAGCATCTTCAGCGTGCTCGCGGGCGGCAGCCGCCAGTGCGCGTTGTGCGCGGCGAGCACGGCGCCCGACTCGGCGTCGGTGACGATCCAGGAGCGGGCGGTGAGGTCCTTGGGCAGCACGGGGACGCCCGGGGCGAGGTTCACCTGGGTGCCTGGCTGTCCCAGCCGCGCGCCGCCCAGGGCCGACATCGTCGCCGGGGGCGTGGGGGTCGGGCTCGTCGACGGGGCGGGGGCGGCCAGGGCGGCGGGCGCGGTGGCGGACAGGGACAGCAGGGTGGCGGAGGTGACCAGCAGTGATCGCCGGCCGGTCTTCTTCGGTGCGGGCACGGTCGGAAACGTACCCGGCGCGGACGGTGAAGTCCCGCTCCCGACCCCACCCCCGGCACGGAACCGGACACGGGACGCGGATACTGGACCCATGAAGCTCAGCCGCCGCCTCTCCTGGTTCCTGCTCGCCTTCGGAGTGTGGAGCTGGGTCATCTGGATCACTTTCGTCAAGAACCTGGTCAAGGACAGCAGCGGGCTCGCCTTCGACAACGGCCACCCGACCGCGTACTTCTGGGTGCATCTGCTGCTGGCCGTCGTCTCCTTCGTATTGGGGACGGTCATCGGAGGCATCGGGTTGCGCGGGCTGCGCGCACTGCGCCGCACCTCATAGCCGGCCCCCGGACCGGACCACCCGCGCGCCTGGCCGGAACCACACCCCCGTCCGTGAAGGGGCTGTGAAATCCGGAGGAAACAACTTCTGGGCAAGTTCTTGCCCCAACTGGTCAGAAAGCCCTTCCCCCAGGTGAAACTCCTGTGATTAGGTGAGCCGCGTCACTTGGGGGAGTGGCGAATTCGTGCTGGCCAGGGGTAGGGCCTGTAGGGGGCCTGGGGAGGGCACCACCATGCGATCTGTTCGCATGCGCATTCTCGTGACGCTGCTTGTGCTCGCGGTCGTGGGAATCGGCGGCTGGCAGCTGCTGCCGTCGCAGGAGAACAAGGACAAGACCATCACGGTCGGTACGACGGACGCGGTCACGGACCTGGACCCGGCCGGTGCCTACGACGCCGGCTCCTGGGCCCTGTTCAGCAACGTGTTCCAGTCGCTGCTGACGTTCGAACCCGGCGGGGTCGCACCGGTCCCGGACGCGGCGCAGAGCTGTGCCTTCCAGGGCAGCGGGCTGAGGACGTACCAGTGCACGCTGCGCTCAGGGATCACCTTCCCGAGCGGGCGCGCGATGACGGCCGAGGACGTGAAGTACTCCTTCGACCGGGTCAAGAAGATCAACTCCGATACCGGCCCGTCCTCGCTGTTCTCGACGCTCGCGTCGGTGACCGCCGACAGCGCCACCACCGTCACCTTCCATCTGACGTCCGGGGACGCCACCTGGCCGCTGAAGGTCGCCACCGGCGCCGGGTCGATCGTCGACAAGGAGAAGTACCCGGCCGGCGCGCTGCGCACCGGCACCGAGATCGACGGCACCGGCCCGTACCGGCTGACGTCGTACACCAAGGACGAGAAGGCCGTGCTCGCCCCGAACGGGCACTACAAGGGCTACCTCAGCGGTTCCGGACGCCCGATCGAGCTGCGTTACTACACCGACTCGGCCAAGCTGGACAGCGCCTGGAAGGCCCAGCAGGTCGACGTCGCCACCCGCAACCTCTCGCCGGGCGTGCTCTCCCGGCTGAACCCGAGCGATCCCACCCGGCGCGTCACCGAGTCCGACAGCTCCGAGACCCGCAACCTGTACCTCAACACCCGCGCGAACTCCCCGCTGCACGACGCACGGGTGCGCCGCGCGATGGCCTGGCTGGTCAACCGCGAGCGGCTGGCCGCGACGGTCTACCAGGGCACGGTCGACCCGCTGTACTCGCTGATCCCGACCGGCATCACCGGCCACACCACGTCGTTCTTCGACGACTACCCGACGCAGAACCTCACCAGGGCGCGCGAGCTGCTCACCCAGGCCGGGGTCAGCCTGCCGGTGCGCTTCACCTTCGGCTACGGGATCGGCCACGGCGCGGGCGCGGAGGAGGCCGCGGCGCTGAAGCAGCAGCTGGAGGCGGGCGGCCTGTTCAAGGTGGACGTCAAGGGCTACGAGTGGACCGACTTCCAAAAGCGCTGGGCCGCCGGGAAGATGGACGCCTGGTCGGTCGGCTGGGTGGCCGACTATCCCGACCCGGACACCTTCGGCGCGGCGCTCGTCGGCACCGGCTCCACCATGAGCACCGGGTACAGCAACAAGCTGGTCGACCAGCTCATCCTGGACAGCCAGCAGTACGCCGACCGCAGCCGGGCCTCGAAGGACTTCGAGGACATCCAGGCGGACGTCGCCCAGGACGTCCCGCTGATCCCGCTGTGGCAGCGCAAGGAGTACGTGGTCAGCACCGAGGACGTGGGCGGCAGCCAGTACCTGGACGACGGCACGGGCGTGTTCCGCCTGTGGCGCCTGACCTGGATCTGATCAGTCCTCTTCGTTCTCCGCTTCGTTCTCCGCCGCGCGCCCCTCGGTTCCGTCGGTCGCCCCGGCCTCCTTGGTCCCCTTGCCGCGGGGATCGGGCAGTGCCTTGGTCATGCCGGGCAGGAAGTCCGTGAACAGCTCATGGACCTCCAGGACCAGGGGGCGCAGCACACGAAAGCGGGCGAGCGCCACGCCGCGGGCGGTCAGCCGGGCGCCGCGCCGGGCCAGCCGGTAGCTGCGCTCGCGCCCCTCGGTCCGGTCGAAGACCCAGTACAGGACGAGCCCCATCTGCGCCAGCCACATCAACTCCGGGAGGACGTCCCGGAGTTCGGCCGGAACCTTGGACTTCGACCCGGCCAGCACCTCCCGGTGGATGGCGATCGCCTGCTCGCGGGCGGGTGCGCTCTCGGGCGAGAAGGGGCTGAGCGGGCTGTCGGGGTCGGCGGCGTTCTTGAAGAACTGCACGGCGAACTCGTGGTACGGCCGGGCGATGTCGAGCCAGACCGTCAGCACGCCCGCGAGCCGCGCCTCCAAAGAGGTCTCCCGGTCCAGGACCGCACGGACGGCCGCCTGCTGCTCGGCGGCGATCCGGTCGTAGAAGCCCTGGATCAGGTGCTCCTTGCCCGCGAAGTAGTAGTAGGCGTTGCCGACGGAGACCCCGGCCTCCTTGGCGATGGCCCGCATGGTGGTCTTGTCGTACCCGCGCTCCTGGAACAACCGCATCGCGGTCTCCAGGATCAGCGCGCGGGTCTGCTCGGACTTGCTGCTGGGGGAGTCGGCCGGCTCGGGGCCGTCGTTGTTCGCGGGCACGGGCAAAGAGCCTAGCCAGTGCCGCGAGGCTCCCGCTCAGCCCCTGCGGCCCAGCTCCGGGCGCTTGGTGTAGTCCGTGAAGCCGAGGACGTTGCCCCAGGGGTCGGCGACCTCCACGGTCCAGCCGGTGGCGCCCTGGAGCACCTCGTCCAGCGGCGCGATCCCGGCGGCGCTCAGCCCCCGTGCCGCCGCCCGCGCGTCCGGCACCTCCAGCCAGATGCGCGGCGAGGGCCACGGCGGCGTCCGGCGCCCCACCGCCTCCTCGGCCCGCAGCAGGATCCCGGGCGTCTCCTTGCCGGCCTTCAGCAGCGCGATGCCGCCCTCGTCGAACCGGAACCCCACGACGAACCCGGCCCGCTCATAGAAGCCGACGGCCTCACCGAGGTCCCCGACGGGGAGCAGCACGTTGTCGAAACCGAGCAGCTCGTACGACTCTTCGTCTGGCATGTCGTCAGATTAGAACCGACCGGCGGGGAAACCCGTCCAAAACGCCCGAGGGCCCCGCTTCCGGAGGTGGAAACGGGGCCCTCGCCGGCAAGGCGCCGAAAAGGATCAGTAGCGGCGCGTGATCAGGGCGCGCTTGACTTCCTGGATCGCCTTGGTGACCTCGATACCGCGCGGGCAGGCGTCCGTGCAGTTGAAGGTCGTACGGCAACGCCACACGCCGTCACGGTCGTTGAGGATCTCCAGGCGCTGCTCGCCCGCCTCGTCACGGCTGTCGAAGATGAAGCGGTGGGCGTTCACGATCGCGGCCGGACCGAAGTACTGGCCGTCGTTCCAGAACACCGGGCAGGAGGAGGTGCAGGCCGCGCAGAGGATGCACTTCGTCGTGTCGTCGAAGCGCTCGCGGTCCTCGGCGGACTGCAGCCGCTCGCGCGTCGGCTCGTTCGTGTCCTTGGTGACCAGGAACGGCATGACGTCCCGGTACGCCTGGAAGAACGGCTCCATGTCGACGACCAGGTCCTTCAGGACCGTCAGGCCCTTGATGGGCTCGACCGTGATCGGCTTCTCGGGGTTGATGTCCTTGATCAGCGTCTTGCAGGCAAGGCGGTTCTTGCCGTTGATCCGCATCGCGTCCGAGCCGCAGATGCCGTGCGCGCACGACCGGCGGAAGGTGAGGGTGCCGTCGACGTCCCACTTGATCTTGTGGAGGCCGTCGAGGACACGCTCCTTCGGGTCGATCTCCAGCTGGAAGTCTTCCCAGGTCGCCTCCGCCGAGACCTCCGGGTTGAACCGGCGGACCCGGAAGGTGACGGTGATGTACGGGGACGCGGCGGACTCCGCCTCCACCTTGTCCAGAACGGGGGTAGCCATCAGTACTTACGCTCCATCGGCTGGTAGCGGGTCTGGACGACCGGCTTGTAGTCGAGACGGATGGACTCGGTGCCGTCGTCGCCCACCTCGCGGTACGCCATGGTGTGGCGCATGAAGTTGACGTCGTCGCGGTTCGGGTAGTCCTCGCGGTAGTGGCCGCCGCGGGACTCCTTGCGGGCCAGGGCGGACACGGCCATGACCTCGGCCAGTTCGAGCAGGTTGCCCAGCTCGATGGCCTCGAGGAGGTCGGTGTTGAACCGCTTGCCCTTGTCCTGGATCGCCACGTTCTTGTAGCGCTCGCGCAGCTCGGCGATCTTCTCGACGGCCGTCTTGATCGTCTGCTCGGTGCGGAACACCATGACGTTGGCGTCCATGGTCTCCTGCAGCTCCTTGCGGAGCGTGGCCACCCGCTCGTTGCCGGTGGAGTTGCGCAGCCGCTCGATCTGCTCGACGACGAACGCCTCGGGGTTCTCCGGCAGTTCGACGAAGTCCGCCTTGTGGGCGTACTCGGCGGCGGCGATGCCCGAACGGCGGCCGAAGACGTTGATGTCCAGCAGCGAGTTGGTGCCGAGGCGGTTGGCGCCGTGCACGGAGACACAGGCGACCTCGCCGGCCGCGTACAGACCCGGGACGACGGTGGTGTTGTCCGACAGGACCTCACCCTCGACGTTGGTCGGGATGCCGCCCATCGCGTAGTGCGCGGTCGGCTGGATCGGGATCGGGTCCGTGTACGGCTCGATGCCGAGGTAGGTCCGCGCGAACTCGGTGATGTCCGGGAGCTTGGCGTCCAGCTGCTCCGGCGGCAGGTGGGTGAGGTCGAGGTAGACGTGGTCGCCCTCGGGACCGCAGCCGCGGCCCTCGCGGATCTCCGTGTAGATGGAGCGGGAGACGACGTCACGCGAGGCGAGGTCCTTCATGACCGGCGCGTACTTCTCCATGAAGCGCTCGCCGTCCTTGTTGCGGAGGATGCCGCCCTCACCACGGGCGCCCTCCGTCAGCAGGATGCCCATGCGCCAGATGCCGGTCGGGTGGAACTGGAAGAACTCCATGTCCTCCAGCGGGATGCCCCGGCGGTAGCACGCGGCCTGGCCGTCACCGGTCAGGGTGTGCGCGTTGGAGGTCACCTTGAAGAACTTGCCGGTGCCGCCGGAGGCGTAGATGACCGACTTCGCCTGGAAGACGTGGATCTCACCGGTGGCCAGCTCGTACGCGACGACACCGGCCGAGTGCTTGACGCCGTCGACCTCGGTGATCAGCTGGTCCAGGACGTAGAACTCGTTGAAGAACTCCACGCCCTCCTTGACGCAGTTCTGGTACAGCGTCTGGAGGATCATGTGGCCGGTGCGGTCCGCGGCGTAGCAGGACCGGCGCACCGGGGCCTCGCCGTGGTTACGGCTGTGACCGCCGAAGCGGCGCTGGTCGATGGTGCCGTTCGGGGTCCGGTTGAACGGCAGGCCCATCTTCTCCAGGTCGAGGACGGCGTCGATGGCCTCCTTCGCCAGGATCTCGGCGGCGTCCTGGTCGACCAGGTAGTCACCGCCCTTGACCGTGTCGAAGGTGTGCCACTCCCAGTTGTCCTCCTCCACGTTGGCGAGCGCGGCGGCCATGCCGCCCTGCGCGGCGCCCGTGTGGGAGCGGGTGGGGTAGAGCTTGGTCAGCACGGCGGTGCGGCTGCGCTTCGTCGACTCGATGGCCGCGCGCATGCCCGCGCCACCGGCGCCGACGATGACGGTGTCGTACTTGTGGATCTTCATGATTCTCGCAGCCCCGTGCCTAGCGGATGTTCGGGTCGAAGGTGAAGATCACCAGCGTGCCCAGCAGGATGGTGAACACCGTGGCGGTGTAGAGCAGAGCCTTCAGCCACATACGGGAGGCGGCACGCTCCGCGTAGTCGTTGATGACCGTGCGCAGGCCGTTGGCGCCGTGCAGCATCGCGAGCCACAGCATCAGCAGGTCCCAGACCTGCCAGAACGGGGACGCCCAGCGGCCGGCCACGAAGGCGAAGCCGACCTTGGAGACACCGCCGTCCAGCACGAGCTGGATCAGCAGGTGGCCGAGGACCAGGACGACCAGCACGATGCCGGACAGCCGCATGAACAGCCAGGCGGCCAGCTCGAAGTTGCCCCGGGTCGACTTCGGGGTCTTCTTCGTGCGCTTGCGCGGCGCCTCGATCAGCGGGGCCGGGTTGTCCACGGTGTAGACGGCACCCTCGACGGGGCCGATCCCGGACGCGGTGGTTTCAGTCATGGACATCGGCGTCAGCTCCCGAACAGGACACGAGCGGCGTGGCCGAGCACGGGGTAGATCGCGCCGACCATCAGGACGACCCAGACACCCATCACGGACCAGAACATCTGCTTCTGGTAGCGCGGGCCCTTCGACCAGAAGTCGACGGCGATGACACGCAGGCCGTTGAGCGCGTGGAAGAGGATGGCGGCGACGAGGCCGTACTCCAGCAGCGCGACGATCGGAGTCTTGTACGTGGCTACGACCTTGTCGTAGTCCTCGGGGGAGACACGCACGAGAGCGGTGTCCAGGACGTGAACGAACAGGAAGAAGAAAATGAGGACGCCGGTGACTCGGTGAGCCACCCAGGACCACATTCCTTCCCGGCCGCGGTACAGCGTTCCAGCCGGCACGGAAGAACCCTCCGGGAGCGGGGACTAGGGCCGCGCCGGCTTCACTGTCGGTCGGGCCCGGCCGGGTACGGTCCACCGGCCCTCTGCATCGTAGCGATGCGCTGCGCCGTGCTTTACGGGGGGCCTACCTTGTGTGATCAAATTGGCACCGGATGGGGGAGCGGGCACGCGGCCTCGGGGGTGGCGTGTCCCGTTATGTGCCGACTGCGGGTGCGTTCGGGCTGGGCGCGCCCCGCGGCGGAGCCGCAGACGGGCGCGGCCCCGTGCCGCGCAGGGATGTCGCGAGTCTGCTTCGCGCGAGGCGCCGGATCTCCTCCGCCGCTGTCACCCGTTCCTCCTCCGGGTCGTTCGTCAGCCGTGACCGGATGCCTTCGAGGATGCGGTCGAGAGCCTCTTCGCGCGGACAATCACCCAGATAGATGACGAAAACGTGCCCGAACCGGGCTTCGTAGGCCGCGTGGGCCGCGCTCAGGGCCGTGTGGGCGACCGCGTACGTGTCCTCGGGCAACTCCGGGAGCGACTCGCGCGCCAGGGCCTCGGCGAGGTCCTCCGGCGACAGGTCGTACGCCGCCTCGTCCGCCGCCGCCAGGAGGGAGTCCAGGTCGGGGTAGGGCCGGTGGTCGGCCACCCGGCGGGACCAGCGCGGGCAGTGCAGGCAGCGCAGGAGCAGGGCGCGGGCGTCATCGGCGGGGGCGGTGTTGAAGGCGTCGAGGGGGTTGGGGAGGTACGGGAGGCGGTGGGCGGGCAGCGTGGGTCCTCGCGTCACATGTGGCGTGGCAGGGGATGCTGTGAAAGGTGTGTAGTCAGGCTATCGAGAGTGGTCACTGTGCGTCCTCGCGATGCCTGAATTTCACCCGAACGGCAGAGTTTCGGCTCGCCTGGATGACGAATGAACGGCTGATCGGTCGTACGTTGGCACGGTGACCCAGCACAAGCGCCGCACTCCGGCGCAGCAGGTGAAACGTAAGCGGGCGGCGATGGCCGCCGCGTTCGTCGGGACCGTCGCGCTCGGCACGGGCGTCGGCGTGTGGGCCTCGTCGGGCGGCAGCGGCGGCAAGCCGGGAGGGGGTGCGCCGCAGTCATCGCTTTCCGGCCGGGTGGCCGGATCCGGTACGGCGGCCACGTCCGCGGCGAGTCACACGCCCGGCCGGTCCTATCCGCTGTCCCGGGCGCCGGGGACGATACCCGCGGTGCGCGCCTTCACCCCGGCGCGCGGGCCGGGCTGGAAGCCGCAGAAGAGCGAGCGGGTGGTGGTGAGCGATGCCGAGCTGGCCGGCGAGGGGCGGCTGATAGCCGGGGAGCTGGGCCTCACCTACGCGGGGGAGAAGGACGACGTACGGGCGGGGGACGTCCGGCTCGCGCTCGGCGGCGGGGGCGGGAACCAGGAGTCGTACACCGTGACCGTCCGCGACGGGCGGGTCGGCATCAGCGGGCCGGGCGCGGCGGGCGTGTTCTACGGCACCCGCACGCTGAAGCAGGAGGTCCACGGCGGCGGTACGGCGCCGGAGGGGGTCGTGCGGGACGAGCCCGCCAAGCCGGTGCGCGGGTTCATGCTGGACATAGCGCGCAAGCCGTTCACCGAGTCCTGGATAGAGGACCGGATACGCGAGCTGGGGGATCTGAAGTTCAACGAGCTGGGGCTGCACTTCTCCGACGACCAGGCCTTCCGGATCGAGTCCAGCACCCACCCCGAGATCGTCTCCGCGGACCACCTGACCAAGGCGCAGGTCAAGCGGATAGTGGATCTCGCGAACAGCCGGCACATCACCGTCGTACCGGAGATCGACTCGCCGGGGCACCTGGGTGCCGTCCTCGCCGCCCACCCCGACCTGCAGCTGCGCAACGCGAGCGGGGTCGTGACCAAGGGCGCGATCGACATCTCCAAGCCCGCCTCCGCGAAGCTCCTGGACGACCTGCTGAACGAGTACGCGGGGCTGTTCACCGGCAGCCAGTGGCATCTCGGCGGCGACGAGTACCAGGCGCTGACCGTGAAGAACCCGCAGGCCTCGTATCCGCAGCTGGCGGCCGCCGCACGGCAGAAGTACGGCTCCGGCGGCACGGTCGCCGACCTCGCCACCGGCTGGCTCAACGACCGCGCCGGGACCGTCCGCGCCCACGGAAAGACCATGCGGGCCTGGAACGACGGCTTCTACACCGGGACCTCCGTGCAGGCCGCGGGTGACCTCCAGGTCGCCTACTGGACCGGCAAGGAACTCGGCGCCCGGCAGCCGGTGGAGTACCTGAGCGCGGGCCGGAAGGTCATCAACTACAACGACGAGTTCCTCTACTACGTCCTCGGTCAGCCGCAGACCTTCGTCTACCCGACCGGACAGCGCATCTACGAGCAGTGGAACCCGCGGGTGCTGCGCGGCACGACCGCCGTACCGGCGCGCTACGACGGGCAGATCCTCGGCGGGACCTTCGCGGTGTGGTGCGACTTCCCCAACGCCCAGACGGAGGCACAGGTCGCGGCCGGGATACGGATGCCGCTGCGGGCCACCGTACAGAAGCTGTGGGACCCGGGCACGCCGTCCCTGTCCTGGGCGGACTTCCAGCGACTTTCGGCCAGGCTGGGCTGAGCCGGCGCTCCCTGTGACACCGGGAGGGGCCCGGACGCAGTAAGGGGAAGTGCGGGCTCCGTAACGGTCGGCGCCCTGGCTAGGGAGACATTCATGAGCCTGGTGGAACAAATCGCACAGGCCGACGAGCGCGGACTGGCCGCCAGCGGGTTGGCCTGTTTGGACCGATGCCTGCCCCTGCTCGGTGCCGACGACGAACTGCTGCGCCCCCTGTGGGCGAGCCTCGCCGACGGTTCCGACTGGTCCGCGAGCCTGGAGCGGGCCCGGGGCAGCCTGGGGGCCGGGGAGCTTGCCGACGACGAGGCCGCGCTGCTGGTGCGGCGGATGCTGGACGCGGCTCCGGCCGCGCGCACCGCCGACGCGGTACGGCCCTGGGCCGACGCCTGCTCAGTCGCCTCCCTGCGCATCCACCGGCTGCTCGACCCCGCCACCGACTCCACCTCGGCCGCCGAGGGCCCCGACGCCGGGCGCGCGGGCGACCCGGAGGACCTGCCGCCGCTGGTCGCCGCCGAACTGCGCCGCCAGCGGGCCGTGCTGGACCTGCTCGCCGAGCACGGCACCCACGGCCTGCGCCGTGCGCTGGACCTGTCGGTGGAGGGGCGCCGGGTGCTGCGGGCCGTGGTGTCCCGGCGGGCGCGCAGCGGGGCGGAGCCGGGTGCGTGACCGGCCGGCTCGCGGCTGCGGCGATCGTGTGAGCGCTCTGCGGCGGACGTGGGGCGGTCCTGCGACGGTTGCCGAAACGTTTCGAATCGGCGTGACGGATGGCCGGGCCGGGTCGCTCTTCCCTATGTGACAGCCCAGGACGTGACACCACAGCAGGAGACCAGGCCGCACGCCGCGGCGAAGCCGGTGCGGTGGGCGGCGGACACCGTGGCGATGGCGCGCGAGGGCGCCCGGGTCCGGCTCGACTACTCGGCGCAGAGCCTGTGGCGGGTGGACCGGATGATCGAGGAGATCCGCCGCGAGAGCCCGCCGTACCCCGCCGTCGACAGCGCGCTGCGCGGCTTCGGCGCCTACGCCGGCGAGGTGATCGTCCGGCAGACCGGCGCCGAGTGGTGGGCGACCGGCGGTGAGTACTGGGTACGCACCCCCGACGGCCGGATGTGGGACCCCATCGACGAGGCCCGGCGCGCGTACGGCGGCCACGGCTCGCTGCGCCTGCTGTGCCGGGACGCGACCGTCTCCGCGCAGGTGTAGCCGGGCGCGCGGCCGTTGCCCAGCACATGGCCCGGCCATCAACCGGGAACGAACGAGGACGTCTTGGGCCAGGGAGGGCAACCCCGTCGCCCGCGGCCGCGGGACGCGGAGCTGGCCGCGGCCGTCGCGCGCGCCCAGGACGGCGACGAGACCGCCTTCGCGGCGGCCTACCGGATCGTGCAGCCGGGACTCCTCGGCTATCTGCGGGGCCTGGTCGGCGAGGACGCGGAGGACGTGGCCTCCGACACCTGGCTGGAGATAGCCCGGGACCTCGGCCGGTTCAGAGGTGACGGCGCGGGATTTCGCGGCTGGACCGCGACCATCGCCCGGAACCGCGCCCTGGACCATCTGCGCCGCCGGCGGGTACGGCCGGCGGCCCCCGGACAGGACGCGCTGGAGCTGCCCGGCCGGCCCGACACCCACGATCAGGCCCTGGAGTCGCTCTCCACCGAACGCGCCCTGGACCTGGTGCGCACCCTCCCGCGCGACCAGGCCGAGGCCGTGCTGCTGCGCGTGGTCGTCGGCCTCGACGGCCCGGCGGCCGCGCGCGTGCTCGGCAAGCGGCCCGGCGCCGTCCGCAAGGCAGCCCACCGCGGACTGGCGCGGCTCGCCCGGCACTTGGGCGGGCGGGGCGAGGGCGGTGCGGGTGTGACGGATGAGGGCCCGCGGACGCTGGGTGAGTCGGAATGAACGCTGACGGCCGACGGCCGTATGGAATGCCGTACCGATCTGCGCACGGCCTCGGCGCAGACACTGCTTCCGGGCCCCGTGTGTCCGGCGCGCCGGGCGGAACGGACGGGGGACGGGAACGGACATGGGTGAACGGCACAGCGGCGGCGGGCTGCCCGGCTGCCGGCACGCACACCCCACTGTGTCCGAATCGCCTGAAATGGCAGAGTTCGAGGCGTGGTTCGGTGCCGCCCTGCGCGCCGACGGCATCGATCCCGAGGCGGAGCACCGGGCCGTGGCGGCCTTCCGCGCGGCGCGCGCGGCCCGTGCGGACGGCACGCGCCCGGTGCGCACCCGGCGCAGGGGCGAACGGCGGCCCGCCGCGCCGGTCCGGGGCGGCTGTCGCTGAGGGCCACGCTCTCGGTGGCGCTCGCGAGCGTCGCGCTGGGCGGCGTCGCGGTCGCGGCGATCGGCGGGCTCCGGCGCGGACGCCGGCCGGGGCGCCGCGCATCCCGCCCGGCCGTCGGTGAGCGCCCCGCGCCGCCCGGCTCCGGCCACCGGGACCGCCGCCCTGGATCCGGCGGCCGTGCGGCGGCTCGTCGCGGCGGCGGGCGGTCCGGACGAGGTGGCGGCCTGCTGCGCCCAAGTGGAGCGCTCGCCAGGAAAGAAGAACGACAAAGCGGGCAATTCGAGCGATAAGTCCCGTGGGGCCACGCCGAGTTCGAAGCCTGCCCGCAAGGCGAAGAAGTAGGGAAAGAGGCGCGACCGGTGGCGCCGGGGCAACGGCCGGGGCCGCCACCCCCCACAGGAGAGGCCCCGGCCGTCGCGCGGACGGGCCGCGCACGGCCCGTACTTCCTTCAGCGCCGTGAGTGCGTTTTCTGTCACACCCCTGTGCCGTCCGACCCTCACCCTGCGTACTTCCGCACCGGATCACGAGTTAGTTGCATCGTCTACATAGCCGTCGACGGACATGGACGAGGACCGCTTTCACGCCGTAACGTGCCTTTCGCGCCAGACCAGGGAACAGGCGTAAAGGGAGTGCGGTGCTGGGGGACGACGCGGAGCTGACCGCCGCGGTGCGTGCGGCACAGGACGGAGACGAGACCGCGTTCCGTACGGTGTATCGCGCCGTGCAGCCGCGGCTGCTCGGATACGTCCGCACGCTGGTCGGAGATCCGGACGCCGAGGACGTGGCCTCCGAGGCCTGGCTGCAGATCGCTCGCGACCTGGACCGGTTCAGCGGAGACGCCGACCGGTTCCGCGGCTGGGCCGCCCGGATCGCCCGCAACCGCGCCCTGGACCACATACGGATGCGCGGCCGGCGCCCCGCAATAGGCGGCGACGAGACGGAACTGACCGGCCGGGCCGCCGAGTCCGACACGGCCGGCGAGGCCATCGAGGCCCTGGCCACCGACAGCACCCTCTCCCTCATCGCGCGGCTCCCGCAGGACCAGGCCGAGGCGGTCGTCCTGCGCGTGGTGGTCGGCCTCGACGCCAAGACCGCCGCCGAGACGCTCGGCAAACGCGCCGGTGCCGTGCGCACCGCGGCGCACCGCGGCCTGAAGCGGCTCGCGGAGCTGCTCGGCCAGGATCCGGAATCGGCGGGCGCCCTGGACGCGCTCCCACCCCAGCGAGAACCGCGCCAGGGCGCGGTGTCGTCCGCCACTGTGACGCATACACGCGCGCGGACGCAGAAGGACATGTGATGGCCGACGAGCACGACAAGTGGCTGAACCGTGAGACGGCGGAACGTCTGCTGCGCGGTGAGTCACTGGAAGCCGTCGACGCCCGCGCCCGTGACCAGGCCGAACGTCTTGCCCGGGCGCTCGGTGCCCTGTCCGCGCAGGCGGCCGCCGCCACCGGTGAACTCCCCGGCGAACAGGCCGCCCTGGCCGCGTTCCGCAAGGCCCGCGAGGCCGCCGAGGCCGAACGGACCGCTGCCGCCCTCGACGCCGGTGCCGCCGCCCGGCGTTCGGCCGCGGCCGAACCGCCCGCCGACGCGGGCCTGGTCCGCATCGGCGCACCGGCCCCCGAGGCCCGTACCGGAATCCCGGCCCGCCGCCCCCGCTGGGCCCGCCCGGCCCGGCTGGCGCTCGCCGCGGGAGTGAGCGTGGGCATGCTCGGCGGGGTCGCCATGGCCGTCGGGAGCGGAGTGCTGCCCACGCCGTTCGACTCCCAGAACCCCGGCCCCGCCGCCTCCGTCTCCGCCGGCCAGACCTCGAGCACGCCGCTGGCCTCGGTCTCGCCGTCGCTGACCGGGGGCCCCGGCCCGGGCCTGCCGAGCGGCAGCACGGGCGCGAGTTCCGGCGGCGCCTCCGGCACGGCCACCGGACCGTCGGGCGGCCCCGGCCGAAGCGGCGCTCCGGGCTCGGGCGCCCCCTCCGGGGCGCCGGACGGCCGCTGGCGGGACATCGCCACGGTCTGCCGGGACATCCGGGACGGCAAGGAGCCGGACTCCGGCCGGATGCGCGCGCTGGAGAACCTGGCCGGCGGGTCCGGGCGGGTGGACGGCTACTGCAAGGTGATCCTGGCCACGATCGGTTCGGCGGCCGGCGGCAACGGCAACGGCAACGGCAACGGTGGCGACCAGGGGCAAGGCCAGGGCCAGGGGAACGGCGACGGCAAGGGGAACGGCAAGGGCGGTGACGGCGAGGGCCAGGGCGGCGACGACAGCCACCCGGGCGACGGTCACTTCGGCAACGGCGGTGGCCACGGCAAGGGCCGGCGCCACGGCGATGCCGCACCCCTTCCCTCCGCCTTCGCCCCGACGCGCCCGGCCCGGGCGAGCGGCACCCGACCGGGCCCGGTGCCGAGCCCGGCGTACACCGCGCTCTGACGCCCGGCGCTCCCTCGCACCCCTGTGACCTGCGGTTTTATCGGCCGAGAAAATTCTTTGGCGGCAGGTGTGACGTTTTTGGAGCCCAGGGCGCAGTAATGAGTGAGCCGACTGGTCATCGGCCATTGCACTGAGCCGGGGTTCCCCCCGTACCCACGGCTCGTGCACCTGGCGCGGGCGGGACACGTTCCCCCGGTCCCGCCCGCGCCCATTCTCTTCTCCCGCCTTCCCGCCTTTCCGTCTCCCTGGCTACCAGTGGACGACGACCTCGTCGCCGACCTGCACCTGCGCGAACAGCCGCCTGATCGCGGCCTCGTCACGGACGTTCACACAGCCGTGCGAGCCGCCCGCGTAGCCGCGCGCCGCGAAGTCGTAGGAGTAGTGCACCGCCTGTCCGCCGCTGAAGAACATCGCGTACGGCATCGGCGAGTGGTAGAGCGTGGACACCCAGGTCCGCGCCTTCCAGTAGACGTGGAAGACACCGTCCCGGGTCGGGGAGTACTGCGTGCCGAACCGCACCGCCATGGCCGACACCGTCCGCCCGTCGACCATCCAGCGCAGGGTGCGCGTCGTCTTGTCGATGCACAGCACGCGGCCGGTCAGGCAGCGCGGGTCGGGCGTGCCGGCCGGCTGACCGCCCATCAGGTACAGCTCCCAGGGGCCCGGGGTGTGCGTCATCGCCACCAGCCGCTGCCAGGTGACGGTGTCCGTCCGCCCGGTGCGGGGCAGCCCGCGTCTGCCCTGGAAGCCCTCGACGGCCCGGGCGGTCAGATCGTCGTACGACCCCGTCGGCCCGTCGGACAGCCAGTCCACCTGGCGCAGCCGGGCCTGCAGTTCCCGCACGCCCGTCCCGCTGTCGCCGGGCGACCACAGGACGCGGGACGGCACCACGGCGGACGGCGGCCGGGCGGACGGGGCCGGGACCTGGGCCGGCCGGGTGGTGACGGAACCCGGGCCCGACGGCAGCCGGACATGCACCGGCGGAGCGGGTCTGCCGTCCGCGCCCGTCGGCTGCTGCACGGTGCAGCCGCACAGGGCGGCGAGGGCGGCACAGGAGGCGAGTACGGCGGCGAGCGGACCCCTGATCCTCATGCCGGGGATGTTTCCCCGCGTGACCGCCGCCGAACTACGGGGCATGGTGAGGGGGAGACAGGACGTACTGCGGAGGCATCCATGGCACGTGAGTCGGAATCGGGTCTGCCGATCGAGCCGGTCTACGGGCCGGCCGTGCTGGACGGCTGGGACCCGGCGGCGAAACTGGGCGAACCGGGCGGCTACCCCTTCACCCGCGGGGTCTACCCGAGCATGTACACCGGCCGCCCCTGGACCATGCGCCAGTACGCCGGCTTCGGCACGGCCCTCGAATCGAACGCCCGCTACCGGCAGCTGATCGCGCACGGCACCACGGGCCTGTCGGTCGCCTTCGACCTGCCCACCCAGATGGGCCACGACTCCGACGCGCCCCTCGCGCACGGCGAGGTCGGCAAGGTCGGTGTGGCGGTCGACTCGGTCGAGGACATGCGCGTCCTGTTCGACGGCATCCCGCTGGACCAGGTCTCGACGTCGATGACGATCAACGCCCCCGCGGCCCTGCTGCTCCTCCTCTACCAGCTGGTGGCCGAGGAACAGGGCGTGCCGGCGGACCGCCTGACCGGCACGATCCAGAACGACGTCCTGAAGGAGTACATCGCGCGGGGAACGTACATCTTCCCGCCCAAGCCCTCCCTGCGCCTGACCGCCGACATCTTCAGGTACTGCACCGCCGAGATCCCGAAGTGGAACACGATCTCGATCTCCGGCTACCACATGGCCGAGGCGGGCGCCTCGCCCGTGCAGGAGATCGCGTTCACGCTCGCCGACGGCATCGAGTACGTCCGCACGGCGGTCGCGGCCGGCATGGACGTGGACGACTTCGCTCCCCGTCTGTCCTTCTTCTTCGTGGCCCGTACGACGCTGCTGGAGGAGATCGCCAAGTTCCGTGCGGCGCGCCGGATCTGGGCGCGGGTGATGAAGGAGGAGTTCGGTGCGCGCGACCCCAGGTCACTGATGCTGCGCTTCCACACCCAGACGGCCGGGGTGCAGCTGACCGCCCAGCAGCCGGAGGTGAACCTGGTCCGGGTCGCCGTCCAGGCCCTGGCCGCGGTGTTCGGCGGCACCCAGTCCCTGCACACCAACTCCTTCGACGAGGCCATCGCGCTGCCGACGGACAAGAGCGCCCGGCTGGCGCTGCGCACCCAGCAGGTGCTGGCGTACGAGACGGACGTGACCGCGACGGTCGACCCCTTCGCCGGCTCCTACGCCGTGGAGCGGATGACGGACGACGTGGAGGAGGCGGCCGTCGGCCTGATGCGCCGGGTCGAGGACCTGGGCGGAGCGGTGGCGGCGATCGAGCAGGGCTTCCAGAAGGCCGAGATCGAACGCAACGCCTACCGCATCGCCCAGGAGACCGACTCGGGCGAGCGGGTGGTCGTGGGTGTCAACCGCTTCCAGCTGGACGAGGAGGAACCCTACGCACCCCTGCGGGTGGACCCGGCGATCGAGGCCCGCCAGGCCGACCGCCTGAAGCGGCTGCGGGCGGAGCGGGACCAGGCGGCGGTGGACGCGGCCCTCGCCGCCCTGAAGAAGGCGGCGGAGGGCGAGGACAACGTGCTCTACCCGATGAAGGAGGCCCTGCGCTCCCGGGCCACGGTGGGCGAGGTGTGCAACGCGCTCAGGCAGGTGTGGGGGAGCCATGTGCCGTCGGACGCCTTCTGAGCCTCCTCCTCATGCCTGCTGCCGAGCCGGAGCACCGACGCCACCCGGCTGAACGGGCAGTGCGAGGGCTTCGTGGCCGGTGCCCGCGCCGAGTGCGCCCTGCTGGTAGAAGCGCGCGTGTTCCCGGCACAGCCAGTAGGCCGGACCCTCGGGAGTCATGACCTTGTTCAGGCCGGCCCAGCGCTCCTCCGGATCGAGTTGCTTGAGCAGGGAGTACATCTGCCGGGATTCCGCATGATCCGTCGCCACGACAGTGGATCGTGACTCCCGCTCGCTCAGCTGTCTGCGGGTCTCGCCGGGAAGCCCGTCGAGCAGCGCCTTCATCAGTTCCAGGTCGTCCTTCACCGCCTTGCTCAGGTCCTCGGACACCGCCCCGACGGCCGCGCCGAAGACGGGGACGACGTACTTGAGCACCTTGAGCGACCGATGCACGTACGGCAGTACGACCTTGGTGAACTGGGAGTTCACGGGCAGCTCGTACGGCTCGGCCCCCTCCAGCAGGTGCCACTCGCCGGGGGCCTCGCAGCACAGGTGCAGCTGGAACACGTCCCCGGGCCGCAACCGGTGGCCCGCCTCACGACGCGACACGCGGCGCACCCAGATGACACTGGGGCAGATCGCCTCCTGCCGGCTCTGTTCGCGGCGCAGCAGCGCGAGGAAGCCCCGCTGCTGCTCGGCCACCATGGCCGACACCTCGGCCCTGGCCTGCTCGATTCCGTCCCGCACCTCGGCGTGCCGGCGCTGCCCGACGAGCTCCATGCGGTCGAGCCGCTCGAGGACCTGGCGCGTCATCTGTTCGGACCGGTCGGCGGCCGGCCGCTCGATGCCCTGCAGCAGGAAGGAGACCTCGACGCTCTCCAGGTGCTCCGGGCACTCGATCGTCTCGAGGGGAGGACGGCGGTCGAGCCGTGCCCGCAACTGCTCGTGCCGGAACTCGTGCGCGCAGGCGCTGCCGTCCGGGTACCGGTGCGGGCAGGGCACGAGGCGCGTGATGTCGAGGCCGGGGTAGCGCTGGAGGGTCTGCTCGAATCCGTCCTTGAGCACGGCGAAGAAGTCGTGCGGATAGGAGCCCCGCACGCGCAGCTCGGCCGTCTTCGCATGGCGGTCCACCGTGACCAGAGCGGCGTGCACACCGTCCGGATGCTTGAGCAGCGCCCCCGAACGCCAGCGCACGGGCGTGGAGAACCGGTGCTCACGCGCGATGAACCACGTGGGGATGCCGGGGGGAACCGTGTGCAGCCGGTATCTGAGCCGCAGCTCGCGCTGGCCGAGGCGCCCCGGGGAATTCCACTCGTCCTGGTACGGCGGCGGGTTCCAGGGCAGCAGTTCCACCACGAGGCTGGCGGCCTGGTCCTCGGTCCGGTACGAGAGGTCGAAGTTCTCCATCATGCGGATGAGGTGGCGCCGCATGGACCGCTCGACGTCCTGCCAGAGCGTGGCCCCGAAGGAGTGGTGGAACAGGCCGCCCTCGTTGAGCACGTCCTCGGAGTCGAGCACCCGGCTGATGTACGCCGTCAGCCACTGGGGGCGCAGGACGACGAGATCGCACAACTCCTCGTCGTCCGGGTAGTAGAGGAGGTCGCCGAGGCTGTGCAGCGCCGCGGTCAGTGAGGCCTGGTGCGAGGGCTCGCGTACACCGGCCGTCGAGAGCAGTTCGTTCAGCCCTTCCGGCGTGATGTGCTTGTTCTCGGCCGCCCGTACGGCGTCCGCGGCCCGCAGCCAGGTACGCGGCCAGGTCACTCCCATCAGGGGGAGCAGTGCGACTTGCCGGCGAATGACCTCGCGCACCTGGGCGACACCGGCACCGCTCGCGCTGTCCGCGCTGAGGCTCTCCACGATCAGCCCCGGATAGGTCTCCTGCAACTCGTCCAGGGGCAGGTCCGGGGGGCGCGGTCCGAGATGCGTGGCGACCAGCACGACGGGGGCCTGCGGCGCCCTGGCCTTGATCATGTCGAGCCAGTAGTGCAGCTTGCTGCCCTCCCAGCCGATCTGCGCGTCCCACAGCAGCAGGAAGAGCGAGCGGTCGGTCAGGAAGAACTGGTGGGTGGCGTGGTAGATCTCCTGCCCGCCGAAGTCCCAGGTGCTCAGCAGCATCGTCACGTCCTCCCCGGCAGGGGGATGCGGATGCGGCATGTCCAGCGTGCCGACGGTGAGCCCGTGGGTGCTGTCCTCGTTCGGGTTGTGCGTCTCGCCGCGCAGGGCACGCAGGAGCGAGGTCTTTCCCACCCGGCCCTCGCCGACCACGACGACCTTGGACGACCACTGGCGCACGGGGTCGGCCTGGGTTTCGGCGAGGAAGGTGACGATCGCCGCGGCGCCCGCGGCGACCACCTCGGGGGGTGGGTTGGTCAGGGGGTTGCCCTCGAGCGAGAGTGACCGCAGTGCACGCAGGGCGCCCATGCTCTGGGGAAGTTCGGCCAGGCTGTTGCCGCTCAGTTCCAGGCGCGTGAGCCGTGCGAGGCGGCCGATGTCCTCGGGAAGGGCGGTCAGGAGGTTGCCGGTCAGCCAGACCGTGTCGAGCCTGGTGAAGTTCGTGAACCAAGCGGGCAAGCGTTCGAGCGAGTTCTCGCCGAGTGCGAGGAAGGTGAGCTTGGTGAGGTTCTGGAGCGTGTCCGGCAGCGCGGTGAGGTGATTGCCGTAGAGGCGCAGCTGCCTGAGCCGGGTCAGGTTGCCGAGGCTGTCCGGGACCGCCTCCAGCGTGTTGAAGTCCAGGCTGAGGTCGTCGAGCCGGGTGAGCCTGCCGATCGACTCCGGTACGGCTTCCAGCTTGTTGCGGTCCGCGGAGAACCTCTCGAGGCCGGTGAGGTCGCCGATCCACTCCGGCAGCTCCTCGAGCATGTTCCAGTCGAGCGTGAGTGACGTGAGGTGGGTCAGCTCGCGCACCCGTTCCGGCACCGCTGTCAGCTCGAGCTTGGCGAGGTCGAGCGTCGTGCCCCTCGTCCTTCGGCACTCCTCGATCCGTGCGTGCGCTTCCACGATCCCGTCGTCGGTCGAATCCAATTCCCGTGCCCCGCCCTGTACTTGACCTGGAGGGCTCCCTCGCCCCCCGGAGACACACAGAGTAGGGATCGCGTCACCCGCCGGTCAGGACAATCCGGTAATCCGCACACACACTCATGCGTCCGTGCGACACTCCTTTGCATGTTCGGCGTCATCCACCTCCCCACCTATCTGGCAGGCCTCGCCCTGATCGTGGTGCTGCCCGGGCCCAACTCGTTGTACGTGCTGTCCGTCGCCGCCCGGCGCGGGGTCCGGGCCGGGTACACCGCTGCCGCGGGTGTGTTCTGCGGGGACACCGTGCTGATGACGTTGTCCGCCGCCGGGGTGGCCTCGCTGCTGAAGGCCAACGCCGTGCTGTTCGGGGTCGTGAAGTACGCCGGTGCCGGGTATCTGACCTGGCTGGCGTTCGGGATGCTGCGGTCCGCCTGGCAGTTGTGGCGGACCCGGCGGGAGCAGGCCGTGGCGGAGGCGGCGCCCGCGCGGGCCACCGAGGAGCGGCCCTTTGGGCGGGCGTTCGTCGTCAGCCTCTTCAACCCCAAGGCGATCCTGTTCTTCGTCGCCTTCTTCGTGCAGTTCGTCGACCCGGGCTACGCCTACCCGGCACTCTCCTTCGCCATACTCGGCGCCTTCGGGCAGCTGGCCAGCTTCCTGTACCTCAGCACGCTGATATTCGGCGGAACGCGCCTGGCCGCCGCTTTCCGGCGCCGCAGGAGGCTGTCGGCCACGGCGACCTCGGCGGCCGGTGCGCTGTTCCTGGGGTTCGCGGTCAAGCTGTCGCTGGCCGGTTCGTAGCCCCTCCAAGACCGGCCCGGGACAGGTAGGCCTCGAGTCCCTCCGTGGTGTCGCCCGCCCAGCCCACATAGCCGTCCGGGCGGATCAGGAAGACCCCCTGGCCGTACGACTCCGGGGCCGCCGGGAGCGACCGTACGCCGGCGATCGGGGCGTGCGTGCCCAGCAGGGTCCAGTGCGGTCCCCGGAACGCGTCGAAGAGGCGTGTGCCGTTCACCGTGCCGTCGGGGGCCCGGTCGCCCGCCCGCACCGGGCCGGGGTCCGGGCGGGTCTCCTGGGTCAGCGACGACTCCCGGTATCCCAGGCCGAGTTGGACCGTCTCCTTCCCGCGGCGGACCTCGCCCCGGTGCACCCCCGTCGACAGGTCCAGCATCGCGGCGGCGTTGGCACGGCGCTCCTCCTCGTAGGTGTCCAAGAGCCCCTGCGGTGCCTGCCCCTTCAGCACCGCGCCGAGCTTCCATCCCAGGTTGTAGGCGTCCTGGACGCTGGTGTTCAGGCCCTGGCCGCCCGCCGGGGAGTGGACGTGCGCCGCGTCGCCCGCGAGCAGGGCCCGGCCCACCCGGAAGCGGTCCGCCAGCGCCGCGCGGGGACGGAAGTCCGAGGCCCAGCGCAGCTGGGTGACGGCGTCCTCGCCGAGGTGCGTGTACGCGGCGACCAGCTCGCGGATGCCGTCCGCGGACAGGTCGGGTTCCGTGCCCACCGGCAGGCGTGCCTGCAGCTGGAAGTCGGCCGTGCCGGCCAGCGGGCACAGGCCGAGGGAAGCGCCGTCCGGCCCCGGGAACACGTGCCAGTGGTTGCGGTCCAGGCCCCGCACCCGTACGTCCGCCACCAGGAAGGGCGCCGGGTCCACCGTCTCGCCGGTCATGCCGACGCCCAGCGTGCGCCGGACCGCCGAACGTCCGCCGTCGGCCGCGACGAGGTAGCGGGCGCGCAGCGTCCTGCCGTCGGCGAAGCGGGCGCTCACGCCGTCCGCGTCCTGCTCCAGACCCGTCAGCTCGCGTCCGAAGGCGACCTGGCCGCCCAGCTCCGCCAGCCGCGCGTGGAGGACCTCCTGCGTGCGCCACTGCGCGACCATCAGCGGCTCGGTGTACGGCGCTCCCTCGTCCGCCTCGATCTTGTCGAACATCGGCTGTTCGCCGACGCGTTCGCCGTCCCGCCAGATCATCCGGTCCGGATAGGGCCCGCCCGCCGCGCGGATCGCCGCCAGCACACCCAGGTCGTCGAAGACCTCCTGGGTGCGCGGCTGGAGTCCCTTGCCGCGCGAGCCGGGGAAGAGCCGTCCGGCCCGCTCCACCACCAGTGCGTCCACGCCCTGCCGGGCGAGGTCGATGCCCAGGGTCAGCCCGGTCGGGCCCGCGCCCACGATCAGGACATCCATGAAGAAATCTCCTTAACGTCGTTAAGTGCCGTCGCCCATGAGCGTGCCCTTAACGCTGTTAAGCTGTCAAGTGTGAGCCCCGAGAAACGCGCCCCCCTGGACCGCCGCCGAGTCGCCGAGACGGCGCTGCGCCTGCTCGACGAGGCCGGTCTCGAGGGGCTGACACTGCGCGCCATCGCCAGGGAACTGGACGTCAAGGCGCCCGCCCTGTACTGGCACTTCAAGGACAAGCAGGCGCTGCTCGACGAGATGGCGACGGAGATGTACCGGCGGATGGCCGCCGGGAGCGTGCTCGATCCGGACGACAGCTGGCAGGAGCGGCTGTCGAAGACCGGCCGCGGGCTGCGCAGCGCGCTGCTCGGCTACCGCGACGGCGCCCGGGTCTTCAGCGGCTCACGCTTCACGGGCACCGAGCACGCCCCCGCCCTGGAGGCGAATCTGCGGCTGCTCACCCAGGCCGGGTTCAGCCTCGTGCAGGCGGTCGACGCGGCCCGCACGGTGAACGCGTACACCATCGGGTTCGTCACCGAGGAACAGGGCGTACGGCCCCTGCCGGGCGAGCGCCGGGAGGGGTACGACGTCGAGGAGCGGGCCCGGCGGCTGGCGGACTTCCCGCTCGCGGCGGCGGCCGGAGAGCTGCTCTTCGACGACTACGACCGCCAGTTCGAGGAAGGACTGGCGGTCGTGGTCGCGGGGATCGGGGCGCGGTACGGGACCGGCTGACCGGGATCGGCACACCGGTGCCGGCTGCCCGGTGTCCGCCGGCCGGCATCCGTCGGCCGGGTCAGCCGGCCGGTATCCGTACCGGCTTGAGCGCCCGCTTCAGCCGGGGTCCGAACGGCGTCTCCACGAAGCGGTGGATCAGCCACGCCAGCCCCAGCATGCCCAGCACGGTCACCGCGAGCGTCGGCCACGGAGCGAGGCCGAGGCCCCGGTGCAGCACCCGGATCACGAACCAGCCCAGGTGCTCGTGGACCAGGTAGAACGGGTACGTCAGCGCGCCGGCCGTGACCAGCCAGCGCCAGGACGCCCAGCGGGCCCAGCCGAGCGCCACGACGGCCACGGCCGCGAAGGCGACGGTGACGATCAGGATGACGACGTACGGGTCGCGGTGCGGGTGGTGGCCCCACAGACCGACGGTGGCCTCCCGCTGGGCGAGCAGCCAGGACATCGCGACGATGCCCCAGGTGAGCAGGTCGCTGCCGAAGCGGTGGATCAGGTACAGCGCCAGACCGCCGATGAAGAAGGGGGCGTACTCGGGCATGATCACCTGGTCCAGCAGCGCGTTCTTGGAGCTGTGGCACAGCACGGCCGCCAGCGTCCAGACGCACGCGAACAGCACCACCCGGCGGTACGTCACCCCGCGCAGGACGACGAGCAGCGCGAACAGCACGTAGAAACGCAGCTCGACCCAGAGCGTCCAGCACACGCCGAGGACCCGGGTCGCACCCATCGGCTGCTGCAGCATCGTCAGGTTCACCAGGAACTCGTCCAGCCGGACCGCGTGGACGACGGCGGGCAGGGCGAGGGACGCCCCCGTGACCAGGACCAGGGCCACCCAGTAGGCGGGATACAGACGCGCGACCCGGGAGCGGAAGAAGTCACCGAGGGTACGGCCCCAACTGCTCATGCAGATCACGAAACCGCTGATGACGAAGAAGAACTGCACACCGAAATTGCCGTAGACGGCCGCCCGGGACAGGGTCGGGAAGAGGTGCGACGGGCTGCCGTGCCACGACGCGGAGACCGTGCCGCCGCGTCCGGTGTAGTGGTAGAGGCAGACCATCAGGGCAGCCACCAGCCGCAGTCCGTCCAGGGCCGGCAGCCGGCTCCCGCGCCCGCCCGAGGGGGCGGTGGCGGCGGCCGGGCGGGGGATCAAGGGTCCGGGGGTGGCGGCGAGGCCGGGGGATGGAGCAGCCATGCGGTTTCCTTCCTGATGCGGTTGTGCGGCCGGCCCCGCTCGTGACTCACCGGCTGCTGACGGCTCACTTGCTGCTGACGGCTCGCCCGCCGCCGTGACGGCTCACCCGGCCGCGCGCGGCCCGCCCCCCCGGCCCGGCTCGCTTCAGCTCCGTGCGCCCTTGCGCAGGCTGCGCGCCTTGCGGGCCACCCGGCGCACGGTCGCGTTGCGCGGGATGAACGCCAGCTGGGCCGGCACCCCGCCGGGCAGGGCCAGCGAGGACAGCCGCCGCCGCTTGAAGTAGCGCAGGGTGCGGCCGTTCAGGTTCTTCGCGAGCCAGCCCTCGGCCTCTTCGCGCAGCCGCGGCAGGATCTTCGGCTGCATCGCGAAGCCCACCGCGCCCAGCAGGCCGCTCAGCGCCTCGACCGTCATGCCCCGGCGCTGCTCGGTGACCGCGGCGGTGTCGGTCAGCTCCGGCAGCAGCGCGTCGACGATGGTCACCGGGACCCGGTTGCTGTTCTCGTACGGCGCCAGCTGCTCCAGCAGCAGTTCGGTGCCGATCCGGGCGACCGGCAGGCCGTAGAGCGCGGAGGCGGTGAGCAGAGCGGTGGAGAAGCAGCCGACGACCAGCGCGGGACGCATCCGCTGGTACAGCACCTCGGCCAGCACCGGGGTGTCGAGCACGGTCAGTTCGACCTTCAGCTTCTCCGCCTCCTTCTCCAGGGAGCGGGTGAAGCTCGGCGGGGCGGACGGGTGCGGCTTGAACACCACCCTGGTGTGCCCGAGGGCGGCCGCGCCCTTCAGTATCCGCAGGTGCAGGTTCTCCTCCTGCTCGACGGTGAGGATCTCCAGCGCCGAGAGGTACTGGCCGAGCAGCAGCGCCGGCTCCTCGATGCCGGGCAACTCCTCGCCAGCCGGGGTGAGTTCGGCGAGCACCTTGAGGAAGGCGGCCGTCGGCACGATCTCGCCGGGCACGCCGAACTCGGTGAGCAGCAGCGGGTCCAGACCCGGTACCAGGTCCAGGTGCAGCACCCGGTCCACCCGGGTGCCGACCAGCGGGTCGATCTTGTTGCGGGTGGGGCCGTAGCTCATCAGGCCGTCGGCGTAGACGGTCACCGGGGCGCCGGTGAAGATCTGGCCGAGCGCCAGGGAGGGGTTGACCTGGATCGACTCGACGACCAGTGCCACGTCCTCGTCGCCCAGGCGCCACTCGTGGCGCAGGAAACGCTCCCACAGCGGCATGTCGTCCACGCGCGGTGCCCAGCCGCCCGGGTGGAACGGGTGGATGGTCTCGTTGTACGAGATCACCTCGTCGAACCGGTCGCGCAGCTTCTCGAAGCCGGGCGCCTCGTCCAGGCCGGGCGTCGTCTCCGGGGTGGCGGAGTTGTTGCAGACCAGCAGGATCCGCCGGTCGGCCGGACGGAAGCAGCCGGAGTCCAGGGCGGCGGCGAGCGTGGCCGTGCCGTACAGCGTCGACGCCTGGAAGATCTGGGTGGTCACGCGGCGGCTCCCGAGGGGGCCGGACGGCGGCGCAGCCGGCGCAGCTTGGAGGCGCGCTGGATGTCCATGGAGTCCAGCGCCTCGTCCAGCACGTCCTGCGGCATGCGCCGCAGGGCCGCCGCACTCATGGATTTCAGTTTTCTCGCCACCGCCGGCTCGAACCTTTCAATGGATCCCAGATGATGGGAAATGATGGCGCAATAGGTACGGACGGCCTTCGGCAGGAGTTCGTCCGCCCGCGGATCCTGGGCGGTTTCCGCGATGACCTGGTCGAACGCGCGAATGAAATCCAACTGCCGGACGTCGCCGATCTGGGTGAGCGACGAGGCGACCCCGCGCCGGTAGAACACGCCGAGCAGACTCACCGCGGCGAAGGATTCCGCCTCCCGGTGCAGCTTCCAGATCCACGGCCGGTCCTCGGCCGTGCGCAGCCCGTCGGTGAAGTGCAGCAGGCCCTTGTCCAGCAGCCGGCGGTGGTAGACGCCCGCCCACGCGTACGCGTAGTCCACGGACGTCGAGCGGTCGGCGGGCAGGATCGCCTCGCGCGGGTCCAGCACCACGCCCCGCCGGCCGACCGGCACCCGGAACACCTGGCGCGACCGGCCGGTGCACTGCACGTGGTCGGTGCGGACGAAGTCGCAGCCCAACTCCTCCATGGCCGCCACGAGCTGCGGGAAGTAGCCGGGAGCGAGCCAGTCGTCGCCGTCCAGGAAGGTCAGGTACTCGCCGCGCGCCCGGTCGATCCCGGTGTTGCGCGCGGTCGCCAGCCCCCCGTTCTGCTCGTGCCGGACGTACACCGCTCCGGGCAGCTCGCGCTCCGCGCGCGCGAGAATCTCTGGTGTCCCGTCGCGGGAACAGTCGTCGACGAGAATGAATTCGAAGTCCTCACGCGCGTTCGCCTTCAGGCTTCTGAGCGTGTCGGGCGCATATTGCTGCACGTTGTAGAACGGCACGATGACGGAGAGCTTGACCACGTCAGGGACGTTAGGGGGAAGCCCGTCATTCGTCTTGACGCTTTGCTTGATGCTGAGTGAACGACACGTGGCGAAGCTGTGAACCGGGCTTTTTTCCCATGCTTCCACGGCCCGATTCGCCATTCGGCGACATGCTGTTAACCGTTTGTTGCATTCGGGTTGGGCGGAACCTCGGAATGGCTTCCTAGCGTCTTCGGCGTGCCAGCAAGTGCTACGAAGTCCCTGCGGGTCGCCGTCCTCGCCGATTCCGACACCCGGTGGAAGTGGGGCGCGCTCACCGCGCAGCGCCTCACCCCGGCGGATGCCGAGGTCCGGCTCGACGGCTACCTCCTGCGGGGGCGCGCCACTCCGACAGCCCGTCAGCTGAAGGAGGTCGGCGTCCGCGCGGACTCCCTCCGCGAGGTCACCGGCGCCGAGTTCCTGCGCGCGATGACCGATGAGTCCTACGACATCCTCGTCCTCGCGCTGGTCGGCGGCGGCGTGCAGGCGATGCTGCACGGGCTGCGGGCCGCCTGGGGTCCGGGCGAGCGGCCCGTCGTCGTCACCGGGTACGTCGGTGTCGTCTACGAGAAGCTCGCCGACGGGCTGCTGCTGCGGCACGGCGCGGACCTCGTCCTCGCCAACTCCCGCCATGACGCGGACCGGTTCCGGGCCGTGTACGAGGGCGTGGGCGCGGACGCCTCCGCGGTCACCGAGGTCGCCCTGCCCTTCCTCGGCGGGGCGCCGTACACCGGTGAACAGGAGCCCTACACCGTGGTGTTCGCGGCCCAGCCGTCCGTCCCGGACAGCCGCAAGGACCGTACGTACCTGCTGAACCGGCTCATCGAGCACGCCCGCAGGCACCCCGAGCGGGAGGTGCTGCTGAAGCTGCGCTCCAAGCCGGGCGAACACACCACCCACATCGAGGAGCTGCCGTACCAGAAGCTGGTCCAGAACGCGGACGTGCCCGCCAACTTCCGTCTCGTGTACGGCCACATGGGCGAGGTGCTGGACCGCACCGACCTGCTGGTCACGGTCAGCTCCACGGCCGCCCTGGAGGCCCTGCACCGCCGCATCCCCACGGTCGTCCTCACCGACCTCGGCGTGCGCGAGGTGCTCGGCAACCACCACTTCACCGGCTCCGGGTGCCTGGCCTCCTGGGACCAGCTCGACGCCGGGCACCGGCCGGCGCCGGACGAGGAGTGGGTGGCCCGCCAGGGCGTGGCCGCCGACGGCTCCTACGGCACCGCCTTCGACACCGCGCGCGAGCGCATCGCCGCGCTGCTGCAGCGCCCGGGCGGGCTGCCGCCCCTCGCCCCCTACTACACCCCTCAGACGGCGCCCGGATACCTGCCCGGCATCCTCGCCCGCCACCATCTCGGCCCCGACGGCACCCCGCTGCCCGGCGCGCCCGCCGCCGACAAGGAACCCGGACCGGTCCGCCAGATCGTGCGCCGCGCCGCCCGCGGCGCCTACCGCCACGGTGTGCAGCGGGTCGCCCCGGTGATCCGGCGGATGGGGGAGCTGTGACCTTCCAAGGAGACTCCATGTCCAACCCCGAGGCGGGACCGGGCGCGACGGTGCGCCGGGTGCTCGCGGTGATCCCCGCGCGCGGCGGCTCCAAGGGCGTGCCCGCCAAGAACCTCGCCCCCGTCGGCGGGGTCCCGCTGGTGGCCCGCGCGGTACGCGAGTGCCGGGCGACCCGGCTGGTGACCGACGTCGTCGTGTCCACCGACGACCAGGCCATCGCCGCCGCCGCCCGCGAGGCCGGCGCCGAGGTCGTGCTGCGGCCCGCCGCCATCGCCGGGGACACGGCGACCTCCGAGGCCGCCGTCCTGCACGCCATGGAGGCCCACGAGGCGCTGCACGGCGCGCCGGTCGACGTGGTCCTGCTCGTCCAGTGCACCAGCCCGTTCATCGTCCGCCAGGACATCGACGGCGTCGCGTCGGCGGTGATCGAAGGCGGCGCCGACACCGCGCTGACGGTCGCGCCGTTCCACGGGTTCGTCTGGCGCGAGGCGATCGACGGACTCGCCGCGCACGGCGAGCCGTCGGCCCCCGGCGCGGCGGCCGGAGGCCGGGTGGCGGCGGAGGGGTCCACGGGCCCGGCGGCCGGGCCCGGCACGGCCTCGCCGGCCGCGGCGGCGGGCGGCAGCCACGCCGTTCCCGCGCCGACCGCCGGAGGCCTCGGTGTCAACCACGACAAGTCCTTCCGCCCCCGCCGCCAGGACCGCCCCCAGGACTTCCTGGAGACCGGCGCCGCCTACGCGATGGACGCGGCGGGCTTCCGGGGGCACCGGCACCGCTTCTTCGGCCGCACCGAACTCGTGCGCACCGACCCCGCGCGCGTGCTCGAGATCGACGACCCGCACGACCTGGCGCGGGCCCGCGCCCTGGCCCCCCTCTTCGACGCGGACCGCCCCGGTTCGCTGCCGACCGCCGAGGACATCGACGCGGTCGTACTGGACTTCGACGGCACCCAGACCGACGACCGGGTGCTGATCGACTCCGAAGGACGGGAGTTCGTCTCCGTGCACCGCGGCGACGGACTCGGCATCGCGGCCCTGCGCAGGAGCGGCCTGAAGATGCTGATCCTGTCCACGGAACAGAACCCGGTGGTCGCCGCCCGCGCCCGGAAGCTCAAGCTCCCGGTGCTGCACGGCGTCGACCGCAAGGACCTCGCGCTGAAGCAGTGGTGCGAGGAGCAGGGCATCGCGCCGGAGCGCGTGCTCTACGTCGGCAACGACGTCAACGACCTGCCGTGCTTCGCCCTCGTGGGCTGGCCCGTGGCGGTCGCGAGCGCCCACGACGTCGTACGCGGCGCCGCACGCGCGGTCACCACTGTCCCCGGCGGTGACGGCGCGATCCGAGAGATCGCCAGCTGGATCCTCGGCCCCTCTCTCGATTCCCTCCCCAAGTAAGGACATCTCCTGATGAGCACCAACTCCCGTCTGCGTACGTTCGGTTCGCGCGAGGTCGGCCCCGGCAGGCCCGTCTACATCTGCGGCGAGATCGGCATCAACCACAACGGTGAGCTGGAGAACGCCTTCAAGCTGATCGACGTGGCCGCCGAGGCCGGCTGCGACGCGGTCAAGTTCCAGAAGCGCACCCCGGAGATCTGCACCCCGCGCGACCAGTGGGACATCGAGCGCGACACCCCCTGGGGCCGGATGACCTACATCGACTACCGCCACCGGGTGGAGTTCGGCGAGGACGAGTACCGGCAGATCGACGAGTACTGCAAGGAGAAGGGGATCGCCTGGTTCGCCTCCCCGTGGGACACCGAGGCCGTCGCCTTCCTGGAGAAGTTCGACGTTCCCGCCCACAAGGTGGCGAGCGCCTCCCTGACCGACGACGAGCTGCTGCGCGCCCTGCGCGCCACGGGCCGCTCGGTCATCCTCTCCACGGGCATGTCGACCCCGAAGCAGATCCGCCACGCGGTCGAGGTCCTCGGCTCGGACAACATCCTGATGTGCCACGCCACGTCGACGTACCCCGCGAAGGCCGAGGAGCTGAACCTCCGCGTGATCAACACGCTGGAGAAGGAGTACCCGAACGTCCCGATCGGCTACTCCGGCCACGAGACCGGCCTGCAGACCACGCTGGCCGCCGTCGCCCTCGGAGCCGCCTTCGTCGAGCGTCACATCACCCTCGACCGCGCGATGTGGGGCTCGGACCAGGCCGCGTCGGTGGAGCCGCAGGGCCTCACGCGCCTGGTCCGTGACATCCGCACCATCGAGGCCTCCCTCGGCGACGGCGTCAAGAAGGTCTACGACTCCGAGCTGGGCCCGATGAAGAAGCTGCGCCGCGTCGCCGGTGTGGTGGCCGAGGCGGAGATCGCGGCGGCGGCCGGCGAGCCCGTCACGGTCTGACCTCCGGTCTCTTGAGCCCCTTACGACGGGACGGTCGTACGCCGATGAGCCCCCGTGCCGGTCAGCCCGGCCCCCCTCCCCGCACGCTCGCCTTCGTGGAGAGCCCGGTCCAGCTGCTGAACGTACTGGAGTGGGCGCACCTGCACGGGCTGCGCGGTCCGGACCCGGAGCCGCTGCCGTCCGTGCCCACGCAGGTGCGGCGGACGGTGGCCGGTGCCTGCCCGCCGGCCGGCGCGGAACTCACCGTCGTCGTCCTCGCCCCGACCGATCCCATGACCCGGGGCCAGCTGCGCCGCATGGCGGACCTGGCCCGGGACGAGGGGCACCGGGTGCGCTGGCAGGAGGCGCGGGGCGGCACGACCGCGCCCTTCTCGACGATCGGCGGCCTGGCGGGCCCGCTCCGCCGGGCCGAACGGATCGTCATGGGCGACCCGTTCTCGCGTTACGTACAACTGCTGCTGACGATCACCCGCGCCCAGGACCTCGTCGTCGTGGACGACGGCACCGCGACGATGGAGTTCGTCGCCCAACTCGCGCGCGGTGAGCGCCTGGTGCGCTGGCACCGCAAGGGCGGCCGCCCCGGGCCCAGGGACCTGCTGTTCGCCCCGGTCTCCTCCTCGGCCCGCCGCAGGCTGACGCCGAGCGACCGCCGCCGCGTGGAGGTCTTCTCCTCGATGCCGGTGACGGAGACCCCGCAGGGCGTGACGGTCACCGCGAACGACTTCGTGTGGACCCGCTCCCGCTTCGGCCCGCCGCGCATCACCAAGGGCGCGGACATGGTCGGCACGTCCCTGGTGGAGACGGGGGTCGTGGACGGCGACCACTACCTGGAGGCGGTCCGCAGCCTCGCGAAGGCCCACGGCGCGACACGCTACTTCGCCCACCGCAGGGAGAGCGCGGAAAAGCTCCACCGCCTGGCGGCGGAGACCGGGCTGGAGATAGTCCGCCCGGACCTGCCCCTCGAACTCATCGCCCGCCGCGGCCCGATCGGCCGTACGATCCTCAGCTTCCCGTCCACGGTCGTCCACACCCTGCCGCTCGCGCTGGTGGGCACGGGGGTGCGGGTGGCGGTGTGCGACATCGACCCGAGCTGGCTGACGCAGACCGCGTCCCCCCGGGCGCAGGGCTTCCTGTCGGGAGTCACGGGTACGGCCAGGGACGTGCACCGCCTGGCGGCGGTGGGGCTCGCCTAGGCGGACCCGCGCACACGTCGACCACCTGTTCGATACGGGGGGTGCCGCGGGGCCGCGCCAGGAACGTCCGCGCCGCGTCGGTCACGCGTCCGGCCCCGCCGGCAGGGGCCCGCTGCGAGGTCCGGTTCCTGGACAAGTCGAGCAGGACTGTGGTGAGGCGTGGTATCCGTGGAAGGAGAAACAGTGGTTTTACCCATCCGTGTCCGCCGCCATGCGTCCGCCGGTCAGATTTTCTTCCCCTAACGGGCTGAAGTTTTGTTGATCGAGGGGTAGTTGACCATCCGGGCGTCCTACCCTTCAGAGGGTGAAGCAATTGATGTCCCTAGAGTCCGAGGCCGGCCTCGCGGGGGATGTGCTCCCCGGCGCGCTGAGCGAAGCCCTGCACGCCGAACTCGTCGCCTTCCGTCGCGATTTGCACATGCACCCTGAGCTGGGCAATCAGGAGTTCCGTACGACCGCCGCGATCAAGGAGCGGCTGGAGCGGGCGGGGCTCGCGCCCCGGGTGCTCGCCAAGGGAACCGGACTCGTGTGCGACATCGGGCTCACCGAGGGCAAGCGGCCGGTCGTACCGCTGCTCGCGCTGCGTGCGGACATCGACGCCCTGCCCATCCCGGACACCAAGACCGACTGTCCGTACCGGTCCACCGTGCCCGACCGGGCGCATGCCTGTGGGCACGACGTGCATACGACGGTCGTCCTCGGGACCGGGCTCGTGCTCGCCGATCTGCACAGCAAGGGCCTGCTGCCCCGGCCCGTGCGGCTGATCTTCCAGCCCGCCGAGGAGGTGCTGCCCGGCGGCGCCATGGACGCGATCGAGGACGGGGTGCTGACCGGGGTCGGCCGGATCCTCGCCGTGCACTGCGACCCCCGGGTCGACGCCGGGCGGGTCGGGCTGCGGCACGGGCCGATCACCAGCGCCTGCGACCGGCTGGAGGTCGCGCTCGACGGCCCCGGCGGGCACACCGCCCGGCCCCACCTGACCACCGACCTCGTCACCGCCGCCGCCCGTGTCGCCGTCGACGTGCCCGCGGTGATCGCCCGCCGCGTCGACACCCGGGTCGGGCTGGCGCTGACCTGGGGCCGGATCGAGTCGGGGCACGCGCCGAACGTCATCCCGCAGCACGCCGAGCTGTCCGGCACCGTGCGCTGCCTGGACCTCGATGCCTGGCGGCAGGCCCCCGACATCGTGCACGCGGCCATCGACGAGGTCGCCACCCTGCACCACGCCAAGTCGGAGATCACCTACGTCCGCGGGGTGCCGCCCGTCGTCAACGACCGGGAGTCCACCGAACTGCTGCGCCGCGCGATGTCGGCCCGGCGCGGCCGGGACTCCGTCGAGTCCACCGAGCAGAGCCTCGGCGGCGAGGACTTCTCCTGGTACCTGGAGCACGTGCCGGGGGCCATGGCCCGGCTCGGGGTCCGCAGACCCGGTGAGCGCACGGTCCGTGATCTGCACCAGGGCGACTTCGACGCCGACGAGCACGCGATCACGGTCGGCGTGGAGATGTTCACGGCGGCGGCCTTCCTGGAGCCCAACGCCGTGCCGGAGTGAGTTCGCCGTAGCAGAGCCGGCAAACGGCCCCCGCGGGGGCCGTTCCCCCGGCCGGCGCAACACACGAATCGATAACGGCCGGGAGAACCCCGTTCCTCGCCCCTTCTACGCGCGTTAATGTGCGCCGAAATCGCCACCAGTGGCGGCCCATTGGGGACAGCGACCCGTGACGGCGCTGTAGGGATGAAGGGGTGCTCGCTGTGCGTCTGCTCTCTCGGAAGGCCTCCCGGAGAACGAGGTTCTCCCAAGCTGCGGTGACCGTCGCGGTCGTCGCCCTCGCAGCGGGCGGCTGCGGCAAGTCCAGCACCGCCTCCAACAGCACGTCCGGCAAGGACGGCAAGTACGCCGGCCAGGGCATCGGCCTCGCCTACGACATCGGCGGCAAGGGCGACCAGTCCTTCAACGACGCCGCCTACTCGGGTTTCAAGAAGGCCGAGGCCGAGTTCAAGATCGGCGGCCGGGACATCGAGCCGCAGGCCGGCGAGTCGGACGCCGACAAGGTGCAGCGCCTGGAGACGCTCGCCAAGGCCGGCTACAACCCGGTCATCGGCGTCGGCTTCGCCTACGCACCGGCCGTGAAAGAGGTCGCCGCCAAGTACCCGAAGGTCAGCTTCGGCATCATCGACGACGACACCATTCAGGCGAAGAACGTCGCCGACATGGTCTTCCACGAGGAGCAGTCCTCGTACCTGGCGGGCGTGGCCGCGGCCAAGGCCACCAAGAAGAACCACATCGGCTTCATCGGCGGCGTGGACATCCCGTTGATCCACAAGTTCGAGGCCGGGTTCGACCAGGGTGCCAGGTCCGTCAACCCGAAGATCAAGATCGAGTCGCAGTACCTGACCCAGACGCCGGCGGAGGGCGGTTTCTCCAGCCCGGACAAGGGCCAGAACGCGGCCAACGGCCAGATCGACGCCGGTGCCGACGTCATCTACCACGCGGCAGGCCTCTCCGGCCAGGGCGTGATCAAGGCCGCCGCCCAGCGCAAGGTGTGGGTCATCGGCGTGGACAGCGACCAGTACAAGCAGGGCGCGCTCGCCGGGTACAAGGACTACATCCTCGGCTCCGCCCTGAAGAACGTCGGCGGCGCGGTCTACGACCTGGTCAAGTCCGTCTACGACGGCAAGCCGCTCACCGGCGAGGTGCGCGGCGACCTGAAGTCCGGCGGGGTGGGCTTCGCCGACAGCAACCCGAAGTACCAGGCCATGAAGGACGTCGCCGCCGCCGTCGGCAAGGCCGAGCAGGACATCGTGAACGGCAAGGTCACCGTGGCCACCAAGTGAGGTGACGGTCCCCGCACGCGCCAAGGGGGACGCTCCCGCCACCGGCGAGGCCGGCGGCGGGAGCGTCCCCCTTGGCGGGTCAGGTGCTGCGGGCCCGTGACGGGGCCGGCGGCCGGCCTTCTCGTCAGACCGGCTCGTCCGTCTCGACCGACATCGAGAGCACCCCGGTGCCGGAGTAGCCGTGGTCGACGGCGCACACGGCCTTCGACGTCTCGCCCTTACGGGTGTTGGCCCAGTTGCCTTCCGAGTTCCACTTGATGCCGCGCGGGTCGACACACACGACGTGCACCCGGTGGACGCTGAAGCGGGTGTCGCCGCCCGTGCACTTTGCGTAACCGGTCGTGCCGTCCTTGGACTTCCACGTCGAGCAGGTCTGCGAGGCCATGGCGGGCGACGCGAGGCCGACGACGGTGGCCGACAGGGCGACGCCGGCACCGGCGGCCGCGGCGGCGAGCTTGGAGAACTTCATGATCCTCCCCTGGATCACGGAACCCGTCAGGTTGGTCCGACCTGCGGGAACGTCTGTTTTGATCAACAGGGACTTTGTCATGTGACCGACGGATGAAGATCAGTCCCGAGGAGGATTTGGCCGGGTGCCCGGCACTGGTAGGCGGCTGCCCCGGCGCATGGTCCGGGGAGTTCACGGACGGTGACCGGCCGGGGGGTCGGAGCGACCCCTCCAGGGATACAAAACGGTCCCATAACACTCTGGTAAGACGGGGTTTTCCTGCTCTGTCTACGCGCGTTACTCTGCGGCGGAACCAGCGCCTGGTATGGGCGCTTGCACAAAGGAGTCTCGTACCATGCGCCGGGTATCCCGTATCGCGGTCGCGGGCGTTGCGACCGCAGCCCTCGCCGTCACTGTTTCCGCCTGTGGAAGCTCGTCCTCCTCCTCCACCGGGGGCGGCAAGTCCAAGGGCGTCGGTCTCGCCTACGACGTCGGCGGCAAGGGCGACCAGTCCTTCAACGACGCCGCCTTCGCCGGTTTCCAGAAGGCCGAGAAGGACTTCGGCGTCAGCGGCCGGGACGTCGAGCCGCAGGAGGGCGAGACGGACGCGGACAAGGCGCAGCGTCTGGAGACGCTCGCCAAGGCCGGCTACAACCCGGTCATCGGCGTCGGCTTCGCCTACGCGCCCGCCGTCAAGGAGGTCGCCGCCAAGTACCCGAAGGTCAGCTTCGGCATCGTCGACGACAACACGATCCAGGCGAAGAACGTCGCCGACCTGGTCTTCCACGAGGAGGAGTCCTCCTACCTCGCCGGCGTCGCCGCCGCCAAGGCCACCAAGAAGAACCACATCGGCTTCATCGGCGGCGTGGACAACCCCCTGATCCACAAGTTCCAGGCGGGCTACGAGCAGGGCGCCAAGTCCGTCAACCCGAACATCAAGGTCGAGTCGCAGTACCTGACCCAGACGGCCCAGGAGGGCGGCTTCGCCAGCCCCGACAAGGGCCAGGCCGCCGCTGAGGGTCAGATCGGTGCCGGCGCCGACGTCGTCTACGCCGCCGCCGGCCTCTCCGGCCAGGGCGTGATCAAGGCCGCCGCCGCGCACAAGGTCTGGGCCATCGGCGTGGACTCCGACCAGTACGCGCAGACGGCGCTGGCGCAGTACAAGAACTACATCCTGACCTCGGCCCTGAAGAACGTGCAGGGCGCGGTCTACGACCTGGCCAAGTCCGTCATCAAGGACAAGAAGCCGCTGTCCGGCGAGATCCGCGGCTCGCTCGCCAACGGCGGTGTGGGTCTGGCCGAGTCCAACCCGGTCTTCAAGAACAACGCCGACATGCAGGCCGCCATCGCTAAGGCCAAGAAGGGCATCATCGACGGCACCATCAAGGTGAAGACCTCCTGACCGTCTTGATGAAGGCCTTGGCCGAGGCGGCGCTGTAATGGCAGCGTTACGGCCACGGAACGGGGTGCGGAGAGGATCGCCCCTGACGCCCGTGCGGCATCAGGATCGCCCGCACCCCGTTCGCGCGGCAGAATGCTCGGAATGGATCGGGTGCTTGTCCGAAATGAACGCTTTCGGACAGGCCGGATCAGGTCCGGGCACTATTTAAAGCAGGGGCGCTACGCGCGTAGAGCGACCCCTTTCCCGAGGAGAGTGCGCCATCGACGCGTCCAGCAGCCCTCCGCTCACCGCTCAGTCGACCGTCGCGGTAGAGCTCACGGGTATCACCAAGCGATTCCCCGGTGTCGTGGCCAACCACGACATCCACCTGACCGTCCGCAAGGGCACCGTCCACGCCCTCGTCGGCGAGAACGGGGCCGGCAAGTCGACCCTGATGAAGATTCTCTACGGCATGCAGAAGCCGGACGAGGGCACCATCGCGGTCGACGGCGAGCAGGTCGCGTTCCACAGCCCGGCCGACGCCATCGCCCGCGGCATCGGCATGGTCCACCAGCACTTCATGCTGGCCGACAACCTGACGGTGCTGGAGAACGTGGTGCTCGGCAGCGAGAAGCTGTACGGCATCGGCGCCGGCGCCCGCCAGAAGATCAAGGAGATCTCCGACCGCTACGGCCTCGGCGTCCGCCCGGACGCCCTGGTCGAGGACCTCGGCGTCGCCGACCGCCAGCGCGTCGAGATCCTCAAGGTCCTCTTCCGCGGCGCCAGGACCCTGATCCTCGACGAGCCGACCGCCGTGCTCGTCCCGCAGGAGGTCGACGCGCTCTTCGACAACCTGCGCGAACTGAAGTCCGAGGGCCTGTCCGTCATCTTCATCTCGCACAAGCTGGGCGAAGTGCTCTCGGTCGCCGACGACATCACCGTCATCCGGCGCGGCACCACCGTCGGCACCGCCGTGCCGTCCGAGACCACCCCGCGCCAGCTCGCCGAGATGATGGTCGGCAGCGAACTGCCCACCCCGGAGACCGCCGAGTCCACGGTCACGGACCGGCCCGTCGTGGAGGTCCGGGACCTCACCGTCTACGCGGCCGGCGCCTCGCTCGGCGCGGAGGCCGAGCCCTCCGCCGTCGGTCTCACCGAGTTCGCGGGGGACGGCGGGGCCAAGCGGGTCCTGGACGACGTCTCCTTCACCATCCACGCCGGCGAGGTCATGGGCATCGCCGGTGTCGAGGGCAACGGCCAGACCGAGCTGATCGACGCACTCATCGGCACCAAGCACGCCGACTCCGGCCAGATCCTCTTCCTCGGCGAGGACATCACCCCCTGGCCCACCCGCAAGCGCCGTGAGCAGGGCGTCGGCTACATCCCCGAGGACCGCCACCGCCAGGGCCTGCTGCTGGAGTCCCCGCTGTGGGAGAACCGCATCCTCGGCCACGTCACCGAGAAGCCCAACGCCAGGGGTTTCTGGCTGGACATCAAGGGCGCCCAGGCCGACACCCGCCGGATCGTCGAGGAGTACGACGTCCGTACCCCCGGCATCGACGTCACCGCGGCCTCCCTGTCCGGCGGCAACCAGCAGAAGCTGATCGTCGGCCGCGAGATGAGCCACGCCCCGAAGTTCCTGATCGCCGCCCACCCCACCCGCGGTGTGGACGTCGGCGCGCAGGCGCAGATCTGGGACCGCATCCGCGAGGCCCGCCGCGAGGGCCTGGCCGTACTGCTGATCTCCGCCGACCTGGACGAGCTGATCGGCCTGTCGGACACCCTGCGCGTCATCTACGACGGCAGGCTGGTCGCCGACGCCGACCCGGCCGCCATCACGCCGGAGGAGCTGGGCTCGGCCATGACGGGTGCCGCGTCCGGCCACCTGGAGCACGAAGAGACCGCCCCCGAGGGCGACGACAACGCCGGTCCGGAGGACGAGGCCCGATGAAGAAGTTCGACAAGGAGCGGGTGCTCGTCGCGGTGGCCGGACCGGTCATCGCGCTCGTCGTGGCGATCGCGCTGACCTCGGTCGTGCTGATCGCCTCGGGCCGCAACCCGTTCGAGCCGTACCGCCTGATGCTCCAGCAGCTGCCGTACTCGGACATCCAGGTGCTGATCGTCAACCAGGCGTCGCTGTACTACATCGCCGCCATCGCGGTCGCCCTCGGCTTCCGCATGAACCTGTTCAACATCGGCGTCGACGGCCAGTACCGCCTCGCCGCCGTGATGACCGCCGTCGTCGGCGCCAACGTCGACCTGCCCGGCTTCCTGCAGATCCCGCTGCTGCTGCTGGTCGCCATGTGCACCGGCGCCTTCTGGGCCGGTATCGCGGGCGTCCTCAAGGTCACCCGGGGCGTCAGCGAGGTCGTCGCGACCATCATGCTGAACTCGATCGCGACCGCCGTCATCGGCTACGTCACCCTGGCCAACGTGTGGGGCGTGCAGGTCGGCAACAACATGACGACCGGCATCATGCACAAGTCCGGCTGGTTCCCCGGCATCAACCTCGGCTCGGACGTCGGCGAGATCTACGGCCTGGTCTTCCTCGCCGTCCTGCTCGGCGTCCTGTACTGGCTGGTCCTCAACCGCACCCGCTTCGGCTTCGACCTGCGCGCCACCGGCGCCTCCGAGACCGCCGCCGCGGCCTCCGGCGTCGACGCCAAGCGCATGGTGCTGATCTCCATGGTGATCTCCGGCGCCGTCGCCGGCCTGTCCGGCCTGCCGCTGCTGCTCGGCGACACCCACACCTACAGCCTGGACTTCCCCGCGGGCCTCGGCTTCACCGCCATCGGCATCGCCCTGCTGGGCCGCAACAACCCCGGCGGCATCGCGTTCGCCGCCCTGTTGTGGGCCTTCCTCGACAAGGCCTCGCCCGCCCTCGACTACGCGACCCCGGTGGCGTACGAGAAGGAGATCGCCACGATCATGCAGGGCCTGATCGTCTTCGCGGTCGTCATCTCGTACGAGGCCGTGCGTCAGTGGGGTCTGCGCCGCCAGCAGAAGCGGGTCGGCGCGGAGCTGGCCGCCGCCGCTCAGAACACCAACAAGGAGGTGGCGGCCTGATGTCCACCGAGACCATCGCCAAGCCGCAGGCGAAGCAGCCCGGCAAGGGCGGCCGCCGCATGTCGCTCCCGGTACTCCTGCTCGTCATCGCGGGCGTGCTGGTGCTGACCTCGGTCGTCCGCCTGATCACCGGCGCGGACGGCATCGACTCGACCGGCCAGATGTCCACCGCGCTGCAACTCGCGGTGCCGATCGGCCTCGCCGGCCTCGGCGGCCTGTGGGCCGAGCGCGCGGGCGTCGTCAACATCGGCCTCGAGGGCATGATGATCCTCGGCACCTGGTTCGGTGCCTGGGCCGGCTACCAGTGGGGTCCGTGGACCGGTGTCGTCTTCGGCATCATCGGCGGCGCGCTCGGCGCCGTCCTGCACGCCATCGCCACCGTGACGTTCAACGTCAACCACATCGTCTCCGGTGTGGCGCTGAACATCCTGGCCCTCGGCGCCACCCGCTATCTGTCGAAGTTCACCTTCGCCAACGCCCCGCAGGGCTCCTCCAAGCAGTCCCCGCCGATCAGCTCGCTCGGCACCTTCAGCATCCCGGGGCTCTCGCACTGGCTGGACACCCTCAACGGCAAGCACTGGTTCCTGGTCTCCGACATCGCGGGTCTGCTCGGCGGTCTGGTCACCGACCTGTCGCCGCTGACCGTGTGCGCCGTCGCCCTCGTCCCGCTGACCTGGTGGGTGCTGTGGCGGACCTCGTTCGGTCTGCGCCTGCGCTCCTGCGGCGAGAACCCGGTGGCGGCCGAGTCCCTCGGTGTCAACGTGTACAAGTACAAGTACATCGCCGTGATCATCTCCGGCGGCTTCGCCGGCCTGGGCGGCGCCTTCCTGTCCATCGTGGCCTCGAACGTGTACCTCGACGGCCAGACGGCCGGCCGTGGCTACATCGGCCTCGCCGCGATGATCTTCGGCAACTGGATGCCGGGCGGTCTCGCCCTCGGCGCGGGTCTGTTCGGCTACACCGACAGCCTCAACCTGCGGGGCGGGACGACCAACGTCCACGCGCTGATCCTTCTCGTCGCGATCCTGCTGGTGTTCGGCGCCGCCTACCAGGTGTGGAAGAAGAAGTACGTCCCCGGCGTCGTCACGGCCGTCATCGCGGCCCTGACGTTCCTCTGGTACGTCTCCACCAACGAGGTCCCGCGCCAGCTGGTGACGGCGACCCCGTACATCGTCACGCTGCTCGTCCTGTCGCTGTCCGCGCAGAAGCTGCGCATGCCGAAGGCCGACGGCCTGCCGTACCGGAAGGGCCAGGGCAAGTGACCCGGCAAGCCGCCGAGTTCGACTGGGAGGCGCTGAGGGAGGTGGCGCGCGAGGCGATGACCCATGCCTACGCCCCCTACTCCGGCTTCCCGGTCGGCGTGGCGGCCCGGGTCGACGACGGCCGCACGGTCACCGGCTGCAACGTGGAGAACGCCTCCTACGGCCTCGGCCTGTGTGCCGAGTGCGGTCTGGTCTCGGACCTGCAGCGCACGGGCGGCGGCCGCCTCACGCACTTCACCTGCGTGGACGGCGAGGGCGCCGCGCTGGTGCCCTGCGGCCGCTGCCGCCAGCTCCTCTACGAGTTCGGGGGCCCGGAGCTGCTCCTCGACACCCCCGAGGGCATCCTGCCGCTCTCCGAGATGCTGCCCCAGGCCTTCGGCCCGGACCATCTCACCAAGTAACTCCCGTGTACGGCCCCTCCGAGCGTGTCTTCGGCTTTCGCCCTCGGAGGGGCCGTACGCTTCGCAATTCTCCGAAGGGAACGCCATGGCCATGGACGCCATCTCCGTCATCCGCACCAAGCGGGACCGCGGTGAGCTGACCGACGAGCAGATCGACTGGGTCATCGACGCCTACACCCGGGGCGAGGTCGCCGACGAGCAGATGTCGTCGCTCGCCATGGCGATCCTGCTCAACGGCATGAACCGGCGCGAGATCGCCCGCTGGACGGCGGCCATGATCGCGTCGGGCGAGCGCATGGACTTCTCGTCGCTGTCCCGCCCGACGGCGGACAAGCACTCGACGGGCGGCGTGGGCGACAAGATCACGCTCCCGCTGGCGCCGCTGGTGGCCGCGTGCGGAGCTGCCGTTCCCCAGCTCTCGGGCCGGGGCCTCGGCCACACCGGCGGCACCCTGGACAAGCTGGAGTCGATCCCCGGCTGGCGCGCACTCCTGTCGAACGAGGAGATGCTGCACGTCCTGGACACGACGGGCGCGGTGATCTGCGCGGCGGGCGACGGCCTGGCCCCGGCGGACAAGAAGCTCTACGCGCTGCGGGACGTGACCGGCACGGTGGAGGCCATCCCCCTGATCGCCTCCTCGATCATGTCGAAGAAGATCGCGGAGGGGACGGGCTCGCTGGTCCTGGACGTGAAGGTGGGCAGCGGCGCCTTCATGAAGACGATCGAGGACGCCCGCGAACTGGCCTCGACCATGGTGGGCCTCGGCACGGACCACGCGGTGAAGACGGTCGCGCTCCTGACGGACATGTCGACCCCGCTGGGCCTGACGGCGGGCAACGCGCTCGAGGTCCGCGAGTCCGTGGAGGTCCTGGCGGGCGGCGGCCCGGCGGACGTCGTCGAGCTGACCGTCGCCCTGGCGCGCGAAATGCTGGACGCGGCGGGCGTGAAGGATGCCGACCCGGCGAAGGCCCTGGCCGACGGCTCGGCGATGGACGTCTGGCGCCGCATGATCGCGGCCCAGGGCGGCGACCCGGACGCCGTGCTGCCCACCTCCCGTGAGCAGCACGTGGTGAAGGCCCCGTCCTCCGGCGTCCTGACCCGCCTGGACGCCTACGACATCGGCATCGCCGCCTGGCGCCTCGGCGCCGGCCGCGCCCGCAAGGAGGACCCGGTGCAGGCGGCGGCGGGCGTGGAGATGCACGCCAAGCCGGGCGACACGGTCAAGGAGGGCCAGCCCCTGCTGACCCTCCACACGGACACCCCCGAGCGCTTCGCGTACGCCCTGCAGGCGGTGGAGGGGTCGTACGACATCGCGGCACCGGGGACCGAGTTCGCGGCCACGCCGGTGGTGCTGGAACGCATCGCCTGACCAAGGCATGGCGCGGCGCGATGAGTTCCGCCCCTCCGGCGGGTCTACCGGACGTGGACGCCAAGGAACCCGCCGTGCTCGTGCTGCCCGGCCCCGTCAGCCGTGACGACGTGGCCGGGCTGTGTACCGCCGCGCGGGCGCTGCTGGAGGGCGGCGGCCCGGAGCGCGTCGTCGTGTGTGATGTGGGTGGGCTGGGGCCGCCCGGGCTCGCCCACATCGATCTGCTGGCGCGGCTGGAGCTGACCGCCCGCCGGGCCGGCGGGCGGATACGGCTGCGGGATCCCGACCCGGCGCTACTGGCCCTTGTGGTCCTGGTCGGGCTCTCCTTCGAGGTGGAGGGGCAGGTCGAAGAGGGGGAACCAGCGCTGGGTGTCGAGGAAGCAGTGGAAACCGGTGATCCGGCCGTCTGAGATCTCCAGGATCTGCACCGCCCAGGGACTGAACCCGCCCTTGTCCGGATCCGGCTTGTAGTGCGCGAACCCCGGCAGGCCGTTGGCCCGGACCGGCAGCAGGCGGGAGCCGGCACAGGAGGCGCCGAGGGTGGTCATGAAGCCCGTGATGTCCGCCGTACCGCGCAGCCACAGGTCGAACGGCGGCATCGTCATGACGGCGTCCTCGTGGAGCAGCGCCGTCAGGGCCGTCATGTCGTAGCCCTCGAAGGCCTTGACGTACCGCTCCAGGAGTTTTTGCTGCTCCTCGTCCAGCGGGTCCGACACCGCGCCCTCGGGGCCCGCGGCCGCGTGCTCGGCGAGTGTGGCCCGGGCCCGCTGGAGCGCGCTGTTGACCGAGGCGACCGTGGTGCCCAGCAGCTCGGCGACCTCGCTCGCCTTCCAGGCCAGCACCTCGCGCAGGATCAGCACTGCCCGTTGCTTGGGCGGCAGTTGCTGCAGCGCCGCCATGAACGCGAGCCGGACGGTCTCCTTGGCGACGGCCGCCTCCGCCGGGTCCTGCACCGCCGGCAGCACGCGCGCGTCCGGCATCGGCTCCAGCCAGGTGCTGTCCGGGCGGGGGGAGAGCGCCGCCTGGGCGAGCGGGGTCGAGTCGGTCAGATCCATCGGCCTCGCCCGTTTGCTGCCCGCCGTCAGCATGTCCAGGCACACATTCGTCGCGATCCGGTACAGCCACGAGCGCAGGGAGGAACGGCCCTCGAACTTCTCGTAGCTCCGCCAGGCCCGCACCAGGGTGTCCTGCACCGCGTCCTCGGCCTCGAAGGAGGAGCCGAGCATCCGGTAGCAGTACCCGGTCAGTTCGGTCCGGTGCTTCTCCAGTGCGACGTCCAGGTCCGCCGTCGCCGTGCTGTCACCCATCGTGCACCCACCCCTGTGGCCGTACCTGCTCGCGCTCCATCGCGCCCCAGCACTTCGGAAGCTACCGCAGCCCACTGACAATGGCCCCCGGAGTGCGAAAAAGCCCGGCTCAGGCCAGCGCCGGGATCTCAGTGCGCCGCGAGTGGCTCCCGGCGGGCCGCCACCCGGGCCGCCCGCGAGCCGGCGACGGTGATCGTGACGACACCGGCGACCGCGAGCAGGCCCACGCCGACCGTGCCGCCCCAGCCGTCCGCGTGGAAGGCCGTCGCACCGACCGTGCTGCCGACGCTGGAGCCGATGTAGTACATCGACTGGTACAGGGCCGAGGCCTGGGCACGGCCGTGGGTGGCGGTCTTGCTGACCGCCGAGGACGCGACCGCGTGCCCCGCGAAGAAGCCCGCGGTGATCAGCACCAGGCCCAGCAGCACCAGCGGCAGCGAGGGCGCGAGCGACAGCAGCAGACCTGCCGTCGTCGTACCGCCCGCCAGGTACAGCGCGCCCCGGCGGCCGAGGCGGCCCACCAGCCGGCCCGCCGTCGACGCGGACACCGTGCCGACCAGGTAGACCAGGAAGATCGAGCCGATGATGCCCTGCGGCAGCCCGAACGGCGCCTCCGTCAGGCGGTAGCCGATCACCGTGTACACGCCGCCGAACACCGTCATGAACAGCGCGCCGATCGCGTACAGCCGGCGCAGCAGCGGGTCGGCGAGGTGGTCGCGGACCGTGCCCAGCAGGATGCGGGGCCGCAGCGAGCCCGCCGTGAAGTGCCGCGGGGCCGGCAGCAGCAGCCGGAAGGCGATCGCGCACCCGACCGCGACCACGCCGATCACGCCGACCGAGACCCGCCAGCCCCACTCCTGGGCCACCCAGCCGGTGATCACCCGGCCGCTCATGCCGCCGACGCTGTTGCCCGCGACGAACAGGCCGATCGCCGTGACCAGCGCCTTCGGCCGGACCTCCTCGGCCAGGTACGCCTGCGCCGAGGCCGGCAGACCGGCCAGCGCCGCGCCCTGCACCGCCCGCAGCACCACCAGCACGCCGAGCGACGGCGCGAGGGGCACCAGCAGGCCGACGGTGACCGCGACGGCCAGCGAGCCCGTCATCACCGCACGGCGGCCGAAGCGCTCCGACAGGGCACTCATCGGCAGCACGAACAACGCCAGTCCGCCGGTCGCGGCCGCCACGGTCCAGCTCGCCTCGCTCGCCGCGACCCCGAACTCGCCGGAGATCAGCGGCAGCAGGGCCTGCGTCGAGTACAGCAGCGCGAAGGTGGCGACTCCGGCGAGGAAGAGGGCGAGGCTCATCCGGCGGTAGCCGGGGCCGCCCGGGGTCATCCGGGAGTCGGAGCCGGGGAGGTCGGCGGCGGGGGCGGGGGAGGTGGCGCCCACGGTGGTGGACGCCCCGGTACTGGCGGGAGACATGCCTCGACCGTATGTACGGCCCGTCTCATGCGTCCAATGCATGGAATCGCCATAATCGTTCCCATGGTGCATCAGCAAAGCTCACAGGCCCGCCTGTCACCGAACAGTGACACAGAAGACATGTCTGAGATGTCGATGGTGCTGGCTCCCCGCCTCGCGTACTTCGCCGGCGTGGCCCGCACCGAGCATGTCACCAGGGCCGCCGTGGAGCTGAACGTCCCCCAGTCCACGCTCTCGCGCGCGATGGTCCGCCTGGAGCAGGACCTGGGCGTGGACCTCTTCGCCCGCCACGGCCGTACGGTCTCCCTCACCACGGCCGGCCGCACCTTCCTCGCCTCGGTCGAACGTGCCCTCGCCGAGGTCGAGCGGGCCGCCGAGGAGGTCCGTGCCGACGCCGACCCGGCCACCGGCAAGGTCGCCTTCGGCTTCCTGCACACCATGGGCGCCGAGACGGTCCCCGGCCTCCTGCACGCCTTCCGCGCCGACCACCCGCGCATCCGCTTCAGCCTGGTCCAGAACTACGGCGAGGCCATGCTGGAGCGCCTGCGCGCGGGCGAGCTGGACCTGTGCCTGACCTCCCCGGTCCCGGACGCCCCCGACCTGGTGGCCCGCCGGCTGGACGAACAAAAGCTCCGCCTGGTCGTCCCCGCCGACCACCCCCTGGCCACCCGCAGACGCATCCGTCTGGCCGAGGCCGCCGACGAAACCTTCGTCACCCTGGAGCCCGGCTACGGCCTGCGCCGCATCACCGACGCCCTGTGCCGCGAGGCGGGCTTCCGCCCGAGGGTCGCCTTCGAGGGCGAGGAGGCGGAAACCCTCAGGGGCTTGGTGGCGGCGGGCCTGGGCGTCGCCCTGCTGCCACCGCCCACCGTCCCGAGGCCCGGAGTCGTGGAACTGACGGTCACGGCTCCCAGGGCGGCGCGGGAGATCGGAGTGGCGTGGCTGGCGGACCGCCCGGACACACCCCCGGTGGCCGCGTTCAAGAAGTTCCTGCTGTCGAGAAGAGGGAATCTGCTGCCGGCCTAGGGTCACCGGCGGCCCGGGGTGCTACCGCTTCAGCGACTTGCCGAACCCCACGGCCAACGGCATCCGCAGACCGATGGGCGGCGGAGCGGCCAGCGCGTCCTCGACGGGCCGGGACACGTGGTGCCCGAACAGCGCCCCGAGCATGAAGTCGGCGGCGAGGCACTCGACCTCGTCCCGGTGCCCGTGCAATCCGTGTCCGTCGGAGTGCACTTCGAACCGGCACACTTCCCGGTTCACCTTCTTCGCCCGCGCCGCGAACCGGAACGACAGCTCGGGATCGGTCCGCTGGTCGTTCGTGCCGTGCACGATCAGCACCCGGCGCCCCACGAGCTGCCGCACCGGCTCGGCGGGCGCGGCCACGTCGTCCTCCGGCAGCCAAGGGGCGAGCGCCACCACGGAGTTGACGGCCTCGTGCCCGCCCGCCCGCAGCGCGGCCCGGGCGCCCATGTCCACCCCGACCAGGCACACAGGCACGTCCCCGTAGCGCCGTACGACCTCGTCGGCCGCCCACTGCGTGTCCGCCGCCAGGTGCGCCTCGCTGCCGTTCCAGCCCCGGTAGCGGTAGTGGACGGTGTGGACGGCCAGACCCTCCGGCCGGCCGGCGCGTGCGAGCCGACGGCTCAGCGAGCGGACCGCGATCGTCACCCGTACGGGGGACGGCCTGCGGGCGGAGGCCTCCTCCCCGCCGGGGAGCAGCAGAACCGCTCCGCTCACCGACGTCGGCTCCGGGCCGACTGCCTTTCCCAGCCTGGCCGTTCGGACCGGCGTCGCTTGCTGTCCCATGACAGAACAGTGTCAGAAGGGGCGGTGTGCCAAACCCGTACGTGCGGTCACCGTTGCGTATCGACGGAAAAGTGACCGGAGGGATGCCCGGAATGAACTGTCGCGTTCCCCGGGTGCTCTACGCGCGTAGGAGTTAGAGTGCGCAGATGACGAGCCAGACTGCACCGGCCGGGACCTCCTCGGCGAGCGTCCCGGCGCACGTTCCGACGCCGGACCAGATCCGCCGGGCGCCCAAGGTTCTGCTGCACGACCATCTCGACGGCGGGCTCCGCCCGGGCACCGTCGTCGAACTCGCCCAGGAGGCAGGCTACCCGGACCTTCCCGAGACCGGTCCGGACAAGCTGGGCATCTGGTTCCGCGAGGCCGCCGACTCCGGCTCGCTGGAACGGTATCTGGAGACCTTCCGGCACACGGTCGGCGTGATGCAGACGCGGGACGCGCTCGTCCGGGTCGCTCGTGAGTGCGCCGAGGACCTCGCCGAGGACGGCGTCGTCTACGCCGAGGTGCGCTACGCACCCGAGCAGCACCTGGAGCGGGGGCTGTCCCTGGAGGAGGTGGTCGAGGCCGTCGGCGAGGGGTTCCGGCAGGGCGAGCGGCTCGCCCGGGCGAACGGCCACCGCATCCGGGTCGGTGCCCTGCTGACCGCCATGCGGCACGCGGCCCGCTCCCTGGAGATCGCCGAACTCGCCAACCGCTACCGGGACTCGGGCGTGGTCGGCTTCGACATCGCGGGCGCGGAGGCGGGCTATCCGCCCACCCGGCACCTGGACGCCTTCGAGTACCTCAAGCGCGAGAACAACCACTTCACCATCCACGCCGGCGAGGCCTTCGGGCTGCCCTCCATCTGGCAGGCGCTGCAGTGGTGCGGCGCCGACCGGCTCGGGCACGGGGTGCGGATCATCGACGACATCGAGGTCCGCGAGGACGGCTCGGTACGGCTCGGGCGGCTGGCGTCGTACGTCCGCGACAAGCGGATCCCGCTGGAGCTGTGCCCCAGCTCCAACCTGCAGACCGGGGCCGCCCCTTCGTACGCCGAGCACCCGATCGGGCTGCTGCGCCGACTGCACTTCCGGGCCACCGTGAACACCGACAACCGGCTGATGTCGCACACCAGCATGAGCCAGGAATTCGAGCACCTCGTCGAGGCATTCGGTTACACGCTCGACGACATGCAGTGGTTCTCTGTCAATGCGATGAAATCAGCGTTCATTCCTTTCGATGAACGACTGGCCATGATCAATGACGTCGTCAAGCCCGGATATGCCGAGCTGAAGTCCGAATGGCTGTTCCAGCAGACGGCCTCCACCAGTGGTTCTGTCGACTCGCAGGGCTGATCGCACCCTTCGCTCGGCGCGGAATGCGGACACGCTTTCACAAGGTGTCCGCATTTCGGTGTTTGCGGGGGGTGGTTCGGCATGTTTACGGTCGTGGACCGCTCAGATCATTTGTGATCTCCCGTCTCCCCATTCAAGGACGCATTCACCATGAAGCAGTCTGCCGCCAAGACCCTCGGTGTCGCCGCTCTCGGTGCCGCCTTCGCCGCCGTCGGCGCGGGCGCGGCCAACGCGGCCCCGGCCCTCCCGCAGACCGGCCAGGTCCCGCAGGCCCTGGGCTCCGTCACCCAGACGCTGCCGGGTGCCGCCGAGGCGCTGACCCAGGGGAGGGGTGCCGTGGGTGCCGGGGTGGCCGCCGCGCAGCCGACCGTCCAGAGCGCGCTCGCGAAGGGCCCGACCGCCCCGGCCGCCGGGCTGCTCGGCGGGCTGCCGACGCACCACACGGGCCTGCCCACGCACGGTATGTCGGCGAACGGGATCCCGCTCGGCTGACGGACGGCAAGCGAGGCCGCGGCCGCTGCCGCAAGGCCGTACGACGCCGCTGGGGCGCTTCCGGAGCTGCTGTCCGGGAGCGCCCCGGCGGCGTTCCGTGTGCGCGGCGGCGTGCGCGGACGTCGGCGGACCCGGTGTCACCAGGCGGTGCGGGTCTTCTCCTCGGACGGCAGCAGGATCCACAGCGCGATGTAGAGCAGGAACTGCGGGCCCGGCAGCAGGCAGGACAGCAGGAATATCACCCGCATCGTCGTCACGGAGATGCCGAAGCGCCGGGCCAGCGCGGCGCACACTCCGCCGATCACGCGGCCGTGGGTGGGGCGGGCAAGGGCGGTCATCGAGTCTCCTCCGTGGTCGTCGGCCCGCTTGCGGGCCGGTGGCCGGGGCCGCCCCGGTGGCTTCCCTCGACCTTCTTCCACGGTAGGGAGACGAAGAGGATGAAACCTCGCTCTACGGGGCGATCCCGACCCTGGGAATCGTCGGGGTGCGCCCCTGAGACAGCTCTTCCTGCACGGTGACGAACCACTCGGCACAGGCGTCGGTGTCCTCGCGCGCGTCACGCGTGTCGCGCCGGCGCAGCCGGGCCCGTCCCGCCGGCACGACGGCCAGGTGGGCGAGGACGACACCCGTGGTGTTCAGCAGCAGCGAGTCGACGTCCACGACCCTGCCGGGCACGCCGGTCTGCAACAGCGCGATGCCGAGGGAGAGCAGGGCGCCCGCCGCCGCCGTACGGATCAGGGAGGAGAGCGGGGAGACGGTGAGCCTGCCGTGCGCCATCGGCAGCAGCACGCCCAGCGGGGCGAGCAGGGCGAGGCCCTCACCGATGCGGTGGGCGGCCTCCAGCCGGCCCAGCGCGAGATCGGCCCGGATACCGGCGAGCGGGTGCAGGTTGGGGGGCGCCACCCAGGGCACGTCCAGCGGGCGCAGCGTCAGCCAGGCGACGAGGACGAGATGGGCGACGAGGAGGACACCCCCTGTCACCCGGATACGGATCGTGGCACTGCCGCCGAAGGAGCCTTGACGCTGCACGAAGCCCTAGACGCACCGCCGGGCACGATCGGTTCCGCGTCGGGCTCCCCGACTTGGCCCGGCCGCCCGCCGCCACGCACCTGGTGCCCCTGCCAGGGCACTAGGCCTTGCCGGGCGCCTCGCTGGACGGCGGTTCGTTGTGGCCCGGGCGGCTGCGGACGTCGTCCGTGCAGGCGTAGCGGTGGGGGGTGTCGGGGGCGGGGCCGGCCAGGATGACCGAGCCGTCGCCCTCCGTCGCCGCCGAGTCGGACAGGGTGCACACCACCTGGGCCAGGGCGTAGGAGGTGAGCCGGGACAGGGGGGTGCTCAGGCGGAGGGTGTCCTCGGGGTCCTTCGGGCCGGGCCCGCTGACGCTCAGGCCGCCCGGCACGTACGTCGTGTAGCCCGCGGAGCGTTCCGCGGCCGAGGGCGCCGCCGCGAGCTGGTCGAGCAGGCCCTGCGCCACGATCACCCGGCGCCGGGCGTCCCCTGTGCCGTCGGGGACGGGCACCGTACGGTCGACGGTCACCAAGGACGCCTCGCACAGCAGGAAGACCTGCACGGGCACCCCGTGCGAGGACTGCGTGGCCACGTCGGGCCCGGCCAGCGAGCACGGCACCCGGGAGGGCGCGGGCCCGAAGTCGGTCGGCACCTGGGTGGCCCGGATGCCGCAGCCGGAGAGCAGCAGGCCCAGGAGGGGCAGCGCCATCAGGCGTCGTACGGTCATGACCCCTCCTTTCCGGAACTGCCCTTGTCGCCCCCGGCGTTCTTGCCGCCGGTGTCGTGCGTGTCGTGCGTGTCGTGCGTGTCGTGAGTGTCGTGCGTGTCGTGCGGGCCGGCCCCGGTGTCCTTGCCGCCCTCGTCCGGCTCCTCCGTCAGCCGTGAGGCGTCCCGCGGCAGATGCAGGGTGAACACCGCGCCGCCGTCGGGCGAGTTGGCGGCGGTGATCTCGCCGCCGTGGATATGGGCGTTCTCCATGGCGATGGACAGGCCCAGCCCGCTGCCCTCGGAACGCGGCCGCGAGGCGCTCGCCTTGTAGAAGCGGTCGAAGACGTGCGGCAGGACGTCCTCAGGGATGCCCGGCCCGTGGTCGCGGACCGCGATGACCACCTCGAAGTCCGCTGCCCTGACGGACACCCGCACCGGCGAGCCGCCGTGTTTGAGCGCGTTGCCGATCAGGTTGGCGAGGATGACGTCCAGCCGGCGCGGGTCGAGGCGGGCGTGGATGCCGCGCTCGGCGTCCAGCTCGACGGCGTCCAGCCAGGCACGGGCGTCGATGCAGGCGGTGATCTGGTCGGCCACGTCGACGTCGTCCAGGACCAGCCGGGCGGTGCCCGCGTCGAAGCGGGTGACCTCCATCAGGTTCTCGACCAGGTCGTTCAGCCGGCGCGTCTCGCTGACCACCAGCCGCACCGCCGGTTCGATCATCGGGTCGATGCTGCCCGACTCCGCCTCCAGCTCCTCCTCCAGCACCTCCGTCACGGCGGTGATGGCGGTGAGCGGCGTCCGCAGCTCATGGCTCATGTCGGCGACGAACCGGCGCGAGGCCTCGTCCCGGGCGGCCATCTCCGCGACCCGCTTCTCCAGCGCCTCGGCCGCGTTGTTGAACGTCCGGGACAGGTCGGCGAGTTCGTCCGTGCCCGACACCCGCAGCCGGGTGTCCAGCTTGCCCTCGCCGAGCCGCCCGGCCGCGACCCCCAGCCGGTGCACCGGCTTCAGTACGGTCGTGGCGGCGGCCTGGGCGAGCAGCGCGGCGCCGATCAGCGCGAGACCGGTGGCGATGCCCAGCGACCAGGCCAGCGAGTTGAGGTCCTTGGCCTCCGGCTCCAGCGACTTGGCCATGTAGCCGGTCGGACCGCCGCCGATCACCTTCGTGCCGGCCACCAGATACGGCGTGCCGTGCTCCACGACCCGCTGCCAGTACAGGTGGTACGGCTCCTTGTTGGCGTCGGTGACCTTCTGCTGCTTGTTCACGGCCGCGCGCAGCGAGCCCGGCACGTCCTCCAGCGAGAAGCCGTTGATGCCGCCCGAATTGCCGTACACCGTCTTGCCGCGCGCGTCCTGGCCGGCCAGCAGCACGCTGAAGCTCTGGCTGCTGGCCGCCATCTGCCCGGCCGTGCGCTGGAGCTGGTCCTGCGAGGGGTGCGCCGGCAGCGCGCCCGCACGGTTCTGCATCTCCTGGCGGAAGTCGCGCAGCACCGCGTCCTGGGCACGGGTGAGCACCGCCTCCCGGTTCAGCCAGTACGCGATGCCGGATGCCGAGACGGCGGCCGTCAGGGCCACCAGCCCGAAGACGACGACCAGGCGCAGCCTGAGGCTGGTGAACCTGAGCCGTGACAGATTTCCCTTGCGCCCCGCGGCCCAGCCGCGCAGCCCGCCCTGCCGGTCCGTCACTGAGGTGTGTCCAGGCGGTAGCCGACACCACGGACGGTACGGATCAGGGTCGGGGAGGAGGGCACGTCCTCGACCTTGGCGCGCAGCCGCTGCACACAGGCGTCCACGAGCCGGGAGTCACCGAGGTAGTCGTGCTCCCACACCAGCCGCAGCAGCTGCTGCCGGGACAGCGCCTGGCCGGGGCGGCGGCTCAGCTCCAGCAGCAGCCGCAGCTCGGTCGGGGTCAGCTGGAGATCCTCGCCGTTCTTCGTCACGGTCATCGCCGAGCGGTCGATGACGAGGTTGCCGAAGGTCGCCGAGTCGCTGGACTCGCGCTCGCCGCGGCGCAGCACGGCCCGGATCCGGGCGTCCAGCACCCGGCCCTGGACGGGTTTGACGACATAGTCGTCGGCTCCGGACTCCAGCCCGACCACCACGTCGATGTCGTCACTGCGCGCGGTCAGCAAAATGATCGGCAGCTGGTCGGTGCGCCGGATGCGACGGCACACCTCGAAGCCGTCGATGCCGGGCAGCATCACGTCCAGCACGATCAGGTCGGGCCGTTGCTCGCGCAGGAGCTTCAGACCGTCCTCACCGCTGGCAGCGGTCGCCACCCGGTGTCCCTGGCGCGTCAGGGACAGCTCCAGGGCCGTGCGGATGGCGTCGTCGTCCTCGATCAGCAACAGGGAAGGCACAGGCTCATTCTGGCCCATGGACCGGCCGTCCTCCCACCTGCCCGCACCAGCCCGTCCCTACCGCCACGACATGTGCACTTTCTGTGACACCCCTGAGTGGGGGCCCTGTGACAGGTCTGTGACAGTCGACGGACACGGCGATGAAGTCACCCCGGCAGGCTTTTCGTCACGGGCCGGACGGGCAGCCGGGAGGCAGCCGGACACGGCCCGGCAAGACCGAACCACCGGAAGTCCACGACGGGGAGCGCGAGATGAACACGCTGCACAGCATCAGCACCAGCGCAGTTGTCACGCGTCTGCACGACGTGCACCGGGGGTCCGAGAAGTCCGGTGCCGTGAGCGGGCGGGGGTGCGCTCGCGGCACCGGACGTCAGCACCCGGCGTACATGTCGGTGGTTGACGCGCACACGGGGGAAGCGCACGGGGGATCCGCGTACAGGGAGGACTCGGGGGAGCAGCGCCGCTCGCTGACGGAGGCGGAGTTCACCGCCTACGTCCAGGAGCGCCGCGCCTCCCTGTACGCCACCGCGTACCACCTCACCGGCGACCGCTTCGAGGCCGAGGACCTGCTGCAGAGCGCGCTGTTCTCGACGTACAAGGCGTGGGACCGGATCAGCGACAAGGCCGCGGTCGGCGGGTACCTCCGCCGCACCATGACCAACCTGCACATCAGCGCCTGGCGGCGCCGCAAGCTCAACGAGTACCCGACCGAGGAACTGCCCGAGACGCCCTCCGACACGGACGCGATGCGCGGCACCGAACTGCGCGCGGTCCTGTGGCAGGCGTTGTCCCGGCTGCCCGAACTCCAGCGCACCATGCTGGTCCTGCGCTACTACGAGGGCCGCACGGACCCGGAGATCTCCGAGATCCTCAACATCAGTGTCGGCACGGTGAAGTCCAGCATCTGGCGCTCGCTGCGCCGGCTGCGCGAGGACGAGGTCCTCAGCTTCGGCCGTGACGAGGAGAACGCCTTCGGCGAACTGGTCGCCTGAAGGTCAGGGGTCACCGGGGGGTGGCCCGAGGGGGGACACGGGGGAATCACGGGGGAACACGAGAAGCGGGACTGGAAGGCTGGGGGGCCTGTCCAGTCCCGCTGCTTCGTACGGACGACTCCTACGCCGTCGTCTGCTGCCGGGCCTGCCGCCCCGCCGCCGCGGCGGCCAGCCGCCCCAGGGCCTCGTCGCGCTCGCACGGGTACGCGCCCAGGGACACCTGGCGGGCGACGATCGACCGCTCCGCGCGCATCAGCCGCCAGCCGCGGCGCAGCAGGAACGGCACCGACTTGCGGCCCTCCTTCAGATCCCGCAGGAAGCGCCGCCGGAAGGTGGTGACCGGGCCGCGGTTCAGGCACAGCGCGTCCGCGAGCAGGCCCAGCTCCCGGCAGCGCTCGACGATCTCCGCCGCGAAGACGCCTTCGGCGATGAACAGCCCGGTACGGCCGATGTGCAAGGTGTTCTCGCCGGTACGGGCGCTCAGCGCGATGTCGTACACCGGCACCGGGGTCGAGCCCGTGCCGCACAGCCGGGCGATGGCCTCGACCGCGACGTCCGCGTCCCACGACCGCGGATGGTCCCAGTCGATGTCCGAACTCCCCTCCACCAGGGGCAGAGTCGGGTCGTCACCCTCCTTGTAGAAGTCGTCCAGGCGCAGCACGGGAAGCCCGGAACGGGCGGCGACGAGTGACTTGCCCGAGCCCGAGGGACCGCACAGCAGCACGACACGGGCGGGGGACGGGGGATGAATGCTCACGGAACACCAGTTTGACGCATGGCGGGCCGCCTGCCGACCCCGCGGGTCGGCTTTTGAGCGTGACTCCCGCCTCAACTACCCTACGTGTCGACATCATTACCCTGCGCACCAGAAGGTGGCACCAGCGATGGCCCGTCAGACCTCCCCCCAGCATCCCGTCGCGCAGCGCGCCCTCGTCGCCCTCGCGACCGCAGGCGCGGCCCTGGGCGCGGGCGCTGCCACGGCGCACGCGGACTCGGCAGCCCCGGTCCTGTCGGTGCCGTGGCGCCCGACCTCCCTCGGCAAGATCAACCCCGAGGCCGGACTCACGGTCCTCACGGCCACCGTCCCCTACGTCACCGGCCCGGTGGCCGGCCTCAAGCCAAACCCCCTGGCGGGCACGGGTGTCGACCCGCTGGACAACGGGGTGGGTACGCAGCTGGCCGACTTCAAGCCGGTCGGCTCCCAGATGCTGACGGCGCCGGTCGCCGAGGCACGGTCGCTGGGCTCGATTCCGGGGGTGGGGCAGGTGATGGGGGCCGTGGGCGACTGAAGGCGCCCCTGAAGGGGCGCGGGGCCGCATCGGTGTGCGGCTCCGTCGCGTGGGCGCGGCCTGCCGGGCGCAACCGCACCCGGCAGGCCACAGCCCCCGCCCCTGTCCGGTGGCTCAGTAAGAAGACCCCGACGCGCCGAGCGACCCCGTCGGGTGCCACACCGTCTTCGTCTCCAGGAACGCCGTCAGCCGCTCGGTCCCGGGCGTCTCGAAGTAATCCACAGCCTGTGGACGAAGGACCCGCTTCAGGTTGTCGGCCGCCGCGATCTCCAGTTCCCTGGCCAGCGCGTCGTCCGCGCCCGCGAGGTCGATCGCGTTGACGTCCTGGTGCGCGGCCAGCGGGGCCGCGATCTCCGCCGTGCGGCCGGACAGGACGTTGACCACGCCGCCCGGGACGTCGGAGGTGGCCAGGACCTCGCCGAGGGACAGGGCCGGCAGCGGGGCCTTCTCGGAGGCGACCACGACCGCCGTGTTGCCCGTCGCGATCACCGGGGCCAGGACGGAGACCAGGCCCAGGAAGGACGACTCCTGCGGGGCCAGTACGGCCACCACGCCCGTCGGCTCGGGCGAGGAGAGGTTGAAGAACGGGCCCGCGACCGGGTTGGCGCCGCCGGTCACCTGGGCGATCTTGTCGGTCCAGCCGGCGTACCAGACCCAGCGGTCGATCGTGGCGTCCACGACCGCCGCCGCCTTCGGCTTGGACAGGCCCTCCGCGTCGGCGACCTCGCGCACGAACTGCTCGCGCCGGCCCTCCAGCATCTCCGCGACCCGGTACAGGACCTGGCCGCGGTTGTACGCCGTCGCGCCGGACCAGCCGCCGAACGCCTTGCGCGCGGCGACCACCGCGTCCCGGGCGTCCTTGCGGGACGCGAGCGGGGCGTTGGCCAGCCAGTTGCCCTTCCCCGCCGCGTCAGCGGCTGATGTCTTCGTCGTCACCTCGTACACCCGGCCGCTCTCGGAACGCGGGAACTTCCCGCCGACGTACAGCTTGTAGGTTTTGAAGACGCTCAAACGGTCAGACATCGAGGTATGCCTCCAGGCCGTGGCGGCCGCCCTCGCGGCCGAAGCCCGATTCCTTGTAGCCGCCGAACGGCGAGGTCGGGTCGAACTTGTTGAACGTGTTGGACCAGACGACACCGGCGCGGAGCTTGTTCGCGACGGCCAGGATCCGGGAGCCCTTCTCGGTCCAGATGCCCGCCGAGAGGCCGTACTGGGTGTTGTTGGCCTTCGCGACGGCCTCGTCCGGGGTGCGGAAGGTGAGGACCGACAGCACCGGGCCGAAGATCTCGTCGCGGGCGATGGTGTGCGCCTGGGTGACGTTCGTGAAGAGCGTCGGCGCGAACCAGTAGCCGGAGGCGGGCAGTTCGCAGGCCGGGGACCAGCGCTCGGCGCCCTCGGCCTCGCCCTGCTCGGCCAGCGCGGTGATCCGGGCCAGCTGCTCGGCGGAGTTGATCGCGCCGATGTCGGTGTTCTTGTCCAGCGGGTCGCCCAGGCGGAGCGTCGCCAGCCTGCGCTTCAGGGCGTCCAGCAGCTCGTCCTGGATCGACTCCTGCACCAGCAGACGGCTGCCCGCGCAGCACACCTGGCCCTGGTTGAAGAAGATGCCGGTCACGATGCCCTCGACGGCCTGGTCTACGGGTGCGTCGTCGAAGACGATGTTCGCGCCCTTGCCGCCCAGTTCGAGGGTGAGCTTCTTGCGCGTACCGGCGACCGTGCGGGCGATCTCCTTGCCCACGGCCGTCGAACCCGTGAAGGCGACCTTGTTCACGTCCGGGTGCGCGACGAGCGCGGCGCCCGCGTCGCCGTAGCCCGGGAGGATGTTGACGACACCCCTGGGCAGGCCCGCCTGGCGGCAGATGTCCGCGAAGAACAGCGCCGAGAGGGGAGTGGTCTCCGCCGGCTTCAGGACGACCGTGTTGCCGGTCGCCAGCGCCGGGGCGATCTTCCACGCCAGCATCAGCAGCGGGAAGTTCCACGGGATGACCTGGCCGGCCACGCCCAGCGGCCGCGGGCTCGCGCCGAAGCCGGCGTGATCGAGCTTGTCCGCCCAGCCCGCGTAGTAGAAGAAGTGGGCCGCGACCAGGGGCAGGTCCGCGTCCCGCGTCTCCTTGATCGGCTTGCCGTTGTCCAGCGTCTCCAGGACGGCCAGCTCACGGCTGCGCTCCTGGATGATCCGGGCGATGCGGAACAGGTACTTGGCGCGCTCGGAACCGGGCAGCGCCGACCACTTCTCGAACGCCTTGCGGGCGGCCTTGACGGCACGGTCGACGTCCTCGGCACCGGCCTGGGCGACCTCCGACAGCGCCTCTTCCGTGCTGGGGCTGACGGTCTTGAAGACCTTGCCGTCGGCCGCGTCCGTGAACTCGCCGTCGACGAACAGGCCGTAGGCGGGGGCGATGTCGACGACCGAGCGGGACTCGGGTGCCGGTGCGTACTCGAATGCGGAAGCCATGATGATCAGTCCACCGTCACGTAGTCGGGGCCGGAGTAGCGGCCGGTGGCCAGCTTCTGACGCTGCATCAGCAGGTCGTTCAGGAGCGAGGAGGCGCCGAAGCGGAACCAGTGGTTGTCCAGCCAGTCCTCGCCCGCGGTCTCGTTGACCAGGACCAGGAACTTGACGGCGTCCTTGGTGGTGCGGATGCCGCCGGCCGGCTTCACGCCGACCTGGATGCCGGTCTGCGCGCGGAAGTCCCGCACGGCCTCCAGCATCAGCAGGGTGTTGGCGGGCGTGGCGTTGACCGCCACCTTGCCCGTCGAGGTCTTGATGAAGTCGGCGCCCGCGAGCATGCCGAGCCAGGAGGCGCGGCGGATGTTGTCGTACGTCGACAGCTCGCCGGTCTCGAAGATGACCTTCAGGCGGGCGCTCGTGCCGCAGGCCTGCTTCACGGCGACGATCTCGTCGTACACCTTCAGGTACTTGCCGGCCAGGAACGCGCCCCGGTCGATGACCATGTCGATCTCGTCCGCGCCCGCGGCGACGGCGTCACGGACGTCGGCCAGCTTCACGTCGAGGGCGGCACGGCCGGCCGGGAAGGCGGTGGCGACCGAGGCGACCTTGACGCCCGAGCCGGCGACGGCCTCCTTGGCGACGGCCACCATGTCGGGGTAGACGCAGACGGCCGCCGTGGTCGGCGTCGTCCGGTCGGTCGGGTCGGGATGGACGGCCTTGGCGCCGAGCGCCCGGACCTTGCCCGGGGTGTCCGCGCCTTCCAGCGTCGTCAGGTCGACCATCGAGATGGCGAGGTCGATGGCGTACGCCTTCGCGGTGGTCTTGATGGAACGGGTGCCGAGAGACGCGGCCCGCGCCTCCAGGCCGACCGCGTCGACGCCGGGCAGCCCGTGCAGGAAGCGGCCCAGCGCGCTGTCGGACGCGGTGACGTCAGCGAGAGCGTGTGCTGTGGGTGCAGTGGTGGGCATGGTCACCGGACGAGCATATCTACGCGCGTAGTTCCTGTACAGCCCCCGTGCTCATCTCGCATTCGAAGATCACGGATGAGCGCCGGTTCCGGGGCGCGTGGCGGCACCGCCGCCGGTGTCATGCAGACTTGGCCCATGACCACCCCCGACCACCCGTCACCCGCGTCACAGCCTCCGGAGCCCGTCTACCAGGACCGGATCTACCGCTCGCCCATGGCCATCCCGAGCGGTGTGCTGCTTCTCGGGCTCATCGGCTGGCTGGGCTTCGACGCGCTGTTCAGCGGTCATGGCCGCGCCCCGTGGCTGGCGCTCGCCGGGATGATCCTGGCCGTTCCGCTGGTGATCGCCTTCACGCTGCGGCCCGCGGTGTTCGCCAACGACGACCGGCTGCGGATCCGCAACCCCTTCCGGGTGATCACCCTGCCCTGGGGCGAGATCGCCGCCCTGCGCTCCGGCTTCTCCAACGAGGTCGTGGCGAACTCCGGCACCAAGTACCAGCTGTGGGCCATCCCGGTCTCGCTGCGGGCCCGCAAGCGGGCGGCGCGCCAACAGGTGGATGCAGGGACGAAGGGCAACGAGGGCGGCTCGGCCCAGGCCCGTCGCCTCGGTCTGCGCCGGGGCGGGTTCGGTCTGGCGGCGGGCCCCGACTCCGGGCCGACGCAGGCGGAGACCGACCAGTGGATGAACGACCTGCGCGCCTTCCACGAGCGGCACGAGGGCAGGGACACGGCCCACGGCGAGACGACCGTGCGCTGGGCCTACGAGGTGCTCGGACCGGCGCTGGCGGGCGCGGTCGTGCTGGCGATCCTGCTGGCCACGGGCTGACGCCCACTGACCACGGGCCGGCGCCTGCCGGCCACGGCCCGACGCCCGGGCGGCGTCGCACCACGGCGTACGGGAGGAGACCCGCCCCGGCCGTGGAGGCAGGTCCCGGGAACGGCGGCATGGGGGTGCCCGGACGGGGGCACCCCCATGGGGACCGCTGCCGTACGGCTCAGATACCGGCGGCCGCCGACAGGTCCCGCTTGATCTGCGCGAGGAGTTCGTTCGCGCGGGCGTGGGCCGTCGGCAGGCCGGCGTGCGTGGCGACCGGTACGACGACCTCCAGGTAGCACTTCAGCTTCGGCTCGGTGCCGCTCGGGCGGACGATCACCCGGGCGCCGTCCAGCGTGTAGCGCAGGCCGTCCGTGGGCGGCAGCCTGTCCGTGCCCCGGGTGAGGTCCTCGGCACGGGTGATGGCCAGGCCCGCCAGCTCGGTCGGTGGCTGCTCGCGCAGGCGGCGCATCGCGTCCGCGATCAGCGAGAGGTCCTGGACACGGACCGAGAGCTGGTCGGTGGCGTGCAGACCGTGCTCCACGGCGAGGTCGTCGAGGAGGTCCAGGAGGGTACGGCCCTCCTCCTTGAGCTGCGAGGCCAGTTCGGTGATCAGGAGCGCGGCGGTGATGCCGTCCTTGTCGCGCACGCCCTCGGGGTCCACGCAGTAGCCGAGGGCCTCCTCGTAGCCGTAGCGCAGGCCGTCCACGCGGGCGATCCACTTGAAGCCGGTCAGCGTCTCCTCGTAGGGGAGGTTCGCCTTCTGGGCGATCCGGCTCAGGAGGGAGGATGAGACGATCGACTCGGCGAACACGCCGGTCGCGCCGCGGCGGACCAGGTGGGCGGCGAGCAGCGCGCCGACCTCGTCGCCGCGCAGCATCCGCCAGTCGGCGCCGTCCTTGACGGCCACCGCGCAGCGGTCGGCGTCGGGGTCGTTGGCGATGACCAGGTCCGGGCCGGTGGCGCGGGCGCGGGCGAACGACAGGTCCATCGCGCCCGGCTCCTCCGGGTTCGGGAAGGCGACCGTCGGGAAGTCCGGGTCCGGCTCGGCCTGCTCGGCGACCAGCACCGGCTCCGGGAACCCGGCCCGGGCGAACGCGGCGAGCAGGACGTCCTTGCCGACGCCGTGCATGGCCGTGTAGACCGTGCGGGCGGTGCGGGGGGAGCCGTCGGCCAGCACGGCGTCCGTGCGGGCCAGGTAGGCGTCCAGGACCGACTCGTCCAGGGTCTGCCAGCCGGACTGCGGGCGCGGTACGTCGTTCAGGGAGGCGATCGCGTCGATCTCGGCGGCGATCTCCGCGTCGGCGGGCGGCACGATCTGGGAGCCGTCGCCGAGGTACACCTTGTAGCCGTTGTCCCGGGGCGGGTTGTGGCTGGCGGTGACCTCGACGCCCGCGACCGCGCCGAGGTGCCGTATGGCGAAGGCGAGGACGGGGGTGGGCAGGGGGCGGGGGAGGACCGCCGCGCGAAGGCCGGCGCCGGTCATCACGGCGGCGGTGTCCCGGGCGAAGTCGGCGGACTTGTGGCGGGCGTCGTATCCGATGACGACGAGCCCGCCGGCCCGGCCCTGCTTCTTCAGGTACGCGGCGAGGCCGGCCGCGGCGCGGATGACGACGCTGCGGTTCATGCGCATGGGGCCGGCGCCCAGCTCGCCGCGCAGACCCGCGGTGCCGAACTGGAGCGTGCCGCTGAACCGGGCCGACAGTTCGTTCGTGTCGCCGGCCTCGATCAGCTTGGCCAGTTCGTCACGGGTCTCCGTGTCGGGGTCCTCGGCGAGCCAGGCCGTGGCCCGGGCCATGAGATCGTCGTGCACCTTGGGATCAACCTCTCCTGTGTTTGCCTGGGCCCCTGGGGGCTCCGCCCCCAGACCCCCGTCTTCCCGCCGGCCCACCGCAACCGTGGGCCGGAAGGCTCGCTCTACAGCTTGCCCAGCACCTGGCCCAGCAGCTGGCCCATCCGCGCGGCGGAGTCGCGGCCCGCCTGGAGGACCTCCTCGTGGTTGAGGGGCTCGCCGGTCATGCCGGCCGCCAGGTTGGTGACCAGGGAGATGCCCAGCACCTCGGCGCCCGCCTCGCGCGCGGCGATGGCCTCGAGGACCGTGGACATGCCGACCAGGTCCGCGCCGATGACGCGGGCCATGCGGATCTCGGCCGGGGTCTCGTAGTGCGGGCCGGGGAACTGCGCGTAGACGCCCTCCTCCAGGGAGGCGTCGATCTCCTTGCACAGGGCGCGCAGGCGGGGGGAGTAGAGGTCGGTGAGGTCGACGAAGTTGGCGCCGACGATCGGGGACGTGGCCGTCAGGTTGATGTGGTCGCTGATCAGGACCGGCTGCCCGGGGCGCATGCCCTCGCGCAGGCCGCCGCAGCCGTTGGTGAGGACGATGGTCTTGCAGCCGGCGGCCACGGCGGTGCGCACGCCGTGGGCGACGGCTGCGACGCCACGGCCCTCGTAGTAGTGCGTGCGGCCCAGGAAGACCAGCGCGCGCTTGTCACCGAAGGAGTACGAGCGGATCTTGCCGCCGTGCCCCTCGACGGCTGGCGGCGGGAAGCCGGGCAGCTCGGTGACCTGGAACTCGGCGTCGGGTGTGCCCAGGGCGTCGACGGCCGGAGCCCAGCCGGAGCCCATCACGAGGGCGACGTCGTGGGTCTCGGCGCCGGTGAGTTCGCGCAGGCGCGCGGCGGCGGCGTCGGCGGCGGCGTACGGGTCGCCCTGGATGTCGTCCGGAAGAAGAGATGCGTTCACGCCGACGAGGGTAGCTCGTCTTCGCCTACGCGCGTAGATGACAGACATCACGGGATGGCGATCGTTGTCTTGTCGTTTCCGACGAAAGCCGTCCCGCGGGTGCGGCTGTCACTCCTCGGTGATGAGGACGTCCTTGTCGTTGAAGACCTCGACGATGAAGATGAGCAGACGCCCGCGGCTCACCGTGTACTCCACCAGGATGTTCTGGGTGAGACGGATCGTGCGGTCGTCGCCGGTGGACCCTATGGGCCGGGACACCGGAAGGAAGGGGTCGCGGGCCAGCATGGCGATGCCCTTGTCGAACGCGTTCCGCTGCCGGTCGTCCAGGCGGTCACGAGCCTGTGCGGCCTGGACCGTGTAGTAGACGTCGTAGGTGGTCGTGGGGGGCATGCGCTCTCCCGTTGGTGCGTCGGTGCAGCCAATTTTAGAGTCGGCGCCCGCTCAGCAGGGCCGTTTCCGCAGTTCCATCACGTAGTCGTGCGGCGCTCCCGCCGATTCCGCCGCGTCCGCGATCTCACCGAGGTAGCGCGCCGAGGGGAGCCCGCCCTCGTAGCCGTCGAGGACGTACGTCCAGGCCGGCTCCTCGCCGTCCAGGGTGTGCACGCGCACGCGTACGCGCCGGTAGATGCCGAGACCCACGCCTTCCCACCGGTCGAGGGACTCCTCGTCCAGGGGTGCGATGTCGTAGAGGCCGACGAAGACCTGCGCGAGCGGGTCCTCGACGATCGTCGCCAGCGCCCCCTCCCAGCCCAGCTGCTCGCCGCCGAACGTCAGCCGCCAGCCGTTCAGCCAGCCGGTGGCACGCAGCGGGGAGTGCGGGGCGCGGTGTGACATCAGCCCGGCGTCGAGGTTGCCGGCGTACGCGGCATAGAGCGACATGGACAGAGGGTACGGCAGGCAAACTCCTGCCTCATCCGTCCCGGGAGTGCGCCCGGGGTACGCCTGGCGCGCCCCCGGGCAGTAGCACCTTGAGGCGTGCGGGACAATGGGGTACGTGACTCGGATCGTGATCATCGGTGGCGGACCCGGCGGATATGAAGCGGCGCTGGTGGCCGCTCAGCTCGGCGCGGAGGTGACCGTCGTCGACTGCGACGGTCTGGGCGGAGCGTCGGTACTGACCGACTGCGTGCCGTCGAAGACCCTAATCGCCACGGCCGAGGTGATGACCACCTTCGACTCCTCCTACGAGGAGCTGGGGATCATCGTCGCCGACGACACTCCGCCGCTGGAGCAGACCGCCCGGGTGGTCGGGGTGGATCTCGGCAAGGTCAACCGGCGTGTCAAGCGGCTCGCGCTCGCGCAGTCGCACGACATCACCGCCTCCGTCACGCGCGCCGGCGCCCGGGTCCTGCGCGGGCGCGGTCGGCTCGAGGGCATGCAGGCCCTCGACGGGTCCCGCAAGGTCGTCGTCACCGCCGCCGACGGCACCGAGGAGACCCTCGTCGCCGACGCCGTCCTCATCGCCACCGGTGGTCACCCGCGCGAGCTGCCCGACGCCCAGCCCGACGGCGAGCGCATCCTCAACTGGACCCAGGTCTACGACCTCACCGAGCTGCCGGAAGAGCTGATCGTGGTCGGCTCCGGTGTGACCGGTGCCGAGTTCGCCGGCGCCTATCAGGCACTCGGGTCCAAGGTCACGCTCGTGTCCTCGCGGGACCGCGTGCTGCCGGGCGAGGACCCGGACGCCGCCGCCGTGCTGGAGGACGTCTTCCGGCGCCGCGGCATGAACGTCATGGCCCGTTCCCGCGCGCAGTCCGCCAAGCGCGTCGGGGGCCGGGTCGAGGTGACGCTGGCCGACGGCCGGGTCATCAGCGGCTCGCACTGCCTGATGGCCGTCGGCGCCATCCCGAACAGCGCGGGCCTCGGCCTGGAGGAGGCGGGCGTCAAGCTGCGCGAGTCCGGTCACATCTGGACCGACAAGGTGTCCAGGACGACCGCGCCCGGCGTGTACGCGGCCGGTGACGTGACCGGGATCTTCGCCCTCGCGTCCGTCGCCGCCATGCAGGGACGTATCGCCATGTACCACTTCCTCGGTGACGCGGTGACCCCGCTGAACCTGAAGACCGTCTCCTCCAACGTCTTCACCGACCCCGAGATCGCGACGGTCGGCTACACGCAGGCGGACGTGGACGCGGGCAAGATCGACGCGCGGGTCGTCAAGCTCCCCCTGCTGCGCAACCCGCGCGCCAAGATGCAGGGCATCCGGGACGGCTTCGTCAAGATCTTCTGCCGGCCGGGCACGGGCATCGTGGTCGGCGGTGTGGTCGTGGCGCCGCGCGCCTCGGAACTGATCCACCCCATCTCGATCGCCGTCGACAACAATCTGACGGTCGAACAGATCGCGAACGCGTTCACCGTGTACCCCTCCCTTTCGGGGTCGATCGCGGAGGTGGCCAGGCAGCTCCACACGCGCAAGGCGAGCGCGGAGGCCTGACGTCGGCGCCAACTCCCCGCTGGTCACGGGGAGTTGCCGCGTGTGCGTACGGCATAGTCGGGACGGTCAGGTCCTATACCACTTCCCACCCTGCCATGCGAACAACTTCTGTTATTCGGCGCAAACTGCTGAAAGCAGACGGTCGCTGGGGTTACTGTCAGTTTCGTGTTCGCTGCTGAACGTCGCCAATTGATCCTCGAAATGGTGCGAGCGAACGGTGCGGTCTCGCTCCGTGAACTCGCCCGCGTCGTCCAGACCTCCGAAGTGACCGTACGGCGGGACGTGCGGGCACTGGAGGCAGAAGGACTCCTCGACCGCCGGCACGGCGGTGCCGTACTGCCGGGCGGTTTCACGCGCGAGTCGGGCTTCCCGCAGAAGTCCCACCTCGCGACCGCCGAGAAGACGGCCATCGCCGATCTCGCCGCGGGCCTCGTCGAAGAGGGCGAGGCCATCGTGGTCGGCGCGGGTACCACCACGCAGGAGCTGGCCCGCCGGCTCGCGCGGGTGCCCGGCCTGACCGTCGTCACCAACTCCCTCCTGGTCGCCCAGGCGCTGGCCCATGCCAACCGGGTGGAGGTCGTGATGACCGGCGGCACCCTGCGCGGCTCCAACTACGCCCTCGTCGGCTCCGGCGCCGAGCAGTCCCTCCAGGGGCTGCGGGTGTCGAAGGCCTTCCTCTCCGGGAGCGGTCTGACCGCCGAACGCGGCCTGTCCACGTCCAACATGCTCTCGGCGTCCGTCGACCGGGCGCTCGTCCAGGCCGCCGCCGAGGTCGTGGTCCTCGCCGACCACACCAAGCTCGGCACCGACACCATGTTCCAGACCGTGCCGACGGACCTGATCACCCGCCTGGTCACCGACGAGCCCCCGGGCCACGACGACCGCGCCGCCACCGAGTTGCAGGCCCTTGCCGACCAGGGGGTGCAGATCGCCGTGGCCGGGGCGGGCAGCCCTCCGGGGGGTGAGCAGGCCCCGGCGCGGCGCGCACCCCTGCCGGGGCCGCGCAGGGGGCACGTGGCGCTCCGCTCGGGAGCGGCGGGGATGGGGGAGCAGCCGGCAGGGGTTGAGCGGGGGCGCGTCGCTGATCTGCGGCGGCGGTAGTCGTCGGGCTCGGTCGGCTTCCGTATCGGCCATGGCCCCGCGCTCCTGAGCCGGCCGCCCTACGAGCTGCAAAAGCAACGCCGCCCGGCGGACCGAGGCAGTCGGTCCGCCGGGCGTTGCCCTGAGTCTTGCCGTCAGTCCTTGATCTCGCAGATCGCCGCGCCCGACGTGATGGAGGCGCCGACCTCGGCGCTGAGGCCCTTGATGGTGCCCGCCTTGTGGGCGTTGAGGGGCTGTTCCATCTTCATGGCCTCCAGGACGACGATCAGGTCGCCCTCCTGGACCTCCTGGCCCTCCTCGACTGCGATCTTGACGATCGTGCCCTGCATCGGGGAGGCGAGGGTGTCGCCGGAGGCGACGGGGCCGGACTTCTTGGCCGCGCGGCGCTTGGGCTTGGCGCCCGCCGCGAGACCGGTGCGGGCCAGGGACATGCCGAGCGACGAGGGGAGGGAGACCTCCAAGCGCTTGCCGCCCACCTCGACGACGACCGTCTCACGGCCGGCCTCCTCCTCCGCCTCGGCGTCGGCCGGGGCGGCGAAGGGCTTGATCTCGTTGACGAACTCGGTCTCGATCCACCGGGTGTGGACCGTGAACGGGTCGTTCGAGCCCGTCAGTTCGGGGGCGAAGGCCGGGTCCCTCACGACCGCGCGGTGGAAGGGGATCGCCGTGGCCATGCCCTCGACCTGGAACTCGTCCAGGGCGCGGGCGGCCCGCTGGAGGGCCTCCTCGCGCGTACGGCCCGTCACGATCAGCTTGGCCAGCAGGGAGTCCCACGCCGGGCCGATGACCGAGCCGGCCTCCACGCCCGCGTCCAGGCGGACACCGGGACCGGACGGCGCGTCGAACCTCGTCACCGTGCCGGGAGCCGGCAGGAAGTTGCGGCCCGGGTCCTCACCGTTGATGCGGAACTCGAAGGAGTGGCCGCGCAGGGCCGGGTCGTCGTAACCCAGTTCCTCGCCGTCGGCGATGCGGAACATCTCGCGGACCAGGTCGATGCCGGCGACCTCCTCGGTCACCGGGTGCTCGACCTGGAGGCGGGTGTTGACCTCCAGGAAGGAGATCGTGCCGTCCTGGCCGACCAGGAACTCGCAGGTGCCCGCGCCCTCGTAGGAGGCCTCCTTCAGGATGGCCTTCGAGGCGCGGTACAGCTCGGCGACCTGCTCGTCGCTCAGGAACGGCGCCGGGGCCTCCTCCACCAGCTTCTGGTGCCGGCGCTGCAGCGAGCAGTCACGGGTCGACACGACGACCACGTTGCCGTGCTTGTCCGCCAGGCACTGGGTCTCCACGTGGCGGGGGCGGTCCAGGTAGCGCTCGACGAAGCACTCGCCGCGGCCGAAGGCGGCGACCGCCTCGCGCACGGCCGACTCGTACAGCTCGGGTACTTCTTCCAGGGTGCGGGCGACCTTCAGGCCGCGGCCACCGCCGCCGAAGGCCGCCTTGATGGCGATCGGCAGGCCGTGCTGCTCGGCGAACGCCACGACCTCCTCGGCACCGGAGACCGGGTCCGGGGTGCCGGCCACCAGGGGCGCGCCGGCGCGCTGGGCGATGTGCCGGGCGGCGACCTTGTCACCCAGGTCCCGGATGGCCTGCGGCGGCGGGCCGATCCAGATCAGGCCCGCGTCCAGCACGGCCTGCGCGAAGTCGGCGTTCTCCGACAGGAAGCCGTAGCCGGGGTGGACGGCGTCCGCGCCCGACTCGCGCGCCGCGTTCAGGACCTTCTCGATGTCCAGGTAGCTGGTGGCCGGTGTGTCACCGCCCAGGGCGAACGCCTCATCCGCGGCGCGGACATGCAGAGCGTCCCGGTCCGGGTCGGCGTAGACGGCCACGCTCGCGATCCCGGCGTCCCGACAGGCCCGGGCCACGCGGACAGCGATTTCGCCACGGTTGGCGATGAGCACCTTGCGCACGATTGAGGCTCCCTCCTTGAAACAAGCCGAGTTTAGGGACTGCCGACACGGCACTTCGACCCGTCCCCAATGGTGAGCTTGCCCACACGGAGCGTGATTCGAGGCTCGCTCGACCTGTCAAAGCCCTTGTCGCACCACAGCATGCAGGGCTCCTCCGGGAAACCCTAGCCCGCTCGTGTGGTCAAGGTCTCTGTGAGAGCGTGCTGCGGCCCACTCGGTTTCTTTGTCGAGTCCCTACGAATGGCCCAATGATTCTTTGCTGCTGCGCAAACCCTTGTCCCCCGGTTTACCCGTTAGTAGCGTTCGCATGATTCGAACGTACCTGGGGTAACAAGTCATCGGCTCGAAGGTGGGTGGATCCGCGGTGGTGCGCAGGCCTGTGGCGTGGGTCGTGGCGGTCGTCCTCCTGGTGGAGGCGGTCTTCATCGCCGCGCTCAACTGGTTCCTCGGCGTCGTCGTCGACCGGCAGGACATGTCCCTGGCCGGCCTCGACCCGTCCACGATGGCGACGTCCTCGAAGATCGGCGGCGTCGTCTTCGGCCTCTACTTCGCGCTGTGCGCCCTGGTGGCCGTCCTGGTCGCGGTACGCGACCGCGCCCCGGCGGGCTTCGGCCGCGTCCTGCTGATCAGCGTGGCGGTCGTCCACGGCCTGCTGGGCGCGTTCGCCTGGGGCCTGGTCGGCTGGACGGCGTTCCTGTTCATGGTGGTGGTGCTCGGACTCGTCGTCCTGCTCCTGATGACCTACGACCGTGACGGCGGCCCGCAGCCGGCCGCCCCCGGCGGCGGGCCGGACCAGGGCGGGGAACCGGAGGCCGGCGGCGAGCCGGACGCGGCTGCGGGTGCGGCGGCCGTGCCGGCCCCCCGTACGCAGGAGCGGCGGGGCGGGCCGCAGGACGGCGGCGACGAGCCGCAGGACTCCGTGCCCGCCCAGCTCGTCATCCGGCCGACGCCCACAACTCCGTGATGCCGATGCCCAGTTCGGCCAGCAGTTTGCGCACCAGGGGCAGGCTGATGCCGATCACGTTGCCGTGGTCGCCGTCGATGCCCTCGATGAACGGCGCCGAGCGGCCGTCCAGGGTGAACGCTCCGGCGACGTAGAGGGGTTCGCCCGAGGCCACGTACGCGGCGATCTCCTCGTCCGAGGGCTCGCCGAAGTGGACGACGGTGGAGGCGATCCCGGCGACGTACCGCTTGGCCTCCGTGTCCCAGATGCAGTGCCCGGTCTGGAGCGTGCCGGCCCGGCCGCGCATCGCCTTCCAGCGGGCGGTCGCCTCCTCGGCGTCGGCGGGCTTGCCGAGGGCCTGCCCGTCCAGCTCCAGCACCGAGTCGCAGCCGATCACCAGGGCGCCCTGCACCTCCGGCCTCGCCGCCACGACGGAGGCCTTCGCCTCGGCGAGGGCGAGGGCCAGCTCGGCCGGGGTGGGGGCGGTGACGGCGTCCTCGTCGACCCCGCTGACGATCACCTCGGGCTCGAGGCCGGCCTGCCTGAGCAGGCCCAGGCGGGCGGGGGACTGGGAGGCGAGCACGAGGCGCCTGCGGCGCTTAGCAGTCATGCCGTCAGGTTAGTCACGCGGTGCTGCCGGCTCACCTCAGGCCGATGACCAGCATCGCCAGGATCATGGCCACGGCCATCAGGAAGCCGAGCCGCCGGAGCATGTCCTGCGCTTCGCGCAGGTCCTCCGGCGGCTCGTCTTCCGGGTCCGACCACAACACACATTCAGCGTGGGGCCGGGCGGGGGGCGCGCGCCTGAGTACGGCTACTCAAGTTGGCGCCCGGTGTTCTTCCCGCCTCAGCCCGGCCAGTAGGTGCGGGTCCACGACGCCGGGCCCGGCACCGGTACGCGGGCCGAGGCGATCCTGTTCGGGTCGGACCACGCGTCCCTCGGGCCTTCCGCGCCGGACGGCGTTGCCGCTGCCGCCGCGGCGCGGACGCGGACCACCGCCAGGGCGGCGGCCAGCTCCTCCGGGGTCGGGTTGCCTCGTACGACCTTGATGTTCATGACCGCTCCCAGGGGCAGCATGGCTTGGCGGGGACTAGAGGGGGATGTTGCCGTGCTTCTTCGGGGGGAGGGATTCCCGCTTGGTGCGCAGCTGACGCAGGCCGCGGACGATGTGGGCGCGGGTGTCGGACGGCATGATCACCGCGTCGACGTAGCCGCGCTCGGCCGCGACGTAGGGGTTGAGGAGCGTGTCCTCGTACTCCTGGATCAGCCGGGCCCGGACCGCTTCCACGTCCTCTCCATTCGCCTCCGCCTCGGCGAGCGTGCGGCGGTGCAGGATGTTGACCGCGCCCTGGGCGCCCATGACGGCGATCTGGGCGGTCGGCCAGGCCAGGTTGAGGTCGGCGCCCAGGTGCTTGGAGCCCATGACGTCGTAGGCGCCGCCGAAGGCCTTGCGGGTGATCACGGTGATCAGGGGGACGGTGGCTTCCGCGTAGGCGTAGATCAGCTTCGCGCCGCGGCGGATGATGCCGGTGTGCTCCTGGTCGACGCCGGGGAGGAACCCGGGCACGTCCACGAAGGTGAGCACCGGGATGTTGAAGGCGTCGCAGGTGCGCACGAAGCGGGCGGCCTTCTCGCTCGCGTCGATGTCCAGGCAGCCGGCGAACTGCATCGGCTGGTTGGCCACGACACCGACCGGACGGCCCTCGACCCGGCCGAGGCCGGTGACCATGTTCGGCGCGAAGAGCGCCTGCGTCTCGAAGAACTCGGCGTCGTCCAGGACGTGTTCGACCACCGTGCGGATGTCGTACGGCTGGTTCGCGCTGTCCGGGACCAGGGTGTCCAGCTCGCGGTCCTCGTCATTGAGGGCGAGGTCCGCCTCCTCCGGGAAGACCGGGGGTTCGGAGAGGTTGTTGGACGGCAGGTACGACAGCAGCTGCTTGACGTACTCGATGGCGTCCTTCTCGTCGCCGGCCATGTGGTGGGCCACGCCGGAGGCGGTGTTGTGGGTGCGGGCGCCGCCCAGCTCCTCGAAGCCGACGTCCTCGCCGGTGACCGTCTTGATGACGTCCGGGCCGGTGATGAACATGTGCGAGGTCTGGTCGACCATCACCGTGAAGTCGGTGATCGCGGGGGAGTAGACCGCGCCGCCCGCGCACGGGCCGACGACCAGGCTGATCTGCGGGATCACACCGGAGGCGTGGGTGTTGCGGCGGAAGATCTCGCCGTACGCGCCGAGGGAGGCGACGCCTTCCTGGATGCGGGCGCCGCCGGAGTCGTTGATGCCGATGACCGGGCAGCCGGTCTTCAGCGCGAAGTCCATGACCTTGACGATCTTCTGGCCGTAGACCTCGCCGAGCGCGCCGCCGAAGACCGTGAAGTCCTGCGAGAAGACGGCGACGGGACGGCCGTCGACGGTGCCGTAGCCGGTGACGACGCCGTCGCCGTACGGGCGGTTCTTCTCCAGGCCGAAGTTGGTGGAGCGATGCCGGGCGAACTCGTCCAGCTCCACGAAGGAGCCCTCGTCCAGCAGCAGCTCGATCCGCTCACGGGCCGTCAGCTTGCCCTTGGCGTGCTGCTTTTCGACAGCGCGTGCCGAGCCTGCGTGCGTCGCCTCGTGAATACGGCGCTGCAGATCCGCGAGCTTGCCCGCGGTCGTGTGAATGTCGATCTCTTCCGGCTCGGACATCGGGATACGGCTCCCTGCCTGCTCAAAAGGGGGGACGGTTACTCATCCGTAGGGTAGTGCTGGGTCCGGCGATCAGCACTGCGTCGTTTACCACACCTAGGGTGGCTTGCATGACGCCCCGAGATGCAGCAGACGACAACGGCAGCCGCTGGTCCGACCTCGACCGTCCGCCCCTGAACGCAGCCGCGTTGCGCCGGGGGCTGGTGCGCGAGGGCGGGCTGTGGACCGGCCTGGAGGTCACCCGGCGGACCGGCTCGACCAACAACGACCTGGTGGCGCGGGCCGTCGCCGGCGAGGCGGCGGAGGGAGCGGTGCTGGTGGCGGAGGAACAGACGGCCGCCCGGGGCCGCCTGGACCGCCGGTGGACGGCACCGCCGCGCTCGGGCCTGTTCTTCTCCGTCCTTCTGCGCCCCGCCCAGGTCCCGGTGTCCCGCTGGGGCTGGCTGCCGCTGCTCACGGGGGTCGCCGTGGCCACCGGGCTGTCCCGGGCGGCGGGCGTGGACACGGCGCTGAAGTGGCCGAACGACCTGCTGGTGACCGTCGGCGGCGAGGAACGCAAGGCCGGTGGCATCCTCGCGGAGCGGGCCGGCGAGGACGGCGTCGTCATCGGCGTCGGCATCAACGTCACCCTGCGGGCGGAGGAACTCCCGGTCCCGCAGGCCGGGTCGCTGGCGCTGGCCGGGGCGGTGGGCACGGACCGGGACCCGCTGCTGCGGGCGGTGCTGCGGGCGCTGGAGGACTGGTACGGGCGGTGGCGGACGGCGGGCGGGGATCCCGCCGCCTGCGGACTGCAGGAGACGTACGCGGCGGGGTGCGCGACGCTGGGGCGCAGCGTGCGGGCCATCCTGCCCGGGGAGCGGGAGATCGTGGGCGAGGCGGTGGCGGTCGACGGGGACGGACGCCTGGTCATCGCCACGCAGGAGGGTGTGCAGGAGCCGGTGGGGGCGGGGGACATCGTGCATCTGCGGCCTGCGTGACGGTCGCCTGATGCCTGCGGCGCTTGTGCGGCTGGGCGGGGGCGTGGGCGTCGTGCGTGTGTGGTCTGTGTGGTGGGTGGCTGCGGCGCGTGTGGTGGGTGCCGGCGGCGCATCTGCGGCTGGGTGGGGGTGCGCGCAGCGCGCGGTGCGGGGGTGAGGTCGGGGCCGCGCCGGGGGTGTCCGTCCTCGGTCGGGCGGTTCTGTGTCTTGGCTGTGGCCCGGTGACTGACGCCCGCCGCTGCGGGCGGACACCCCCCGGCACGTCCCCTTCCCGCCGTCGGCGGCTGCGGCGCCGTCGCCCTGAGGCCTACGGGCCGGCAGCTGCCCGAGGAGCGGCCACCCGGCACCGCGCACATACCGCTGGCCAAACCCGACGGAGTGAGCTGGCGCACACCTGCCGTAGAGTTGAGGCCGGTCGATACCTGACCGCGGCAGATCGGAAGGGCAGCAGGCGTGACCGTCGACGACACGGGCTCCGGCGAGGGCGCGGACGCCGCCGACACCGGCGAGGACCCGCTGGCCCTGCGCCTCGAGCAGCTCATCCTGGGCGCCGAGCGCCGCTACACCCCGTTCCAGGCGGCCCGCAGCGCCGGTGTCTCCATGGAACTGGCATCGAGGTTCTGGCGGGCCATGGGGTTCGCCGACATCGGGCAGGCCAAGGCGCTCACCGAGGCCGACGTGCTGGCCCTGCGCCGCCTCGCCGGTCTGGTCGAGGCGGGACTGCTGAGCGAGGCCATGGCGGTGCAGGTGGCCCGGTCTACCGGGCAGACCACCGCCCGGTTGGCGGAATGGCAGATGGATTCCTTCCTGGAGGGCCTGACCGAGCCCCCCGAGCCGGGGATGACCCGCACCGAGGTGACATACCCGATCGTCGAGCTGCTCCTGCCCGAGCTGGAGGAGTTCCTCGTCTATGTGTGGCGCCGCCAGCTCGCCGCCTCGGCGGGGCGTGTCGTGCAGTCGGCCGATGACGAGGAGATGGTCGACCGTCGGCTCGCCGTCGGCTTCGCCGACCTGGTGGGATTCACGCGGCTGACCCGCCGGATGGAGGAGGAGGAACTCGGCGAGCTGGTCGAGGCCTTCGAGACCACCGCCGCCGACCTGGTCGCCGCGCGTGGTGGACGGCTCATCAAGACCCTCGGTGACGAGGTGCTGTACGCCGCCGACGACGCGGGCACCGCCGCGGACATCGCGATGCGGCTGGTCGAGACGATGGCGAACGACGAGACGATGCCCGAGCTGCGCGTCGGCATGGCGTTCGGCACGGTCACCACGCGCATGGGCGATGTGTTCGGCACGACGGTGAACCTGGCCTCCCGGCTGACCTCGATAGCACCGCGCGACGCCGTGCTCGTGGACAGCGCCTTCGCCGAGGAGCTGATCCGCACCGGCGAGGCGCCCGCCTCGGAGGCGGAGGCGGCAGAGGCCGCGGCGGCCGCCGAGAAGGAGGGCGAGGAGCCGCCGGTGTACCGCTTCGCGCTCCAGCCGATGTGGCAGCGCCCGGTCCGCGGGCTCGGCGTGGTCGAGCCCTGGCTGCTGAACCGCCGCGAGGGCCGTCCCTGACGCTACCTGCCCTTCGGCAGGTCCACGCACAGGCCGATCACCGGCACGCACAGCCCGCCCGGATCCGGGTCCGGCTCCGATGCGCTGGGGCCGGGCGCCGGGGTGGTGGGAGCCGGGCGCCCGGTCGTCGGCTCCGGGTGCGGGGCGCTCGGCGGCGCCGGGAGCGGCGGGGTGCCGGCCGGCGCGGTGCTCGGGGCCGTGGTCCGGCCGGACGGCGCAGCCGTGGGCGTGACCGGAGCCGTACGGGCCCGCGTCGGCCCGGTGGCCGTCGGGGCGGGGCTGGTGCCGCCCATGGCGGAGGTCGCCGAGGGCAGGGCGGCGGGGGAGGTGGCGACCGTGGCGGCCGTGTTCGCCGCGTGGTCCGTGGCGCCGCCGGTGCCGAGCCGGGGCTCGGCCTCCGCGGTGCCGGGGGAGCCGGCCCCCGGGTCCGGGGCGGCGACCCGGACCAGGCTGAGCGCTCCCGCGGCCAGGGCGAGGCCGCCCGCGGCGAGCAGCACCTTGCGGGGACGCGGCTTGCGGTGCCGCCCGCGCCGCGCACCGCCGGGTGCGGCGCTCTCGTCCGGTTCCGCCTGGACCTGTGCACGTATCGGTGTCATGGCTTCCCTCCCCGCCGTGCGCCCCCCGGGTGCGCCGTGGCGGACGCACGCTATGCGGTCCTGTGGGCGATGTGGGCCGAGACGGCCGGGATGTCACTCGAACGGGCGTAGCCCCCCGGGGTTCTCCGGGACCGGTACGGCTGCGATGATCGGGCCGTCAGTGAGTTAACCCGCGTTAACGCGTGAGCCGGAGGGTGTCATGGGCGAGGAGCGGTTCGGGGAGTTCGTGCTGGTGCGGCGGCACGGGCACGTGGCGGAGCTGGTCATGGACCGGCCGGGGGCCATGAACGCCGTCTCCACGGAGATGGCCCGGTCGCTCGCGGGCGCGTGCGCCGCGCTGGCCGCCGATGCGGACGCGCGCGTGGTCGTGCTGACCTCCTCGCACGAGCGGGCGTTCTGTGTCGGGGCCGATCTGAAGGAGCGGAACTCCTTCAGCGACGCCGATCTGCGGCGGCAGCGGCCGGTGACGCGCGGGGCGTACACCGCGGTGCTGGAGCTGCCGATGCCGACGGTGGCGGCGGTGCACGGCTTCGCGCTGGGCGGCGGCTTCGAACTGGCCCTGTCCTGCGACCTGATCGTGGCCGACCGTACGGCGGTGGTGGGGCTGCCGGAGGTGTCCGTGGGCGTGATCCCGGGCGGCGGCGGCACACAGCTGCTGCCCCGGCGGGTCGGCGCGGCGCGCGCGGCCGAGCTGATCTTCTCGGCCCGGCGGGTGGAGGCGGCGGAGGCGGCCGGACTCGGGCTGGTGGACCGGCTCGTGGACGAGGGCCGGGACCGCGAGGAGGCGCTGGCGCTGGCCACGGGGATCGCCGCGAACTCGCCGGTCGGGCTGCGCGCCGCCAAGCGGGCCCTGCGGCTCGGCCACGGACTGGATCTGCGGGCCGGCCTGGAGGTGGAGGACGCGGCATGGCGCACGGTGGCCTTCTCGGGCGACCGGGCGGAGGGCGTGGCGGCCTTCAATGAGAAGCGCAAGCCGCAGTGGCCGGGCGAGTAGAACGTTCATCCACCTGTTCGCCGTACCAATGCCCCGATTACCCCAGATCCTCCCTAACCTGGAGTAATGGCTGAGGACAAGCGGCTCGCCGCCGTGGTGGCGCTGGCCCAGGGGATGGCGGCGGCACGCACCCCGCGGGAGTCGTGGCGGGCCGCGGCGCTCGGCGCCTGCCGGGCGCTGGACGGCAGCTTCGCCGCGCTGTCGGTGTGGGAGCGGGAGCTGGGGCGGCTGCGGGTCCTGGTGAACGTGGGGGACCGGCGCCCGGACGAGGAGGTCTTCCCCGAGGCCGAGACCTACCCGGTGTACCAGTTCCCGGAGATCACCGAGTTCCTGCACGAGCGGTGGGCCGGCGGCGGCGGGCCCAACGCCTGGGTGGAGACCGCCGAGGGCGCCGCCACCGGCACCCCCGGCTACTTCCACCGGCGCGTCGCCGCCCTGCGCCGCCGGGGCCGCGGCTGCTGTGTCGTCGCCCCGGTCCTGCTGCACGGCAGGGCCTGGGGCGAGGTCTACGTCGCCCGCGCCACCGGCGCCCCCGTCTTCGACCGGGCCGACGCCGACTTCGCCACCGTCCTGGCCGCCGTCGTGGCCGCCGGGCTCGCGCAGACCGAACGGCTGGAGGAGGCCCGCCGGCTCGCGTACACCGACGCCCTGACCGGACTCGCCAACCGCCGTGCCGTGGACGTCCGCCTGGAGGAGGCCGTCGAGCGGCACCGCGCCCGCGCCGTGGTCGTCAGCCTCGTCGTCTGCGATCTCAACGGGCTCAAACGGGTCAACGACACCCTCGGGCACGCCGTCGGCGACCGGCTGCTGGAACGCTTCGGCTCGGTGCTGTCGCTGTGCGGGGCGATGGTGCCGGGCGCGCTGGCCGCGCGGCTCGGCGGGGACGAGTTCTGTCTGCTGGCGGTGGGTCCGCCCGCTGACGACGTCGTCAAGGCCGCCGACGAACTGTGCCGCAGGGCAGGGGAGCTGGAGCTGGGGGAGGGGGTGGCGTGCGGGGTCGCCTCGACCGCGGATCCGATCGGTCCGGTGCTCGATGCCCGGCGGCTCTTCCGGCTCGCCGACGCCGCCCAGTACCGGGCCAAGGCCCTGCGCGCGGACCGGCCGGTGGTGGCGGGCCGGGAGGGACCGCAGGACCCGGTCGTACGGCTGGCGGACGAGCCGCCGCACCTGGCGCCCGCCGAGCGGCGCCGGTTCCGCGGGCGCCGGCCGTGAGGCGAAGCCCACACCTGCCGGTAAGGGGCGCTCCCGTTCCCCACTAGTGACATCCCCGCATTCAATGCGTACGCTCCTGAATATGGATATGCATACTGTGGTGGTGGGGACGTCCGGTGTCACGGCGTCCGACGTTCTCGCCGTGGCGCGCGGCGGTGCCCGGATCGAGCTGTCGGCACAGGCGGTGGCGGCCCTGGCCGCCGCCCGGGAGATCGTGGACGCCCTGGCCGCGAAGCCGGAGCCGGTCTACGGCGTCTCCACCGGTTTCGGAGCCCTGGCGACCCGGCACATCAGCCCCGAGCTGCGCGCCCAGCTGCAGCGCAACATCGTCCGCTCGCACGCCGCCGGCCTCGGGCCGAGGGTCGAGCGGGAAGTCGTACGGGCCCTGATGTTCCTGCGGCTCAAGACCGTCTGCTCGGGGCACACCGGGGTGCGCCCCGAGGTCGCGCAGACCATGGCCGACGTGCTCAACGCCGGGATCACCCCGGTCGTGCACGAGTACGGCTCCCTCGGCTGCTCCGGCGACCTCGCGCCCCTGTCCCACTGCGCCCTCACCCTCATGGGAGAGGGTGATGCCGAGGGCCCCGACGGGGTCGTACGGCCCGCCGGCGAGCTGCTCGCCGAGCACGGGATCAAGCCCGTCGAGCTGCGCGAGAAGGAGGGCCTGGCCCTCCTCAACGGCACCGACGGCATGCTCGGCATGCTGGTCATGGCCCTCGCCGACCTCGACACCCTCTACAAGTCCGCCGACGTCACCGCCGCCCTCAGCCTGGAGGCGCTGCTCGGCACCGACAAGGTGCTCGCCCCCGAGCTGCACGCCATCCGCCCGCACCCGGGCCAGGGCGCCTCCGCCGCCAACATGCTCGCCGTCCTCAAGGGGTCCCAGCTCACCGGGCACCACCAGGACGACGCCCCGCGCGTCCAGGACGCCTACTCCGTGCGCTGCGCCCCGCAGGTCGCCGGCGCCGGACGCGACACCATCACGCACGCCCGGCTGGTCGCCGAGCGCGAGCTGGCCTCCGCCGTCGACAACCCGGTCGTGCTGCCCGACGGCCGCGTGGAGTCCAACGGCAACTTCCACGGCGCGCCCGTCGCCTACGTGCTGGACTTCCTCGCCATCGCCGCCGCCGACCTCGGCTCCATCGCCGAGCGCCGCACCGACCGGCTGCTGGACAAGAACCGCAGCCACGGGCTGCCGCCGTTCCTCGCCGACGACGCGGGCGTCGACTCCGGCCTGATGATCGCCCAGTACACGCAGGCCGCCCTGGTCAGCGAGATGAAGCGGCTCGCCGTACCCGCCTCCGCGGACTCCATCCCGTCCTCCGCCATGCAGGAGGACCACGTCTCCATGGGCTGGTCGGCCGCGCGCAAGCTGCGCACCGCCGTCGACAACCTCACCCGGATCATCGCGATCGAGCTGTACGCGGCGAGCCGCGCGATAGAGCTGCGCGAGGGTCTGACCCCCGCGCCCGCCTCACGGGCCGTCATCGAGGCCGCGCGCGCCGCCGGGGTGCAGGGCCCGGGCCCGGACCGGTTCCTGGCGCCCGACCTGGCCGCCGCCGACGCGTTCGTGCGCGGCGGTCACCTCGTCGCCGTGACGGAGTCGGTCACCGGCCCGCTGCAGTAGCCCCGCACAAGGAAGGGGGCCCCTGCCGGGTGCCGGGCCCCTGTCCCTTCGTCACCTCAGCTTGGCCTGCTGCGCCTTGACGACCGCCGGCGACACCACGTACGCCTTCTTGTCCATCATCGCGCCCAGGTTCGACGTGAAGTAGACCGACAGGGAGTTCCCGGTCCGGACGACCTCGGCGTGGACCGGCGCCGGGTCCCCGTCGCCGGTGTCCATGGTCGCGGTGAACGCCACCAGCCCGTCCCCGGCGGCCGTGGCCTTCTCCTCGGCGACCTTGGTGAACCTCATCTTCGTGCCCGCCTGCGCGGCGGGGAAGCCGCCCGCACAGGCGGGCACGGCCGCGCGGACCGACGCGAGCGCCTTCTCGGCGCCGTCGCCGTCGTACGAGGCCAGGGTGACCGTGGTGACGTCCCGGTCCAGGGACTTGTGGATCGCTTCCGCGAACTTCCCGTCGGCCAGGTCGTCCATGGAAGTCGCCTTGTCCGTGGGGTCCTTCGTCTGGTTCTCCGTGGCCAGGCGGTCGGTCTGCGCCGCCGCCCCGACCGGCGGGAGCCCGCTCATCACGCGGGCCAGCGGCCCGCACTGCGCACTGCCGGTCGTGATCGGCTTGGCGCGGGTGGCCGGCACCGGTGCCACCTTGTAGCCGGGGACCTCGCCCTCGGCGACGATCAGCTTCTTCAACTCCGCGGCGCTCAGCGCCTTCGCGGCCGCACCCGAGTCCTTCGACCCGCCGGCCCCCGAGCCCTTCGAACCCCCGCCGGAACAGCCCGTGACAAGGGCGAACGACAGCGCACCCACAGTTGCCGCAGCGCACAGTCGCACGCCCGATGATCTCTTCATGGGCGCACTATGTGGGCACGTTCAAAGAATCGTCAAGGAAATTAAAAGCCCAGGCGTTCGCGGCGCACCGAATACACCACGAATCCGGCACCCACGGCGAGGAAGAGCGTGCCGCCGACGACGTACGGCGTGGTGTCGGGGCTTCCGGTGTCGGCGAGTTCGGTGCCCTCCTCCTCATAGGAGGCGGCCGCCGACGACACCGCCCTGGCCTGCTGTGTGATCTGCGTCGTGGAGGTCTCCGCGCCGGCTCTGGCCGGGGCGTCCTGTGACGCGTTCGCGGACGGGACGAACCACAGTGCGCAGAGCAGAGTGCCCGCGGCGGTGGCGGTCAGCAGCGGACGGCGAGCGGATGACACGGAATATCGATCCCCTTGTGACGCTGGCGAATTGGCCGTGTGGGGCGATGTTAGTGAAAGTCGCGGGTCACAGGAAAGTCACGGGAGGTTTCAGCCGTACGCTCGCGCCATGAGTGCTGAAGAGACATCACGTTTTGTACGGCTCCAGGTGGATCTGGTCCTCGAGGTGCGCGACGAGGGCGAGGTGAGCAAGGCCGCGCTGCGTCGGCTCGCCGAGGATCCGGAGCTGCCGGCGGCGGAGCGGGCGCAGGCCGAGGGCGCTGTGACGGAAGACACCGCGGAGGCCCTCGCCTATCTCGTCGACCCGTTCGGCCTGGTCAGTGAGGTGCCCGGGGTGGAGCTGCAGCAGGCGTCCTGGTCCAGCGAGCGGGTCGACTACGACCCGGACTCGCCCGACTGGCACTTGGGCGAGGATGATGGGGAGGACGACGCGGACGACGAGTGAGCGGACGGCATGGGCTGAGCGTCCCGGGGCAGAACTGACCCCGGACGGCAACCGCCGTCCGGGGTTTTGTCGTCTCAGGGAGCGCACGGGCCGCCTCCCGCACCACCCGCAGCGTGGCGAACGTGGTGTGCCCCACAGATCCATTGGATGTGGAACGGGACCATGCGGCCGTAGCGTTGAAGGTTAAAAGTCTTACGGGGACTCTCGGGGATTCGCGACTCGGCAACGATGGAGAAGCTTGTGATGACGGACAGTAAGCGGCGCAGGGGTCTGATGGCCGCGTCCGCTCTGCTCGGCAGTGTGCTGATGCTTTCGGCGTGTTCCGGCGGTGGCAAGGCCTCTGCCGGCGGCAGCGGTGACACCTCGCAGGCGAAGGCCGACGCGGCCGCTGCGAAGAAGTCGTCCGAGGCGCAGATCACGATCACGCCCAAGGACGGCTCCGACAACGCATCCATCAACAACTCCGCGACCGTCACGGTCAGCAAGGGCACCCTCACCGGCGTCACGATGACCACCGAGGCCGGCAAGGCCGTCGCCGGTCAGCTCGCCGCCGACAAGCACAGCTGGAAGCCGACCGCCCAACTGGACCGCTCCACCACGTACAAGGTCTCCGCCGAGGCCACGGACTCCCAGGGCCGCGTGGCGCACGAGAACGCGTCCTTCACCACGGTCTCCCCGGCCAACAGCTTCATAGGCACCTACACCCCGGACGACGGCTCCACCGTGGGTGTCGGCATGCCCGTGTCGATCAACTTCGACAAGGCGATAACCAACAAGGCGGCCGTGCAGAAGGACATCACGGTCACCTCCAGCAGCGGCCAGGAGGTCGTCGGCCACTGGTTCGGCGCCAACCGCCTGGACTTCCGGCCCGAGCAGTACTGGAAGGAGGGCTCCACCGTCACCCTCAAGCTGGCGCTCGACGGCGTCGAGGGCGCGCCCGGCATCCACGGCGTCCAGCAGAAGACGGTCACCTTCCACATCGGCCGCAACCAGGTCTCCTACGTCGACGCGAAGACCAAGCAGATGAAGGTCACGCAGGACGGCAAGGTCGTCAAGACCATCCCGATCTCCGCCGGCGCCCCCGAGCACACCACGTACGAGGGCCAGATGGTGATCTCCGAGAAGTTCACCCAGACCCGGATGAACGGCGCGACGGTCGGCTTCAAGGACTCCGACGGCAAGGGCGAGTACGACATCAAGGACGTACCCCACGCCATGCGCCTGACCAGCTCCGGCACCTTCATCCACGGCAACTACTGGGGTGCCCCGTCCGTGTTCGGCTCGGTCAACACCAGCCACGGCTGTGTCGGCCTGCAGGACGTGAAGGGCGCGGGCGACAAGAACATGCCGGCGGCGTGGTTCTACAACAACTCGCTGGTCGGTGACGTCGTGGTCGTCCAGAACACGGGCGACAAGACGGTCGCCCCGGACAACGGCCTCAACGGCTGGAACATGAACTGGGCGCAGTGGAAGGCCGGTTCGGCCGCCTGACGTCGCGTTCTCCACAGATTTCCGGTGCCGCCCCCAGGGGCGGCACCGGTGTTTCCGGGCGCGAACACAGCCTTCTCATCGTTCTTTTATGCCGGCCTTATGGTGCCATCACGGTCCGTACCTAGCTTGCGGGCCATGTTCTTCACCTACCTGAGGCGCGAACTGCGCCGCCGCAGAAAGGCGGCCCTGGTCGTCGCCTCCGGCCTCGCGCTGGGCATCGCGCTGGTCATCGTGGTCAACTCCGTGTCCAACGGCATGGGCAAGGCCCAGGACAAGGTCCTGCAGTCGCTGTACGGCCTCGGTACGGACATGACGGTCACCAAGGCGTCGACGCCCGGCGCGGACAGCTCCGGGCAGCCCCGCTTCCAGTTCGGCGCGCGGAACAACGGCGACAGCTCGACCCAGAGCAGCGACCGGGTCCGGGTGCAGGGCTTCACCACCCTGGCCGCCTCGACGGTCACCGAGGTCGGCGACCAGAAGGGTGTCTCGAGCGCGGTCGGCGGGCTGAGCCTCAATGTGTTCAAGGTCAGCGGCCAGTTCACGCGCGGTCAGTTCCAGCAGGACGGAGGTGGCGCCGGCGGCTTCCGGCGCGGCGGTTCCGGCCGGCCGCAGGGTGAGGTCAAGGGCGGCGGCGCCGACTTCGGCATCAACCAGTACACGGTCTTCGGGACCGACGTCGCGCACACCGCGCTCGGCCCGCTGACCTCCTCGAAGATCACCAGCGGCCGTACCTTCAGGGCCACCGAGACGAACGCCAAGGTGGCGCTCGCCGACTCGGCGTACGCGAAGACGAAGAGCTACAAGGTCGGCTCGGCCGTCACCATCAAGGGCACCAGGTTCACGGTCATCGGCATCGCCACCGCCAGCAGCGGCGACCCGGCGGCCAACCTGTACATCCCGCTCCGGCAGGCGCAGGGCCTCGCGGACGAGAAGGACAAGGTCACCACGATCTACGTCAAGGCGACCGACTCCCAGCAGATCGGCTCCGTCAAGAGCGCCATCCAGAAGAACGTCCCGGGTACGACGGTCACCACGTCCGCCGACCTGGCGAAGACGGTCTCCGGCTCGCTGTCCACCGCCTCCTCCCTCGCCACTGACGTCGGCAAGTGGCTGTCCATCGCGGTGCTGGTGGCCGCGTTCCTGGTGGCCGGCCTGCTGACCTCGTCCGCGGTCTCCCGCCGCGTGCGCGAGTTCGGCACGCTGAAGGCGCTGGGCTGGAAGTCGGGCCGGGTGACCCGGCAGGTGGTCGGCGAGGCCGTCGTCAACGGCCTGGTCGGCGGCGCACTCGGCATCGCCCTCGGCCTCGCGGGCGCCTACCTCGTCACGGCCGTCAGCCCCACCCTCCAGGCGCAGCTCGGCGGGGGCGGCGGCGCGGGCGCCGGCGGCTTCGGGGGCCCGGGCGGCGGCTTCGGCAGTGGTGGCTTCGGCGGCCCGGGCCGCCAGGCGGCGAAGACCCTGGAGGTGGCCCTCACGGCCCCGGTCAGCGTCATGACGATCGTCCTCGCGGTGGGCCTCGCGGTGGCGGGTGGGCTCATCGCCGGTGCCTTCGGCGGGTGGCGGGCGTCCCGCCTGAGGCCGGCGGACGCGCTGCGGCGGGTGGAGTGAGGGCCACCCCGGCCCAGGCACACACCCCGACCCTCACCCAGGAGCCACCATGTACGAACTGAAGAACGTGACCAAGCGCTACACCCGGGGCAAGGACACCGTCCACGCCCTCGACGGTGTGGACCTGACCATCGGCGACGGAGACAGGCTCGTCATCCAGGGCCCCACCGGTGGCGGCAAGTCCACCCTGCTCCAGATGCTCGGCGCTCTGGACCGGCCCAGCTCCGGCGAGGTGATCCTGGACGGCACCGACCTGGCCAGGCTCAGCGAGGCCCGGCTGACCCGGGTGCGCAGCGAGAACATCGGCTTCGTCTTCCAGTCGTTCAACCTCATCCCCACCCTCACCGCCCAGGAGAACGTGGAGACCGCCCTCGTCCCCCTCGGCATCAAGGTCAAGGAGCGCCGCGAACTGGCCGCCGAGGCCCTGCACTCGGTCGGCCTCGGCGAACGCCTGGGCCATCTGCCCGGGGAAATGTCCGGCGGCCAGCAGCAGCGCGTCGCCATCGCCCGTGCCCTGGTGAAGAAGCCCAAGGTGCTGCTCGCCGACGAGCCGACCGGCAACCTCGACGAGGGCATGCGGGACGAGATCATGGACGTGCTCGAACGGCTGTGGAAGGAGCACGGGCTGACCTTCGTCATGGTCACCCACGACTCCGCGATCGCGAAGAAGGCCCCGCGGCTGGCCACCATCCGCAAGGGAAAGATCACGGTAAGGGAGAACGCGGGCGCCTGACGGTGCGCCTGAGGCGATCCAACTGCGCTTTCCCGTAAGGAACTTCGCGAACGTGTAACGGTGGCCCGGCCGCCGCGTAACAGTTTCCCGACCTTTCTCTTACCGTCCTCTCGTCTGTTGAGGCGGCTGATCACCCCCCGGCATACTGCGGAGCCGGGGGGTGGTGCGCGTATGTGCGAGACCACCCCCAGCCGGGTGAACGGGGAATTCGCCCGGTACTCCGTCCCCAGGGGGAGAACTTGCGCAGACAAGTGAAGAAAGCCGCTGCGGCCGGTGCGGCAACGGCCGCAGCTGTCGCCCTCGCCGCGGGTGTGACCAGCCCGGCATCGGCGGGGCCCGCGGAGCACACCTCTGCCACAGCCCCTGACACCGCCCCCGCGTTCAGCGCCAAGACCCGTGTCACCCTCATCACCGGTGACCGCGTCGCCCTCGACACCAAGGGCCGCATCGTCGGCTTGGAGCGGGCCAAGGGCCGCGAGCACATACCCTTCCAGGTCCGCAGGACCGAGGGACACACGCTGGTCGTCCCCGCCGACGCGGCCCGCCTGGTGGCCGCCGGCACGCTGGACCAGCGGCTGTTCGACATCACCGAGCTGAACAAGGCCGCCACCCGCAAGGCCCAGAAGAACGGCCTGAAGGTCATCGTCGGCTACCGCGGCACCGCCACGGCCGCCAGGGCCGGCGTCCGGGACGCGGGCCGACTGCGCCGCAGCCTCACCGCGCTCGACGCCGACGCCGTACAGATCCCGGTGCGGGACACCACCGCGCTGTGGCACGCCGTCACCGACGACGGCAGGTCCGCCTCCGGCATCGCACACGTCTGGCTCGACGGTGTCCGCACGGCCTCCCTCGACGAGTCCGTGCCGCAGATCGGCGCCCCCGTGGCCTGGAAGGCCGGATACACCGGCAAGGGCGTGAAGGTCGCCGTCCTCGACACCGGCGTGGACACCAGCCACCCGGACCTCAAGGACCAGGTGATCGAGTCCGAGAACTTCTCCGGCGCCAAGGACGCCACCGACCACTTCGGGCACGGCACCCACGTCGCCTCCATCGTCGCGGGCACCGGCGTCAAGTCGGGCGGCAAGTACAAGGGTGTCGCGCCCGGCGCCAGGATCCTCAACGGCAAGGTCCTGGACGACACCGGCTCCGGTGACGACTCCGGCATCCTCGCCGGCATGGAGTGGGCCGCCGCCCAGGGCGCCTCCGTCGTCAACCTCAGCCTCGGCGGCGCCGACAGCCCCGGCACCGACCCGCTCGAGGCCGAGGTCGACAAGCTCTCCGCCACCAAGGGCATCCTGTTCGCGGTCGCCGCGGGCAACGACGGCCCGGACTCGATCGGTTCGCCGGGCAGCGCGGACGCCGCGCTCACCGTCGGCGCCGTCGACAAGAAGGACAAGCTCGCCGACTTCTCCTCCACCGGCCCGCGCGCCGGCGACGGCGCGATCAAGCCGGACGTCACCGCGCCCGGCGTGGACATCACCGCCGCCGCGGCCAAGGGCAGCGTCATCGACCAGGAGGTCGGCGAGAAGCCCGAGGGCTACCTGACCCTCTCCGGCACCTCGATGGCCACCCCGCATGTCGCGGGCGCCGCCGCGATCCTGAAGCAGGAGCACCCCGACTGGGGATACGCCGAGCTGAAGGGCGCCCTGACCGGCTCCGCCAAGGGCGGCGACTACACACCGTTCCAGCAGGGTTCGGGCCGTGTCGCGGTGGACAGGGCGATCAGGCAGTCCGTGATCGCCGAGCCGGTCTCGGTGAGCTTCGGCGTCCAGCAGTGGCCGCACACCGACGACAAGCCGGTCACCAGGAAGGTGACGTACCGCAACCTCGGCGACAAGGCCGCCACGCTCACCCTGAGCAGCACCGCCCTCGACCCCAAGGGCCAGGCGGCCCCGGCCGGCTTCTTCGAGCTGGGCGCCACCAGGGTGACGGTCCCGGCGCACGGCACGGCCTCCGTCGACCTCACCGCCGACACCAAGCTGGGCGGCACCCTCGACGGCGCCTACTGCGCGTACGTGACCGCGACCGGCGCCGGCCAGAGTGTCCGCACGGCCGCCGCGGTGACGCGCGAGGTGGAGTCGTACGACGTCACGCTGAAGTTCATCGGGCGCGACGGCAAGCCGGCCCCGTTCTACAGCGCCGCCCTCAGCGGTGTCGCCGGGCTCGCGAACGGCAAGGACTTCGACCCGTACGACAAGTCCGGCACGGTGAAGGTGCGCGCGCCCAAGGGCACGTACATCCTCAACTCCTCGGTCTACGGGGACCCGGACGACGCCACCAAGGGCGTCGACTGGATCGCCCAGCCGAAGCTGACCGTCGCCAGGAAGCAGACGATCACGATCGACGCGCGCAGGACCAGGCCGGTCGACATCACGGTGCCGGCCAAGGGCGTGAAGTCCCGGTTCGCCGCGCCGGAGTACGACGTCACCGTCGGCAAGGGCCAGTACGGCTACGGCTGGTTCCTGGACTCGTACGAGAACTTCCGCACCCTGCACCTCGGCCCGCGGCTGCCCGCCGGCTCGCTGTACCAGCAGTGGGACGGCCACTGGACCAAGGGCGCGAGCGAGGAGTACGACGTCACCGCCGGCGGCCCGGTCACGCAGCTCGCCACCGGCTGCACCAGGCACTTCAGGGCGAGCGAGCTGGCCACGGTCAAGGCCCGGCTCGGTGCCGCCGCGAGCGGCAAGACCGGCGCCGTCAACGCGGTCGGCTGGCTGCCCGGCAGCAGCGGCGCCTCCTCCATCGACATCCCGCAGAAGCTGCCCGGCACCCGGACCCTGCACCTGTCCGCCACGGGCGGGGTGAACTGGCAGCTGGAGTTCGCCCAGAACGGCGGCGCCGGCCATGACGGCCTCCCGGTCACCGAGGCGTCGTACACGCTCGGCGAGTTCACCTTCAAGGCCGGCCGCACCTACACCAAGACGGTCAACACCGCGGTCTTCGGCCCGCACGTCGGAGGCGGCCTCGGGCTGTTCCGCAACGGCAACGAGATCTACGGTTCGCTGCCGCTGTTCGCCGACTCCGGCAGGCACGGCGGGTACTCGGCGTTCACCTCGGTGACCACGGCCCTGTACCGGGACGGCACCAAAGCCGGCGCCAACGACGACCCGCTGTTCGGCGACAAGACCTTCAAGGTCCCGGCCGGCGACGCCGCCTACCGGCTGACCACCTCGGTCAAGCGCTCGGCCGAGGTCGCCCGGGCCTCCTCGCGGATCGACGCGACCTGGACCTTCCGCTCCGAGAAACCCTCCGGCGACTTCGCCGAGCTGCCCGCCTCCGTCCCGCACTACGGCATCGACACCGGCCTGGACGGCCGGGTCGCGGCCGGCAGGACGGTCACCTTCCCGGTCACCGTCGAGGGCTCGGCCGCGGGCAGGAACCTGAAGTCCCTGGCCGTCTACGTCTCCTACGACGGCAGGACCTTCGAGAAGGCCGACGTCCGCGGCGGCAGGGTCACGGTGCGGAACCCCGCGAAGGGCAAGTCCGTGACCCTGCGCGCCTTCATCACCGACAAGCAGGGCAACACGTCGCAGATCACGATCTGGGACGCCTACTTCGGCAAGTGAGCCGTGGCGCCCCGTGAACCACCGAGGGGCACACCGGGGAACGGCTCCCGGTGTGCCTCCTCGCTACTGGACCGACGAGGCCCTGCGCGTCGCGTCCGTGCCCCAGCTGGCCAGCAGGCGCAGGGCGTCGGCGGACGCGGAGTCCGGTTCGGCGTGATAGGTGACCAGGGACTGGTCCGAGTCGTCCGTCAGGCGGAAGGACTCGAAGTGCAGCGACAGGTCACCGACCAGCGGATGGTGCAGGCGCTTGACGCCGTGGTTCTTCTCCTTGACGTCATGCGTGGCCCACAGCCGCCGGAACTCCTCGCTCTTGACCGACAGTTCGCCCACCAGCGCCGACAGCCGCGGGTCGTCGGGGTAGCAGCCCGCGTCCATGCGCAGCGCACAGACGATGTCGATCGCCTTCTGCTCCCAGTCGACGAAGAGATCGCGGTAATCGGGCCGCAGGAACACCAGCCGCGCCCAGTTCCGCTCGGCCGGCGCCAGCTCCGCCCAGTCGCCGAAGAGCGCCGCAGCCATCCGGTTCCACGCCAGGATCTCCGAGCGCCGTCCCACGACGTACGCCGGTACGCCGTCCATCGTGTCCAGCAGCTGCCGCAGCGCCGGGCGGACCTGCTGCTGGCGCGCAGCCGGCTTCTTCTTGTGCGACTTCGGCTTCGCCAGATGGGTGAGGTGGGCATGCTCAGCGTTCGTCAGCCGCAGGGCGCGGGCGATCGCGTCCAGGACCTCCGCCGAGACGTTCCGGCCGTTGCCCTGCTCCAGGCGTGTGTAGTACGCCACTGACACCCCGGCCAGCTGCGCCAGCTCCTCGCGGCGCAGCCCCGGCACGCGCCGGTGCCGTCCGAAGTCGGGCAGCCCCACGTCCTCCGGCTTCAGCCGGGCCCGCCGGCTGCGCAGGAACTCGCTCAGCTCGGCCCGCCGGTCCAGTGAGTGCCCCGCGGCGGCGGCTTCCGGCTGTTCGTCCCTGCGTTCCATACGTCCAGTATTCCTGGTCGTACGCACAGCATCCTGACCCCGCCAGTAGTAGGCACGGCAGTCGTACGCAAGCCCGTGACCTGGGTGAACCCAGGGACATGAGGCAGTCTTGCCAGCGTGCCCGGCGGAAGGCAGCCGGGTGCGACCATCCCTCTAGGAGAACCCCGGCATGACCACTGTTGCTGCGTACGCCGCGCCCGCCGCGAAGGCCCCGCTGGAGCGGACGACCATCGAGCGGCGCGCGGTCGGCGAATTCGACGTCCTGATCGACATCAAGTTCGCCGGTATCTGCCACTCCGACATCCACCAGGTCCGCGACGGCTGGCGGCCCGGCACCTTCCCGATGGTGCCCGGCCACGAGATCGCGGGCGTCGTCAGCGAGGTCGGCCCCGGCGTGACGAAGTACGCCGTCGGCGACCGGGTGGGTGTCGGCTGCATGGTCGACTCCTGCCGCGAGTGCGACAACTGCAAGGCGGGCCTCGAGCAGTACTGCTCGAACGGCGGCCCGACCTGGACGTACAACGACACCGGCAAGGACGGGCAGCCCACCTACGGCGGCTACGCCCAGAAGATCGTCGTCGACCAGAACTACGTCGTCCGCATCCCGGACGGCCTGTCCCTGGACGTGGCGGCGCCCCTGCTGTGCGCCGGCATCACCACGTACTCCCCCCTGCGGCACTGGAACGCCGGCCCCGGCAAGAGGGTCGCCGTCGTCGGCCTCGGCGGCCTGGGCCACGTGGCCGTGAAGATCGCGCACGCGCTGGGCGCGGACGTGACCGTCCTGTCCCAGTCCCTCCGCAAGAAGGACGACGGACTGAAGCTGGGCGCCGACCACTACCACGCCACCAGCGACCCGAAGACCTTCGAGGAGCTGGCGGGCACGTTCGACCTGATCCTGAACACCGTCTCGGCGCCGCTGGACTTCGCCGCCTACCTGTCCCTGCTGCGCACCGACGGCAGCATGGTCAACGTGGGCCTGCCGGAGGAGCCGGTGCAGATCGTGCTCCAGAGCATGTTCGGCAACCGCCGCAGCCTGAGCAGCTCCGGCATCGGCGGCATCGCCGAGACCCAGGAGATGCTCGACTTCTGCGCCGAGCACGGCATCGGCGCCGAGATCGAGCTGATCGGCGCCGAGGAGATCAACGACGCGTACGAGCGCGTGCTCTCCAGCGACGTGCGCTACCGCTTCGTGATCGACACGGCCACGATCTGAACCACGGCCGGGCCTGCGGGGCGTGGCCGGGCGGCCGGGCGCCGGTGCGGGTGGCCAACCGGTCGTCCCGGTTCGGCCGCGGCGGCCCAGCAGCCACAGGAGGTACGGTTCGCCGACCAGCGCGGTGAGGGCGCCGACCGGGATCTTGAGCGGTGGCAGCAGCGTGCGCGCGGCGAGGCCGGCAGCCACCAGCACCACCGCGCCCGTCAGCGCCGAGCAGAGCAGCGGCAGGTGCGGGGTGCGGGTGAGGCGGCGGGCCGGCTGGGGCGCGGTGAGCGCGACGAACCCGATCGGCCCGGCCGCGCCGGTCGCCGCGGCGGCGAGCACGACACCGAGCACGGTCAGCGCGAGCCGCGTCCGCTCCATCCGCATCCCGAGCCCGGCCGCCGTCTCGTCCCCGAGCCCGGGCGGCCCGGCCCGCCCACACGAGCCCGGGCAGGCATGCGGCGGTGACGACGAGCAGCGGCACGGCCTGCTGCCACCCCCGCCCGTTCAGGCTCCCGGTGAGCCACAGCTTGACCTGCTCGGCCGCGTCCGGGCACGGAATGGCCCGGGACCCTCGCGCGTTAGAGGACAGTGGGCATGGGATGCCGGTGGTGTGCGAGCCGGGCAGCCCGTGTCGCCGAGCTGATCAGAAATCGGAGGGGTCGTAATGGCTGCGCAGACACAGAGGGCCGTGCTGGCGGGCGGATGCTTCTGGGGGATGGAGGAGCTGATCCGCCGGCTCCCGGGCGTGACGGCGACCCGGGTGGGATACACGGGGGGTGACGTGCCCAACGCGACGTACCGCAACCATGGCACGCACGCGGAGGCCATCGAGATCCTCTTCGACCCCGCGAAGACCGACTTCCGCGCGATCCTGGAGTTCTTCTTCCAGATCCACGACCCGAGCACCAAGAACCGCCAGGGCAACGACATCGGCCTCAGCTACCGCTCGGCGATCTACTACGTGGACGACGAGCAGAAGCGGATCGCCGAGGACACGATCGCGGACGTGGACGCCTCCGGCCTGTGGCCCGGCAAGGTCGTCACCGAGGTGGAGCCGGCCGGCCCCTTCTGGGAGGCCGAGCCCGAGCACCAGGACTACTTGCAGCGTTACCCGGACGGCTACACCTGCCACTTCCCGCGCCCGGGTTGGCGGCTGCCCGCCCGCTCGGAGGGCTGATCCGGAGGCGGCCCGGCAGAAGGCGGAGGCCGTGCCCCGGTCGCGTCAGCCGGGCATGTCAGCCGGCCGCGTCAGCCGGGCAGGCTCGCCGGGCTGCCGCCGTTCGCCTCGTAACCGGCCACCGCCAGGGCGCGGTAGACGGCGAACTCGGCGGCCGGGTCGGCGGACAGGGTCCAGGGCAGCGCGCCGACGTGCCCGTCGACGTGTATCAGCTGCTGCACGGCCTCCGCCCAGCGCTCGGCGCGGACCAGGAAGAAGACCAGCAGATGGCGCACGTGCGCCAGCATCGGATCGTCGGGGCGGGCCGAGTGCACCGCGTACAGGGCGCCGTGCATCGCCTTGGTGACGACCTCGCTCTGGTAGAAGCCCGTCACGAGGATCACCTCGGGGAGGTGCTCGAAGACCGCGAAGAGCGGCAGTGCGGCGAGCAACGAGCCCTGCGGGGCGCGGGCGGCGGCGGCCTGCGCGAAGGAGTACGCCTGCTCGCGCGAGCCGTGCCATTTCTCGCACCAGTAGTGCAGCGCGGCCAGATGCGCGCCCATGTGATGCGGCGCCCGGTCGAGGATCTTCAGCCAGAGCTGCTCGAACTCGGCCTGCGGATAAGCCAGTCCACGGGCGATGGACAGCTCGATGATGTACGGCACCGGATCGCCGGGCGCCAGCAGCGCCGCCTGCCCGCACGCCTCCCGGGCCTCCTCCATGATGATCCGGAAGTCGTCCGTGCCCGGCGTCGACGTCCGCCAGGCCTGCTGCACCAGGAACTCCGCGTGCACGGCCGCGCCGCCCGCGTCCTTGGGCTGCTCGGCCCGCCACACCCGCAGCCACTGGCCGCCCGGCGTCTCGTGCACCCCGCCGGGCCGCTGCTGCAGCTCCAGCGCGGCGGCGCCCGCGAAGGCCTGCACCCGCTGCCAGCGCACCTCGCCCTGCGCCTCGGTGCCGGCCAGCAGCTGGGCGGCCGCGTGGTAGTCCTGCGTGCGCTGCACCAGGTCCAGCACGTCCAGCAGGTCCTGGTCCGGGCCGGGCATCCGGATGTCCAGCTCCTCCTGGCGCACGAAGCCGTAGGCCGCCGGGTCGGCGGCGTCCGGGTGTTCCGGGTGAACCTGCTCGATCATTCCTCGCCTGCGCCGTACGAGCGGGAGCAGGACGAAGCTCAGCATGAGCAGCGCCATCAGCAGCCAGAGAATCGCCATGCGTCAAGCGAACCAGACGCCGCCGACAATTGGCCAACCCCGTCGCGAGGCTGTGGAAAACTCCGGCCCCGGTCCCGACGAGCACGCGCTGAGGCGGCGGGCCCGGTCCACGCCGGGCAGCGTGCGGCACAGGGAAAACCCTTCGGCCCGCACTCCTCGGGCCGCCCTCGAGCCCGGCGGGCGACGGCATCAGGGCAAGCGCACTACGCTCGGTGTCCATGAGCGACAGGCACATCAGTCAGCATTTCGAGACCCTCGCGATCCACGCGGGCAACACCGCGGATCCCCTCACCGGCGCGGTGGTCCCGCCCATCTATCAGGTCTCGACCTACAAGCAGGACGGCGTCGGCGGACTGCGCGGCGGTTACGAGTACAGCCGCAGCGCCAACCCCACCCGGACGGCCCTGGAGGAGAACCTCGCCGCGCTGGAGGGCGGCCGTCGCGGCCTCGCGTTCGCGTCCGGTCTCGCAGCCGAGGACACCCTGCTGCGCACGCTGCTCACCCCCGGCGACCACGTGGTCATCCCCAACGACGCGTACGGCGGCACCTTCCGCCTGTTCGCCAAGGTCGCCACCCGCTGGGGCGTGGAGTGGTCCGTCGCCGACACCAGCGACCCGGCCGCCGTGCGGGCCGCGCTCACCGCGAAGACCAAGGCCGTCTGGGTGGAGACGCCCTCCAACCCGCTGCTGGGCATCACCGACATCGCCGCCGTCGCCCAGGTCGCCCACGACGCGGGCGCGAAGCTCGTCGTCGACAACACCTTCGCCACGCCCTACCTCCAGCAGCCGCTCGCGCTCGGCGCGGACGTCGTCGTGCACTCCCTGACCAAGTACATGGGCGGTCACTCGGACGTCGTCGGCGGCGCGCTGGTCGTCTCCGACCAGGCGCTCGGCGAGGAGCTGGCCTACCACCAGAACGCGATGGGCGCCGTCGCCGGCCCCTTCGACTCCTGGCTGGTGCTGCGCGGCACCAAGACCCTCGCGGTGCGCATGGACCGGCACAGCGAGAACGCCACGAAGATCGTCGACATGCTGACCCGGCACGCGCGCGTGACCCAGGTGCTCTACCCGGGGCTGCCCGAGCACCCCGGCCACGAGGTCGCCGCCAAGCAGATGCGGTCGTTCGGCGGCATGGTGTCCTTCCGCGTCGAGGGCGGTGAGGCGGCCGCCGTCGAGGTGTGCAACCGCGCCAAGGTGTTCACGCTCGGCGAGTCGCTCGGCGGCGTCGAGTCCCTGATCGAGCACCCCGGCCGGATGACCCACGCCTCCGCGGCCGGCTCCGCGCTGGAGGTCCCCGCCGACCTGGTGCGCCTGTCCGTCGGCATCGAGAACGTCGACGACCTGCTCCAGGACCTCCAGCAGGCCCTGGGCTGACCGAGGCCCCCGAGCGCCGGTCACCGGGCCTGCGGGCTCACCACCCGGTGATCGGCGGGGTCGTCTGGGAGGGCGGCTGCGCCCACGGGTGCACCCGGGCCGCCCACACTCCGAAGGCGACGGCCGCGGTCCATGCCAGCAGCCACAGCACGCGGTGGACCAGCTGTCTGCGCCGCAGCAGGCGCTCACCGCGGTGCACCGCCTGCGTGCACAGGTCCGGCGGCACCGGCGCAGGGGCCCGCTCCATGATCTGCCGCACGGCGGCCTCCTGCTCGGGCCGGCTCACGGCGTCCTCCACGCGCGCGCAGGACTCACCACTGCGCCACCGCTCGCCTCTTGACGGCTGCCCCGCCTCATGACGGCGCCACCTTCCTGCCCGCCGCGCGCGGGGCGGCGGGGCGGGCCGGGTGCAGCAGGGTGGTCGTCGCGCGGTGGCAGATGGCGCGCACGCGCTCGATCGGCAGGCCCAGCAGGGCCGCCGTCTGCTGCTCGGCAACGCCCTCGTAGAGCCGCAGCACCAGGATCAGGCGTTCCTGCGGGGCGAGGGCGGCGAGTGGACCGCACGGATCCGGCCGGGCGCGGCCGAAGGCGCCGTACCAGTGCCAGGCCGCGCGCGCGAACCGGTCGGCGAGGCACTGGCGGGCGCAGTCGTAGGGGTCCTCGCCGCGCAGCCGGTCCCAGCGCGCATAGGTGTGGGCGAGCGCGTGCGTCAGCAGGCGCCGCGCGCGCGGGTTGTCACCGGGCGCCTCCGCGGTGAGCAGCGTGGCGGCATGCAGCAGGCGTCCGGCCGCGCCCGCGACGAACGCCTCGAACTCCCGGGCCCGGCGGGCATTTCGGGCCACCTGCCGATCACGCACCACGCCTCCCCCCAGAGGGGCCCTGTCCGGTACGGGACAGGTGAACCGCGTACGACGCAGGACCCGATTTCATATGAGGCCAGCGGCGGCCCCGGGGTCAAGGGTCCGGAACCGACCGGTGCCCGGCACGGATGGCGCGCGTGCGCCGCCGGTGGCCGCCCGGAGCGGTCAGGAGGCCGGCGGCTGATCCGCGGTCGGGGCCGCCGGTGTCATCCGCGCGGAGAGCGCGCGGTTGAAGCGGGTCAGCAGTGAGCAGAACTGCTCGCGCTCCTGCGGCGACCAGTCGTCGGTCAGATCGGCCATCAGCTGACGCCTGGAGCAGCGCACCTCCTCCAGCCGCGCTGCCCCGCGCGGGGACAGCTGAAGCACCACGGCCCGCCCGTCCTCGGGGTGCGAAGTGCGCTTGACGAGCCCGGTGTCGACCAGCGGGGCCACCTGCCGGGTGACCGTGGAGGAGTCGATGCCCATGCTCGCGGCGAGCGCCTTGACGCCCATCGGGCCTTCCCTGTCGAGGCGGTTGAGCAGCAGGTAGGCCGCGCGGTCCATGGAGTTGCGCACCTGCCCGACACCGCCGAGCCGCGTCTGTTCGGCACGGCGGGCGAACACCGCCACCTCGTGCTGGAGGGTGTCGAGAAGACCGGTGTCACCGACGGTCGTCATGTCCATCGACATTTCAGGTGTTGTGGGCATGGCCGGAGGCTCGCTTCATGAAGGGCTGCTGGGTTGGGGGACAGGGTACGCGGCCCGGGGGCGGACCGTACCGGCGCTGCACAAACCGGTCTCGGAGCTTGGTCACACCCGCCGGGCGCGACCGTGAACTGCGATGCTGGAGTCATGAGCTACGGCACGGCTGACTCCTTGCGTTCCGTCACCCTCGACGACGTGCGCGGCGCCCAGAAGATGCTCTCGGGCGTGGCACGGGTGACCGCGATGGAGGGCAGCCGTCACCTGTCCCAGCTGGTCGGCTCGCCGGTGCAGCTCAAGTGCGAGAACCTCCAGCGGACCGGTTCGTTCAAGCTGCGCGGCGCCTATGTGCGCATCGCCGGGCTGCTGCCGGAGGAGCGGGCGGCCGGTGTGGTGGCAGCGAGTGCCGGGAACCACGCGCAGGGCGTGGCGCTGGCCTCCGCGCTCCTCGGCGTGCACGCCACGGTGTTCATGCCGAGGGGCGCGCCGCTGCCGAAGATCAGCGCGACGCGCGAGTACGGCGCCGAGGTGCGGCTGCACGGCCAGGTGGTCGACGAGACGCTGGCCGCCGCCGAGGAGTACGCGGCGAGGACGGGCGCGGTGTTCATCCATCCCTTCGACCACCCGGACGTGATCGCCGGTCAGGGCACGGTCGGCCTGGAGATCCTGGAGCAGTGCCCGGAGGTGCGCACGATCGTCGTGGGCATCGGCGGTGGCGGGCTCGCGGCCGGCATCGCGGTCGCGGTCAAGGCGATCCGGCCGGACGTCAGGATCGTCGGCGTGCAGGCGCAGGGCGCGGCGGCCTATCCGCCCTCGCTGGCCGCCGGGCATCCGGTGTCGGTGCGGAACCCGGCGACGATGGCCGACGGCATCAGGGTGAGGCGGCCGGGGGTGGTGCCGTTCGCGATCGTCAAGGACCTGGTCGACGAGGTGCGCACGGTCGGCGAGGACCAGCTGTCGGCCGCGCTGCTGCTGTGCCTGGAGCGGGCCAAGCTGGTCGTGGAGCCGGCCGGGGCGAGCCCGGTGGCGGCCTTGCTGGCCGCGCCGGACGCTTTCGAGGGCCCGGTCGTGGCGGTGCTCTCCGGCGGCAACGTCGACCCGGTGCTGATGCAGCGCGTGCTGCGCCACGGCATGGCCGCGCAGGGCCGCTACCTGGCCGTTCGGCTGCGGCTGACGGACCGCCCGGGCGCCCTCGCCACGCTCCTCGGGGTGTTGTCAGTGGTCGACGCTAATGTCCTCGACGTGAGCCACGTACGAACCGATCCCCGGCTCGGGCTCACGGAGGCGGAGGTGGAGCTGCACCTCGAGACGAAGGGCCCGGTGCACTGCGCCGAGGTCGGCCAGGCGCTGCGGGACGCGGGCTACACGGTCATCGACTGACCCCGGCACCGGCTCGGCGCTCCCTCGGGAACCGCCCCGGTCACTCGTTCGAGTAAAGTCCATTGAGGAACGCGATACATCGCGTTATGGTGTGTCGTGCGACCGCCGGACCGCCTGCCCGCACCGGAAAACCGCAGGCGTATGCAAGCGCGCAGATCCAGCCCTCCCGGAGAACTCCGGACGACAGATCCCCGACGACGTGGAGACAGACATGCCAGGCGCCATCTATGCCGAAGGCCTGGTGAAGACCTTCGGCGACGTAAAGGCTCTGGACGGCGTAGACCTCGATGTGCCCGAGGGCACGGTCCTCGGCCTGCTCGGGCCGAACGGCGCCGGCAAGACGACGACCGTCCGCTGCCTGACGACCCTGCTGCGCCCCGACAGCGGCAAGGCGGTCGTGGCGGGCGTCGACGTGCTCAAGCACCCCGACGCCGTGCGCCGCTCGATCGGCCTGTCCGGCCAGTTCGCGGCGGTCGACGAATACCTGACCGGCAGGGAGAACCTGCAGATGGTCGGCCAGCTCTACCAGATGGGGGCGAAGGCGGCCAAGGCGCGCGCGGCGGAGCTGCTCGAGCAGTTCAACCTCGCGGACGCCGCCGACCGCCCCGCCAAGACCTACTCCGGCGGCATGCGCCGCCGCCTCGACCTCGCCGCGGCGCTGGTGGTCTCGCCGCCGGTGATGTTCATGGACGAGCCGACGACCGGCCTCGACCCGCGCAACCGCCAGCAGCTGTGGGAGGTCATCAAACAGCTCGTCTCCGGTGGCACGACCCTGCTGCTCACCACGCAGTATCTGGAAGAGGCCGACCACCTCGCCCACGACATCGCGGTGGTCGACCACGGCCGGGTCATCGCCAAGGGCACCTCCGACCAGCTCAAGGCCCGCACCGGCGGCGAGCGCGTCGAGGTCGTGGTGCACCAGCGCGAGCACATCGCGACCGCCGCCGAGGTGCTCAGCGGCTTCGGCAAGGGCGACACCAGCGTCGAGGAGCACACCCGCAAGCTCACGGTCCCCGTCACCGGCGGCGCCAAACTGCTCGCCGAGGTCATCCGGGAGCTGGACACCCGGGGGATCGAGATAGACGACATCGGACTGCGCCGCCCCACCCTCGACGACGTCTTCCTGTCCCTGACGGGACACGTGGCCGAGACCGCCGGCCAGGCCGCGCAGGACGACAGCCACGCGGAGACCGGCAAGGAGGCCGTGAAGTGAGTGCCGTGAGCGATTCCCTGGTCATCGCCCGCCGGAATCTGATCCGGATGGGCAGGATCCCCGAGATACTCATCTTCGGGCTGATCCAGCCCATCATGTTCGTGGTGCTGTTCACCTACGTGTTCGGCGGCTCGATCCAGGTCGGCTCGTCCAACTCCACCCAGGCCTACCGCGAGTTCCTGATGGCCGGCATCTTCGCCCAGACCGTCACGTTCGCCACGGCGGGCGCGGGTGCGGGCATCGCCGACGACATGCACAAGGGCCTCATCGACCGCTTCCGCTCCCTGCCCATGGCGCGCGGCGCGGTCCTGACCGGGCGCACCCTCGCCGACCTGGTCCAGACGGCGCTCACCCTCGTCGTCCTCGCGGTCGTCGCCCTGATCGTCGGCTGGCGCACGCACGAGAACATCGCCAAGGTGCTCGCCGGATTCGGCGTGCTCCTGCTGCTCGGGTACGCGTTCTCGTGGATCGGCGCGCTCATAGGCCTGTCGGTGCGCACTCCCGAAGCGGCGACCTCGGGCGGCCTGGTCTGGCTGTTCCCGCTGACGTTCATCTCGAACGCCTTCGTGGACGCGAACCAGATGCCGTCCTTCCTGCGGCACATCGCGGAGTGGAACCCGTTCAGCGCCACCGTGCAGGCCTCCCGCGAGCTGTTCGGGAACCTTCCCCCGGGCTTCCGGACGCCCGATGCCTGGCCCATGCAGCACCCCGTGTGGGCCTCGCTGATCTGGTCGGTCGTGATCATCCTGATCTTCCGCACCCTCGCGGTCCGCAAGTACCGCCGTGCGGCCGGCTGACAGCACCGCCGGATCTCGCGGCACGCAGCGGAGCCCCCTCCCGGACGGAGGGGGCTCTGCTCGTGCCGTGGCGCCGTGCCCGCCGGAGCACCGGCCCAGAGGGACGCGAGAGTCGCGGACGCAGACCTCGGGGAGGAACATCGGAGTCACGGAGGCAAGGTGGTGGCTATGGGGACGCCGTCGGTGCATTTCAGCGAGAGCCCTGAGGACCCGTTCGCCCTCGGGAGAGGCGCCTCTGCCGTGCTCGACGATCAAGGCACCGTGGTCGGCTGGAGCACACGTGCACAGGAGCTGCTCGGCTATCCGGCCAAGGAAGTGATCGGACGGGCCTGGCAGGACCTCCTGGTCGACACCCGTGACCTGCCTGTCGCGCGGTCCGTCGTCCTGGACGCCACGAAGGCGGGGGGATGGTTCGGCGTCCTGCCCGTCCGGCACCGCGACGGACACCGGGTGGAGATGGGTTTCCGGGCCCGTGCGGTCACCCGGGAGGGGGGCGGTCAGGAGTGGCTCCTGGTCGGTGCCCCTGCCGCGGCGGTCATTGCCTGGCAGCGGGACCGTGCGCTGCTGGACGGGCTGTACCGCCGGTCCCCGATCGGTCTGGTCACGTACGGCCCGGACACGAGAGTGATCCGCGTCAACCGCGCGGTCGAAAAGGCGAGCGGTGTCCCGGCCGAGGCGCCGGTGGGCCACCGGCCCAGCGAATTCATGGTCGACGAGGACGCGACTCCGGCCGAGGAACGGGTACGGCACGTCCTGGAGACCGGCGAGCCGTTGATCTTCACGGAACAGTCCGCCCGGGCACGCCACGAGCCGGGCCGGGAGCGGATCGTGTCCGTCTCGGCGTTCCGGATGGAAGACCCCTCGGGCCGGGTTCTCGGCGTGGCCGAGACGATCGAGGACGTCACCGACCGCCACCGGGCGCAACGCAGACTCGCCCTGCTGAACGAGGCGAGCGCCCGGATCGGAACCTCACTGGACGTGACACAGACCGCCCGGGAACTGACCGAGGCGGCCGTCCACGGCCTGGCCGACTACTGCACGGTGGACCTCCTCAAGCCCGTGACACTCGGTGACGAACCCGCTCCCGGTACGACAGGTCCGCTGCTGCGGGCCGCCCTCTCACCGGCAGAACACCGCGTCCCGTTCCGGGAGGGCGATGTGGTCCCGCTGCTCTCCGAATCCCCGCAGGCGCGGTGCCTGGCCGAACGGCGCCCGATTCTCGAGGGGCAGCTGTCTCTGCGCCCCGAGTGGTACGCCACGGACCGGCGGCGGATCGAGATCGCCATGGGTCTCGGCGTCCATTCGCTGATCGCGGTGCCCCTGATCGCCCGCGGTCTGGTGTTGGGCGTGGTGAGCCTGTGGCGGTCGCGCAATTCGGAGCCCTTCGAGGACGACGACGTCGCGGTGGCCCAGGAGCTTTCCTCGCGTGCGGCCGTCTGCATCGACAACGCGCGCCGCTTCACCCAGCAGCAGAGCGCCGCTCTGACCCTTCAGCGCAGTCTGCTGCCGAGCGCGGCCTCCGACCTGCCGGCCGTGGAGGCGGCCTGCCGGTACCTCCCCGCCAGCGGCGAACCGGGCATCGGCGGTGACTGGTTCGACGTGATCCCGTTGTCCGGGGCCCGGGTCGCCCTCGTCGTGGGAGACGTGGTCGGCCACGGGATCCACGCCGCGGCCTCGATGGGCCGTCTGCGCGCCGCAGCGCGCACCCTGGCCAGCCTCGACCTGGAACCGGACGAGGTGGTGGCGCGGCTGGACGATCTGGTCAGTCTGCTGGCCGCCGAGCTGGAGGCGAACGCCGACGGCAACGGGTCGGCGATCGAGCAGGTGCTCGGGGCCACCTGCCTCTACGCCGTCTACGATCCGGTGTCCCAGCGCTGCTCCCTGGCACGCGCCGGCCACCCGGCGCCGCTGGTGTCCACCCCGGACGGCGAGGTGACCGTGCTCGATCTGCCCGCCGGCCCACCGCTGGGCCTGGGCGGACTGCCCTTCGAAACGTACGATCTCGAGCTGCCCGAGGGCAGCCTGCTCACGCTCTACACCAACGGCCTGCTGGAGGCACGCAACGGTGACGTGGACGCCGCGCTGGAGACCCTGCGCGCATGTCTCACCCCCGCCACGGAACCGCTGGACCACACCTGCCAGGCCGTGGTCGACGCGCTGCTGCCCAAGGACCACCACCCCACCGACGACATCGCGCTGCTCATCGCCCGTACCCGGGTGCTGCGGCCACAGAACGTCGCCTCGTGGCAGCTGCCCCTGGAAGCGACCGCCGCCGCCCGTGCCAGGGAGCTGATCACGGCGCAGCTGACCGAATGGGGGCTGACCGAACTGGGCTTCACCACCGAGCTGGTCGCCAGCGAGCTGGTCACCAACGCCTACCGGTACGCGGCCGGCCCCGTCACCCTGCGCCTCATCCGTACGCACTGCCTGATCTGTGAGGTGTCCGACACCAGCCACACCTCCCCCCACCTGCGCCGGGCCCTGAGCACGGACGAGGGCGGACGCGGGCTCTTCCTGGTCGCACAGCTCACCGAGCGGTGGGGCACCCGCTACACCCACGACGGCAAGACCGTATGGACGGAGCAGCCGCTGCCGCCCGCATGACCCGTGGCACGGCGAAGCCCCTGGTGTCCGCCGGATCCGGCGGACACCAGGGGCTCGATGCCGGGCAGGGGCCGGGGGTCAGCCCGAGTACGGCTCGGCCTTCAGGATCTTGACGGAGGCCTTCTTGCCGTTCGGCAGCTCGTACTGCGCGTCCTCGCCGACCTTGTGGCCGATGACGCCGGCGCCGAGCGGGGACTGCGGCGAGTACGTCTCGATCTCGGTGCTCGCGTACTCACGGGAGGCGAGCAGGAACGTCAGAGTGTCGTCCTCGTCACCGTCGAAGGCGATCGTGACGACCATGCCCGGCGCGACGGCACCGTCGGCGGAGGCCGGAGCCTCGCCCACCTTGGCGTTCTCGAGGAGCTGGGTCAGCTGCCGCACGCGCAGCTCCTGCTTGCCCTGCTCCTCCTTGGCCGCGTGGTACCCGCCGTTCTCGCGCAGGTCGCCCTCCTCGCGCGCGGCCGCGATCTTGGCGGCGATCTCCGTGCGCGCAGGACCAGTAAGGTACTCAAGCTCGACCTTGAGCTTGTTGTACGCCTCCTGGGTCAGCCAGGTGACGTTCTCGCTGGTCTGGGTCACAGGGTGCTCCTCGTCGGTACTGGGAATACAAAGCATCGCCCTACCCAGAAGAATGTTCCCTCTCGGGTGGGCGAAACCACGAGCCTAACAATTCGCTGGCGAAAGGGGGAGGACATAAGCGATAAGAATTGCATCAACGCAGGTCGGCGAGGAAACGATCCGGGTGATGCGTCAGCCCGCGGGTCCCGGCGGGTGAAGGATCAGCCCGTGTGGCAGCCGAGCAGCTCGGCCGTCGAGCCCTTGGCCGTCGTACGGAGCGTGACGACCTTGTCGATCCGCGTGGCGCTGCCGTCGAAGCGGAAGTCCGCCCGGCCGACCTCGGAGCCGTCCGCCGCCTGGGAGCGCAGGGTGCAGTAGCCGTCGGTGCCGGAGTCCTTGTGGACCTCCAGATGCACCTTGACCGCGTTGTCCGAACTCTCGAAGGTGATCACCTGGGCGCTGATCTTCGTCTCGAAGACGTAGTGGTAGGCGAAGTAGCCGACCAGGCCGAGCAGGGCCGCGCCCAGCACCACGGCGGCGATCCTGAGCTTGCGGTCGGCGCGCTCGTCCGAGGAGCGGCCGTAGCGGCCCTCGGGCAGCCGCGTGCTCGCCGTACTCATGATCGTCCTCTCCGCGGAATTATTCGCCCCCCGATTCGGTCACTATAGAAGCCGCCGAACGCACCCCAAGCCGCGGGGCGCCGACTTACCCGAGGATCGAGTCTTGACTGACCAGCTGCGACTGATGGCTGTACACGCGCACCCCGACGACGAGTCGAGCAAGGGCGCGGCCACCATGGCGAAGTACGTGTCCGAGGGGGTGGACGTGCTGGTGGTGACCTGCACCGGCGGAGAGCGCGGGTCCATCCTCAATCCCAAGCTCCAGGGCGACACGTACATCGAGGAGCACATCCACGAGGTACGCAAGAAGGAGATGGACGAGGCCCGCGAGATCCTCGGCGTGGGGCAGGAGTGGCTCGGCTTCGTCGACTCCGGCCTGCCCGAGGGCGACCCGCTGCCCCCGCTGCCCGAGGGCTGCTTCGCCCTGGAGGACGTCGACAAGGCGGCCGGTGAACTGGTCCGCAAGATCCGCGCCTTCCGCCCGCAGGTGATCACCACCTACGACGAGAACGGCGGCTACCCGCACCCCGACCACATCATGACCCACAAGATCTCCATGGTGGCGTTCGAGGGCGCGGCGGACACCGAGAAGTACCCCGAGAGCGAGTTCGGCCCCGCTTACCAGCCGCTGAAGCTCTACTACAACCAGGGCTTCAACCGCCCCCGCACCGAGGCGCTGCACCAGGCGATGCTCGACCGGGGCCTGGAGTCGCCCTACGGCGAGTGGCTCAAGCGCTGGAAGGAGTTCGAGCGCGCCGAGCGCACGCTGACCACGCACATCCCGTGCGCGGACTTCTTCGAGATCCGGGACAAGGCGCTGATCGCGCACGCCACCCAGATCGACCCGGACGGCGGCTGGTTCAAGGTGCCGATGGAGCTGCAGAAGGAGGTCTGGCCCACGGAGGAGTACGAGCTGGCGAAGTCTCTCGTCGATACCTCCCTCCCCGAGGACGACCTCTTCGCGGGCATCCGGGACAATGCCTGACATGAGCGCAAGCGTGAGCCTGGCAGTGACGCACCTCGTCCCCCTCGCCAAGGAGGTCGACGAGAACAAGGTCACCCCCGGTGTCCTCGGCTTCATCGTCTTCGCGGTGATGGCCCTGGCCGTGTGGGGCCTGATGAAGTCGATGAGCAAGCACATGCAGAAGGTCGACTTCAAGGAGGCCCCGGACAGCGGGAAGGCGGAGCAGCACGGCACGGCCGACTCCGCCGCCCGGCGAGGCTGACCCCGGCGTCAGCCCGCGGCCGCCACCGCCACTCCCATCACCTCCCGGGCGTGGCGGTCAGGAGTCATGCGCAGGCGCCAGGCCTGCCAGCCCGCTTCCAGGCTGATGCCCCGCTCCAGCAGCAGGGTGTATGCGCCGAGGCCGTCGGTGAGCTTGGCGTCCCGCAGGGGGTGCGTGGCGCGGGTCAGCTGGGCCAGCTCCTCCTGGGCGACCGCCGTGCCCACCTCCACCCCGCCCGGCGCCGCGTACGGCAGCAGGGTGCAGCGCAGGAAGCGGGCCCAGTCCTCGCCGCGCCGGTCGCCGTAGGAGGCGAACAGGTCCTGTGCCTCGTCGCACAGGGCCAGCGCCTGCTGGGTGCGCGCGTTGCCCGCGTCGACCACGGCCAGCTCCAGACAGGTCCACGCCTCGCCGTGGGCGACGCCGATGCGCTGGAAGTCGGCGCGGGCGTCCACGAGGAGCTGCCGGGCGAAGCCGGAGTTGCGCAGCGACCCGGTCTGCGCGGCCCGCTGGTCGCGGGTGACCCGGGCCGAGTGGTGCCGGGCGCAGGCCAGGCCGTAGACGTCGCGCATCCGGGAGAACATCGTGCGGGACCGCTCCAGGTCGCGCACCGCCTGGTCCAGCTCGCCGGACTCCTCCAGCGCCTGGCCCAGGTAGTACAGCGTCCATGCCTCGCCGCGCGCGTCCTCGTTCTCGCGGTGCCGGGCGGCGGCCTGCCTGAGCCCCTCGACGGCCGGCGCCGGGTCGCCGTCCACGAGCCGGGCCCGGGCCAGCTGGGTCAGCGCCCATGCCTCGCCGCGCGCGTCGTGCGTCTGCCCGTACCGCTCCAGGGCGCAGCGCAGCTCCGTCTGCGCGCGTGGTACGTCGCCCATCCGCAGCGCCAGCTGACCGAGCTGGAAGTGCGCCCATGCCTCGCCGTGCACCGAGCCGCCCTCGCGGTGCAGGACCAGGGAGCGGGTGAGCAGCTCGAGCGCCTCCGACAGCCGGGCCCGGTCGCGCTGGACGGCCGCCAGGGCGTGCATTGTCCAGGCCCGGTCGGTCGCCAGCTCCGGCGCCGCCTGCAGATCCAGCGCCTCCTGGAGCTTGGCGGCGGCCTCGGTGAGGTTGCCCTGGTGGTGCAGGGTGATGCCGAGCGAGCACAGGGCACGGGCCGCGCCCGCGTCGTGATGCGCCTCCCGGTACAGGTCCACCACCGAGGACAGCGTGGTGCGCGCCTTGTCCAGCTCGCCCAGCTGCCGGGCCGCGATACCGGTGCGCCACTGCACCGAGCGCACCAGCAGCCCCTCGTCCACGGCCTGCGCCAGCTCGCTGATCTCGCCGAGACGGTACAGATCGCCGCGCAGCAGGCAGTAGTCGCACAGCGCGCCCAGCAGGTTCAGCACCGCCGCCTGGTTCACGCCCTCCGACTGGCGCAGGGCCGCCGTGATGAAGCTGGACTCGTCGTCGAGCCAGCGCAGCGCCTCCTCCAGCGAGGTGAAGCCGTGCGCGCCGAACTGGTGCGAGCGCGTCGACATGTTCCCGTCGACCAGGCGCAGCACCGAGTCGGCCAGGTCCGCGTAGTTCACGATCAGCCGTTCCTGCGCCGCCGTGCGCTCGGCCGGGTCCTCCTCGTCCAGCAGCCGGGCCTGGGCGAACGCGCGCACCAGGTCGTGCAGCCGGTAGCGGCTGCCGCGCACGTGGTCGATGAGGCCGGCCCGGGCCAGGGCGGTGAGATGGCGGGTGGCCTCGCCCTCGTCCGTGGCGAGCAGCGCGGCCGCCGCCGCGGCGCCGAGCGAGGCCCGTCCGGCGAGCGCGAGCCGTCGCAGCAGCCGGCGCGGGATCTCCGGCTGGTCGGTGTAGCGCAGCCACAGGGCGCGCTCGACCGGCTCCACCGGGCCGTACGCGCTCAGGTCCGCCGCCAGCTGCCGGGGTGAGCGCGGGCCGAGGGCGGAGCCCGCGATCCGCAGCGCCAGCGGCAGTCCACCGCACAACTCGCGGATCCGGTCGGCGGATTCGGCGTCGTACGGGCCCGTGCTGTCCTCGGCCGCCGCACCCAGCAGCTCCTCGGCGCCCGCCGCGTCCAGCGCCTCGACCTGCAGATGGTGCACCCAGGCCGGAAGGTCCGCGGGCAGTTCGAGGGCGGTGCCGGCGGTGACCAGGATCAGGCTGTCGGAGCGCTCGGGCACCAGCGCCCGCACCTGTTCCGGGTCCGAGGCCTCGTCCAGCACGATCGTCACCGGCAGGCCGGCCAGCTGCTGGTGGTACAGCTCGGCGAGCCGCTTGACCTGCTGGTCGGGGGAGGAGCGCTCCCGGAACAGCAGCTGCTCGCGGGGCGCGCCGAGCCGGTTGAGCAGATGCAGCAGGGCGTCCCGGGTGGGCAGCGGTGTCTCCTCCCGCCTGCCGCCGCGCAGGTCCACGACGACCGCACCGCGGAAGTGGTCCCGCAGGTCGTGTGCCGCGCGCACCGCGAGTGTGGTCCGGCCGGAGCCGGGCTCGCCGTGCAGCACGACCACGGTCGGCCGGGTCTCGGTGGCCGCGCGGGCCGCCTGCGCCCACTGTCGGATCCGCGCCAGCTCCGCCCGGCGCCCCGCGAACAGGCTGTCCGGGTCCGGGAGTTGGCCGAAGGACTGCTCCAGCACCGTACGCCTGCGAGCCGCCGCGCTCTTGTCCGCGCCGCGCAGTGCGGGACGCGCGGGTTTCTTCGGGCCCGTGGAGGCGCTGAGCATCCGCTGCTGGTCGAGGAACGGGCGGATGCCCCGCACCTCCAGCGCGGTCAGCCACTGCAACCGCAGCTGCTCCGCACCGCCGGGCTGGCCGGCCGCGCCGGCGCGGTGATGGGCGGCCGGCAGATGGGCGCCGGCCACCTTCACCACGGAGGCGGCGGCGCCGGCCACCCCGGCGCTCACACCCGCGCCGACGGCCGTGCCGGTGCCGGTGCCGAGGGAGAGGTCGGCGACGGCGGCGGCGACCGCGGCAACGGCGGCCACCAGTAAGGCCGTTCCGGCGCCCTCGCGGGCGTACCGCTGGCCGAAGGTCAGCCGGCCGGCCTCGGTCTCGTCCAGTGCGTGGGCGTACGCCTCGTACTCCTCGCCGGCCGCCCCCGCCATCGCGTCCAGCGCACCGCGCGCCCGCGACAGCAGCACCTGGCCGTCGATCCGCCCGCCCGAGCGCCGTACCTCCTCCTCCACGGCCCGTGCCAGCAACCGCTCGGCCTCGGCCCGATGGCTCTCCCGCATGTCCCGTCCCCTCCGGAGGCAACTGCCTTGCCTATGAGTGTCCTTCGAGCAGGACGGGATGGCGAGAGGGTGACGATCAGCGGGTGCGGTGAGGGTTTCGTGCCGGCTTCGCGGGCTCGCGGCGGGCCACCGCCAGCGCCACGCACGCCGCCGCCAGCGCCGCCTCCGCCACCGCGCAGGCCAGGGCCTGGGCCAGCGCGCCGCCCGCCCGGGCCGTCGTTATGTCGAACCAGGCGTCCAGGACCGCCACCGAGGCGGTCGCCGAGGCGGTGAGGCGGGAGCGGGGATCGCCGCGCAGTCCGAGCAGGGCCGTGGCCGCACAGCCCGCCGCCATCAGGACGTCCAGGCCGATCCAGGTCAGCGGCCAGTTGTCCACCCGGGTGCTGCCCGGCAGTGTCACGGCCAGCACCACCATCCACGGCACCAGCAGGACCGCCGCCGCGGCCAGCGCGACCAGCGCCCACTTCGCCCTCATCGCCGCCCCCTTCCCGCAGCCCCTCCGGCTGCTCCCCGGACCTTTCGACTGCATCCACCGTAGACCGCAGAGAAAACTCTGCAAAGAAATCTCGGCAGTTCTCAGGGACGGCTCAGGGTTCTCAGGGTTACCGTGGCGGCATGACCGACGGCATGCCCGAGATGACCGGCCTGGAGCGCACCGCCCTCTACAAGTCCCTCGGCAACCCCCTGCGCCGCCGGATCCTCGAATACCTCGGCCGGCACGGCGAGGCGAACTCCACCGTCCTCGCCCGCGAACTCGGCGAAAGCTCCGGCACCACCAGCTACCACCTGCGCAAACTCGCCGAGCAGAAGCTCATCGAGGAGATCCCGGAGAAGTCCGGCGGGCGCGAGCGCTGGTGGCGGTCGCTGCCCTTCAGCCACACCACGCCCGACCCCGCGGCCATGGACCCGCAGGAGTACGAGGCCGCGGCCCGGCTCGCCCATCTGAAGATCGAGTTCGACACCGCCCTGTACCGCCGCGCCCACCAGGAGTACCGCGGCCCCGAGGGCTGGGCCCAGGTCCAGCGCCACGGCACCTGGCTGACCAGGGAGGAACTCCTGGACTTCATGCGGGAGTACCACGCGCTGCTCGGCCGATACGGGCACGCGCGCGAGCAGGCACCCGACGGGGCGCGCCCGGTGATGATGCGTTTCTACGCCGTCCCCGAGCCCGTGGGAGAGTGGAACGGTGAACCGACTGGCCGATGAGACGTCCCCGTATCTCCTCCAGCACGCCGACAACCCCGTCGACTGGTGGCCCTGGTCGGCCGGCGCGTTCGACGACGCCCGCAGGACGGACAAGCCCGTCCTGCTGAGCGTCGGGTATTCGAGCTGCCACTGGTGCCACGTCATGGCCCACGAGTCCTTCGAGGACCAGGCCACCGCCGACTACCTGAACGAGCACTTCGTCAACATCAAGGTCGACCGCGAGGAGCGCCCCGACGTCGACGCCGTCTACATGGAGGCCGTGCAGGCCGCCACCGGCCAGGGCGGCTGGCCCATGACCGTGTTCCTGACCCCGGACGCCGAACCCTTCTACTTCGGGACCTACTTCCCGCCCGCGCCCCGGCACGGCATGCCCTCCTTCCGGCAGGTGCTCGAAGGCGTCCGGCAGGCCTGGGACACCCGGCGCGACGAGGTGAGCGAGGTCGCCGGGAAGATCGTGCGCGACCTCGCCCAGCGGGAGATCAGCCACCAGGGCGACCGGGCGCCCGGCGAGCAGGAGGCGGCGCAGGCGCTTCTCGGACTGACCCGGGAGTACGACCCGCAGCGCGGCGGATTCGGCGGGGCGCCGAAGTTCCCGCCGTCCATGGTGCTGGAGTTCCTGCTGCGCCATCACGCGCGCACCGGCTCCGAGGGCGCGCTCCAGATGGTCCAGGACACGTGCGAGCGCATGGCCCGGGGCGGGATCTACGACCAGCTGGGCGGCGGGTTCGCCCGCTACTCCGTCGACCGCGACTGGGTCGTGCCCCACTTCGAGAAGATGCTCTACGACAACGCGCTGCTGTGCCGCGTCTACGCGCACCTGTGGCGGGCCACCGGCTCCGGCCTCGCCCGGCGCGTCGCCCTGGAGACGGCGGACTTCCTCGTGCGTGAACTGCGCACCGAGCAGGGTGGGTTCGCCTCGGCCCTCGACGCCGACAGCGACGACGGCAGCGGACGGCACGTCGAGGGCGCGTACTACGTCTGGACCCCCGAGCGGCTGCGCGCCGCCCTCGGGGACACGGACGGCGACCTCGCCGCCGAGTACTTCGGCGTGACCGGCGAAGGCACCTTCGAGCACGGCCGGTCCGTCCTCCAGCTGCCGCAGGCGGAAGGCGTCCTCGACGCCGGGAAGGCCGCCTCCATCAGGCAGCGGCTCCTCGCCGAGCGTGCCTCCCGCCCCGCGCCCGCACGGGACGACAAGGTCGTCGCCGCCTGGAACGGCCTCGCGATCGCCGCGCTCGCCGAGACCGGCGCCTACTTCGAGCGGCCCGACCTGATCGAGGCCGCCCTCGGCGCCGCCGACCTCCTCGTGCGGGTGCACCTCGACGAGCACGCCCGGCTCGCCCGGACCAGCAAGGACGGCCGTACCGGCCCGGGCGCCGGCGTGCTGGAGGACTACGGCGACGTCGCAGAGGGCTTCCTCGCGCTCGCCTCCGTCACCGGCGAGGGCGTCTGGCTGGACTTCGCCGGGCTGCTCCTCGACCACGTGCTCGCCCGCTTCGCCGACCCGGAGACCGGCGCCCTGTACGACACGGCCGCCGACGCCGAGCGGCTCATCCGCCGGCCGCAGGACCCCACCGACAACGCCACTCCCTCCGGCTGGACAGCCGCGGCGGGCGCGTTGCTCGGTTATGCCGCGCACACCGGCTCCGAGGTCCACCGCAGCGCCGCCGAGCGGGCGTTGGGCGTCGTCACCGCGCTCGGGCCGCGTGTGCCGCGGTTCATCGGCTGGGGGCTCGCCGTCGCCGAGGCACTCCTCGACGGGCCCAAGGAGGTCGCCGTCGTCGGCACCGCCCCGGCCGACGAGGGGACAACCGCCTTGCACCGTACGGCACTTCTGGCCACGGCCCCAGGCGCCGTGGTCGCCGTCGGCGCTCCGGAGAGCGATGAGTTCCCGCTGCTTTCCGGCCGTCCGCTGGTGGCCGGTCAACCGGCGGCTTACGTCTGCCGTCACTTCACCTGCGACGCCCCGACGACCGATCCGGAGCGGTTGCGGACGGTGTTGAGCCCGCACTGAGCAGTGGAAACGCGGGAAAGCGGTTGCCCCGAACTGTCCGGATGTGGGCAGGTGTTCGGATAGATACCGCTTCCCGTGCCCCCGTTACGAAACAAGCTATTTATCGGAAGAGTGCCCGCGCTTCACAGATCCCCCCTACGATCTCCACAGCGACACGACGGGTAACCCGCCGATGACGGTCCGTCGTGCGTACAGGGGGTTTCAGGGGGATCTGGGGGGATCTTTTGCTGACGTCTGTCTTCATTGCTGCCGTCTCGCTTGCCCTTTTCTGGATGGCGGCCTTCACCTTGTGGTGGCAGATGCACGCGTGGCGCACGCCCGAGGTGCTGGCCTCCACCCGTTTCGGCAGACCGGACGGCGACGAACACGTGTCGTTCTCACTGCTGTTGCCGGCCCGCCACGAACAGGCGGTGCTCGACCACACCATCCAGCGGCTGCTGGAGTCCACACACACCGACTTCGAGATCATCGTGATCGTCGGGCACGACGACCCGGAGACCACGGCCGTGGCCGAGCGGGCCGCCGCCCGGGACACGCGCGTCAGGGTCGTCGTCGACACCCACGAGAAGAAGAACAAGCCCAAGGCCATGAACACGGCGCTGCCGCACTGCCGCGGCGACGTCGTCGGGGTCTTCGACGCCGAGGACCAGGTCCACCCGGAGCTGCTCGCCCACGTCGACCACGCCTTCCGGACGACGCAGGCGGACGTCGTCCAGGGGGGCGTCCAGCTCATCAACTTCCACTCCAGCTGGTACAGCCTGCGCAACTGCCTGGAGTACTTCTTCTGGTTCCGCTCCCGGCTGCACCTGCACGCGCAGAAGGGGTTCATCCCGCTCGGCGGCAACACCGTCTTCGTCCGCACGGACATCCTCAGGGAAGCCGACGGCTGGGACCCCAACTGCCTCGCCGAGGACTGCGACCTGGGTGTCCGGCTGTCGTCCGTCGGCAAGAAGGTCGTCGTCGCCTACGACTCCGACATGGTGACCAGGGAGGAGACCCCGGGCTCGCTCATGTCGCTGCTCAAGCAGCGCACCCGCTGGAACCAGGGCTTCCTCCAGGTGTACCGGAAGAAGGACTGGCGCCACCTGCCGGGATTCGGGCAGCGGCTGCTCGCCCGCTACACCCTGATGACCCCGTTCATGCAGGCCTTCTCCGGCGTGATCATCCCGCTCAACGCGGCCGTCGCGCTCTTCCTCGACGTCCCCGTCGGCATCGCCTTCCTCACCTTCCTGCCGCTGGTCACCGCCGTCGTCACCTTCGTCTTCGAGATGGTCGGCCTGCACGACTTCGGCGTCCAGTACGGCCTCAGGGTCCGCCTCGCCCACTACGTGAAGCTCATCGTGGGCGGCCCCTTCTACCAGGTGCTCCTCGCCGGTGCCGCGATCCGTGCCGTGTGGCGCGAGCAACGCGGCCGCAACGACTGGGAGCTGACCACGCACGTCGGCGCGCACCTCACCGCGGCCGAAGCCCTCCGAGAGGACGTTACCGCGTGACCTCCACTCTTCCCGCGGTGACCGCAACCACGGTCCCCGCGCAGGGCCGACCTGTGCCCACGAGCCGTCCGACCGGTCGAACCGAGCCTCCGGTACGACTCCGCTCCTCCCGTCCCGACCTGCTGCTGTGCGGTGCGCTGCTCCTCGCGATCCTCGTCGTCCAGGGCTGGAACATCGCCGACTACCCGGCCCTCAGCGACGACGAGGGCACCTACCTCGCCCAGGCCTGGGCCGTCCAGCAGGGCCGGGGCCTCGCCCACTACACCTACTGGTACGACCACCCGCCGCTCGGCTGGATCCAGATAGCCCTGCTCGGCTGGATCCCCTCGAAGTTCAGCCCCGGCTCCATGACCGTCGGCACCATGCGGATCGCCATGCTGCTGGTCAGCGGTGCCGGCGCGGTCCTCGTGTACGTCCTCGGCCGCCGGCTCTCGCTGCCGCGCTGGGCCGCCGGGCTCGGCATGGCCCTGCTCGGGCTCTCCCCGCTCGCGGTCGTGCTCAGCCGGGAGATCTTCCTCGACAACATCGCCGTGATGTGGCTGCTGCTGGCGTTCTGCCTGGCCGCCTCGCCCAGCCGCCACCTCTGGCACCACTTCGGCGCCGGTCTCGCCGCCGCCGCGGCCGTGCTCACCAAGGAGACGATGCTCGTCGTCCTGCCCGCCCTGTTCGTCACCATGTGGCGGCACAGCCACCGCGACACCCGCAAGTTCGCCCTCACCGGAGCCGTCACCGCCTGCGCCCTGATCGGTCTGTCGTATCCGCTCTTCGCGCTGCTCAAGGGCGAGTTGTTCCCCGGCGCCGGGCACGTCTCCCTGTGGGACGGCATCACCTACCAGATGTCCCGGCCGGGCTCGGGCTTCATCCTCGACGAGGGCTCCGGCTCGTACGGCGTGCTGCACTCGTGGCTGTACTACGACCGGGTCCTGCCCCTCGGCGGCCTCGCCGGAGCCGTGCTGCTGACCGTGACCTGGCGCTGGTCGGTCACCGCCCGCGCGCTCGCCGGCCCGTCCCTGACCGTGGCGATCCTCGCCCTGGTCGCCCTCAGGCCGGGCGGCTACCTGCCCGCCATGTACGTCATCGGCGCGCTGCCCTTCCTCGCCCTGGTGCTGGCCGGCGGCGCCGCCTCGGTCGCGCAGGTGGTCACCCGCAGAGGGCGGTCGGAGCACGAGAAGCGCTACGTCACCGGCGGCCGGTACGCACTCGCCGCCGTCCTCGCCCTCGCCGCCGGCGCCTATGTCGTACCCCGCTGGTACGACGGTGACCGCACCGCCGTCACCGCCGACGCCAACAAGCCCTACCGGCAGGCCTCCCACTGGCTCAGCACCGAGGTGGCGGACCCGAAGGACACCCGGGTCCTCGTCGACGACGCCCTCTGGCTGGACCTCGTCCACGCCGGGTACCGGCCCGGGCTCGGCGCCATCTGGTTCTACAAGGCCGACCTCGACCCGGCCGTCACCAAGACCATGCCGCACGGCTGGCGGGACGTGGACTACGTCGTCGCCTCGCCGACCGTCCGCCGCGACGCCAAGGACCTGCCGAACGTCAGGGCCGCCATCCGGCACTCCACGCCGGTCGCCACCTTCGGGAGCGGCCCGGACCGCATCGAGATCCGCCGGATCCAGGACCCGGCGGTCACGGGAGGCACCCGATGAGCGAGTACACCGCCCCGGCACAGGACCTCGACGCCGCGGAGGTCGCCGAACCGGGCGCCGTCACTGTCGTCGTCCCGACCTTCAACGAGTCCGCGAACATCCGGCAGCTGCTGCGGCAGATCACCGAGTCGGTGCCCGCACGGCTGCCCTGTGAGGTCCTCTTCGTGGACGACTCCACCGACGACACGCCCGAGGTGATCCGCGCGGCCGCCCAGGACTGCCCGTTCCCGGTGGCCGTACTGCACCGTGCGGAACCCGCCGGCGGGCTCGGCGGGGCGGTCGTCGAGGGGATCAAAGCCGCAACCTCGGAGTGGATCGTCGTCATGGACGGCGACTGCCAGCATCCGCCGTCCCTGATACCGGAGTTGGTGGCCACCGGCGAGCGGACCAACGCCGCCCTGGTCGTCGCCTCCCGGTACGTCGAGGGCGGCAGCCGGGCCGGGCTCGCCGGCGGCTACCGGGTGGCCGTCTCGCGCGGTGCGACCTGGCTCACCAAGGCCCTCTTCCCGCGCCGGCTGCACGGTATCAGCGACCCGATGAGCGGCTTCTTCGCCGTCCGGCGCGGTGCGGTCACGCCGGAGACGCTCAAGCCCCTCGGCTACAAGATCCTGCTGGAGCTGGCCGTGCGTACCAGGCCCCGGCAGGTCGCCGAGGTGCCGTTCGTCTTCCGGGACCGGTTCGCCGGCGAGTCCAAGTCCAGCACCCGGGAGGGCCTGCGCTTCCTGCGCCATCTGGCCGGGCTGCGCACCGCGTCACCGGCCGCCCGCATGGCCGGCTTCGGGCTGATCGGTGCCAGCGGCTTCGTGCCCAACCTGGCCGGACTGTGGGCGCTCACCGCCCTCGGCGTGCACTACGTGCTCGCCGAGATCCTCGCCAACCAGCTCGGCGTCGCCTGGAACTTCCTGCTCATCGAGCAGCTGCTGTTCCGCGACCGGCGTGCACACCGCCGCTGGTGGGACCGGCTCGGCCGGTTCGGCCTGCTCGCCAACGCCGACCTGGTCCTGCGCATCCCGCTCATCGCGCTGCTCGTCGGCCGGTTCGGCATGGGCGCCCTGCCGGCCACCGCGCTCGCGCTGGTCATGACGTTCGTCGTGCGCTTCGCCGGGACCGAAGCGCTGGTCTACCTCCCCCGCCGCCGGGGGAGCCGAGCAAGGAGAGCCGCTTGAGCAAGTACCGCAGACGGACCGCGCTGGCCGGGGTGGGTGCCCTGACCGCCGGTCTGCTCCTGGCCGCGCCGCAGAGCGCCGAGGCCGCCAACCTGATCAAGAACCCGGGCTTCGAGACCGCCGGTACGGACGGCATGCCGTACTGCTGGGAGAAGTCGGGCTGGGGCGACAACGACTTCAGCTTCGAGACGACCTCGGACGCCCACTCGGGGTCGGCGGCCATGAAGGTGACGCTGACCCGCCGGGTCTCCGGCGACCGCAAGGCGATGCTCACCGAGACCGCCGACTGCGCACCGGCCGTCACCGTCGGCAAGCAGTACGACCTCGGGGTCTGGTACAAGACCACCACCCCGGACGCCAACGTCACGCTGTTCCGGCACGACACGAGTGCCGGCTGGCAGTACTGGACCGACGTCAAAACCCTCGACATGGCCTCGGCCTGGACGCAGGCCACCGTCCGGACCCCCGAGATCCCGCCCGGCACCGACCGCATCACCTGGGGTGTCTCCGTCTACGGCACCGGCTCGGCGACCACCGACGACTACACCATGGACCAGGTCCCGGACGTGACCCCGCCCGCCCAGTGCACGGGCACCAACGACCAGTGCGCGAACGGAAGTTGGTCGGTGCTGCCGACGCAGAACCCGGTCCGCTCCATGCACTCCGTCGTCCTCAGCAACGGCAAGGTGCTGCTGATCGCCGGCTCCGGCAACAGCCAGGACGCCTTCAACGCGGGCACGTTCACGAGCGCGGTGTACGACCCGGCGAACGGCACGTACCAGGTCATCCCGACCCCGAAGGACATGTTCTGCGCGGGGCACGTCCAGCTCCAGGACGGCCGGGTGCTCGTGCTGAGCGGCAACAAGTCCTATCCGGACCCGAACGGCACCCACGGTTACGAGGGGTTCAAGGACTCGTACATCTTCGACCCGAAGACCGAGACGTACACCAGGACCAACGACCTCAACGACGGCCACTGGTACCCGTCGGCGACCGAGCTGGGCAACGGTGACGTCATCACCTTCGGCGGGCTGCGCGAGGACTCCACCGGGTCCGTGACCGCCGAGCGCTGGTCCGACAAGGACCAGCAGTGGCTGCCGACATGGAAGGTCAACCAGACCTGGTCGTTCTGGGGCCTGTACCCGGCGATGATCCTCATGCAGGACGGCCGCCTCTTCTACACGGGCAGCCACGTCTTCGGCAACAACATCCCCGGCACCGGCTCGGCGGTCTACGACTACGGCGCCAACACGGTCACCCAGATCCCGGGTCTGCAGAACAAGGACCAGCGGGACCAGTCGTCGTCCGTGCTGCTGCCTCCGGCGCAGGACCAGCGGGTGCTGACGGTCGGCGGCGGCAACATCGACTCCAACCCCGACGCCAATCGCCTCACCGACCTGATCGACCTCAAACAGGCCAACCCGTCGTACGTCGCCGGGCCGCCCCTCCCGCAGGGCACGGTCGACCTCGGCAACGGCAAGGTCCCGGAGACCGGCAGCCAGGGCAAGATGTACGTCTCCACCGTGCTGCTGCCCGACGGCAAGGTGCTGGAGACGGGCGGCGCCCTGCACAACCGCGCCAACCCGGTGTACGAGTCCTCGCTCTACGACCCCGCCACCAACGCCTTCCAGCAGGTGGCCGCCGACCCCGAGTCCCGCGGCTACCACTCCTCGGCGTTCCTGCTGCCCGACGGCCGGGTGATGGCCACCGGCGACAACCCGGGCAACGGCAGCTGGAACCACAACGTGTCGATCTACACCCCGCCGTACCTCTACAAGGGCACCCGCCCGACGATCACCTCGGTGATCAGCCAGGAGTGGAAGTACGGCGACACCCAGCGGATCACCGTCGACCGCCCGATCGCCAAGGCGGAGCTGATCCGCCCGGCCGCGGTGACGCATTCCTCCGACCCGAACCAGCGGTTCGTGGACCTGCCGCTCTCGGTCGACGGCAACAACGTCGACCTGAACGTGACCAACAACCCCAACCTGGCGCCGCCCGGCTGGTACATGCTCTTCGCGGTCGACGCCAACGGGGTGCCCTCGGTGGCCCAGTGGGTGCATCTGACGGGCCCGGCGGCCCTGACCGCCGCCTCCCCGCACATCCACGCCTTCGCCGACTCCCTCACCGGCAAGGTCGCGGGCCCGGGCAAGAAGCGCACGTCCCAGCAGGTCAGCCCGACCCTGTCCGGCTGCGACCGGCACTACGGCTCGGTCAACGTGTGTGTGCCGACGGCCTTCCCGGCGCAGGTGAGGAAGACGACCGCGGCGCGCTGTGCCTGGCTGCAGCGCAACGACTACGGCCGTCTGAAGGTCAACGGAGCCGACGATCCCCTGGGGCTGGACCCGGACCGGAACGGAATCGCCTGTGACAGGGGCGATGTGAAGGGCGGTGGGAGCAGGCGTTAGTTCCTAGCCGTGTTCCGTCAGGGCGCGTTCCACGATGGCCTCCAGCTGGTCGTGGTGCGCGCCCTTCCAGTAGGCGCGGCCGCAGTCCGTGCACTGGGCGAAGACGTCGTACGAGCGCTGGGTGCCGTGCTTGAGCTGGGCGGCGACCTCGTCCTTGGTGGCCTGCCTGAGCAGGCCGTTGCAGGCGGTGCAGCGGGTCCAGGGGCGCAGGGCGGGGGCGAAGCGGTCGAGGACGTCGTGCAGCTGGTCGTCGGGGCGGGTGCTGTAGACGAACGCACCGGCCCACAGTTCGCGGCGGCGCAGCAGGCCCCGGTCGCGGCTGAGCATCACCCGCTTCTCGGCCGCCGAGCGGGCGGCGAGTGCCGGGTCGCCGATGTCGGTCGACTCGTAGGCGGCGTCGACGCCGAGCAGGCGCAGGCGGCGGGCCAGGGTGCCGAGGTGGACGTCGAGCAGGAAGCGGAGCGGGGCGCCGGGGACCTGCTGGGGGCGTTGCACCTCCCGGACCTCCACTCTCTCGCCCGCCTTCGGGATGTGGGAGACGGGCACCGCGCGGCCGTCCACCACCAGCGCGCCGACCTCGGTGAGCGGGACGCCGAGGGACTCGATGACATGGCCGAGCGTCGAGACGCCGTCCGTGCCGAGCGGTGTCGCGCCGGCCCGCCGGGCGGCCGGCACGAACAGGTGGAGCGCGGGGGCGACTTCGACGTGGATCTCGACTCCGTTCACTTCGTCAGCATCGCACGCGGGCTGTCGCCGCCTCAGTGGTTTTCGCGGGGCAGACCGTGTTCCATGACGTCCAGCGCCCGGTCCATGAGGTCGCGCAGCTCGCCCTCGAAGTCGTTCTCCGCCCAGTACATGGAGACCTCCAGCAGGCCGCTGATGAACGACATCGCGTAGACGCGGACCTCGAGGCTGTCGGGGTCCAGGCCGGAGCGCTCGGCGAGCGCCCCGCGGAGCAGGCGGCCGGTCTGCGACATGCTCTCGAACATCCGCGAGCGCACGGCCGGGACCTGCACCCCGAGGTGGGTCCGCATGCGTACCACCTCGGGATCCTCGTTCATGTTCGCCTCGATGGCCTTGTGCATGACGTACCGCAGCGAGTCCATCCACGACTCGTCCGCGGGCCGGGCGCGCAACTCGTCGGCGATCAGCGGGTCGTACTCGTCCGTGAGGACGATGTCCTCCTTGGTCGGGAAGTAGCGGAAGACGGTCGACGGCGACACCTCGGCCCGCTCGGCGATCTGCTCGACCGTCGTGGCGTCGTACCCCTGTTCCTTGATCAGCGCGTAGGTCGCGGCGCGGATCGCCTCGCGGGTCTTGATCTTCTTGCGTTCGCGCAGGCCGAGGCGGGGGCGGTCGGTGGGGGAGAAGGAGGAACGTGCGGCCGTCATACGGTTCATTGTCGGGCATCCTCCGCCGGGACGACCATGTCGGCTCCGATGCCCTCCGCCTCCCGTGCGGGCGCCGTCCTCGGCAGCAGGGCCGCCGTCAGCAGCGCGGCGGCCAGCGCGGCGATGCCGCACACCATCAGGACCACGCCCATGCCGTGGACGTAGGCGTCGTCGGCGGAGGCGGCGAGGTGGGCTGAAGCCGTCTTCTCGGCGATCAGGTGCGCGGCGACCACCGAGTTGCCGGCGGTGTGCGCGACGGGCTCGGGCAGCCCCGTGACGTCGAGCCGGTCGCGGAAGACGCCCGCGAGCAGGCTGCCCAGCAGGGCGATGCCGATCGCCGCGCCGACCTGGCGCAGGGTCATGAGCAGGCCCGAGCCGCTGCCGGCCCGGTCGCGGGGCAGGGTGCCGAGGGCGCCGTCCATCGCGGGCACGATGGAGAAGCCGAAGCCGATGCCGGTGATCGAGAGCCACAGCGCGGTGAAGCCGTAGCCGGAGTCGACCGTCGTACGGCTGCCGAGCAGCGCGGCGAAGGCCAGCACCACCAGACCGGCGCTCACCACGGCACGCGGCCCGAACCGGGCGACGACCGGCTGCGCGCCCCGTGCGGCGACCATCAGGCCGCCCATCATCGGCAGCAGCCGCAGACCGGTGCCGAAGGCGTCATGGCCGAGGACGGCCTGGATGTACGGGGGCAGGACGAACATCAGGCCGGACAGGACGAACATCGCCAGGGTCGCGGCGAACGTGTTGAACAGGAAGCCGCGGTGGGCCAGCAGCGTCATGTCGAGCATGGGGCGGGCGAGCCGCCGCTCGCGCAGCACCAGCGCGGTCAGCAGCACCGCGGCGGCGGCGAACATCGACAGGATCAGGGCGTCGCTCCAGCCGCGGCCGGGCGCCTCGATGATCGCGTAGATGAGGGTGCCGAGTCCGGTCGCGGTGAGCGCCGTCGACAGCGGGTCGACCCGCGGGGAGGCGGGGTCGCTGGTCTCGGGGAGCAGGAAGACGCAGGCGGCGATGCCGATCGCGGCCATCGGGACGTTGATCAGGAAGACCGAGCCCCACCAGTAGTGGTTCAGCAGCCAGCCGCCGATGATCGGGCCGAGCGGCAGTCCGAGCGCGGAGGCGGCGGAGATGACGCCGACGGCCTTGGTGCGTTCGTCGGGGCCGAAGAGCGAGGGCAGCACGGACAGAGCGAGCGGGGTGACGAGCGCGCCGCCGATGCCCATGAACGCCCGGGCCGCGATGACCCAGTTGATGTCCGAGGCGAGCGCGCCCATCAGCGAGCCGACGAGGAAGAGGGCGAGACCGGTGATCAGCATCCTGCGCCGCCCGAACCGGTCGCCGAGGAGGCCGGCGGGCAGCATCAGGGCGGCGAAGACGACGACGTAGGCGTCCGCCATCCACTGCTGCTGGCCGGTGGTGGCGCCGAGTTCGCCGGCCATCGTCGGCAGCGCCACATTGAGGATCGTCATGTCGAAGCCGAGCGTGAGCATGCTCGCGACCAGGGCCCCCAGGGCCCACCAGCGCCGGGGGTTCGGAGTGACATCAGCCATGAAATGAGAGTAGCTTCCAAAATACTGGTGCTGTCAATCGAGTCCGACTGTCGGGAGAAAGAAAACGGCCACGGCTCGCAAGAGCCGTGGCCGTGGGAGCGGCGGGAGCGGTGAGGGTTATCCGTGGGTGTACGCCACCAGCGAGATGCCGACGTAGTGCACGACGAACGCGGCGAGCGTGAAGGAGTGGAAGACCTCGTGGAAGCCGAACCAGCGCGGTGAGGGGTTCGGCCGCTTGATGCCGTAGATGACCCCGCCGGCGCTGTAGAGCAGGCCGCCGACGATCACCAGGACCAGGACGGCGATGCCCCCGGTGCGCAGGAAGTCGGGCAGGAAGAAGACGGCCGCCCAGCCCATCGCTATGTAGCAGGGCGTGTAGAGCCAGCGCGGGGCGCCGACCCAGAAGACGCGGAAGACGATGCCGGCCGCGGCGGCGGCCCAGATCCCCCACAGCAGCCACTCGCCCTTCGCGCCCGGCAGCAGCAGCATGGTCAGCGGGGTGTAGGTGCCCGCGATGATGAGGAAGATGTTGGCGTGATCGAGGCGGCGCAGGACGCCGTCCATCCGCGGGCTCCAGTTGCCCCGGTGGTACAGCGCGCTGACCCCGAAGAGCAGGCAGGCCGTGAGGACGTAGACGCCGCAGGCGATGCGGCCTCTGGTGGAGTCGGCGAGAGCGGTGAGCACGAGGCCCGCGACGAGTACGGCCGGGAACATGCCGAGATGCAGCCAGCCGCGGAGCCGGGGCTTGGCCGGGAGCGACACGGAGAGCGCGACGGGACCGCGGTCGGCGACCGGCGAGTCCATGGGCGCGTCGGAGGCGGACGCAGTCATGGGCCGCATGGTACCTACGCCACCGTAAGTCGCTCGTCAGTGCCTGTTCGTGATTGACGCAGATCGGGGCGAACGCAAAAGAACCTTCAGTTGAATCCAACATGGACGCAAAGAATCATGGAAATCGTGGCATTGGTCACTCCGCTCACCTGTGACTCCCTCTGGACAGATGCGCATCGGCGTCGGATGATCAAATGAGTGCGGTCGGCACCGGATGAGCGGCTACGAAGCATCCGGGTCGCAGCCCCCACGGGGCACCAAGGACAAAATCCCTCACCAGGGTAAAAATCCCTCACTTAGGAGCAATCGTGGCGCGCGACAACGCGGCTCCCGCCCCCACCAACCATCAGGAACTGATCTCGTGGGTCAACGAGATCGCCGAACTGACGCAGCCGGACAGCGTGGTCTGGTGTGACGGCTCCGAGGCCGAGTACGAGCGGCTCGCCGAAGAGCTGGTCGCCAAGGGAACGTTCAAGAAGCTCGACCCGATCAAGCGCCCGCACTCCTACTACGCCGCCTCCGACCCGACCGACGTCGCGCGCGTCGAGGACCGGACCTTCATCTGCTCCGAGAAGGAGGAGGACGCCGGCCCGACCAACCACTGGAAGGCCCCCGCCGAGATGCGGGAGATCTTCGCCGGTGAGAAGGGCCTGTTCCGCGGCTCCATGCGCGGCCGCACCATGTACGTCGTCCCCTTCTGCATGGGACCGCTCGGCTCCCCGCTGTCCGCGATCGGCGTGGAGATCACCGACTCCGCCTACGTCGCCGTCTCCATGCGCACGATGACGCGCATGGGCCAGGCCGTCCTCGACGAACTGGGCGACGAGGGCTTCTTCGTGAAGGCCGTGCACACCCTCGGCGCCCCGCTGGAGGAGGGCCGGCAGGACGTTCCGTGGCCGTGCAACTCCACCAAGTACATCTCGCACTTCCCCGAGGACCGCGAGATCTGGTCCTACGGCTCCGGCTACGGCGGCAACGCCCTGCTCGGCAAGAAGTGCTACGCACTGCGCATCGCCTCCGTCATGGCCCGTGACGAGGGCTGGCTGGCCGAGCACATGCTGATCCTCAAGCTCACCCCGCCGCAGGGCGAGTCCAAGTACGTTGCCGCCGCCTTCCCGAGCGCCTGCGGCAAGACCAACCTCGCCATGCTGGAGCCCACGGTCTCCGGCTGGACCGTGGAGACCATCGGCGACGACATCGCCTGGATGCGCTTCGGTGAGGACGGCCGCCTGTACGCGATCAACCCCGAGGCCGGCTTCTTCGGCGTCGCGCCCGGCACCGGTGAGCACACCAACGCCAACGCGATGAAGACCCTGTGGGGCAACGCGGTCTTCACCAACGTCGCGCTCACCGACGACGGCGACGTGTGGTGGGAGGGCATGACCGAGGAGGCGCCCGCCCACCTGACCGACTGGAAGGGCAACGACTGGACGCCGGCCGCCGAGACCCCGGCCGCCCACCCCAACGCCCGCTTCACCGTCCCCGCCTCGCAGTGCCCGATCATCGCGCCCGAGTGGGAGGACCCCAAGGGCGTGCCGATCTCTGCGATCCTCTTCGGCGGCCGGCGCGCCTCCGCGGTGCCGCTGGTGACCGAGTCCTTCGACTGGAACCACGGCGTCTTCCTCGGTGCCAACGTGGCCTCCGAGAAGACCGCCGCGGCCGAGGGCAAAGTCGGCGAGCTGCGCCGCGACCCGTTCGCGATGCTGCCGTTCTGCGGCTACAACATGGGCGACTACATGGGCCACTGGATCGACGTCGCCAAGGACAGGGACCAGTCCAAGCTGCCGAAGATCTACTACGTCAACTGGTTCCGCAAGAACGACGAGGGCAAGTTCGTCTGGCCGGGCTTCGGCGAGAACTCCCGGGTCCTGAAGTGGATCGTGGAGCGCCTGGACGGCAAGGCCGAGGGCGTCGAGACCCCGATCGGCATCCTGCCGGCGAAGGAGGCCCTGGACACCAACGGCCTCGAACTGTCCGACTCCGACCTGGACTTCCTGCTCACGGTCGACAAGGACGTCTGGCGCGAGGAGGCGGCACTCGTCCCCGAGCACCTCAACACCTTCGGCGACCACACCCCGAAGGAGCTGTGGGACCAGTACCACGCGCTGGTGAAGCGCCTCGGCTAGTCCCCTCGAGACTCCACGGCCGGTTGGGATGCCCTGACCAGTGATCGTCACGACCGGCCGTGGTACGACCCCGGGTGCCCCGCACAATGGCGTGCGGGGCACCCGTTGCTTCCGGAAGTGCGCCTCGGCCGGAGCCGGCGCAGTGAATGGCGCCCGGTCCGCGCGTCGCTGCGGGTGCGCGCGGACCGGGGCCGATCGGGGGACCCCTGGTGGGATCAGCGGGCGGGGCTGAGTTCCTTCGGGTCGCTGAGCGCGGCGGCGTGCGCGTCCATCCGCTCGGCCGTCAGGATCGCCACCGCCGTGTCGGCACGCGACGCGGCGACGACGAGCGCGCGGCCCGCGAGGGTGTGCGCACGCCGGTGCAGCCCGGCGGGGTCACCGGTGGCGGACGGCGTGGCCCGCAGCGGGGCGCGGCCGTACCGGAGCCGGGCCACCTGCTCGGCGAGCCGCTCGGCGGCGGTCTCCAGGTCGGCCGACGGCGTCAGCCCGCGCAGCTCGTCGGTGGCCGCGAGCAGTGCGGCGAGGTGGCCGGCGAGCTGGATGTCCAACTCCTCCTCGCGCGACCGGTGGGGGAAGTCGGAGGCGGTGCCGGCCATCGTGCTGTGGACCGACTTGGCGCGGATCGGTTCGTACATGGGGGATGGCCTCCTGTGCTCTGACAGGAAGCCATCCTAGCTTGGATTTCGTCTAAAGTTGAGCCGTGTCACGGAATGAAGTCCGTCGACTACGGCTGGCTGTATCCGTCCAGGAAGTTCCCGATCCGGGTGACCGCGTCCCGGAGGTCGCCGACCGTCGGGAGGGTCACCACGCGGAAGTGGTCCGGCTCGGGCCAGTTGAAGCCCGTCCCCTGGACGACCATGATCTTTTCCTGGCGCAGCAGGTCCAGGACCATCTGCCGGTCGTCCTTGATCTTGAAGACCTGGGGGTCGAGCCGCGGGAAGAGGTACAGCGCGCCCTTGGGGCGCACGCAGCTCACGCCCGGGATCTGCGTCAGCAGCTCGTACGCGGTGTCCACCTGTTCCTTCAGCCGGCCGCCCGGCAGTACCAGGTCGTTGATCGACTGGCGTCCGCTGAGCGCGGCGACCACGCCGTGCTGCCCCGGCATGTTGGCGCACAGCCGCATGTTCGCCAGGATCGTCAGGCCCTCGATGTAGGAGTCCGCGTGCGAGCGCGGCCCGGAGATGGACATCCAGCCCACCCGGTACCCGGCCACCCGGTACGCCTTCGACATGCCGTTGAAAGTGAGGGTGAGCAGGTCGGGGGCGATCTTCGCGGTCGGGGTGTGCGTGGCGTCGTCGTAGAGGATCTTGTCGTAGATCTCGTCGGAGCAGACCAGCAGGTTGTGCCGGCGGGCGATGTCCGTCAGCCCCCGGAGCATCGCCTCGTCGTAGACGGCGCCCGTGGGGTTGTTCGGGTTGATGATGACGATCGCCTTGGTGCGGTCGGTGACCTTGCGCTCGATGTCGGCGAGGTCGGGCATCCAGTCGGCCTGCTCGTCGCAGCGGTAGTGCACGGCCGTACCGCCGGCCAGGGAGACGGCGGCGGTCCACAGCGGGTAGTCCGGGGCCGGTACGAGGACCTCGTCGCCGTCGTCGAGCAGCCCCTGCATGGCCATCACGATCAGCTCGGAGACGCCGTTGCCGATGAAGACGTGCTCGACGTCGGTCTCGATGCCGAGGGTCTGGTTGTGCATGACGACCGCGCGCCGGGCGGCCAGCAGGCCCTTGGCGTCGCCGTACCCGTGCGCCGTCGAGACGTTGCGGAGGATGTCCTCCAGGATCTCCGGCGGGCACTCGAAGCCGAAGGCGGCCGGGTTGCCGGTGTTCAGCTTGAGGATGCGATGACCTGCCGCCTCGAGCCGCATCGCCTCCTCGAGCACCGGGCCCCGGATCTCGTAACAGACGTTGGCGAGCTTGGTCGACTGGATCACCTGCATGTCCGTGAGCTTACGGCCCGGTAATGCCTCATGGGTCGTGTTTTCCACCACGTGGGACACCGGTTTTGCCCGGATATCGCCGTTGGCTGTCTCGGGAGTCGCTTGCGTCCCTAGAATGCGGTGCCGCTTGCGGGTGGGGGCCCGAGCGGGCGGCTTGTACGCACGGCGCGGCGGAATGGGGCGGGGAGTGCACGGACAGGCGGGGACGAGCGACGGCTCCGGACGGGGTGTCACCCCCGGGGACCGGCCGGACGCGTACGGCGCGCGGCCGGCACAAGCAGCGCAGCCGGCGCAGGCCGCCGGCCACCCGCAGCCGGCCTCGGGACCGCCGAGTGTGTACCTGCCCCAGCCGGTCTCCGCTCCGGCGTACGACGAGTACGCCGATCCTGCCGCCGCCCACGGCTGGCAGACCGCCTACGACGACACCCGCGAACTGCCCTCGCTGACCGAACCGGCCGAACCAGCGGTGCCGGCCGAGCCGTACGGGCCGGCCGAGCCGCGTGAGCCGTACGGGCCGGGCGAGGGCCGGGCCGCGCGGCGGCGTGCGGCCGGGCGGCGTACCGGTGGTAGGCGCCGGGTCGCGGTCGTCGCCGGGGCGCTGGGGGTGGCCGGTGCGGCGGCGGTGCTCGCCGCCCTGGCGGGCGGCTCGGATTCCCGGCGCCGGACGGGTCCGGTCCGGTAGGCGGCGGACGCGTGACCGGCGACTCCGCCACCGAGCCCCGCGGCCCCGCCGCCTCCGCCACCGACGGCGCATCCGGCCCGGCCGCCTCCCCGGCCGCCCGGGTCTCCCGTGGCGGGGGGCCGGCGGTCCGGCCGCCACGGCACCCGCCACCACCCCCGCCCCGGCGACGTCCGGCGCCCCCGTGGCCACGCCCACCGGAGCGACGGCGGACCCCACGGCATCCGCGTCCGGGACCCCCGGCGTCCGGGGGCGCGGTCACGGAGCCGGGCGGCGTCACCACTGACCTCCGCGACCGGCCTTCGCGCGACAGCCGCTCCCAACCAGGTTTGGCCGCACCGGAGTTGACGCACCCTTCCGGCACAGGGAAACCCCTACGACCTGACTCGCCTTCTTGTTCACGCACCCCTCGGCAATGAAAATGTGCATGACAAGCAGGGCGGCCGGAAGATCTCCGGTCGCCCAAGTCGTAAGAGGGGACCCCCACATGAACAAGCCTCTCCTTGCCGTGCTCTCCTCCGTGGCCCTGGCCGGGCTGGGCGCGACCCCGGCGGTCGCCGCGCCGCACACCGCCAAGGCGGCCGCGGCGACGGTCGACTTCGCCGGCACCGTCGCGCTCAGCAACTGCTCCGGCTCCGTGATCCGCTTCCCCAATTCCGCCGACACCGACCCGGCGCTCGTGCTCACCAATGGCCACTGCCTGGAGACCGGCTTCCCGGACCCGGGCCAGGTCATCACCGGCCAGTCCTCCAGCCGTACCTTCGGCCTGCTGAACTCCGCCGGTTCCAAGGTCGCCACCCTGCGTGCCAACCAGGTCGTGTACTCGACCATGACGGACACGGACATCACGATCTACCGCACCACCACCACGTACGCGGCGATCAAGAGCAAGTACGGCATCAGCCCGCTCACCGTGCAGGACACGCACCCGACCGCCGGCGCCGCCATCAAGGTCGTCTCCGGCTACTGGAAGACGATCTACAGCTGCAGCATCGACGGCTTCGTGTACCGGCTGAAGGAGGGCGACTGGACCTGGAAGGACTCCGTCCGCTACACCTCCGCCTGCAACACCATCGGCGGCACCTCCGGCTCCCCGGTGATCGACACGGCCACCGGCAAGGTCGTGGCCGTCAACAACACCGGCAACGAGGACGGCGAGACCTGCACGGAGAACAACCCCTGCGAGGTCGACGAGAACGGCAACGTCACCATCCACCAGGGCATCAACTACGCCGAGGAGACGTACGGCATCCCGGCCTGCTTCACCACCGGCAACAAGCTGGACCTGAGCGCCTCCGGCTGCACCCTGCCCAAGCCGTAAGGGGCGCAAGGGCCGTCACACCGGGGTACGGCGGACGGACCGGCCGGCGAGCACGTCCGTCCGCTTGCCGTCCTCGATGACGAACCTGCCGTCGACGAAGACGTACGGGATACCGGTCGGCAGCCTGCGGGGCTCGGCGAAGGTGGCGCCCGGCGCCACCGTCTGCGGGTCGAACAGCACCAGGTCGGCCCGGTACCCCTCGCGCACCAGTCCGCGGTCCGGCAGCCGGAGCCGGGCCGCGGGCCGTGAGGTCAGCCGGGCGACGCACTCCTCCAGCGTCAGCACCCCCAACTCGCGCACGTAATGGCCGAGATAGCGCGGGAAGGTACCGTACGCGCGCGGGTGCGGCTTGGCGCCCTGCAGGATGCCGTCCGAGCCGCCGGTGTGGGCGCGGTGCCGCATGATCGCGCGGACGTTCTCCTCGTGCCCGACGTGCTGGAGGACCGTCGTGCCGAGCCGGTCCGCCAGCAGCAGACGGCGGGCGGTGTCCCACGGGGCCTCGCCGCGCAGCCGCGCCGTCTCCCGGACCGTTCGGCCCACGTACGCGCCCAGCGCCGGGTCGGCGACGCCGGAGATCTCGATCGTCTCCCACTCCACCGGCACCCCGTGGCAGCCGTCCGCGCCGGACACCTCCAGGTCCTGCCGGATCCGCTCGGCCGTCGCCGGGTCGCCGAGCCGGGCCAGGATCTCCTGCGGGCCGCCCGCGCTCGCCCAGCTCGGCAGCAGCGCGGCCAGCGTGGTGCAGCCCGGGGTGTAGGGATAGGTGTCCAGGGTGATGTCCGCGCCCGCGTCCAGGGCCCGGTCGAGCAGGTCGAGCAGCTCGGGCGCCCGGCCCGCGTTCACGCCGAAGTTCATCGTCGCGTGGGCCAGGTGCAGCGGGCAGCCCGCCTCCCGGGTGAGGGCGACCATCTCGGCGTAGGCCTCCAGGGCACCGGTGCCGTAGGAGCGGTGGTGCGGGCAGTAGTAGCCGCCGTACGACGCCACCACCCGGCACAGCTCCGTCAGTTCGGCGTCCGGGGCGTACATGCCGGGCGTGTACGTCAGCCCGGAGGACATCCCGACCGCGCCCTGCTCCAGCCCCTCGGCCACCAACTGCCGCATCCGGTCCAGCTCTTCGGGCGTGGCCGCGCGGTCCTCCCAGCCGACGGCGAGCGCGCGGACCGTGCCCTGCGGAACGAGATAGGCCGCGTTGACGGCGATGCCCCGGTCCAGCCGGTCCAGGTACTCGCCGACCGACCGCCAGCCGAAGTCGATGTCGTCGCCGTACCCGTTCCACCCGGTGATCGCCCGCCGCACCTCCTCGAGCGTGCGGTCGTCCACCGGGGCGTACGACAGCCCGTCCTGCCCGACGACCTCCAGCGTGACGCCCTGCGCGGCCTTGGCGCTGTGATCGGGGTCGCGCAGCAGGGCGAGGTCGGAGTGGGCGTGCATGTCGATGAAGCCGGGGGAGAGGACCAGGCCCTCCGCGTCCAGCTCCCGCACGGCGCGCGGGCGCTGACAGCCGGCCGCGGCGGCCTCCTTGACCACGGAGACGATCCGGCCGCGGTCGATCACCACATCGGCGCGGTACGACGGCTCGCCGCTGCCGTCGACGACGTCGGCGTCCCGGATGACGAGTTGCTCCACGGCCGGTGCCTCCCGCGGGTCTAGAAGAACGTACGGATGTAGTCGACGACCGTCCCGTCGGCCTCGGCCACCGGGATCAGCTGCCACTTGTCGAAGGAGGTGCACGGATGGGACAGCCCGAGGCCGATCCAGTCGCCGACCTCCACGTCCGCGCCCGCCTCCGTGCGCAGCCAGGCGTGCTGGTCGGACAGCCCGGTGACGGTGATCCCGTCGGCCGGGCGCTCGACACCGCCCCGGCGTACCACCTGGGCGGCGGGCAGGTCCAGGTCGTAGGCCGCGTCGCGCTTGCCCGCGTTGGCGAAGGCCTGCTCGGGGGTGGGCCGGGAGACGACCTGCGCCCACAGCCGGAAGGCGGGCTCCAGGGCGCCCTCCTCGGGGACGCGGGCGAACGGGGTGATCCTGCGGTAGTGCCCGTCGTCGTGCGAGACGTACGCGCCCGAGCGCAGCAGTTTCAGCACGGGCGCGGACAGCCCGGGGATCTCCTCGAAGACTTCGGCCACCGCGTCGAACCAGGCGCTGCCGCCCGCGCTCACCACGATCTCCTGCGCGCCGGCGAACCGGCCGCCCTTGTCGAACTCGACGGCGAGCGCCACCAGCCGCCGCAGATACGACCGCACCCGCTCCGGATCGGCCCGCGGCACCTCGCCCTCGTACCCGGCGACACCCACGAGCCGCAGCGTCCGTGCTGCGGCCACCGCGTCGGCGACGGCCAGGGCGTCGGCCCGCGTGCGCACACCGGTACGGGCCCCTTCGCCCGCGCCCAGCTCCACGACGACGTCCAGCGGGCGGCTCACCGTGCCGAGGGCCGCGTCCATCAGCTCCACGCCACGCACGGAGTCGACGTAGCAGACGAACCGGAAGCCGGGGTCGGCGGCCAGCTCGCCCGCGATCCACCGCAGGGCCGAGGCGTCCACCAGCTCGTTGGCGAGGAAGACCCGCTGGACGCCGAACGCCCGGGCGACCCGCACCTGGTGGGGCACCGCCAGGGTGATGCCCCAGGCGCCGTGCTCGAGCTGGCGGTGGAAGAGCTGCGGGGCCATGGAGGTCTTGCCGTGCGGGGCGAAGGCGAGTCCGTGCCGGGCGGCGTACGTCTCCATCAGCGCCAGATTGTGCTCCAGGCGTTCGGCGGACAGCGCGAGGACGGGCGAGGCGAAGCCGTCGGACGCGCGGAAGAGGTTGCGGCGCTGGGCGGCCAGCTCGCCGACGGTGAGGCCGTCGGCGTCGGGCGGGAGGCCCTTGAAGCGGTGGTCGACACGTTCCTCGGCCAGCCGGGCGAGCGCTTCGGTGCGCATGGAGCCCCTCTCCTGGCCGTTGCAATCTCTGCAACGGCCATTGCATGTATTGCTGAATGGTGTCTAGCATCTCGCCGACACCGGGTCAACGGAGCCGCTGCCCGGGCATCGAACAGGAGTCATCATCAAGGACGCTGCTTACGCCGTGAAGGGTTCGGCCGTGAATGCCGTGGACGTGGTGGCGCTGGGCGAGTCCATGGTCACCTTCCTGCCCAGCCGGCCGGGCCGCCTCGCGGACGTGCCCTCCTTCGACCGCGCGATCGGCGGGGCCGAGTCCAACGTGGCCTGCGTCCTGGCCGCCGCCGGCCACACCGCCCGCTGGGTCGGCCGGGTCGGCGCGGACGGCTTCGGCGACCACCTGGTCGAGCGGATCGCCGCGTACGGCGTCGACGTCACGTCCGTACCCCGGGATCCTGCCCGCCCCACCGGCGTCTACTTCCGCACGGCCGGCGACCGGGGCACGGGCGCGCACGAGGTGGCGTACTACCGGGCGGGCTCGGCGGCGTCGGCGATGAGCGCGGCGAACGTGGACCTCGCGGCGGTACGGGCGGGGCGGGTACTGCATCTGTCAGGGATCACGGCGGCGCTGTCCGACGACTGCCGTGCGTTGCTGGACGAGCTGACGGAGCCCCGTCCGGGCCGGCCGCTGCTGTCCTTCGACGTCAACCACCGGCCGGGGCTGTGGCGCACGGCCGGGGGCCCGCTGGTGCTGCTGGACCTCGCCCGGCGGGCGGACGTGGTCTTCGTGGGCGAGGACGAGGCGGCGGAGGCCTGGGGCGTCACCGGGGGGCCGGAGGCCGTCCGCGAGGCGCTGCCGGAGCCGGGGGTGCTGGTGGTGAAGCAGGGGGCGCGGGGCGCCACGGCGTTCGAGGGCCGCCGGCCGCCCGCCTTCCAACCGGCCCTGCACGTGGCCGTCGTGGCCGCCACCGGCGCCGGAGACGCCTTCGCCGCGGGCTTCCTCTCCGGCACCCTGCGCGGCCTGCCCCTGAAGTCCCGCCTGCGCCACGGCCATCTCTTCGCCGCGGCGGCCCTCACCGCCTCCGGCGACCTGACCGCACCCCCCGCCCGGGACCACGCCGACCGCCTGACCGCTCTCGACGACAGCGCATGGGGGAGACTTCGACTCGGCCCCGGCTGGACGCAAGCCGCAGCGGCCGAGGAGGAGGCGAACACCCCATGAGTCAGACCGTCGACCGCGCCCTGAGCATCCTGCCGCTGCTCGCCGAGGGCCCCGCCGACCTCGGGCAGGTCGCCGACCGCCTGGGCGTGCACAAATCCACGGCGCTGCGGCTCCTGCGCACCCTGCACGAGCACGGCCTGGTCTACCGCCAGTCCGACCAGCGCTACCGCCTCGGCGCCCGCCTCTTCGCCCTCGCCCAGGAGGCGATGGAGAACCTCGACATCCGCGAGATCGCCCACCCCCACCTCGTACGGCTCAACGAGGCCTGCGGCCACACCGTGCACCTCGCCGTCCACGAGGAGAACGAGGTCCTCTACATCGACAAGGTGGAGAGCCGCTACCCGGTCCGCATGTACTCGAGGATCGGCAAGCCCGTCGCCATCACCGTGGCGGCCGTGGCCAAACTCCTCCTCGCCGATCTCCCCGAACCCGAGCGCCGCGCCCTCGCGGACAAGCTCGACTACCCCCTGTACACGCCCCGTTCGACCCCCAACGCCCCCGCGTTCCTCAGGGAGTTGGAGCAGGTGCGCGAACAGGGCTGGGCCACCGACCTCGGTGGCCACGAGGAGTCCATCAACTGCGTCGCCGCCCCCATCCGCGGCGCCGACGGCCGGGTGGTCGCCGCGATGTCGGTGTCCGCGCCGAACGTGGTCGTCACCGCCGAGGAACTCCTCACCCTGCTCCCGCAGGTCCGCCGTACCGCGGACGCGATCAGCGGCGAGTACTCCGGAAGAACGCCCGTGACGGACCCCGCGAAGGACTCCGCATGACCGGGAAGACCGACAAGGAAGCCGCATGACCGACAAGACCGCCCTCACCCCGAAGACCCACACCACCCCGCCCGCGAAGTTCTCGCACGGCGTCAGGAAGGGCAACATCCTCCAGGTCGCCGGCCAGGTCGGCTTCCTGCCCGCCGAGGAGGGCAAGCCTCCCACGCCCGCCGGCCCGACCCTGCGCGAGCAGACCCTCCAGACCCTGGCCAACGTCAAGGCGATCCTCGAGGAGGGCGGCGCGAGCTGGGACGACGCGATGATGATCCGTGTCTACCTGACGGACGTGGACCACTTCGCCGAGATGAACGAGATCTACAACGCCTACTTCGAGGAGCAGGGCCTCACCCAGCCGCCCGCCGCCCGGACCACGGTCTACGTCGGTCTCCCGGCCGGCCTCCTCATCGAGATCGACGCGCTCGCCGTCCTGAGCTGACGTCCCCTCACCCCACCCCCCGCACGCACGCCGTTCACGGCACGCCGGCCCCGCACCCTCCCCTGGCCGCCGTGCCGCGATCCCCCCTGCCCGAAAGCACGATGCATTCAAGAAGAGGACCCCCGTATGTCCTTCTACGCCGCCGCGGCCGCCCCCACCGCGCCACCGCCACCACCCCACACCGGAGGCCTGCTCCTCCTCCTGGACGGCACCCCCGGACTCCTCACGATCGCCGGGATCGGCATAGCCCTCCTCCTGTTCCTGATCATCAAGGTCAGGCTGCAGCCCTTCGTGGCCCTCCTGGCCGTCTCCATCGCCGTGGGCCTGCTGGCGGGCCTCTCGGTCACCGAACTCTTCGGCACCGTCCAGAACTCCGGCGCCGTCTCCACCATCGAGTCCGGCATGGGCGGCATCCTCGGCCATGTCTCGATCATCATCGGCCTCGGCACGATGCTGGGCGCGATCCTGGAGGTCAGCGGCGGGGCGGAGGTACTCGCCTCCCGCCTGCTGACCCTGTTCGGCGAGAAGCGCGCGCCGCTCGCCATGGGTCTGACGGGCCTGATCTTCGGCATACCGGTCTTCTTCGACGTGGGCATCTTCGTCCTGGCCCCGCTCGTCTACGCGGCGGCGAAGCGGGGCGGCAAGTCGATCCTCCTCTACTGCCTCCCCCTGCTGGCGGGCCTGTCGATGACGCACGCCTTCCTGCCCCCGCACCCCGGCCCGGTCGCCGCGGCGGGTCTGCTGCACGTCCAGCTCGGCTGGGTCATCCTCATGGGCATCGTCTGCGGCCTCCCCGCCGTCCTGGCCGCATGGGCCTACTCCGCCTGGATCGGCCGGCGGATCTTCGTCGCCGTACCGCAGGACATGGTCGAGGCGGCCGAGGAGGCGAAGCGGGCGGTCGTGGCCGAACAGCGCGCGCAGGGTGTGGCACCGCAGGAGAGTCCGGTACCGCTCGCCACGGTCCTGGGCATCATCGGTACGCCCCTGGTCCTGATCCTCGCCGCGACGTTCTCCTCGATCGCCCTGGACCCGTCCCCCACCCGCTCGGTCCTGCAGTTCTTCGGCAGTCCCTTCGTGGCACTGACACTGGCCCTGTTCCTGGCGTACTGGCTGCTGGGCATCCGCCGGGGCTGGTCCCGCAAGTCCCTCGAATCGGTCTCCACTTCATCGCTGAAGCCGGTCGGCAACATCCTGCTGGTGGTCGGCGCCGGCGGAATCTTCGGCGCCGTGCTGAAGGCGAGCGGGGTGGCCCAGGCCCTGTCGGACACGTTCCACGGCGTGGGCCTGCCGGTGATCGTCCTGTCGTACCTGATCTCACTGGTCCTCAGGGTGGCGCAGGGCTCGGCGACGGTGGCGATCGTGACGACGGCGGGCATCGTGGCGCCGCTGCTGGCGCAGGACCACCACTCCCAGGCCTTCACGGCGCTGGTCATCATGGCCATCTCGGCGGGCTCCATCTTCGCCTCGCACGTCAACGACGGCGGCTTCTGGATGGTGGCCAAGTACTTCGGCATCAGCGAACGCGACACGCTCAGGACCTGGACGGTCCTGGAGTCGGTGCTGTCGGTGGCCGGGTTCGCGATGGCGGCGGCGGTGAGCGTGTTCGTGTGAAGGTGACGGATGTTGACCGTGGGATGAGCGGTCTGACTGGTTCCGGCACAGGAAAGTCGTCCATACTTCCGCCGTGGAGCAGCGCACAGGAGCGAGCAGCAAGCCGTCGAAGGCCGAGCCGTTGAAGACGGAGCCCGTCACGGGCGCCGGCTTCGACCCGGCCTTCATCCCCGGCCTCACGGCCCCGGCGAAGTCCGACGCGTCGGCTTCCCCCGAGCAGGAACCGGTGGAGCCGGAGGAGCCGGGGAAGGCGGTGGAGACCGAGGCGTCGGCGGGCCCGGAGGAGCCGGCGGCGACGGCCGGGGAGCCCGAGGAGGCCGAGGAGGCGGACGAGGCCGCGGATGACGACGGCGGCCCGGTCTTCGAGGCGTCCGACCGCCGCGCGAGGATAGTGGCCGACCGCAAGGGCGTCAGGCTCAGGCTGGACGAGGAGTCCTGCGAGTTCCGCTGGGACGAGATCGCGGCGGTGGAGACGGAGTCCCCCCGCTTCGGCAAGCGCTACACGATCACGGTCCACACGCCCGACCGCCGCTGGTACCCGATCGAGATCGAGGCGACGGCGAAGTCCCTCTTCAAGGAGTGGGACGAGCAGATCGACGCGGTGCTGGACGCGTACTTCGAGGAAGGCGAGAAGGCCGAGCAGGGCGACTGACAGCGCGCCCGGACCCCTCGGGGCCGGGCGCGCTCGCCAGGTCGTCAGCCGTGTCTCACCTCACGGCAGCGCGTGCACATGCGCGCCCACCGAGTTGGACCACGCGTTCCCCGCCGACGCGTCCCAGTTGGTCGACCAGGTCATCGCGCCCCGCAGGTCGGGGTAGGTCTTGGAAGGCTTGAACGAGCCGCAGTTCGTGCCCGCCGTCAGACAGTCCAGGGCGTTGTTCACCACCGTCGGCGAGACGTACCCGCTGCCCGCCGCGCTCGTCGAGGCCGGGAGGCCGAGGCCCACCTGGGACGGGGAGAGGCCGCCCTGGAGCTGGATGCAGGCCAGGGCCGTGAGGAAGTCGACCGAGCCCTGGCTGTAGACCTTGCCGTCGCAGCCCAGCATGGAACCGCTGTTGTAGTACTGCATGTTGACGACCGTGAGGATGTCCTTCACGTTCAGGGCCGTCTGGAAGTACGAGTTCGACGTCGACTGCATGTCGATCGTCTGCGGGGCCATCGTGATGATCAGGGACGAGCCCGCCTTCGCCGACAGTGCGCGCAGCGCCTGTGTCATGTACGTCGCGTTGAGGCCGTTCTCCAGGTCGATGTCCACGCCGTCGAAGCCGTACGTCTGCATCAGGGAGTACACCGAGTTCGCGAAGTTCGTCGCCGAGGCGGAGTCGCTGATGGACACCGTGCCGTTCTGGCCGCCGATCGAGATGACGACCTTCTTGCCGGCCGCCTGCTTCGCCTTGATGTCCGCCTTGAACTGGTCGACCGTGTAGCCGCCGAGGCCGGAGGAGTCCAGGTTGAAGGTCACCGCGCCCGGCGTCGACGCCGCGTCCGCGAAGGCCACCGCGATGATGTCGTACGACGACGGGACGTTGGACAGCTTCTGGACCGTGGCGCCGTTGTTGAAGTTCTGCCAGTAGCCCGTCACCGCGTGCCTGGGCAGTGCACCACCGCCACCGCCACCGCCCGTGCCCGTGGCCGCCGTCGTCGCCGTCACCGCCGCCGACTTCGCCGACTCGCCCGCCGCGTTCGTCGCCGTCACCTGGAAGGTGTACGACGTGGACGCCGACAGGCCCGTCAGCGTCGCCGACGTTCCGGTCACCGCCGTGGCCTTCGTGCCGTCCTGGTAGACGCTGTAGCCCGTGGCGCCCGACACCGGGGACCAGGACAGGGAGGCCGAGGAGGAGGTCGTACCCGAGACCGCGAGGCCCGTCGGGGCCGCCGGGACCGTCGGTGTCGGGCCGCCGCCCGAGCCGCCGTCGGGGCCGTAGACCGAGACGTCGTCGGCGTAGTAGGCCGCCTGGCCGTACCACCCGTGCGTGTACACCGTGACCGACGTCGTTGACGCGCCCGTGGTGAAGGTCGTCGACAGTTGCTTCCAGGCCGTCGTGTCGGGGGTCCATGTCGAGACGTCCGTCGTGCCCGTGCCCGTCACGCCCAGGTACGAGTAGCCGCCCTGCACCCACGCGCTGAGCGTGTACGTCGAGTTCGGCTGGACCGCGACCGACTGGGTGCACTGGGCGTCGTCCTGGCCGGCCGGGGTCGCCTTCAGGGCCGCGGTGCCGCCGTGCACCGGGGAGGAGACGGTCGCGCCGCTGCCGGCCGTGCACGTCCAGCCGGTCAGGCCCGACTCGAAGCCCGCGTTCTGGACGTTGTTCACGTCCGCCGCGGAGGCGGGGGCGGCGGCCGCCGTGAGGCCCGCGACCGAGAGGGCCAGAGCCGTGGCGGCCGACCACAGGGTGGCGCGCCGTCTGCCGGATCGCGGTCTGGGTATGCCTGTGTCTGGTGCGCGGTCCACTGGGGCCTCCGGGGAAGGGGAGAGAAGAGGGGGGGAAGAGGGGAGAAGAGGGGAGAAGAGGGGAGAGGGGCGGTGGCCATCGTCGTGCGTACAAGTTGGTCCAGACCAATTCGGGTGTCAAGAGGTCCAGACCAAAGTTCTCTTCGTGTGGTCGCTCAACCTGTCCTGATTTGGCGGGACTTGCACGGAACCTGTGCCCAGGGAGTTCCACGCGAGCTTCACAAACGCTGTTCTCCGGTCATACGGCCGTGGATACAGTGCTCAGGTAGTCACGCAGTGAAGTCGTCCCGGCGTACGGGAGTTACCCCGCACGGCCGGCGGGTGTGAAGAGCGGGGAGCTGCGCGTGCCAACTGCCATTGCCGTGACCAGTGCCGACATGGCGCTGCCGGCGCAGGACGAACGGACCATGCCGGCCGTCGTGCTGAGCGGCCTCGAGCTGAAGCCCCTGGAGCAGGCGCTGACCGAACTCCACACCCTGGTCGAGCAGTACGGCTATCTGGTCGTGGTCTGCTCGGGCGCCACACCGGAGCCCGTCGTGCGGCGGCTGCACACCCTGCGCGCGCTGCTCGAGAGCGACCGCATCGCCTTCTTCCGGCCCGAGCTGCCGCCCCTGGGCATCGCCGTGCTCGCCCGGCAGCTGCGGCAGCTCGCCTCCTGCGATCTGAGCCCGGGGGTGCTCGCCTCGGCCGGGCGCCTGCTCACCCACTACCTGCACGCCGGGGCGGTGCTGGGCTCGGTCGCGCGGCTGGACCGGGTGCCGGTCGGGCTCAAGGCGCATGCCAGATCGTGGGTGCCGGGCAGTCAGTTCGCCGTGCTCGCCCACCCGGAGCCGCAGCTCGTCAAGATCGTCCCCGGCGCCGCCCTCAAGGGACCCGAGTTCAACACCTGGATGCTCGTCGCCAAGGGGCAGTTGCAGAGCGACTGGCTCGGCGGCCTGGGCGGGCAGTGGAGTGTGCACGGGCTGCGCGAGGTCCCGCTGCCCGCCGAGTCCGCGGTGTGGTGGGGCACCGGCCGCGTCGTCGAGTTCTGCGCCTACCTCGCCGATCTGTCGGTCCTCTACCAACTGGTCACCTCCGTACGGCAGACCAGCTGTCACTGGTGCGGCCTGGACGTCATCGGTGACCGCTGCGTCTTCTGCTCCGCGACCCCGCCCGTCCACGAACCCTCCGCGCCCCGCGCCCTGGAACGGGGCACGCCCGCCTGACCAGACCCCGCACGACCCGTACCCCCCTGTACGACCTGCACAGCCCGCACGGCCCGTACACCCCGTACGTCCACAGCCCGCTCGACCGATTCCCCCAATGAGGTTGCACGGTTCATGAACTCCCGTCAGCGCCGCGGCGTGATACTGCTGATCCTGTCGGTCCTGTGCGCCCTCGGCGCGTTCGCCGGCGTGCTCTCCGTCGTCCACGACGCCGATTCCAAGGTCGGGCCCGAGGTCACCGCCTACCGGGTCAGGTCCGACGTGAAGCCGTACACCGCGCTGGACACCGACCAGTTCGAGAAGATCGAGATGCCCAAGCGGTGGCTGTCCGGCAACGCCGTGACCGATCTGCGCCAGATCCAGGGCAAGATCGCCGTCACCACCCTGCGCGCCGGCTCCCTGCTGCAGACGGACATGATCGTGGACCAGCCCGCCCTGCAGCCCGGGGAGCAGGAGGTCGCCATCATGATCGACGCGGCGACGGGGGTGGCAGGGAAGATCACTCCGGGGTCCCGCGTCAATGTCTACGCCACCTTCGCCGGGAAGAACAACGGCGAACCCGACCAGTCGAAGATCATCGTGACCAACGCCCGCGTCCTCGACGTCGGCCGGATCACCGCCCTCGACCCCGACAGCAGCAAGAACCAGCAGCAGCCCAGCGAGGCAGTCCCCATCACCTTCGCGCTGTCCACCCTCGACGCCCAGCGCATCACCTACGCCGAGTCCTTCGCCCAGCGCGTCCGGCTCGCGCTGGTGGCCCCCGGCGGCGAGACCAGCGTCCCCGACAAGGAACGCACCTACGAACTCGCGACGGACAAGTGAGAGGCGGCCCGCATGCCCACCAGGATCCTGCCGGCCGGCGCGGACCCCGACGCCGTCCGCTCCCTCGTCACCCTCCTCAGCCAGCTCCCCGACGCCGAACCACAGCCGCCGGTGGCCGACTCCACCCAGCTCGTCGACAGCCTCGCCCGGCTCGCCGCCGACTCCGTGGACGAGCTGCCGGAAGTCGTCGTCGTCCATGAGCGGATCGGGCCCGTACCGGCCCTGGAGCTGGTCCGCGAGGTCGCGCTCCGCTTCCCCGCCGTAGGCGTCATCCTCGTCACCACCGACGCGAGCCCCGGCCTGTTCGCCGCCGCCATGGACTCCGGCGCCCGCGGCCTGGTCGCGCTCCCGCTGTCGTACGAGGAACTCGCCAGCCGCGTCCAGGCCGTCGCCCAGTGGTCCACGGGCGTACGCCGCCATCTCGGCCACGGGGCCGACGTGTTCGGCGGCGTCGGCGGTACCGTCGTCACGGTCAGCGGCGCCAAGGGCGGAGTGGGTGCCACGCTCACGGCCGTTCAGCTCGCCCTCGCCGCGCAGGCCTCCGGCCGCCCCACCGCCCTGGTCGACCTGGACCTCCAGAGCGGCGACGTGGCCTCCTACCTGGACATCCAGTTCCGCCGGTCCGTCGTCGACCTCGCCACCATCACCGACATCTCCCCGCGTGTCCTCGCCGACGCCGTCTTCCGCCACGACTCCGGCCTGGTCCTGCTGCTCGCCCCCGCCGAGGGCGAGCGCGGCGAGGAGGTCACCGACCGCGCGGCCCGGCAGATCGTCAGCGCCCTGCGCTCGCGCTACGAGGTGGTCGTGGTGGACTGCGGCGCCCAGCTGAGCGGTGCGGGCGCCGCCGCGGTGGAGATGGCCGACACCGCGCTGCTCGTCACCACCCCGGACGTCATCGCGGTGCGCGGGGCCAAGCGGACGGTGCGGATGTGGGACCGACTGCAGATCCGCAAGGCCGAGGAGACGACCGTCGTCGTCAACCGGCACAGCCGCGGCGCCGAGATCCAGCCGGCGCTGGTGCAGCGCATCACGGGAACGGCGCTGGCGCGCACCGCCGTTCCCGCCAACTTCAAGGAGCTTCAGGCGGTCGTCGACGCCGGCCGCGTGCATGAACTCGACAGCAGGAGCACGGTGAAACAGGCGCTGTGGGCGCTCGCCGGGGAGCTGGGGCTGGCGAAGGCGGCCGAGGGCACCCATCGCGGGGGCGGGCGCGGCTCGGTCGGATTCCGGCGACGGAAGGAGTGAGCGCTCCATGAGAAGGCCGGACGGGGACCGGGGACAGGTAAGCATCGAGTTCCTCGGGATGACTCCGCTGATCGTCCTGACCTTGGTGCTGGTGTGGCAGGCCGTGCTCGTGGGGTACACCTTCACGCTCGCCGGGAATGCTGCCGACGAAGCGGTTCGGGCGGGTACGGCGGTGGCGCCGGGCGCGCGGCAGGCGGCCTGCTCGGCGGCAGGGCTCAAGGACCTGTCGGCGGCGTGGAGGGGGAGTGCCGAAGTGTCCTGTGGCGGGAGCGGCTATGTGACGGCCGACGTCAAGCTGCACGTCCCTGTCCTCTTCCCGGGCCTGATCGACTTCCCGGCCACGGTGACCGGCCACGCCGGTGCCGTCGAGGAGGTGAAGCGCTGAGATGCCGTACCGGCGCGGACGTGGAGACAGTGGAGACAAGGGCCAAGTGGCCATCGAGTACCTGGGGTTCATCCCCGTCCTGCTGATCGTCGGACTGGCCGGCATCCAGATCGGCGCGGTCGCCTACGCCGCCGAGCAGGCCGGTACGGCGGCCCGGGCGGGGGCGCGGGCCGCGTCCCTGCGGCAGTCGTACACGCAGGCCTGCGCGGACGCCGTGAGCGGCGGGATCTCGGTGTCCTGCTCGTCCGGCGGCGCGGGTGACTCCGTGACCGTCACCGCCAAGGTGAAGATCCCGAAGATCGTCTGGGACTTCGGCTACGCCACCAAGTCCGCCACCATGCCGCTCGACCACTAAGCGAGGACCCATGAGTCTGCGGGCACGCATCAGCACTCCCGAGGAGCACGGCAGCCGGGGCGAGGACGGGCATCTGGTCGCCTCCTACCGGGCCAAACTGCTCGAGGAGATCGACCTCGCCGAGATGGGTTCGCTCGCGGCGGCCGAGCGCCGGGCGCGTCTCGAGCGGGTGCTCGGGCACATCATCAGCCGTGAGGGCCCGGTGCTGTCGACGGTCGAGCGCTCACAGCTGATCCGCCGGGTCGTGGACGAGGCACTCGGCCTCGGCATCCTGGAGCCGCTGCTCGAGGACGCGTCGATCACCGAGATCATGGTGAACGGCCCCGACGCGATCTTCGTCGAACGGGGCGGCCGCGTCGAGCAGCTGCCCCTGCGGTTCGTCTCCGCCGACCAGCTCATGCAGACCATCGAACGGATCGTGTCCACGGTCAACCGCCGGGTGGACGAGTCCAACCCGATGGTGGACGCCCGCCTGCCCTCCGGCGAGCGCGTCAACGTCATCATCCCGCCGCTGTCGCTGTCCGGCCCGATCCTCACCATCCGCCGCTTCCCGCGCTCCTTCACCCTCCAGGAGCTGATCTCCTTCGGCTCGCTGGACGAGCAGATGGTGTATCTGCTGGCGGGCCTGGTGCAGGCCAAGTTCAACATCATCGTCTCGGGCGCCACCGGCACCGGGAAGACGACCCTCCTGAACGCCCTGTCCGGGCTGATCCCGCGCCACGAGCGCATCATCACCATCGAGGACTCCGCCGAACTCCAGCTCCAGCAGACCCACGTGGTCCGCCTGGAGTCGCGCCCGCCGAACGTCGAGGGCAAGGGCCAGGTCACCATCCGCGACCTGGTCCGCAACTCGCTGCGCATGCGGCCCGACCGGATCGTGGTCGGCGAGGTCCGCGGCGGCGAGTCCCTCGACATGCTCCAGGCGATGTCCACCGGCCACGACGGATCGCTGGCGACCGTGCACGCGAACAGCGCCGAGGACGCGCTGACACGGCTGCAGACCCTGGCGTCGATGTCCGACGTGGAGGTCCCCTTCGTCGCGCTGCACGACCAGATCAACAGTGCCGTCGACGTCATCGTCCAGCTCACCCGGTTCGCCGACGGCGCCCGCCGCATCACCGAGATCGCCCTGCTCGACAGCCACGGCGGGGAGCCGTACCGGCTCGCGACCGTGGCCCGGTTCGACGCCCAGCCCATGACCGCCGAGGGCCGCGTCCACGGCAGCTTCCAGTACTTCCCGCTCCCGCGCCGCACCGCCGACCGCCTCTACATGGCGAGCCAGCCCCTCCCACAGGCCTTCGGCGTCGCCCACACGGCGGCCCAGCTCACCACCCGAGAAGCCAGGTAGGACCAGGACCATGGAACTGCGCACCCTCGTCCAGCTCACCACCGGCGTGACACTGCTGGCCTGCGTCCTCGCGGTGGCCGGACTGCACGCCTTCGCCTCGGGACGGGCCCAGCGCGCCGCCCTCGTGGACCGGCTCACCCACACCGGCCCACTCCCGGCGGGCGGCCGCCGGCGCCGCTTCCGCGACCTCGACCGGCGACTGCGCCGCACCCGCTTCGGCCGCTGGCTGGAACTGCGCCTCGCGGCGACCGGACTGGACGTCACCCCGGGCGAGTTCTTCGCCTGCATGCTCGCCATGGTCGCCGCGCTCTGGCTGATCGGCCAGGCCACCCTGGCCCCCTTCTTCGGTCCGATCGCCGGGCTCCTCGGGGTCTGGGCCGCGCTGCAGTTCCTCAACTGGCAGCGCCAGAAACGCATCGAACGCTTCATCGGCCAGCTCCCCGAACTGGCCCGCATCCTGGCCAACGCCACCCACGCGGGGCTCGCCCTGCGCACCGCGATCGGCATGGCGGCCGAGGAGCTGGAGGCCCCGGCGGGCCAGGAACTGGCCAAGGTCGCCGACCAGTTGGCGATCGGGCAGTCCCTGGACGACGCGCTCGGCGAACTCGCCGCCCGCCTGCCGTCGCGTGAACTGGTCGTCCTGGTCACGACGCTGGTGCTGTCGAACAAGGCGGGCGGCCAGGTGGTCTCGGCCCTGCGGAACCTGACCGAGACCCTGGAGGAACGCAAGGAGACCCGGCGCGAGATCCGTACCCAGCTCTCCCAGGTGACCATGACGTCGTACGCCGTCCCCGTCCTCGGTGTCGGCGCGCTCTTCCTCATGAACGGCGTCAAGGACGGCGCGCTGGCCCGGATGACCGGCTCACCGGTCGGCCAGGCCTGCGTGATCATCGCCTTCGCGCTGTACGCGGTCGGCTTCGTCCTCATCCGGCGCCTGAGCCGCATCGACGTCTGAGGGAGGCGGCGATCCGATGGCATTCCTGCTCGCCCTGCTGATGGGCCTCGGCGTCTGGGGCGCCTTCACCGGCATCCGCATGTACCGCGCGGACGCGAGGCTCCCCGGCGACCTCGCCGTGGCCCTGGAGGTCGGCGCCACCCGCACCGGCGCGGTCGGCTCGGTCATCGACCGCATGGGCATGCGCTACGCCCCCGCCGTGCTGCGCCTCATGGGCCCGCGCCTGGTCGCCAAGTACCGCCGCAGGATCGACCTCGCGGGCAACCCCGGCGGCCTGACCATAGACCGCTACGCGGCCCGCCGGGCGGTCTACGGCGCGCTGGGCGGCGTGGGCTGCCTGGTGTTCCTGCTGCGCGGCCAGTGGTTCGTGGCCGTACTGCTCCTGCTGTTCGGCGCGTTCTGGACGGAGGTCGGCATCTGGTCGGCGATCCGCGTCCGCAAGGACGTCATCGAGCGCACCCTGCCGGACTTCCTGGACGTCCTCGCGGTGGTGGTCAGCGCCGGGCTCGGGTTCCGCCAGGCGCTGGACCGGGTGGCCTCCCACTACGAGGGCCCGTGGGCCGACGAACTGCGCATCACCCTGCGCCAGATGGACCTCGGCATGAGCCGCCGGCAGGCCTTCGCGGAACTGCGCCGGCGCAACGACTCCGAGCAGGTGGCGATGTTCGTGACCGCGTTGCAGCAGGGCGAGGAACTGGGCGCCCCCATCGTGGACACGCTGGTCTCCCTGGCCAAGGACATGCGCCGCACCGACGCCCAGAACGCCCGCCGCAAGGCCGCCCGCGCGGTGCCGAAGGCCACGCTGATGATCACCACGTTCATGGTCCCGGCGACGATGCTCCTGCTGGCCGCGGGCCTCCTGCTGGGCTCCGGGGTGGACTTCGGCTCACTCACGGGGAAGTGAGGCGGGGATGGCGGTGGCGGGCGTGACGGGGCGCGGCGGGGGATCTCCCGGCCAGTGGCTGAAGGGGGTCACCGGCCGTTTCGTACGCCGAGTGCGGACGGCGGGCCGTGCGAGGGCGGCCACGACATCGGCCACGACGGCCACGACGGTCGCGGCGGCCGCGACGGTCACCTCAACCGAGCCCTCCATGAAGATCCAGGTCAGCGCGTTGCAGGCGATGTGCCGACAGGTCTTCGGCTTCCGGCTGGCCATGATCGCCCTGGCGGCCCCCGCGGCCCTGCTCCACGCCGCCCCCGGGCTGGGCGTCCGTCTGGTCGGCGCGGCGGTGGTCGTCAGCTTCATGGTGTCCTACGTCCTCTTCCGCGACTGGGAGCGCTTCGGCCCCCTCCTCCTGCGCCACCCCAGCCTGCTCGCCGCCGACACCCTCGTCGTCTCCCTCCTGCTGATCTCGGCGGGCCCCGACACCACCCTCGCCTACGTCAGCGTCTGCACCCCGCTCCTCGCGGGCCTGGTCTACAGCTGGCGGGGCGCGGCCTGCTTCGCCTCGCTCCAGGGCCTGATCCTGCTGCTGGTCCACGCCACCTTGAAGGCCGACCGGCACGCACCGGTCGCCGAGGCCCTGCTGCTGCCCGGCCTGTGTGTCATCGCCGGTGCCATGGGCTCGACGCTGCGGGGCCTGATGCTCCGCTTCGGCGCGGCGACGCAGGCCCTGACGACGGTCCAGGCGCGCCTCGCGGCGGCGGAGGCGGTGAGCGCGGAACGCGCCCGGCTGGCCCGCGAGATGCACGACTCCGTGGCCAAGACCCTGTACGGCGTGGCCCTGGCGGCGGACGGCCTGGCCGCCACCGCCTCGGCGGACGCCCCCGACCCGGCCCGGATCAGGGACCAGGCGGACCTGGTGTCCCGCTCGGCACGCAGAGCAGCGGCCGAGTCCCGGGAACTGCTGCGGGACCTGCGCCGGGAGACGGCACCGGACGGGACGGCCGACCCGGACTTCTGGCACGAACTGCAGCTCCAGATACGGGACTTCACCACCCGTACGGCATTACGGGTCACGTGCGCGCCGCTGCCGCCGCCGGACGCCCCCGCCCTGCCCGCCCGCCAGGCCCGCTCCCTCCTCGCCATCACGGCGGAGGCTCTGGAGAACGCCCACCGGCACGCCTCCGCGACCCGTGTGGAGGTGCGCGCGGCGGTCCACGGCGGGCTGCTGCGGCTGTCGGTCCGCGACGACGGCCGGGGCCTGCCGCCCGGCACCACGCTGGACCGGCTCCGCTCGTGCGGCCACTTCGGCCTGCTCGGCATGGTCGAGCGGGCGGCCCAGGCGGGCGCCCGCATCCGCATCGGCCGGGGCAGCCGGGAACACGGCACGGAGGTGCGCGTGGAACTCCCGTTCCCGGCACCGAGCCGCCCCGCCACCGACCCGGACCCCGGCCCGGACCACGGTCCGGACCCCGCTCCACATCCCGATCCAGACCCCGCATCCCGGGAAGCCTGAGAGGTGGCACCGATGGCCCACTTCCCTCCGCACGGGCCCGCCGCCCCGCCGCTGCGGCTGCTGGTGGCCGACGACAACCCGGTGGTGCGGGCCGGCCTGACGGCCCTGCTGTCCGGGCGCGCGGACACCACGGTGGTGGCCCAGGCGGCGGACGGCCGCGAGGCGTACGAGGCGGCGGTACGGCACCGTCCGGACGTCATCCTCCTCGACGTCCGCATGCCGGGAGCCGACGGAATCTCGGCGTTGCCGCACCTGGTACGGCTGGCCCCGGTCATGATGCTGACCTACAGCCACGAGACGGAGACCGTACGGGAGGCGCTGCGGCTGGGGGCGGGCGGATACCTGGTCCACGGCGAGTTCACGACGGAGCAGTTGGTGCGGGCCGTGCGGGACGTGCGGGAGGGTCGCCCGCATGTGACACCGGGGGCGGCGAAGGCACTGCTGGAAACGCTCCACTCAAATGCATCTGCACACGAGAGTGGCCAACTCCCCCCTATTTTCGGGGAAAGTGAGCCCCAATCTCTTTCGCATATGCAACCATCTATGGGACAGTCGTCCCGGTCCCGGTACCGGCTGAGTACGAGGGAGGCGGAGATCATGGACCTCATCGCGTCCGGTATGACCAACCAGCAGATCGCCGCCGCCTGCTTCATCTCCGAGAAGACGGTCAAGAACCACATCAACCGCATCTTCGCCAAACTCCACAGCACGACCAGGTCCCAGGCGGCGGCGAAGTGGCTGGGGGTGGCCTGAGATGGGAGCGAGGGGGAGCGGCCGGGGCGGGAAAGGTGCGCAATGGGTCTGGAGTTGGGCCCAGGGACCCTTCGGCGACCGCCGCGTGCGGCCGTACGGTGCCCGGATCGGAGGCGAAGCTGGAGGGGAAAACCGTGAGCAAATGGTTCAACACCACCGTCGCGTATCTGCAGACCCGCGCCGCCCGCAGCGACCGTGGGCAGACCGCGGTGGAGTACCTCGGCATCATCGCGGTGGTCGTGGCGATCGTGTTGGCGATCACCGGTACGAGTATCGGGCAGACGATCTTCGATGCGATCAGGACGAAGATCAGCCAGGTCACCGGCGGCTGATTCCTCCACGCCGCGACGCGGGGCAGGCCTTCCCCATCTACATCACGGTGGTGGCGGGCCTGCTCTTTCTTGCTCTCGCCTACCTCGCGGTCGGTCAGGCCTCGGTAAACCGGAGCGGAGCGCAGACAGCCGCGGACGCGGCGGCCCTCGCGGCCGCCCAGAACGCGCGTGACCAGCTCGCGGGCGCATGGGTGAAAGTCCTGCTCGACCCGACGAAGTGGCAGCTCATTCTCGAGGGTAAGGCGGGGATCGACAACCCGGATGCCCCGTGCGGACGGGCCGAGCAGCTCGCCACACAGAATGACGCCCAGCTGAGCGGCTGCTTCCCGGAGTTGAGGAAGTACCGGGCCGACGTGGAGACGAACAAGTCCGTTGGCCGGTCCGTCGTACCCGGGACGGAGAACGTCAGGTCGAAGGCGCACGCCGTTGCCGAGATCGAACCCCTCTGCACGTTCAAGCCCCCGGGCGTGGGTGCCAAAGGCGCCGATCTGCCCCAACTCACTTGCAGGGACAACAAGGTCTGGCAGCCGAAGCCGGACGATCCCACAGGGCTCCCGAAGCCCGAAGACCTCTTCGACGTCCACCTGGCCGACTCAGCCGGCTGACGAGCGAACGACGACTGACGAAGGAAGCGGAGCGATGAGCATTCGGTTCACTGCGAAGGCCCGCAGGGGGTTGGCCGCATGGGCTCTCGCGGTCGGTCTGGCCGTCGGTGTGGCCGGCTGCGGCGGGAGTACCGGCAACGACAAGAAGCCACAGAGTTCCGCGTCTGCCTCCAAGGGCGGCACCTCCGCGCCGAGCCCCCAAGAGGGACAGTCGGACCAACCGCTGGCCGAACTGAAAGGGCAGGACGGCCTGCTCCTTCAGGTCACCTCGGCGCAACGCGATTCCGGTGGCTTCGTCACGGTGAACGGCACCCTGAAGAACGACGGGTCCCAGAACCTGCTCATCCCGGCCGCTCTCAGCGGCAACGAAACCGAGATCACCAAGAACGGCCCGTCACTGGGCGGGGCCACCCTCGTCGACTCCAAGGGCAAGAAGCGCTACTACGTACTGCGCGACACGGAAGGCCGTCCGCTCACCACGACCGGCCTCGGCACACTCCGGGGAGGGGAGACGCTGCCGGTCTTCATGCAGTTCCCGTCACCGCCCACGGACGTCACCGAGATGACGCTCCAACTCCCCACCTTCTCCTCCGCCACCATCCAGATCTCCGGGTGAGGCAGCCGTGACCGTCACCCGCCTCGCGCTCACCCTCGCCGCCGCCACGCTCCTGCTCGCCACCACCCAGGCCCACGCCGACGACAACCCCACCGAGCCCCCCGACACCGCGCCTTCCGCCGGCGCCCCCGTGAAGATCGACCCCACGGACCCGGACCTCAAGCTCCCCGAAGGAGCCACCCTCGCCGCGCCCAAGGTGCTGGACATCAAGTCGGTCGTGGAGGACCAGAGCGGGGACGAACGCCGCGAGGACACCAACGCGGACGTGACCTTCGCCCTCCAGGCCGAGGTGCTGTTCGGCAAGGACAGCGCGAAGCTGAGCGACGAGGCGAAGGCCCGCATCAGCACCATCGCCGACGAGATCAAGAAGCAGAACGCGACCCAGATCCGTGTCTTCGGCTTCACCGACAACCTCGGCTCCTCCGCGCACGGCATCATCCTGTCCAAGCAGCGCGCCAACGCCGTACAGGCCGTCCTGGGCCAGGACCTGAACGACCCGAACGTCACCTTCGAGGTCCGCGGCTACGGCGAGCAGTACCCGATCGCCGACAACTCCACCGAAGAGGGCCGCAGGAAGAACCGCCGCGTCGAGGTCACCTTCCCCCGCACCCAGGGGTGACCCGGCCAGGCCCTGTCGTCACATTCCCGTCTGCTCCACGGCCACCCGCACCCCCGCCCGCAGCCCCCACCCGGCCATCGCCCCCGCCTTCGCCTCCAGCACATGCCGGGCGCCCAGCCGGGGCAGGCCCAGGCGGCCGGGCCGCATCGTGCGGACGGCGACGACGGTCAGCCGGCGGTTCAGATAGGCGACGTCGATCGGCATGCGCATCCCGAACGTGTGCACCCCGCTCGCCGGCGTCAGCAGCATCGCCCCGTCCACCGTGTCCCGGCCGAGCAGCCCCTTGGTCCGGGCCCGGTAGGAGGCCGCGATCTCCAAGGGGACGGAGACGACCGGCTCACCGGAGCCCGCCCCCACGACCAGTGTGCCCCGCCCGTCCCGCCAGCGCCCTCGTCCGCTCACCCGGCCCGCCCCTTCGCTCAACCCGTCTGGTTCGTAAACACGTTGCCGCTCCTTCCTCCCCACTAGGAAGGCCGACATGACTGGACTCGGTGTCGTGTTCCGGCCCCAGCTTCCGCCCGAGCGTCTGCGGGCCGTCGCCCGTGCCGCGGACGCGGCGGGGCTCGAAGAGCTGTGGTTGTGGGAGGACTGTTTCCGGGAGGGCGGCATCGCCACGGCCGCCGCTGCGCTGGCCTGGACCGAGCGGGTGCGCATCGGGGTCGGGCTGCTGCCCGTCCCGCTCAGGAACGTGGCGCTCACCGCGATGGAGGCCGCGTCCCTGCACCGGATGTTCCCGGGCCGCGCCACCCTCGTCGTCGGGCACGGCGTGCAGGACTGGATGGGGCAGGTCGGCGCCCGCCCCGCCTCCCCCCTGACCCTCCTCGGCGAGCACCTCGACGCCCTGCGCGCGCTGCTGCGCGGTGAACGGCTCAGCGTGCGCGGGCGGTACGTGACCCTGGACGACGTCGCCCTCGACTGGCCGCCGAAGTCGGCCGTGCCCGTCCTCACCGGCGCCACCGGGCCGCGCACCCTCCGCCTGTCCGGCGCCCGGGCCGACGGCACGGTCCTCACCGCGGCCACCTCCCCCGACGGCGTACGGCACGCCCGGCGCCTCATCGAGGAGTGCCGACGGGAGGCAGGACTCGGCGGCGAGCCGCACCGGGTCGTCGTCTACCTGCTCACCGCCACGGGCGCCGACGCCGAAGCCCGGCTGCGGGCCGAACTCGTCGCCGAAGGGCTTCAGTCGGTGCCGGACCTCGGGGTCGCGGGTGACGCGGCCACCGTGGCCGAGGCCGTACGCCGCCTGGCCGGGGCCGGTGCCGACACGGTCGTCCTGCAACCGACCGCCGACGAAGGCGACCCCGAGCGCTTCGTGCACTTCACCGCCGACGAGGTCCGCCCCCTGCTGCCGCCCGACCCCAGCCCCTGACCGATGCCCGGCCCCCCGGCGGCCGACGGGCGGGTCGGACGCCGTACGGACAGCGCGCGGCCGGACGGAAAATGACAGGACCCGTCCGCCGTGTCCTGCGAACATCGAGGGCATGGCAGGGAACCGTTCCTTCGAGGACCTCGTGGCCGAGGGTGCCGCCGTACCGACTGAGGGGTGGGACTTCTCGTGGTTCGAGGGGCGGGCCACCGAGGAACGGCCGTCGTGGGGGTACGCCGTGTCCGCGGGGGAGCGGCTGGCCCGGGCTCACGCGGCGCTCGACATCCAGACCGGTGGCGGCGAGGTGCTGGACTTCGCGCTGCGCAGGGCCGAGCCCGCCCGCCCGGTGCTGCTCGCCGCGACGGAGGGCTGGCCGCCGAACGCGGCCAGGGCCACCGCCCTGCTGCGGCCGCGCGGGGCCGTGGTCGTCACCGCACCGGACGACGCGCCGCTGCCGTTCTCCGACGGGGCGTTCGACCTGGTGCTCAGCCGGCATCCGGTGCGTCCCTGCTGGGGGGAGATCGCGCGGGTACTGCGGCCCGGCGGCGCGTACTTCGCCCAGCACGTCGGGCCGGCCAGCGTCTTCGAACTCGTCGAGCACTTCCTCGGGCCGCTGCCCGCCGAGGTGCGCGCCGGCCGGGACCCCGGGCGGGAGCGGGCCGAGGCCGAGGCGGCGGGTCTTCAGGTGGCCGGGCTGCGGGCGGAGCGGCTGCGGGTGGAGTTCCACGACATCGCCGCCGTTGTCCATTTCCTGCGCAAGGTGGTCTGGATGGTCCCGGACTTCACGGTGCAGGCGTACGAGCCCCAACTCCGCGCGCTGCACGAGCGGATCGAGAAGGAGGGGCCCTTCGTGGCGCACAGCGCCCGGCACCTCTTCGACGTCCGCAAGCCGGCACGTTGACCAACCGGGCGAACCGGGAAGAAGCGGGCTCTGTTCGCCTGAGGTTCACCTGGAGTTTCCACATTGTTATGGGCTCCGGTTCACACCAGCCTCACCCGTCCCGTAAGTTCAGACCAAGGTAATTCGCGTGAGCAAAGCTGCGCGGGCCGGTACCGCGCAGTGGAGGGGGCTGCGCGGTGCTGTGAGCCTGTTCGGCACCGGGCGGCCCGGTAGCGGAACCGTCAAGTCACCGTTCGCCGGTCGGGTAGTCCGTCGGAGGGACCCCCGGGGCGAATCGCCGAAAGCTCAACAAGGTGGGGTAAATCACCCGGAGTCCTCCGAATCCTTACCTATCCGGCCGGTTTTCCCTGGGATTCGGCTGTGAACCGGCCATGCATCACCCCTGAATCCAATCCTCCGCGCTCACCGGGGCGTCTCCGGGTGACTTCGGAGAGTAGTTGTGGCACGCCGATGCACCCACGAACCCTTACGAAGGGTTATGGTGGAAACCCCCCCTCGGGCCGGTCCGTCTCCCCCCCACGGACCGGCCCGTTTTTTCTGCCCGGACCCCGGAACCTCTCGGCGAAGGGCAGCCGTCCCCACCTGTAGGGGCGCGGGACCGCACCCGGCGGCGAACCCGCACGAACCCCCGAGCCCCCAAACCCCGGACCCATAGCAAGCCTCGAGCAACGGTAGGCTCAGCGGCTCCGGCACTCGCCATCCCCCGCCAATCCCCCGGAGGGCCACGTGAACCTGCGCGACAACCTGCGCAGCCTGCTCGTCAGGCTCTACGCACGCCGGGTGGAAGGTCACCTGGACCACGATCAGGTGCCCAAGCACATCGGCGTGATCATGGACGGCAACCGCCGCTGGGCGAAGGCGTCCGGCTCCACCACCGTCCACGGCCACCGCGCCGGCGCCGAGAAGATCGAGGAGTTCCTCGGCTGGTGCAGCGAGACGGACGTCGAGGTCGTCACCCTGTGGCTGCTGTCCACGGACAACTTCGACCGCCCGCAGGACGAACTCGTCCCCCTGCTCGGCATCATCGAGGACGTCGTCCGCACCCTCGCCGCCGACGGCCGCTGGCGTGTGCACCACGTCGGCGCGACCGACCTGCTGCCCCACCAGATGCGGATCGCCCTGAAGGAGGCCGAGGAGGCCACCGCCCACGTCGACGGCATACTCGTCAACGTGGCCATCGGCTACGGCGGCCGGCAGGAGATCGCCGACGCCGTGCGCTCCATGATGCTCGACGCGCACGACCGGGGCGTGTCCATGGAGGACCTCGCCGAATCCGTCGACATCGACATGATCGGCCGTCACCTCTACACCAGCGCCCAGCCCGACCCGGACCTCGTCATCCGCACCAGCGGCGAACAGCGGCTGTCCGGATTCATGCTCTGGCAGACCGCGCACTCGGAGTACTACTTCTGCGAGGTCTTCTGGCCGGCGTTCCGGAAGGTCGACTTCCTGCGCGCGCTGCGCGACTACGCCGCACGTCACCGCCGCTACGGCGGCTGAACCCCCGTCGCACGCCCCGTCGCCGCCCGGTGACGGGGCGTCGTCGTATGTCCCGGTTCGGCAGGACGTAACGAGGAGTTCACCGGCGCGCTGTTGGCCGCATTTGCATGGCGGCGCATGTTCGAGGGCATAAGCCAGACAGGCCGACACCCGAACCACGGGCGTCGGATCTCAGCGGGCGGCACGGGGCCGTCCGCCCGGGAGGCCCTTTGCACCAGCCCGACCGTGCGGTCACTGCACGGAAGCAGCCGTGGAGGGCCGGTTCTCGGCCCGCCGCGCGCGGGGGCCGCCGACCGGCCTGGTCAACCCCATCCTCCCGGCCCTGCTTCCACCTCGTCGCTCCCCGACCTCATCCGAGGGGGTACGTCCTTCCGTGGTGACCAGCACAAAGCGCCACAAGCCAGACCGGCGCACCTATGTTCTCGACACCAGCGTCCTGCTGGCCGACCCGAACGCCCTGACCCGCTTCGACGAGCACGAGGTCGTGCTCCCGATCGTCGTGGTCACGGAGCTGGAGGCCAAGCGGCACCATCCCGAACTCGGCTACTTCGCCCGCCAGGCCCTGCGCCTGCTGGACGACTACCGGGTGAAGAACGGTCGCCTCGACGCCCCCATCCCGATCGGGGAGCTGGGCGGGACCGTCCGTGTCGAGCTCAACCACTCGGACCCCAGCGTGCTGCCCACCGGCTACCGCCTGGGGGACAACGACTCCCGCATCCTCGCGGTGGCCCGGAACCTGCAGGCCGAGGGGTACGACGTCACCGTCGTGTCGAAGGACCTGCCGCTGCGGATCAAGGCGTCCTCGGTCGGACTGATCGCCGAGGAGTACCGCGCCGAACTCGCCATCACGGAGAACTCCGGCTGGACCGGGATGAGCGAAGTCACCCTGCCCGCCGAGCAGGTGGACATCCTCTTCGAGGAAGGGCACGTGTACGTCCCGGAGGTCTCCGGCCTTCCGGTGCACACTGGCCTGACCATCCAGTCCGAGCGCGGCAAGGCCCTCGGCCGGGTCACCGCCGAGGGCAACGTCCGGCTGGTGCGCGGCGACCGGGAGGCGTTCGGCATCAAGGGCCGCAGCGCCGAGCAGCGCATCGCGCTGGACCTGCTGCTCGACCCGGACGTCGGGATCGTCTCGATGGGCGGCCGGGCCGGCACCGGCAAGTCGGCGCTGGCGCTGTGCGCGGGCCTGGAGGCGGTCCTGGAGCGCCGGCAGCACCAGAAGGTGATGGTCTTCCGGCCGCTGTACGCCGTCGGCGGGCAGGAGTTGGGCTATCTGCCCGGCTCCGAGGCGGAGAAGATGAGCCCGTGGGCGCAGGCCGTCTTCGACACGCTCTCGGCGGTCACCAGCCGCGAGGTCATCGAGGAGGTCACCGCGCGCGGCATGCTCGAGGTGCTCCCGCTCACCCACATCCGGGGCCGCTCGCTGCACGACGCGTTCGTGATCGTGGACGAGGCACAGTCGCTCGAACGGAACGTCCTGCTGACCGTTCTGTCCCGGATCGGCGCCAATTCGCGGGTCGTTCTGACCCACGATGTGGCGCAAAGGGACAATCTGCGAGTCGGTCGCTACGACGGAGTGGTCGCCGTCGTGGAGAAACTGAAGGGGCATCCGCTCTTCGCCCACGTCACGCTGACCCGGTCCGAGAGGTCCCAGATCGCCGCCCTTGTGACCGAAATGCTCGAAGAGGGTCACGTATGATAAATCTGCGCTGATCCAGCCCCGTTGGCGCCGTCCGGCAAAGGCCAAGAGCCTAGCCGGGCGGCGCCTTGGCATGTAGAGCTTTCCGGAAATCCCCTGGGCCAAACGGGATGTGAGCTTTCACACGCAACACAGAATTGCCACCCGGCGTCCGGTTACGGCAGAGTCTCAGTCCTGTCAGGCCCCGCATACGACACACCTGTACCCCCAGCGGTACGGCACCACAGAAGCACCACCAACTCCATAGAGTTCGTCGTATGCCGCCCGAGCACCACGCGGCGCTCCCCTCGGGGGAGTTGCCCACCGGGCCCGTGCCTCCCGTGACCCCGCAGTTGGGAGGCCAGTGCCAGGGGCACGATTGCGTCCGCCAGGGTCACCGAAGCGGGCGATGCTGGAAGGAAAACGTGTGAGCCGGATTTCGGTCCGGGGATTCGCAGTGGCCTCGGCCACCGCGGTCACCGCCGTCGGAAGCGTCGTCGGAGTTGCCTCGGGCAGCGTCGCGCAGAACAACAACGACGCCGAGGCGACGGCTGCCGACACCACGCTCCTCGCAGACATACCCGCGGGTCAGCAGGCGCAGGTCCAGTCCGCGTCGCTGACGCAGCAGGCCGACGCACAGGCCATCGCCGCGGACGCGAGCGCCAAGAAGGACGCCGAGGCAGCAGCCCGCAAGGCAGCCGCCGAGACCGCGTACGCGAAGAAGGCAGCCGCCCAGAAGGCGGCGGACGAAGCCAAGCAGCGCGCCGAGACGAAGGCTGCGGCCAGCCGCAGCACCGACCCGAGCGGCAGCGACGCCAGCTTCCCCGTCCAGTCCTCGTACACGGTGGCGCAGGTCCAGGCCATCGCACGGCAGATCGTGCCGGCCGGTCAGTTCCAGTGCTTCAGCAACATCGTGGACCACGAGTCCACCTGGAACTACCAGGCGGTCAACGCGGCCTCCGGCGCCTACGGCCTCGTGCAGGCCCTGCCCGCCGGCAAGATGGCCTCCGCGGGCGCCGACTGGCGGACCAACCCGGCCACCCAGATCAAGTGGGGCCTGAACTACATGAACCAGCGTTACGGCAGTCCGTGTGACGCCTGGTCGTACTGGCAGGCGAACGGCAACTACTGACGCCGGGCCGCCGCTCTCAACCTCGCGAAGCCCCTCCCCGTCCTTAGGGGAGGGGCTTTCGCCCTGTACGGTCGTACCCGGCATACCTCCAGGGGAGGAGAGGTGGCGAGCACGCGGGGACGCGGGGGAAGAGGACGAATCATGTCGCGAGTGCCAGGGTGGCTCGGCCGGCTGGGCGCCGGCCTCACCGAGATGAGCGAGCGCCTGGACGAGCGCCGCGCGGAGGTGGAGCAGGACAGCGACCCGCTCGCCGCGCCCGAACCTCCCGCCCCGGCCCCCGCCACCAAGGCACCGCCCCCCGCCACCGAGGCACCGGCCCCCGCCCCGCCCGAGGCACCGGCCCCCGCGGCCAAGGCAGCGCCCCCCGCCCGCCGGACCGCACCGGCGTCGGCCGGTCCCCGCCCCGACCCCGCCGAGGCCGTGCCCTGGGGTGTACGGGTCGCGGCCGAGGCGGGCTGGCGGCTGCTGGTCCTCGCCGGCACGGTCTGGATCCTGATGAAGGTCATCAGCGCGGTCCAGCTGGTGGTCTTCGCCTTCGTCATCGCCCTGCTCGTCACCGCGCTGCTCCAGCCGACCGTCGCCCGGCTCACCCGCCGCGGGGTGCCGCGCGGCCTCGCCACCGCGCTCACCGCCATCAGCGGCTTCGTCGTCATAGGGCTGATGGGCTGGTTCGTGACCTGGCAGGTCATGGAGAACATCGACACGCTCTCCAGCCAGATCCAGTCAGGCATCGACGACCTGCGCAACTGGCTGCTGAAGAGCCCCTTCCACGTCACCGACAAGCAGATCAACCAGATCGCCAAGAACCTGCGCGAGGCGATCGGTGCCAACACCGACCAGATAACGTCCGCCGGTCTGGAGGGCGTCCAGGTCATCGTCGACTTCCTCACCGGCCTCCTGCTGGTGTTCTTCTCGACGCTGTTCCTGCTCTACGACGGCAAGCGCATCTGGGAGTGGTTCCTGAAGCTGGTGCCCGCCGCGGCCCGCCCGGGCGTGGCCGGCGCAGGCCCGCGCGCCTGGCGCACCCTGACCGCGTACGTCCGCGGCACGGTCCTGGTCGCCCTCATAGACGCCACCTTCATCGGCATGGGCATCTACTTCCTCAACGTGCCGATGGCCGTCCCGCTGGCCGTCTTCATCTTCCTGTTCTCGTTCATCCCGCTCGTCGGCGCCGTCGCCTCCGGCGCGCTCGCGGTGATCGTGGCGCTGGTCACCCAGGGCGTCTTCACGGCCGTCATGACACTGGTCGTGGTCCTCGCCGTCCAGCAGATCGAGGGCCATGTGCTGCAGCCGTTCATCCTCGGCCGCGCGGTGCGCGTCCACCCGCTGGCGGTCGTCCTCACGGTCGCGGCCGGCGGCATGGTGGCCGGCATCGGCGGCGCGGTGGTGGCCGTACCGCTCGTGGCGGTGACGAACACGGTGGTGGGATATCTGCGGCAGTACGCGCAGGAACTCCAGCAACAGCAGGAGGCCGCCGCGGAGCCCGAGGGCGAGCCGGTGGCGGAGACGGCCGAAGACCCCGTCCACGCGGAGTGAACGGGGTCTTCGGGAAGCGGCCTACTCGGCCAGGACGGCCTCTGCCTCGAGGGTGACGGCCACGGCCTGCACCACGGAGGCGATCTTGAACGCCTCCTGGATCACGTCACGCTCCATGCCGGCCTTGCGCAGCACCTGCTCGTGCGAGTCCAGGCACATGCCACAACCGTTGATCGCGGAGACCGCGAACGACCACAGCTCGAAGTCGACCTTCTCCACGCCCGGGTTGCCGATGACGTTCATCCGCAGGCCCGCGCGCAGGGTGCCGTACTCGTGGTCCGACAGCAGGTGACGCGTGCGGTAGAAGACGTTGTTCATCGCCATGACGGCGGCGGCCGACTTGGCGGCCGTGTACGCCTCGGGCGTCAGGTTCGCCTTCGCCTCCGGCTCCAGCTCACGCAGCACGATCGGGGAACGGGAGGCGATGGCGGTCGCCAGCACCGTGCCCCACAGCTGCTGCGCGGGCAGGTCGGAGTTGCCGATGACCGAGCCCAGGTTGAGCTTCAGGTCCTTGGCGTAGTCCGGGACGCGGGACTTCAGCGAGTCGAGCGACATGGGTCACTCACCGGCCAGCAGCGCGACCGGGTCGAGGGTGTTCTCGCCCTTGGTCCAGTTGCACGGGCACAGCTCGTCCGTCTGCAGGGCGTCCAGGACCCGCAGGACCTCCTTGGGGTTACGGCCCACGGAACCGGCGGTGACCATGGTGAACTGGATCTCGCGGTTCGGGTCGACGATGAAGACGGCGCGCTGCGCGAAGCCGTCCTCGCCCTCGATGCCCAGGTCGCGCATCAGCTCGTGCTTGGAGTCGGCCATCATCGGGAACGGCAGGTCGGTCAGGTCCGGGTGGTCCTTGCGCCAGGCGTGGTGGACGAACTCGGAGTCACCGGAGAAGCCGAGGATCTGGGCGTCGCGGTCGGCGAACTCGTCGTTCAGCTTCCCGAACGCGGCGATCTCGGTCGGGCAGACGAAGGTGAAGTCCTTCGGCCACGCGAAGACGACCAGCCACTTGCCCTCGTAGGACTTGTGGTGGATCTGCTCGAACTCCTTGCCCTTCTCCAGCGAGACGCAGGCGGTCAGTTCGAACTCGGGGAACTTGTCACCGACAGTGAGCACACGCTCTCCTTGCAGCGAAGAAACTCCCCTTTTGAGGGAGTTTCCCGTTGGGGGTTGGACGCTGGTGATCGTGCCACAGGGTGCATTGATTAGTGAAATAGCTACACTCGGTCATGTTGATCGGAGGTAGTTATCAGTGACCATCAGTAACGGCAAGCGGAAGCAGCCGAGCCTCGCCCAGCTGCGTGCCTTCGCCGCCGTCGCCGAGCATCTGCACTTCAGGGACGCGGCGGCCGCGATCGGGATGAGCCAGCCCGCCCTGTCGGGTGCGGTCTCGGCACTGGAGGAGACCCTCGGGGTGACCCTCCTCGAGCGTACGACGCGCAAGGTGCTGCTCTCGCCCGCCGGCGAGCGCCTCGCGGTGCGGGCGAAGGCCGTGCTGGAGGCGGTCGGCGCGCTGCTGGAGGAGGCCGAGGCGGTCCGGGCGCCGTTCACGGGAGTCCTGCGCCTCGGGGTGATCCCGACCGTCGCGCCGTACCTCCTGCCCGCCGTGCTGCGGCTCGTGCACGAGCGCTACCCACAGCTCGACCTGCAGGTGCACGAGGAGCAGACCGCCAGCCTGCTCGAGGGCCTGAACTCCGGCCGCCTGGACCTGCTGTTGCTGGCCGTGCCGCTCGGGGTGCCGGGCGTCGTCGAACTCCCTTTGTTCGACGAGGACTTCGTGCTCGTCACCCCGCTCGACCACTGGCTCGGCGGGCGCGAGGGCATCCCGCGCGAGGCGCTGAAGGAGCTGAACCTGCTGTTGCTGGACGAGGGCCACTGCCTGCGCGACCAGGCCCTGGACATCTGCCGGGAGGCCGGCCGCGAGGACGCACCGGTCACCACCACGGCCGCCGGCCTGTCCACCCTCGTCCAGCTGGTCGCGGGCGGCCTCGGCTGCACCCTGCTGCCGCGTACGGCGCTGAGGCTGGAGACCGCCCGCAGCAGCCAGCTCCTCACCGGTTCCTTCGCCGAGCCCGCCCCGAGCCGCCGGGTCGCCTTCGCGATGCGGGCGGGCGCGGCGCGCTCCGCGGAGTACGAATCGCTGGCCGCGGCCCTGCGCGGTGCGCTCAGCGCGCTGCCGGTGCGGGTGCTGGACTGACGGCCGCGGGGAACTGCGGGACGTTCCGGCGAGGGTGGTTCCCGGGCCGGGCTACTCCGTGCGCAGGCCCTCCGGCCGCATCAGCCTCAGCAGCGGCGGCAGGCTCAGCAGTGTGACGGTGAGGACCACCGCCGCGCCGGCGCCGGTCATCGCCAGGAAGCTCGGCCAGTCCACGCCGACCGTCGCCCCGGTCATCTTCAGCAGCACCGCGCCCAGCGTCAGCCCCACGGCCGAGGCGAGCAGCAGGCCGAGGGCGACCGGGATCGCGGTCTGCCACAGCACCGACAGGCCCAGGGTGCGGCGCCGGGTGCCGAAGGCGACCAGCGCCGACAACAGCTTGCGGCGTTCGCGCAGCTGCTCCAGCTGGGAGACCAGCAGGCTCGCGCCGATCAGCGCCAGCACACAGATGGCCCCGACGGACGTACCGGTGCCGATGGAGGTGAACTTCTTCGCCTGCTCGGTGGACGACCACAGCATCACGTCCGCCAGCGGATCGACGGCGGCGGCCGTGTTGCGGACGTACTCCTGCACGTCGGGCACCGACCTGTCGAGCGAGATGTACACCGCTCCGTTCAGTGCACGACGCACCCGGTCGGGCGCGGCGCCCGGAGTCATCAGCAGGCCGCTCTGCGTGGTCCCGGCCGGCCCGGTGATCGCGCGGACCTTCTTCAGACCGCCCGGCACCGTCCAGGTGACGTCCGGGCCGCTGCCCCTGCCGTCACTCGTGTCGATGTGCAGCGTGCGCCCCGGACGCGCCAGCTTCGTCACGTCGCCGTCGGCGTCCCCGCCCGTCGCCACGAAGACGTCACCGTCGCGGCAGGACGTCAGCCGGGCCACCTCGCGCAGCGAGGCACAGTCGCCGACGGTCAGGCCGGCCGTGGTGTCGGGGCCGTGGTTCCAGTCCCGGTCACCCAGTTCGGTGCTGCCCAGCGCGGTGGCCTTCCGTACCCCCTCGGTGGCGGCGAACCTGGCCACGGTCGGCAGGAACTCCACGCCTCGCTCCAGGTTGACCTGCATCTGCGCCCGGGTGGTGTCCTGCCCGGTGACCTTGGTGTAGTCACCCTCGACGCCCGCGAACAGCATCTGCATCGCGACCGCCCCGGCGACCGCGACCGCGATGCCGTTCACCATGCGGGCCGCCGTGCCGCTGCTCAACTGCAGCCGCCGAACGGCCAGTTGCCAGGAGACCGCGCCGCCGCCGAGCCGATTCACCACGGCTTCGACGATCCACGGCAGCAGCGCGGTCACGCCGATGAGCAGCAGCACGACACCGCCGATCACCAGGTACGGGTTGAAGTCGCCGTTCTGCCGGCCCTGGCCGATCATCGGGGCGAGCATCGCCAGACCGCCCACCGGCAGCAGCAGCCGCCACCACAGCCTGCGGCGCGCGGGCCTGGCCGTACGCACCACGCCCAGCGGCTCGATGACCACGCCGCGCAGCGCGAACAGTGTGACCAGCACGGCCGCCGCCGGTACGGCGACCGTGACCAGGGCGGCCAGCGCGGGTGCGGGGCTGAGGTAATCGGGGAACACACTGATGTTCATGATCTCGACCGAGCCGGCGAGCTGCCGGCCCAGCAGGAAGAACCCGGCGCCGAGGACGAGACCGACCAGTGATCCGGCGAGCGCCTCGCCCGCCGCGATCCGCCGGGTCATCCGGCTGTCGGAGCCCACCAGCCGCAGCGCGGCCAGCCTGCGGTCGCGCCGCTCGCCGCCGAACCGCACGGCCGCGCCGATGAACACGGCGACCGGCGTCAGCAGCACCGCGAAGACGACCAGGATCAGCAGGATCAGGACCGGGTCCAGCCCGTCCGACGTCGGCTTGTGCTGCGGCCCGAACTCGGTGATCCGGGCCGTCTGCCAGCCGTTGATGTGCGGGGCCAGGTTCTTCGCACCGGCGTAGTAGGCGAGTTCCTGCGAGCCGATGAGTCCGCTCTCGCCGATCGTCCCGACGACCCGGTACGGCAGCCGCTCGCGCAGCAGCTTGCCTTCCCCGGAGCCGAGCAGCTTCTCCAGCGCGGGGGAGACGACCATCTCGCCCGGCGCGGGGTACTTCGACAGGCCGGGTGCGACCGGCGCCCGCGGCCCCTCGGGTTCCACCAGCCGGCCGCGGACGTCCTCACCGCGGTACGTCGTGTCGGCGTCGGAGATCACCAGGGTGTTGACGGCCTTCGGCCGCTTCGGGCCGTAGGTGTAGTCCTCGCGGGCGTTGTCGCGGGCGTGCCGCGCCGTCAGCGCGCTGGGGATCGCGGCCGTCAGCAGCAGCACGGCCACGCCGAGCCCGACCCCGACCGCCGTCAGCAGCACCCGGACCCAGCCCTCGCGCCCGCCCGTGAAGGCGAACTTGATCCCCAGGCCCAGATCCCGCCCCCATTGACGGACGTTCATGCGATCCGCTCCATGTCCCGGGACCTGCCGTCGCGTACGACGATCTCGCGGTCGGAGTAGGCGGCCACCCGGGCCTCGTGCGTGACGAGGACGACGGCCGAGTTGGCGGAGCGGGCCGCGTCGGTCAGCAGCTCCATCACGCGCTCGCCGTTGAGGGAGTCCAGCGCGCCGGTCGGCTCGTCGGCGAAGACCACCCGGGGCTCGGTGACCAGTGCCCGCGCCACCGCGACGCGCTGGCCCTGGCCGCCGGAGACCTCGCCGGGCCGCTTGCCCTTGAGGTCGTCCACCTCCAGGCGCTCCATCCAGCCGAGCGCGGCCCGCTCGGCCTGCTTGCGCGAGGTGCCGTTCAGCCGCAGCGGGAGGGCCACGTTCTCCACGCAGGTCAACTCGGGCACCAGCTGGCCGAACTGGAAGACGAACCCGAACTCGGAACGCCTGAGGGCGCTGCGCTCGGCGTCGCTCATGCCGGCCAGCTCGCGGCCGTCGTAGACGATGGAGCCGGAGTCCGGCGGGACGATGCCGGCGAGGCAGTGCAGCAGCGTCGACTTGCCGGAGCCGGAGGGGCCCATGACGGCGACGACCTCGCCGGGGTGGATGGAGAACTCGGCGCCGTCGAGCGCGAGCGTGGGGCCGTAGGCCTTGCGCAGGTTCTCGGCGGCGAGCAGGGAGCCCGCGGGTGCGGTCATCGGGCCACCGCCGCACGGAGCTTGTCCAGGCGGGCGGCCGTCAGCTCCAGCCAGCGCAGGTCGGCCTCCAGGTGGAACAGCGCGTGGTCGCAGATCAGCTGGTCCGTGAGGTCGCCCTTGCGCTTGCGGTCGGTCAGGATCCGCATGCTGCGCAGGTGCTCGGCGCGCTGGGCGTCGAGGATGTCGGCCGCGTCGCGGTGGGTCAGCAGCGCGAGGACGACCTTGGTGTACAGGGTCGACTGGAGGTACTCCTCCGGCTTCTCCGGGGTCGCGAGCCAGCGCTCGACGTCGGTGATGCCGGCGTCGGTGATGGCGTACCGCTTGCGCTCGGGGCCGCCGCCCGCCTCGATCCCGTCGACTTCCACGAGGCCGTGCTTCAGCAGCCTCGACATCGTGGAGTAGACCTGGCCGTAGTGCAGCGGCCGGTCGTGACCGAACTTCTCGTCGAAGGCCCGCTTCAGGTCGTAGCCATGGCGCGGGCCGGACTCCAGGAGCCCTAGGAGGGTGTGACCGATGGACATGAGAAGCACTCTACACACGGTGTATACGCGGTATGTATACGCAGGGTGTACAGATCATGGCGCCGGGTACGGCGGTGCAGGTGGGAGCCGAATGTCACGGTTCCGAAACGGGTGGCCTGCCTCTGCGCGGCATCGGTCCGGTCTCCTTCGGCAGCCGGCCCGCCTCCGCGAGGGCGCGGCGCAGCAGGAACTCGATCTGCGCGTTGGCCGAGCGCAGTTCGTCCCCGGCCCAGCGGGCCAGTGCCTCGTACACCGACGGGTCCAGCCGCAGCAGCACCTGCTTGCGCTGCTGCGGCCGTTGCTTCGGGCTCTCCGGGGAGTCCGTCACTGGTAGAGGGACCCGGTGTTGAGGACCGGCTGCGGGGCACGGTCCCCGCACAGCACGACCATCAGGTTGGACACCATCGCCGCCTTCCGCTCCTCGTCCAGTTCCACGATGTCCGCCTCCGCGATGCGGGCGAGCGCCGCCTCGACCATGCCGACCGCGCCGTCCACGATCTGCCGCCGTGCGGCCACGACCGCACCGGCCTGCTGGCGCTGCAGCATCGCCGAGGCGATCTCGGGAGCGTACGCGAGATGCGTGAAGCGGGACTCGATGATCTCGACTCCGGCCGCCTCCACCCGCACCTGGAGTTCGACGGCCAGCTTCTCGGTGATCTCCTCGGCGTTGCCGCGCAGCGACAGGCCGTCCTCGTCGTGGGCGTCGTAGGGGTACTCGATCGCGATGTGCCGCACGGCCGTCTCGGTCTGCGTGGCGACGAACTCCGCGAAGTCGTCCACCTCGAACGTGGCCTGTGCGGTGTCCTGGACCTTCCAGACCACGACGGCCGCCAGCTCGATCGGGTTGCCGTAGGCGTCGTTGACCTTCAGTACGGCCGTCTCGTGGTTGCGCACCCGGGTGGAGATACGGGTCCGCGAGGTGAAGGGGTTCACCCAGCGCAGTCCGTCCTGCCGGATCGTGCCCCGGTAGCGCCCGAAGAGCTGGACCACCCGGGCCTCGCCGGGCGCGACCGTGTTCAGGCCGCGCAGCGAGATGACCGCGGCGAGGAAGACGATGATCCCGGCGACGATGAGCCCGGCCTTGGCGCCGGCGGCCGAGACGGCCGAGGCGGTGGCGAGCAGCGCGGCGGTCGCGCCGAGCCCGAGCAGGCCGAGCAGCAGGGCGAGTCCGCCGCCGATGCTGTGCGCGGTGAACTCCCGCACGCGTGGCGCGGGCATCTCGGGTACGTCGACGGCGACGGCCGGGTCGGTCGTGGACATGGAGGGTCCCCCGTTCTGGTAACGCTGAGCTGTGGGTAACGCTTAGCTTGGGTCTATCTAAGTGATATCACTTTTCGCGGCGGAAGCAACCCTGTGGCCTCGTTACCCGTCGGTTCCCTTGGGACGGGTGCTGATTGTCACGTCCGTAAAAGAGCGGATCGGACGTCCTTTGTCATATAGGCGGGTGTTAGCTTTCGGAGCTGACCCCGAGACGGAAGCGGAGCGTAGGGACCCATGGGACGAGCGGAAGAGAGACGAGCGCGACAGCGCGGCGGCCACCGCGCGGCGCCCAGGGGCCGCCGCTCGCAGCCCACGTCGGCCGCCACCGGCTCCCCCTCCGCCCCGGCCGGCGCAAAACCCCCCAGGGGACGCGGCGCCAAGCCCCCCAAGGGCCGAATACGCCGGCTGTTCACCTGGAAGAAGATCCTCGGAACCTTCTTCGGCCTCGTGCTGCTCGTCATCGGCGCGTTCATCGCGCTGTACATGACGATCGACATCCCCGCGGGCAACGCCACCGCCCAGCTGCAGAGCAACATCTACAAGTACAGCGACGGCACGATCCTCGCCCGCACCGGCGAACTCAACCGGGAGAGCGTCGACCTCGCCGAGGTCCCCAAGGACGTCCAGCGCACCTTCGTCGCGGCCGAGAACAAGACCTTCTACCAGGACGCCGGTGTCGACCTGAGGGGCACCGCCCGCGGCCTGCTCAACACCGTCATGGGGCACGGCACGCAGGGCGGTTCGACGATCACCCAGCAGTACGTCAAGAACTACTACCTGGACCAGAACCAGACCGTCACGCGCAAGCTGAAGGAACTGGTCATCTCGCTGAAGCTGGACCGCCAGAAGTCCAAGGACTACATCCTCGCGGGCTACATCAACACCAGCTACTACGGCCGCGGCGCCTACGGCATCCAGGCCGCGGCACAGGCGTACTACCACAAGGACGCCAAGAACCTCACGGTCCAGGAGGGCGCCTACCTCGCCGCGCTGCTGCAGGCACCGAACCAGTACGACTGGGCGATCGCCAGCGACACGGGCAAGAAGCTGGCGCAGGCCCGCTGGAACTACGTCCTGGACAACATGGTCAAGCAGCACTGGCTGGACGCCGGCAAGCGCCAGGCCATGACCTTCCCGGTGCCCAAATCGCCCAAGGCGGCGCCCGGCATGAAGGGACAGACCGGCTACCTGGTCGACGCGGCCAACGCCTCCCTGGAGAAGCAGCTGGTCGCCCAGGGCAGCGCCGCCAGCATCGGTGACGCCGAGGCACTGGTGAAAAAGGGCGGCTGGACCATCACGCTCAACATCGACAAGAAGAAGCAGCGCCAGCTGGAGCAAGCCGTCACGGAGCAGCTGACCAGCAAGCTGAACGCGAAGCGGCGCTCCGTCGACGGCGACGTCCAGCCCGGTGCCGTCTCCGTCGACCCGACCACGGGCAAGGTCCTCGCCATGTACGGCGGCACGGACTACTTCAAGCACTTCCTCAACAACGCCACACGCACGGACTACCAGCCCGCCTCCACCTTCAAGCCGGTGATCCTCGCCGCCGCCATGGACGAGGGCGCCAAGACGCAGGACGGCCGGGTGATCACCCCGAACACGATCTACGACGGCACCAGCGGCCGTCAGGTCGTGTCGGGCGGCGCCAAGGTCGGCTTCGGCCCGCCGAACGAGGACGACCAGGACTACGGCGACATCACTGTCCAGACGGCGATGAACAAGTCCGTCAACTCCGTCTTCGCGCAGATGGGCGTCGACGTCGGCATGGACAAGGTGATGGCCACGGCCGGCAAGCTCGGCATGGACACCAAGGGCATGGAGGCGGTGCCCGCGCAGACGCTGGGCTCCATGGGCGCGAGCCCGCTGGAGATGGCCGGCATCTACGCGACCCTCGACAACCACGGCAAGAAGGTCACCCCGGCGATCATCAAGTCGGCCGAGCACAAGGACAGCACGGTCACCCTCCCGGACCCGGTCGGCGACCAGGTGATCAGCCGGACCGCCGCCGACACGGTCACCTCGGTGCTCACCGGCGTGGTCGACGACGGTACGGCCAGCGACTCGGTGGCGCAGAACCCGGCGCGCAACGGCCAGCAGGTCGCCGGCAAGACGGGTACGTCCGACAACAACAAGTCGGCCTGGTTCACCGGCTACACGCCCGGCCTGGTCACCTCGGTCGGCCTGTTCGGCGAGTCCGCCAAGTCCCACGCCCAGGTTCCGCTGACGGGCGCCACGGGCCTCATCACCGCGGGCGGCGGCCGTATCAACGGCGGCAGCTATCCGGCGAAGATCTGGGCCGCCTACACCTTCGGGGCGATGGGCGACATCAGCAAGTTCGACCTGGACACCACGATGGGCGCGGCGGTCCAGCCGAGCTACACGCCGACGGCCCCCGCGTCGCCGTCCAACACGCCGTCGCAGCCGCCGACCAGCAAGCCGCCGACGTCCACGCCGCCGTCGCACCCGGCGACCAGCAAGCCGCCTACGTCCACGCCGCCGTCCCAGCCGCCGACGTCCACGCCGCCGTCCCAGCCGCCGACGCAGTCGCCGACGGGCGGCGTCACGGACAACCCGCTCGATCCGGGCGGCGGCCAGAACTTCGGCCAGTAGGCCGGCCGCAGCACGGACGAGCACAGACGAAGGGCGCCCGGGAAGTCCCCGGGCGCCCTTCGCGTCGTACGGCCGGAAAGCGGCTCAGCTCCGGTTCAGCTCGAACCAGACCACCTTGCCGGTGGACAGCCGGGTCGCGCCCCAGCGCCGGGCCAGCCGGTTGACCAGGTACAGGCCGCGCCCGCCCTCGTCCGTGGCCCGGGCCTGCCGCAGGCGCGGCAGCTGCGGCACGTCGTCGCCGACCTCACAGCGCAGCACGTCCGTGCGCAGCAGCCGCAGCGTCACCGGCCGGGACGCGTACCGTACGGCGTTCGTCACGACCTCGCTGACCAGCAGCTCCACCGAGTCCGTCAGGTCCTCCAGGTCCCAGCGGGCGAGCGCGCGGCGGGCGAGGCGGCGGGCCTGGCCGGGGGCCGTCTCCTCCGGCTCCAGCCGCCAGTAGGCCACATCGCTCGGCGCGATCCCGTCGAAGCGGGCCGCCAGCAGCGCGATGTCGTCGTCCCGGTCGCCCGGCCCGAGCATGTCCAGCACCTCGTCGCACAGCGCCTCGAGGGGCGGCGGATGGTCCGGACCGGTCAGCCGGGCGGTGGCGGCGAGCTTTTCCCGCAGCTGCTCTATGCCCGTCCACACGTCCCGCAGCCGGGACTCCACCAGGCCGTCGGTGTAGAGGAGCAGCGTGGCCCCGGCGGGCGCGTCCAGCTCGACCGCCTCGAAGTCGACACCGCCGACGCCGATCGGCGCGCCCGGCGGCACCCGCAGCACCTCGGCCCGGCCGCCCAGGTGCAGCAGCACCGGCGGCGGATGACCGGCGTTGGCGATCGTGATGCGGTGCGTGACCGGGTCGTAGACGGCGTACAGACAGGTCGCCATACGGTCCGTGCCGAGCCGCTGCGCCTGCTCGTCCAGGTGGTGCAGCACCTCCTGCGGCGGCAGGTCGAGCCCGGCCAGCGTCTGCGCGGTCGTGCGCAGCTGGCCCATGATCGCCGCCGAGGTCATGGAGTGGCCCATGACGTCGCCGACGACGAGGGCCACCCGGCTGCCCGGCAGCGGGATCGCGTCGTACCAGTCGCCGCCGACCCGCGCGGTCTCGGCGGCCGGCAGATAGCGCGAGGCCAGCCGGACCCCGGTCGGACGGGGCAGGGTCTCGGGCAGCATGGTGCGCTGCAGCTCGTCGGCGATGTACGCCTCCCGGCCGTACAGCACCGCCTTGTCGATGCCGAGCGCGCTGTGCGTGGCCAGCTGGGCCGCCACCAGCAGGTCGTCGCCCTCGAACGCGAGCCGTTCCGGGCGGCGCAGGAACAGGGCCGCGCCGATCACCCGGCGCCGGCCGCGCAGCGGGGCGAGGATCGCGTGCTGCCCGGACGGTACGAGCGTCTCGCCGCCGTCGCCGAGCAGTTCGGGCAGCGCGGCCCGGGCGGCGGGCGCGTCGGCGAACACCGGCCGCACCCCGCGCAGCACCTCGTTCAGCGCGCCGCCGGGCCGTACCTCGCACAGCTCGGTGGTGAGCGAGGACAGCTCGGCCAGCGCGCTCGGCTCCGGCTCCGTGTCGAAGGCCGAGGGCAGCAGCACACCGTCGGTGTCCCGCTCCTCCGGTATGCGGTCACTGCGGCGCAGCCGCAGCACCACCGGACCGGTGGGCCGCTCGTCGCCGACCGGCAGCGGGTCGCGCAGATAGACCAGGATCGCGTCCGAGAACGTCGGCACGGTCGCCCGGCACAGGCCCATCACGATCTCGTCCAGATCGAGGCCGCGCGCGATCCGCCGGGTGGCCGCGCCCACGAACCTGAGCCGGTCCCCGTCGCGCCGCATCGGCATCGGCCGGCCCGGCGGCAGTCCGCGTCCGGTACGGCGCTCCTCGACGCCGGGTGTCCGCTCCTGCTCGGCACCGGGCTGGGGCGGAATGCCCTCCGGCGCCGGGCGCGGGCGGTGTTCCCCCACGCTCTGCTCTGCTCGCGCGGGAGATGCCCCCACGGGCTCGTCGGCTGCGGGCTGGGAGTGCTCGGGGCCGTTGACTGGGGTCTCCTTCCCCTTGCCGACCGGGGGCTGCGTCCCCTTGCCGTCCTTTCCCTTGCCGGCCGGGGACTGGGACCCCGCACCATCCCTCGCCTTGCCGCAGGGCGCGGCCGTCCCCGGTGCGGACGCAGTGCCGTCGGCCCGGGCCTGCACCGGTAAGGCAGGAGCGCCGGGCGGCTCCGGGGTACGCAGGAGCGCCCCGCGGGCCTCCGCGGGGTCGGCGCCCTGAGGGCGCTCGAAGGAGGTGGGCTGCTCCGTCACGCGTGTCGCATCCATCCGTCCGGGGCTGCGCGCCGGGCGCGCAGTTGGTCCCGCAGAAGTCCCGATACCCGCAATACGTGCCCCAGGAACGGAATTTCCGCGTGCTCAGCGGTTTCTGTGCCGCCTCCGATCGCGGTGGTGACGCCGTCGTACCCCTCGCTCACGTGCTGCCGCCCCTCGGTGACGATCGGTCAGGCCCGGCGCATGCCCCGGGAGTTGCACTTGTGCGCCCTTGCGGAGGACGATCCTACGTTTCTTGCCCGGGGGCGCATCAAGGGTCTCATGAGGACACGTGCGCGGGCGTACGGTCCCAGTCCTCGGGGAGAGAAGGTACCGCCCAGGACGGGTTCGGTCGCCAGTGCTGCCAGCCCTCCGAGAACGGCGCCCCCCAGGAGCCGATGACCTCCACCGCGTCCCGCCCCGCCGCCCGCACCCGCTCGGCGGTGGCCGTGTCCATCAGCCCGTCCCGCTGGGCCTGCGCGAACTCGTCCTCGTCACGCCAGTGCCAGCTGCGGTCCGGGTGGACGGAGATGTCCAGGAAGTAGTCCTCGGAGTCCACCCCGCCCGCCCAACGGACAAGCGGCTGCTCGAGGTTGACGTACCAGTTCTTGAACCGCCAGCCCGGCTCCCAGAACAGCCACACCGACCAGGGCCGGCCGGGCTGGGCCAGCTTCAGCACGCCCGTGCCGAACCACCGGTCCCGCTGCACCGTGCGCGGCTTGGTGTAGCGGGACTCGAGCGGCTCCGTGTGCACGGGCGTGCCGTCGGCCAGGACCGGCTTCACGCACTCGGTGCCGGGGGCCAGCCACACGGCGAGCAGCTCGGCGTCGTCGCGGACCACGGTGACGGGCCGGGCGATGTGGACGTGCTCGCCCGCGTTCTCCCGGTAGCGCCACAGGATCTGCGTCCCGGGATCCCAGTGGCTCGCAGGTCCCGCTGCCGTGCTCGTCATCGCTCCGCCGTCCGTCATGGACAGATATTAGGTGCCGTAGGCACACGACGCTGCGGTGCACGTCACGGTTCCGCGCCGGTGGCCGGAAAGGTTCGCCCGCGGTTACGGGCGCGTCATCTTCAGGACATCCAGCGCCTCGTCGAGCTGTTCCAGCGTCAGATCACCGCGCTCGACGTACCCGCCCTCGAGGACGACCTCCCGGATGGTCCTCCGCTCGGCGAGCGACTTCTTGGCGACCTTGGCGGCCTCCTCGTAGCCGATGTACTTGTTGAGCGGGGTGACCACGGACGGGGAGGACTCGGCGTACTCCCGGGCCCGTTCCCGGTCGGCGGTGATGCCGTCGACCGTCCGGTCGGCCAGCAGCCGGGACACGTTGGCGAGCAGCCGGACCGACTCCAGCACGTTCTTGGCGATGACCGGGAGCATGACGTTCAGCTCGAAGTTCCCGGCGGCGCCCGCGGTGGCGACGGTGGCGTCGTTGCCGATCACCTGGGCGGCGACCATCAGCACGGCCTCCGGCACCACCGGGTTGACCTTGCCCGGCATGATGGACGACCCCGGCTGGAGGTCGGGCAGCCGGATCTCGGCGAGCCCGGTGCGCGGCCCGGAGGACATCCAGCGCAGATCATTGGCGATCTTGGTCAGTCCGACGGCGATGGTCCGCAGCTGCCCGCTGGTCTCCACGATCCCGTCCCGGGCCCCCTGTGCCTCGAAGTGGTCGCGGGCCTCGGTGAGCGGCAGCCCGGTGACCCGGGCGACCTCCTCGATCACGGCGGCGGAGAACCCGGGCGGGGTGTTGATCCCGGTGCCGACCGCGGTACCGCCGAGCGGCAGCTCCGCGAGGCGGGGCAGGGAGGCCTTCAGACGCTCGACGCCGTACCGCACCTGGGCGGCGTACCCGCCGAACTCCTGCCCCAGCGTCACCGGCGTGGCGTCCATCAGGTGCGTCCGCCCCGACTTCACCACATCGGCGAACTCCTCGGACTTGCGGGCGAGGGATGCGGCGAGGTGCTCCAGCGCCGGGATCAGGTCGCGGGTGACGGCGGCGGTCGCGGCGATGTGGATGGAGGAGGGGAACACGTCGTTCGACGACTGGGAGGCGTTGACGTGATCGTTGGGATGCACGTCCCGCCCGAGCCGCTCACCGGCCAGCGTCGCGACGACCTCGTTCGTGTTCATGTTGGACGACGTCCCGGACCCGGTCTGGAACACGTCGACGGGGAAGTGCTCGTCCCACTTCCCCTCCGCCACCTCCCCGGCCGCCTCCTGGATGGCCTGTGCGACGTCCTCGTCCAGCACCCCGAGCGCGGCGTTCACCTTCGCCGCCGCCGCCTTGATCCGCGCCAGCGCCTCGATGTGCGCCCGCTCGATCCGCTGCCCGGAGACGGGAAAGTTCTCCACGGCCCGCTGTGTCTGCGCCCGCCACTTGGCATGCGCCGGGACCCGGACCTCACCCATGGAGTCGTGCTCGATGCGGTATTCGCTCATGCCGGGTACAGCGGCCTGGGGGGCGGGGTTGTTCCGGGGCCTGGGCCGGCCGGGTGGCACCGGAAGCGATCCGGAAGCGGATGACGGCTGTCGTCGGAAGCACCGGCGGGCCTTTGCTGGGGGAGTGCACAGCTCACGGCACCGTGGCCGGCGGGGATGCGGGACCCCGCTCGTCCGCACCACGCAAGAACGCCTCGACCGCCGACAGGTCGGTCCGCTCGAGGTCGTCGGCGCGGATGACGATGCGCAGCTCCGGACAGACGGCGGGATCCTGCCTGAGGCTCTCGGTGAAGGTCTCGACGACCAGCAGCAGGAGCTGGGTCCGGTCGAGTTCGACGATGCGGGACAGGCCCATGCCGATCAGCGGTATCGCCACCGGTTTGAACAGGCCGTGCAGGGCGACCGCCGGCCACAGCCGCTCCAGGCTCAGCCGCAGGTCCGCCGGGCCGGACCGGGCCCGCAGGTCGTTGCCGAGGCGGGAGTAGGCCAGGGCGAAGACGCGCCGCCTGCCGACGGGCACCGCCACCACCGTGCCGATGGGATAGCGCACGCGCCGGCCGCGCCGCTTCGCCCGGACGCTCTCCGTGACCAGCGGGGTGAACCCGCCGAGGCCCCGGCGCAGCTTGTCGTCCAGGAGCCGGTGCCGGCCCCCGAAGAGGCGGTCGACCAGCTGGCCCTGCACGCTCTCCCGGCTGATCACGACGTCGTCGGGGTGGGTGTCGAAGGTGTCGGAGAACCCCACGACCAGGTTGGCGTCCGCCTGGTCGAACAGGTCGCCGCGCATCACGACGACGTCCACCCGCAGCCCGCGCAGCGAGTGGCGCAGCAGCTCGGCGCCGTGCCGCTCGCGCAGCCGGGCGTTCAGCCGCGCGAGCACGGCGGCGGCCTCGAGGTCGCCGGGCCGCTCCAGGGCGGTCTGTTCGGCCACCGGCAGGGCGAGGTCGTAGCGGCCCAGCGCGGTGTGCCCGCCGACCAGCTCGCGCAGCGCGGTCTCCCGGAGCTGGACCAGCCGCCGCACCGGGGCGAGCGCGAACTCCTCGTCGTGCACCTCGGTCAGAGGCCGGCCGCGCCACAGCCGCAGCGCCTCCGCGAGCAGCCGGACGGCCGAGGCCGGTGCCGCACGCAGCGCCTCGCCCACCAGGCGGGTGAACTCCGCGCTGTCCAGCTCGTCGTCGGACAGATTCAGCTGGTAGGTGCTCTGGGTGCCGTGGCCGGACGGCAGCTGCCCCGTACGGATGATCCGGGCGCCGTGACCCGGACCGGCGAGGTCGAACGCGCGCCGCAGCTCCAGGATCCGCTTCTGCACCTCGTTGCGGTTGCGCGGCTCCTGGCGCGGCAGTTCGACGGTCTGCTGCCAGACGTCCCGGTAGAGCCGGCGCGCCGTCACCGCCTCGCCGCCGGCGGCGACCAGACGGACCAGCAGACGGGCCGTCAGCGGGGTGAGGCGCACCGAAGTGCCGTTCACATCCAGCCGCACAGGGCCCAGGACGCTCACGCGTACGCACGATGTGCGGGTCTGCACGCGCCTCGCCCCCTCTGCCGCGTGACTGTGCGTCAGCGTACCAAGGGAGCATGGAGGGAATCATGCGATTGTCCGGTTTGCGATGGACCGGTTCGGGCCCGTCGTTCCGCCCCGCGCGAGCACGGCCGCGGCCGCGGTTTCCCGGGTCGCGGCGCGCACGGCGGATGTTCGCGGGCAGCGTGCTGGCGGCCTTCGGCGCCGTGTCGGCCGTCGTGCAGTTCGTCGGGCAGCTCTTCCCCCGCGCCGTGTCCCGTCCCGGACCGGTCCTGGCCGCCTCCCTCGCCCTGTGCCTGGCCTGGGGGCTCGCCCGCGCCCGCCCGCAGACCGCGGTACGGCAGGAGTTCGGCCGCCCCGGCATGACGGTGGTGGTCGAGGAGGGCGACCTCTTCGACCAGCCGGGTCATCTGGTGGTGGGCTTCACCGACACCTTCGACACCCTCGTGGACGACGGGACCGTCATCAACGACGGCAGCGTGCAAGGGCAGTTGCTCGCCCGCCGCTACGCGGGCGACGCCCGGCGGCTGGACGCGGACCTGGCCGCCGCACTGGACGACGTCGCCCCGGTGGCGCGGGAGAGCGCGCGGGACAAGCCGCGGGGCAAGCGGGAGCGGTATCCGATCGGGACCGTCGCCACCCTCGGCAGCCGGCCGCAGCTGGTCTTCGCCGTCGCCTACAGCCGCATGGGCAACGACTGCGTCGCCGCCTCCAGCGTGCACGACCTGTGGTTCGGCCTGGACCGGCTGTGGGACGCCGTCCACCGCCACGCCCAGCTGGAACGGGTCACCATGCCGTTGACCGGGGCGGGACTCGCCCGGCTGCACGACCTCGACGAGGACAGCCTGCTGCGGCTGATCCTGCTGTCGTTCGTCGCGCACTCCTGGGAGCGGATGGTCTGCCGCGAACTGCGGGTGGTGGTCCGCCCCGGCGAGCTGGCCCTGATCGACCTGCCGGAGACCGCCGCGTTCCTGGCCGGCCTCGCGGCGGGCGCCCGGCGTCACGTCTGACGCCGGGCACCCGCCGCGAGGCGGGGTGCCGGTGCGGTACGGGCCCCTCCCCCTGTCATCGGGCCCGTACCGCGGCTCAGTGGGCCGGCGACGCTCCCCGCCCCGAGCGGTCGTACGCCGACAGATGGCGGTACGGCCAGGTCTGGCGCCAGTCCGAGCCGGTGTCGTTGACCTTGCAGCCCGCCAGCTTCAGCCGCTCGACGACCTTGCCCAGGGCGGTCGCCGAGCCGTCGAACCGGATGACGTTCATGCCCGCGATGTCGGAGATCGTGCGCAGCGAGCCGATCTCCACCAGCAGCGTGCGCTCCGGGTAGGCCATCAGCACCATGCCCAGCTCGATCAGCACGTTCGGCCGGGGCTGACCGGTCGGTTCGCTCTCGTACGACGGCTCGCCCGGCCCCTGCAGGTCCGGGTGCAGCTGGACGATGTCGTCCGGAGTGAGCAGCACCAGCGCCGCCTGGGCCTGCGCGGGCGCCTGCGCGACGACCTCACCCAGGAACGGCGCCGTCCTGCCGGTGGCTCTGACCAGGTCCTCCCACTCCAGCGGACGCAGATCGAGCAGGCGCAGCAGGTCGAACACCTTCAGCCGCGCCTCCTCGTCCCGCCCGTGGACGACGAACACGTTGCGGCCGCGCTCCGGGGAGGGACCGGGCCGGGGGCCGGACCGGTCCGGACCGGCCGGGGGACCGTCGTAGAAGTTCTGGGTCCCCGAGTTGACGCTGCCGCCGTTGTTGTTGTTCACGTAGTTGTTGTGGTGCCCGGTCCCGCTCATGAGGATCCCGCCCCCTGGCCGCCGTCGGAGCCGCGATGGAAGTTCTGCGTCCCGGAGTTGACGGTGCCGCCGTTGTTGTTGTTCACGAAGTTGTTGTTGTCCCCGTAGCTGTTGAGGATGTTGGTCTGGCGGGCCTCGTGCTCCGCCAGGTCCACGTTGTGCTCGTGCAGGAAGTCACGGACGACCTGGAGCAGTTGGCGCTCCACGATCTGCGTGTACTTGATCGTGTCCGTCTCCTGGAAGAAGACGTGGAAGTCGTCGCTGGTCGCCATCTCCCGGATGCTGGTGAGCGCCCCGCGGTTCAGCACGGTGTCCGCGTAGCGGCCCAGGCGGAACTCACTGCTGTCGGGCGGCTGCAGCACCAGGATCCGGGTCTTTCCCCACCGCCAGGGCATGAGGCCCGGCAGCAGGGCGCGCAGCCGGGAGAGGACGGGGCGCAACGCCGCCTCGGGCGTGGCCCGCAGCGTGTGCCACGCGACCTTCAGCAACAGCCGGCCGCTCAGGGCGGCGGGGAGCCGGTCCACCAGGTGGAAACTCGCCTGGATCGGCGCCAGCACATACGAGTAGAACTCGGTGTGCAGGGTGTTTCCCTTGAGGTCGAAGCCGACGAACGCCGTGGTGACCAGCTCCTGGTTCCACGTGCCCACCCGCACGCACAGATACGCGCGCTGTGAGCCGTAGGCGTCGTCCCAGGCGCCGTCACCCTTCTGCGGCATCTCCGGGTCCGGCTGCCACATCCCGAGCCGGGTGGTGACGGCCGTGGTGAAGGTGGAGCGCTCGACCGCGAGTCCGGCGATCCGCTCCGGCTCGCGTGCCCGGTCACGCAGGTCCGCGGTCATGCGGTCGGCGACATAGGCGGTGATCTCGCCGGCCGTGAAGGGGATGACCTCCTTGCGCGCCGGCTCCTGGCCGCCGGCGACGGTGGCCTGGTGGGCGCCCGGCCCGTGCTGGAAATTGTGCTGCTCGAACGCGGGGCCCGGCGCCCCGATCAGCAACTCGGCGGTGGACCACCGGCGCACCGGCTCGCCCGCGCCGACGAACGGTTTGTACCCGCCGTAGCGGACCAGACTGCCGTCCGCCAGCTGCTCCCGGTCGATCTTGGCCACCAGCTCGGCCGTCAGCCGGGGGTGCTCGGGGTAGGAGCCGTCGAAGGCGCCCGCTTGGCCCGCCGGGCCGCTGCGGCCGCGCAGCCGGGTGATCAGGGTCTGCAGGGTGACGACCCGGCGCAGATACGCGGTGACCCACACCAGCCACAGCGCCGTCAGCCACCCGGCGTATGCGTTCAGGACGCCGGCACCCATGAGCACGAACGTGACCACGAGGCCCGCGCCGAGGACGGCCAGCCGGGCACGATGCAGCCGGCGCGCCGCCAGGGCGTGCGCGAGCACGGGAACCGCGTCGTACCCGTACGACGGTGCCACGAACCGGAACCGGTTGGTCAGCAGCTCGCGGATGACGGTGGCCCGGTAGACCGGGTCCAGGTAGGTGCCGGCGCACAGCAGCCGGGTGGCGTCGCTCGTGGTGTCCCCGGACGGGCGGCCCGGGGCGGGTCCGGTCGGCTCCGGCGGCGGAGCGGAGCGGGAAAGGATGTCGTTGGCCATGTCTTCGCTGCTCCGCTCTGCTCAGCCGGCAGGAGTTATCGAGGCGGCGGTGATGACCCCGTCCACCACGGTGTACCGGCCGCTGTACGACTTCTGTGTGCCGTCGGTCTGCTGGGCGACGAGACTCACCGAGACGGCCGTGCCGTCGACGGTGCCGACGGTGACGTCGTCGCGTTCGGTGCCCTCGAAGCCCGAGACGAAGGAGGAGTAGGACGAGTCGAGGTTCTTGCCGCCCAGGTCCCAAGCGGTGTGGAAATCACGGTTGTTGATGGCCGCGAAGTAACGGGTGACCGTCGAGGCGGGATCCCCCGCACCCGGCGTGCCGGACGCGCTGTCCGTGGCCTGCGTGTCGGCCGGGCTCGGGGAGAGGCCGGTGGCCTCGGTGCCCGGGGCGGGCGCCTGCGGATCCGTGCCGTACGTCGTGGAGGTGGCCGTCGTGGAGATGTCCGGGGTGGAGATGTCCGGGGCGGAGATGCCGGGTGCCGCCGGATCCGTCAGGGACGGCTGGTAGGAGTAGCCGCCGCTGCCGGTCACGGAGGTCCCCGTGGATCCGCCGCTGCCGGAGCCCAGTTGGGGCAGGACGCCGGTCAGCAGGATCAGCAGGAGGGGGACACCGGCGATGATCAGCGCGTAGGTCCGTTCCTGGCCGGCGGCGGGTAACAAGCTCGGCGGCTTGTAGGTGTGGTTCATGGTTCCTCGCAGCTCCCGGCAGACCGCCGGGTCTCGCTCGTCTCTTCGGTACGAACGCAGCTACCTTGCCCGACTCCCACCAGGGATGAGCCGGTTTCGCCGCTTCCGAAGCGCTTCCGATCCCGGCCCGGCCTCCGGCCGCACGAGAGCCCCCGGCCGTCGGCCGGGGGCTCCTTCGGTGTCCTACGGGGTCAGGGGTCAGGCCAGGCCGGGACCCCGGACAGGGATCGTCGTGAACGTCGGCTGCGGGGCCGGGTCCTGGAAGAAGTCGTTGCCCTTGTCGTCCACCACGATGAACGCCGGGAAGTCCTCGACCTCGATCTTCCAGACGGCCTCCATGCCCAGTTCCTCGTACTCGAGGACCTCGACCTTCTTGATGCAGTCCTGGGCGAGGCGGGCGGCGGGGCCGCCGATGGAGCCGAGGTAGAAGCCGCCGTGGGTGTCGCACGCGTCGGTGACCTGCTTGCTGCGGTTGCCCTTCGCCAGCATCACCTTCGAGCCGCCCGCCGCCTGGAACTGCTCCACGTAGGAGTCCATGCGCCCGGCGGTCGTCGGGCCGAAGGAACCGGAGGCGTAGCCCTCGGGGGTCTTGGCCGGGCCCGCGTAGTACACGGGGTGGTCCTTCAGGTACTGCGGCATCTCCTCGCCCGCGTCCAGCCGCTCCTTGATCTTGGCGTGCGCGATGTCCCGGGCGACGACGAGCGGGCCGGTCAGGGACAGGCGCGTCTTCACCGGGTACTTCGTCAGCTCGGCGAGGATCGTGTCCATCGGCTGGTTGAGGTCGATCTCCACGACGTCGGAGGACTCGTCCAGGTGCGCGTCGGTCGTCTCCGGCAGGAAGCGCGCCGGGTCGGTCTCCAGCTGCTCCAGGAAGACGCCCTCGGCGGTGATCTTCGCGACCGCCTGGCGGTCGGCCGAGCAGGAGACGGCGATGGCGACCGGGCAGGACGCGCCGTGCCGGGGGAGCCGGACCACGCGGACGTCGTGGCAGAAGTACTTGCCGCCGAACTGCGCGCCGATGCCGATCTTCTGGGTCAGCTCGAAGACCTTCTGCTCCAGCTCCTTGTCCCTGAAGCCGTGGCCCAGCTCCGAGCCCTCCGCCGGGATCTCGTCCAGGTAGTGCGCGGAGGCGTACTTGGCGGTCTTCAGCGCGTACTCGGCGCTGGTGCCGCCGACGACGATCGCCAGGTGGTACGGCGGGCAGGCGGCCGTACCGAGCGAACGGATCTTCTCCTCCAGGAACTTCATCATGGAGGCCTCGTTCAGGACGGCCTTCGTCTCCTGGTACAGGAAGGACTTGTTGGCGCTGCCGCCGCCCTTCGCCATGAAGAGGAACTTGTAGGCGCCGCCGTCGGTCGCGTACAGCTCGATCTGCGCGGGCAGGTTGGAGCCGGTGTTCTTCTCCTCCCACATGGTGAGCGGAGCCATCTGCGAGTAGCGCAGGTTGAGCTTGGTGTAGGCGTCGTAGATGCCGCGGCTGAGCGCCTCCTCGTCGCGGCCCTGCGTCAGCACGTTCTGGCCGCGCTTGCCCATGACGATCGCGGTGCCGGTGTCCTGGCACATCGGCAGCACGCCGGCCGCCGCGATGTTCGCGTTCTTCAGCAGGTCCAGCGCGACGAACTTGTCGTTGCTCGACGCCTCGGGGTCGTCGATGATGCGGCGCAGCTGGGCGAGGTGGGCCGGGCGGAGGTAGTGCTGGATGTCGTGGATGGCCTCCTCGGCCAGCTTGCGCAGCGCCTCCGGCTCCACCTTGAGGAACGTACGGCCGTCCGGTCCCTCGACGGTGGACACGCCCTCGGAGGTCACCAGCCGGTAGGGGGTGGTGTCCTCTCCCTGGGGGAGCAGATCGGTGTACGCGAACTCAGGCATCTCAGCCCATTCCTCACTCTGACGGACGGCCGCCCGCCGACGCTGGCGGGCCTCACCAGCGTAGAACCTGCCACCGACACGGAACCTGTGAGGTAGGGCTCAGTTCGACACGCCCGGGGTTGTCCATACCCCTAGTCGCGATCTATCGCGTTTCGGTACGCTGCTTGTGTGGACCTTCAGAAGCCCGCCCGTGCCCATGACAACGACGCCGCCGCACCGAGCGTCACCGAACTGCGCGCCTCGGACGCCGACCGCGACCGGGTCGCCGACATCCTCCGCGAAGCCCTGGCCGAGGGCCGGCTGACCGCCGACGAGCACGCCGAGCGCGTCGAGGGAGTGCTGCACGCCAAGACGGTGGGCGAGCTGGAGGTCTTCATCCGGGACCTGCCCGCCGCCCACCAGCAGCCGGCCGCCCCTGCCTACACCCCCGTCCCGCCCCGCCCCACCCCGGGCGCGATCCCGCACGAGGCGGACGCCAACGTGGTCGCCGTCTTCAGCAGTGCCGTGCGCCGCGGCCGCTGGCGCGCGGGTCGCCGCCTGCACGCGTACTCGGTCTTCGGCAGTGTCGAGATCGACCTCAGCGAGGCGATATTCGAGTACCAGCAGGTCGTGATCAAGGCCGTCTCGGTCTTCGGCGACGTCCAGATCCGCGTCCCGGAGAACGTGTCGCTGCGCGGCACCGGCGGCGGTGTCCTCGGCAACTTCGAGGTGGACACGCTGGACTCGGTCGAGTCCGACGCCCCGGTCGTCTACGTCGACGGCTGGGCCGTTCTCGGCAACGTGGAGGCGCGGCCGAAGCGCGGCAAGCGGATAGGCGACATCCTGGACCGGGTCCAGAGCAAGGTCGACCGCAAGCTGGAGCGGGTCCAGGACAAGGTCGACCGGAAGCTGCGCAAACACCTGGAGCGTTGACAGTCGCGAATCCGCCGGTGATCGGAAGGGGCTGGTCCTCCCGCGGCGCGCACCAGGGGGGCGTGAACGAGCCGTCGTGCGCCCGCGGTTGGGAACGCAGTGCATAGGCGCGCGCACAGCGGGTAGGCCTTGCTGCATCGTCTCTCGCTCGCGAAGCCGTCGTCAGGAGTAGACCGTGCTGCAACCGCCCCATTCGTCCCTGCAGGTCGCTGCCGTTCCGGCCCAGCGGACGCCAGCGCGGGACAGGGATCAAGACGCACCCTGGCACACCGAGGCGGTGTGCCGGCGCGACGAGGCCGGCCTGTTCTTCGCGCCGTCCAAGGAGCCGACCGCCGCCCGGCTGTCGCGTGAGGAGGCGGCCAAGCGTGTCTGTGCACGCTGTCCGGTGATGGTCGAGTGCCGCGAGCACGCCCTCCTGCAGCCCGAGCCCTACGGCGTCTGGGGCGGCCTCACGGCGGCGGAGCGCCGTGTGGTCCTCGCCAGGCGCCGCCGCAGGGAGATGGAGCTGAAGAAGGCGGCGCGGGCGGCGGCTGCGAACAGGATGGCGGGTTAGGCGCGTCGGAACGGGCGCCCTGTCCGCACCGGGGCGCCTGCCGGCCTGAAGGGGCGCGGGGACAGCGTGACAAGCCACACGGACCCGCACGCGCACGATGACCCGCACCCCTTCTGAACAGGCGCACCCGCCTTGGACGGCGCACCCGCCCTGAACCGGCGCACTCGCCTTGGGCAGGCGCACCCGGCGACAGGCCTACTTGGCCCTGTCGAAGTCGATCGCGCTGTAGGCCCGCAGCTTGCTCAGCCGGTGCTCGGAGTAGATCCTCCGCACCGTCCCCGACTTCGACCGCATCACGATCGACTCGGTCAGCGCGGTCTCCGAGCGGTACTGAACACCCCGCAGCAACTCGCCGTCGGTGATCCCGGTGGCGACGAAGAACACGTTCTCACCCGAGACCAGGTCGTCGGTGGTGAGCACCCGGTCCAGATCGTGCCCGGCGTCGATGGCCCGCTGCCGCTCCTGGTCGTCCTTGGGCCACAGCTTGCCCTGAATGGTGCCGCCCAGGCACTTCACGGCGCAGGCCGAGATGATGCCCTCGGGCGTGCCGCCGATGCCGAGCAGCAGGTCGACACCGGTGCCCTCGCGCAGCGCGTACACCGAGCCGGCGACATCGCCGTCGGAGATCAGCTTGATGCGCGCGCCGGCCTCCCGGACCTCCTTGATCAGGCCCTCGTGCCGGGGCCGGTCGAGGATGACGACGGTGACGTCCTCGGGCGCGGACCGCTTGGCCTTGGCGATGCGCCGGATGTTCACGGCGACGGGCGCGTTGATGTCGACGAAGTCCGCGGCCTCGGGGCCGGTGACCAGCTTGTCCATGTAGAACACGGCGGACGGGTCGAACATGGCGCCGCGCTCGGCGGCGGCGAGGACGGCGATCGCGTTCGGCATGCCCTTGGCCGTCAGCGTGGTGCCGTCGATCGGGTCGACGGCGATGTCGACCTCGGGACCGGTGCCGTCGCCCACGTGCTCCCCGTTGAAGAGCATCGGGGCCTCGTCCTTCTCGCCCTCGCCGATGACGACGACGCCGTTCATCGACACGGTGGAGACGAGGGTCCGCATGGCACGCACCGCGGCACCGTCGGCGCCGTTCTTGTCGCCACGCCCCACCCAGCGGCCCGCGGCCATGGCGGCGGCCTCGGTCACCCGGACGAGTTCCAGGGCGAGGTTGCGGTCGGGAGCCTCGGAGGGAACATCGAGCTCGGACGGAAGGTGATGATTTTCGGTCATCGGAGCGCACCTTTCTGATACGACGACGGCCGGATGAGGGTATTGGACTTGACTCTATCGTTAGGCAGACAAAATGAGCAGGGGGCCCCACGGATGAGCGCATGGGGCACCTGCGACGATAGGGGGCGTGGCAGGTTCCAAAGGCAAGCAGAAGAGCGCCCGGGACATGATTCTCTCCCTGGGCGTGGTGGGCATCGCGGCGGTGATCGTGTACTTCGTCGCGATCCCGCACGACGATCACGCGCCCGACCTCAAGCGGGTCGACTACCGGGTCGAGCTGATCACGGCCCGGCGTGCGGCGAGCTACCCGGTCGCGGCGCCCGAGGGTCTGCCGGGCACCTGGAAGGCGACCTCCGTGACCTACGCCGGCGAGAACGAGCGCTGGCACCTGGGCTTCCAGACCCCGGACGGCCAGTACGTGCAGGTCGAGCAGTCCACGCAGAAGCCGGCCGACTTCATCGACGACGCCAGCCAGGGCGCGTCGGCGACGAGCAAGACCGAGAAGATCGACGGTCACACATGGACCCGCTACACCGGAGGCCGCTACGACGCCCTCGTGCTGAACGGCACGCGCGGCTCCACGACGGTGGTGGCGGGCACGGCGTCCTTCGACGAGCTGACGAAGATGGTGGCGGCGCTGAAGACCAAGTGACCCGCGCATACGCCACAGGCCCCCGGCAGTGCCGGGGGCCTGTGTCATGTCCGGGGTGACTCAGACGGTCGTGATGACGTCCTCGTACGCCAGGCGCGGCGAGCGCGGGAACCAGGCGTCCTCGCCCGGCTTGCCGATGTTGACGACCATGAGCGGGGTGTGGTCGTCGTCCAGGAACTCCTTCTGGACACCCGCGAAGTCGAGACCGGTCATCGGGCCTGCGGCGAGGCCGGCGGCGCGGACGCCGATGATGAAGTACGCGGCCTGGAGGGCGGCGTTGAGGGCGGCGGCACCCTCGCGGGCGGGGCGCTCGGCGAAGAAGACGTCCTTGGCCTGCGGGAAGTGCGGGAAGAGGGTCGGCAGCTCCTCGTGGAACTCGTTGTCCGCGGAGAGGATCGCGACCAGCGGGGCGGTGGCCGTCTTGGGCTGGTTGCCCTCGGCCATGTGCTTCACCAGGCGCTCGCGGGCCTCGGCGGAGCGGACCAGGGTGATGCGCAGCGGCGACTGGTTGAAGGCGGTGGGGCCGTACTTGACCAGGTCGTAGATCGCCTGGACCTGCTCGTCGGTCACCGGCTCGTCGGTGAAGGTGTTCGCGGTGCGGGCCTCGCGGAACAGCAGGTCCTGGGCGGCGGGGTCAAGAACGAGAGACATGCGTGGACTTCCTCACGTGCGTGTCCGGCCCCGTGGTGCGGGACCGGCTGACGGGATCGACCCTACGCCCGACGAGGTTTAACCTTCAACCAAAATGGGGGGCGTGGTGACCCGCTTCACAACACGGGGCTCGCGCTACTCGCCCTCTTCCGCCGCTTCTTCCCCTTCTCCTTCCTCTTCCTCCGCGAGCGCCGCGTCCAGCCGGGCCCGCGCCCCCTGCAGCCAGCGCCGGCACACCTTGGCCAGCTCCTCGCCGCGCTCCCACAGCGCCAGGGACTCCTCCAGCGACGTACCGCCCGCCTCCAGGCGCCGTACGACCTCGATCAACTCGTCCCGCGCCTGCTCGTAGGAGAGCGCCTCGTCCACCTTGCCGGTCATCCACCCATCCCCAGTCAGTCGACTCGAACCGTCAGCTCGCCCTCGGCGACCCGCGCGCGCAGCGCCTCGCCGCCGGTCACCTCGGCCGGATCCCGCACCACGTGCCCGTCGGCCTTCTGCAGCACCGCGTAGCCACGCTTGAGCGTGGCCGCGGGGGAGAGGGCCACCACGCGCGCGTGCGTGTGCGCCAGCTCCGAGTCCGCGCGGTCCAGGAGATGGCCGAGGGTGCGCCGGCCGCGCTCGACGAGGGCGGCCACGTGGTCGGCGCGCTCGTCGATCATCCGGTGCGGATCCTCTATCGCGGGCCGGGCCAGCGCGTGCGCCAGCCCCCGCTCCTCGCGCTCCACGAACGCGTGCGCACACCGCCGGGCCCGGTCACGCAGCATCCGCACCCGCTCGAACTCCTCGCCCACGTCCGGTACGACCTTCTTGGCCGCGTCGGTCGGGGTGGAGGCGCGCAGATCGGCGACGTAGTCCAGCAGCGGGGTGTCGGGTTCGTGGCCGATGGCCGAGACGACCGGCGTACGGCACTGCGCGACCGCCCGCACGAGCTGCTCGTCGGAGAAGGGCAGCAGGTCCTCCACGCTGCCGCCGCCCCGCGCGACGATGATGACGTCCACGTCACCGAGCGCGTCCAGCTCCTTCACCGCCTGCACGACCTGCGGGACCGCGTGCACACCCTGCACGGGGACGTTGCGCACCTCGAAGCGGACCGCCGGCCAGCGGTGTCGGGCGTTCTCCAGCACGTCCCGCTCCGCGGCGGACGCCCGCCCGCACACCAGCCCGATCAGCTGCGGCAGGAACGGCAGCGGCTTCTTCCGCTCCGGCGCGAACAGACCCTCCGCCGCCAGCGCCTTCTTCAGCTGCTCCAGCCGGGCCAGCAGCTCCCCGACGCCCACCGGCCTGATCTCGGCGGCGCGCAGGGACAGCTGCCCCCGGGGCGCGTACCACTCCGGCTTGGCGAGGACGACGACGCGGGCGCCCTCCCCGACGACATCGGCGACGGCGTCGAACACCTGCCGGTAACAGGTCACGCTCACGGAGACGTCGTACGACGGATCCCGCAGCGTCAGGAACACGACCCCGGCGCCGGGCCGCCGCGACAACTGCGTGATCTGCCCCTCGACCCACACCGCGCCGAGCCGGTCGATCCAGCCCCCGATCATCCGGGAGACCTCGCCGACGGGAAGCGGGGCTCCGGGGGAGGTGTTCACAGCCATGCGCCCGAGAGTAACGGGGCGTACTGACAGCGCGGTCGTCAGCCGTCCGGGACGCGCCCCGCCTGGCCCGTCGGCAGGCGGTCGCCGTGCGGCCGGACGCGGCCGGACGCGGCCTTACGATGGGACGCATGACCTCTTCGACTGGCCGCCGTGTCCTGCTCGCCGCACCCCGTGGCTACTGCGCGGGTGTGGACCGCGCCGTGATCGCCGTCGAGAAGGCCCTCGAGCAGTACGGGGCCCCGATCTACGTCCGGCACGAGATCGTCCACAACAAGTACGTCGTGCAGACCCTGGAGAAGAAGGGTGCCGTCTTCGTCGAGCGCACGGAGGAGGTGCCGGCCGGCAACATCGTGATGTTCTCGGCGCACGGTGTCGCCCCGGTGGTGCACGAGGAGGCCGAGCGGGGCCGGCTCGCCACCATCGACGCCACCTGCCCCCTGGTCACCAAGGTCCACAAGGAAGCCGTCCGGTACGCCAAGGAGGACTACGACATCCTCCTGATCGGCCACGAGGGTCACGAGGAGGTCATCGGCACCTCCGGCGAGGCCCCCGACCACATCCAGCTCGTCGACGGCCCCGAGGACGTCGCCAAGGTCGAGGTCCGCGACCCGTCCAAGGTCGTCTGGCTGTCGCAGACCACCCTCTCCGTGGACGAGACCATGGAGACCGTCGACGCCCTGAAGACCAAGTTCCCGGGGCTCGTCTCGCCGCCCAGCGACGACATCTGCTACGCCACGCAGAACCGCCAGCTCGCCGTGAAGCAGATGGGTGCCGAGGCCGAGCTGGTCATCGTCGTCGGCTCGCGCAACTCCTCCAACTCCAAGCGGCTGGTCGAGGTCGCCAAGCTCGCCGGCGCCCGCGAGGCCTACCTGGTCGACTTCGCCGACGAGATCGACGAGGCCTGGCTGGAGGGCGTGACGACCGTCGGTGTCACCTCCGGTGCCTCCGTCCCCGAGGTCCTGGTCGAGCAGGTGCTCCAGTGGCTCGCCGAGCGCGGCTACGGCGACGTGGAGCTGGTCAGGGCGGCCGAGGAGTCCATCACCTTCTCGCTGCCCAAGGAACTCCGCCGTGACCTGCGCGAAGAGGCGGCCGCGCTGGTCGCTGAGCGCGGCGGATCCGGTGCCGCGGACGGCGCCGGGGCGTGACTGTCAGTCGTCCGTCGTAACGTGGTGCCATGCAGATCTTCGGCGTGGACATCGGCGGATCCGGCATCAAGGGCGCCCCTGTGGACCTGGACAGGGGCGATCTGGCCCAGGAGCGCTGCAAGGTGCTCACCCCGCATCCGGCGACACCGGACGGCGTGGCCGACGGGGTGAAGCAGGTCGTGGACCACTTCGGCTGGACCGGCCCGGTCGGCCTGACCTTCCCCGGAGTGGTCACGGGCGGCGCCATGGTCCGTACGGCGGCGAACGTCGACAAGGGCTGGATCGACACGGACGCGGGCGCGCTGTTCGGCGGCAGACTCGGCGGGCTGCCGGTGACGGTGGTCAACGACGCGGACGCCGCGGGCGTCGCCGAGATGCGCTTCGGCGCCGGCCGCGACCGCAGGGGCACGGTCATCCTGCTCACCTTCGGCACGGGCATCGGCAGCGCCGTCTTCGTCGACGGCGCCCTGGTGCCGAACACGGAGCTGGGCCACCTCGAGCTGAGCGGCCACGACGCCGAGTCGCGCGCCTCCAGCAAGGCCAAGGAGGACCACGACCTGACCTGGGAGCACTGGGCACGCCGGGTCCAGAAGTACCTGGCCCATGTGGAGATGCTCTTCTCGCCCGGGCTGTTCATCATCGGCGGCGGGGTCAGCCGCAAGGCGGACAAGTTCCTGCACCTCATCGAGGGCATCAGAGCCGAGATCGTCCCCGCGCAGCTGCAGAACAACGCGGGGATCGTCGGGGCGGCGATGAGGGCGGCCGAGCTTCAGCGGTAGCGGCCGGGGCGGGGGCCCGGCGCTCGCACGGGCTCAGCTCCGGCGCCGGCGCCGCCGTACCCACCGCACCCGGCGTACGAGCACGATCACCCCGGCCACGAGCGTCCCGCCGTACAGCCAGCCGGCCTGGGTGGCGAGCCCCGTGAACACCCCCATCAGCCTCCCGAGCAGCCCTGCCTTCCCGTCGGCGACGGGAAACAGCCCGCCGAGGAACGCGATCGGCAGGACCACGGGAGCGGTCAGCAGGTCCCCGTCGCGCACCCACAGCGCGGTCACCGCGCACACCAGCAGGAACAGCACGGCGTACACCGTCATGGACGACCCGAACAGCAGCGTGTCCAGGCAGCCGAGCAGGAACATCGAGACTATGCAGAACAGTCCGCTGCCGAGTCCGGTGAGCCGGAGGTTCGCCGGCTGCGCCCCCGATGCCGACGACCGCGGGGGCCGCCCCGCCCCTGGTCCGTGCTCACCCCCACCCGGCGGGCGCCGGGCCTGCGGGGGCAACCGCGCGGACGGCGGCCTCCCGCGTCGCGGTCCGTCGTTCGGGGGTCGCCATCTGTGTTGCTCCACTGGACCAACTTAGGTCTGTTTATGTGCCGAATCGCCCATCAGACACGCCGATGAGCGGAGCTTGGCCGGACGTTCGACGCTCCCGAGGGGCAGCCGCCGTCGACGCCGTAAACTGGGGGATCGGCCAGTGTCGGTCTCCGGCCCCTGGCACCCCCTGGCCCACTCATCTACGGGAAGTCGCAACGTGTCGCTCACGATCGGAATCGTCGGCCTGCCCAATGTCGGCAAGTCGACCCTGTTCAACGCCCTGACCAAGAACGACGTGCTGGCGGCCAACTACCCGTTCGCCACGATCGAGCCGAACGTCGGCGTCGTGGGCGTCCCCGACGGCCGCCTCGCACAGCTGGCGTCGATCTTCGGCTCGGAGCGCATCCTCCCGGCCACGGTCGACTTCGTCGACATCGCCGGCATCGTGCGCGGCGCCTCCGAGGGCGAGGGCCTCGGCAACAAGTTCCTCGCGAACATCCGCGAGTCCGACGCGATCTGCCAGGTCATCCGCGCCTTCAAGGACGAGAACGTCGTCCACGTCGACGGCAAGGTCTCGCCGAAGAACGACATCGAGACGATCAATACCGAGCTGATCCTCGCCGACCTGCAGACGATCGAGAAGGTCCTCCCGCGCCTCCAGAAGGAGTCGCGGATCAAGAAGGACGTCGCGCCCAAGGTCAAGGCGGTCGAGGAGGCCAAGGAGATCCTGGAGAAGGGCGACACGCTCTTCGCGCACGGCATCGTCCAGGGCACCGAGCGCAACGAACTCCTGCACGACCTGCACCTGCTCACGACGAAGCCCTTCCTCTACGTCTTCAACGTCGACGAGGACGAGCTGATCGACGAGGACTTCAAGAACGAGCAGCGCGCCCTGGTCGCCCCCGCCGAAGCGATCTTCCTCAACGCCAAGCTGGAGGCCGACCTCGCCGAACTGGACGAGGAGGAGGCCCTCGAACTCCTCCAGTCCGTCGGCCAGGACGAGCCCGGCCTCGCCACCCTCGCCCGGGTCGGCTTCAACACCCTCGGCCTGCAGACCTACCTCACGGCCGGCCCCAAGGAGTCCCGCGCCTGGACGATCAAGAAGGGTGCCACGGCCCCCGAGGCGGCCGGCGTGATCCACACCGACTTCCAGAAGGGCTTCATCAAGGCCGAGGTCATCTCCTTCGAGGACCTGGTCGTCACCGGCTCGGTCGCCGAGGCCCGCGCGAAGGGCAAGGCGCGCATGGAGGGCAAGGACTACGTCATGCAGGACGGGGACGTGGTGGAGTTCCGCTTCAATGTGTAACCGACTCGTCACCATGCGCTGAGCGGTTCGCCAAGCGCGCAGATCAGAAGGGGCTGGGTTCCGGCGAACTCAGCCCCTTCCGCGTTCCCCATCGCCGGGCGCCTGCTCCATGAGAGCGACGGCGAGCATGGTGACGAGGTGGCCGTGCCACCACCTCTGCGGCGACACCATGAAGACGAGCGCTCCGTCGATCAGCTCCGTGTGGCGGGGTGCCTCGGGAAGGCGGTCCAGGTCTTCCGCGAACCAGCCTTCCTCGCGCGGCGGGCGCATCCAGTCGGGCAGCGCGGTCATGGCTCAACCGTAGCGATTCGACGAGGCGTGGGCCGCGAGATCGTCATCGGGCGGCTGCCGTTCCTGTCGTCCTGGAGTCCAGGACTGCCCAGGGCCCATTCCTTGGCGGGATTGCTGGTAGTCACTCCAGGGCCGAACTGATACCACTGATCAAGATCCGGGCAGCACGGTCGTAGTGGGGGAACGTGGGCTGGCAGGAGGAAGTCGTCTCGGTGCTGGACGCCTGGGTGGCACACGAGGGCGTACCTGCGCGGGAGCCACGGTGGCGCCCTCTGGGGCGAGCGGTGCGAGGCCGGAAGCCCGGGGAGTACATAGTCGACGTGCGTGGGTCCGAAACCGGGACGGACCAGCTCCAGGGGGACAGTCTGCGACTGGCCGGACCTGATGAGAGCGACATTGACGCAGGTCACTCAGTGCTCGACGTATACAGAGACGGCACCGCGCTTCGCATGCGTGTTCCGGAGTTCGCAGACCCGGCGGATCCCTGTCTGTGGATGAAGCCGCAGCCCACCGGATTCCTGGACAACGAGGGCGCCGGCAGCCGGCTCGCCGAGGTCGGAACGGCTCACCGTTTCCAGGGGCGCGAGTTCCCCGTGGTGATCTTCGACACCGTGGAGGACGACTACGGTGACGGCCTGTGGATGTCCCAGGCGTCCCGGGCCCCTGGAGCGTCGGCCTGGGAGAGCAATGGGGTACGGCTCTTCAACGTCGCCGTCACCCGCGTTCAGACCAGGCTTTACGTCGTCGGAAGCCGAAGGCGCATTCTTGCCGCGGGTGAGCAGACCGCCATGGGCAGGCTTGCCGCCCTCGTCGGCGACCGACGCGTCCGCACGGTTCCGGCCACTCAGCTGATCGCCCCCGGCGGGCGGCCGGACATCCGGCTCGGTCCGTTCGGCACGCGTCTCGCCGACGTCCTCTCCCGCCATGTCGAAGTCTCCGACGTCGACGACGAGATCTCGTTCTACGAGACGTTTGCCGCACGGCTGGCCGAAGCGCGCAGCTCCTTGTGGATCTGGTCTCCGTGGACTGCGAAACGTCTCATCGGGCTGCTGCCGGTGCTGGACGAGGCCGTGCGCCGAGGAGTGCGTGTGACGGTCTTCGTCCGTGATCCCCACGACACGGGTCAGAAGAAACAGGCCGACTTGGTGAGGCAGCTTCGGGCAGTGGTGCAGACGGTCGTCCCCGTCAACGTCATGCACCAGAAGATCGTCGTCATCGATGAGCACACGGTTCTGCTGGGCAGCCTCAACTCCCTTTCGCAGAGCCGCTCACGTGAGGTCATGCTGACCATCAAGGGCGGCCACTTCGCACGCAAGATCCTGACTCACGAACATGCGGAGGACTTTGCCAAACCTCCTCGGTGCGATGCAGGCAAGGGGGAGGAAGTGGACCTGCGCCGCCGGGCCGACGGGTCCTGGTACTGGCGATGCTTCAACCGGGTGTGCCCGGCGCGGCGAGGGAGCCGGGCGTGGGAGAAGGCTGTTCGGCTCAAGTCAGGGGCACGGCGCTAGCCGGAGCTTGTCGAGATCCAGGCTGATCTCCGCCGTGCAGGGCGACTTGGCGGACCGAGCTGTGGCGTACGCCGACCCGGTACGGTCCGCCGCCGGTCATGTCGACGGCGAACAGCAGGCGTCCGGTGGGGTCGGCGGTGCCCGCTGTGTCAGAGTCCTGGAGGAACAGTGCCCGGGAAGCCGGCGACCGGCTGCGGTGCCGGCTCCGTCACCCAGCCCGCCATCAGGACCAGCCGGGACTCGCGGTCGACGGCGAGGAAGCCGAAGGGGCGGTCGAACACGGCCCGGACGACCGTCGACTCGCAGGAGTAGCGGTGCTGGGGCGGCGCGCCGCCCGGCTCCGCCGCCACCGCCGTCACCGCCGCCGCCCGGAAGCCCAGCGGCCCGAACCGGGCCAGCGCCGACTGGCGGGCCTGACCGACGGCGAGCGGGTGGGCGCTGACGCCCGGGAAGTGGGCGTGGCGGGCATCCGCCGCCGCCGTCAGGCCGAACAGCCCGGCCGACGCGAGCAGATCGTGGTCGGCGCGCACCTCGTAGGCGACCGTCCGCACATCCAGCGTCAGCGGCTCCGGTGCGACGGACGGCTGCTGCTCCACGTACAGGCCCGGCCCCACGTGCCCGTGCGGCAGCGAGCGGCCCCCGGTGAGGGCGAGCGCGCGCTCCACGATCCCCACCCCGGCCGCGAGCACCTGACCCGGCGCCATGTGCTCCTCGCCGAGCACGAGGTGGACGTCGATCCCGTTGTCGCCGGGCACCGTCAGGGCGGTGACGAAACCGTCCGGTGTGCCCGTCACGCCCACCCGGTCCGGCCGCGGGCTGCGCCGGTGCAGACCGCGCAGCGCACGGCCCTGCCAGGGGCCCGTGCCCGGCCTGAGCGCGAGTTCGCCGAAGGGCTGCCGCCAGGTCGTACCCAGCGCGAGCGCGCCGGCCAGCACCATCCGCGCGTCCCGGGTCAGCGTCACCGGCATGCGCTCGACCAGCCCGCCGGTCCGCTCGGCCGCCCAGGCGTCCAGCCGCTCCTGCGCGGTGACGAGGTCGTCCCCGAACACCCCGTACGTCCCGGCCGGCAGCCCGGCCCGCCACTCCTCGCGCAGCGCCAGCCCCTGGTGCGTCCACAGACCGAGCGCCACGTCGAGGCCCGGCACCGACGCGAGCGCGGCCAGCAACTCCCGTGCGGCGCCGGCCGCCTGCTCGGCGGGCACGCCCAGCGCCCCGGCCAGCTCGGCGCGCGCCGGTCCCGCCGCGCCGTCGGCCAGGAAGCCCAGCAGCGGCCAGACCCCGGGCGCGGAGCAGACCGTCCCCCCGGGCAGGGCCTGCGCCCAGCGGGCCGTCAGCCCGTTCACCTGGCGGACCGTCTCGGCGGACACCTTGCTCACTTGTCGCTCTCCCACGCGTCGTTCACGTACTCGTCGTCCGGGCACCCCTCGTCCGGGCACCCCTCGTCCGGGCGCTCCGGGTACTCCGGGAACGGCAGCGGATCCGTCACCCACCCCGCCGCCGGCACCAGCCGCGAGTGCCGTTGCAGCGCGAGGAAGCCGAAGGGCCGGTCGAAGACGGCGGAGATCCGGTCGCCGGTGAGCATGCCGTGGGCCGTGGCGGGCAGCCCCGCCGTCCACTGCGGGCGCAGCTCCAGCGTCCGTGCGGTCCTCAGGCCCACGGCGGTGTCCACTCCGGGCAGGCCGGCCGGCGCGCCGGGCAACTGCCGTGCCGCGCCCGCCGCCTGGTCCGCCGGCAGGCCGAGGGCCTCGCCCAGCTCCGTGCGCGCCGGTCCCGCCGCGCCGTCGGCCAGGAACGCCGGCAGGGGCCACACGCCGGCCGCCGAGAGGACCGTGCCGTCCCGCGCGGTCGCCGCCCACCGTCCGGTGAGCCCGTTCACCGCCCGTACGACCTCGCCGCCCACCCTGCTCCCCGGCAGGATCGCCGTCCCCATTCCGCCCCCGTTCCGCCGGTGCCCGGCCCAGGAGCACCGTACCGGGGTCCGTGCTCCGGCCCGCCGGGCCCCCGTGCGCCGCCGGTGCACCCGGCGCCAGGTGTGAGCGCGCCTATACGGGGGAGAAAGTGCCTGGGTAAAGCCCTCCCCCACCCCATGTCATCACATCGAGTGATTCTCTGGCCTTTGCTTGCACGGCACAACCCACGGTTGCCACGCTGTTGCTGTCTGTACAATCTGATGGGAGCGGCCAGTGACTTTCGGTGAGCAGCCGGCGTACCTGCGCGTCGCGGGTGATCTCCGCAAGAAGATCGTCGACGGTTCGCTGCCGCCCCACACCCGCCTCCCCTCCCAGGCCCGCATCCGCGAGGAGTACGGCGTCTCGGACACGGTTGCGCTGGAGGCCCGCAAGGTGCTGATGGCTGAAGGTCTGGTCGAGGGCCGCTCCGGGTCGGGGACGTATGTGCGCGAGCGGCCCGTGCCCCGGCGGGTCGCCCGCTCCGGATACCGCCCGGCCTGCGGTGCCACGCCCTTCCGGCAGGAGCAGGCCGACGCCTCGGTGCGCGGCACCTGGGAGTCCAGCAGCGAGCAGGCCCAGGCCGGGGCCGCCATCGCCGAGCGGCTCTCGATCCAGGCCGGCGACCGGGTCATGCGCACCAAGTACCTCTTCCGGGAAGCGGGTGAGCCGATGATGCTCTCCACCTCCTGGGAGCCCCTCGCCGTCACCGGTCGCACTCCGGTGATGCTGCCCGAGGAGGGGCCGCTCGGCGGCATGGGCGTGGCCGAGCGCATGCGGGCCATCGACGTCATCGTGGACAACGTCACCGAGGAGGTGGGCGCCCGCCCCGGCCTCGCCGAGGAACTGCATGTGCTCGGCGGCGTCCCGGGCCATGTGGTGCTCGTCATCCAGCGCACGTACTACGCCTCCGGCCGCCCGGTGGAGACCGCCGACGTGGTGATCCCGGCGGACCGGTACCGGGTGGCGTACCACCTGCCGGTGAGGTGAGAAGGCGTCCTCGTGAGCGACCGCCCGTACGGTGCGCGCGCCCCTGTGAGTGAGGTAGCGCACACCCCTGGCGCCCCGCGCGGGCGGGTGCCCGGCCGTGCGCGCCCGGCCGGCTCTCGGCGTGCCACCGTGATCCGGCCGTTTTCCCAGGTGGTCAGGGGTCACTCGGATATGCCCCCGACGCACGACGGCGGCGCTCACGACGGCGCGTTCACATCCGTGCGCCCCCGGCGTTCTGGCTGGTTGCGTACCTCTTTGTGAAAAGGCGTGTTCGCTGCGTAAAGGTTGGGCGTACGCTCGGGCATATGCGGATTGCGGTTTCCTTAGGCGAGGCTCAGTGGGGGCCCGGGACGGGATGGGGGTCCCCCCGCACGAGCGCAGCCGAGCAAGGGGGAGGGTGGGGCGGTGCGAGAAGGAGCTTCGGGGGCGGTGGGAGCCATGAGTGAGGGGACGGTCTCCCTGCCCTGGATCGTGATACGGCAGGACGACAACGGCAATCGCTACCGCGTCGGGCGGTACGCGACCCGGGCCGAGGCCCAGAAGATCGCCGACAGCCTCGACGACCGGGGGCACAGGCAGCTCTACTGGGTCGAGCGCATCGGCCAGAACGGGGACGGCGCGCGCAACTGACCCCCGGCGGCCTCCCGTAGGCTCCGCCCCATGACGCCCAGCACGCCGATGACACCCGGCACGGACCGGATCGTGGTGGTGGGGGCAGCCCTGCTCGACGGCGGCCGGCTGCTCGCCGCCCGCCGCAGCGCGCCCGCCGATCTGGCCGGACGCTGGGAGCTGCCCGGCGGCAAGGTGGAGCCGGGCGAGCGCCCCGAGGGCGCCCTGGTGCGCGAACTGCGCGAGGAACTGGGCGTCGATGCCGAGCCGGTCGAGCGCGTGCCCGGCCAGTGGCCGCTGCGGGCGCCGTACGTCCTGCGGGTGTGGACCGCCCGCCTGCGCCCCGGCTCGGCCGCGCCCCGGCCCCTGCAGGACCATGACGAGCTGCGCTGGCTGACCCCGGCCGAGATCTGGGACGTCCCCTGGCTCGACCAGGACGTCCCCGCCGTCCGCGCGGTCACCCCGCACCTCGCCGCCGACCCCCGCTGAGTCCCGCGTGCATGCCACGCGCCGCGCGTGCGCCGGTCACCGGTATCCGCCGTGCGGGCGTACGCCGTTCGTGCCACGGTGCGCCCCGTCGCACGGTACTGCCCGCTGAATATCGGGTATGTGCCCATTAACCCCACGAAACCGGACATGGGTGGGCTCACTGTCCTGGGAAGTGATCGGGCGTGATCGACATCGAAGGCGGCGGCGCCGAGTGGACCTTTCCCGCGGAACCGGACGCCGTGCGCACCGCACGTGCCGCCGTCCGCGGCCAGTTGCACGGCTGGGACCTCGACTGCCTTGCCGATCTGACCGCGCTGCTGGTCAGTGAGTTGGTCACCAACTCCCTGCGGCACGCCACCGGACCCATCGGCGTACGGCTGGTGCGCCCCGAAGGGCTGGGCGGGACGCTGCTGGTGGAGGTCTCCGACCCGCTCCCCGATCCGCCGCGCGAGCGTGTCGCCCGGCCCGGGGACGAGAGCGGGCGCGGCCTGCAGCTGGTCGCCGGCTCCTCGCGCCGGTGGGGCACGCGACCCGGCGCGAGCGGAAAGACCGTCTGGTTCGAACTGGCGGTGCCCGGGTGACACAGGGGCACCGGTGACGTCGGAGCGGGAGTGACGCGGGAGCACTCAGGGGGCACGGAGGTGTACGGCAGGCGAGGTGCCGTCCACCGTGCGCCTCGAGCCCGAGACCCGTCCCGGAGTGCGTGATTCGACGGCGTGTTCCCTGGTTAGAAGAGTGGAAGTGTTGTCACGGACCGGTCCGAAAAACACCTGGACCATGCTGTGATCGTGAACACCGTGTCGTGCGGCGCCGTAGTGCTGGATACTGCGGGCAGCCGCCCCCGGTGACCGGTGCCGGGCGCGGTGAGCTGGAGGGGACGGTTCGCGTGAGCGAGATACCAGCGAAGGCCACGGAGTCCGAGGACCCGTCGGGCGGCGCGAGGAACCAGGCCGCGGAGGCTGCCGCCGCGCCCGGCGACGCCATGTGGCAGAGCAGTCCGCCCGGCTCGATCTACGACTACATCCGGGTCGCGTCCTTCTCCATCAGCACCGGCGGCGTGGTCGACCAGTGGAGCCTGCGCGCCGAGCAGCTCTTCGGCATCCCCGCCGAACGCGCGGTCGGCATGGACCCCATAGAGGCCTTCATCGACCCCGACCTGCGCGAGCGCGGCCAGCGCAAGATGGCCGAGATCCTCGACGGGCGGGAGTGGACCGGGGTTGTGCCCTTCCGGATGCCGGACCGGCCCGACGGCACGCGCGGCCAGGAGGGGCTGGCCGAGGTCTACGTCATGCCCACCCGGACCGCCGAGGGCGAGAAGGCCGCCGTCTGCATCGTGGTCGACGTCCGCACCCTCCGCAGCATCGAGACCGACCTCGCCGCGTCACAGGCGATCTTCGGCCAGTCCCCGTTCGGATTCCTGCTGATCGACACCGATCTGAGGGTCCGTCGGGCCAACGAGCGGTTCGCCTCCATCTTCGGCGGAACCCCGGACGACCACCGGGGCAGGGGGGTGCACGACTATCTGGCGCGCGGTGAGGCGGAGCGGGTGTCGGCCACCCTGCGACGGGTGCTGGAAACCGGCCAGTCCATCACCGACATGCATGTCACCGGCCATGTCCCGGACTCCGCGGAGCGCCGGCACTGGTCGGTCAACCTCTACCGGGTGCACGGCGGCAGCGGCCGGCCCATGGGCATCGCCTGGCTCGGGACCGACATCACCGCCCGCCGGGCCGCCGCCCGCGAGGCGGCCGCCGCCCGGCGCAACCTCGCCCTGCTCAACGAGGCCGGGGCCCGCATAGGGAACTCCCTCGACCTGGAGACCACGGCCCGCGAACTGCTCGACGTCGTCGTCCCCGGCTTCTGCGACCTCGCCACCGTCGACCTCTACCAGGGCCTGCTGACCGGTGACGAGACCCCGCCCGGCCTCGCCGACGGCAGCGCCGAGCTGCGCCGGGTCGCCTTCGCCAGCGCCGTCTCCGGCGCCCCGTTCCGGGGCGGCGGCGAACCGGTCGCGCTCGGCGCGGTCCACCACTTCCCCTTCAACTCGCCGTGCGCCGACGCCCTGCGCACCGCCCGGCTGCAGTTCGTGCCCGCCGAGGACGGCGGCCTCGTGCAGTCCACGCTGGCCGTGCCGATGGTCGCGCACGACACCGTCGTGGGCCTCGCGCAGTTCGCCCGCACCAAGGGCAGCGAGCCGTTCGGCGACCGCGACCGGGACCTGGCGGTGGAACTGGCCGCGCGCGCGGCCGTCTGCATCGACAACGCGCGCCTGTACCGGCGCGAGCACGAGCGGGCGCTGATCCTGCAGCGGTCCCTGCTCCCGCCCGGTGACCCCGAGGCCTCCGGGCTGGACATCGCCTGCCGCTATCTGCCCGGCAACGCGGCCACCGAGGTGGGCGGCGACTGGTTCGACGTGATCGAACTGCCCGGTCACCGCACGGCGTTGGTGGTCGGCGACGTGATGGGCCGCGGCCTGCGAGCGGCCGTGGCGATGGGCGAACTCCGCACGGCGGTACGGACGTTGGCGCTGCTGGACCTCGAACCGGCCGAAGTGCTCTCGGCGCTGGACGAGATCGCCCGGGGGCTCGGCACCCCGGGGGGTGTGCAGCAGGCCGGCCGCACGGCCCGCCAGCCGCGCGACGCCGACCTGTCCGAGGTCTACCTCGCGACCTGCGTGTACGCGGTGTACGACTCGGTCACCAGACGCTGTACGTTCGCCAACGCCGGGCATCTGCCGCCGGTCCTGGTCGAGCCCGGTGAGCCGGCGCTGATGCTGGACGTGCCGCCCGGCATGCCGCTGGGCGTGGGCGGCGAGCCCTTCGAGGAGGTGGAGGTGGAACTCCCGGAGGGAGCCTTGCTCGCCCTGTACACGGACGGTCTGGTCGAGTCCCGCGACCATCCGCTGGACGAGGGTCTGCAGGCCTTCGTCGGCGCGCTCAGCGATCCGGCGCCGCAGCTGGAGGACGTCTGCGACCACGTCCTCAACACCCTCGACACCCATCACGGCGAGGACGACATCGCGCTGCTGATGGCGCGGGTGCAGGGGCTGCCGGCCGAGTCCGTCGGCGACTGGACGCTGCCGCGCGAGCCCAAGAGCGTGGGGCGGGCGCGGGAGTACACCCGGGCGCAGCTGGTCAGCTGGGACCTGGAGGCGCTGGTCGACACGACGGAACTGCTCGTCAGCGAGCTGGTCACCAACGCACTGCGGTACGGCGAGGGGGACATCCGGCTGCGGCTGCTGCTGGACCGGACGCTGGTCTGCGAGGTGTGGGACTCCGGCCTGGTCCAGCCGCGCCGCCGCCGGGCCCGGGACACGGACGAGGGGGGCCGGGGTCTGCAGCTGGTCGGGTTGCTCAGCGCGGCGTGGGGTTCGCGCCGGACGCCCCGCGGCAAGACGGTGTGGTTCGAGCTGCCGCTCCCCGGCGCGGAAACGGGCCTGACAGACCCGGCGGAAGCGCTGCTGAGCCTCTTCTGACGGGCGAGCGGGCCGGCCGGTCACGGCTCTGTCCGGCGGCGGTCCCTGGTCTCCGGGCCTCCGTAGCTCGCCGGTGAGGTGCCGGTCCCGGCGTCCGCCAGAAGTACGCCGCCCAGGAGCGCGCCGGTCAGGCCCGGGGTGTCCTGGGCGGCGGCCGGCCGCGGGGTGCCGTGGGTGCGCACGTCGCGTTCGGACAGCTCCCGGGCCTCCCGGGCCGCGGTGCCGGCCCGGTCGGTGTCCCCGGCGGCCAGTTCGCGTACCGCCTCGGCCAGGCGGACCCGGGCCGTCGGGCCCACCGCGCCGCGGTGCACCGCGATGAACTCCTCCGCCCCGGCGACGGAGCCGCGCGCCACGAGCAGCGCCGCCGCGGCCACGACACCCGCGCGGCCGTCCTCCAGCCGCCGTACCGCCCGCGTGACCCGGTGCAGCGCGTCCAGCGGGTCGCAGGGGCCCGGGATCATCTCGTCGCGTACGACGGCCAGCACGGTGTCGGCGTGGGACAGCCGGGCGTGCAGTTCGCCGCTGGTCAAAGGCTTGCGGGCGCCCTCGTTGCGGGCCGCCGCCAGCTCCGCCTCCGCGCCGGTCAGCGTGGCCGGAAGCAGCCGGGCGGCCTCCGCCAGCTCCGCCGCCAGGCGTTCCACCCCGGATATCAGGATCCCGGCCTGGGCCACCGCGCCCTCGGCCGCGCGCAGGTGCCGGGCGGCCCGTTCGCCGTCGGTCCGGTCGGCCGCCTGGCGGGCCTCGTTGAGCCGGGCGGTGGCGAACACCAGCCGGTCCTTGGCCTGTTCCACGTACCCGGTGACCGGGTCCAGGGCGGACGGTGCGTACCGCTCGCCCAGCGCGGCCAGCAGGTCCTGCGCGGTCACGGTCCGTCCCGCCAGTTCCCGGAACCGTCCCTCGGCGACGTCCAGCGCCCCGTCCAGCCCCGGCCCCTCCAGCCCCCGCAGAAGATCCAGCTCCGCAGCCTCCGCGTCCAGTCTGCGCCCGGCCTCCGCGCACCGGCCGATCACCCCCACCAGCGCCTGCCGCCGGGCCGCGGCATCCGCCGGCACCCCCTGCTCGTACCGCCGCCAGATCGCGCACGCGGCCGACAGCTCGGTCTCCGCCGCCCGCAGGGCGTGCGCGAAGCCCTCGGTGTCCGGCCGCGGGAACCGCTCCTGGACGAAGGACAGTTCCTCCCTGCTGGTGCGGACGCAGTCGTCGGCCAGCACCAGCGCGGCGCGGGCCTGGCGCTCGAAGTCGGCCGGGGTGGGGGCGGGCGGTACGGCGGAGACGATCCCCGGGGTCGTACGGGTACGGGCGCGCCGGGTGCGGCGCAGCCAGCCGTACCCGGCCAGCACCACGGCCGTGACCCCCGCGACGAGGGGCAGGACGAGATCCGCGGTGGAGGTACCGCCCTGCTGCGGCGCGGCGGCGCCCGCGACCGCCCCGGCGGGCGCCACGGGAACCGGATCCTGCGCGTCTGCCGTCATCACCGGCAACACCAGCCACAGGACCCCGGCAACGGCACCCAGCACGGCATGCGCCACCTGTATCCGTATGTGCGCCGTGGCGCGCCGGGGCCGGCCCCGGATCAGGGAGGACGTCACATTTCGGAGCGTATGGGCAGGTAGGCCCCTCCGCGAGCGGGACGGATACGGGCGGGGGACGAGGGAACAGGGGGCAGGAAAGGGACGACGAGACCGGGCGCCGCGTGGACCGGGCACCCGAGGGCGTCGACGGTGAGGCCAACGTGGACCTCGCGGCGGCGGACGCGGACTGGCGCGCCTACCGGGAGAACTGGGTTCGCCGACCCGGCCGTACCGTCACGACGGCCTCCTCCTGATCTTCGAGCCGAGCCACACCAGCGGGTCGTACTTGCGGTCGACCGCCCGCTCCTTCATCGGGATCAGCGCGTTGTCGGTGATGTGGATGCCCTCCGGGCAGACCTCCGTGCAGCACTTGGTGATGTTGCAGTAGCCGAGTCCGTGTTCGTCCTGGGCCGTGCGCCCCCGGTCCAGGCCGGTCTCGGCGGCGGCGTCCAGCGGGTGCATGTCCAGCTCGGCGATCCGCATCAGGAAGCGCGGGCCCGCGAACGCCGTCTTGTTCTCCTCGTGGTCGCGCACCACATGGCAGGTGTCCTGGCACAGGAAGCACTCGATGCACTTGCGGAACTCCTGCGAGCGGTCCACGTCCTCCTGCATCATCCTGTACTCACCGGGGCCGAGCCCGGCCGGCGGTACGAAGGCCGGGACCTCCCTGGCCTTCTGGTAGTTGAAGCCGACGTCCGTCACCAGGTCGCGGACCACGGGGAAGGCACGCAGGGGGGTCACGGTGATCGTCTCGTCGCGGGTGAACACCGACATGCGGGTCATGCACATCAGCCGCGGCCGGCCGTTGATCTCCGCCGAGCACGAACCGCACTTGCCCGCCTTGCAGTTCCAGCGCACGGCCAGGTCGGGGGCCTGGGTGGCCTGGAGGCGGTGGATGATGTCGAGGACCACCTCGCCGTCGTTCACCTCGACGGTGAAGTCCCGAAGGCCCCCGCCCTCGACGTCACCCCGCCACACCTTGAAGCGGGCCTCGTAGCTGCTCACTCGTACAGCTCCTCTTCGGCGAGGTACTTGACCAGCTCCTCCTTCTCGAAGAGGGCGAGCAGGTCCGGGCGGATGGGGTCGGTGGTCTCGCGGGTGAGGTCGATCTGGCCCCGGTCGGGGTCGGCCGCGGCGGGCGTGCCGGTGAGCGTGCACAGGAGGTTCACCTTGCGCCAGGACCGCTCCATCGTGGGATGGTCCTCGCGGGTGTGGCCGCCGCGCGACTCGGTGCGCTCCAGTGCCGCGCGGGCCACGCACTCGCTGACCAGCAGCATGTTCCTGAGATCCAGGGCGAGATGCCAGCCCGGGTTGAACTGGCGGTGGCCCTCCACGCCGGCCCGCCGGGCCCGGGCGCGCAGCTCGCCGAGCCTGTGCAGGGCCTGCTCCATCTCGCCCTCGCGGCGGATGATGCCGACCAGGTCGTTCATGGTCTGCTGCAGTTCCTGGTGCAGGGTGTACGGGTTCTCCGGCGGGCCCGCCTCGCCCTCCTCGCCCTCTTGGTCTGCCTCCGCGGAGAAGGGGCGCAGTGCCTCGGCGGACGCCGAGTCGACCTGGGCGTCGTCGACGACCGGGCGGCTGCCGGCGAGCCGCGCCGCGTGCTCGGCCGCGTGCCAGCCCGCCCGCCGCCCGAACACCAGCAGGTCGGACAGGGAGTTGCCGCCGAGCCGGTTGGAGCCGTGCATGCCGCCGGCCACCTCACCGGCCGCGAACAGCCCCGGCACCCCGCGCGCGGCCGCCGTGTCGGAGTCGACCGCGATGCCGCCCATCACGTAGTGACAGGTCGGGCCGACCTCCATCGCCTCCGCCGTGATGTCGACGTCCGCCAGCTCCTTGAACTGGTGGTACATCGAGGGCAGCCGGCGGCGGACGACCTCGGCGGGCATGCGCGTGGAGACGTCCAGGAAGACCCCGCCGTGCGGCGAGCCCCGGCCGGCCTTCACCTCGGAGTTGATCGCGCGGGCCACCTCGTCGCGGGGGAGCAGCTCCGGTGGCCGCCGGTTGTGGTCCGGGTCCTCGTACCACCGGTCGGCCTCCTCCTCCGACTCGGCGTACTTCTCCTTGAACACGTCCGGGATGTAGTCGAACATGAACCGCTTGCCGTCGGAGTTCCTGAGCACCCCGCCGTCCCCGCGCACCGACTCGGTGACGAGGATGCCCTTCACCGACGGCGGCCAGACCATGCCCGTCGGGTGGAACTGCACGAACTCCATGTTGAGCAGGGGCGCCCCGGCCAGCAGCGCCAGTGCGTGCCCGTCGCCCGTGTACTCCCACGAGTTCGACGTCACCTTGAAGGACTTGCCGATCCCGCCGGTCGCGATCACGACCGCGGGGGCCTGAAGGACGAAGAAACGGCCGCTCTCGCGCTCGTACGCGAAGACGCCCGAGACGCGCTCCCCGTCCTTCAGGACCCTGGTGACCGTGCACTCCTGGAAGACCTTCAGCCGTGACTCGTGGTCCCCGGTCTCCTTGAAGTCCTCCTGCTGGAGGGCGACGATCTTCTGCTGGAGCGTGCGGATCAGCTCCAGGCCCGTGCGGTCGCCGACGTGGGCGAGGCGCGGGTACTCGTGGCCGCCGAAGTTGCGCTGCGAGATCCGGCCGTCCTTCGTACGGTCGAACAGCGCGCCCCAGGTCTCCAGTTCCCACACCCGGTCCGGGGCCTCCTGCGCGTGCAGCTCGGCCATCCGCCACTGGTTGAGGAACTTGCCGCCGCGCATCGTGTCGCGGAAGTGGACCTGCCAGGTGTCGTGCTCGTTGACGTTGGCCATGGCGGCCGCGATCCCGCCCTCGGCCATCACCGTGTGCGCCTTGCCGAACAGCGACTTGCAGATCACCGCCGTACGCGCGCCCCGCTCGCGCGCCTCGATCGCGGCCCGCAGCCCGGCGCCGCCGGCACCGACCACGACGACGTCCCACTCCTGCCGGTCCACCACGGACATCAGACGGCTCACCTGTTCCTAGAAGAAGCGCGGGTCGGCGAAGACCCCGGACGCGACCAGATAGACGTAGAAGTCGGCGAGCCACACGCTGAACAGCGACGCCCACGCCAGCAGCATGTGCCGGTCGTTGAGCCGGCCGACGAACTGCCACGCCCTGTAGCGCACGGGATGCTTGGAGAAGTGCTTGAGCTTGCCGCCGACGATGTGCCGGCACGAGTGGCAGGAGAGCGTGTACGCCCAGATCAGCACGATGTTGACCAGGAAGACGAGGGTGCCGAGGCCCATGTGGCCCCAGCGGTAGTGGGTGTCCCGGAAGGACAGCACGGTGTCGTAGGTCAGCACGCCGGCGACCAGCAGGGCGGCGTAGAAGAAGTACCGGTGGACGTTCTGCAGGATCAGCGGGAAGCGGGTCTCACCGGTGTACTTGCGGTGCGGCTCGGCAACCGCGCAGGCGGGCGGGGACGCCCAGAAGGCGCGGTAGTACGCCTTGCGGTAGTAGTAGCAGGTCAGCCGGAAGCCGAGCGGGAAGATCAGGATGATGATGGCGGGGGAGATGCCCCACCAGCTCCCGAACAGGTCCGCGTTCGGACCGGCGTGCATGGTCCGGCAGTTCTGCGCCAGGCAGGGCGAGTAGAACGGCGAGACGTACGGGGCCGCGTAGTAGTACTCGTTGGCGAAGGCCCGCCAGGTCGAATAGACGACGAAGGCGAACAGACCGGCCGCGGTGACGGCGGGCGCCAGCCACCAGCGGTCGGTCCGCAGATGCGGTGCTGCGATCGCGGCGCGCGTCGCGGTCCGTACGCCGCCGCTGTTCTGTTGGGGTTCCGTACCAGTGGCCAAGGCAGGGCTCCGGTAGGTCGGGGATCAGGGGGCGTGGCGGTCGCGGGCGCCCAGGCCTTCGTCGTCCGTGTCGATCCACAGGGAGCGGTCGTACGGCGTGTCGGAGATGGTGACGAGGTCGGGCCGGCGGGACATGCCGGAGGCGCCGGCGCTCTCCTTGAGCAGCCCGAGGCTTTCGCGCAGGTGGTCGGCGTCCATCCGGACCCGGCGGATCTCCAGGCCGTCGGTGCCGAGCTGGTGCTCCAGGCGCCCCAGCGAGCGGTTCAGTTCCTCGAGGGAGCGCTGGACCGAGGTGATGTCGTCGTGCACGGACATGGTGTGCCCTCACTTCCGCGGGTCCGGCGGGACCTTGGGCGGCAACGTTCATGCGCCTTGGAGTGTTGCGCGTCACACCTGCCGATGTGAAGGCATGTGCAGCGATTGGCGGAGGCGTACGGATGCATTGCGGTGGTGTTGCGCCACACGGGTGGGGTCACCACCCGTCGTCGCCGTGTCGCCCTCGGTTGCCGGATCCTTTCCTCTTCAGTGGGCCGCATAGATCTGATCAGCTCCATATACCGCCAAAAGTGATCATAACGCTCGCGGCTTCCCGGAGGTAGCAGAGATGTCCCACGACGGAGTCGGACCCAGGCCCAGCGCGGTCATGCGTGGGGCGCTCTTCCTCACCGCCGGCGCGCTGGCGGTGCCGTTCCTCGCCGGCTGCGGCTCCGACGACGAGGTCGTCAACAAGCCCCTCGCCGGACAGGACATCGCCCCGGTCTCCCGGAACCTGGTCGCCGACGGCGGCACGCTGAAGTGGGCCGTCGACGCCGTCCCCGAGACCCTCAACGCCTTCCAGGCCGACGCCGACGCCGGCACCACCCGGATCGCCCAGGCCGTCCTGCCGTCGATGTTCCGTCTCGACGCCGACGGGCGGCCGGTGCCCAATTCCGCGTATCTCGAGTCGGCCAAGGTCATCGCGACCGAGCCGCGCCAGGTCGTGCAGTACAAGCTGAACCAGCAGGCCGTGTGGAGCGACGGCCGGGAGATCGGGGCCGCCGACTTCCTCGCCCAGTGGCGCGCCCTGTCCGGCAAGAACAGCGCCTACTGGACCGCCCGCAACGCCGGCTACGACCGCATCGAGAAGATCGAGCGCGGCGCGAACGACCTCCAGGTCCGGGTCACGTTCTCCCGCCCCTACGCCGACTGGAAGTCGCTGTTCTCACCGCTGTACCCGAAGGACGTCATGGGCACCCCGGACGCCTTCAACGACGGCGCCCGCCGCAAGCTGAAGGTCACCGCCGGCCCCTTCACGCTCGGCAAGGTCGACACCGCCGCGAAGGACGTCGTCCTCACCCGCAACCCCCGCTGGTGGGGCCAGTCGGCGAAGCTGTCCGAGATCGTGCTGCACGCCGTACCCCGCGACAAGCGGGCCGCCGCGCTCGCCGACGGCAGCGTCGACGTCGCCGACCTCGACCCGGCCGAGGCCCAGCGGATCGGGCTCGCCGCCCAGGGCGCCGCGAACCCGCTCCAGGGCTCCGGCAGGACCTCGGTGAAGAAGCTGCGCTCCTGGGCGCTCGCGCACGGCCTCGGCCCCGGCAAAGACGCCGACCGGACGGAGCTGCGCAAGGCCATCAGCGACTATCTGGGCGAGCAGCAGGCGCTGGGCGGGTTCGACGTCCGCAGGTCGCTGGAGCCCGCCTACACCCAGCTCGCCCTCAACGGCTCCGAGGGGGCCCTCGCCGACGAACGGGTCCGCCGGGCCGTCGCCCGCGCCCTGGACCGCAGGCAACTGGCCCGGCTGGTGCTCACCCCGCTGGGCCTGCCCGCGGTCCCGGTCGGCAGCCACCTCGCCCTGGCCGGACAGGCCGACTACGCGGACAGCAGCGGCGCACTCGGCGAGCAGGACACCAAGGAGGCGGCGGCGCTGCTCGGCGACGCCGGCTGGGTGGCCGGCGGGCCGGTCAAGGAGCAGAAGAAGCCCGATAAGGCGGCCGGCTCCGAGAGCGACAAGAGTGATAAAGGCGACAAAAGCAGCAAAGAGGATCCGTCCGACGGCGGCAAGGACGGGCAGTACATCGTCGGCGAGGACGACAAGAGCGGGGGCCGCGGTGACGGCGGCGACCGGCGCCTGGCGCAGGAGAGCAGGCACGGGGGAGCACCCGGGGCCTACGCCCCCAAGGGCACGGCCGCCCCGGCCGGCCCGCCGGCCGGACCGCTCGCCAAGGACGGCAAGCCGCTCCTGCTGCGCTTCGTGCTGCCCACCGGCCCCGGCTCCGAGACCCTGGACGCGGTCGCCGGGCGGATCTCGGCCATGCTGGAGAAGGTCGGCATCCGGACGACGATCAGCAAGGTCTCGGACGACAGCTACTTCAAGGACCACATCGCCTCCGGCGACTACGACCTCGCGCTGTACTCGTGGCCCTCGTCCGCGTTCCCGGCGACCGACGCCCGGCCGATCTACGCCAAGCCGGTGCCCGCCGCCGACGGCTCGCTGAACGTCGAGCAGAACTACACGCGGGTCGGCACGGACCAGGTGGACCAGCTGTTCGACGAGGCCGCGGCGACCCTGGACGAGAACGAGGCGCGCTCACTGATCCACAAGGCGGACTCGCGGATCTGGGCGGCGGCCGGGTCCATTCCGCTGTTCCAGCGGCCCCAGCTGGTGGGGGTGAGGCGGAACATCGTCAACGCCGGCGCCTTCGGATTCCAGACGCCGGTCTACGAGGACATGGGCTTCCTGGAGAAGGGCGCGAAGGGTCCCCAGAGCCCCGAGGCCGGCCCGAAGAACTGACCTGCGCGCAGATGATCACACGGCCCTGAGGAGGCCGACTGTCCCGGGGCCACGTACCATGGGGTGAGGCCGTGGCGTGTCAAGCCCGGCAGGGCCCGCGTAACGCACACGTACGCGCAGGCTTTCCTCACCATCCGGGAGTACGGCAACCTATGACGGCGTCTTCTACGCGTCACGACATCCGCAACGTCGCCATCGTCGCCCACGTCGACCACGGCAAGACCACCATCGTCGACGGCATGCTGAAGCAGGCCGGCGCGTTCGCCGCCCACCAGCTCGACTCGGTCGACGACCGCATGATGGACTCGAACGACCTGGAGCGTGAGAAGGGCATCACGATCCTCGCCAAGAACACCGCGGTCAAGTACCACCCGAAGGACGGCGGGGACCCGATCACCATCAACATCATCGACACCCCCGGCCACGCCGACTTCGGCGGCGAGGTCGAGCGCGGTCTGTCGATGGTCGACGGTGTCGTGCTGCTGGTGGACGCCTCCGAGGGCCCGCTGCCGCAGACCCGGTTCGTGCTGCGCAAGGCCCTCCAGCAGCGCCTGCCCGTCATCCTGTGCATCAACAAGACGGACCGCCCGGACTCCCGCATCGACGAGGTCGTCAACGAGACCTACGACCTCTTCCTCGACCTGGACGCGGACGAGGAGCAGATCGAGTTCCCGATCGTCTACGCCTGCGGCCGTGACGGCATCGCCTCGCTGACCAAGCCGGAAAACGGCACGGTCCCGGCCGACAGCGACAGCCTCGAGCCGTTCTTCTCCACGATCCTGGAGCACATCCCGGCCCCGACGTACGACGAGGACGCGCCGCTGCAGGCCCACGTCACCAACCTCGACGCCGACAACTTCCTCGGCCGTATCGCGCTGCTCCGCGTCGAGCAGGGCGAGCTGCGCAAGGGCCAGACCGTCGCCTGGATCAAGCGCGACGGCTCCATCAGCAACGTGCGCATCTCCGAGCTGATGATGACCGAGGCGCTCACCCGCAAGCCGGCCGAGAAGGCCGGCCCGGGTGACATCTGCGCTGTCGCCGGCATCCCCGACATCATGATCGGTGAGACGCTCGCGGACCCCGAGAACCCCGTCCCGCTGCCGCTGATCACGGTCGACGAGCCCGCGATCTCCATGGTGATCGGTACGAACACCTCGCCGCTGGTCGGCCGGGGCGGCACCGGCAAGGGCGCCGACGCGAAGTCGGCCGTCAAGGACCGCAAGGTCACCGCCCGCCAGGTCAAGGACCGCCTCGACCGCGAGCTGATCGGTAACGTCTCCCTCCGCGTCCTGGAGACCGAGCGCCCCGACGCCTGGGAGGTGCAGGGCCGTGGTGAGCTGGCGCTCGCCATCCTGGTCGAGACCATGCGCCGGGAGGGCTACGAGCTGACGGTGGGCAAGCCGCAGGTCGTCACCAAGGACGTCGACGGCAAGGTCTACGAGCCGGTCGAGCGCATGACGGTCGACGTGCCCGAGGAGCACATGGGCGCCGTCACCCAGCTGATGGGTGTCCGCAAGGGCCGCATGGACAACATGTCCAACCACGGCTCCGGCTGGGTGCGCATGGAGTTCGTCGTGCCCTCGCGCGGTCTGATCGGTTTCCGGACCGAGTTCCTGACCCAGACCCGCGGCACGGGTATCGGCCACTCCATCCACGAGGGCCACGAGCCCTGGTTCGGCACGCTGCAGACCCGTAACAACGGCTCGCTGGTCGCCGACCGCTCCGGTGTCGTCACCGCTTTCGCGATGACGAACCTCCAGGAGCGCGGCGTGCTCTTCGTGGAGCCGGGCACCGAGGTGTACGAGGGCATGATCGTCGGTGAGAACTCCCGCGCCGACGACATGGACGTCAACATCACCAAGGAGAAGAAGCTCACCAACATGCGGTCGTCCACGGCCGATGTGGCCGAGTCGATCGTGCCGCCGCGCAAGCTGTCGCTCGAGCAGTCGCTGGAGTTCTGCCGTGACGACGAGTGCGTCGAGGTGACCCCGGAGGCCGTTCGCATCCGCAAGGTGAACCTGGACCAGCGTGAGCGGGCCCGCGCCGCCAGCCGCGCCAAGCACGGCTGACCCCTCCCGTTCGTGGCCCGAGGGCCTGCCCGGTCGTCGCCGGGCAGGCCCTCGCGCCGTTTCGGGCGCCGTCGGCAGTGGTCAGGTGCGTAGAGGGTTTTCCCTACAACAGGGCGTCAGATCCCTCAACGGGGGCCGGGCAGCCTTGCGGCGTTGTTAGAGTGACCGGATTCTGCGGCTTGTTGGGTCCTCGCGTCGGTCTGTCCCGGCGTCATCTCCGACACGTCCTGACACGACCGGCATGCCGCGTTGTGTCCCGGTGTGACGTGGATCGCGCTTGGCATGCCCACGTGGTCGTTTCGCGCAACCGGTTTTCTACCACCTCTTGTCCGCTATTCGGACACCAGAACCCGCTAGACGTGTAACAAGTCCGTTTCGCAGGGATCTTTCGCCTAACTGTTTGTCCGGATTTTGGAAGAAGTTCTCGGCAGGTGTGATCGAACCGAGACCTTGAAGGTGTGGTTCACGCCCGTTCGCATGGCAGATAGTTAGGCGCGTAGAGCTCGGATAAAAAAGGGTCACGCCGCTGGCGGCGCCGACTTACGAGCGCGGGGGCACTTGACGATTGCAAGCACCGGTGACGGTGACGCGTCTTGTGTCCCTCCATGTGGTGAACCAATGGACTCATTGAGGAGGAGCCCCATGCGTGGTGCCAAGGGCGCCAGGTGGGCCGCGGTCGCGATAGTCGTGGCCATGGGTGCGACCGCTTGTGGTGGCGGCGGAGACACTGGCAACGGCAATGCCGGCGGTAAGAACAACGGCGTGGTGTCGGTCGAGATCGGTCAGCCGCAGAACACGCTGGTCCCGTCGAACACGTACGAGACCGAGGGCGGCCAGGTCATCCACGCCCTGTTCACCGGTCTGACGAAGATCGACCCGAACAACAAGATCGTCAACGACGAGGCCCAGTCCATCACCACGAAGGACAACAAGGTCTGGACGATCAAGCTGAAGCCGGGCTACACCTTCCACAACGGCGAGGCGGTCACCGCGCAGTCCTACGTCGACGCCTGGAACTACGGCGCCGACCAGACCAACGCCCAGCAGACCAACGCCCTCTTCAGCCACATCGCGGGCTACACGGACCTCAACCCGGGCCCGAAGAAGACGGTCAAGA